>CAXMWX010000012.1:0-178799 GCA_963422205.2 Gammaproteobacteria bacterium | reverse complement strand
CTCCGGTGTATCGGTGAGATAGTCATCATAGGGCTGGTGTGGCGGTGTATCTGTGCTGTGCGAGATATAGGGGTGACTGGCGATGTATTTTGTGCCTGATGGCGAGAGGTGTTCTGCTTCCAGCAGGACAATACGGGTGGCAGTGTGCGATCTAAGCCAGGCGGCCACATCAATGGACATCGCCTCAGAACCTCACATGCGCAAAGCGTCCGCGCCAGTAGGCGGCACTCTGTCTTTGTTCTTCTTGCCTTGCCCGGGCAGCGGCCGCTTCGGCTTCGGCCTGACGGCGCTCTTCCTCGGCGGCCCTGATCTCCTCTCGTATCTCAACCAGACGCTGCTCGGCTTTTCTCTCTTGCGCTAAGAGCGCATCACGCATCTCGGTTAAGACAGCAATCTGTTTATTGGTGCTGTTGTCGAACTGGATGTTGAGGTTGTCGGTAAAGCCAGCCAGGGTCGTCTCTCTGGCGTTGATGACTTGATTTAAGGTGGTGTTGACATCCTTGAATAACTCGCCGTACTGACTGCCACTGGCGAATGTCGTCCGGCCTAATTGCAGCACTTGCTGGGCGAGTTGGGGGAAGCGGTTGCCGGCATCAATATCCCCCGCCAGTGCCTTCTCAGCCGTGTTGTCCAGCAGGCCACGGGCGGCCTTAAACCGCTCAACTGGTGAGAGCGGAGCGGCATCGGCATAAGATAAGGATTGGCGAAACTGTTTCAAGCTGTCGATATTAAGCAACTGCTTTGCCTGCCCGGCCAGTTGCTGTAATCCGGCGCGGGTTTCACTTTTCAGTTGATTGATGGAAGCCATATACGCTTGGTTGACTTGGGTTAGGCTCAGGCCATACTTCATGGCATTGGCTTTGAGTTCAGCAAAGCGTTTGTTCAAGGCCACCAGCGGGCCGTTGGTGGCCGTTAAGCCCTTGATCTGCTCGGCCACGGCCTTGGCTTGTCCAACGACGGTCAGTGCATGGTTGATGTCCTTAGCCCTGGCAAACTCGGCACGCAAAACGCTAAGCAGTTTTTTATCACCGCCATTCACCTGTTTCACCAGTTGCGATAAAGCCGTCTTAAATATCGCTTTGGTATCGCCTTCAACGTATTGCTGCCGGCCATCGCTACCACGCACATAATGCCCATCACGGCGACCGAGCTTGACTTGCAGGCCGCCAGTTAATCTTGCTCCAACCTGCTCTTCAATCGACTTCAACGCCCGTTGCAATTCGGCACCGATGCCATCGACTGCCTGGCGCAGCTGCCCATCAAACTTCTTGCCGGTCAAGCCCCACTCGCTGATGCCGGCAGCGGTTAAGGTGATCCCCTGTCCTTTATCGGATTTCTTTTTGCCGAACAACCCGCCGACGATTGAACCCAGCGCGCCACCGATGAGACCACCTATCGGGCCTAAGGGGGTGGCGGTACCGATGGCGGCCCCAATACCCCCACCGATAGAGCCACCTTTACCGATAGAGCCACCTTTGCTGTTCAGTCCCAGCAGCCTAGCAGTCAGTCCCCCACCGATAAACCCCAAGCCACCTGCCCCTAAGACACTGGACAGTGAGGCGGATGAGAAGGCGCCGGGAGCAACACCAGCCACATTGCCCCCGGCGGCCGAAGCAAAGAATTGACCCGCCCCGGCCGTCTGTGCGCCGAGGGCGGTTAAGCCAGACGTTGCTGCCGGCAGGCCAGCAGCCACGGGTGAGGCAAAGCCCAGGCCCGCCCCGAAGCGGTTAATCGCTGAGGTGACGGGCGACAGGAAGCGGGAAGCACCAGGCAAGGGCAGACTGAACCCGGCACCCCCGCCACCACCGCCCACACCCAATGCACTCGCCAGCGCATTGCCACCAACTGCGCTTAAGGCACCACCCACCACGGGCTTAAAAACCAGTAGTGAGGCCATCTCTGCGGCCAGACGGATAAAGATGTTTTTCACTGCCCTGGCTAAATCACCAAAGGAATTGATACCGCCCCGGAAGACATTCTCGAAAAAGGACGTGAATTGACTTTGTATGCCCTTGATGGCGTTTTTGAATGGCTCTAGCATCAACCCGGCCCGGCGCATCGCAGCTTCCTTCTCACGCTTTTGCTGCTCGGCCTCGGCACGTTTGCGGATATCTGCCAGCGCATCCTGATGCCGCCCTTCCAGCCGCAGGCGATGTTCATGCGCTTGTGCGCGTGTGAGTTTTTTCTCCTTCTCCGCCGCTACCAGCAAGGCGACATCCTTTTGATATTGCCGCTCCAGCAACTCAGCCTCGGTTCTAAGGCGATCAGTCAAGGCCGCCAGGTTATTATCCAGCTCCCGCGCTTTCTGCTTGTCCAGCCGCTTGCGCTCCTCTTCACGCTCTTTTCGTTTCCTGGCACTCTTCTCTTCAGCCTTGGTTTCAGCCTCCAGCGCATCGAGCTTTCTGGACAGTTGCATGTTCTCTTTGCCCAATGCAGAATTAGCGACATCTGCGCCCATTTGCTTGAGCATATACCCTGTCCTGGCGGCATGACTGGTCTTGCCATACAGCGCATGCTGCTCTTTAAGCTGGGCGTTTTGTTTCTCAAGGATATCCAGGGTGTCAGAATTAACTGCGGCTGCCGGGTCTGCCTGCTGACCTTGACTGGTCGTCTGTGCGGCTTGCCGTAGCAACTTGGCCCGGGCTGCCATCTTCAACAGCCGCTCATCCTGTAGTTTTTGCAACTTCATATCCAGTGCCTGGCGCTGTGTGGCATTGGCATTTTCAATCTCGGCAATGGCCGTATTGAGTTCATTGATCTGTGCGGTCAACTGACCCGCCGAGAAAAACCGCGTCAGCTTTTTCATTCTCTCCTCGGGCGAGCCGAAGGCACTGTAGAGCTTGACTACACCATCGGCCATCCACTCTATGCCGGACACAAAATCACGTGCATAACTTTGCAGTGCGGGGCTGGTGGCGATTAACTCACCTATCCTCTCTTTGACATCACCGATGCGATTGCCTAACTGATCATACCTCCCGGCCCCCGCTGCCAGGGCCCGGTTAGTGCCTTTCACCTGCGATTCAATCTCGGTTAAGATGAGTTCAAAGTCTTTGGAGCGCTTGGCGGTCTCAGACAAGGTAATACCAACCCGTGTCAGCTCACCCGTCATACCCATAGAGGCCTTGCCCACCAGATTGGCCGCACCAACCACATCGCCCTTCATCTTGGCCGCAAGATCGGCCATCACACGGGTAGAGCGGGGCAGGAGATCATCACTGATCTTGCTGTAGGTGGTCAGGAACGATTGTCCCTCAATTAAGGCCTCATCACCGATGATACCCTCATGTTGTACCTGTGAGGCCAGGCTTTGCAGCCTGGCGGACAAGCCTTGGGTTGTGCGTCCCATAGACGCAATGGAGGCATCCAGTTTTTGTACTGCCCGTTCCTGCACCCGGTAGGTGGCTACTAAATCCTTTGCCCCTCGCAGGCTGACATACGAGGCGGCCAGGGCCACCAGAGAGCGCTTCATGGATGAGACGGCCTCATTCCCTCGTCTGGCACTGCGGGCAAACTTGTCCATCCCGGCACTGGCCTTTCTGCCGCCCTTGCCGACATCGACTTGTTTGTCGGCCAGCTTGCCCAACGCAGCACTGCTCTTTTGCGTTACCCCGATGAGTTCAGCCCCATCAGCAGTCAGACGAACTTGTAAGGTCATCTCGCTCATGTCGTATCCTGCGCCTCGGCTCTGGCTTCCTGCTTCGCTCTACCGATTACATCCCTGTAATCGCTAGCCAGACGCTCACGCGCACCGGCTTCCATCAGGCGCAGCTTGGGAAACAATTTTTTTATCTTTGTCTTTTTTATGCCAGCCATCGCCAGGCCCGCTGCCACGCCCTCATAGCGAAATGCCCCATCACGGAATTGAGATGACACCAACACAAACGCCTGCACTGCATCACAGTTCTCCGGCTCAATGAGAAACTGATCGGACTGCTCATCCTGCCCGGCCTCATAGTCAACGGCGGCCTCAAACTCACCGAATTGACGTAAATCCTCAGCCACCTCATCCTGACCGGCATCACTGGCAAGCCCTCTGTCCATCCAGTGATAACCGGCCTCAATCAGTTTTTTGCTGTGCGCCCGGCAGAGAGTTGCCAGTAAGCGGTGATGATGGCGTGCTTGATGTAGCTGATCGCTGCCAGCTTCTCACGTACAACATCCGAATAGGGAATAGGCGCCTGGTTCTCATCACATAGATCATCACCCCAGCCCACCAGCATGGCGGCAATAAAGCGCTCATCATCTTCCACCACCTGTTCTAACTCGGCTTGCAGCAGGACTTTGAAATGGCCGGTAAACTGATAACGGCGAATACCACCGCCATCCTGCGGGATGGATACCTGCACTGGCCATTGTAAGGATTGACTGGGGTCTCGTAAGATAAACATAGGCTGCTCCTTATGATCGTAGGTAAAGTTAGCGGGTCGTTATCTGCCACTCATCACTGCCCGCATCGGACGGGATAAAGTTCAGCTCCATTGACAAGGTCACACGGCTGTTCTGCTCGCCATAGTTGGGATTGAGCAGTTGCACCGCCGGGGCATCCAACTGAACAATATGACCAGCCTCGCTCCCGTGGATGAGCTGCAATGCGCCCCGGCGCTCTTCCTTGACGGCGGTAAAGAAATCCTGGGTGGCTAACGGCGGCGCCTCCAGCGTGATGCTGCCAACCGATTGCCGGTCGGTGATCTGTACTGACTCCTCCCCCGGCAGATTAAAATACTCCACCGCATTGCCCTGGTTCAGCGTCAGCTCTAAGAGTTTGCCGGCAAAGCCATGCAGGGTGAAAGTCGGCGTGTGGCGGTTGTTCACTGTTTGCGGTAGCAGGAAACTGGACAGGGCCGGAGACGGGTCGGCCACTGACACAGGGGTCACATACAGTCCCATGAACTCAAAATGGAAGTAGGGGATGCTATTGGCGCTTAAACGGATTTCACAACTGCCCCGGCAGCCCACCATTGCATGTTTCTGCCCATCCATGTGAAAGTGAATAGTGGCCGATTCCTCGCTGCTGTCTACCGGCCTGAACTGGCAGCTCACCGCTTCGTTCACCACCTGTTGATGCGCACTGGCGCGCAGGGCAGCCGCATAGGCCGGCACCGCATCGGCCTCACCGCCAGCGCCCGCCAACTCAATATCAAAACTAAGCGAGACGTGCGGGTCGGTCACTAACTGCCCACGACTGCCCAGGTGTGCCTGCACCACCTCGCGCTCGATGTTATTGGACTCAAACGGGGTGAACTCCACATTCGCCACCAACATACCATCACTGGCAGCGGTCGGGGCAGCATCCGTGCCATAGGTCTGCTCAATCTTCAGCAGGATGACTTTCTTGCGTGCTTTCAAAGGTGCGGTCATGTGTCTTACTCCTTCGTGGTTTGTTCAGGTTTTATCTTGCGTTTGGTTCTGTGTGCAGGAAGCACGAGAGACTTTGTTTTATCTGTCTTCTGTCCTCTGACTTCTGTCTTCTGAACCCGTGGCCGGCTGCCCTCAGGATGATCTGTCGTGCGTTCCAACAACGTCATCTGCTGGCTGTTCTTCTTTATGATGTAGCTGCCGCCCTGATTCATGATGTTCTCTCCCCTAATAAAGCCGCTCCTGTGCATCCATGCGCCCGCGGCATACTGTATATCCTATACATAGTGCCGACTCATCAACCGCCCCTGCACCGCATGGCATAACACCCCGGCAAACATCACCGGGCCGGTATCCTCAATCTGCAAGCCTGCATCGCTGCCGACAATAGTGGAGTCCACCACACCACCCAGGGTTTCATCGGCACGAAAAGCAGCGACCAGCGCATCAATCAAACCATCAAAGGCAAGCTCGCTCTCCTGGCTGTCCACCAAACCCATATAGCCCTGGATGCGCCAGCCCATCACGACCACCACACGCCCCAAGCTGTCACTGCTCTCAGCACGTGAGAGACGGCGGATAAACCAGCCACAGATAGTATCCGTACCATCCCGTCTCAATGTGTAGAACTGCTTAAAATCCGACTGCTTGTCAGCATAACGCTCATAACTATGCACCATGCCGATGCCGGGGATGCGCTCCATGACCGAGACGATCGCTGTGCGGATATCAGCCGCTTCAGGCACTGCCCTCTCCCAGGCGGGCAACGATACGGGTACGCGCCGCCTCAAATAACCGCGCTATCTGTTCACGATTGGCGGCAAAGGCATCACGAAACATGTGTGTGCCTTTAGTGCCGCGCATCCCAATCGTGCGAACGATGGCATGGGCAACGGCGCCCGCCTGCTTAGAGGGTAAATCCAATTTCTGCTTCACCCAGTCCTTTAACGGCGCAACTGGCGGGAAGTGCGGCCTGGTACCCAACTCCACCGATACCGCATAGTTCAGGGGTGAGCCCACCACACCAATGACATTACCAGCCAGGACACGCTGGCGGCTTGTTATACTTTTCCGTAAGGTCCCGGTGGCTACCGGGGTGCGCTCCTTGACTTCCCGCTTGAGCAATAAACCCGCTTCTGTCATCGTCCGTGATAACTCTTCACGAGTAATATCCGGCGCAGCTTCCCACAGCCTGGCTAACTCTGCCACCCCTTGAATATCCAATGCAATCCTAAAAGCAGCCATATCATCTGTAGCGGTTGGAATGGGTTAAGCGGTCATGGCCACGACTGCTGTACATATCCAGATTAACCACCTGACCGGCGGCCAGCACCCGGCTAGGGTCAACACCTAACAAGGTATAGAACCGCTTGCGCATCAATGCTGCCTGACGGCGATACACATCGGCCTTGCCCTGATGATCAACACTGTCAGCGGCAATGGTGGCATCCTGATCGCCTGCATACCGCACCGCCAGTTGCTCCAGCACCCCGGCCACGGCATAACAGCACACTGCCGCCATATCAGCCGCTGGGATGGTGTCGTTATCTGTATCCAGACGATGCGGTACGGTAAACGTGACCCGCACCTGCTCAGTCTCCATGACAGTCACCGGCAGGATGATCTGAATGACATCCGGTGCGGCATAGATATCATGCCTGGTCAAGATAGCGGGGGGTAACTGCCCGATGGGATACTCCATCGACTCAATGTGTGAGAAATCCGCATCCCAGCCTGCGGGCAAGGCAATGAGGCGAGAACCCGCACCCGCAACATCCACGACCTTGACATCAGGCCGGTACCTGGAATACGCACGCACCGCATCAATCAGAGCAGTAGCACGCTGCCTGTCAGTGACTTCGGCCTCGCTGTCACGTAGCAGATCAGCAATACGGGTCTGATAGTCTGTTAAAGGCATGCTCTACAGTCTGCCCATTACAGAGGACGGAATACGGATGACAGAGAATGAGGATGCCGCAGAGTGGCATTCTCTATCATCTGTCCTCTGCCTTCTGTCATCCGACTACCGACTTGTATACACCACGATAATCCACCACATTGCCACCATAGATATGACGGATTTTGTAGGTGATTTTATCGTGAGAAAACAGTGACCCCACCGTCGGATTATCCTGCACGAATAACTCCGGCTCTTCATTGCCGTCCAGAAAACCCAACTCCATGATGGGAATGTCATTCGGATCGGCGCTCACCGCCCAGTCATTGGCATCTGTCCAGTACCATACCGGCAGGACAGTCATCTGCAGGGACTGCACAAAGGTGGTGTCGTTGTTGTTCTGCCGGCGGAACAGATTAAAGGCCGTCTCTTCCTGGTCAAACGGCACCCACAGATTAACTGGCGGGATACCGATGCGATCGGCAGATGATAACTCGGTCTGCTTTAACACCGCAATCCTGGCGGCGGCCAGGGTATCGGCTGATAAAGCGGCATCCCCTAAGTTACCCCGGCTGGCATGGAACAGGGTCTTGCTGTCATAGATGGTCGGGTTATCCTTGATAAAGTCCAGCACGAACTTGGACAAGGTACGCCTCGCTGCGCGGGACAGCTTCATGGGGATGCGCATAATGATCCCGACATCATCGTTCTTGATGGTCTCAAGGGTCACCTCTTCGGTACCCCCACGCTTGGTCACCGCATAGCTGGCCTTCTCATCGGTGGGCGAACTTAAGGCCTGATAGCCTGCGCCCTGGGCCACGGCGGGCAGGTCGCCATAGCCACCCATGCGGGTGCGCTCATTGCTGCGAAAGTCATTCAATGGCACGGGAGTGCCAGCCAGATAACGCCAGACATCATAATGCGATGTTTGCCGGTAATCGCCGATTAAGCGCCGGGTGATGGAATCTCCTAAGACATTCGCAAAGGTGGCACTGTCAATGGCTTCACGCATCGGGCCGGCGGCCTCACGCAGCCTGGCACGATCACAGTCCTGAAGCCGTCCAGTCACACGCTTATCGCCCGTTACGTGGATATAGCACTCCTTGATACTGACCACCTCACGATTGCTTGCATCAAAGAACGCATCAAACATCTTAGCCAGCTTCTCCGGCTGACCCTCGCCAGCCTCAATCACCGATCCCTCACCCAGGCCAGTCACATGGCCATCGTTGCTTAAGGTGCTGATATACTCCTTCTCGGTCTTGATTGCCTCGACCACATCAGCCTCAGTAAAGGCATCCCGCCGGGCAAAGTCATCGATAAGGCGCTGCCTCGCCTTGGCCGGCAGGCCGGACTCAGCTATGGCCACCCGCATATCCGCCCGTGCTTCCACCATGCGCACCGTGTCGTTGAGTTGCTGCTCAGTCACCCCAGCAGGGGGTGACGTCTCTGGATGACCCTGCCGGCCTTCTCTGGCCGCTGCCTCCCGGAACGCACGCTCCAGTGCCGCATCATCATCGGTATCCAAGCCTGTCGGTAACACCCCGTTGTGGGCAGACCTGACTGCCTCAACCATTCGCTCTCGTAGTTTCATGTCGTTATGCTCCTCATTAACCGCTTCAATCAGTTGAATAATCTCACCACCGGCACTCGGCTCAATAATCAAGTCCAGAGAGTTGACCTTGCCCAAATGTACCGCCTCTCTGACTGGCACACCCGCCACCTGACGGCGCTTGATCCTGGCACTGGCATCAATAGAAAAACCAAACAAATCGTTGTGCATCCCCCGTTGATAGGCTTCATAGATTTTCTCAGGAATGGGGGAGGCGGATTTAAGTAACTCCAGCCGGCCCTGGACTTCACCGGTATCGGCCGAGGCGCCAGGGATAAACCTGGCCTCACTGATACGACCGATTAACTTGCTGAAGTCCTTGCCACCGCCCTTGATATGCTCATCATCACTCTTGGCAAACACACGCACCCCACTGAACAAAGGCGCAGCTTCCCGCAGCACCGCATCGGTGTAGTAATTGCGGTTGGCCGAGACACCGGCACGGATGATACGGACGTTGTAGTTCAAACCCACCGCATCATCCGTGCCGTTGACCGCTTCAATGAACGCCCCACTCGCTTCCGTCATCTGCCCAGTCACCGGCTGATGATCGACAATCACCTCTTCCGGTTGTCCCAGCTCTACCTGATTAGCCTCATTGAGGGTATAAGGATAAGAACACAACCGCCCATCACCCTTGTTGATGATGACCCGATCAGCATAAATCGCTTCCATGCCGATATAGCGGTTGGCCTCTCCGGGGTAGAGCGCTGCCGTTACTGCCGCCCGTACCAAGTCCATGATGGCCTGATAATCCCCGGCGGCCGCTTCTTTTAAGCGTACCTCACCCTCAATGCCAGTCTCAGGGATATGTACAGGATGTGCGGTCATGAATTTGCTCCTGCATTCACGACATTTATCTCCAGGGATGGAGTGTATGCAAAGCCATCGTCAGGAACGATGGCTGCTCCGCCTTCCCTAGCGGTCGTATGCCGCGGTGCTAAGGATGCACAGGAGCGGCCAGCCTTCATTTCTTGTCTCCCCGGTACTTCCGACCATCGGTCGTGACCACCACGATATGATCGGCATACTCAGTAAAGCTAAACACCTCCTCAGGCTTAATGGCGACCTCTTTTGTGATGGTCTTGCCATTCTTAATTTCTTCAACTGGGCGTCTCACCAGCTTCGCCGCTTGTGCTTTCGTTAGCTGGCTGGCTGTCGTGGCAGGTTTATCTTCGGGTTTATCTTTGACGAACATGACATTAGCTCCTGAATCACTACAGATAGTTACCTGGAGCAAAGCATAGAGCAGCCAAATACGCTGTTCTATTAAAACGTTTTAATAAAACCCTTAGCATAGGGTTACAGGCAAGGGTTAAGAGCAGATGCGTGACTAGTCTGGCGTCAGATTTTCAAATAGGGAAAAGAGTTTCAGAATAGATGAAATAACTAAGCAGGCAAGCGCTTCACTTATCCGGCTGGTACTGCTCAAACTGGATGCCGTTATCGCCTGGGTAGGGTTCAGTATGTTTGTTCTCGCCTATCCAGATCTCATGCGGAATACCATCGGGGAAAGCTTCACAAAGGCGCGATACCATAGAGGTGGCATGCTCGCAGTGAAAACACACCGGACTGTAGACAGCGCGAGGATGGGCAGGGTCAAGCCGTTTCACTACTTTTGTCTCTTCTGTCGTCTATAAATAATGCCAGTTTGTTTTGCCACGTCTTCCCATACCTCATGGTAGTGATCCGCATCAAACTGTGCCTGGGTCATTTTACCATCGTGTTCAGCTTTTCGCATACGCTTGTAAACCTTTGATCCAGCATCAACCATAGCTGGTTCTATGATTTTCTGCCACAGGGTTTTATTCCAGCCCCCTTTAGCTGGTTTCATGCTGTAGGTGTATTGTGCATCCACTACCCGTATCTCGGCCACTCGCTGTGTGGCAGCCGTGGCAATATCATCCTTGGAAAAAGACGCCACATCCGGATGATTGTGCAACACAATGGCGCCTCTCATCTTGCGTAATTCTGAGCGGGTAAAACCCACCTGCATCTCACTGCCCGCCGTCTCTGCCAGTACCTCACCAGACTTGGAGATGATCACGGCATTCTCTACGGGCAGGCCAGCCCACTTGTTCTCATACTCAGCGATCACACGCTGCACCCGGCGACCTGACTTCTGTCTGGCTACGTTACCCTGGACGGGTGGACGGGCCTTATTGCGGTTTCCTGAACGTCTGGGTGCAGCCAGGGTATGACCGCTTGCCACGGCGTGTCCCTGTGCCGCCCGCTTGCGGGCAAGCTCATCGGCACTAAAGGGTTTTGCCCCTGGCTGTGACATCTCCCAGTGTGCCATGTAGTCCAGTGCCACACAGCCACAGTTAATGGTCTCTGATGCGGGGGCGGCGGGGTCAAGCGGGTGCAGCAGTTGGATGCCATTTCCCAGGGTAAACGGCTTATCCACTTCCTGTATCTGCCCATCAGCCGCATCATGGGCAGGACGGGAATGGGTCTTCCCCGACCGCCGCCATTGTTTCTTCAAACCCGGCAGGATGTCTTTGGCCTGCACGCTGCGCTCGTGGCTGGCCACCGAGAAGGCCCGGCCTAGTTCAGTTCTGACAATGGTCATTGCCCGCCGCCTGGAGGTCTCATTCAATACCCAGGCGATGTTACCCACTGCCTCGCTGGGCGATTGTATCCCCGTGATAATCAAGCCCAGCTCGCTGTTGATGCGGTTCATGGCCTTAACTGAAATATCCTGTATCCTCACCGTCATAAACTCCCGCATGGCGAATAACTGGCGAGTGTCCATGCTCTGGGCAATACCTTGCAGATTAATACCGCCAGCGGTGAGCGGTGCATCCACCACGTCCTTGCCTGCACCCCAGGCATCAACCATGCCCTGCTCACCCGCCGCACTGGCCTTAGCGGATAGTTCATGCAGGGTGCGCTGTATGGATTGCTTCAAGGGCGGCAATGCCCATTGCTGATAATCACTCGGCTGGGCAGCCAGGGCAGCCGTAACCTTATCCAGCGAGACCTTAAGCAGACGGGTGATCTCTTTGGCAGTCTCCCGTTGGATGGCAGTACGCTGCTTGATGACTTCTCGCTGTGCTGCCTTGAAGCGTTTGTTACGTCCTTCGTCCTCTGTCATCTGTCTTCTGGTTCACCGAATGTATCCGCCTCGGCCCGCTCGGCCGCTTCCGCCCTGGCTTGTTCCAGTTCCGTTTCTGCCTCGTATTCCACACCTAAGCGTTCAGCCACACTCTGGATTAGCTTGACGGCCAGTAACTCTGGCATCAAACCCCGCTCCACACCTAAGCCCACGGCCACCGTCACCTGCTGCAAGGCCGAGGCGTATTTTGTCGTGTCACGGGTGGTCAGCTCCGGGAATATAGCCTCTGGTATGAAGTCCGGATCGGGGTTGAACACATCGATCAGCATCTCTTCGCCTGACGGGTCATAGCGGCGGTTAATGACAAAGGTGGCCAGCTCTTCCAGGATATATTTCCATTCTCTTTGCCGCATGGAATACATCTTGAAGGTCGGCTCGCCCATCTCCGAGGCCGTTGCCCGATTGACATCCCCACCCCCGCCATGCCAATGCTCCGGCATGGTGGCTCCCCCTAAGATATGATTTCTGAACAGCCTGGCGACCTGACTGGAATCGGCAGACTTTAACTCCGGCGTGACAGCATTCCAGACCTCGGCCTCATTATGCACCCGCACTGTCCCCGGGGCGGGGGCATGGATGTGCTTGGTGCGCTGCTTGACCTCGTCCGGTGTAGCTCCTTTAAGCTCCACATCCCAGATAAAGCTGCGCATGAAGTTCGCCCGGTCAAGCTCACCAAACATGAACTGCTCATAGGCATCCAGCCAGTCCGCCTGGGCGAGCAAGTCACCCCGCCCACGCCGACCCGTGCTTAAACTGTTCAGCGTGAAATAAAAACATGCCCCATCAGTAAAGCCCGCACGTAGCTTGCAGGTACGAGGCGAGAAACAACTCTCCGGGCCGTTGATGATGATGCGATAACGTCTGGCCTTGCCATGCTTGCCCCGCCGGGTCACAATCCCAACCGGCTGCTCGGCATTGTCCGGATCGGTCACCACTGTCTCAATTAGCTCTGGATCAAGATAACCTAACCTCACATGGCCATTGACGGGATTGACAAACACCGGCCAGCACTGCTCACCAAACAGCGCCAGTTCCCGTACCTTCCTCGGCAGCTTGATGTCCATGCGGTTAATGGGATCAGACCAGAAGGCATTGATGGCGGCTTGTGCTTCGGTATCGGTCACCTTGACTGAGACTCCCTCGGCCAAGAGATAAGCCACCGGCAGTTCAATCAGGCGGTTGGCCAGCAAGTTACTCTGCCACAGCCAGGTGGAGATCTCCCGCATCCGCCGGGCAGTCAAGACCGGCAGGTCACGCTGGCTGTCGGCGGTCAAGGGGCGCCAGTTGGTCTCGTCCTCATCCACTGTTGCACCGAAGGCCTCGCGCACGGGCGCCGGTGTTTTCTTAAATGGTGAAAGGATTTTATCCAACATGTTCATTTATCTGACTGTCCCGCATTGAAATCGCCTTGTTATTGCCCATTAGGGGCTTTATAAGGCCTTTATAAAGCCAGCTTTGGCAGAGTTGGTAGTTTGACTAGCCTTCGCCCTGAAAATGGCACTGCGGCGATGTGTGGCGGGCAGCGATTGCGGGCGGTAAGGATCATCGGCAGGCGCCTCACTGACAGAGACACCGGCGGCGGGCTGCTGTTGTTCCTCGGCGGCATGGATGGCTAAGGCATGCGCCCAGAACTCATCGGCATGACCGGCTTCGGTACGCTCGGCATCAAAGCGTGGGTTACCCGCCACGGTCATCAGCTTCCTGACCGCATGATGGGACTCCCGATAGGCACGCTCTTCAGGCGTGCGTAGCCGCTTGTCCTCATAGTGCTGCTTGATTAAGGTCGCCAGATGCTGCTTGACCGGTGCGGTAAACACCACGCCCTCCACCCGATACTGCCCGTGCCGCCGCTGGGCATCCTCCACCGGTTTTTCCCCCATGCCGGTCTGATCCATACAGGCCCGCCTGACCTGGTAGCTCGCAAAGATGCGGTCAATCTCGGCATCCTGGGCAGCAAAGGTGGCATTTTTAAGACGTATCACCTCCCGTGTCCAGAGGGTATCGCCCACCAGCTCATCCACCTCAATGACGAATAAATCCTTGCGCCGGCCAATATCAATACCGACATAGCAGTCCCCGCCCTGATAATGTGCCGGCTTGCCGGCATCGGGATGCTCACAGGCAGTAATGACTTCCCAGGTCAGCCAAGCGGTGGCCTCATCCACCGGTATACACAGATACTCCTGCTGCCAGGTCTCCTCATCCCCAGCACCTGCCCGTTGCTCGGCAAGCCAGGCTGTACGCTCTGCTGCCGTTAAGGGCCTGCCGTGCAGCTTGTCTGCCAGACCCTGGGTAACTGCATCTTCAATGGAGGTGGTGTGTAATGCCCATTGATTACCTTTCTTAGCGTCCGAGACCATGCGGTAGTAACGATTGCCCTTGCCGTTGTAGGTGGACAGTATCCTGACCGGATAACCCCAGGTCACAATCGGATACGCCGCCTTCCATAAGGCGTCCGGATCACCATGAAAAGCATACTCATCCAAGACCAGCTTGCCGCCCTTGGAACGGAATGCCTTGGGATTGGATGATAACCCATGAATACGCCTGCCGTTGGCAAAGGCAATCACATACGCCTTGATGTCCTTGTCAGAATCAATGACCACCTCGCCCAGCTCCCTGGCGGCATAGTTAAATAACTTTGCCCACTGAGTACAGTAGCGAATATATTCCCTGGCAGCAGACTCATCGGCGGATGAGAACCACACATCCATTGCCCCCTTAGCACGTACCGCATCAATCACATCCTCATAACTCTGCGCATAGGTTGCCCCAATGCGGCGGGATTTTTCCCAAATCTTGAAACGGGAAACATCCTTGATCCAGGCTAACTGGTAGGGCAGGAAGTAACTGCTGGGGGATTTAGCGGACAATACCTAATACCTGTTCTTCAATTTCTTTAATCGCCGCTTGTGACAGGCCGCCTTTGACTGCCGTCTTTTTGATTGCCTTGACGGCCGCTTTGGCCTTCTCGCGCACCTCGACCATCCACTTCTTTTGCGGCACCGTAGCATTGCTTACCTGGGCAATACCACGTAAGAGTTGAGCGATGTTCACCTTGTCCGGATCAATCCGGTCCATCTCTTTTAGCAACGTAAACAAACGTTCCTGGGTCAGGCGAAGCACCGCATCATTGATTGCCCCCTCATCATCGGCGGCACCTTGCACTAAGGCCTTGGCCTGCTCGGTCGCCAGGCGCAAGTCCGCCAGCTTCTCTTCGAACTTCTCCCCATGCCGGTGTATCGACATCGCTGAGACACGCAGCGTCAAGCCACGTTGCTCCAGCTCCCTGTTCAGCCAGGTGGCCAGCGCTTGATAGTTCTGAAAACCGGTGCCGACCAGCCGGGCATTCAAAGCCTCCTGCAAGTCAGTCGGCAAAGATAAGATTTTAGAACGGGGCGGCATGTCAGATAACAGAAGTCAGAGGTCAGAAGACAGAGAATAGGTATGCCGTGAAGCGGTATCCCCTAACATCTATCCTCTGTCCTCAGAGCGGCACCGGCCGGTGAATGCCTGCATCGTCAGGCAAAGTGTAATCAATGAAGTCAATGCCCTTGGCCGTTAAGCTGGCATCAAGCACCTCACCCACACCGGCAATGTGCCTCTTCTCTGTCCTGACATAACCCTTCTCTTCCAGGTAATTCAAAGCCCGTAACAAGCCCGTGCGGGTGGTATGCAGATCACAATCGTTAATCACCTGCAATAACAACCCATCCTTCACCGGCACCGGACGACCCGCATCCAAAGTCTTTAAGATGCGCCAGCGCACGATCTTTTTCTGATTGACTTCCAGTAAGTGCTGGCTCATGGCCTTACCCTGCGCTCCTGCACATAAAATGCTCGACCTTCTCTGCCAGACTGCCGATGCGCATATTGGTATTGCTCTGACGCTCATTCAAGGCATCCAGCTTGGCATCCACCACATTGGCAAAACGTATCCAGTCCTCACGGCGGACATACTTCTCCGGCAGCTCCGCCTTCAAACTCATCAACTCACGCTCAAGTTTCACCCCCGCCCCGGACAGCTCACGCTCCACCTCAGCCATCGCCTTGGCATGGCTGTCAATCAAGGCCGTCAGGTGAGCGACCTTCTCATCCATATACTTACGCTGACTGGCCAAGACCCAGCGCATTGCCCAGATCAGAGACGCACTCCAGGCCGTGAGCAGGCCAAGCAGGGCAGCGATTAACTCCAAGGGTGGCATCACTTCAATAATCCCATCGCCTCGGCTTTAAGGCGTACCCTTGATGCCATTGATGATCTCACCGGTCATGGCCGGTAACACTTGCCGGATACTTTCCGTAATCGCCTGCTCTACTTCACCCCGTATGGCCTGACCCTCAAAGGCTGCTACGTTCCTGGCCGTATAGGTCGCCGTCACCGTGTTCTTATCCAGATCACGAACAACCTTGACATCCACATTGGTCTTCTCTTTACCATCAATGATGTCGATGTCACAGAATAGCTGGCCGGAAGCCCCCTCATCGGCTTCACAGCCGGATAATTCCACGTGGGTAATACCGGCATTGCCCTGTGGGTTCCAGGGCAGCGAACCACAGCCAGTGACAAGCAATAAAGTAAACAGCATGGAAATAGCAGATAACAGTTTCATGGGTAAACCTCCTGATAAATAGTGTGTTGAAGTAGAAACAGGCGTTTAAGCCAGCCACGCAGAAACTTAACCTGTGAGGGATCCTTCTCTGCCAGCCGGGCATAGAACTTGCCCCGGTGAGAGAGATAATCAGGCAGAAAGACACTGGCATCTGCCCGACCTGCTCTCGCCCGCGTGACCGGCCCGATAATGCCATCGGCAGTCACGCCTAAGCCCTTTTGCAACAGACGCCTGGCCGTGGCCGGTTGATGATTCACCGCCCCGTCAAACAGACACAGGGCAATAGCCAAGGGCAACGCATTACAACCGTTAGCCAGCCAGAAATGGGTATGATAAATCTCAGCCGCATCCGCTTCGCTTAAAGCCCGGACATCCGCTGCCGTCACCCCCTCACCACGGATGGCCTTCAGCAACCCAATCGTGATGCCGTGGCGGGTGGCACCGCCACGATCAGCCGCATCATTGACATAGCCGCCCTCGATCTTGAGTATCCAGGGCAGGGCAACCGCAGTGAATGCTGAATCAGACATGCCGCCCAGCATGGCGGCAGGAAAGGGTGAGTTCTATTAAAACGTTTTAATAAAAGACTTAAAAAGCCTTGACATGTAGGAATATAGTTCCTATACTGCCCCTGCAACTTAACAAAACAACCATCGAAAGAGAGGTTAAAAATATGAAAGAATTAACGGAAACTGAATTGTTGAAAATCCACGCTGAGATCAGCTACCTCATGGCACAGACCGCCAAGGCCAACAAGGAAACCCGCTGGTATGAGGTGGTGATCATCGTCTCAGTCACCCTGGCTACCGTAGCGTTCGCCAAACTGTTTGTCTAACCACAAAGGCGCAGGCCCAGCCTGCGCCTCTCCATGCCATGCCCAAACCTGACGCCGCCTTACATAACCCCGATCCTGACTACCTGCGCACCCTGATTGACAAGGCAGGCATCAGCCAGCGAGAGGCCGCCAGACGCATCGGTATCACCGACCGCGCCTTGCGCTTTTATCTTGGTGATAATGAGCGAGATGCCCCCTATACGGTACAGTATGCACTGGAGAATTTATAGAATTCCCCTCACCTTAGAAATCCACATCCCACCTCTCTACCGCACTCAGGTACTTGTCAATATCATGATCATCAATAGCGCCTAAACTACCCGCTTTTTTAATAGTATCCAGTGCCCCTTCAACCACATCTAAAAACCTGAACCATAAACCCGGGTTGTTATAGATTTTCCCCTTCGCATCAATATACAAACAATTACCAACATGCCCATACCCCATCAATCTTGAGGGGACACGGGTGACAATGTCTTCATTATTTAAAAACCGGTGACAACGTCCTTTAGCCTCTACACTAAAAAACTGAGCCGTCTCACGGCTCATCGCCCTTGGCTGACCAAATGTATAAACTGAAGTAAATGGCTTATCGTCATGAATAAGCCTTGAAGCCGCTATCGTGGCCATCGCACCACCCAGACTATGCCCAGTGATAAATAAAGGCCGCTTTCTCTCTCCCCGGCATTCTTCATACCGACCATTTATCTTGTCCCAAACATCATTAACAGAACCCCAGAAACCACGATGAAAATCACCAAACAACACTTTTACAGGAAACGCATTAATGTTGTCCAACCAGTCCCCCAACTCATCAGTACCCCGGAAAACCATGCATAAAAAATCCTTATGCTCTATCAAGGCTGCCTGGGCAGTATTTTTATCCTCGCCCACAACAGAAAGAAAACCCGAATCCTCGTCCTTTAATTGACTTAATATCAATGCCTCATCAGGGTGTTTACTGCCTGCTTTACACGCATAAATGAGCTTTGAAATTTTAGCCATCCAGTAGGCATTCCCCGGATGCAGCCTGGTTTCATACGGATCAATTTGCTTAGACATATTCATTCCCCCTATTTGTAAAAAGACTCAAACTTTCACTCACACACCATGCCATCGCCGTCCCCATCCCGCATATAACGATAAGCCGGATGGTCGCTCGGCACTGGCGCAATCCCGTGACGCTTGGCCTCAGCACAAGTAATCCGACCATTGCCATTGTCATCCCATAACAACAGCGCATCAACAGTATCCTCAGCCGGTTCAGGCGCAACGACCGGAGCATCATCAGCATAAAACACCATCTCCACCGAACTACACTCAGATAACACACTCTCCAACATCTCAGCCTCTTGCCTGTCAATAGTGAGATGATACTTCTGCCGCACCTGAACAATGCGATCAGCAAACCAGCACTGGTTTTTGTCCGGTAGCCACTCGGCTGCATCCTTGCCACGCTTTTGATAGCGGTTCACTTCTGGGCTGGCCAGCGTCAGGTTAAGCGTGTCTTGAGCAAATGCCTTTCGGGTTGCTGCACTCGCTGCACACAAGCCGCTGTCATGCGCCTCCGAAGCAGCCACGATATGCTCAATATCGGTCTGCCCCGTATCGGTGAATGTCCGCCCTGTGTAAGGGCCATAAATACGACCACCCATCTCAGCGACAATCTGCTGCTCAACCGACTGTGTGTAGGGATAGTCCTTTTTCTTATCGTAAGGTGAACAGCGATTTTCAGGGGCTATCATTAAGCCTTGCCAGTCTTTAGGTGGGATCTCCTCGCCGCCACCGCCAACGCTATATGGTCTATATGAGATTGGTTCGCCGCCACCGCTTCTGCTTATTTCCTCGTTGCTATAAATTTCCACGGAAATAAATAACGAAAACAGCAGAATTAACAGATATCGCATGACTTTCTCCCCCTATACATTAGATAAGTAATTGAATGTTTGAAGTTAGTCCTAAGCTCTATTAGATAACACGTTTCCTTATTGAATAGGTCACTGGCCAGCTTATTTTTGATAAGCCCTGTATTTCCCGATCGGTATTGCCTTGTTTTTGCACTCCGGATTCAGTCAGCATGTGCGGTAACAAATGTCATAAATTGAGCAATACACAATCTCTACATCAAGCTGCTTCTGAAAAAGATCATTCATAAGGTCACGACCATTTCCCTTTGCTATTCTTTTCTGAGGTGTGGTCAACAGATTAAGACACCCCCCTACCTTCATCATGTCATCTTCAAACAAAGTGTTGTAGCTCGGTCGGTTTTCAATGAAAACCTTGTGTAATAGAGGCTGGACAACATTATCCCAATTGTCGACATATTGCCCTTTATACTTAATCTGGAACAACTTGATCACAGCGGGGCCTACTCCCGCATTATCAAGAAACAGACCAACCAAATCATCATTATTCGATACCGATTTCTGATAGTGATAATTCAGCTTCGGTCGCACTGAAAGAATATTGGCCTGTCGAGACCAGTAGGCAGTCAAGCCAGAAATGATTAAGGCTGCTACCGATATGACAAGCGCCAGATATTTGAAAGACTTCTCAATGCGAGATTCATGGGGGCGAATATCTACTGGGCCGGCGATATTCACTGTGACCAACTCATCTGACTGATTTTTGTTTGCACCAGTTTCAGATTTCCCCTGATCGCTCATGGCGGCAGGCCTCTCTTAATTGATCACATGCAATATGGTTTAGCAGTTTTTTCGGGGTTTGACTGCAGGTTATCACTGCCCGCGCAACGTCCGCGCCGTCCATACCACCTCGCCAATCACCTCGGCATCAGCAGGCAGGGGAATATCCTCCCAAGCCGGATGATCACTCACCATCAGTCGCTGGCCAGTCTCATCTTGCCCCGCCCGCTTAACCACCAGACCATCGCCTGTGCGGACAACGTAAATCGTATCAGCCCGCCAGTCCGTGCACAAGCGATTGACCAGTATCTTCGCCCCCTCCACCAGGGTCGGCTCCATGCTCTCACCTGCTACTCCGATGATGGCGCATTGAGTAGCATCAAGGCCGTATTCGTCCAGCCAGTCACGGCGAAACCATAACTGACCGGTGGTCTGTTCCAGATCAATCGCCATGCCGCCGCCTGCAGCTGCTTGTATCTCCACCACAGGCACGGGCCTAGCCGCTGGCGGGGTGTCGTTATCCTCAGCCACCGCAGTACCAGGCAGTAATACATCACGCAGATCATCCGGTATCGGGTCGCCCCCCGCCTCATGCACCGCACGTACCAGCCCCTGAGTGTGATCCTCAACAGCCGTTTTCTCAACGCCTTTGACAGGCGGTGCTAACGGCGCCTGCTGCCACTCATACGCCCGTGGGTCAGGGGCTGGTATAGCTGTCATCCCCGCCTTCGGCTTATCCTGGAATACCCCCACCACGGCACCCTGGCGAGTAATAAAGCTCCGCTTGGCTTGCTCATTCACGCTGCCCACCCGGCCTGTGTTCGGCTCACCCCAGCCCCGCAGCGTCAAGTCCGTGTCAGTAAAACCTAGCAAACGCTTGATGCGTCCGGTGCCATTGCCATCATCCATCCACAGCCTCTGGCCCACTGCCAGTGGGGTATTGGGCGAGATAAGGCAGTAGTCCCCCGGCGAGATACCTTCCGGGATCATGGATGTCCCTTCAGCCACGACATAAAACACATCCGGATCATCGCTTAAGCCCTCCGGTTCTGGCAACTCATCCTCAGTGATCGGGGCAACATAGTGGCGATGTTTCTGCACATCCATGCCGCATTGCGCACGGCCATTGAACGGCAACTCTGTCGCAATAAAGGTGAGCGGGGTAGGCTCATAGGCGGGGGGCAATTCAGTGACCTTGTCATGCCGATCCCCACGGGATGCGCTGCTTTCATGTTTACCATAAAACAGGTAATCCAATGATATGTCGTGCTGCCCTGCAATCTCAATAATTGTGGCGGCTGGCAAGTTCCGGTTACGCCAATTTCCAACAGTTGAGCGCCTTTCTCCAATTGCACGCGCTAATTGAGAGTCATTTTCCACTTCAAGTGTGGAAGAAAGCCGATCTAGGATGTCTGCTGCCGATATGACCCGTTTTGTGTAAATTTTCCCTTGATTTTTGACACTCATTGGGTAATTATCTCTTTTAGTTACACATAGTGTGGAGATTAAAGGTAATGCAATTATCCCAAAAGGACAATGTCCTGGCAAAGATTGAACCATCTTTGCATCTCTATCAGGCGGTGATCGGTGCCTTCCGTGCGCAGGGTAAGACGTTCGCCAGTTGGTGTGATGCAAACGATATCAACCGAGAAAACGCCCGCGCTGCGCTGCATGGGGTATGGCGAGGCCCTAAAGCCAGTCAAGCGATGGAGGCCATCATTGATGGTGCAGACCGAGAGACTGTCCTGTTCCTTCTGGAAAAGAGAAAAAGCGCATGATCTTTTTACAGCCGCAGATCACTTACTTAACTCCTAAACAGTCTGCGACCCCTTTACCCACCGCACCGGGCCATGCTTCCCCTAGCAGTGACACAGCCTCCGGTGCGGTGGGTGTTTTTATGGATACACCATGAGCGAGCAATACCGATCGGCTCCCCAGCAGCGCATTCTCAAAGTCCTGCTCATTCTGGGTGGCCATGAGGTAGACGGCCTCGCCCCTCAACAGATTGCCGACAGCCTGAATATCAAGCCCAGCCAAGTAACTCATGATCTGGCTAACCTGGCACTGGCTGGCCTGGCCGAGCAGTTGCTGGAGACCAAACGCTGGAGATTGACACCCAAGGTGCCGCAGATAGCGATGGCGATGCTGAACAACCTCAATCAAAAGCAACGCAAGTTATCCGAGATTGAGCAACGCTACACGCGGGATCGGACATGAGCATGTCTTATATTCTGAAAGAGTTTCACGTATTCAAAACGGATCACGTGATCCGTTTTGCCCTTAACTATGAGGAGCAGCCTTGATGCCAAAATCAAAAAGAGTAGTCACAAAAGACAGCACTAATACAGAAGTCATGGAAGAAGACATGAAAGCCTTGGATAAAGAGGCGGCTAGGTTAAGGCAGGTTGAGGAGGTGTTCGGTGATGGTGAACCTTTCAATCTAGAGCGATCTATTCAGCGAACGCGGGGTGCATTCACTGGCGCGGCAGAGTTATTACTCACTGGTGGGCGAGAATTGACCCGCATCAAAGAGCATCTGCCACACGGCAAGTTTGAAGAGGTGCTGAAAACACAAATCGATATTGATCCCCGCATGGCGAGGCGCTTCATGTCTGCTGCCACGAAGTTTTCCACCAAGAAAAATATCGCAGCTTCTTCTATTAACCGCAGTAAGCTCCTTGAGCTCGCTACCCTGGATGACGAATCTCTGGACGAACTGGACAAGGGTGGCACAGTGGCAGGCATGACCCTGGATGATATTGACAGGATGTCTACCCGTGAACTTCGTACCGAATTACGCAAGGTCAAGGACAAGGTGAAGCACGACAAGGAAGTCCACGATAAACAGTTACAGCGCAAGGATGAGAAACTGAATGAATTGGACAGGAAGCTGCACGAGAAGGACATACAGCAGGCTAACTGGCCGAAGGCGGTGCAGCCGCTCAACATTGATGTCACAGTAGCTGCTTATGATGTGTTGAAGGGCTTAGAGAAGCTAGATGTCTTCCGTGATGCCATCTTGAATTTTGAGCCGAACCACAACATGGAACATGGCGAGATGTCCGATGTCGCCTTTGATGCGATGGCGGTGGTCTACTATGACGCGTGTTCTCAAGTGTTCAACCATGCCAATGAGTTGATGCACCGCTGCCATGAAGTGTTCCGGGGATATAAGAACAAGGCCAGGCCGATGTTCAATCCGGACGATCCCACCCCGTTGTTTGACCCGGACAATCCTAACTCGCCGCCACCCTCGAAGGACGCCTAGGCAGCGGTCAGCTTCCATGCCGATTAGCGAGCCTATCACGCTGCACATCCAGGATGCCTTAAGAGCCTTGGCACGGGAGTTGGATGATGCGCCCTTTGGTAAGCGTGGCGCTCTGGTGAGTGAATATGCCCGGCACTATGGCCTGTCGGTGCAGTCCGTCTATCGGCGGCTGAAGAGCATCGGTTGGCGCGGTGGTCGCAAGCGGCGGACAGACAAAGGCACGACCTCGCAGGATGAGACGGCACTGAACAAGCTGGCGGCCACCTTACGTTTAGGCATACGCAAGAACGGCAAAGCCACCATGCAGACGCCCAATGCCCGCTCCATGCTGGCGGCCAATGGTCATGAGTTCAAGGTGGGTAATGCCCAGCTTAACCGGTTACTCAGACAGCAGTGCAAGAGTACAGCGATGCAGAAACAACCACCACCGCATCAGGACTTGGCTTCCTTACATCCCAATCATGTGCATCAGGTTGACCCGTCCTTGTGCCTTATCTACTACTTAAAAGACGGCAGCCAGCACATCATGGATGAGGATACGTTCTACAAGAACAAACCGGATAACCTGTCGCCCATTGAACGCTTACGGGTCTGGCGCTATGTCTTGGTCGATCATTACTCCAACACCATCATTGTCCGTTACTACCAGGCCAGGGGAGAGACGCAAGCCAATCTGTATGACTTCCTGCTGTATGCCTGGAAGCAGTGTGATGGGCGTTTGTTTCATGGTGTGCCGACCATGCTGTACTGGGACAAGGGGGCTGCCAATACCTCGCAAGCTATTCAGAACGCCCTGAACGCACTGGATGTGAAGCACGATACACATAAGGCTGGCAACCCGCGTGGCAAGGGCGCGGTGGAAGAGGCGAACAACCGGGTGGAGAAGCTGTTTGAATCCCGTCTGCGCTATGAGCCTGTTAGCAATGTGGATGAGTTAAATACGGCAGTTGAGTATTGGTATAACGCTTACAATGCCGATGCGCTGCCTGAATATGATGCCCGACTTAACCGCCAGGGGATGACTGAGCCAAAAGCCCGTTATGCGCTCTGGCAAGTCATCCGGCAAGAGCAACTCAGGCTGCTGCCTGATGAGGCTGTCTGCCGGCAACTCTTATCTGCCGATTCGCAAGAGCGGCAGGTACGCGCCAACGGCACGATTAGCTTTAAGCACCCGACCTCCAGACAATCCTGCCGCTATGACGTATCGCATATTGAGCATGTCTACCCAGGCGCCATTGTTAAGGTTGCCCCGTTAATCTACGGCAACCATCCGGTACGCATCATTTGCGAGGACTACAAGGGCGAAAGCCACGAGTACCTCATCGAGCCTGTCGCCATTAACACCTTTGACGGGATGCCTGTGGCCGGGCCGGTGTTTGGGCAGGAATAAAGGCCTAAGCCCGATACCCGCATAGAGAAAGCCGGCAGAGAATTGGACAAGGCGGCTTTTCCCGACCTGTCATTGGAAGAGATCGAGAAAGTCAGGGCAAAGAATGCTGTGCCATTCAACGGGCAGATAGATGCGCACTCGCATCTTAAGGATGTGGTCGCACCGGCCTTTATGCGCCGGCCCGGCAGTGAGTTACCTGTGCCTGACCGGGTAGAGAAACACGATCGATTGTTAAGCCCGACTGAAGCCTGTAAACGGCTGCTGGCGGCGTTAGGCCGGCGGGAAGATATCAACTACTACGAACTGATGACCTCTGACTATCCAGACGGCATCACCGAGACTGTGCTGGACACGTTGATAGCCATGCTGCGTGATGATCCGGGCTGCATCGCAAGGAAGCAATCATGCCGTTAAGACTGAAAAGCATACTGGTTAAATACAGCATTGCCCAGCGTGACTGGGCAAGTCATGTCATTCAGGGTGGCGGTAATGGTAAGGGACGCTCACTATCGCCGGCCGCCGCCAGCCTGCTGCTGAACAGTAACACCTATCCCAAGGCCACGCCTGCCAAGTCAGTCAGACAACAAACCGAGGACTACCTGCGTGCCTGTGGTGTTGCTGATCATGACATGGTCGGCATTTGGGAGAGCGATGCCCCTGCTGTAGCTGACCGCCGTACCGCATCACCGAATACCACCACATCATTCACAGACCAACTACCGGAGAACGATATGCTGACACAACATGCCAAGAAACATTTCAAGTTATTTCAAAACCCCTTTGAGGATGATGTACAAAGCCCGGATGATGTCTTCTTGTCAACCGAGCAGCGCTATATCCGAGAGACCCTGTTCAATACCGCCAGGCACGGCGGCTTTCTGGCTGTCATCGGTGAGAGCGGGGCGGGTAAGTCCATCCTGCGCCGTGATCTGATTGACCGCATCCGTAGAGAAGGCCATCCGATCACCATCATCCAGCCGCGCAGCTTTGATAAGACCCGTTTAACGGCAGGCAGTATCTGTGAGGCCATCATCAAGGATGTCAGTCCTGAGGCCCGGGTGGGACTGTCCCTGGAAAGCCGCTCACGATGCGTGGAGCAGATGCTGATTAACGCTTCCCGGGGCGGCTATGCCCATGCGTTGATTATCGAAGAGGCACATGATTTACATGTCAAGACTCTGAAGTACCTGAAGCGTTTCTGGGAACTGGAGGACGGCTTTAAGAAGTTGTTAGCCATCATCCTGATCGGCCAGCCGGAGTTGGCGAACAAACTGGATGAGCGACAGAATTTTGAAGCCAGGGAAGTCATCCGCCGCTGTGAGGTGGCCGAGCTTGAACCCTTAAATGGTGACCTGGAAGCCTATCTTAAACTCAAGTTTGATCGCATCGGTAAAGCGACCAAAGACATCTTTGAAGCCGATGCCTTTGATGCCATCCGGCAGCGCTTAACGCTACACCGGCGGGGCAGCCATCAGACGCTGGCCATGCACTATCCCTTGATTGTCAATAACACTGTGGTCAAGTGCTTGAACCTGGCCGCTGAGATGGGCGCTGCCCGTATCAATGCCGAGATCATTAAGGGGGTGTAGCGATGGACGATATCACCCTTGACCGCTGGGCCGAGATCTTCCGTGCCAACCATCTCCGTCAGCGTTATCCCGGCCTGACCTTTATCCGGTTTTTGCAGTCCCCGGAGAAGTATCTCTGGGCGGTGTGCTTTGGTAAGTCATCAATCACACCGGGGCAGATACAAGGTCAATGAACACGATGACGCTCATCATTGACGTCCTGGCGGTCAGCATCATGTCGCTGATGGTCATCGCTATTGTCCTGCTGGTGAGTGTGGCCTATACCGCCTGGTGGCTGTTTAACCTGCCCATGAATATCATCCGGTGGTGTCGTGGCTGAACCCTTGAACATCATCTCCTTAGGGGCTGGCGTGCAGTCATCGGCTATGGCGTTGATGACCGCATCAGGTGAGTTGACCCCGATGCCGGATGCGGCCATCTTTGCCGACACGGGTGCCGAGCCGGGTTACGTCTATGACTGGCTGGAGCGGCAGTTGCCTTTTTTGGTATACCGGGTGATGCAGGATAAGGGCTTAGAGCAAGCCATACACGACTCGTTCACAGCGGATAAATGGTATCCCGCCATCCCGTTCTTTGCCTTATCGCCTGGTAGTAAAAAAGGCATCCTGCGCCGCCAGTGTACCAGCCATTTTAAGCTCAAGCCGATCATACAAAAGACCCGTGAGTTGCTAGGGCTAAAGCCAGGTGAGCGAGCTAGGAAAGGCATGCAGGTCATTCAGTGGGTGGGCATCTCCCTGGATGAGGCGCACCGCATGAAGCCATCCCCACAGCATTACATTAAAAGCATCTATCCCCTGGTGGATAACAGAATAACCCGTCATGACTGCTACCAATGGATGGAGCAGCACGGCTATCCTGAACCGGCCCGTTCCGCCTGCTACTTCTGCCCCTATCATTCACGTACATCCTGGCGCTGGATCAAAGACAACCACCCCGATGAGTTCGACCGGGCAGTCAAGATAGATGCACTGATACGCACAGGGGTCAGAGGTGTTCAGCATCAGTTGTTTATCAATGACAGCAGACAGCCGCTGGATGAGATCGATCTCACCCAAGCCGATGATCACCAGATCGATCTGTTCGGCAATGAATGCGAGGGGATGTGTGGCGTATGAACACTATCACCCGCGATACTGTACTGGTCGCCTTGCGTGAACACATCGGCAAGGAAAACGGCATCAGCGCTGCCCGCCTGGTACGAAAAATATCCGGCGATATGTTCTGCCTGCTGGATGAGCGGCAGTTGCGGCAGGTGATCGTTGAGTTACGCCATGAGGGACATCATATCGGCGCACATCCCTCAACCGGTTATTACCTGTGCCGAAGCCCAGCAGAGTTAAATGAAGCCTGCCTATTTCTCTATGAGCGGGCAATGACTTCCCTTACCCAAATCTCGGCCATGAAGCGCATATCACTGCCTGATCTGGCCGGCCAACTGAAACTACCCACATAACAGGAGGACACCATGAACATTCACACCATAGAACAACTAACCGCTGAGTATGCAGCGGCCCATCGTGCGCTGGCTGGCTTTGCGACCGAGTTGGATGATGAGTTACAACACATCAAACGTCAGCGCCGAGAGAGGCTGAATGCGCTTATCTCCCAGGCAGCGGATGCCAAGCTCAAGCTCAAAGCCGCCATTGAACAGGCGCCGGCCTTATTCGATAAACCCCGCACCCGCATCCTGCATGACATCAAGGTGGGGTTCCGTAAAGGCAAGGGTCGACTGAAATGGCAGAGTGCGGTAGGCGTGATCAATAAGATCAAGCAACTGTTTGATGATGAGTGTGGGGTGTTGATCAAGACCGAGGAGAAGCCTAACAAGGATGCCCTGGAGAAGCTGCCGACTGCTGAGTTAAAGCGCTTAGGGATAACCATTGAGGGGGCCGGCGATCAGGTCGTTATCCGTCCGGTTGAGGGTGACATTGACAAGCTGGTGGATGCCTTGCTGGTCGATGAGTTGGGGGAAGGCGAATGAGCGGCGATGCGCTGCATCCATATTATCCGTTCGATGGTGGTTATATGGGTAAGGCCCCACTGATGGTGCGTGACAGTGCCGAGCGTTGCCGCCTCGCCAGTGATTTCACTGTAGCAGAGTGCCGGGCCGCCCTTGCCAATGAGCGGATGGTGTTACAAAAGACAGTGGTGCGCCGTATCCAGCGGCGATTACGCAAGCTGGGAGAGGTGGCATGAATGACGATGAGATGAGCTTACCGCAGGCACTTGACATATTGCCCCAGCAGAAAGACTTGCGCTTTCAGCGTGACTGTGTCGGGGTGCTTCGGTGAGCCTGCGCTACTGGGTATTTGCTAACGAGCAACTGCTGTTTGCCTTGCAGACGGCCAGGGAGTGCGGTGATATGAGCGAGGATGAGGCCACCCTCACCCGTGCCTTTCTGCTCTCAGAACAGGCCGAAGCCAAACACCTGCTGGTCAACACCCGTTACCGGGAAGCGGCCATGCCATATCCCCTGATCAGTGGTTACTGGGCATTTAATGAAGCACAACTGCAAAGCGCCCTGGCTGAAGCGGCGGAAGCGAAGGTGATTGCTACCCCGACTGCTGAGGCCATTCACCGCTTCTTATCCTCAGCTCATGTGCTGCGGTACAAGATGCGCATGGAACACGAACTTGAAGGGGAGGCGCCATGAACTGTCCCACCTGCGGCGTGAGCAAGCCAGGGAGTTCTGGCTTTGAGGTTACGCTGACCCATAGCGGCGAGGTACGCATCATGCTGATGACCGAGACCAGCACGGGCTTGTCAGTCATGGTTAATCGCATCGTGGAGCAGACGGACTTTTTGCGTACCATCAAGCCGATTGTCTGTGCCTTGAGCGGAAGGCATAAAGATGACATCACCGAGATACTGCCTCCTAAGGATAGATAAATGACTGAATGGTATCTGCTCTATCTCATCACCGTATGTGCGCCAGGCTGTACTTCGGTTGAACTCATCGTGCCAGTAGAGAACGAGCAGAGTTGTCATGCCCTTGCCCGTGCCATACGCCGGCCCGATGATACCAGCGCCGTAGCGCAGTGTCTGATGGATGAGCGAAAAGCAAAACAGCCAGAGTGGGCGGCTTAGAACTTAACATGACGAGGTGAGACGATGAGCAAGTGGATTGAAGTACCCGTAACAACCCATGTTGTCTATGCGATAGAGGTTGAAGATAACCAATGCGTTGCTGATGCAATCGGCGTGGCAGCAGAAAACCATACCACCGATGGCAATATCGAGATAAACGAAAGCGATTGTAGCGTAGCCACCAATCCGCATGAGGCCGAAGCAATACAACGTCATGCCGATGAGGTGATGCCTCTGGCTTGAGAAGGCAGCATGAACATCTACCCTCAAACTAACAAAGGCATCGCCTGGACAGATGCCACCTGGAACCCCGTTACTGGCTGCACCAAGGTGAGTGCTGAGTGTAAACACTGTTATGCCGAGCGGCAGTTCAGACGGCCTTACCCTGATCGCAAGTTCACCGAGGTCAAATGCCACCCTGAGCGGCTAATGCAACCCTTGAAAGTCAAACGTCCGTTAAAGGTATTTGTCAACTCCATGAGTGACCTGTTCCATGATGATGTGCCGGATGCGTTTATCGACAAGGTATTCGAGGTCATGGCTGTCGATCACTATCACAGCTTCCAAATCCTAACCAAGCGCCCGATGAGGATGCGTGAGTATATCAATGATGATGACACCCAAGTACGGCTGGTGGATGAGATACTGGCTATCAGGCCGAATGCCTGAGATACGACCACCTTATTTGAGACGGGCTATGATGAGAACTATGCGCGTTATCCGTCTGCGGCGTACTGGCCGCTCCCGAATGTCTGGCTGGGGGTCTCGGCAGGCACGCAAGCGGCGGCTGACGAGCGCATTCCCTTGCTTGTGGAAACAGCAGCGGCGCTGCGCTTTATCAGCACCGAACCCCTGCTGGAGCCGATTAACCTGACGTCATTATTGGAAGACATCGACTGGGTGATTGTCGGCGGTGAGTCCGGAGCTAAGGGCAAGGTACGCCCCTGCGCTATCGAGTGGATAGCGGACATCGTTCAGCAATGCCAGACCGCCAGTGTGCCTGTGTTTGTCAAGCAGGTGGGAACAAACCCAATATGTCATGGCGGGGTCATAATTACGTTTGATAAAAAAGGAAGCAGCCCGGCCGAGTGGCCAGCGCACCTTCGCATTCAGGAGTTCCCCGATGAGTGGTAAACGACAATACCCTACCCGCAATGCGGAACTCGCTAAAATCCATATCGCTAAAAAGCAACTCGGTATGGATGAGGATACCTACCGAGATATGCTCTTTGCTATTGCCCGCGTGCGCTCCGCCAAGGACTTAGATCACGCCGGACGCCATAAAGTCCTTGACCATCTGCGTGCTGTGGGCTTCAAAGCCAAACACAGCTACCCAGGCCGGCCACATAACATCAACAGCGCCGAGCGGGGGCGACTACTCAAGAAAATAGAAGCACAACTGGCCGAGGCCAAACGCCCCTGGAACTATGCCCATGCAATGGCCCGACACATGTTCCGTGTGGACAAGCTGGAATTCTGCCAACCCGATCAGTTACACCGCATCGTGGCAGCCCTGGCTTATGATGCCAGGCGGCATGGCCGAGAGAAGTAAGCATGGACATCACCTGCCCGAACTGTGCGATTAAGTTCCCCCTGATCGCAGGCATGAATGATAGCGATGCCCGCCGGGTGGCGGCGCTGCTGGGAGAGCTACCGCCCAAGCTGACGCCCTTACTGCTGGAATACCTGTCCCTGTTCAAGCCACCCAAGGCCGGCCTCACCTGGCGGCGTACCCATACCCTGTTAAGTGAACTGCTCCCCGCCATCAAAAGCGGCCAGATTAGCTGCAGAGGACGCCCCTGGGCGGTTTTACAAACACACTGGCAACAGGCCTTGCAGGATGTGATTGATCGCCGTCATACCTTCACCCTGCCGCTTAAATCGCATGGCTACCTGCTGGATGTCCTATCCGGACTGGCCGATAAAGCCGAGGCCGAAGCTGAACGCCAGCGCGAGGCGCAACGCCGGCATCGCCCAACAAGCCAGCAGGGCGCACACAATGCCCATATTCAAGCCCTAAACGCTGACCTTAGACATTTTACCCAACTCTACGACATGGCGCCCACAGAAGCACTGAAACGCCAAATTGAACGCCTGAATGAGCAGCTTGACATACGCACCAACGATGATGACTGAACGAGAGGATATCCTGCATGACCTGGCCGAACTCGCCGAACAGGTCATCGCCGATGACAAAAGACTGAATGGCATCAAGGCCAAGGAAGCTGCTAAGGCTATCTGTGAACGTGTCCGTATCCTCTGGGGCGGTCAGCCGGTGTATCTTAAATCCGCCGTACCGCATGATAAAGCCGCCGCCAATACCGGTGACAACTTCCTGGCCGATGTGACCAATACCGCCGCCGATGCCTTCCAGCAGGCCGGCCTCAGTCAGACCGAAGCAACACAGGCGGCAGCAGAACTGACCGAGCAGACACGCCACCTGTTAGCTTCGCAACCCGTCTATATCCGAAAACTGGAAGCCGACTACTATACCGAACGGGATAGGGCAATCTGTAGCGAGTTTGATGGCACCCAGGAAAAGAAAAGAGAACTGTGCCTGAAATACGGGATCGGCTATCATCGCCTCCAGCAGATACTCAAAAGGGCCGAAAACAAGGCGTGAATTGTTTTTCAAAATACCTGAAATCATTTCAAAATTCGGCCACGTTTCTTAACGCTTCATAACGCCTCATAACGTAATTACCATGTTTTCAGTACCCTATTTATAACATCTCGGATCAGGAGGTTTATTCAGCATGTCGGTTTTATCTAGGGGCTTCGGGCGTCCTGGTCTGTTCCTGCTCGCTGTCTGGCGTGTTTTGTGTTGCCTTAACAGCGCTGCTCCCGGTTGCTGTGGCAGCAGGTTTCTTAGCCTCATCATCAATAAAGGGCAGCAGCGTAAACAGGGTGCGGAAAAAGCCTTTGTCTTTTTGCTTTTGCAGCGGGACTTCAACTGTCCGGGCCTGGCTGGCAGGTGCGATCACCTCATCACGCACCGTGCCGGGGACGACATCCCCCGCTACGTAGGCCAGTTTGCCCTCTTCAAAATAGACTGTCAGGTGGCGCTGCTGCCGTACCTGCCCGCCACGGGATAAGGTGTAGACATATTCCCAACGGTTACTGCGAAACGGATCGACAAGCACTGGCGTTCCCAGGATAAACTTCACCTGGTTCTTGTCCATCCCCGGTTTCAGCTTGAGCAGCATCTCCTGTTCAATCACGTTGCCCTGTTGTACGTTGATGCGATATACCCCAGGCAGCTTGAAATCCCCCTCTTTTGCACAGCCGCCCAGGGTCACACTGGCAATGCCAGCGCTGATCAGCAGCCCGTACAGATTCGGGTTCGTTGTGTTGAATATCATATAAAACAACGGGTTGAATGTGGTTTGTGTTGTTGCTGTGGGTGTAGATAAACGCAAGCGATATGCAGTATACTCATAGAATCTGGCATAGTAACGCAGTTGCTGAAAATTACAATCCGAACACCATAACGCTGAACAATATCACCATGGAATCCGTTGATCTCAGACAAGCCGGCCTCAAGGCCACCTTGCCGCGGCTTCGCATCCTGGAAATTCTGGAGAGTTCCGATCAGAAACATGTCAGTGCTGAAGGCGTCTACAAGGCGCTGTTGCAGGCGGGCGAGGATGTCGGGCTGGCGACCGTGTATCGGGTGTTGACTCAGTTTGAGTCAGCCGGCCTGGTCATACGGCATAATTTTGATTCGGGTCACTCGGTGTTTGAGTTGGATCGTGGCAAGCATCATGACCACATGGTGTGTACCGAGACCGGCCAGGTGATCGAGTTTGAAAACGAGGAGATTGAAACCCTGCAACACAAGATCGCTGAGGCGCATGGGTATGAGTTGGTGGATCACAGCCTGGTGCTGTATGTGAAGCCCAAGTAGTTTCTTCGCCTTAATGCCATGTCTGGACGGTGGTCAAAGATTGTGCCGAAACTTGCTGAGGGGCCTTGTTGATGCTATGTTTTTACCAAGCAGGCAAGATATGCGGGGCCTACCGCCATGTTCGCCATTGAAGAGACAGCACCGCCGGGCTTACCAAAGGCAGAGGTCATGGACAGCTTATTGCAAAATATACAGAAATACTGGCCGATGGTGATTGCTGCGGCGGCGGTCATCGCCGGTTATGTTGAACTGCGCCTTGGTGTTCACCACATTGCCCAGGAGGTCGCCGAGATCAGGGCAGACTTGAAAGTGACAAAGGCAAACCAGAATAGAATGCTGGTCGCCCTGGCCAGGGCTGGCATTATTGTTAATGGCATTGATTATGCCCGATTTCAGGAAGGTGGCGATGCCATGAGGCCAGCAGGTGCCAGGGCTGATGCCCCTGCCAGCGTGCCTTTGGCCGATGGTCGTCCCAATTCACCCGAAGGCGATGCGGGCGGCTGAGGATAGCCCTGCCAGAGTTCTTCTCGCCGCCGTCTGTGTGTGGACATAATGGCGGTTAAGAGGAAATTCAACTCCCGCGCCCTATCCCCAGCATCTCCATCGCATGATGCCGGGTCTGCTCTGATATCTTCACCCCGCCCAGCATACGTGCTATCTCCTCTACCCGGTCAGCCCTGGACAAGACGGTCACGGCGGTGTGGGTATGTCCAGCTTCGTTCTGCTTGCTGACCAGCAGGTGATTGTCTGCCTGCGAGGCGACCTGCGGCAGGTGCGTGACACATAACACCTGATTATCACCCGCCAGGCGATGCAGTAGCTGGCCGACGATCTCCGCCGTGCCGCCGCCGATGCCCGCATCCACCTCGTCAAATACCATACCGGCTGTTACCCTGTCCTGTCTGGCGTTGATCTGAATCGCCAGGCTGATGCGCGATAACTCACCGCCAGAGGCGACCTTACGCATGGGCTGAGGCGCCTGGCCGGGATTGGCGGAGAAATAAAAATTGACCTGACTGATGCCGTGACGGTGCGGTTTAAGATCAGATAATTTATTGACTTTGACGGTGAACTGACTGTCCGGCATACCCAGGCGCTGTAACTGCCGGCTGATCGCTACGCTCATTTTGCGCGCCTGTTGTTCTCTGAGTTGGTGCAGTGTTTCAGCGCAGGTCTTGTAACGTTGCAGGGTCTTGGCCTGTTGCTGTTCCAGGGCCATGATACGATGCTTGTTATCCAGCAACTCGTGCCATTTTTTATTTAACGACTGAAAATGCGGTAACAACTGGTCAGGATGGATATGATGTTTCCGGGCCACATCATGCAGCAGGTCAAGACGCTGTTCCAGTTTGTGCAGTTGTTCGGGGTTTTGTTCCAGCGTACTGAGATAATGTTCCATTTCAGTACAGGCTTCTGCGATCTGGATCTGCGCCAGTTCCAGCAGGCCGCTAATGCTGCCGAGCCTGGCATCGTGCGATGCCAGTGCATTCAGATCCCGCATGATGCCGCCCAGCCGGTTGCTGATGGAATGCTCGCCCTCATCCAGATCGGTCAGGGCAGTCTGGGTACTGTGCAGCAACTGCTCGATGTGGGTCAGGCGTTTATGGTCGTTTTCCAGTTGTTCCACTTCATTCTCTTCCAGGTCAAGATTTTCCAACTCTTTAAGCTGATATTCCAGCAATGAGACCTGTGCATTGAATTTTCCGGCATCACTGGCCAGCCCCTGCAATTCCCTGTTGATTTGTTGCCAGGCGTGGTAGCAGTCCTGCACCTCGGCGAGTTGATCAGCATGATGACTGTAACGATCCAGCAGCATCAGCAGGTTCTCCGCCTTGAACAGGGCCTGATTGGCCTGTTGCCCATGTATATCAATCAGGTGCTCGCCGAGTTCGCGCAGTAATTGCACCGGTACTGCCGTTGTATTGATATAGGCCCTGGAGCCGCTATCTCGGTTTACCACCCGCCGGATCATAAGCTCATCATCCTGCATGGTGATGGATTGTGCCTGTAACAGGCGGGCGGCAGGTGAGCCCGGGGGAATGGAGAAAATGGCGACGATTTCGGTGCGCTCGCAGCCCGTTCTGACCACAGAGGTATCGGCGCGGTTGCCGAGTATCAGGCCGAGCGCATCAATGAGGATAGACTTACCGGCACCGGTTTCACCGGTCAGCACCGTCATGCCGGAGGCAAAGTTCAACTCCAGATGATCGATCACCGCCAGGTTGGCGATTTGCATGCGTTTTAACATGCCTGGCTCAACCCCAGCCCAGTTTTGCCCGGAGAATGTTGAAATGATCATGGCCGACCGGGTGGATCAGCCGGATCTTGCGGTTTCTTTTCTCGATGATAACAAAATCGCCCACATCCAGCTCGCAGACGATCTCACCATCGCAGGTGAGTTTGGCGATTTCGACCTGCTGTGTTACCAGCACCACCTTGATGGTGCTGTTGCCATCAACCACGATCGGGCGCGTACTTAATGTGTGCGGGCAGATAGGCACGAGTACCAGCGCATCCAGATCAGGATGCACAATCGGGCCGCCGCCGGACAGGGCGTAAGCGGTTGAACCGGTGGGCGAGGCGATGATCATGCCATCCGAGCGCTGGTGGTGCAGCAGGTCGTCATTTACAAAGGTATCCAGCTCAACCAGCTTGGCGACATTGCCCTTCTGGATCACCACATCATTGAAGGCATGGGTCTCCATCAGGTGTTTGTCGTTTCGGATGACCTCGCAATACAGTTGAAAGCGTATGTCTTCAATATACTCCCCGGTCAATACCTGACTGAGGGTGGCGGTGATGGCATGTGCCGGGACATCGGCAAGAAAACCCAGCCGACCTCGGTTGATGCCCAGCAGCGGAATGTCATAGTCGGCCAGCAGGTGGGCAGCACGTAACATGGTGCCATCACCGCCTATGGCAATCGCCAGGTCGCAATCGGCATCAATGGCATCTTTGCCGGTCACCCGCAGGCTGGCGTTGGGGATCAGGGCGGCGCTGAACTCATCAAGGACGATCTCCATCTCCCGTGATAGCAGAAAATCAATCACGCTGGACAGGGTGTCAACGACCTCGGTCGCACTTTTATTGGTGATAAGTAAAATCTTGTTAAACATGGTTATCCGGTTTCTGGTGGTTTTTTAAGCGCAGAAAGTAACATGCTATTTAAGCAGCGGCCAATCCCGTTTTGCACTCCGGTCACTTGAGTGCTAAATTTTCAACCAATTACCGCACTGTTACGAATAAACTGGACAATATTTAACCGATGAGCGATGCCCCAGCGAATGCCTACGATTTAAATGAGCGCAGCCTGTTTTTATTTAAGTCGCTGGTGGAACACTTCATCCATGATGGTCTGCCGGTCGGGTCTCGCACCCTGGCACGGGATATGAAACTCAACCTTAGCCCGGCGACCATCCGCAACGTGATGGCCGACCTGGAAGACCTGGGTCTGCTGCACTCGCCGCATACTTCCGCCGGGCGGGTGCCGACGGTCAAAGGGTATCGCCTGTTTGTGGACAGTCTGTTACGCATTGATCGGCTCAATGATGAACAAGTGCAGGAAATTGCCAACATGTTGGCGGCCAGCAAGGACAAGCAGATGCTGATGGAGCGAACCTCCAGTATGCTGTCCGAAATCACCAGCCTGGCGGGGGTGGTGATGCTGCCGCGCACGACCCAGACAGCCCTGCAACAGATTGAATTCGTTGCGCTTGGGGATAATCGCATCTTGGTGATACTGGTGATGAGCAACAATGAAATCCAAAATCGTATCATCCACACCGAGCGCACATTCACGCAGGCAGAGCTGCAAGAGGCCGCCAATTACTTAAATTCCAGCTTCGGCGGCAAAGACCTTGATACGGTGCGCCAGGAGTTGCTCGCCGAGCTGCGACAGGTCAAGGAAGCGGTCAACAGCATGATGCAAAGTGCGATTGAAATGGCACAGTACGCCTTCACCGACAGCAGCGGCAAGCAGGATGATTACATCATGTCTGGCCAGACCAACCTGATGGGGGTGGCCGATCTGGGCGATTTGGAGAAGCTGAAGCGTTTGTTTGATACGTTTAACAGAAAGCGCGACCTGCTGCATATACTGGAGAATTCGATCCAAGCCAAGGGGGTGCAGATATTTATCGGTGAGGAGTCCGATTATGAGGTATTGGATGGGTGCAGCGTGGTGACCTCGCCGTATGAGGTGGATGGCGAGATCGTCGGTGTGCTGGGTGTGATCGGGCCAACACGCATGGATTATGAGCGCGTCATCCCAATCGTCAACATCACTGCAAAAATGCTCGGCTCTGCCTTGAATTCCACGGCCTAGCCCCCACCTAGCCTGACAAGGCACCGCGCCCCCGAATAAAATCAGGATACTTTCCCTATCATAATCAGGTAGATACATGACTGAAGAAGAGAGCAAACAGATTGCTGAGGAAGAGCAAGCGCCCTTGCAGGAGGTGATCGAGCCAGCGACGCTTGACACTGAGATGGCCGCCGACCCGGAGGATGGCAAGCCCCATGAGGTTGATGAGGCCAGCGATGCCGGTGATGCCTTGTTAGCGGAGATCGAAAGCCTGAAGTTAAAGGTGCAGAGCCTGGAGTTAAAAGAGCAGGAGAATCTTGACAAGGCCGTGCGCGCCACGGCCGAGTTGGATAATGTCCGCAAGCGCACTTCCCGCGATATAGAAAATGCCCATAAATATGCCTTGGAGAAATTCGTCCAGGCCCTGCTGCCTGTGATGGACAGTATGCAGCTTGGTATCAATGCCACAGAATCGGCCGACAATGCCGACAGTGTAGAGGGCTTGAAAGAGGGCATGGACTTGACCTTGAAGATGTTCGGTGATTGCCTGGAGAAGTCTGGCGTGGTGGCGCATGATCCGCTGGGGGAGAGATTTGATCCGCAATTTCATGAGGCAGTTTCTGTGATAGAACAAGAGGGCGTGGAGTCCGGCAAGGTCATCCGGGTGATGCAAAAAGGCTACGATCTCAATGGTCGCCTGTTGCGCCCGGCGATGGTGGTGGTGGCGAAGTAAGGCGACAGAATAGTTAAGGCGGATGGCGGCGGCAATATTGCCCGGCAGGCTTGAAATACCACCGCCTCACCCGCATATAGGCTGAACGATGTGAGCGATTAAAATTTTTATCATTTCAATGTGTTAAGAATCTCGGAGTTGATTACATGGCTAAAATAATCGGTATTGATTTGGGTACAACCAACTCATGCGTGGCTGTGCTGGAAGGTGGCGAGGCAAAGGTGATCGAGAACAGCGAAGGTGGGCGTACCACCCCCTCAATCGTGGCCTTTGCAGATGGTGATGAGGTACTGGTCGGTCAATCGGCGAAGCGCCAGGCCGTGACCAACCCCGACAACACCTTGTTTGCAGTGAAGCGCCTGATCGGCCGTCGCTTTGAAGATGAGATCGTGCAAAAAGACATCAACATGGTGCCGTACAAGATCGTCAAGGCCGATAACGGCGATGCCTGGGTTGAAGTCAACGGCAAGAAGCTGGCCCCGCCGGAGATCTCCGCCCGGGTCTTGATGAAGATGAAAAAGACGGCCGAGGACTACCTGGGTGAAGAATTGCGAGAAGCCGTCATTACCGTGCCGGCGTACTTTAACGACTCACAGCGCCAGGCCACCAAAGATGCCGGCAAGATCGCCGGCCTTGAGGTCAAGCGCATCATCAACGAGCCAACCGCTGCCGCATTAGCCTATGGCATGGACAAGAAACACGGCGATGCCCGCATTGCGGTGTATGATCTGGGTGGCGGTACGTTCGATATCTCCATCATCGAGATCGCCGAGGTTGATGGCGAGCATCAGTTCGAAGTGCTGTCCACCAACGGCGATACTTTTCTCGGCGGCGAGGACTTTGATCTGCGTATCATTGATTACCTGTGTGATGAGTTCAAGCGGCAGCAGGGCATTGATCTGCACAACGATCCGCTGGCATTACAGCGCCTGAAGGAGGCGGCCGAGAAGGCCAAGATTGAATTATCCTCCAGCCAGCAGACCGATGTGAATCTGCCGTACATCACCGCCGATGCCAGCGGGCCCAAGCATCTGAACCTGAAACTCAGCCGTGCCAAGCTGGAGTCCTTGGTGGATGACTTGATTACTCGCACCATCGCCCCCTGCAAGCAGGCGCTGGAGGATGCCAGCCTGTCGGCCGGTGATGTCACCGATGTGATCATGGTGGGCGGGCAGACCCGTATGCCCAAGGTGCAGGAGCAGGTGCAGACGTTTTTCGGCAAAGAGCCGCGCAAAGATGTCAACCCGGACGAGGCGGTGGCCGCTGGTGCTGCGATTCAGGCCGGCGTGCTGGGCGGCGATGTCAAGGACGTGTTGCTTCTGGATGTCACGCCGCTATCGCTGGGCATCGAGACTCTGGGCGGCGTGATGACCAAGTTGATCGAGAAGAACACCACCATCCCGACCAATGCCCAGCAGGTCTTCTCAACGGCCGAGGATAATCAAACGGCGGTCACCGTGCATGTGTTGCAGGGCGAGCGCGAAATGGCGTCCGGTAACAAATCGCTGGGGCGGTTTGATCTGTCCGATATCCCGCCGGCCCCGCGCGGCGCACCGCAAATAGAAGTCACCTTCGATATTGATGCGAACGGGATTTTGAATGTATCCGCCAAAGACAAGGCCACGGGCAAGGAGCAGTCGATCATCATCAAGGCATCCAGCGGCTTGTCTGATGCGGAGATCGAGAATATGGTGCGGGATGCCGAGGCCCATGCCGAGGAGGATCGCAAGACCCGGGCGCTGATCGAGGCGCGTAATACCGCAGAGAACATGATCCATGCTACCAGGAAGTCGCTGGATGAGTTAGCCGACAAGGTAGAGGCTGAGGAGAAGCAGGCGATCGAGGCAGCGATAGGCGAATTGGAAGAGGCGATAAAGACCGATGATCAGGCGCTGATCGAGGAGAAGACCCGGCAGTTGACCACAGCCGCTGGCAAGCTGGCGGAAAAAGCCTATCAGCAGGCGCAAGGCGATGCGGCGGGCGCCGGGCAGGCGGCGGGCGCAGCAGCCGATAATGACAATAACAAGGCCGAGGGCGATGTGGTTGATGCCGAATTCGAAGAGGTCAACGATGAGAAGAAGTAATCGCTAAGGTATCCATCGCCCCGGATCATGGCCGGGCGTTGCGGCGGTGCCACACCTCGCATGACAGGGCAGTGACAGATCGCCTACGGACAGCCCGGCAGAGCGCCCTCTCGCCGGGCTTGTTTGTGTATAAAGAGTATCAGATCAGTGAGGTAACGATATAAAGCGATGGCTAACAAGCGTGATTATTATGAGGTGTTAGGGCTCTCAAGGGCAGCGAGCGATGCGGATATAAAAAAGGCCTTCAGGCGGCTGGCCATGAAGTACCATCCGGATCGTAATCCCGATGATGAGAGCGCCGAGCAGAAATTCAAAGAGGCCAAGGAGGCGCATGATGTGCTGAGTGACAAGGACAAGCGTGCTGCCTATGATCAATTCGGCCATGCGGGTGTGGAGGCCGCAATCGGGGCAGGCGCGCAGGGTTTTGGCGGTGGCTTTGGTGATATCTTCGACAGTGTGTTCGGCGATATTTTCGGCAATGCTTCGGCTGGCGGTCGCGGCGGGCAGCGCGTCTATCGTGGTGCTGATCTGCGTTATGATCTTGACTTGACGCTGGAAGAGGCGGTCGCCGGTACCCATATCAAGATTCGTGTGCCGAAGCTGGTTAGGTGTGAACGCTGTCATGGCAGCGGTGCAAGGAAAGGTTCGGCCCCGGTCAACTGCCCCAGCTGTAACGGCGTCGGCCAGGTGCGTATGCAGCAGGGGTTCTTTTCGGTCCAGCAGACCTGCCCGCAGTGCCGGGGGTAATGGCAAGATCATCAACGACCCTTGCGGTGCCTGTCATGGTCAGGGGCGGGTGAAAGACAGCAAAACGATTGCCGTCAAAGTACCGCCCGGGGTGGATACCGGCGATCGTATTCGCCTGTCCGCTGAGGGGGAGGTTGGCGAGCAGGGCGGCCCGCCGGGTGATCTGTATGTGCATATCGGCGTTAAGGAGCATGATATATTCACCCGTGAAGGTACTGATCTGTATTGCGAAGTCCCCATCAGTTTCGCCACCGCTACGCTGGGCGGCGAGTTGGAGATCCCCACGCTGGATGGCAAGGTCAAATTGAAGATCCCGGCCGAGACGCAGAGCGGCAAGTTATTTCGCTTGCGCGGCAAGGGTGTCAAGTCGGTACGGGCTTCCGCCAAGGGCGATCTGCTCTGCCGCGCCGTGCTGGAGACCCCGGTCAACCTGAACAAAAAACAGAAAGAGTTGCTGCGGCAGTTCCAGTCCGCCATGAACGAGGACAGTAAGCCGCACAGCCCGCGCGCCGACTCCTGGCTGGACGGCGTGAAGCATTTCTTCGACTCCATGACCTCATAATGCGCTGCTTGAGCCAATGATACGGGCAGGCGTCTGCGGCAAGTGCTGGCAGGATGGGTAAAGCGGTGCTTGAGGTTATCCATGAAACCGATGGCATGAGCCTGGGGGCGGCCATTGAACACGGTGAATCGCCTGTGCTGGGTGAGGATGCTGGCCTTGCTGTCGGCATCGTCAGGCAGGGCGTGTTGGTTACTGACTCCATGCAGCCCGTTCTGGATGCGGCTGATGTGTGGATCGATTTCACTGCCGCCCATGCCGTACTGCATCACCTGCACCATTGCCGTACAGCTGGCAGGCCGATGGTCATTGGCACGACCGGACTGGATGAGGGGCAGCGTGCCGAGATAAAAGCGGCGGCTGAGGATATCGCCATCGTCTTTGCGCCCAATATGAGCATCGGCGTCAACCTGATGTTCAAGCTGGCGCAACTGATCGCCCGGCACATCGGTGATGCCAGCGACATTGAGATCATTGAAGCCCATCACAACCAGAAGACCGATGCGCCCTCCGGCACGGCCATGCGTCTGGGTGAGATCGTGGCCGCTGCTCTGGGCAGAGACCTGACAACGCACGCCGTCTATGGCCGTGAGGGGCAGACCAGCCCCAGGAATCCACAGAGCATCGGTTTCGCCACCCTTCGTGCCGGTGATATCATCGGCGAGCATACCGCCCTGTTTGCCAGCGCCGGCGAGCGGCTGGAGTTAAAACACATCGCTACCAGCCGCCGTGCCTTCGCTACGGGGGCTGTGCGCGCCGCCGAATGGCTCGCACGGCAGGACCGGGGACTGTATGACATGCAGGATGTGTTAGGGCTGCGCTAGGCCGAGTTGCACATGTCGCACGCCGCCCCGCCCACCGATTTGCCCCCGCCTGCCGATTTGCCAAGGCTTCATGAGGCCACCATCCTCCCCGAATGGATCGACTACAATGGCCACATGAACCTGGCCTATTATGTCTTGATCTTCGATCACGCCACCGACAAGTTTCTCGATTACCTGGGCTTAACGCAATCCTTTCGCCACGCCCGGCAGGCCTCCACGTTTGCCGCCGAGATTCATGTCAATTACCTTAAAGAGCTGGTAGAGGGGGATGCGGTGTATATCACCACACAACTGCTGGCCTATGACAGCAAGCGCCTGCATTATTTCCATCACATGTATCATGCCGACCAGGGCTATCTGGCGGCGACCAATGAATTGATCACCTTGTATATGGATATGCAAACGCGCCGGGTCAGCGCCATGCCTGCCGCTATTCAGGCCCGCCTGCAAGCGGTGGCAGAGGCACATGCGGGGCTGCCCCGGCCGCCACAGCAGGGCAGCGTGATCGGGGTGAAGCGGACGGGGTGAGACAGGACGTGGACTGGCTGCTCACACCTGGATTTTGAGAAGTCAATCGCCAAAAAAACAGCGGCGTTCCACAGTGCAGATAGATGCACCGGAAACGCCGCCGTTACTTCTTGGGCTTGACGCTGGATCAGTGAATATCGAAGCGATCCAGGTTCATCACCTTGACCCATGCGGCGATGAAGTCCTGCACGAACTTCTCTTCCGCATCCTTGCAGGCATAGACCTCGGCCAGGGCGCGCAACTGCGAGTTTGATCCGAAGATGAGATCGACCCGTGTCCCCGTCCACTTCACCTTGCCGGTTGCCCGGTCACGGCCTTCGAACAGCGTCCCATCCTCGCCCGCGCCATTTTGCCAGGCGGTACCCATATCCAGCAGGTTGACGAAGAAGTCATTGCTCAAGGTCTCCGGCTGTTGGGTGAACACGCCATGCGCCGTCTTGCCCGCATTCACATTCAACACCCGCAGGCCACCGATCAGCGCGGTCATCTCCGGGGCGGTCAGCGTCAATAGCTGCGCCCGATCCAGCAACAACTGCTCTGCCGGTATGCTGTACTGGTCTTTGAGGTAGTTACGGAAGCCATCAGCGAAGGGTTCCAGCACGGCGAATGACTCCGTATCGGTTTGCTCTTGAGCTGCATCCGCCCGCCCCGGCGTGAACGCCACGGTGACATCATGCCCGGCGGCCCTGGCCGCTTGCTCTATGGCGGCTGAACCGCCCAGCACGATCACATCCGCCAGCGATACCGCCTTGCCGCCCGTTTGTGCATCGTTGAACGCCTGCTGTACGCCGGTGAGCGCCTTCAATGCCCTGGCCAGTTGCGATGGCTGGTTGACCTCCCAGTCTTTTTGCGGTGCCAGGCGGATGCGTGCGCCGTTGGCGCCGCCGCGCTTGTCAGAACCGCGAAAGGTAGAGGCCGAGGCCCAGGCCGTTGTCACCAACTCGGCGATGGACAGGCCACAGTCCAGCAGCTTCGCCTTTAACTCGGCGATGTCTTTATTGTCAATCAGCGTATGCGTGACGGCGGGTATCGGGTCTTGCCAGATGAGCGCTTCCCCGGGTACTTCCGGGCCGAGGTAGCGCGTGGTCGGGCCCATGTCGCGGTGGGTCAGCTTGAACCAGGCGCGGGCAAAGGCATCGGCGAACTCGTCCGGATTCTTATGAAAGCGCCGCGCAATCGGCTCATAGATCGGATCCATACGCATGGCCATGTCGGCCGTGGTCATCACCGGCGCATGCCGCTTGGCTGGGTCATGGGCATCGGGCACCGTATCGGCCGCCGCCCCGTCTTTGGGGATCCACTGGTGGGCACCGGCCGGGCTCTTGGTCAGCTCCCACTCATGGCCGAACAGCGTATCAAAATAGCTGTTATCCCACTGGGTTGGAGTCGCTGTCCAGGCGCCCTCCAGCCCGCTGGTGATGGCATCGCCGCCCTTGCCGCTGCCGAAGCTGTTACGCCAGCCCAGGCCCTGTTCCTCTATGCTGGCCGCCTCCGGCTCCGGGCCCACCTGCGCCGGGTCGCCGGCACCGTGCATCTTGCCGAAGGTGTGTCCGCCGGCGGTGAGGGCGACGGTCTCCTCATCATTCATGGCCATGCGCGCAAAGGTCTCGCGAATATCCTTGCCGGAAGCGACAGGATCGGGGTTGCCATTCGGGCCTTCCGGGTTGACGTAGATCAGGCCCATCTGCACGGCGCCCAGCGGGTTTTCCAACTCGCGCTCGCCGGTGTAGCGGTTATCGCCCAGCCACTCCTGCTCGTTGCCCCAGTAAATATCGCCCTCTGGCTCCCAGATGTCGGCGCGCCCGCCAGCGAAGCCGAAGGTCTTAAAGCCCATCGATTCCAGGGCGCAGTTACCGGCCAGCACCATCAAATCGGCCCAGGATATCTGCCGGCCGTATTTTTGCTTGATCGGCCAGAGCAGGCGCCGGGCCTTGTCCAAGTTGCCATTATCCGGCCAGCTGTTGACCGGGGCGAAGCGCTGGTTGCCCGTGCCCGCACCACCACGGCCATCGCCGATGCGGTAGGTGCCGGCGACATGCCAGGCCATGCGGATGAAGAACGGGCCGTAATGACCGTAATCGGCTGGCCACCAGTCTTGCGAGTCCGTCATCAAGTCGTATAACTCTTGTTTCAAGGCGTCAAAATCCAGGCTGTTAAACGCTGCGGCATAATCAAAGTCCGCATCCATCGGGTCGGACAGGGACGAGTGCTGGTGCAGGATGTTTAACTTTAGCTGGTTTGGCCACCAGTCCCGGTTTGCGGTGCCGCCGCCAGCGGCATGATGTCCGACTACCGGGCAGCTGCTTGCATCAGTCATATCTACCTCCTGATAGTGTATAGTGAAATGTATCGGCTGCTATTGTAATGCCACACCATCATTTTTCTAATTTATTATTTTAAATAAAATGATAGTCTTTAACTATTAAATAAAGCCTCGATATGATAATGGCTCAGGCAAAGACCGGTTGCATGGCTGGCGGCGGGATTTTGCCAGTCGCTCTCTTGCCGTTATTGTGTCATTCTCTGTCTGTTCATACTGACCACAGGGGAGATAGGGCTGCCTTGTATGTGCAGGCAAAGTGGGCAGAATGTTAAGACACGGCGAAAGATAACACCGTCGGGAATACGTCCGCTTGGAATACGCATTGACTACAAGAACCATTAATGTCTGCTCAGTACACCTTGATCCTTTGTGGTTGCGATTCTTTCCCGACTCCATCCCCCAATGGGGTGAATGGTGCTTTTTATTAAATGCTGATAAGGAAAACTATGACTACCTTGTGGTCTATGATGATCTGCCCCATCCGATTAAGCCTTTGTGTCCTGAGCAAAACACCATTCATATCGCAACGGAGCCACCGCTGGGGGATATTGGTCTGTACCCTGAAGACTACCGGGCGCAATTTGCCTGGCACACCGGGTTAGGAAAGACTACAAGCCAGGCGGGAGAGATCCCTCATTGCGGGGGGCACGCCTGGTGGGTAGGCAAGGATTTTTCCATGCCCATGGATCTTCATCAGGTGGCCACCCTCTTTGAACACCCCAAATCCAAACTGCTCTCTGTGATTGCTTCACAACACAAGAATCATTCTGATCCACACAGAGTGCGTTTTCAGTTTGCTCAAAGGCTTAAAGCGCATTACGGGGAGAGACTGGATTTTTATGGCCGTGGCTTTGCGCCCGTGCAAGATAAGCTGGAGGCTCTTGGGGCGTATCGTTTTCACATTGCCCTGGAGAATACATCATCTGAGCACTATTTTACGGAAAAGTTGAATGATTGTATTTTAACCGGCACGTATCCTGTCTACTATGGCTGCCCGAATTTAAATCAGTATTTTCCAGAGAACGCCTTTTTGTCCATAGACATCCATGATTTTGATCGAGCGGTTACTCTTATCGACCACGCTATTCTGCACGCATTTGACCAAAAATACCGGGCAGAGCTTTTGCAGGCACGTGATCTGGTGCTTTACGAATACAACATTCCGCCCATGTTAATCACCTTGATTGAACGGATTGAACGGGGCGAGTACGGTGACGGGAATGTGCCGCTACTGCATAGAAAACGCATTCTTCCCTATCTCCCCCGGGAAAGCAGGCGCGAAGCGATGTATCGCTACATCAAGGCATCAATCAAAAAATTGCTGTTACCCCCCCCCCCCCCCCCGCCGCTTGTAAGGCCCTGACGCCGCCTGTTTAGAATAGTGATGAGGGGTGCTGCTTTCTGGATGTCGACCAGGTCATTCAGATGTCGGACAAATCAGCAGATCACGCCCGGTGTGATAATTTCTGGGAGATGGTAGAGCAGGTGGAAGCATACGGATTCGCTGCTCTTGACAGGCGCAAGCTGAAAGTCCATGTTGTGTAAGGCCCGGGTTGCAGGGGATGCGGATGACAGGCTTGGCTAAACACAATAACATCGCCGTTTTGATTGATGCCGAGAATGCAGAGAAATCGAAGCTGAAAGATAGTCTCGATGAGATAGCAGCGCACGGACGCATTACCACCAGGCGGGCCTATGGCGACTGGTCGAAACCACAGCTTGGGGGTTGGGAAGATACGATCAATGAACTGGCCATTCAGCCGAAACAGCAGTGAGCGGCTTGTTCTTGCTGAGTCGGCTAACGCCAGGAATAGTGAAACCGATTCACCGTTCCGTCAATGCGTCATTCGCAGTCGCTTTTCCGTAACCGGCAACGTCGGAAAAATGTACTTCGAGACCAGACTTTTACTTTATCGGCTATAAATCTTCTTCGGCTTTCGGTTTGCCAGTTAAGGAAACGCTGATTAACTCAGGGCGTCCTTAAATTAACAGCAGATTAAACCGCTTCGAATTCCAGCGCATTTGTTTTCAGGTCCGGGGTGCGCCGGGACAGGTGCAGAATTTCGATGCCAACCACTTCATTCTGCTCGCTATAATCGAGAACAACGCCAGGCGCCACCTCATCCGATTCGACGATTTTTGAATCATCCAGGCGCAGATAAAGCGCATCGGCTTCTTTGTCTACGTGCAGTTTCATAATTTACCTCTCATGCTTCGATCAAAGAATACACTTACAATCAACTCCGGTACAGCCTTATTATTGACGACCACCCGCAATACTCTGCCGCCAGACTCGGGAATTCTGAGAAAACGTCTTTCTATTTCCTCATCATTCGGATCAGGCAATCGTAATTCTGGCGACGTCATAGTACGTTCCACCCATGCCACAGGAATTTGCCTTTCTTCCATAACCTGTACAGCGTGTTTGGTCAGTTCAAAATTCGCTATTAAATCCACTTATACTTGCCACCGGGTGCTTCCCGCATCCCGTAGTAAAGGTTATAGCCGTCGATATAAACCACAGCCCGGAGTGTCTGAGTGTCAATGGACATTGACAAATCTACGGGCATGGTTATCATCCTTGCAAACAACACCGAGGTTTTCGTGCCTCGGCCCGACGCCGGTCACTAATACCGGCGTTTTTCTTTACCTTCATCGCCACCCGGCCCAACATCACATCACCTTCATCATAAGGCATATTCTAATAGGCACGGCTTGTCTGTCATTTATCCGCCTATTTTTTGATAGGCTTTAGTAATCAATGGTTTTGCAGATTCCAGTTGGTCATCATTTTTTATACTGACTTCAATATCTCCTGTACCGAAATAACCAATATCAGTTGCGTCTCTTGCGTTATCCGGCAATACATCAATATCTTTTGTTTTCAGTTTTAAATATATAAGAATTTTGCCTAACTGAATCTTTACATAAGCAATGTTCTGAGAGATTCTGTAACTTATATATTTTTTCTTGGGTACCTCCTCTATTGCAGAATCTAATCCCAAAATGAATTCCTGAATACTGGTAAACAGTTTATTTATTTTATCTGACTTTCCCTTTAAATGTTGCTCTATACTATATGAGCCCGTGGCTCTGGTTATGGTCGCCTTCTTCCCGGCGGCAACCATGACCGGATTCTTGCCGGAAGAATCATCAATAGCGCTTGAATAAGTTAATGATTTCCTGAATACTTTTTCCAAGTAAAGACTATTATTTTTAAAAAGCCTGTAAGTCCAAAGTTCTATATTTGCCCCCATCATCTGCACGGCATGTAAATCATACTTTTTATAATTTGGCGCAATACATATAACCCGAATATCTGACCAGTCCACTTGCACATCATTACCCACAGCATTCCTGGCGGCGATTTCAAAATCACCTCTATGATCGTTTATCCATGATAAATAGAAAAGACTTTGATTGATCATATCTGAAGATTCTACTTTCTTGTATTCTATAATGACCGGGTTGCTATCTTCTGAAATGGCCAGTGTATCAATTCTTTCCGCATGCACAGTCCCAGTACGAAATTCAGACGCCACTAATCGGCTGTTAAAAACGACGTCTATATTTTTCTCTATGAGATCCTGAAGATCTTTTTCAAGATTAAAATTTGATTGCTCTATGGAAGCAAGTTTAAGTTTGTTTATTTCAAAAAGCGGCATAAATACTAATTGTTCCAATTACCAGATACGATTATTTACATCAACGTCAATCACCGATCAATTAATTTTAAAGCGAGGTTTGCAAGCCGTGCGCCTAGTGCGTTACAGAGACTCTTTTCATCGTCCGTTATTTTTTTAGTATTATCAATTCCCGCGACATGACTGGCGCCGTAAGGCGTGCCCCCGGCCTACGTAGAGAGCAGGGCTTGTTCTGTATAAGGTATGCCTGAGATAATCATGCCGTGGTGTAACAATGGCAGCATCATGGATAACAGGGTGCTTTCCTGTCCCCCATGCAGACTGCTTGTTGATGTGAACACCGCCGCCGGTTTACCTTGATCGTTATCGCCTCGATCATCATCACCGCACTGTGCGTCCGATATTGAGGTTGGTTTTACGCCCATCAACAGGCGGCGGCCGCCGATGTATTGCGGCGGTTTTACACCAGCTTGAAGCCGTGTCGGCTGAACGGCAAGTCCCGGTAGCGGGTGCCAGTTGCCCGATACATGGCATTGGCAAAGGCTGGCACCACCGGCGGTACGCCCGGCTCGCCGGTGCCTTTATGCGGGCGGCCACTGAGTACCGGGAAGGCGTTGATTGCCGGCAGTTGCGCTTGTCTTAGCAGGGGGGTAATCGTGGAAGTTGCTTTGGCGAACACGGCCCTGGTCAATATTGATCTCGCCTATGATGGCTGAGGTCAACCCCCAGATAATCGAGCCTTGAATCTGGCCGTCAACGGTATCCGGGTTGACTATAGAGCCGCAGTCGTAGGCGCAGCTGATTTTGTGCACCTGAACATCCTTGCCTTCTACCGATAGCTCAACCACCTGACCAACGATGGTGCCGAAAGTGTCATGCAGGGCCATGCCCTGGAAGTGTCCGGCTGGTACATTGCCCCAATTGGATTCTGCTTCCAGCCGGTCCAGCACATGCCTGATGAAGGCGTGTTGTTCTTGTTGCAGCAGTCGGCGCCGGTATTCGAACGGGTCAATAGCCGCACGTTCCGCCAGCTCGTCCATGAAACATTCCTTGAAAACCGCATTGTGCGAGTTACCGACCGAGCGCCACCAGCCAATTTTTACATGGCTTTCGGTTTGCACCCACTCAAACCGTTTCTTAGGAATCTCATACCAGATCTGCTCGGCCGCCACGCCATCAATCGCCGTCAGGTCAACCGGCTTGGAGAAGGGGGCAAAACCCGGGTTATGGGCTGCAATCGCCGGCACCGAGGCCCTGATCAGCAGCGATTCGGGCATGCCATTCGCATCCAAGGATGCCCGCACCAGGCCCATGCCGGCCGGGCGGAAGAAGTCCTGCCGGGTATCTTCTTCACGAGTCCAGATCAGCTTGACGACCTTGCCCGGCAATGCCCTGGCGACTGTCGCCGCCTGAATGGCAGAGTCTGCTTCATAGCGGCGACAAAAACCACCGCCCAGCATCATGTTATGCGCCTTGATCTTCGCCATCGGCAGGCCGGTAACTCTGGCCACTTCCCTGGCGGCGTATTCAATGCCCTGGGTGCCCAGCCAGATTTCGGCCCCATCGTCAGTAACACGTGCGGTACAGTTCATCGGCTCCATACATTCATGTGCCTGCCAGCCGCCGTAGTAGCGCGCCTCATACACATTATCTGCGCTGTCAAGTGCCGCCATCACCTCCCCTTCATCATAGCCAGCCACGCCATCGGTGCGCTCAACCGCCCGGCTGTGGGTTTGATAAAACCAATCGTCATTGACTTCCAATGAAGCGGCATCGACATCAAACTCGATTTTCAGTGCATCCACGCCTTTTTTGGCATGCCAGAATGAGTCGGCAACCACGGCGAGACCATGCGGGATGGCCACCACATCAACAACCCCCGGCAGGGTTTTCACCTGCTCGGCATTGGAAGAACGCACCTTGCCGCCGTGCACCGGGGAGGCCTTGGGGACGGCGATCAACATACCGGGCTGGTAGTAATCGATACCAAAGCGGGTTTTGCCCGCGACCTTGTCTGGAATTTCCTTGGAGGGAATGCCCTTGCCGATGTAGCTGAGTGCTGAATCGGGTTTCAGCACCGGGTCTTCGGGCAGCGGCTGTGCCTGCACCTGCTCAATGAGACTGCCCAAATCATAAGCAACGGCGCCATCCTGGCTGGTGATTCGGGAGTTCACGATTTGCAGCGAGTTTGCATCCGCGCCACTCAAGGTCGCGGCCGCCTGAATAAAGGCTTCCCGTGCTGCCGCCGCGGCCTTTCTGATGATGTCATAGCCCACCGACACCGACGAACTGCCGGCGGTAAAGACTTCCTCCACATAGGGGTTTAAGCGAAACTCGGGATGAATACCGCCATATTCAATGGTCAGATTGTCCCAGTCGGCGCCAAACTCATCGGCAAAGATCATGGCCAGACTGCTCCAGCTGCCCTGTCCCATTTCGGCATGGGGGTTGACAAAGACCACCGAGCCATCCGGGTCTATCCGCATCCAGACATTAATCTGGGCGGGTTCTGATACTTTAGCGCCGGGGCTGGCGGGCGGGGCGTCTGTCCCGCTGTCACTTGAACAGGAGACGACATTCACGCCCAGCGCCAGCGAGCCGCCTGACAGGGCGATGGCTTTTAGGAAATGGCGACGGGAAAGATCGGTATTTGTGTTCATGATTGTGCCTCCTCGGCGGCGTTGCCAGCCACCTCATGAATCGCATTGCGAATTCTCTGGTAGGTACCGCAACGGCAGATATTGGTCATCTGTTCGGCAATGTCCGCATCCGTAGGGGCCGGGTTGTTCTCCAGCAGGGCCACAGCCGCCATGACCTGACCGGATTGGCAGTAGCCACACTGGGGAACCTGATGTTTGATCCAGGCCTGCTGCACCGGATGTGCGCCATCGGCGCTGATGCCCTCAATGGTGGTGACGGCACGGCCTTCAGCCGCCGACACCGGAAAGGAACAGGAGCGCACCGGCGCACCATCGAGATGCACCGTGCAGGCGCCGCACTGGGCGATACCGCAGCCGTATTTGGTGCCGGTCAGATTGAAGTTCTCTCTGATCACCCACAGCAGGGGGGTATCCCTCAACATCAACAACCTGCTCTTCACCGTTTAACCTGAACTTGATCATGGCACACCTCGGTTATATAAAGTCGTCATTTGCATGCTGTCCGCACAGCGTCTTAACAACACACCCGGCTGCCTACTATAACAGGCGGCCCGTGATAAACCAGGTCATTACATACAGCCGCACTCGGCAAGCAGGGCATGTTGACTATTCGGCAGCCTGTCTGGATTTGACGATCTCGGTAGCCATGGCAGGCAGGTTTGGGTTGCCCAGCTGCGAACGCAAGTTGGCACGCATCAGGGTCACTTTCCAGCCGTCTTCCGTCTTCTCTAACTCATGGTAGTAATCACCGAGGAAAATCCAGAAGTCTTCACCTGCCTCATTTGGCAGGACGTGCGTTGCGTGAATACTGGAGAGAGCCGTTGCCTTGTCGCCTTCAACATCGACCAGGTGGTTGCTTTGCACATGGCGGGTGTGATCATAGCCGGGCAACACGCTTTGCCAGGCGGCAACGACCTGAGCCGGTTGCATCCGGGTGCCACCGGCCTTTTCAGTACCTGCCGAGGCGTTTTGGTAGGAGGTGTAGTCAATGACAACGCCGTCCGGGTGAAATTGCTCGGCGACCTTGTCCCAGTCGCCCATGTCGGCATAAAAGCCAATCGCGTTAATGGTCTCGATAATCTCTGTTTTCTCATCGCTTGCAGAGGCCAGCACAGCAGCCGCTAAAAACAAACTGCATAAACCCATCATCAGGTGCTTCATCAGGTAACTCCCCGGCGTGTTGTTAAGTGAATTTAAGGTGCGATCAGTTGAGGATGCCGGTACGCCGCCACGCTGACAAGCGCCTTGTTAGCGATGGCCGATTTGCTCCAATCTCTCATGGCTTCCCATGGGCAGCATCCAGGCGGGATAGTTCGGTGGCTGCTGCGTCATCTCATCGAGTTTGGCGGCTTCCTCGGCAGAGAGCTCAATCGATACCGCATTGAGGTTGGTCTTGAGTTGGTCAACACGACTGGCACCGACGATGATGGTGCTGATATAATCTCGTGTCAGCAATCAGGCCAGGGCGATCTCTGCCGGGCTCACCCCCTTAGCATTAGCAAGCTCTCGCAGAACGCCTACCACCTTGTCGCCCTGTTCGGTATCGACTGGTGGGAAGGCAAAGTTCTGGCGCCGGCCCGAGGCTTCAGTACCGGTGTACTTGCCGGTCAGATAACCGCTGGCCAGCGGGCTCCATACCATCAAGCCGAGGCCGGAATCTTTCAGGAAGGGGATAAATTCCTGATCCAGATCACGCCCCAGCAGGGAGTAGTACATCTGCGTCATTTGCACGGGCGCATACCCCGCCGCCTGTTGCAGCCCCAGGGCTTTTTGCACCATCCAGGCCGAGTGATTGGAAAGCCCTGCATAACGGATCTTGCCGGCACGGGTGGCATCGTCCAGCGCCCTCAGGCTCTCTTCCAATGGCGTATAGGGATCAGGGATATGGAAAAAAGAACAGGTCGATGTAATCGGTCTTCAAGCGTTTCAGGCTGCCTTCGATAGAACGCATAATATGGTGATAGGAAAGGCCCCTGTTATTGAGGTTGTCACTGCCAGGAAAACCACACTTGGTTGCAATCAGCACCTCCGGGCGTTTATTCCCAAGCACCTCACCGAGAATCTATTCTGACTGACCGCCTGTGTAGAGATCGGTGGTATCGAACAGATTAACGCCCGCATCCATCGCCATGGCCGCCATGGTATCGGCGGTCTTGACATCGATGGTGTTGGTCACGCCAGGCACCATATCTTGAGTGCCAAAGGTCATGGCACCAAAGGCCAGGCGGGAGAGGGCCATGCCTGACTGGCCTAAAAAAGCATACTGCATAAGCGATCCTTAGGCTGTAGTGGATGAGGCTATATTCTTGTCAATTTTCGGTAATATTTTCAACCGCTATTTTGGGCTGCCATGGGTGAGTCTCGCTTGCATCTGGCTGTAAGGGGTCATATTCCTTAATAAAGACATCAAAAGAAGTTATAGGTCACCGTAGCACCATAGGTCCTTGGCTCGCCATACAGGCCAAAGGCGATGCGGCTGCCACGCTGGGTGAAGCCGTGGGTGATGTATTCCTTGTTCGTGATGTTCCTCATCCATAGCTTGATCTGCCATGCCCCATCACCGGTGGTATAGGCCACCCAGGCATCGAGGATGGTATGGCCGGGGCTGACGTTGATGGGGTTGTTATCCGGGTCAAAGAACAGCTTACCCTGATAGCGGATCTTGAATTTACTATCGATGCTGCCATCAAGCGGGCTGCCATCGCCGAGGCGGTGGTTTAGCCGAATGTAGCCGCTGGCCGCATGGCGGGGGGCGATACGCAGGCGGTTGCCGTTGAAGGTGCCCGGGTCGATAACTGTCATGTCAGCGGCCACGGAAGGCGAGCCGGTGAAGTCCTTGAAAGTTGCATCCAGGTAGGCATAGTTGCCGCCGATTTCAATATGTTCGGCAGGGACAGCGGCCAGATCAATCTCAATGCCGTTGATCTTCGCCTTGCCCGCATTCTCGGTGATGAATTCCCCGAAGGCATTGCCCTGGGGCTGGAAAAAGCGCGTGACCTGCAAGTCATCATAATCCACCAGAAAGCCGCTGATATTGAGCATCAGGCGATTATCCAGCCAGCGTGACTTCATGCCAAACTCGTAGCTGATGGCTTCCTCTTCCCGGAAAGGGGTGGTGGCGCGCTCTTCGGTTGAGGCCGAACCGCTGAAGCCGCCGCTCTTAAAGCCAGTGGCGATGTTGGTGAACAGGATAAGCGCATCATGCAGGGCGTAATCCAGCGCCACGCGCCACGATACGTTGTTAAAACTGGCCTCGGCCCGCACCAGCCCATCGCGCACACCATCATTATCAGGGTCGGGAAAAGGCGCTTCGCGCAGTAAAATGGCGCTGGGGTTATTGGTGAGATTATCAGCACCGATGCCGGCCTTTTTCTTCTCATAAGAATAACGCAGCCCCAGGGTGGCGGTGAGCCGTTCCAGCACATCATATTGTGCCTGCCCATACAAGGCCAGGCTGTTGGTCTTGTTTTCCTGCACGGAGCGCTGCTGATCATTTTCCGGGCCGATACCCAGCGCAGTGAAGCTGTAGGTTTCAGTGCGTTCAATATCCTCATGGCTGTAGAAAAAACCACCCAGCCAGCGCAGCGGTTGATCGGCACTGGAGATCAGCCGCAGCTCCTGCGTGAATTGATCGGTCTTCTCCCTTGCCGCATCGTTCACGTCAAACGAGAAGCCGGATGAGGCCGGGCCGGTCAGGATGGCAACATCACGCGGCGGGCCGCCCGCCGGGCTGGCAGGACGCAAATCAACATGCGCTGCGGTCGGTGGCAGCCCTTCTGAATCCTCCAGCCAGTCAAAGTCGCTGGTACGCCAGGCGGTAATGGCAATGAGCGATCCCCAGTCAGCAAAATTCCAGGCGCTCTTGAGGCTGGCGCCGAATACCTCCCGGTTGGTAAAGCCCTCGGTCTCGGCCAGGGTATCAAAGGCACTGCCCGCACCGCCCAATGCCTGGTTGACTGCCACCGGGTTGGCCGCACAACCGCAGTCATGCAAGGGCCCCTGGCTGCCAATCGGCTCACGATTGGACTGCCCCAAATCATCATGGGCGCCATCCAGCGTGGCTGTCAATTCCCACTCGGCCGTTGGCGTCCAGAGAGCCTGGGCGCGCCAGGCATAGGTCTCCATCTCGCCCTGCTCCTCGCCGTTTAACAAATTCCTTAAAAAGCCATCGTGATCACGGCGGCTGAAGGCTATCTTGGCCGCCAGTTGGTCAGATAAGGGGCCGCTTAACAAGGCCCCGGTATCCAGCCGGGTGTGATTGCCGAAGGTCTGGGCGATGCGGGCGATCTTCTCATCCGAGGGTTTTAAGGTGACGAAGTTGATCGAGCCGCCGATGGAGTTCTTGCCGTACAAGGTGCCTTGCGGGCCGCGCACCACTTCCACCCGCTCCAAATCAAAGATATCAAACACCTGTGCGGTGCGTGCGGCGATGTAGACATCATCGACAGAGACCACCGTCGAATCGTTCGCCGAGGCGCCGTCCTCCTTGGTGGAGATGCCGCGAATGGATATCTCCGGTTGACCAACGCTAAAGGCGGTGAAGACCAGCCCCGGCGTCTGGCTGCCGATGTCCTGCAAGCTGCTGATGCCATCCTCTTCCAGCGACTTGCCACTGAATACGGTGATTGACAACGGCACTTCCAACAGCGTCTCCTCACGCCTTTGGGCGGTCACGACGACCTCCTCCAGTACGAGGGCCGATCGCTGCGCCAGGGCGGTGTTGACCCCGCCTGCGAACAGCACACTGAACGCTGCCAACACGTATACCAAGACGTATAAAATAAACGATTTTTTTCGAGTAAGGTGTTTCATTGTTCTAAATCCTGTGGTGTTATTTTTGTTTAAGCATAGTGAGTAGCATAGCAAAAGTGACCAGCCCCGTGCTTATTTTATCGGTAATCAACTGTAAGTTATGCGTAATCCACTGCAAGCATGGTCGGGGTAGCGAGATTTGAACTCACGACCTCTGCCTCCCGAAGGCAGCGCTCTACCAGGCTGAGCTACACCCCGCCGATACGGGCGACAGTGTACGGGATGATGGGTGCAGGCTCAACCTGCCGCCTGGCGGGCAGGAGCGGCAACTGTTACGAAGCATCAGCGATGGCCGATGCCGCCAGCCTTTGGTACGCCGCTTCGAATTGCGGCACGGCCTTGTCCAGGGTGTAATGCGCTTTATAGCGCTGCAAGGCATTCTCGGCCCGTAACTGCCGGCCAGCCGGGTCGGCCAGCGCCTCTGCTATCGCCTCGGTCAAGGCGTCAGCACTGCCTGCTGCACACAGCCAGGCACAGCTCTCATCAACTATCTCCACCGGCCCGTGGCAGTCGGTCGCAACCACTGGAATGCCGCAGGCCATGGCCTCCAGCAGGGCGATGCCGAAAGGCTCATCACGGGAGGGCAGGACGAACAGATCGCCCTGCATGAGAAAATCGCGAATGTTCTCCTGCCAGCCGATAAGCCGCACCCGCTCTTGCAGTTGATAACGCCTGACCAACCGGCCAAGCCGCTCCCGTTCGCTGCCATCACCAGCGAGATATAGCTGTAGATCGTGATCGTTGATGCGACTGAATGCCGCCAGCAGCAGATCAAAGCCTTTTTTATGCACCAGGCGACCGTGGCTGACGATGATCCTCACCCGCTGCCGCCGCCTGACTTGTGCTATCGCCTGAAAGGCGGAGAAGTTCGGGATCAGGCAGATCTTCGCCGCCGGGATGTGGCAGGCTCTTAGGTAGTCGTATTGTGCCTGTGTGGCCGGGATGAACAGATCGACATGGGGGTAGTATTTCAGCTTGATAAACGTGTGCGTGTGTGCAACGAGGGGGATGGCCAGTTCCCTCATCGCCCTGCCGGCCATCGAGGCGCCGCGGGCCAGATGCCCCTGCACCACATCGGGTTGGAAATCTGTCAGGGGGCGGCGTAGCTGGCCGCTGATCGTAGGATCCCATTTACCCAGCAGGGATACGGACAGGGCGTACTGGTGCAGGTTCGGGATTGGCGCAAACCGGGCCTCGCAGGCAGAGCCACGTGAGTATATCGCCAGTACCTCATGGCCGCGTTCAACCAGCCCCCGGGTCAGGTCAACCGCATAGCGCTCAGCACCGCCAAACGCCCGGCGGGTCAGGACAATGTGACATATCCTCATCCCCGCTGCCGCCTAGTATTTCAGCCCCTGCATCAGCTTGTATAAGGTAAACAGATACAGCCCCAGGCCAGCAAGACTCTGCATGGGAACGATCCATAGGGCAGATAGCGGCCAGCGCCTGCGGTAGCTGGCGGTAACGTTGCCCAGCTTGGATCGGATCGCCACGTTCGAAGGCCGACCGGAAGCCGGATCACACTGCCAGCGCAGTGTCGCCGTCGTTCTCATAAACCCGGATTTCTCCGACCAGCCGTGCATGCGATTAAGGTAGATGTCGGCATGCAGATCATCAGCAACGATCAGCTCAAACGACAGCCATGGGACGCCGGGCAGCCGTGCTGTCAGCCTGCCGTTATGGTATGCGGTCGCTACCAGCCATGTCAGCGGCGAGTTGAAGGCAAAATCCGGCAGCAGGTAGCACCCGGTCAGGGCGTGCTGTGTCGCTGCCGATGCCTTTATGCTTTTGCTGTATGTTGCCCGGCCCCGGGTTGTCAGTTCGGCGCTGTCTTTCTGCCATTTTTTCAGATCACGCAAGGACAGCCAGCGCTGACCGACATCCTGGAACGGGGGATCGACAAATACGGATGTCCTCTGGTATTGCTCTGCCTCATTCTGTGGGTCGAAACAGTGATTCTCCGGGTCGTTAAGGCGTCCGTTCTCTATACATGTCAGTGGTTGATAGATGCCCTTGTCAAACAGCGCCTTCGACCATATACCGGGGTTGAATGATACTTTGGCCTTGGGCACCAGTGAGACATACCACCAGGCCGCCTGATTATCGCATCGTGCCTCGATGATGGCCTGTTTTGCTCTCAAGCTGCCGGGGCAGGGCAGCAGCGTCTTGCCAAACTTGCCCTTGCGATATTTCACTCGATACTGATTGAGCCACCGCGCCAGTGCTGCCCTCGGCGTCAGCTCCCAGTCATCCTCCAGCCACAGCACGCCGGTTCTGCATTGCGGCAGCAGTTCATGGGCATGCCGCGCCAGCCGCCGGGCGGCGGAGAAAAAACAGCTCTTCCCTTCGGCGTACAGGAACTCGGCATCGATGTTGTCCGCCCCGGCAAACAGCGTGCTGAAATTCTCAACGGTGGCGGCGATGGAGGCCTCGTTATCTATGTCATCCACGTTGATGAGCCACTTGACCGCCAGGCCGTCAATGAATTGCAGGGTGGCCGGGAGGATGCGCTGGTGCAGGTCCGGTCGGGTAATGGCCGTGGTCAGGATAAGGAAGTCGTACATGATGCTTAACTCTTGGCCTTCACCCTGTGAGTCACCCCTTCGCCCACTGTATCGAGCCCGACCGCGCCTGTTATTTCACAGCACGCTTTCATGCGGCCTGTACAAGTTCAGAAACCTATTGCACTTAATGGAGGGGGAAAACGAATGCCCTATCACTCCGCCATGCTGCCTCTCTGCGTCATCCTGAGAGAGCGAAGCGATCGAAGGATCTATCGTGATAGATAGGAGAGATCCTTCGCTGCGCTCAGGATGACGGGGACGACATGGCAGATTCTTACAGTCGCTCGAAAACCTGTTCCCGACGTTTTCTACCTCGAGAGTATGTTCCTGACATTCTCTACCTCCTGCATCCATGTCGTCGTCCTGTATCCCCCAGGATGACAAATCCCCGTGCAGTACATGATCAAGTACAATAAAATGTGCAATAGGTGGTGGACTCATATGCGGCCTCTACGCCCCGGCCAGCTGTTGATACAGTGCTTCGAATTTCAGCACGGCCTGATCCAGTGTGTACCTGTCCCGGTAGCGCTGCAAGGCATTCTCGGCCCGTAACTGCCTGCCGACCGGGTCGGCCAGCGCCTCTGCTATGGCAGCGGCCAGGGAGTCTGCACTGCCCGCCTTGCAGAACCAGGCGCAGCTCTCATCGAGGATCTCCAGCGGCCCGTCACAGTCTGTGGTGACGATGGGAATGCCACAGGCCATCGCCTCCAGCAGGACAATGCCAAAGGCTTCATAGCGGGAGGGCAGCACAAACAGATCGCCCTGCATGAGAAAATCGCGCACCTCATGCCGCCAGCCGATGAGCCGCACCCGGTCTTCCAACCGGTATGCGGCGACTGATTTCTTAATGCGCCCGCGCTCCTTGCCATCACCGGCGAGATGAAGCTGTATGGTCTGATCGCTGATCTTCGTTAATGCCGCCAACAGCACATCAAACCCCTTCTCATGGCTGAAACGCCCCAGACTGACGATGGTTTTCACCCCCCCCCCGTAATTTGACGTGCTTTGATGCGCTCCACTGCGGCCAGGGCGGAGAAGTTCCGGATCAGGCTGATTTTCTCCGCCGGAATATGATTGCTTCTCAGGTAGTGAGATATCGTATCTGTTGGCGGGATGAACCTGTCGGCGTGGCGGTAATACTTGAGCTTAACGTAGTCATTATGAATATGTGCGATCAGCGGCAGCTTCAGTTCTCTGGCTGCTTTAGCGCCATAGTAGACGGCCGGAGTTTGCTGTGCCTGCACCACATCGGGCTTAAAATCAGCGAGGATACGCTGTATTTTGCTGGCGACAAAGGGAAACCATTTCTTGATCCTGAACACCCGGCATGGGGAGAGCGGGGCCTGCTGCAAGTTGGGTGTGGCTTGAAATAAGGCGTTACACTCAGAGCCACGCACTGAGACAGCCAGCACCTCATGGCCCCGTTCACACAGCGCCCTGGTCAGATCAACGGCATAGCGCTCAACACCGCCAAATTCTCTTCCAGGGGTTAATATGATTTGACAGATCCGCATCATTCGTATCGCTTATGACTGCCCTGCTTGCAGGTGCGGGGTCTGCAACAACACATCGGCATGACTGTGCCAGTTCGCCTCTTTGGTGAGGTCTGACAGGGCGCCCCTGTGAAGGGCGGTTTGCCAGGGTACTGGGCTGGGCAGCAGGTTCAGGGTCAGTGCATAGCGCTCGCCACGGCTGGGGCTGACGCCACGGTGCAGCACATTGGCCGGCTGGAACAACACGCCCTGACCGGCTTCCATGGCTTGCCGGTGCGTCTTGATGGGGTGGCCGGCGAGTTGTTCCAGATATCTGACCTCGCTGGTGCGCCGCCGGGTCCAGCCAAACACATAGCCACATGCGCCAACATCCTGCGTATCGGCCAGCGTGATGAACTCGGTGTTGCCGCCATGCTCACCGCTGGCATTGAGATAGATGATCAGTTTCAGGTGTTGGCTCGGCCCCTTGTCACAGTGCCAGCGAAAGGAGACGATGTCTTGCGCGGCGGCTGGTGTGGTCGCCGCAAAGGTCAGCCAGTGTACCAGATACTCGCTGCGAAAAAAATTCACCAGTTGCTCATCAAGCGCGGTCGTGAACACTTGTTTCAAAATGCCTTCAATCAACTGCCGATCAGTCAGCCGATACCCCTTGAGTGGCCTGCTGTTTTTCTTGATTCGGGCAGGCGGCCCGGATGCACAGACCGCCCGGATGATCGCCGCCGCTGACGGCGTGATCACATCAAGATAAGCAAAGCCCCGCTCATGCAGGGGCGTGGTCGGCTGATCAGCAACTGGGCGCTTCAAGCGTTGCTGGCAGAGTAGATGGTAGTGCTGGTAGCCACGATCCACATCGTATATATGATAGATGCGCTTAACCCGCCCCGGGTCCCGTTCAGGCTTATAGCAGCGCTCAACCAGCCGCATCAGTTGTGCGTACAGGTTCATGGCAGGCCGGGGAGATCTGCCGCCTCGGTGGCGGCGGGTACGATTGCCAGTCTGCCGTGGCGTAGCTGATAGATCTCATCGGCCACGGCATTGAGCAACGGCTGGTGAGAGACGGCAACGATGGTAATCGTGCGCCTGAGTTTGTGCAGGGTATCGCAGATAATCCGCTCGCTTTGCTGATCCAGCGCGCTAGTCGGTTCATCGAGGATCAGCAGCCGGGGGTTATGCGCCAGCGCCCGGGCAATGGCGATGCGTTGTCGCTGGCCACCGGAGAGCAGGCCGCCGCGCTCGCCAACCACGGTATGCATGCCCTCGGGCAGGCTCTGGACGTACTCCCACACGCCCGCCTGGTGCATGGCACGTATCGCATCGGCCTCGGTTAAGCCGGCCTCGCCGATGGTGATATTGTGCAAAATGCTGTCATGCAGCAGCACTGTGTCCTGTGAGACATAGCCGATCATGCGCCGCCAGGCGTGCAAGTCCAGCTGCTGCATGGGAACGTCATCTATCAGCACCTCGCCAGCATCCGGTTGCAGCAGTCCGCAGAGCAAATCCAGCAGCGTACTTTTACCCGTCCCGGACGGGCCGCTGATGGCGATGAATGCGCCGACGGGGATGTCCAGGTCCAGCCCGTTGAAGACCGCGCCCCTGCCGTAGTCAAACCGGATCTGGTGCAGACGAATGGCTTTTTGCAGGGCGGGTTGCTGCCTGCCCATGGGCGGCTCGGCGGCTGCTCTGGCTTGCCGGGTGGTGGCCAGCAGCGACCAGTAGGCCGTTTCCGTCACCCGCAGTTGTTGAAACTCTTTTTGCACCCGATTGAGCAGCCCCAGTAACCTGACCAGCAAAAAGGCCAGCACCATGACCGAGGCCAGGCTTAACTGCCACAGCACCGCCAGATACAAGCCAGCGGTAGCCAGGCAGGCGAGCAGGCACTCTTGCAGGGCACGCAGTGATTCCTTGCTGAAAACCTCTCGCCGGATCACGCCTTCCAGCTCTTTGGTTTGATCGTGCAAAATGGTATTGGCCACCTTGTCTCGGCCCATCGCCTTTAAGGGTTTCACCGAGCCCAGCATATCGGTTAAGTAGCTGAGCAGGGATTTTAGCAAGCGGGTTTGCCCCGCCCCGGCGCGCCAGGCCGCCCGCACCAGGCGGTTCAGTATACGGAGGAGAAGCAGGCCGATGAGCAGCGAGGCGATGGTTGCCCACCAGGATATCAGCAGGGCCACGCTGGCATAAACGATGACTTGAATACTCAGGGCGATGATCCGGGTGCCGTGCTGAAAGCCGATGGCGGCACGGTAGGCTTCGGTGGCGATGGCATTGGCCAGTGCGCCTGTTCTCTGGTGCAGGTAGAACTGCCAGCGGCTGGCCAGCAGCGCCTCGATCAATGTCAGACGCAGGCTGGTGGCGACCCCGGCAACGCTGTAGCCGATTTGCTGATTGGCCAGCAGCAACAGGATGCTGCGTGCAAACATGCTACCGATGATGATGCACAGCAGCACGACGATGGTGGGCTGAATATTGAGCGCCGCCAGCTTCGCCGTGATGAGAATGTTGAGTTCAGACTGCGGCGTATTGCCGCCGATGATGGAGAGCAGCGGCAGCAAGGTGCCCAGACTCACGCCCTCGGCCAGGCCCGCCGCCAGAAAGGCGAGCAACACGATCACGCTGCGCTTGGGATAGGCCAGCAAAAACGCCCTGAGCGCCTTCATTTTTTCAGCTTGCGGTTATGGTGCAAAATCAGCTCGCAAAACTCGCGCACCGCCCCGCCGCCGCCAGGCCGTTCACAGACATAGGCTGCCTGTTGCCGCACCTCATCAACGGCATCGGCCGGGCAGGCGGACAGGCCGGCATGGGCGATGCTGTCCAGATCATTCAGATCATCGCCAATATAGGCCAGCCGGGCGGGGGTAAGGCGCCAGTCCCTGATGAGTTTTTTCACCAGTGGCAGCTTGTCCTTGATGCCGGGGTAGTAATGGGTAATGCCGAGTTTTCTCATGCGCGCTGCCACCGCCGGGCTGTCCTCGGCTGTGATCACGCCAACCTTAACGCCGCTGGCCGCAAGCCGCAGCAGGCCGTAACCATCACGGGTGTTGAATTTTTTTAAACGCTCGCCCTCAGCGCCATAGTACATGCCCGCATCGGTCAAGGTGCCGTCCACATCCACCAGCAGCACCGCTATGGTCTCGGCCGGGGCCGCCCGCTGGTGCTGTAATAACAGCTGTTCGGCCAGCCGCCAGTCGACCGGCTCGTCAACCTCAAGGGCATTCTCGGCGCTCATCTCATAGAGACCGATACGCCCGCCCAGGCGAGAGCGGTGTGTTTTCAGCACCTTAGCACGGGTGAAATAAAACGCCCCGTTCTCCATCTGCCAACCGGTAAAATCCTGCCGTCGTGGCCGATGAGCCGGGTCGTAGTTGATCGGCTGGCCGTCAGCATCCCAGAAAAACCGTTTTGAATGGACTGTGGTCAGCAGCGAATCAAACCGGTGTTCAAGAAAGGCTTCCCTGGCTGCTCGAAAGTCCTCCGCCCGGGTCAGCGGCGAGGTGGCCTGGATCAGGCAGATGACATCAAAGCCTATGTGCTGCTGGAATTCCAGCATGGCGGCCTCGGTGCTGGCCTCATCGGTGCAGGTCTCCGGCGAGCGATCCAGCACGGTGATCTGATCGGCAAACTGCTGTGCCACGCTGGTGCGAATGGCGGTCGAATCCGTGGCGACATACAACGCATCAAAACAGCCGGACTCAACGGCCTGTTGCAGCGACCAGGCGTACAGCGGCCGACCGGCCAGCGGGCGCAGGTTCTTGTGCGGAATGGATTTGGAATTGCCCCGAAGAGGCATGAAGGCCACCCAGCGCATCAGCGAAAATGCTTTCCTGGCAGGCGTTTCAGCTTCTCGCGCTGCGGTATTTCGACTTCAAGGATGGGCGCTTGCCGACAGGTCAGCGCCCTGCCGACGGCATGTGCATCCCTGACCAGCCGCCGCAGGCCGTCCGGCTCCAGTGAGGCGGCATGGTCGGTGCCTTTCCAGGTGCGATCCAGCGTGAAGTGCCGCTCCAGCCAGGCGGCGCCCAGGGTCATGGCGGCCATGTCCACGGCGATGCCGAGGTGGTGGCCGGAGAAGCCGATGGTCTTCACCCGTCCGGCGAATTTCTTCGCCAAGTCTCGCAATTCCAGCAGGCAGACCTGGTCAAACGGCACCGGATAGCCGGAGGTGCAGGCATAGAGGACGACCCGGCCGGCGGCCTGATGCTGCTCCATGAGGTCGACGATCTCTGCTTGCTCGGCGGGCGTGGTCATGCCGAGGGAGATATGCACATCGCCAGCATACTCCTCGGCGAGGAATTCCAGCATGGGGAAGTTCAGGTTGCAGGCCGAGGGGATCTTGATGAAGTCCGGCGTCAGGCTGGCGATTTCCCTGGCCGAGGTCAGATCCCACACCGAGCTGGCATAGCCGATGTTGAACTCCCGACACCATTGCTGTAGCTGCCGGTGTTGTTCAAGATCAAATTCCAGAAATTCGCGGTGTGCGCCGTAGCTGTCGCCGTAGCTGTTTTGCGGGTTGGGGTGCGGTGCGTTGTACTCGGCCGGGCTGAGCAATTCGCGGTTATGCCGCTTCTGGAACTTGACATAATCGCACCTGGCGAAGCTGGCGGCGATGCCGATCATATCGCGGGCGATGGCCATCTCGCCTTTGTGATTACAGCCGATTTCGGCAATGATTTTGGGGTTATTCATGGCGAATTAAGTCGGTTAAACAAAAGGGGCAGTGTAGCAGGAAAAAGCGGGTTTTTGCGAAGGCGCTGGCTTTACGCTGTATTGACGATGCTAAACAGGTGTTTTGAATGTGCTGTTACTCGGATATGCTCAAAGCGTTGCAGCAGGTCTCTGAAGCGTTCGATCCGTTGCTCAAGATCGCCGGGCGTCAGGGCCGGGAAACGATGATCGTGATAGGCTTTTCGGTTCGGGCCGGGGCGGTGCATGTATAGTTGGGTCAGGGCGGCCTTAACATGCGTATACAGCCATGCCTGCACGAAGCGCAGGGCGGATGAGGCGGGCGGCTGGCTGTTCAGGTAGCCGGCATCAACCAGCGTATCAACGATGCGCTCACAGGCCAGCGGGCCGTGCCGTGCTGCGATGTGGTAACTCATCAGCTGCTCACGCTCATCCCCCTCGGCAGCACCAAGCCGGCCAGCAAGAATATCGCCGATGGTCTGCTGTAATTCATCAACATCACGGCATTCATGGCTGAGCCTGGTCGGCAGGCCCTGGTAGTCGTAATCATAGAGCGCATCGAAGGTGGGCAGGTAGGAGATGGCCGGCACTTTGAGGGCGTAGGCCTCGAGGCCTGTGGTGCAGCCGTTATGTACCATGGCCTGCATCGCCAGCAGCCAGGGCAGCACATTGCCCTTGTTGGTGACGCTGATGCGCCGGTGCTGGTCAGCGAGCGCATTGTAGATGGCAAAGTTCTCGCTGGGGTGGGGGCGGATGACGATGTCAAGGTGCGGGAAGGCGGCGTACAGTTGCGGGATGAGCTGCATGAAGCGCGCCAGCGTGGCCTGTTTGTGATGATACAACCCTTCAGCAAAGGGCCGGCTTAAGCCCTTGCCCAGTTGACCAAAGCGGCGTTGTGCCAGCGGCTTGTCCGATGGCAGAAACAGGCCAACAGCGGGGATGAAGGGGTTGACATCGGTGAAGTTGGTATTGATGAGGATGAACTGCCCGTATGTACGGCGTAATTCGGCCACTGTCGAATCGAAATAGGGACGCAACTCAGCCCTGAGCATATCGCCGCGGGGATTGCCGCTGACGTGGATGGGCAGGTGTTGCGGCAGGTGTGGGTAGCCCTTGAGCAGGTCGGCGTTCTCCTGGCCCCAGGCGAAGATATGCGACACCTGCTTTATCGTCGCTGGCGATAGCCTCAGGGAGAAATAATCATCCGCTGGCGGATGCACCAGTGCTTCTTCTTCCCAGGCAACGATCGCATGCCCCAGCCCGCAGAGCAGCGTGAACATAAAGCGACTCAAGCCGCGCATACTCTTGGCCAGATACACCCCGCGCGGGAGCGAGGCGACCGCAAAGTGGGTATAGGCGCGCGAGCCGAGGATCACCGGAAAGCCGCGCTCGGCTGCCACACAGGCCAGCAGCAGCTTGGCATCCAGCTCCCGCACCTGGTTCTCTACCGGGATGATGAGTGTTGAGGGTGTCATAACATTATTCCTTATCTTGCAGCACCGCCCATATATGGGCAAAGGCGGCATACAGCTCCGGGTCACGGGAAATGGCGGCGACTTCATAATTCAGCCAAAGCGATGGCCAGGTCCAGTTCACGCTGCCGAACACCGACCAGCGCTGCTGCCGGTATGCTACCAGCATGAATTTCAAGTGCATGGGCATCGTGCTCTTATTGCCGATGCGCCGGATGCCAATGCCGGCCCCGCGCAGTTGCTGCTCTGTTTTGTGGCTGATGCGCCGTAGCGAGGCTGAGGCCAGGATGTCCAGCCGTGCCCCCCGCCGGGCCAGCGCAATCATGGCATGGATGGCTGGCCCGGCGCTGATGTGTGAGGCGGCGATGCGTACCACAGCGCCCCGGCCGAACTGGCCGAGGAGATCGATCAGCGGCTGCCCTCTCTGGCGCGGCCAGAAGTAGAGATGGGTATGATCGGCCTTGACACACAGGTTGGCCCTGTGGGAGAGGCGATGCAGCAGGGCGCCGGTTAAGGTGGGCGGATGTTGATACATTCGCTGTGCATGTTCGGTCAGTACGGCCACCAGCCGTGGCTCGGTGAGGGCGACCAGGTAATTATAACCACGATCCTGATCGCCGATCTCGGTGATGATGTCCGGCCGCTCCTCCGGCACATCGCCAGAGGGATTGAAAGAGCCGATGAAGGCGCACGGCATCGGGTGAGAAAAACAATAGATTTTCTCATGCAGCTGCATACCTAAGCTGCGGCCGGCGGGAGCGGGCAGGCCGGGCAGGGAGATGCGCCGCAAACCATCGCCGGGCGCGGCTGTCAGCATATTGATCACGGCATCGTTGGCATCGGCTGTGCGTGGCCGGGCGGCCAGGCAGATGGTCACCGTCACGCCGCGCTGGTGGGCATCAATCAGTGCCTGTGCCAGCTGCCGGTCGCGAAAGTAATACGTTACCCAGTGAATGTATCCCCCGGCCGGGGTGGCGGCGATGCGCTCTGCCAGCAGGTGGCGTAGCCGTCCGGGTTGTTCCGGCCCGGCAAAATAGACGGCACAGGAGGATGTCATGATACTGATTGATTTGCTGTATGCGATGTTGTGTGTGATCAGGGGTTAGGGTGAGATGCCGTGCGGGGCTGCTATGGGTTTTTTATGTTATGGTATTTGGCTTCATTGCCGGGAAGTTTACAATTTGGGGTTGGCATCTTATGTTGCAGTGATCAAGGTATATCATCATGAAGAAAAATAAAGAACTAAAATCGTTCTACGATCGCATTTATGAGAAGGGCGAGCGCAAACACTACACGCCCAAGCTGGCCTTGTCAGCCACCGAACTGCCCGTTGAGGATCGTGAAGTGATCAATACCATGTCATGGCGAGGCAAGACCGTGCTGGATGTGGGCTGCGGTACGGGGCGTGCCTGTTATGAAATCGCCCAGCGGGGCGCGCAGCGAGTGGTGGGCATTGACTTCAGCGAGGCGGCGATTGCCCGGGCGAGGGCAAGGCCGATGCGCGATAATCTGGAATATCATGTGCAGGACCTGGCCGCACACCGGGGGCGGTATGATGTCGTCATCGCCATCGGCACGCTGGAACATACCGATGATCCTTATGCCACATTAAAAAGCCTCAAGCGGCGGCTGAATAAAAATATGAGGGGGGGGGGGGGGGGGGAAGATCGTATTGACCTGCCCGAACTGGACGAACCCTCGGGGTTATGTGTTGCAGACTCTGCTGCGTTTGTTTGATGCGCCCATCACGCTGGCTGATCTGCATTATCTTACGCCGATTGAGTTTGAGACCTGGGCGAAGCGGCTGGGCATGGTGCTTACCTGGCACACCTTTGATCATGACTGGGCGCATGGCGAGCGGCTGATTACCGATTTCAAAAGACGCCTGCCGAATGTGTTGCGTGATGCGGGCCTGCCGAATAAAAAACGCAACGTGGCCGATCTCATTGACTGGTTGGATACACATGTACGCCCGTTCAATCACCGTAGCCGATTCAGCGGCGCTACGGGGATTTATATTTTCAGACAAAGGTGAAGTGGGTGAGGAAAATCAAGACTGCCACAGCTTGGCCCGGGCATATAGAGCGTACCGTCATCGCTTTATACCAATGACAACCCAGGCATCATCATAATAATGGTTATTGCCACCATTATGGGCTGTCATGTCGGTTGTGCCATGTTTAATATGTTGCGGCTCAAAAATAACCTCATAGCCCTGTCCTTCCAGTACGCCTTTTTTGTTATGGCATGTTTCTTCATCATCACAAACAAATTTCTTTATGCTAGCCATCATTCATTTCCTACTTTGCTTTACTCTTAATTGATAATAATGCCCGGTGTAATGATTCCAGAGAATCCGTGGTCATAACATCAAGCCGACCTCTTAAATCATTTGTACTTGTTGCTTGTGCAATATGCTCTCTATCCTTCGTTTTTATTTCCGCTTTATTCAGCAATGTGTCAAGTTTTGAATTATCCATCATGTCTTCTGGCGCAACGTGCAGCATAATATCGTCAATTCGCTTGTGGTTCATAAGACTCTCTACATAACCAGCTTTTTCTGCTCTCTCAAGCATGGCAAGATTATCAATAGCATCAGTAGAATTTTTATCTATCTCTCCTTCCGGGTTCTTGGCAAACATCAGTGCTGCGCCGGGTTCTCCCACAGCCTTCTCCCCTACCGCCAGGCGTTGGTAAATACCGCCTTTAATAGGGTTAAGTACGCCACTGTCATATTTAAGCTCCATTAGCACCTCCGCTGACTTGGCGGCACCTTCGGAATCACCGGGAATTTGAATACAGTTTTTTTGCGCCTTGTCTTTACAATACAAATACGTCCTGTTGGTCGGCACAAGGGCCAATTCGCTCCTGTAATAGCCCAGCTTTCCATGTGGTTGGTTGCTGGCCGGATCTTGTGATACATCCACTCCAATCACCGTGGTAGTCGTGGCCAGAACGTGATGTTCTTTGAGTTTATTTGCGCCGCCACACCCTGCTAATGCTATCAATACGATAAATAACATGACATAACGATTTTTCATTGGTTTTTCCTCCTCATGGGCAGTGGATGTTGGAGATAGTGGTAGCTGTTTCTTTGAGAAAAGCATCACAGGTCTGCACCCGCATGATGCCACCAGCCGTGTCTGCAATCTCCATACAGGTATTCTCTGCATCAGCGGGTATGACCAGCCGGGTCTTGTGGGCGTAGCCCAACGTGAGCGCCTTGTCCACACCGGCAGAAACACTGGCTCCGAGCGTGTGTGTACGCACCGCCCGGGTACCGGTAGGATTGCCATCCGGCACCGATACCATGCCTAACCCTAAGATGAGATAATGCGTGGCGTACTCATCCTCAAGCTGGATACCGGCGCATCCGGCCATGTTGCTGATACAGGCGGTAAGCACAAGCGGCACACCTGCTCTGGTCATTCGAAGTCGGGTCATAATCCCTCCCATGTAAAAGCAACTCTGATCAAAGTATAGTGCATGGATCGATGCTGCGCTGAAAATCGGTCGCATCAACGGCGGGTTGTCCCACCGCAGACATGCTGCTGATTAATTGAGGATCAATTCATCTAAAATCAGGCACATAGAACCGAAATGGAAACCTGCATCGGCAGGCCGGTTTCATACACCTGCAACCATTTATGCGAAGATCGGCTTTGTCGGGCAGGCCCCGTCTGCTATTCTTGACATGAAATTCTAACTCGGGAAAATTGCGATGACGGCACCTGTTCTGCAAGCGGCGAAACACCTTGCCAAACGCTCTGGCTGGTCTTTGTCCAATTTGCAGTTGCAAAAAATCCTGTATCTGGCGCACATGTTTCATCTTGGTAGAACGGGTGGCGAGCCGTTGGTGACGGGTTGTTTTCAAGCCTGGGATTACGGGCCGGTGCATCCTGTGCTTTATCATCGGGCGAAGGTGTTTGGTGCTGATCCCGTGGAGAATATTTTTCACGATCAAGCCAGCCTGCCGGCGGGCGCAGTGCGAGATATTCTTGATGAAGCCTGGGACAGTTTAAAGGGTGTTACTGCGGCTGGTCTGGTCGCGGCAACCCATCGTGAAGGGGGCGCCTGGTCTCGTCATTACAGGCCCCGCAGTCGGGGCGTAATTATTCCCGATCAAGACATCCTTGCTGAGTATCAGCAGATATAGAATACGCGCTGCAAACACATGGGTGATAACAAGCCGATTACCGCGTCCGCGCAGGGGAAGGCATCCACGCAAGAGCAGCAGATTTCTGAACTGGAAGAGCAGTTGGCGCATGAGAAGGATGTGCGCCGGGAAGAGCGATTCTTTTTTATCGTTATCGTGCTGCTTTTGTTCAATATTGTTTTTTTCACAGTGATGCCCTCATCCGGCGGCCCCCTTGCGCTCCTGGTGCTTGAATTGCTGATCCTGATACCACTGGCAAGGCGCATGGGTATGCAGGAGATGGCGCGTATCCTCAACCGCGTGTTTGATCGGATAGCTGACAAAGGCGCGGATGGCGAGTAATTTTTACGCTTGAACCTTGCAAAAGCCAAGCCGGTCACAGGCGATGCGCGGCCTACCAGTGCGCCAACCCTCGGCAGTAAATAAAAGAAGATGAAACTCACCGACAATGAAAAGCAAGACATTATTCGCTGTCTGGATGCGGGCAGGCCGCTGCCGGAGCACTACCGCTTTGTGTTGTTTGAGGACAAGCGGGAGGTGGAGCTTCTCTGGAATGGCAAGAGCAATGAGGTGTGTCATGTGGTGCTGCCGTTTCAGACCATTGAGCATGTGGATGAGCCGCGGGCGGAAAAGGATGTAACAATGCAAAGTGACTGGTTAGATCCGGCGACGGGCCGGCAGCGATTAGGCTGGACGAACAAGCTCATCTGGGGCGATAACAAGTTGATCCTGTCGTCGCTTAAAAACGGCCCGATGCGCGAAGCGATTGAGAAGCAGGGCGGCGTCAAGCTGATTTATATTGACCCGCCCTTTGATGTGGGCGCGGATTTTTCTATGGACATCGCCATCGGCGAGGACACCTTTACCAAGCAACCTAATATCCTGGAAGAAATCGCCTACCGCGACACCTGGGGGCATGGGCAGGACAGCTTTATCGCCATGATCTACGAGCGGCTGATCCTGATGCGCGACCTGCTGGCCGAGGATGGCAGCATCTATGTGCATTGCAACTGGCGGGTGAATGGTTTGCTGCGGCTGGTGATGGATGAGGTGTTTGGGAAACATGCTCTCAAGAATGAAATCATATGGCACTACGAAAAATGGACATCTCCGAGTAAAGCGTATCAAAAAAATCATGATGTTATATATTTTTATGCTAAAAGCCAAAATCATAGTTTCAATCAACAAAGATTCATTACTGATAATTTAAAAGAAAAATATGAAAAGGGATACTTGATTGGCGGCGGCTATGGAAGCAACGGATTGGTAGTTTATGATAAAGAAAATCCAAAAGTGAAAAAGATGATTGCCTCTGGCAAATATCAAGTTCACTACGTAGCAACGAAAGGCAAACCATTAAGTGATGTTTGGCTAGTTCCATTTATAAATCCGGTGGCTAAGGAAAGAGTCAACTACCCCACCCAAAAGCCGGAAAAATTACTCGAGCGCATTATCAAAGCCTCCTCCAACGAGGGCGATCTGGTCGCGGATTTTTTCTGTGGTTCCGGCACCACCTGTGCCGTGGCCGAGAAGCTGGGGCGCAAGTGGATTGGCTCAGACCTGGGCAAATTCGCCATCCACACCACGCGCAAGCGGTTGATCGGCGTGCAACGGCAGCTAAAGGCAGAGCGCAGACCCTGGCGTGCTTTTGAAATCCTGAATCTCGGCAAATATGAACGGCAACATTATATCGGCCTGCCTGCCCGCCTGCTTGCAGCGCAGGGGCAGGCACCGCATCCGCTTTTTTACGTGTATGTGATCGCATGTGAAAACGATGGTTTTTATGTCGGCCAAACGAATGATTTGTCAAGGCGTTGGGAAGAGCACAAGCAGGGTCGCGTGGACTGGACAAAAAGACATAAGCCGGTGGCGGTCATTCATTATGAGTATTTCAACAGTCGCCAGGAAGCCGTGGCAAGGGAAAAGCATTTAAAAACCGGCTTTGGCAGAGAGTGGCTAAAACGTGAATCTGCAAAGGACGGATTGCGAAAATGGGACGAGGCCGCTGCGCGGCAGGCAGGTGTGAATCCGAACCTGCGTGCGGCGGAAAAACAAAAACAACTGCAAGAGAAGGAAGCGGCTTTTCTGGATCTCATCCTGCGTGCTTATCGCGCCGAACCGGTGACCGGCTTTAAGACCTTTCACGGCAAAAAGGCCGGGCGGCTGGTGGCTGTCGGCCCGGTGAACCTGCCGGTGACGCGCCTGTTTGTTGAGGAGATTATCCTGGAATGCCGCAAAAATCATATCACCCGGGTCGATGTGCTTGCTTTTGAGTTCGAGATGGGGCTGTTTCCGAATATCCTGGATGAAGCCTCGGACAAGGGCATTGATCTGGCCTTGAAGTACATACCGCGTGATGTGTTTGACAAGCGGGCGGTGGAGAAGAACCAGGTGGTGTTCCATGATGTGTCCTATATCGAGGTGAAACCGCATATTAAAGGTCATACCGTTGCGGTGGAGTTGACGGATTTTTCGGTTTTTTATTCCCAGGACTCCATCGCCAATGTGGAGGCATCGCTGAAAAACAAGGGCAGCAAGATCGTGGTGGAGCAGGGGCAGATCATTAAAGTCAGCAAGGATAAGGGCGGGATGGTGAGCCGGGAAGCCCTGACCGGGCACTGGACGGACTGGGTGGATTACTGGTCGGTGGATTTTGATTACGAGAGCAAACGGGAGATGATCCCTGTGCACAATGAGGAAACGGGGGATTGGTCAACAGTCTGGACGGGGGATTATGTGTTCGAGAACGAATGGCAATCTTTCCGTACTCGCAAAGACCGTTCACTGGAACTGCAAAGCACTGCCAGGGAGTGTGCGCCCGGACGTCGCAAGGTCGCCGTCAAGGTGGTGGATATTTTCGGCAACGATACGATGAAGGTGGTAGAGGTGGGTATATGAAGATCAGACTGGAAAATCTGGGCGCTTTGCGTTACGGGGAATTTGAGCTGGGAAAACTGACGATTATCTGCGGTAAAAATAATACCGGGAAAACCTATGCTACCTATGCGCTTTTTGGGTTTTTGCATATACAAAGATTTTTGTTGAAAAGACAAATATCCAAAAAAATTAGTTACAAATATATGCAAACAGAAATCAATCTTGAACAAGTCATCCCACTCATTCCCGAAATTATTAAAGAAGCAAGCAAGGAGTACACTAAAGAATTACCAAATATATTTTCTTCTGATGAGAAATTTTTTCGTGATTCTTCTTTTGTATTTAGTGTCGATTCGTTTGATTTCAGAGAGCATATTCTAAACAGGGAATTTTTTAACAGGAGTAATGATTTTTTTGCTGTTGAAAAAGAATCCGGTTCTTTTATGGTAACAATTGCTTTTCTGAAAGAATCGGGAGCACGATCAAATTTACCAAACGACTACATAGCAGAGGTGATTTATTATATTATCTTTGCGGATGTTTTCCCCAGTTCCTTTATTGCCAGCGCCGAGCGCACTGGTGCTGCAATTTTCTACAGAGAACTGGATTTCGCCCGCAATCGCTTGCTCAAAGAAATCAGCAGGGCCAAAGAAATTGATCCATTTAAGCTTTTGCTGGAAGGCACGCAAGATTATGCCCTGCCCGTTGAGGTTAATGTCGAATTTACCCGTAACCTGGAAAATATATCAAAAAAAACCAGCCATATCGCTAAACAATGCCCGCAGATTCTGAACACATTTGCCGAGCTGATTGGTGGCAGCTATGGCATGAAAAAAAACCTTGGCGTGCAATTTAAGCCTACTGGAAAATCAACCCGATTATCAATGAGTGAAAGTTCCAGCGCAGTGCGCTCCTTGCTGGATATTGGCTTTTATCTGCATCATCTGGCTAAACCGGGTGATCTTTTGATGGTTGATGAGCCTGAACTCAATCTGCATCCTGAAAACCAACGGCTCGTAGCGCGATTGTTTGCCTGCTTGGTCAATGCCGGAGTTAATGTCTTTGTTACCACCCACAGTGATTATTTTATTAAGGAAATAAACACATTGATCCTGTTGAATCAGGACAAGTCCTATCTGAAAAAAATTGCACAAGAGGAGGGCTATCCTGATGAGGCACTGATTTCAGCAGATAAGGTAAAAGTATATATTGCAGAAAAAGCAAAGGTGTTAATTCCTGGTAATGAGAGAAAAACAAACTGCCAGACTTTAACGAAAGCACCGATTGAACCACAGTCAGGGATTGAAGTACGCAGCTTTGACGACACCATTAATGACATGAATCGCATTGAAGACAGGATTATATGGGACGGCGATGACGACTGATTTTTGTCTACTTGAAAAACTGCTAAACCCCACCGCTCTTGTTGATATTGATCCGGGAAAAAGGGAGGCAAAATTATTTGAGACGTGGAAAGAGTACGGTATTTATGTTAAAAAATTACCGAGTGAAACTTTGATTATAAAGGCAGATAATTTTTCACCGGATAAAATTATCGACTGCCAGAACAATAAGGACTTTTGCAAACGTGCGGATTATATTATCGTCAATGAATATGAAATCATATTTGTTGAATTGAAATATGGAAAAACCAATGGAAAAAAACACATCAAACAACAGTTGATAGGAGCCCAATGTCTAATGGATTATCTGATTGTCATTGGCAGAAGATTTTTTAATCATCCTAATTTTTTAAAGTCGGCTTCAGAAAAACAATACTTTGTGGCTATCGTAAATTTTAAACTCAACAAAAGACCTACTGAATTTGTCAAAAAACAAAAACACAAAGCCAATAATAGCCCTGAAAAAATGTTGTGCTTGAAGGTAGGAAGTGCTGGTTCGATAAATTATAAGCAGCTCTTTTCGTGAAATAGCTAATGAATGGCCCTGCACCCCGATTTCCCTGAAGCACCCTGCGAGATACTCAACCCGGATATCCGCTGGTTTCCCGCCGATGAGACGCTGCGCGAGAGCAGTTACGACAAGCTGTTACCGCCACTGGTCGCCGAGTTGAGAAAACAGGTTAAGACCTGGCGGGACGATCATTACAAGGGCGCAACCGAAACCAGCCGTTCGCTGCTTGCCTGGTGGTTCAACAGAACGCATTTACTGCCTCGGGCTGATGGCGAACTGACCGAATTCAACTATTACTTCGGACAGCGTGAAGCCGTCGAGACGATCATTTATCTTTATGATGTGATCAAGGTAAAAGACAAATACGACATGCTGCGGTTTGATTCCTCCGGCGCCGTGTCAACGGGGATGTTTGATGAAACCTGGCGGCGGTTTGTGATCAAGATGGCAACCGGCACCGGCAAGACCAAGGTGATGAGTTTGATCCTGGCCTGGTGTTATTTTCACAAGCGATATGAAAGCCATTCAGCGCTGGCGCGTAACTTTCTCATCATCGCGCCGAATATTATTGTCCTCGACAGGTTGCGTAAGGACTTCGAGGGGTTGAGGATTTTTTTTGCCGACCCGGTTTTGCCGGATAACGGCATTGATGGACAAAACTGGCGGGATGATTTTCAACTTACCCTGCACTTACAGGATGAGGTGAATATCACCCGGCCTGTCGGTAATCTATTCCTCACCAATATCCACCGTGTCTATGCCGGCAGTGATATTCCGCCGGGGCCGGATGATGAGAACAGCATGGATTATTTTCTCGGATCTCGCCCAACCGGGGCGACCACCGATACAAACCTGGATCTGGGTGATATTGTGCGCGACATTGATGAACTGGTGATACTCAATGATGAGGCGCATCATATTCATGATCGGAAAATGGCCTGGTTCCAATCGATTGCGGACATTCATCACCGGCTCAGGCAAAAAGAGGCGGCGTTGTCGTTACAGGTCGATGTCAGCGCCACGCCGAAACACAACAACGGGGCGATCTTCGTTCAGACGGTGGCTGATTATCCGCTGGTCGAGGCGATTGCACAAAACGTTGTAAAACATCCGGTGTTGCCCGATGCCGCCAGCCGGGCAAAACTCAGCGAAGGGCAAAGCTCGCGTTATACCGAGAAATATGCCGATTACCTGCACCTGGGCGTGATGGAATGGCAGAAGGCTTATGCTGAACATATCAAGATGGATAAGAAATCCATCCTGTTTGTGATGACCGATGATACGAAAAACTGTGATGAGGTGGCTGAATATCTTGAGGCGACGTATCCGGACTTAAAAGATGCGGTGCTGGTCATCCACACAAAAAATAATGGCGAGATCTCGGAGGCGGCATCCAGCAAGAACCAAAAAGAGCTGGCGTTTCTGCGTGAGCAGGCGAATGACATCGACAGTGCGGACAGCCGGTATAAAGCCATCGTCTCGGTGTTGGTCTTAAAAGAAGGCTGGGACGTTCGCAATGTCACCACCATTGTCGGCCTGCGCGCTTATGCAGCCAAGAGCAATATCCTGCCCGAACAAACCCTGGGGCGCGGGCTACGGAAAATGTACCCGGATGCACCGGTTGAAGAATATGTCAGTGTTGTCGGCACTGATGCTTTCATGGATTTTGTTGAATCGATTCAGGCCGAGGGCGTGGTGCTGGAACGCAAGGCCATGGGTGAGGACACAAAACCGAAAACCCCCATCGTCATTGAGGTGGACGGGGAAAATAAAAATATTGATGCGCTTGATATAGAAATTCCGATCCTGTCACCGCGAATCTATCGCGAATATAAAAATCTGATAGATTTGGATGAGACTGCATTTGGAAATGAAAAACTGGAATACCGGCAATTTAGTGAGGAGCAGCAAAGGGAGATTGTATTTCGCGACATCACAACAGGGGAAGTGACGCACACTACCTTACTGGATAAAACAGAAACAGCAGATTACCGCAGCGTTATCGGTTACTTCACCCAGACGATCATAAAAGATTTGCGGCTGGTGGGTGGTTATGACGTGCTGTATGGAAAAGTGAAAGCATTCGTGTTACAGCATCTCTTCAAGGAAGAGGTTGAACTTGATCATGCCAATACGTTAAGAAATCTGTCTGAGCCTGCCGCCACGCGGACAGTGATTGAAACGTTCAAGCAAAAAATCAATGCATTGACCGTTCAGGACAGAGGTGATGCAGCGATAAAAGATACCATTAAACTTAAAAACACCCGGCCTTTCGTTGTGAAAGAACAGGACTATATCGTCCCGAAAAAGAGTGTGTTTAACAGGATAATCGGGGACGGCGGCCTGGAGTTGAGTTTTGCCCGGTTCCTGGAAGGGTGTGACGATATTATTTCCTATGCTAAAAATTATCTAGCGGTGCGTTTCAAACTGGATTATGTGAAGGCCGATGGCAATATCAGTCATTACTACCCGGACTTTATTGTGAAGAAATCCGGTTCAGAGGTTTTTATCATCGAAACAAAAGGCCGGGAAGAAATGGACTTACCGCAAAAAATGGCGCGTCTCAAACAATGGTGCGAAGACCTGAATACCATTCAGTCTGAAGTGAAGTATGATTTTATTTTCATCGATGAGAGAGGGTTTGATGAATATACGCCGGGATCATTTTCCGATCTGCCTGAGCAGTTCAGGCGCTATAAGGATTAGCGGCGGTGCGGCGCCACATTATCATCCTCGCTGCCCTCCCGTCTGCCATGACGGCGGCGCCAGAAGCGCCGTGCCAGTTCCTGCATATCGCGCGAGCGGTCCCCCTCATCGACTATTTCAACACCCAGTATGGTCTCAAGCACATCTTCAAGGGTTAAAATGCCTTCAAACCCTCCGTACTCATTGACCACCAGCACGATATTGGCGCGTTGTTCCAATAGCAGATTAAAGGCATGCGATAACGGCATGCTCGCCATGACGGTAGCGAATTCACGGCGGAATGTGGCCATGGCCTGCTGTGTTTTGCCATGCGCCTGGGCTAACAGCAGATCGCCCCGCAAAACAAATCCGGTCATCTGCTCCTTGCTGTTGCGGTAGACGGGGATGCGTGAGAAGGTTTCCGCTTCATGCTGGGTAAAATACTCGGCCACAGTTACGCTCTCATCAAGCGCATAGACTACCGTGCGTGGCGTCATGGCATCCTGCACACGGGTATCGTCCAGGGATAGCAGGTTCATCACCACCCGGTACTCCCGCCGCATCAGCTGGCCTTCCTTCCAACTGAGCTCGGCCATGGAGATAAGCTCATCACGATTAAAGCCGCGCAGGCTGGGGCCGTGGGTCATGGATTGCGTGAGGTATTCGGATAATCTGACAAAAGGGTACATCAGCCAGATCAGCGCTTTTAGGCAATACGCGGTGAGCGGGGCCAGCCGCTGCCAGTAATGTGCGCCCAGAGTTTTGGGTATGATCTCCGAGAAGATCAGGATCAGCAAGGTCAGGATGGCCGAGGCGAGGCCGAGATAGGCGCTGCCGAACACGGCGGCGGCTTGTGCACCCGCCCCGGCGGCGCCGATGGTGTGGGCGATGGTGTTTAAGGTGAGAATAGCGGCCAGCGGCTTGTTGATGTCTTCTTTTAATTCACGCAACAGCTTGCCGACGGGTGTGTTGTCGTTCTCCTGCACGGCGATATAACCGACAGTCACGCTCAACAACACGGCCTCGGCAATTGAGCAAAGAAACGAGAACACCAGGGCGAGCAACACATAGGCGATGAGCAGGAGCATGATAGGCGGATTATAGCGTCAAGTTAGCCGCAAGGGGCAAGCATTGGCCTGCTGGCGGCAGCATCGTGTTGATGGTCAGAACGTCCTCTGCCAGCCAGACGTCATCGTCCAGTCTGTCTTCAGTGGCGGCCCATCCAGGTTTTGTTGTATTGGCAGGACGGTGTCAACGGCCAGCCGGTGTCCGCTTAAGATCCCTGCCGGCAGATGGAAGTTGACGCCGATGCCGGTCTTGGCTTTGCTGCCCGCTCGCAGCTGCGTCTGTGCTGTGGGGATGGTGGCGATGCCCGCCGGTTGGTGGTGGCGATACGCACATCACGGCCTGTTATATTCGACCCGGCTTGTGCTGCAAGATGCCGTGAGGTACGGCAACATGCACGCCAGCGGCGCACGACCCAGCCCGTGACATTGATCTTATCGCCCAGCCGATAACCGGCCGCATTATCATCCAGCCTCACCGTGCCTGTGCGTTGGCCTCCCCACGACCCATCGACGCGCTGGCCGCTTGTAGGTGATGCCGGGCAGCAGGCTGTAGCTGCCCGCACCGGTCTGCATGGGGTAGGGCAGAATGACGTTGCCCGGGGGCGTATTGTCACGTTCATCGATCGCGCCGGTCGGTGCTGAGAAGCCGATGTTTACATGCAGACGATGTTGCTCGCTGCTGTGAATGGCGAGCAGACCGGAAAAACTGACATCGCCAGGCCCGGCTGATGTGGTGGTGAAACGGCTGCCCATACGGCCAGGATGAATCATGCTGAGTTCAATATACGGCAGCATAACCATGATCGTCAGTGCATCATTGACGGCATACATGCCGCCAAACATGTGCATGTTCATGTCCATGCGGGTTAGGGTGACGATAAAATTCTCCAGCACCTCGCTGTTCGCCACATCCTGATCGCCTTGGCGATTGCCTGCCATCTGCATGTGCATAAAACGATAAGAGAGCATCCATTCGCCCGCTTTATGATGCTGATCGGTGCATGAGAGTCCGGCCTGTTGGTCTGCCATTCATGCGCGATGGCGGGTAAGCTGATAACAGATAACAGTAATAACAAATAGCGCACCGGTTTGATCCTGACAGGGTGTAAAGGGGCGGGAATATAACAAAATTGACCCGGCATATAAACGAGGCGGGCATCACTGGTGCTGTGGTTTGAATCCTTGCCAGCCAGTATTGACATTCACCTACACCACAGCAAGCCGATGCTGTTCGGCAAAGATAAGGCGCTCACCTTAGCATAAGGCGGCCAGCGGCTCTTTGAGGTGGAGGCGGCGAGACGCTGTATGGCTACCTCTGGACAATTGCTACCCTGTTCGTACCAACCAAGTCGACATCGCCTGAACTAAGCGCACAGTGCTAGCAAGCGAGATCTGCGTATCTATCCGGGTTTACGTTTAGAAATCGAACTTGCCGCCGACTTGCACGCCAAAGGAACGGGGCGGGCCGTAGTTGGAAAACGTCCATAAGCTGGCGACATACTGGGCGGCCGTCTGGTAACGATCATCGCTCAGGTTCTTGGCAAAGGCGGAGATATAAAAACGATCGGCGGCGTCCGTCCAGGTGGCGCTGATATTGGAGATGGTGCGCTCCTCCAGCACAGTATCGAAGCGGGCACTATCGGCGTAATAGTACGTGTTTTCCTTTTCATAGCTGAAGTTGTAGTTCAGGCGCACATCCCCGCCCGCCAGCGGGTAGAGGTAGGTCAGATCCAGCCCGCCGGTAAACTCTGGCGAGCGGGTCGGGGTACGGTCGCTAAAATCATCGGGCGGCGTTGCCGGATTGTTGTCCTGGTCGAGCAGGAATTCTCTGTATTTAGAATCTAGCCAACCGAGGTTCGCCCGCAACGTCAGCCCTTCTGTGAGCTGCATCGTCCCTTCGAACTCGATGCCCTGGGCTTTTAATTTGCCAGCGTTGAAGGTGCGCGTTTCCTGGAATGCGGTATTGGGTACGGCCACCACCCTGCTGCGCTGGAAGTCATCATAGGTGACATGGAAGTAAGTCAGACTGGTTAAGAGACGACCATCCAGCAGGGTGGCCTTTAGGCCGACTTCCCGGTTGTTGGCAAACTCCGGATCATAGGAGCTCACGGGGAACTGGGCGAAGGTGCCGGAGCCGGCCTGATCGTTATAGCCGCCGCTTTTGAACCCGCGCGAGGCGGTAAAGTAAGCGAACAGATCCGCATTGAACTGCCAGGATAAGGTGGCACGCCAGGTCAACTCGCCCCAGTCATTGGCATCCGTCTCAACGCCAGCGGACACCAGGCTGAAGTCAGCACCGGCCAGCGGGTTAGCGATGATGGCCTGGGGGTCGGGGAATAATGTGACCGGGGTGCCCTGGCGAGCGACATAGTCTTTCTTCTCATCGGTCCAGCGGACACCGCCGCCGATTGACAACCTGTCGTTGACATCCACCACCATATCGCCAAATACCGCCCAGGCCGTTGCATCTTGCTGGTTGCACAGGATCAATGGATTGGCGTTATCCAGCGTACCCACGACAGCACCGCCAGTGCCTGTGCCAAAGAACTCCAGCAAACCCAGCTGTTGCAGCACGCAAAACTCGGCATCGTTTTGCTGATAGAAAACCCCTGCCACGTAATTTAATTTCTGCAAATCGTTGGAGGCGATGCGGGCTTCCAGTTGTAGGGTTTCCCGGTCATCATCACGGGTGGCCGAGAAGAAACTGTCGTAGGTGGTGCCCAGGTACTCATTCGGCAGCCTGGATTCCTGGTAACGATAACCGGCCAGGGCGTAGAGCGTATGCTGGCCCAGATCCCATTCCACATTCAGATAACCGCCATCCACGTGTACGCGCTGGTTGCCATCCAGTCCGGTGATGGCGCTCTGGTGCAGGCCGGCACGATCCAGCGGGTCGCCATCAGCGGCGGTAATGCCGGGAAAGCCGAATGTTTCGGCCAGCTGCCTGGATCTGGCGGGCGTGGTGTTGACCACGGGCACTGGATCGCTGGAGTCACGTATGATCTCATATTGGCCGAGTATGCTGAGGCCCTCCATCGGCTGCCACAGTGCCTTGAACCTGCCGGAGAAGATGTCCTTGCCGCCCAGGTCGCGGCCATCGCCGGTCAGTGTGCTGCCGGATCTCGCCAGGGCATCGCCAACCGCGCCGCCGAAGGCATTGGTGGGCTGATCAACTTTGCCGTTGCGGTAGTAGCCATCGTTGCTCTGGTAGATGCCAGCGATGCGAATGGCGAAGGAATCGTTTAACGACAAGTTACCAGCAAACCGGGTCTTGATGTCGTTAAAGCTGCCGTATTGGACACTTGCCTCAACCGAGCGCTGATCCAGTACCGGACGCCTGGTGCGTACGACCACCGCCCCGGCCGTGGTGTTCTTGCCGAACAAGGTGCCTTGTGGTCCGCGCAATACCTCAATGGTCTCAATATCAAACGGCTCCAGTAGCTGCGTTTGTACATGGGGGACGACAAAGTCATCAACCAGAACGCCCACCTTCGGATCGAAATAAACAATGATGTCAGTCTCGGCAGCACCGCGCATGGCGAAAGAGGCGGCATTAAAGCCAGTGACCGTGGCGGCGGAAAAGTTCGGCACATACGTGGCAATCTCGCCAATATCCTGGGCGAATAATTTGTCAAAGTCGGCGCTGCTGACCGCAGTGACGGCAATTGGCGTGGTCTGGATATCGGTCTCGCCACGGCGGGTGGCGGTCACAAAAATCTCCTCCAGCGCCCCGGCGCTTTGTGCTTGTGCGATCACGGGCATGATCGATGGCACGACTGATGTGAGTGTGGCGATGATAAAAAGTGGTTTTGCCATCGTGATGGCCAGTGCTGTGCGTAAGCGCATGTCAATCCCCTTGGGTTTATGTTTGGGTTATGTCTGTCTGTTGCGTTGTCATTTTGCAACGCTGCCGGATGATGATCCACCACCTGATCATAGATTGCCGGTCATGCCCATGTTGGCAACGTGGGCCTTGATCTCTTTAGTCGCCTTACTATAGTCACACTGAATAAAAAGTCAATCATGTCTGTTTTTTATTTTAGCGAGTACCGATACCCTCTTGCTTTTTAACGACAAAATCTGTTGCAGGTTATTTTTCAGCGTCGATGTAGCGATCCAGCTCGGCATGAAAATGCCTTATGCGCTGTTCCTGCTCGCCCCAGATGGCGCCCTTGAAACCACGGGACTGTACGCCCTGCTGCACATAAGGCAGCAGGAAGGCGTCCTGGTCCAGCACCAGCCCAAGCCGGGCCGGCTCGCCCAGAGCGACATACTCGGTATCCGGGCGACTCTGCCCGCTGAGATCAGTCCCCTCCGGAATGCCCATCCAGTCCGGTGCCTTGTAGTCAGCCCGGTCGGCGGGGCGAAACAGGGTCATGGTGTCGTAGAGAAACCTGGCCGGGTCGGTCGCATGTGGCCTAAAGCGCATGAGAAAACAGCCCTCCGGGTGCATACCGATTTGCACATTGGGGAAGATTCCGGTGGCCCAGCTATCGGTCAGTTGGGCATCGGTGAAGTGATCATAATCAAACCCCAGCGTCCTGGCGCGCTCACGCTTGTGTCGGGCTATCGCCGCACGTACCTGCCGCGCATTACCGGTAAACGCACCGACATCCATGCCCTCGCTTTGCATCATCTGTGACAGGCCATCGTCCAGGCTGTCCTGGTCTGCAACCCGCGGGCTTTTGACGCCGATGGGTACGATCATACGGCTGGCCCCGTTGGGATAGAGATCATATTGCGTGCCGATGTCCGCCATCATGCCCTGGGTTTCCGGGTGTACCGCATGCAGATGATAGGTCTCATAGAAGGCATCGATGCCGGTCTTCCAGTTCGCCGCCCACTCGCTGATGACATGACGCACCACGATCATCTGATCGATACCATATTGCTCCAGATAGCCATCCGGCAGGCCCAGCCGCTCGGTCAGAGGGGGGGCTTGCTCATCCAGATTAATGAAGATGAGGCCGGCCCTAATCGCACAGCGCACCTCAGTCATGGCAGGCTGATGGCAGAGCGTCTCAGGGCGGAAGGTTTCCCGGTCGGTGATTTTTCTCAGCCGACCGTCAAGGCCGTATTCCCAGGAATGAAAAGCACAGGTGAAGCACGACAGGCTGCCCTGATCGTTGAATACCAGCCGGTTGCCCCGATGTGCACAGACATTATAAAACGCCCGGATGCTGGCATCGTCCTGCCGAACGATGATGATCTCCTCGCCACGGATGCGGTAGAGAAAATAATCGCCAGCCTCTGGCAGGTCGGACTCCACGCCGGCAATCTGCCAAACCCTGGTCCAGAGTCGCTCCCATTCCAGGGCCATAAACCCGGCGCTGTAATAACGCATCGGGTCAAGCACCTCTGTGCCGTTGTCAATATAAGGCTGCTTGCCCTCCAGGTGTTCACTGGATGCGTTGGGATCAATCTGCCAACTCTCAACGATATTGTCCGTCATCATATCTACCTCGCTATTATGCTTGCTTTTAAGTGATGGCGAACGGGCAGTTGTCCTCCCGCTCGACCAGATCCATGACGAATGACAGCTTGGCCAGGCCGCTGATGATCGCCATGACCACGCCTAACTCACAGATTTCGGCATCATCAAAGTGCGCCTTTAGCTGCTGGTACAGTACCTGATCCAGCTTGCCGCCGTGATTGGTGAGTGCCATCTGCTCAGTGAGCCTCAGCACGGCCTTCTCGGCATCGCTGAACGGGCCATCATCAATGGCATCCAGTCGGCTTAGCTGCTCTTCGGACAGGCCCGCCGCCAGGGCGCCGGCCCGGTTTTGCTTGTTACAGGTGCGACAACCATGCAACTGGGACAGGTACAGGCGCAGCAGTTGTTTATACTTCTCGGCCACCCGACCGGTGAGAAAAATCCTGCCGTAGAACTGTTGCATGATGAAGTCCAGCAACTCCGGCGCCTGTGCGAAGACCTCAACGAATGTCGGCTCGCCAGTCAGTTCATTTAACCGCTCCCAAGCCCTGTATGCTGGCGGCGGCAGTTGCTCTGGCGGGATGCGTTGCAGCGGTGTTGCGGTCATAAGGTTTACCTCCATTTAATATGTCAGCTTGAACTCATCCGGAACCCCGCCCGGCCAGACCTGTCCCCATTGCTGGTTGCCGCCATCCACGGTCAACACCTCGCCGGTGATGAACTTGCCAGATGGTGCGGCCAGATAGACCACGGCCGAGGCGATATCATAGGCATCGCCCAGCGTACGCATGGGGTTGCTGTCTTTGAATTTTTCTGCATCTTGCGGGTGATAAACATTCAGCCCATCGCTGGCGATAGAGCCGGGGGAGACGCAATTCACGCGAATATTCAGCGCCGCCCACTCGGTGGACAGCGTCTTGCTCAAATAAACAACGCCGGCACGTGCCGCACAGGTATGGGCGACCTGTGGCATCCCGCGAGCGACATTGGCAACGATATTGACGATGTTGCCGGGGTGGTTGTTATCCCGCCACCAACGTGCCGCCGTCTGCATCATGTACCAACTGCCATTGAGATTGGTGTCGATCACCGCATGCCAGCCCTTGTGGGTAAAATCGATGGCCGCCTGCGGGTATTGGCCGCCAGCGTTGTTGATCAGCAGATCCAGCTTGCTGTATCGCTGCCATGTCTTCTCGATCAGGCTGGCGACCTGCTCCGGGTGGCGAATCGTCATGGCCTGATAGCCGATATCCTTGTGCAGATACCGCTTGATGGCATCGTGGGCGGAGATCAGCTTCTCTTCCGTGCGGCCGCAAATCATCACCTCGGCGCCGAGGCGTACACACAGAAACGCCATCGCCCGGCCAAGGCCACTGCCGCCACCGGAGATAAGAACGACCTGGCCCTGCAGCAGGTCCTGCCTGAAGATGACAGGATAGCTTGCCAGCTCCTCATCGGTCATGCCCCAGCGTCTGTCCGCCGTCTGCTCGTTCAACTCGCTGGCTGTGCCGGGCAGGGCATCAGTCGATTGTCTCCTGTTGACGGGGCTTTGCATGTTCAAGGCCAGGACGCCATGCGCTCAGGCGGCAAGCCGCCCGAATACCGATACGCTCGCCACGTTGCGTGCTGGTACGCCGCCCAGGTTATGCGTTAATCCCATCGTCGGGCTGGCCAGCTGGCGCTCTGCCGCCCGGCCCTGTAGCTGCAAATAGACTTCATAAGCCATACGCAGGCCGCTGGCGCCGATAGGGTGGCCGAAGCATTTCAGGCCGCCATCGATCTGGCAGGGCAGCACGCCATCGGCATCGTAGGCCCCATCCAGCACATCCGCTATCCCCCGGCCGGGTGCAGATAACAATAAATCCTCCATGATTACCAGCTCGGTGATGGAGAAACAATCATGCACTTCAACCAGGTCCAATGCTTCTCTGGGGGTCTTGATGCCAGCTTCTTCGTATGCACGTTGTGCCGCCAGCCGGGTGGTAGGGGTATAACTGCCATCCCAGCGGCTGTCTGACATCTCATAACCGTTGCCCGCTGCCAGTTGCATGGCCTTGACGGCGACAACATCTTTTAAGCCCATCGCCCGGGCCTTTGCCACTGATGTGACAATGGCGCAGGCGGCCCCATCGCTGACGCCACAGCAGTCATACAGCCCTAAGGGGTAAGCGATCACCGGTGCGTTTAAGACCTGCTCTTCGGTGATGGCGTGTTGCAGGTGGGCTTTTGTGTTCTTCAAACCATTCGCATGGCTTTTCACCGAGATATGCGCCATGGCCTGTTTAACGTCAGCCATGCTCTGTTTGTGTTTGGCGGCATAGGCGCCGGCCAGTTGGGCAAATGCGCCGGGTGCGGTGCTGTTAGGCAGCCAGAGGTCTTCAAACGTGCCTTTGCTGCGCTCCGGCAGGCCGGCATAGCCGGTGTCTTTGAGTTTTTCCACGCCCAGGGCGAGGGCGGTATCACAGGCGCCGGCGGCCACGGCATAGACCGCACCCCGCAGCGCTTCGGTGCCTGTGGCGCACAGGTTCTCCACGCGGGTAACCGGGATGTTGGGCAGCCGCAGGGTCTGGCTGAGGGGCAGGGCGGATTTGCCCGTATTCTGCTCCTGGAAGAAAACCCCTAACCAGGCCGCCTCAATGTCCTCTCGTGCAATGGCCGCATCAGCGATGGCCTCGGTGAAGGCTTCCAGTATCAGTTCCTCATGACCGCAGTCCCAGCGCTCACCGAAGCGAGAACACCCCATGCCAATGATGGCGACCTTGTCTCTTATACCGCTAACCATCTGTGCCTGCCACGGGTGCGGATTTCCAGAAGTAACGGCGAAAGCCGCGCCTCTCATCATAATCCTTGATGCGAAAAACCATGCGTACCTCTTGATCGACTGCCAGTTCGCCAGCGGCAAAATCGGTAAACTCCATCATCACGTTGGCACCGTCGGGAAAAGTGACATTGCCATAGATGAGCGGCGGGCAGGGCGTATGCGCCTGCCAATCTTCGGTAAACGATTTTACCCTGCCGTTAAGTTCGGCCAGTGATTCCGGCTGTTGGGTCTCTGCCTCATGGCAGCGCACACACACGGCACTTCGAGGGAACTGCAACATGCCGCAGCGCTGGCAGCGGCCGCCGCTAAAACGGCTGATCGCATCGCATCGGCGATACAGTGCGGACAGGGCGGTGCGGTTATCCCGCTCGGCCCGGATGCCGTAATCCAGCCGCAGCCGTTGCCGCAGCACAAGATAACGCAGGTAATTATGCTCATCGCGTGCCTGTGTGATGCTCTGCTGAAAGATGTCCCTGGCCTTTGTCTGCCTGATCTTATCGGTGGTTGTGAATATCAGTGCATCCGCCCCCTGGCCGAAACCGGCCAGGAGAATATTCTGTCCCGGTTCGGCCTGTGCCAGGGCTTTGCCCAGCAGCATGATCGGTTGAGCCACGCCAGAGTCACCCACATCATCATGCAGCGGGTCGACAATATCGGCGTTAGTCAGTTGTAGTTCTCTGATTAATGCCGTGGCGATGGCGGCTGGACCTGCCAGGGCGAAGTGATGGATATCGCCGGGTTGACAGCCGCTCTTTGATAACACCTCCTGCACCGCCTCGGGCACGATCTTCATATACCCTTCATCCCGCACCCAGCGTTGTTCCAGGGCATAGTCATAGCCGGTTGCCTGGCTCCTGAATTGATCGACCAGATCACGATGCAGGGAGGTGCTGGCTACCGGTATGGCAATCGGGTCCGTTCTGCCTAACAACAGGGCGGCGGCAGCATGACCATAACGCATCTCCTGCGTACTGCCGGGCCTGGCTTCCCGGCAATCGCTGGCCAGAAGCAAGCTGCTCGATGCGGTTGGTTGCTGGTTCAGTGTCCGTATCAAGGCCGAGCTGGCGGCGCGGCGGCTGCCACCTGCATCGTCATTACTGACGTCTGCCTTTAAGTTCAGTGCGTCCACCACGATGCCGCTGTTGCTGCGGTCGGCAAACGGGAAGGTGGTGCTGGCAAGCGTCACGGCAGCGACATGATCGCGCGCCTGTCCATGCAGGCACTGACGTCCGGCCTCCACCGCCATGGTAATCGCATCTTCATCCCAGTTGGCCACGGCACGTCTGCCTCTGGCCAGCGTTTTAAGGCCGGGCGCTGCCCAGCCAATCGCGGCGGCTATTGCGCTGCGCTGCATACGAAGCGTCGGCACATAACGGCTGTATGACACAATGCCTGTCGCGTTCTGCATGGCCTTAATCGGCTGGTGGTTCAAGATACGGTGCCAGCATGGGCTTGATCTGCAAGTGTCGGGGGATATTATCCTGGCCGATGCGCCGATCGAGCTCCTCATGCCAGTGGTAGATTCGGCGCTCCTGATAACAGGGGTGAACGCCTTTGAAGCCGGGGGATTCCAGTGATCGCTGTATCTGCGGGGCGAACTGTGTGTCCTCGTAGAGAATGCGCTCAAAGTTATCAATGCGCGTTTGCCAGAGGGCTTGCTGTTCGGCTGTTTCTGCCTCCGGGGCAAACCAGTGACAGTCGATCTGCATACTGGCCGGGCCGGTAGACCAGAACGTGAGGAAAGACATGCCCGTTGGTGCCATGGGTGAGACCAGGTTCGGGAAGAAGTTATAGGAGATATTGTTCTTTGCCGGGATCTCCGTGACTGTGGGGATCGCCTTCATGCCTATGGTGCCGGGGTCTATCCAGTCTGCACGCCGGTTGGGTGTGGTCATGAGCGAGTGGCCTTTGGGCCAGAGATTGATGGTCGTGCCGCGATGATCGAGAAAACGATCAACGGTATTCTGATGGATAGAGGCCAGGTGATAAACCTCAAGAAACGCATCCATCATCACTTTAATGTTACAGGCCACATCATAACTGCGCGTGTTGATATGACGGAGATTCTCCGGCTGGAACTGCGCGATTTGTCCAGTCATCGGTTGGAAATGATCGTGCAAGGGTTCGGCATCGGGATCTTCATTAATAAATACCCAGTTGCCGATACGATCACAGGGTATTTTTACCAGGCTGTAACACGCCATGTCAAAATCAGGAAAATCACGTTTATCACGCAGTGCTACCAGGCTGCCCTGGCGGTTGTAAGTCCAGCCGTGATAACCGCACGTCATGCGCTCGCCAACAGTGCCGCTGTCGGTTTTGACAATGGGGCCGCCTCGGTGCTGGCAGGTATTATAAAAGGCCCGGAGTTGATCGTTGTTATCCCGTATAATCAGCACAGGTGAGCCGGTTTTTTTCCATAGAATGAAACTGCCGGGCTCGGGTAATTGATCTATATGGCAGGCGTACAGCCAGGATTTTTTCCACAGGTATTTATCTTCCAGCACCAGGAATTCAGGGTCGGTATAGCGGCCAGCGGGAATGGCGGGCAGGGCCGGGAAACCTTCAGGGGGTGTTTGACGATTGCGCTCATAATCCATACCGGCTTTTAACTTGTTTATGAAGGCGATTTCCATAGGATAATATTCTGAAAAATTTAAGCTATTATAGACGGGTTCAGGATAAAAACAAGCAGGCGTGATTGTTTTTTTATCCTAGTGAGTCCATAATCCAGCGATTATCAAAGCCAAGAGCTTGCAATCCATGACAGAGTTGATCCTGCACCATTTCGACCGCTCGCCTTTTGCAGAAAAAGCCAGATTAATCATGGGATTAAAGGGATTAAACTGGTATTCCGTGCAGATCCCGATGGTCATGCCCAAACCGGACTTAACGGCCTTGACCGGCGGTTATCGCAAAACACCGGTATTGCAATGCGGTGCCGAGATCTACTGTGACACGCACCGCATAGCACAGGAACTGGAGGAGCGGTTTCCCAGCCCCAGTTTATTTCCGACCGCCAACAGCGGCATGGCCAGGGCGCTGGGTTACTGGAGTGACAGCAATTTCTTTCAGCCGGGTGCTGGTTTGTCCATGAGCGTGAACAAAGAGATCCCTGAACCGGTACTGAAAGACAGAAAAGCGTTTTTTAATTTTATGGATTTCGACCGGCTGGATGAGGATGTCCCGCACCTGTATTCTCAGTTACTCGCCCATGTTGAATTACTTGAAGAGCAACTGGCCGATGGACGTGATTTTTTGTTTGGCAGTGCGCCGGGGCTGGCCGATATCCATGCTTACTTTGTGGTCTGGATGGTGTGCAATAACGTTGTACCGGTCAATGACTACCTGACTCCGTACACCAACATGAAGGCATGGGAGCAGCGTATGGCCACCGTGGGTCATGGTGACCGGATTGATATGGCAGCAGAGCAGGCATTGACGATTGCGCGCCAGACGGCTGTCGCTGAAGGCAAAGGCAGTGCGCCGGGAGATCCGCTTGATGTTAAAGCGGGTGATACAGTGGTTGTTGAACCTGATGATTACGGCAAAGTGCCGGTAACAGGCCGGTTGATTACACTGAACCGCAGGGAGATCAGCATCCGCCGCACAGACGATAGGGCGGGTGAGGTGAATGTGCATTTTCCCCGTGCGGGTTACCGCATTAGTCTGGCCTGATTGCATTGTTTTCTATCAACGGTTTCAAGGCAGTGATCTGTCATGACGCTGGCAGCTGCCCCTGTCAGTTGGTATCCGTCCGGTGCTGTCTTATGCGCTAACCCTGCGACTTCTCCGGCTTATATGATCTGATCGTTTTTCAACTGTACTATCTCTTCCGTGCTGTAACCTAATGCTTGCAGTATCTCATCGTTATGTTCACCCAGGGTCGGCGGGCGCGATTGAATACCGCCACCTGACTCTGACAAGGTGATGGGTAAATCGGCAACAGGGGCGGGTTTTTTCAGGCCGGGGTAATCAATACCTTTCAGTAACTGTGTGGCGATGATCTGCGGGTGGTCCATGGCCTGTTGCAGGTTCAACACCGGGCCGGCTGGCACACCGGCGGCGGCTAATTTTTCCAGCGCCTGTCCGGTTGTGTGTTGTTTGCACCACTGACCCATACGCTCGCAGAGTTCGTCTCTGTGATCACCACGCCCCTGATCAGCCTGTAATCTCGCATCGTCAAGCCATTCTTCGGCGCCGATGAGTTCTGCACATCGCCTGAATAAATTATTACCGACAACATGTGTAAGAATGAAACCATCACGGGTGGAAAACACATCAGAGGGCGCCGAGGTCTGCACACGATTACCGCTCGGCTGCCGATCCGGGCCGGTTACAGCTTGTTCAATAAGGTGTGAATTAAACGCCGCCAGGGCGGTGCCTAATAAAGTCGCTTGCACATGCTGGCCTTTACCGGTTTGCTCTCTTGCATATAATGCGGCCAGTGTGCCAAAGGCCGACATCACGGCCGTGTTGTAATCCACATAAGGTGTTGCCGCTTTTACCGGCTGCGTTGCTGTACCGGTCATGTATGCTGCACCAGACATGGCCTGGGCAACACCATCAAAGCCGCCTCTATCAGCCCACGGGCCGCGGCTCCCGAATGCGGTTTGGGTGGTCAGAATGATGTCGTTTTTTATTTCGCTCACGGTCTCATAGTCGAGGCCAAGTGATTGCAGGATTTGTGGTGGTAGATTAGCAACGATGACATCCGCTGTTTTGATCAGGCGTTTGATGATCTCCCGGCCCGGCTCGCTTTTGGGATTTAATGCCAGCGAGCGTTTATTGCAGGATACTTGCAAAAACACACTGCCTTCACCGGCTGCCGTTACCGGGGCAATATAGCGATCCTCGCCACCATCACGTTTTTCGATTCTGATCACATCGGCGCCCAGATACCCCAGCAAGGTCGCACAGTAGGGGCCAGCGACATAGCGACCGAAATCCAGTACACGAATACCATCAAGAATGGCTGTTGCTGTGTTGTCTGTCATTGGCTGTTTAGATGCTGTCGCTGGTTTTTTTCAGGCTTAAAGAATATGACGGTTATCTCTGGCTTTTTTTCTACTATAGCGCAAAGTATACTGCCCGGTCGATAAGTGTAACAGGCTGGCAAACTACAGGGGTACAGACAGTCGTGGATTTTCAATTAACGCAGCAACAAACACAATTAAAAGAGTCCGTGCGTCGTTACGCTCGGGAGAAGTTACTGACAGTGGCTGAACAAATAGAGCATTCAGGCGAACCGCCAACTCGTGAGCTGATAAAAGACTATGCCGGGATGGGTCTGCTGGGTGTGAATATACCGGAACGATCAGGGGGCTTGGGTTTAAGCAATCTTGATGCCTTGATCGTTATCGAACAGATAGGACAGATCTCATCGGCGGTTGCCTTCCCGGTATTTGAATCCTGTGTTGGCCCGGTGAAGGCGATCGAAAAATTTGGGCAGGACAGTTTAAAGCAAAAGGTGATACCGGCTGTGTGTGCAGGTGATATGGTCATCGCAGTGGCCATGTCTGAGCCGAATGCCGGCTCGGCACTGACCGATCTGAGGACGCATGCAGAGCATAAAAATGGCAGGGTGATCTTAAACGGTACCAAACGCTGGTGTTCGGGTGGTGGTCATGCCGATGCTTATGTCGTCTATTGCAGGATGTCTGATGCGCCTGGTGCGAATGGCATTGGTGCGGTGTTCGTGGAAAAAGATACGGTGGGGATGAGTTTTGGCAGACCGGAGTCTTTGATGGGTTTTCGTGGTGTGCCGTCATCGGATATTTATTTTGATGAGGTGACTGTTCCGGAAGAACATATCATCGTCCCTGCCGGTGGTTTCAAAAAACTGATGGAGGCATTTGATCTGGAGCGTTGTGGCAATGCGACCATGGCATTGGCACAGGCATCCGGTGCGCTGGAGCAGGTGATCGGCTATGTGCAGGAGCGGCAGCAGTTCGGTAAACCGATTGTCGATTTTCAGGCCGTGCAGTTAAAACTTGCTGAGATGCGTATGCAGGTGGATGCAGCGCGTTTGTTGATCTACCGGGCAGCATCCAATGCCGAAGACGGCCTGCCCAGCCTGGAAGAGTCGTCTATCGCAAAATGTTATGCCAATGAGATCGCCAGAACAGTGACCGGCAATGCGCTGCAACTTATGGGTGGCTATGGTTATTCCAAGGAGTACTCGGTGGAGCGATACTTTCGTGATGCCTGGGGCTGGGGGATTGCCGGCGGTGCGATTGATATTCAAAAGGTCAATATCGCCAGTGCAATCATCGGCAGGCGGTTTGATCAACGAAGGTGATATCATACATCCCTATACGCTTCAGTGTCGCCATGCGGCCTGCCTGCAATTAACAATCAATCAGCTATTTTGACTTTTATTTTAGCCCCATCTGTTATTACCTCGTAAGTCTGCAGGGCCTGGAAGGCCGGTGGGCTCAGCACACTGCCGTCACGTACATCAAATATCGCACCATGAAGTGGACAGAGGAGTTTATGGGAGCGCAGGCGGCCTTTATCAAAAGTGGCATCGGCATGGGTGCATTTGTTATGTACTGCATAGTACTCATCGTTGACCTTGCACAGCAAAATCGCGGTGTCGTTGATATTAAAACAATAGACCTTGTTTGCTTGTATTTCCCTGCTGTTTGCTACGCTGATAAAATGATCATCACTCACGCCTGAAACGCCTTTTGGTATGTAATCTATGATTTAAGATACTAACATGAGTGACCGGCTAAAAAACAGGGCTGCCTGTTTCTTTATAAAAATGCCAGTGGTAGTATCGACAGCATACTGTAATTTCAGGGGCAGGAAAATGCTGACATTTGTTGCCAGAATGAAAGTAAAACCAGGCAGGGAGAGTGATTTTATACGCCTGGCTAAAGCGTTGACTGAAGAGGTGCTGGCGAATGAGCCTGATACCCGGTGCTATCAGTTTTATCGTTTGCGTGAAGCAGAGCGGGGCTTTGCCGTGATCGAGTCATTTATTGATGAGGCCGCAGAAGAGGCGCATCGTCATAGTGCCCACTTCAAGCGGCTTGCCCCCGGTCTGATCGACTGTCTGGATGGGACGTATATTCGTGAATATTTGGATCCTTTGGAATAAGAATTGAACGAAACTAGCAGCAGATGAGCACACTTTCGAAGGAAAGAGTAAGGGCGACAACTCTCGGCGATTTGTTGATGATTGCCGCAGATAATTATCCTGAAACCGATGCCATTGTGTTACCTGATAAGCGCATAACCTATGCGGCCTTGAGGGATCGCGCCCTTGCCAGAGCAAGAACATTGAGGGCCTTAGGGATCGAACCGGGTGATCACGTCGGTTTGTTATTGCCCACCTGTCTGAATTTTGTCGATACCCTGTTCGCTATTGCGATGTTAGGTGCTGTGACCGTGCCGATTAATGCCCGCTACAGACCGCCGGAGATCGCCTATGTTACGGAGAATGCGGATCTGGTTGCACTGATTACCTCAGATGAGTTTGATGAGACAGTCAATTATGTAGCAAGAATACATGCGGCTTTCCCTGATCTAAAAGACAACGAAGAGCCTTATAGGCTCACTTTGGCCACAGCACCCCGACTTAAAAATATCATCGTCTACGGTGACTCCAGCTCGTCAGGCATGTTGACTGAAAAACAGTTGGACTCACTTAAAGCAGAGATTGCTGAGGATGAAGTTCATCTACGTCGTATTCAAACCCGTCTGGGTAGTACGGCAGTGATTATGTATACTTCTGGTACCACCTCACACCCTAAAGGCTGCATGATTTCCCATGAATCCTTAGTGCGTAACAGCAGTGCCCTGGGGCGGCGGTATGAGTTAAGTCACGAGGACAGTCTCTGGGCGCCCTTACCGATGTTTCATATCGCCGCTATCTTGCCCATGGTGACTATCTTTGGGGTCGGTGGGACTTATGTCACCACGCCACGATTTGAAGCAGGTGAGGCACTGCGGATGCTGGAGGCGGAAAAAGTCACAGCGACTTACCCCTGCTTTTGGACCATCATGTCCGATCTCGTTAATCATTCGGATTTTCAAAGCACCGATTTATCCCGTATTAAATTGATGAATGCCAACTTCGCAGTACAGCCAGCGTTTGTTGCCGAGACGATGGAGAGGGCTATGCCTGATACGATATTTGTCGGTACCTTCGGCATGACCGAAGCATCGGGCACCGTCTCCACCAGTCAGCTTGATGACAGCCGTGAACAACGTTTTACCCATTTAGGCACGCCACTGCCTGGCATCGAAGTGAAGATCATGGATCCTGAGACAGGCGAGAGACGGGGCGTTAATGAGCAGGGGGATACCTGGATACGTGGTAACAGCATTTTTAATGAGTATTACAGGGCACCGGAGAAAACGGCTGAGGTACTGGATGATGCGGGCTGGTTTCATTCGGGTGATATCTGCTCTGTCAATGAACACGGCCAGTTGCTGTTTCATGGCAGATTAAAAGACATGTTAAAAGTCGGCGGTGAGAATGTTGCTGCGGTTGAGATAGAGGCTTGCCTGCAACAACACCCGGCGGTGAAGCTGGCACAGGTGGTCGGTATACCTGATGCCAGGCTACAGCAGGTGGCGGCCGCTTTTGTCGAATGTAACACCGACATCGAAACGACTGAAGATGCGCTGATCGATTTCTGTAAAGACAGGATGGCCGGCTTTAAGGTGCCACGGCATGTCAAGTTCGTTAGTGAGTGGCCGATGTCATCAACCAAGATACAGAAGTTTAGATTACAGGATCAGATGATAAAAGAACTGGGGCTGGAACAGGAGGATTGATTTTGACTGCATTTATAGCAAAACTGGTTGTAGCAGAAGGCAAAGCAAAAGATTTTGAAAAATTACAGCAAGAGCTCGCCGCACTCACCCACGAAAGCGAACCAGAGACGCTGGTTTATGATGTCATACGTCATCGTGACAAGCCGCAGACGTATGTGGTCTATGGTCGTTTTAAAAATGAGGCGGCATTTGAGTATCATCAGCAGACAGCGTTTCATGACCGCTTGGTCCCACCTATCCTGGAATGCCTGGCAGAAGAGATGGATTTGCAGTTTTTTGACTGGATTGCGTAGGGGTCCAAGCCCTCTCCGCATCATGTATTTTTATCCTCTCACCAGCCCGCTTGTTTTGTGGGAGATAAAGCCACCGGCAGGGCGAAGCGTATTCCGTTCCTTACCGGCGGTTTCAGAACCGTTCGGCAACAGCTAACTGGCGATTAATCAGGTGAGGCATTTGCTCCTCGGGTTGAATGACAACCTCCGGTACATGTTTTGTCTCTGCTTCATTTGTGCTTGTGTCTGTCTCATCATTAATGGTGAAATAATCCAGCAGACAACGAAGCTCATGCCCCTGTATGCTCACCTCTTCGCTGGCTGATGCCGCTTTCTCTACCAGCAATACATTTTGTTGTACCAATTCGTCCACATGTTGCAGCGACAGGCTGACCTGGGTAATCCCCTCGGACTGCTGCTGGCTGGAACTGGCGATACCGGCGATGACATCACTGACCTGCTCGGCTGAAAGCATTATCTCTTCGAAAATACCGCTGGACTCATCCACCAGCTGACGACCATTTTCAATTCTGGCAACACTGCTTGCGATCAAGGTCTCGATCTCCTTCGCTGCGGTTTTACAGCTGGCCGCCAGGTTACGTACTTCACCCGCCACAACAGCAAACCCCTTGCCTTGCTCACCTGCATGAGCGGCCTCAACGGCGGCATTTAAGGCCAGCAGATTGGTTTGAAATGCAATGGAGTCGATCACAGATATGATCTCGGCAATATCACTGCTGGCGGTATCGATTTCCTGCATGGCGAGTATCGCCCGCTCGACCACTTCACTGCCTAACACCGCTTTCTCATAAGCTGTTTTTGCCGACTGGCTTGCCCGCTGGGCACTGTGTGCATTATTGCTGACGGTGGTCGTCATCTCCTCCATGCTGGAGGCGATATCCTCAAGGCTGGATGCCTGTTGCTGCATGCGTTGACTCAAGTGCTGATTATCCTGTCTCATACCCATCAAAAAATCAGAGACTGTATCCGCACCGCCCCTGATGTTAAGAATGACCGAGGTCAGCTTTTTCTGCATTCTGGTCAGTGCCTTGATGATCGTGTTGATCTCATCCCTGGCTGCACCAAGTATATAGTTTTGTGTCAGATCACCAGTGCTTATCTCGCCAATCATATTCATCGTTCTGCTGAAAACATGACTCACCTGCCTCAGCATGGACAGCAGCATGATGATCAATACAGTAGCCACGGCGGCAAATGTCAGGATAAAAAATGTATTGACGTCCTGGATCATCTGCTTGCTGTCGGTGATTCCGGCGAAGTAGGATTGGCGTGTTGCTGTACGTAAACTGTCAAACAAAGGCACGATGTTTTTCACCACCTGATGAAACTCGGCAATCCGGTCGTTTAATGCTTTGGTGCCATTCGTCAAACCTAAAAAATCAACATTATACTGGTTAGCCAGGCGTGATAAGTGTGTGGAGTCCTCATCACTTAACGATGCATCAAACAGCAGCAGGCCAAACTGCTTGGCCTCGTTATTCATATCAATCGCATAACGTAGATTGTTCGTTGCCAAGAATTCTTTTTCATAACGGCGCATCTTTAACATCGAATTGATGAGCACAGGGCTTGCTGTTTTATTCGTGCTGTTTTCCATCTCCATGGCAACCTGGCTGAATTGCTCAAGCATCGCATCACGGCTGTCCCGGGCACTGACGATAAAATTAAAACCATCGCTGTATCTCTCCAGCATGTTGTTGATCTGCTGTATCTCGGCACTGAGTTGCTCATCAGCAGCAATATTCGCTTTTAGTTTTTCAATGAGAGCGTAAGCCTGCTGCATGTTGTTCTCATGCAGCGTGATATACATCGGGTCATGGGTACGAAGGTAGTCGCTGTCGGCGGCTTTTGCCTTCAGCAGGGCTATCTCAATTTCATTTAACAACAGAGAACGCTCAAAAACAGCCATACTGTTGCCCTGTGCTTCTTCGCCTATGACAAGCACAGAGCGGAAGGTCAGTCCGATAATGATAAATCCGATCACCACTGATGCCAGCATGAAGATCGATTTCAGCTTGATGAACGTTCTGGAAATAAAATTAATGGCAGTCATCATGTTAATATATGGTGCATTATTTGAAAATCAGCATGTTACAATCCCAGGCATATCCCCAATGTGATATCAGTCATGTTAAAGGCCAACCCCCGGTTGCCTGTCGGCACACTCAACCCCGAACACACAGTGAATCGGTGCATCGGTGGTGTTCTTTTTCTCTATCATCTGCATGTATTCCTGAGTGTGCAGATGATATGTGCATGTTGTTACAACAACCATACTATATTTTTACAATAATTATACAATATTGAAACAGTTATATGACAGGTTGAACATTACTCCACTGGCGGGAATGTTAAAGGACTTTGTGAGCAGACAAGGTTGTATAGACACTATCCAAGGTTGCTGTCTTAAAACTAAGACGATGCTGTCATTTCTGCTTGTAAATATTTATTATACATACCACTTTTATGTGGCCATAGGCGGCGGCGATGTGGGCCATCGCTGTTATGTGTGGCCGTGATCTTCCAAGGTATTCACCGTGCCAGTTACCACAAAGCGCTATTATGAAGACATACAGATAGGGGAGAGCAGACGTTCTTCTCACTACACCGTGACCCGTGAGGAGATCCTCAAATTCGCGCAGACTTATGATCCGCAATATTTCCATGCCGATGAGGCGGCAGCCAGGACATCTCGTTTCGGAGAGGTGATTGCATCGGGGATTCACATCATGGCGATATGGCGTCGTCTGGATCATGAAATCGCCCATGATATCGCCTGGATCTGCGGCGTTGCCTGGGATGAGGTGAAGTTTCCCAGGGCGCTGCGCTCTGGTGATACGGTCTATGCCAGGGCGATGTGTCTTGACAAGCGGCTCTCTGAAAAAGACCCAACCCGTGGCGTGGTGATATTTGAGTACCTGTTACTGGACCAGACGGATGCCGTTATCTGGTGCTGCAAGAGTACCAACTTGATTGAACTCAGGAAAGGCACCAGGGGATCCCCGGCGTGTTGATTATTCCCGCAAGTAAAGCCTTCTCTGTTATTGCAATTCTTTTGGTGCGAGACTGCGAATACAATCTTCGAGGTAAGCCAGCAAGATCTGTTCGCTGTCTTCCCGTGAATGCGTTAAATGACTGATGGCCATGCCTTCCATGAGTTTTTGCGTCAGGTTCAGTGCCAGATCAAAGGCCTGCTTGTCTGATTGCCACTCCGGGTAAAGTTCCTGGGCGGTTTGGTACCATTCCGCATCAAATGCCTTCTGGGCCGGCCGTAGAATAGCCTCCAGTTCCTTGTCACTGCGCGCGGCGACTGATAATTCAAAAAAAGCGACAAATATCGGGTGGGTAACATGTGCCCAGTACGACTCAACCGCCTTCTTTACCCGATCAGCATCATCGGGAATGGTAGCAATGGATTTACGAAATGCGCGCAGGCGCTTTTGATGCAGGTGATCGACCGCCGCCCGGATGATATCCATGCGTGCAGGAAAATGATGCAGTGTGGCACCGCGCGAAAGCCCGGCAACCTCGGCAATTTTTGTGGTGGTGGTACTGGCATACCCCCATTGCACGATGCACCTGATGGCCGCATCCAGTATCTGCTCTCGGGTGGTGGAGCTTTTATGGGCTTGCCAACCCACATCGCCCGGCCCTTTCGGTGCGCTGCCCTCGACGTTTTTTATCTTTGGTGTCTCCAAGTGCCGCTTCTCCTTACAGGCGATAGCCGTTTTATACCTGTTGAGTTACAGGCTGACAAGCGATACATTGGCAATTCATAGTTCAACTGATGACGAACAAAACGACAAACAAGACGTACCGGGGTGAATAAATGGGTCGTGTTGATGGGAAAGTGATCCTGGTGACCGGTGGTGCTTCCGGTCTGGGCAAGGCGGATGCAGAATTGCTGGCCAGAGAAGGAGCAAAAGTCGCCCTCACCGATATCAATGATGCTGGCGAGCAGGTTGCCGCGGACATCAGGGCGGCTGGTGGGGAAGCTGTGTTCCTGCAGCAGGATGTCAGCGATGAGCAGCAATGGATTGAGACCCTGGCAGCTGTTGAAAAACGCTACGGCGGCCTGAATGTGTTGGTAAACAACGCGGGTATCGTTATCGTTGCCACTTTGGCGCAAACCACGCTGGCACAATTTCGCCAGGCCAATTCGATCATGAGTGAAGGCGTATTCCTGGGTTGTAAATACGCTATCCCCCTGATCAACAAAAGCGGCGGCGGCTCTATCATCAATATGTCTTCAATCGCTTCGCATCTGGGATACCCGGCATTCTTTGCTTATACCGCAGCCAAGGGGGCGGTACGGGCGATGACCAAATCCATCGCGGTATACTGCCAGATGAATCAGTACGCTATCCGTTGCAACTCTATCCATGCCAGCTCCATCAATACGCCTATGATTGTGCAGGCCGCGGCCGAGTTAGGTGTGCCGCCGCCGGGTGATGATGATCCGGTCGGGGTCGGTGAGCCGGCGGATGTCGCTAACCTGGTCCTGTATCTGGCCAGTGATGAGTCGACATTCATCAATGGCAGTGAGCTGATTATCGATAATGCCTTGTCCATCCAGTGATTCTCGGCATTTGCCTTACAAGACACGGCATGAATAAATAAACAGTCATGACTGTTTATTTTATAGTCGCTGTGAGATATACTTGTCATAACTGCTTGAAACTCGCTCAAGCTGGTGAAATAACACCCATTCGGCAAAAACACGCAGGCGGTATGAGACGAGGCAACGGCACCAGAACCAATACACCTCGGTCATACTGACCCCAGATAAAACCAATGATGAGGGTAGAACAATGGAGCTAGGTTTACGTGGCAAAAAAGCCATCGTCACGGGTGCCACACGCGGCATCGGCCGAGCAATCGTTGAGTTGCTGGCTAAAGAGAAAGTCGACATCGGTTTTTGTGCCCGTGATGATGAGGCGGTAAATGAGACCATCAACGCCCTGGAGGGTAAAGGCGTAGCCGTTTTCGGTAAATCCGTTAATGTGCGTGATGCAGATGAATACAGGGCCTGGCTTTCGGAAGCTGCTGAAGCGCTGGGCGGTGCTGATATTTTTATCGCCAATGTCAGTGGTGGCGCCGGTATGGAATCCGAGCGCAACTGGTGGCGTAACTTCGAAATTGATGTGTTGCACACAGTGCGTGGTTGTGAGGAATTGATGCCGAAAATGCAGGAGGACGGTGGTGGTTCTATTGTCTTTATTACCAGTACCAACGCCGTAGAGTCCTTCGGTGGCCCTATGGCTTATAACGCCATGAAGGCCGCTCTGGTTAATTATGCAAAACAACTCAGCCAGTTTGTCGGCAAAGAGAATATCCGCGTGAATTGCGTGTGCCCTGGGCCGGTTTACTTTGAGGGCGGTGCCTGGGAGATGATTAAGACCAGCAACAGGAAGTTCTTTGACAGCACGCTGCGAAAAATTCCGGTTGGCAGAATGGTAACACCGGATGAGATAGCCAGAACAGTTGCATTTGTGGTCAGCCCGGCCGGTTCTGGCATCACTGGTATTAACCTGATCGTGGATAACGGTTATACCAAGCGGGTACAACTCTAGTAATAGGATGACATCAGGATGATTACAAACAAAGACAACGTCATCCCCATGCAAAGACAACCCATACCAAAAACCCCGCTGGAAAAGCAGCCCGACCCGGAACTGGGCAGTCATACTATAGCCAAGGAGCGCTACACCTCCACGGAATTTATGCAACTGGAATGGGAACGTATGTGGACCAAGGTGTGGCTGTTAGGCGGTCTTGAAACCGATCTCAAAGCATCAGGGGACTACCTCGTTACTGCGATAGGGCTGGAATCCATTCTCCTGGTACGGCAGGCCGATCAGTCTGTCAAGGCGTTTTATAATGTATGCCAGCACCGCGGTAACCGTTTACGGCCAACAGGTATGGGTCATGCGGAGTCATTTCAGTGTGCATATCATCACTGGGAATATAACCTGGATGGCAGCTTTAAGCGCATACCCGATGAGGAGACCTTCCCGCAGGGCAGGCCGCCGTGCAGCGGTCTGACAGAAATACCCTGCGATACCTGGGGTGGCTTTGTGTTCTTCAGTCTCAACCCGCATATTGAGCCTTTAAAGGATTACCTGGACATGATTCCCGGCCACCTGGATCCTTATAATTTCGGTGCCATGGCTTTGAAAGAAGACGTGACCATTGAATGGCATTGTAACTGGAAGACCTCTGTCGATGCCTTCAATGAAACCTATCATGTCCAGGGCATACATCCACAACTGCTGTATCATCTGGACGATAAAAACATACAGATAGACTGCTATGACAAGCACAGCCGTTATCTGATTCCATTCGCCACGCTCAGTCCGCGCGTGCGTATGCCGCCGGAAATACCGCCTGGCATCAAACAACTGATGCTGGAAGCCGGTATGGAACCAGCCGATTATGAAGGTAAAACCCGGGATGTACGCCGCGATCTGCAAAAATGGAAACGTGAACATGGCGCTGAACAGGGCAGGGATTATTCCAGCTTGCACGATGAGCAGTTGACCGATGATTATCATTACATGCTCTTTCCGAATGTTACCATGAACGTACACGCCGATGATCTGTGGCTATTCCGCCAGCGCCCACATGCCACCGATCCAAACAGGATGTATTTCGATCTCTGGATGTTTGAACTGATTCCGGATGGTGAGGAGTGGCCGACAGAGCGCCCGGAACACGATCAATTTATCCACGGCGAGAAAAAAACGCATCTGGTCATACGGCAGGATGCAGAAAATCTGCCGGGCGTACAGGCGGGGATGAATTCACGCGGGTATCGCGGTCTCTGGATCGGTGATCAGGAGTTACGCATTCGCCATTTTCATAAAGTGCTGGATGATTATATTTATGGCGAAGCCAAGAAACCGGCAGACATGTAGATAAGTCACATTGAACCTCAGCAAAGCACAGCTGCTGCAAGCCTATAAGCAGATGAGAACCATTCGTGAGTTTGAGGAGCGTCTGCATCTGGAGATCCAAACCGGCGAGATTCCTGGCTTCACACACCTGTATGCTGGCCAGGAAGCCATTGCCGTCGGGGTTTGCGAACATCTCGATGATGATGATTACATTGTCAGTACGCATCGGGGTCATGGGCATTGCATAGCCAAGGGCTGTGATGTTATCGGTATGATGCAGGAGATCTATGGCCGTGCCGATGGCCTGTGCAAAGGTAAAGGCGGCTCCATGCACATTGCCGATTTTGATAAGGGCATGTTGGGCGCCAATGCCATTGTCGGTGGCGGGCCGCCCATCGCTGTCGGGGCAGCAATCGCCACCAAATCTCAAGGCAAAAATAAAGTCACTGTCTCATTCACGGGTGATGGTGGCAGTAATCAGGGGACTGTATTTGAAGCCATGAACATGGCGGTGGTGTTAAAGCTGCCGACGGTGTTTATCTTTGAAGATAATGGCTATAGCGAACATACCGGGGCTGGTTATGCCGTCGGGGCTGAGTCCATTGCCAGGCGGGTTGAAGGCTTTGGCATTCCAACACAGGTTGTCGATGGGGCGGATTTTTTTGCTGTGTATGAGGCCGCTGGCAAGGCGATCGGGCAGGCACGCCAGGGCAATGGCCCGAGGGCATTGGAATGCAGGATCACGCGCTACTATGGTCACTTCGAAGGGGATCCGCAGAAATATCGCGCACAAGATGAGGTAGCGAATTTTCGTCAGAGTATGAACTGCCTGACTAACTTCCATCGCCGGGTTACCACCGACAAGCTGCTGGAGGACACAGAACTGGAGCAGATAGATGATGAAGTGCTGGCCTTAATCGACAAGGCCGTAGCTGAAGCAAAAGCAGCACCACCGCCCGATGTCGATGAGGTGCTGACTGACGTGTATATTAATTACCAGGGATATTAGAGCATAATAAAATGGCAGTAATCTCATTTCGCGATGCACTTAACCAGGCCATGCACGAAGAGATGGAGCGTGATCCGAATGTTATCATTCTTGGTGAGGATGTCGCCGGTGGTGCAGGAGGGACATCGGGTGATATTGAAGCGGCAGGCGGTATCTTTGGTGTCTCAGCCGGATTGATGACCCGGTTTGGTGCAGAGCGCGTCATTGATACACCGATTTCTGAATCGGCTATCATCGGCGCCGGTGCGGGTGCTGCACTTGCCGGTATGCGTCCGATCGCTGAATTAATGTTTGCTGATTTTGTTGGTGTTTGCCTGGATCAGATCTATAACCAGGTTGCCAAATTTCGCTATATGTTCGGCGGCAAAAGCACATGCCCGCTGGTCATACGTACTGCAACCGGTGCCGGCATGAATATGGGCGCACAGCATTCACAAACCATCTATCCCCTGCTGACTGCGGTTCCCGGTTTAAAGATCATCGTGCCAAGCAATGCCTATGATGCCAAAGGCTTGTTAAAATCCGCGATCAGAGATGATGATCCGGTGGTGTTCTTTGAACACAAGGCATTGTACCCGCGCAAGATGGACGTACCGGAAGCGGATTATCTCATCCCGATAGGGGAAGCGGCCATGCCAAGAGAGGGTGATGATGCCACGGTGGTTGCTATTGGCCGGATGGTTATCTTTGCAGAAAAAGTGATAGACGGGCTGGCGGCTGAAGGCATCACCTGCGATCTGATTGATCCCAGAACCTTATCCCCGCTGGATGAGGAGATGATCTTTGAAAGCCTGGCACACACCGGCAGGCTGGTCATCGTCGATGAATCGCCTCCCCGTTGCAGCATTGCTTCAGACATTGCCGGTATTGTCGCCGGCTGTGCCTTTGACAAACTCAAAGCACCGATAAAACTGGTGACGGCACCGCATGCCCCTGTGCCCTTTGCCAAAGAACTGGAACGTGCGTATATCCCCGGGCCGGACAAGATAGAAGCCGCCATCAGGGAGGTGGTATGCCATGGCTGATATCTATCCCGTTACTGTGCCGAAGTGGGGTATCGAAATGCAGAAGGGGACGATCGTATCCTGGCATGCTGATGAGGGGGATGAGGTGAGTAAAGGTGATGAGCTTGTCGATATCGAAACCGACAAGATCGTCAACACCATGGAAGTCCCTGCCAGCGGTGTGCTGCACAGGCGTCTTGTCGCCGAGAATGAGACAGCCAATGTCGGCACCTTGCTGGGTGTTATCGCCCCAATCGAGACAGACGATGGCCGTATCGATCAATTCATTGCCGACTTTACACCGGCCGATGCCTTATTTGCCTTTGATGATGAGGGTCATGAAACAGTTATCAAACACACGCAAACATCAACAAAGCCTGTTACTGAAGCAGACAATCAGGAAACAGGCTATCAGAAACCGCACATGAGTCCGGCCGCCGCCCGCCTGGCACAAAAGCTGGGGGTGGATGTTACCGAGATCATGGGTACAGGCAGAGGTGGCCGTATCTCTACAGAGGATGTGGAGGCGTTCGCTGAACATCATGCCGCTGGCCGTCATGACACAGACAGTGCTGCCCATGAGGTTATTCCAATGAGTAGTAGGCGGAAGATGATTGCTCGCAAGCTGGTTGCGGCCAAGCAGCAAATACCCCACTTCTATCTGACGACCGACATAGCGATGGATGCCGCACTGGCACACCGGCAAACGATTAATAATGCACACAACGGCAAAGACAAGGTCTCCATCAACGACCTGATAGTGCGCGCCTGTGTGCTGGCTTTGCAGGCCATGCCCGAGGTCAACATCCATGTACAGGACAACACAATACAACAATACAACCATGTGAACATCGCCCTCGCTGTCGCCACCGATGACGGGTTGTTGACGCCTGTTATCCATCAAGCTGAAAAATTGAGCCTGTCAAGCCTGGCAGAAAAAACCAAAAACCTGAGCCAGCGCGCCAGAAACCATACCCTGGAGGCAGGCGAGATGCGCCATGGCACGTTTACCATCTCTAACCTGGGTATGTTTGGCATAACAGCATTTCAGGGCGTGATTAATCCACCGCAAGCCGCCCTGCTTGCGGTTGGCAGCGTGACCCGGCGGGTGGTGGCTGATGGCGAGAGTGTACGCACAGCCAGTATGATGAATGTCAGTCTGTCCTGTGATCATCGTGCGACTGACGGGGTACTGGGGGCGAGATTTCTACAGCAGGTTAAAACATTTCTGGAAACCCCTGCAAGGCTTTGATTATCATGCCGCTAAAGCGGCCCCGGCATGATGGTATTTTTGCCTCTGCGGTTTGCGAGATGAGATAACAAACAGCCCCTCTCTTTAAGCACTACCACTTATTTCGAAGTTCGCGCAGTTTTAAGAATACGGTCTTCTCATCTGGATTGGCGGGCAGGTCGGGAAATTCCTGGTGCAGCCCGTCAATCACCTCCTGATTATCCAGCCGGAAAAACGTATTCACGGCTCTCTCCAGCGCCATTGAAGTGATCAGGGCATTGTCAGGATCATGCGCTTCCAATGCGGCCAGCAACTCCTGCGCCCGCTTGTTACCGGGCTCACGGGCAAGGGTGAACTGCAAGTTGTTGAGCATATAATCATGGCCTGGGTAGATGCGGGTGTTATCCGGCAGCTTTGCCAACTGGCTTGTAAACGTCAGATACAACGCCTTCGGATGCCCTCCGTTATGACAGTTACCGGCACCGGCGTTAAACAAGGTATCGCCACAGAACAGGGCAGGTGCATCCGTTCTGGTCAGCAGGCAGACATGACTCAGGGTATGGCCGGGCGTATCCAGTATGTCAATCTCAACCGTGCGCCCTACCGTGAGGACATCGCCGGCCTGAAGGCCGACATCTACCCCGGCAATCCTGTCCCCGGCCTGGTGGTGTGCCAGCAGCCTGGCACCGGTCGCTGCCACCATGGCCTGATTACCGCCGGTATGATCGCCATGCTCATGGGTGTTGATGATCTGGGTGATCGTCCAGCCTTTGTCCTTAGCCAGCCCCAGGCAGCGTACATGATCCAGCGGGTCAACGGCCAGCGCCTCGCCCGTCTCTGGGCAGGCGATGAGGTAGTTAAAGTTGCGCCAGGCATTCGCCGTCCAGATTTGTTCAACGATCATCGGGCTATGGTAATCGCTATCGAAAGCAAGTACCAGCGATCGGGCCTGCATCGGGATGTGGTTCAGGCAAAACAGGCCGACAGCAGATAAGAGGGAGATTGATCGGCTTGCCTGCATGGTCGCCGGGCAGATGACCAGCAAGCCCCTGTGCTGCGCCCTGATAACCCCCTTAGATGATGTTCGGATGTCGGCGGCAGGCCGGCGGTTTATGCGCTTGACATTATGGGCTGGTCGGCTGGCAGGTACGCTCGCCCACATCCACATAACCGCTGGCGCCCTCTGGCAGGGCGATATCCACCAGGCACAGCCCGTCCGCCGTGATCACCTCCACCTGATTCTGCTCATCTAAGGTGGAGAAGAACAACTGCCCGTCATGGCCGATGATGACAGCATCGCCCGTGTTCAGCACCCTGGCCGGCGTACCCGGGGGCAGTTCTCCCCCATCGCCCCGTCTGATGTAGGCGTTGATGCGGATGCGCGTATCCTCAGCCCCGGCAAAGCGTACCAGGGCGCCCGCACGCTCTTGCACACGCACATAGGTATCGGTCTCAGAGATAATGGCGGCGATGGGCAGGGTGTCGGGGTCGATGGAAATTTTATTGCCCTCATAGGGCAGAATATCCGGGATGAGCAGCAGGCCGTTGGCATCGGTGGTGCCAACGCCGCGGTTCTCATGCTTGATCAGCACACCTTCATAGCCAGCATCGGCGACCACGAAGGCATTGTTAATATAGCGGCTGATGTGCATGGTCTTGTCGATGAAGGCGAGGCTGCCGCGCATCTGGCCGGTCAGGTTGGCGCTATCTTCGCGCACGATCAGACTACCGTCGACATCCAGTTTTTCAAACTGGCGGTGCGCCCGTGCGCTGGTTTGATGATCCTCGCCATCGCTCTGCACCCCCAGCGCATAGCTGTAGTCGCTGGCATCGCTGCTTCGGTTGCGGGAGATAAACACGCTGCCCAGCACCGTATCCGCTGACCAGGTCACGCCGGTGTTGAGGCTGTAGCGTGAGTCCAGTTGCACGGAAAGCCCGGCAAACACGCTGGCATCGTTAAACTCGTTGAGGTTGGTTTGCGAGCGCGCCTGGAACTGCATCCGGGAGTTGATGGGATAGCGCAAAGACAGCACGCCGTTGTGGCGATGCACGCCGCTGGCGTTTTCAATGTGAATATACCCGGCCCCCAGATTGATGCCACGTGTTGGTGTGCTGATGGAGGCGAACAGACGATCCTGGCTGATGGGCGCATCAAGCAGGCTATCATTGTCATCGCGCAGGGTTGTATCGGCCAGATCATAGTAATCCCCGAAGCGCCGCTGGCTGGATGCGCCCAGGCTGAAGCGCCCGGTGGCGATGGTATAGCCGATATTCGCCAGTTCGCCGCGGGCATCGTCTCTGAGGCTGCCCGCCGAGGGCGGCATTCAGTGTCCCCCAGCGCCCGAAGCTCTTCACGATACCGGCCCCGGCATTGATCAGACCGGCGCTCGCCTCGCCGTGAAACTCCACGGTAAGCGCATCGCTTAAGCCCCGGCGGGCGCTGATGATGGCCAGTGGTTCAGGGGCATATTCATCGGCCCGGGTGCCGTAGCCGCGCCGCGCCCACCCGGCCTCCAGCGAGAAGCTCATCAGCCCGCGGCGCAGCAGTGCCTGGTTGGTGCCAAACGGCAGGGCGTACTCGGTCAGGCGGCCCTGTGGCCCGGCGATGACCACCCGCAGCGCGCCATTGTCCACCCGCATGGGGATATCGATCAGTTCAAAGCGCCCCTGTTCGACCGCCATGCTGGCCAGTCTGACGTTGCCCTGGAAGATATCCACAGTGGAAGGCACGGCGGCCGAGCCGCTAAATGCCGGCAGCGGCTGGCGGATGAGATCCGGACGGGTGGCGAAGTTGCTGCGGTACTGCAACCCGCCCAGGCGAATAGGGCGGCTCCAGGCCAGGCCGCCAGCGACCAGATCGCCCAGGCGCAGATTGGTCTGCCGCTCAACGCTGGAGCGGGTGAAGTAGGTGTCCCAGTCGTCTGGCATGGCTCGCCTCTGTCGGGTCGGATTCCAGCAGCAGCGAGCCCAGCAGCGAGCCAGCCGGATGGAAGCCCCAGCCCTCCAGATAGGTCGACATGCCGGTAAAGCGCGCTTCACCACCCTGCCGGGTATAGCCGCCATTGATCTGGTAGTTGAGGAAGCCGCCAGTTGCCGTGGCTTGCAGCGCCCCCCCCCCTCGCCCTCGCTCGAAGGCGTAGGTGCGCTCTTGCATTGCGCTGGCCGATAGCTCCAGGTAGATGGCCTGTAGCGCCTGATCATAGCGATATGCACCACCGGGCAGATCGCCTATCTTGACCCAGTCAGCATCCGCCAGGGCGGCGGGCGGTACGATGCCCAGCGCCGGTAACTCACCTGCCCGGATGGCCATATCGCCGTTGGTACGCATAAACTCGGCGATCATATTGCGGGGATAATCGTTGATGAAGACCTCCAGGTAGAGGATTTGCGTATCCTCCTCGCCAGTCGGGGTATCGACCGCCAGCAGGGCCTCAAGATCGGCTGCGCCAGTGGCTGGGGCATTGGGCAGGGCAGCGCCTCGGTCAGCAAGCGCTTTGGCGAGCAGCAGATCATTCAGCCTCGCCCGCCCGCCCGTCAGCGGCAAGTCGCCTATGCCCAGCAGCGCCCCGGTTGGTTTGGGTAGCCCGGTCAGTCCCCAGGATAGCCCGGGCAGCGATGAGTCAGGCCGAGGCACAGCATGCCCCTCTGTCAGGCTGTCCCCGGCAGGGGGAGGTTCAGGCAGGCTCTTGAGCGCCAGCAGGGTGGCTGTGCGAACGGGCAGGGCGCTGGGTTCAGGCAGATCGTTGATACCCAGGAGGCCATCCAGATCAGCCCTCGGCGAGAGAGCAGGATAGGTACTTAACCACAGGCCAAGCAGCAACAGGGCCGCAAACCGGGGCGCTCGCTGCATGGCCAGCTACTCACTGGAGAGGGGGAGGGTTTCTTCGATCCTGCCGATGTTGGAATTGGCGCTTAGCTGCACCTCGGGGCCGGCCAGAGTCTTGTCGGTCGCTTTGGCAAAATATCTGGAGGAGTTGCCGAGAACATAACCGATGAGTCCCTCACCGAAGGCAACCTGCCTGCCTTGGCTGTCGCTGACAGTGAGGGCGGAGAGCTTGATGTGCCCCAGCCCGTGATTGACCACGCCGATTTGAAGCTGCCCGGCCTGCTGCCGGACAGTCCAGGCGGGCTGGCTTGTCCGGCTGGCCGCATCGAAGAAAAACACCGGCACGGCATGGCGTATCAGCAGCGACACGGCGGAATCCTCGCCAGGCGTGACATCGGGTAACTGGTCGATAAACAAGCGGTAGGGCTCCTCGCCCCGGAGCGGGGATTCCGCCCGCCTGACAATACGCACCACGGCGAACTTGCCCGGTGCTATCTCTACGATGGGCGGGCTGACAACGACATCCTGCGTCTGGAAGTAGATATCCTCGCCGTCCTGCTGCCGCCAGCCAAACAGACGCATCTGCACGGTCAGCGGGGCATCGCCTTGGTTGCTGATGCGTAATGAATCGGCGCTTGCGGGGGCTTCTATCTCCACCAGCACGGGGGAGATCTGCATCTGGCCGGCTTGTGCCAGCCCGGCCAGCATGCAAATCCACACCGCAAGCCCTCGCCTGCTGATTGCCCCCCGGATATCAGTACAGAATATCAGTACAGACAGCAACCGGGGCATTTTTCTGGACATGTCATCCCCCCCTTGAGATCTACTGAGATCAACGATGGATAACGCGATGGATCACAGGGGGAGATAACGATGCCGGATAAGGTTTAGTAGGTTAAGGTCATCACGACCGTGTCGGCATAGTTGCCAGCAGGTGGCGTTGCCCCGGCGGCTAACTGTGGTATTTGGCCAAAGACAGAGACATTCACCGCCGCCCCCGCGCCTACGCCTGTGAGGGTATCCGTGCCAGAGGTGGCGCGCCATTGGGGGGTGCCCGCCGCGCGGTCGGCAGCACTTCGGTATAGCTCGTAGGTGATGTAGCTGGGCGTTGCTGCGCCGTCACTCATTCGGCGGTCAGTACCTGATGCGTTGGTGCCATCATTCATGGTAATCTCATAGGCAAGGCCGGACGTGCAATCAACGCTGACATTGGCGGTGGCATTGACATCACCTGATATCGGCGAGTTCGCGGCGGAGTTGCCGAAATCCAGAGTCGCAGCAGCGATGGCGCATGTTGTATTCACCTCGAACTGCACTGTGAGGTCGGCGGTTATCGTGGCGGCACGGGCGGTGCCTGTCAACAGGGTCAGCACGAGCATGAGGCTGCCGGCGAGGGCAAGCTGAGAGTGCCTGTGTGTGTATGTGATCATTGTGATCTCCTTACTATGGTTGAGATTAAAGTTAAACGGCTTTACTACCAAACGACTGTTACAAAAAATTACTGCTGTTACAACAAATGCTACAACCCACTGTTACAAAAAACGACTGCTGTTACAACCCACTGTTACAAAAAACCACGGTGACAACACACCCTTGTTACCAAGCCTTAACGATCTAAGCCTTAATGACCTGAAAAACTTGCACTGCTGCCCGCCATATAGCGCCATACACTGCTGCGCCCGTTCTGTGCTGGATTGATTGAGGCCAGGTTCATTATTCAGATCAGGCCGAATCAGGTGAGGCATAAGCCAGCACACAGGACGACTTTATATGCAAAACGCTTTGAATATAAGCGGTTCAGCGGTTTTTCTCATGCTGGATGGTAGCCATGCCAAGCGGCCTGTCGGTGTTATGTTGCATCATCGTCCTCAGGTTATGTTGTTTTTGGGGCGGGACAGCGTAACCCAATCGCCCGGCCCTGCATCAACTCAGTAGATTAAGGTCATCACCACTGTATCTGTGTAGGTGCCGGCGGGGGGGGTGGTTGTTCCGGTCGGCCCGGCTGGCCCGCCCCCGGGTATGCGCCCGTACACGGTGATACTACTTGCGCCGCCAGCTACCCCCGCACTACCTGAGAACACCGTGCCGCCCGCCGCGGGAAGGCCAAAGGTGTCGCCCCAGGCGGTCGAGCGGTTAGTGTCACGGAACAGCCTATAGGGGACGTTATCCCCCGCCTGGCTTTGCATATTGCGGATGTTGTTGGCGTAGTGCAGGCCATTGCCCATGCCGACCTGGTAGGTGATACCCGGCGAGCAATCGACGGTGAAACTGGTGCTTGCCTCCACATCGTTTATCAAGGCGCCCGTGAGCGTTGCGAAAGTTAGCGTGGCACCGGTAATGGTGCAGGTCGCCTGCATGTCGAACTGCACTGTGAGGTTGGCTGTCTCTGTGGCGGCACGGGCGGTGCCTGCCAGCAGGGCAAGCACGGCCACCGCGGCGCCGATGATGGCCGTTTTGCAGCACCGATGGCCGTTTTGCAGCACCGATGGCCGTTTTGCAGCACTTGACTGCGGAATACATAACCAGGACATAAGCAACGCCTTATAAATAGATACGTACAGCTACATACATTAAAACAACAAGTAAAGCGCACATAGTAGCAGCACGCCAGCTGTCGTCATTGTATCCATAAAGCGCCGTTAATGCAAGCAGTTATCGGCTTTTCTAGTAATTAAGTGTAACAATTACGTTATCGGTATAGATGCCGGGCGGCGGCGTTTCCTGTGGCGGTATGCGACCATAGGCCGGGATGAGCTGCGGCCGCCCGGAGCCAGTTACCGCGGAGCGTGTCTGTCCTCTCTGTTATCACCCCAGGGCATTTGGCGGGCGGCGTCCCGGTAGATACCATAGCGCACCTGCCAGCTGCCATCGCCCTGCATAAAGCGTGCGGCGGGGCTGCTGCCCGCCCGGCCCTTGTCCATGCCGATGTGGTAGGGCGTGCCCAGCGTGCAATGCGCCTGAATCTGTGCGGTGGCGTCAATAGCACGGGCGGTCAGGTTGTGATTTAGCGTGCCGAAGTCCAGCGGCATCACGGACAGATTGCACCCGCTGGCCACGTTGGCCGTCACCGCGAGCGGAAAATTGCGGATTCCTGCCATGGTCGTGCAGTCGCCCGATGCCGCATCGCTATAGGCCATGTTCAACTGGAATGCGGCCGAATAAAAGCCGGCCGGGGTCGTTGAGGGCGGCGGTGCCGTCCTCACCCGGAAGTTGCGGGACTCGCTGCCAAGCCCGTTGGCGCCGATCATCACCGACAGCCGCTGTACACCCCAGACCTGGGTAGGGTTGCGGTTCTGGTAGAAGTTGAAGGCCAGTCGCCCGGCCACTTGCCCCGGCATTTCTCCCGGGGCGGGTATGCGGTTCAGATAGCGAGGGTTCCTCATGCCCGTGCCGGGCTGTGCCATGCCGGATTGGGGGCTGAAGGCCAGGCAGACGTTGACGGATTGCCCTGCCGTCCCGGTACAACTGACTTGAATGGAGTTTATGACAGTGGAGGGCGTGCTGGTGAGGACATCCACATTGTCGAGATAGATTTGCGCGTTTATGTTGGGGCCGTGCAGTCCTGCGCCCGCACATTGCAGGTGGCCAGGCTGGCTGCTGCCGCCAGGGCAATGAGAATCGGCGGCATGATCTCTCTCGCTGTCTTTGGCATGGTCACTATAAAATGCTTTATCGCCTGTGGTGTCAATGGCTGTCCGGGGTGTGGCGATGAGGTTACGCCATTATCCTTGCATGTATTCGGTCAGCGCCGCTATCACTTGCGTGTTCTCATTCTCAAGCCCCAGGGTGATACGCAAGGTATCGTTCTCGCCGCCACCGGTTGGCCTGGGTATGATGTGCCTGCTCTCCAGAAACCGGGCGGCCTCGTGTGCTGTCTTGCCAGCAACAGCATCAAAACACAGCAGGTAAAAATTGGCCATGCTCGGCACCACCTGTATGCCAAGCTGGCTCAAGGCATGGGTCATGCGCTCACGCTCATGGGCATTTTTCTGTTTGGACCCCGGCCACCCATGCGGTGTCTTTGATGGCGGCGGCGGCGGCGGCCATGGCGGCGGTGTTGGCGTTAAATGGTGTGCGGATTTTGTTGAGATTCTGTGCCACGGCGGGCGGGCAGTAGGCCCAGCCGATACGCAGCGCCGGCAGGGCGTGTATCTTCGAAAACGTGCGGGTGATCATCACATTCTCATATTGCTCCACCAGCCCCGTGCCAGCATCGTAATCCCCGGCCGTGACGTACTCGGCATAAGCGCCATCGAGCAGCAGCAACACATCGCCCGGCAGGTTGTCATGCAGGCGCCTGACTTCGCTGGCGGGCAGATAGGTGCCGGTCGGGTTGTTCGGGTTGGCGATGATCACCAGGCGTGTTTTATCGCTGATTTTTGCCAGGATGTTATCCACCACCATCATGAAGTTCTGCTCGGCGGCCAGGACGATGCTGGCGCCCTGCAACCTGCCATAGACCGGACACATGATGAAGTGATTTGCGCTTAACAACAACGCATCGTCAGGCTCTGCATAGGCGCGAATGGTCAGCCCGATGAGCTCCTCTGAGCCATTGCCACAGACCAGCCGCTCGCTATCCAGATCAAGCGTCTCGGCAATGGCCTGCCTTAATTGTCGCTGTGATCCATCGGGGTAGCGGCACAGGCTGGCGGCGGCGTCATGATAGGCGGCGATGGCCTTCGGGCTGGGGCCGTAGGCCGATTCATTGCTGGAGAGCTTGATTGGCTTCTGGCTGCCCAAAAGCGCGCTTTTCCCCTGCTGATATGGCTGGAGACTGTCCACCACAGCACGTGCATGCGGGATGATTTTTCTCATTGTCTGATTGACAGGGGCAAGCCCTGCATTTCATTAGGCAAAGACGATTTTAAGTGTAAACCCATTTGCCTGGCGAGACCAGCGCTCCCCGTTCAACAGGGATGGCGCAGCATGGTGAAACAATGACAGATCGTTTAAGAGCAAAGTGCAACAGATTCCGATAAGAGTAAAGAAGGGCGGCGGTTAGGGTTGTATATCATGTCGTGTTCAGAGGCGGTGGACATGGAAATACGCCCCATGTTGCGATGAGAAATTTGCGATGGCACTGCCACGTTTTGAATTGCCCTCTGCCCTGGAACGGGTCACCGGGGGTTTGATGGTGGGCGAGTTGTCACGCTGGGCGATGGTGAGCAAAGGCAATGTCACCGGCGTTGCCGGGCGCCTGTCTGAAGCGGGATTGAGCGAACGTGAACCGACACCGACCGAGGCGCCTTTGTGGTGGCGCTCATCGCAGCGGGTCGCACCTTATAACGGAAAATGGCCGGGGAGTATGAAAGCCTGCTGGCGTGCTGGCAAAAGTCGAAGATGCGGTGGTGCAGATAGGGGAGGCAGCGAGCGTAGTGATCAGATGTTTGCGCTGAGCAAATAAATCGGTACGCTCTCCTGCTTAGTTTCTGTTCCTGGCGCAAAGCGTTGCGCCCGTCTCCCCCGGCTTACACTCGGCGAAGTATTGCTGGAGATGTCCTGAAGAGAGTGGTTTGGTGAGAATAATATCAATATCAGGGGCATTATTTTTTGTGGCATTTTCGGTATTAATTATTGATTCCAGCTTTTTATCTTGCACGGGAAGCCATCCTGCTTCATCCGAAAGAGTGTCTATGATTTTTTGCAGTTCTTTTTGCAGGTTACAGGAATTGGCAAAAGAGACTTCGCGCCATTTAGGCTCGCCGTTATTCTGGGTGGGGCGAACGAGCAGAGCGCGGTAACTACCGAGTTTACCAAGTTTGCCCAGTTCATAATCCGAACAATTAATATTCTTAATATCCTCTGCACTGTATTTATATAAAAATACGATCCGCTCTGCTGCCGGTGCTTTTACAATTTCCATGGTGGCTAATTTCAACTTGTCCATGAAGTTGAGTTCGTCTACAGCAACCACGGTTGAAAACTGTCCAAAATCCAGCTGTCTTTCTTGATTTAAGGGGTATTCGGAAAACGCACCCGCAGAGAACAGGGAAGCGAGCACGAAAGTAATATAAATCCCTCTGTTTTTTGATGGCATAGTCAGTTACCGATTAGCGGGCTTTGGAGAGGCGTACAAAAACAAGTACAAGAGAGGGCAGGGCGACTCCAGATATACAAGCGAACCGGCCCTGCCTTTTCACGTTTCCATGCCAGGATGAATCCAAGGAAGACAGATATCGATAATATTAAGAGTGTCATAACAATATCTACCACATAGAGGGTGCTAATAATATCAGGATCAAGTAGAGAGTAGACGATTATGAAGCTAAATGTTCCAGATGCGGCAATAAACCATCGCATCAGCAGCCCTAATTCTTTCCCTTCGGGAAGTTCCTTGAGCCAGAGCGAGGCAAAGATTTGCCAAAAAGATTGCTGCTCTTGTTGGTCTGATTTCATAGCGATGTCGCTGGTATGTTTTTACCCAACCTCTCCCGAAATGATAACACATGACCAACCCTGAATAACAAAGCGCCGTATGCGCCGACTACCATGTTTGGCTTTCGTTTCTCTACGCTATTGATTATTTAACGGGCGTGATTCAACCGCTATTCTAACCCACGCCATCTTAGTTGCATAAATACCACAGAAAATGTACTGGTTTGTTCTCTGGGCGGGATATGGCTTCCTGGTATCATCGGGCATGAACTGCTTGACAGGGGCGCTGATTTCCCCTTAAATCACGCCCATCGAATTTTGTAAGTGCCTGTCAGGACTTACATTCCAATTCACCATAATGAACCTCAGGTTCAGGGGCATAAAAAAATGATCAACTATTCCCGTTGTATTCTTGGTATATTGGCGGTCTGCCTGGCCATGCCAGCCTACCCGCAAATCGCTCTGGAAGAAATTGTTGTAACGGCACAACGCCGCGAGCAATCATTACAAGATGTGCCGGTCAGTGTCACGGCCTTCACCGGTGCGCGCCTGGAGCAGGCCAATGTCAACGAGGCCGCCGATTATCTGGCCTTAACGCCGAATGTGTCGTTTACGGAAGGTTTCTCCGTTGGTTCACGGGGTCTCGGCATAGGGGTGCGTGGGGTCACCAACAATGTCACGGATGAGAACAGCTTCGTCAACTCCATCGGCGTCTACATTGATGGCTTCAGCGTGGCCTCGGTGCCGACGGGTGTCGCCAACCCGCAGTTGCAGGACATTGAGCGGATTGAGGTGTTGCGTGGCCCGCAAGGGACGTACTTCGGTCGCAATGCCGTCGGCGGCGCCCTGAACCTGACCACCCGTAAACCCACGGATGAGGTGGGCGCCAAGATTTCTGTCAGCGGTGAGTCATTCGAGAGCGCGGGCGAGCAGTTTGGCGTTACCACCGTGCTGAATGTGCCGGTGACGGAGCGGTTTGGGTTCAGGGCGGTGGCTTATTATGAGGACAGCACCGGCCTGGTGGAGAACGTCAACCCGGGCGGCAATAACAGCGGCCATGATTATTTTGTCGGTCGACTGAACTTTGCCTATACCCTCGGCGACACCACGGAGGTGAATTTCCTTATCATGCACGCCGATGAGGATCAGGGCACCGATGAGAACGTCCCCTCCGGTGTGTGGGATATTGATACGGTTAGCAGCTTTGGTTTGGGCTGTAACGGGGCGGCGACTGGTTGTAACAACAATAGCACCAGTCCCTTAACCGCACCGGTGGATGCCAATATTATCAATGGCGCACCGATTGGGAACTGGCAGACCGGCAACTATAACAAGACCAGCCGCGACCTGGACGAACACAACAAAAACACCACCACCTTAGGAGTTTTGAATATTGCCCATGAGCTGGCCGATGGGTTTGTGGTGAAATCCGTGACCGGCATCATCGGTGCTACCAACAGCCGCCTGTTTGATAACGATCTCCTGGGCGGCTCGACCGGCCTGTTGCGCGAGAATGAAATTGACGCCACTTCCTGGAGTACCGAATTACGTACCGAGATCAGCGCCGAGCGCTATGATCTGATCATCGGCGGCCTGTATGCCGATGACATCATCAACCGCATCGATGGCGTGCAGGCCACTGGCCCGGTATTCGGGCCGTTGACGGGTACGGGAATGAATCGGGCACCGGCTTTTGTGATCGGTCTCCCCGGTAGAGTAGGCGCACCACCTATCTGCTTGGCCTGCGTGACCAAGATTTACCAGACCGAGGGTTTCGCCATTTTCTCTGACTTCACCTGGCGTGCGACCGAGGCGCTGGATCTGACCTTCGGCTTTCGCTACACCGATGAGACGGTCACACAAACGCGCTCCAACCGGCGTGTCACCACCAATGCCGGGGATCTGCGTCCCAGTGGCGTGGCCGAGCGTGATTTCAGCGACTTTGCCCCGCGCTTTGTCGCCCAGTATCAGATCACGGATGATGTCGGCGTCTACGCCAACATCTCCAAGGGCTACAAGGCTGGGGGGACGGCGTTAAATAATGCCGGGGGTAATAGCGATCCGGCATTAGACCGGCGCCTGTTGAGCAGTCCCTATGAAAAAGAGACCCTGTGGAATTATGAAGTGGGCTTCAAATCTGAGTGGCTGGATAACCGCCTGCGCGTCAATGCCGCCGGCTTTTATCTGGACTGGAACAACCTGCAACTGGAGTCATTTCGTTTCCTGACGCCGGGGGATTTGACCTCCAATGCCGAGTTTGTGATCAATGTCGAAGATGCCAGGGCCTACGGCTTTGAAGTGGAGACGCTGGCGGCCATTAGCGATCGCCTCAGCTTCTCGGCAGCGGTGGGCTATCTGGATGCGGAGATCACCAGTGATCAAACCGTTCAGATCAAGGCCAGTTTTCCGGTGGATCTGAAAGGCGTCACCTTGCCGCGCTCGCCGGAGTGGACGGCCACCGTCTCGGCGGAATACCGCCAGCCCGTGGGATTGGGGGAAGCCTGGTTCCGCGCCGACTACATCTATCGGGATTCGCAGACCACGGATATTGAAGGCGCCACCTATACACAGACCAGCGGCAGGGTCACGCCCGCTGGCACGGGCTTTGTGCCGGCCAACCCCAGCGGCTTTCCGTATGTGGCGCCGTCTTATAATGTCGTCAACCTGCGCGCCGGTTATGAGTACAGCGAAGGTTTGTCAGTGACGCTGTTCATTGAGAACCTCTTTGAAGAGGATTACTACACCGGCACCCAGGAAGACTTCGGCTTGAGTGGTTTCAGATTAAGACCGCACCCGCGGATATACGGCGCCAATGTCAGCTACAGCTTTGGCGGGATTTAGCCGGGGCAGTTGATTGGGCGGCCTATCCAGGCCGCCCCTGATGTTTATGTGCAATGCACAGCACAGGATGTGCGGTACGCTGCGGTGCAGGGACGCGCGAGCCAGGCAATGCTGCTGATTGGCAGTTGCCGAGTGCGGGCGATGTTGTCGTGGGGGCGTATTTTTAAGATCTGTGTTTGCCGACAATACCAGGTGCCTGGCTTTATCGGCAGGCAGTCTCGCTTGCCGGGATGCCAGACTAAGGCGCACCGCAGGTAGTGATGATATATCGTCAACCCATTATTGCCAGCCGGGGCGGTTACCATTATGCTGTGGTGTGCTTGTTTACATGGTGGGACTGGCTTTTATGGCTACAATGATTTCGGAAGTTTATAATGCCTTCCGCTCTGTCGGTATAGCCGAAGACAAGGCGCGTGCAGCGGCTGAGGCCATAGCGACTGAAAGCGTGGCGACCAAGTCTGATATCTCTGGCCTGAAATTTGAGCTTCAAGAGTTAAGAGCAGACCAGCGCTTGATCAAATGGATGATTGGCCTGGTCATTTTGGTCGAAATTATCCCATACCTAAAAGCCGTTCTTTGAATATCATGGCTATCACTGTCATGCCGTTCTTAGGATCATTTCAAGGGGCTGTTGGCCGCACGGATCCGCGTGGCGAATCAACTATCCATAATTGCCAGCAAGAGGATGGCGGCTAAAATTATCTCCCTCATAACCCGCTGGCAGCAGATGATGAGCAGGTAAATCATGAACCCCGAGGGTTTGAAGATAGCAGGGATTTACCAGGAAAGGCAGAAGTCAGGGCGCATGATGAGCAGAGAGCGCTGCGGCGCATTACTGGCACTGTTTGTCGGTTTGCTGAACAATTATATTAAGCAGTATCTTTAAGTTGCTGCCCGATTGCGCCAGTTAAGAGGCACATCCAGCATCGCACCGCTGATAACTGAGGTCGTTACTATGCCGCCTTTTTTCGATACGTTGACTCTGCGTTTTCCCGATGCCCCTCATCCCCGCCGATAACACCTTTGCCATCGGTGCTGTGCTGTTCGGGCTGGCCTGGCTGGGTTTCTGGATAGATGGCCTGCCGATAGGGAAAAAGACCTCCGGGGTGGTGTGGGTGCTGACGATTGCCATGGTTCTGTCCAACGTCCGTATCATCCCGCTGGCCGCCCCTGCCTATGATCTGGTGGGCGGGACTCTGGTGCCCCTGGCGATACCGTTGTTGTTATTCAAGGCCGACTTACGCAAGATTTTCCAGGAAAGCGGCATGGTGATGCTCACCTTTTGCATCGCCAGTTTTGCCACCGTGCTGGGGGCGGTATTGGGATTTTATTTGATCGATCTGGGCGAGATAGGGCCGAAGGTGGCCGGGGTGTATACGGGCGGCTGGATAGGCGGGGCGGTGAATTTTCTGGCGGTCTCCCAGGCGGTGGAGATGACGCCACAGCAGTTCAGCGTGGCCATCGGTGCCAGCAGCTTTGTCAGTATTTTCGCCCTGGTCTGCTTGCTGGCCATCCCCTCGATGACATTTTTTCTCAAGCACATTCCCTCGAAAACGCTGGCTTCGCTGGATAATCAGCAACAGACCAGCCTGATCGCCGTTAAGCTGCCAGCCATGAAATTGACGCACATCAGCGGTGCGATCGCCCTGAGTTTTGTTATTTGTGCGCTGGCCGATTATATGGCGGCGGGGCTGGGGCTTGGGCAGTACAAGATATTGTTCATCACCGTGTTGACCATTATCATCGTCAACATGATCCCGACGATTTTGAATAAACTGGAGGGCGATTTTGAACTGGGCATACTGATGATGTATCTGTTTTTTGCCGTGGCGGGGGCGGGCACAGATGCAACCCGGTTTTTAGGCGAAGCCTTTATCCTGTTTATTTACGGGATGTTTATCATCCTGTTTCACTTAGGGGTGGTGCTGGTGGTGGCGAAGTTTTTCAAGATTGACCTGGCCGAGGCGATCGTTGCCTCCGGTGCTGCCCTGGTCGGCCCTACAGTGACGGCGGCCATTGCCATCTCCAGGGGCTGGCGTGATCTCATCATGCCGGGGATCATGTGCGGCATCTTTGGTTATGTGATCGCAACTTTTATTGGCGTGGCATTGACCCGGTTCTTGAGCTAAAGCGCACAGACTGCAAAGCCCTGTCTTGTCGTGCTGGTCAAGGTTGCAGGTGAATCAATGCGGCCCCATCTTGATACAATACCCATCCCTGTATTTAACCCCACAGTGAATCTACCGCCCTGATGTCCATCCAGACAGCTCGCTTCCATGATCAATTTCGCCAACGATAAGCCCGCTCGCCTTGCGCTGTTGGGTGAGTGTATGGTGGAGTATCTGGCCGCTGCCCCCGATGTGCCTCATGCCTATGCCGGGGATACCTGCAACACGGCGGTGTATCTGCGCCGTTTGCTGGCGGCCACCGAGGCGAAGATCAGCTACATCACCGCCCTGGGCGATGATGCCATCAGCCGGGATATGCTGGCGGCCTGGCAGCTGATGGGGATAGACACCGCCCTGGTGAGCTGCATTGCGGGCAAGGCGCCGGGCCGTTATACCATCGTCACGGCGGCTGATGGCGAGCGGGGCTTTCACTATGATCGAACAGCGGCGGCCGTCCGGGACTTGTTCCGTGCAACCAGCAGCGCCCGCCTGTCTGCCGCATTGCAAGGCTATACGCTGTTTTATCTCTCCGGCATATCCATGGCGATTCTCAGCCAGGCCGAGCGCGAGCAGTTGTATGATTTGGTGAAACGGCTACATGCCGCCCATGTCAGCATCGTGTTTGACTCAAACTACCGTCCTGTGCTGTGGTCAAGCGTGCAGGAGGCGCGCTGTGCTTATGCCGGGTTGTATCCTTATGTCAGCCTGGCGCTGGTCAGTTATGCCGATGAGTCGGCGGTCTTTGCCGATAGCTCGCCCCTGGCGACCGCCGAGCGCATCGCCAGCCTTGGCGTGCCGGAAATCGTAGTGAAAAACGGTGCTGAACCGTGTACAGTAAAGACCACAGATGCACAGCAGACGTACCCTGTCAAACAGCCAGCACAACATGCTGTGCAGGACACCACCGCCGCCGGGGATTCATTCAATGCCGCGTATATTTCAGCCCGCCTTGGCGGTTATGATATCGCCACAGCGATTGCCGCCGCACAACGACTCTCAGCGCAGGTTATCCAATTCCCCGGCGCGATTATTCCCGAACACCATACCCCAACCCTGGCACACTTAACCGCAGATGATAACGCAGGCTGACGTGCGTAATAACCGCCAGTGGTCGTCCCGGCTGACGTTTTTCTTTGCCATGGTCGGTGCTTCCATCGGCCTGGGCAATCTGTGGCGTTTTCCTTATGTTGCCGGTGAGAACGGCGGCGGTGCCTTCATCATCGTTTATCTGGCAATTATTCTGATCGTCTGCGTACCTTTGGTGATGGCCGAGCTGGCGATGGGAAGGCGTGGCGACGGCAGCCCGATCACCTCGTTGATCGCCCTGATCAATCAGGGGGGGCATCGCCGTTTCTGGGTTGTTATCGGCTGGTTGAGTACGTTGACGCCGCTGATCACGCTCACGTTTTATGCCGTTGTGGCCGGTTGGTCGCTGGATTATATCTACCATGCAGTGCAGGGCAGATTCGTCAATATCTCTGCCGGGGCGGCGGGCGAGCAGTTTGCCGAGTTGCTGGCCTCTCCCCTGCGGTTGGTTTTTTGGAGCAGCCTGTATCTTGCGGCCACTGTGTATATCGTCGGCAAAGGCATTAAAAAAGGGATCGAATCGGTCACCAGCTTTATGATGCCGGCCTTGTTCGTTATGATCGTCTTGCTGGTCATCTATGGGCATATTGAGGGCGACCCGGCAGCGGCATGGGAATTTATGTTCTTGCCGGATTTCTCCCGGCTCACCTGGCAGAGTATGCTGGAGGCCCTGGGGCAGGCGTTATTTTCCATCTCGGTCGGCACGGGTGCCTTGCTCACTTATGGTGCTTACCTTGCCAGAGACATGCGTATCGTCGGGCCGAGTTGTCTGATCGCTGGCTGTGATACGCTGGCTGCCTTGCTGGCCGGGCTGGCGATTTTTCCCATTGTGTTCGTTGCTGGCCTGGATCCGACCAGCGGCCCGGGCCTGATGTTTGAGACCCTGCCCCTGGCCTTGGGCCACATGCCGGGCGGGCACTTCTTCAGCACGCTGTTCTTTGTGCTGGTATTTTTTGCCGCCTTCAGCTCATCGCTTGCCATGTTGGAGCCATTCATCGCCTACTTGGAAGATAAAGGGTATCGGCGGTTGAAGATGACCGCCCTGACCGGGAGCATCGTCTGGTTGATCAGCCTGGCCTCTGTGCTGTCTTTTAACCATTGGGAAGATATCAAGCCCCTGGCGTTTATTCCGCTGTATGCCGGCAAGTCTGTCTTTGGCATCATTGAATATTCGGTTTCCAGTATCTTACTGCCGCTTACCGCTTTTTTGATCGCTGTGTTTGCCGGTTGGGTGATGTCGCACAAGCTGTTACGACAGGAGATAGGCATCAAAAGTGATCAGGCGTATCGTCTCTGGGATGTCTTAACTCGCTATCCGGCGGTGCTGGGGGTGGGCTGTGTGCTTGTCTTTGGGCTGCTGTAAATCGGGCAGTTAGGGGGGGTGTTTTATTTTGACATATCGCTATCTGGCAGGATATGGTTTATGCCTGAACTGATTGCTGGCATAAAATTGAAAACGCTTGTCATTCAATGGCTTATATAAAGGTAGAGATGAGGATTACCGCTGCCAATGTGATTGTCACCTGCCCGGGGCGAAACTTCGTCACCTTGAAGATAGCGACCGATCAGGGCATCTACGGCATCGGCGATGCTACGCTCAATGGCCGTGAATTGGCCGTGGTGGCGTATCTTGAGGAGCATGTGATCCCGTGCCTGCTGGGGCGGGATGCACAGCAGATTGAGGACATCTGGCACTACCTGTATCGGGGCGGCTACTGGCGGCGTGGCCCGGTGACCATGACGGCGATTGGGGCAGTCGATACCGCCCTGTGGGATATCAAGGCCAAGCAGGCCGGGCTGCCCCTGTATCAGTTGCTGGGGGGGCGCAGCCGTGATGGTGTGTTGGTCTATGGTCATGCCAACGGCCCTGACATCGCCGCCACGGTGGATGAGGTGGCCCGCTATCTGGAGATGGGTTACAAAGCCGTGCGGGCGCAAACTGGCGTGCCGGGCTTGCAGTCAACCTACGGTGTCGCCAGGGACAAGCTGTTTTATGAGCCAGCCGAGGCGGGTTTACCCCCCGAAGTTCGCTGGTCGAGTGAAAAATACCTTGATCATCTGCCACAGTTGTTTGAGAAGCTGCGCGAGACCTTTGGCTTTGCGCCACACTTGCTGCATGATGTGCATCATCGTCTCACGCCCATCGAGGCGGCGTACCTTGGTAAGTCGCTGGAGGAGTATCGCCTGTTCTGGCTGGAGGATGCCGTGCCGGCGGAGAATCAGGCGGCCTTTCGTCTGCTGCGTCAGCACACCACCACGGCACTTGCCACTGGCGAGGTGTTCAATACGATATGGGATTGCAAGCAGCTCATTGAGGAGCAGCTGATCGATTATATCCGCACCACGGTGGCACATGCGGGCGGGATCAGCCAGCTGCGCCGGATCGCTGATTTGGCCGCGTTGTATCAGGTACGTACCGGTTGCCATGGCGCTACCGATCTGTCGCCGGTGTGCATGGGGGCGGCGCTGCATTTCGATACCTGGGTGCCGAATTTTGGCATTCAGGAATACATGCGTCATACCGAACAGACGGAGGCGGTCTTCCCCCATGCCTACCATTTTGCTGATGGTTATCTCTACCCCGGGGAGGCGCCCGGTCATGGTGTTGATATCGATGAGAAGCTGGCGGCAAAATTTCCTTATCAGCGTGCTTACCTGCCCGTCAACCGGTTGGAAGATGGCAGTATCTGGCATTGGTGACTGGCTGGATCGTTATTTAAGGAGACCTCAAGACCATGGCAGATTATGACATCATTATCGCTGGCGGCGGACATAACGCACTGATTGCGGCCTCGGTGCTGGCAGAACACGATCTCAAGGTGCTGGTCGTGGAGCGCAATGCCTGGGTGGGCGGCGGCGTGGTGACGCGGGAAGTGACCTTGCCGGGCTTCAAGCACGATATGTTCGGCTCATCGCATGTCTGGATTCACCTAAATCCGGATTTTGTCCGGCTGCGGCCGGCATTTGAAAAACACGGCTTGAAGTATATCTGGTCGACCGATCATATCACCGGCCATCCGAATAAATACGAGGGCCAGGGCATCATCGTCTACAAAGACGTGGACAAGACCTGCGATACGATCGCCGAGTACAGTAAGGCCGATGCCAGGCGCTATCGCGAAATCTACGAGGAATTCGGCGAGATTAAGGAAGGCGTGATCAAAGGCATGTTTGCCCCGCCCGCACCGCCCAGCTATCTGTATCAGGCCATGGAAAATAACCCCGCCGGCCTGCATCGCCTGCGTGATTATCAGTTAAGTTCGCGCCAGTTTACGCTGGAGAATTTTCAGCATGATCATGTGCGGGCGTTCATTCTGGGGTGGGCGATGGCGCCACAGACCCTGCCGGATCAACTCGGCACGGCGGCCGGTTTTTATGTGATGATCCCCAGCATTCACTATTACGGCCAGGCTATCCCCGAGGGCGGCAGCGGCATGCTGGCCGTGGCCATGCAGCGTTACATTGAGGCGGAGGGCGGTACGGTGATGACCTGTGCCACGGTGGCCAGGTTCATGGTCGAGCGCAATCGCTGCATCGGCCTTCGGCTTGAGGACGGCACTGAACTGACCGCAGATAAGGGCGTGGTATCGGCGCTGGATCCGTACCAGACATACTTGCACGGCTTTGATGAGGGCGTGTTGCCGGCCGATTTTGTGCAACAGGTGCGTCATTTCAGCTTTGGCGAGGTGACTATCGTGCGAGTGCATTATGCGTTGGATGAAGCGCCGAGGTTTAACAATGGCCCGGACATGGACAGGACAGCCTTTCAGCGTATCTTCGGCACGGTCGCTGATATCGACAAGCAATACCGGGAAATCGCAATGGGGCTTGCGCCCACGGATCCGTTTTTATGGACAGCGGCCTGGACCACCATGGATCCCATCCGTGCGCCGGCGGGCAAACACACCTTGATCATGGATACCTTCGTGCCGATCGATCTGGCTAGCGGCGAGGACTGGCAGGCCATTGGCCCGGCCTATGTGCGGGATACCCTGCTGAGGCAGTTACGCCATTACACGTCCAATATGAGTGATGATAATATCCTGGCCGAGTATGTGGAAACCGGCCCCAGCCTGGCGCAGGCCAACCGGTGTTTTTATCGGGGTTCGACCACTGGCGGTGAACGGACGCTGGCGCAGATGGGCGCCTTCAGGCCGTTTCCCAATTATGCCAACTACCGGGGCCCGCTGGATAAGTTCTACATGACCGGGCCTTCTTGTCATCCGGGCGGCGGGATCTGTGGCATGGGGACGATCGCCGCCAATGAGATCCTCAAAGACTTGGGTATCAAAAGTGATGAGGATGAGTTCGATTTTTAAGTGAGGTTTTAAGGAGTAGACGATGGCAGCAAAAGCAGCGCGTATCGATCCCTACACTGCATTAATCGTGCAGCCTGAAGTGACCGTGGTGGAGGAGCGCCGGGACATTAACAAGAACCTGGATCGGGTGTGCAATATGATCCATTTCGGTGTGGGGTATTTTTGGGAAGTGCCGGTGCGGCTGGTGGTGTTACCCGAATATTTCATGCAGGGCGTGGGTACGCCGGGCAAGGGTGAGAGCCGCATTGAAGATCAGATGAAGAAGGTGGTGACCATTCCCGGCCCGGAGTCGGATCAACTGGGCGAACTCGCCAGGCAATATGGGTTATATATTGTCGCTGGCGGTGTCGTTGAGGAGCTGCCTGAATTTCCTGATCGCTGGTTTAATTGCAATTTTATTATCGGCCCTGAGGGTGAGATAGCGCTGAAATACCATAAATGGCATATTCCGGCCTATATCGGTTTAGGCACCAGTCCGCACGATATCTATGATGAATACTGCGACAAGATTGGCGGCGATATCAAGACCCTGTTTCCCGTGATCGATACGCCTATCGGCAAGCTGGGTACCATGACCTGCCATGATGGCTGCACACCGGAAGTCTCACGCGCCTTAGGCTATAACGGCGTGGAAGTTATCTGTCACCCGGGCGCTATCCAGGAAGTGGAGGGGGTCTCAGAGCCGTGGGATTTCTGGATGTTCACCCGCCGTACCCGCGCCCATGACAATATGTGTTATCTGCTGGGATCGAACTGGGGTAAGGTGGATTATGCCTATTACCCGCGCGCTTTTTGCCCCGGTCATTCCTTCGCCATTGATTATACCGGCATGGTGTTACGGCATGCCCCTTACCCCGAAGAGCAGGTGCTGGCGGTCACTGTCGATATTGAAGCCTTGCGGCAATACCGCACACGCACCGCGCATAATTGCTGGGTGGATGTCCGCACCGAGGGCTTCCGGCAGATTTATGAACAATCCATCTACCCGCCGAATCGCTTCCCCTCCGGCAAGTCGCCGCGCAGCTTGTCGGAGAAGGTCGCTATCTGCAAAGCGGTGTTTGACGATCTTTATGGCCGCGGGCAGTTTACCCCGCCGGCGGGCATGGCGCCGGAAGATGTCTCTGAATTGTTAGCACAGCGTATTCAGTATGCCCAGGACACCGGCAGGTTAAAAAAAAGCTGAGACAGGTGGAGATAATGAAGGTAAAAAGTAAACTGGCCGATGTGGATTTTCAATTCGGCGCCATTGAGTACAAGAAAGATCACCTGATCGTCCACAGTGCGCCGGAGCAGCGTATGCAGACCCGGGTCTATATCAGTCCGAACGATATGCTCGCTGGTCTCAAAAGCGCTATGGCAACGCCGATGCTCTGGCTTTATATCATCGCCTTTCCCTTTTTTCTCATCCGCTATCGCCGCCGAAAAGCAGCAAAACAACAACAGCCACACACACTTTAAGGACAGGATTAATGAGACGAATGACCGGGGCGGAGGCGATCATCGAATCGCTGCGGCAATATGAAGTGAACACGCTGTTCGCCCTGCCTGGCGGCCAGTTGGATCACCTGTTTGATGCCATGTATCGGGCGGGTGATGACTTGCAGGTGATTCATTCACGCCATGAGCAGGGGGTGGCCTACATGGCCTTTGGTTATGCCAAGTCTACCGGCAGGGTTGGGGTGTGCAGCGTGGTGCCTGGCCCGGGTCTGTTGAACGCCAGCGCTGCCCTCGGCACGGCCTGGGGGAATAACACGCCGCTGCTGTGTATCGCTGGCCAGATCCCATCGCTGGCCATCGGCAGGGGGTATGGCGAGCTGCATGAGATCGATGATCAACTGGGTATGATCAGCCATGTCACCAAGTGGTCGCAGCGTATTGACGCACCAGCAGAGACGCCAGCGGTCATCCGTGAGGCATTCAGACAGCTGCGAACCGCTCGCCCGCGTCCGGTGGTGGTTGAGATGGCGATGGATCAGATGGGACAGACCGCAGATGTTGAACTGCTGGCGCCGGTTGTCACCTATGAACAGGCCGCTATTGACAGCGAGAGAGTTGAGGCCGCGGCAAAATTGCTGGGCCAGGCCAGGCAGCCCGTGATCGTCATCGGTGGCGGGGCGAATCATTGCAGTGATGAATTGCTGGCACTGGCAGATGCCCTGCAGGCACCCGTGGTGGCCAAGCGCAACGGCAAAGGCGTGATCAGCGCTGAACATTACCTTGCCATGAATGCCCCCCTGGGGCATCGCTTGTGGGGACAGGCGGATGTCGTGCTGGCCATTGGCACACGTTTGCGCGAGTGTCTGACGGCCTGGGGGAAAGATGCAGACTTGCAGCTCATACGGGTTGATGCTGATCCGGTTGAGATCACGCGTATTTGCGTGCCTGAGATCGGGATTGTCGGCGATGCCAGGCGGGTCATCCAGGACATATATGCCGCCCTCGGCAAGCACAATAAGCCACGCCCTTCACGGGCCGAGGAGTTGGGCGCACTCAAGGCGGCCTTTGCCAGCGAGGTGCGTGAGCGGCTGGCGCCGCAGATGGCCTACCTGGATGCGATCCGGGATGTGCTGCCCCGTGATGGCTTGTTCGTTGATGAGATCACGCAGGTGGGGTTTGCGTCCTGGTTCGGCTTTCCCGTCTATGCGCCATACCAGCATGTGACATGCGGCGAGATGGGCACCCTGGGTTACGGGTTTGCCACCGCCCTGGGCGTTGCCGTTGCCAATCCGGGCAGGCAGGTCGTGCAGATCAGCGGTGATGGCGGCTTTATGTTCACTGTGCAGGAACTCAGCACGGCGGTGCAGTACCGGATTCCTGTTGTCACGGTCATATTCAACGACAATAAATACGGCAATGTGCAACGGCAGCAGGATGAGTGGTTCGGTGGCCGTCGTATCTGCTCGGATCTGCATAATCCCGATTTCGTCAGGCTGGCCGAGGTGTTCGGTGCCACCGGGATGCGGGCGGGCAGTCCCGATGAATTGAGGATGGTACTGGAGAGGGCGTTCGCCACCGGCGGGCCGGTGTTGATTGAGGTGCCGGTACAGCAGGCGATGCCATCGCCCTGGCAATATATTATGCTGCCACAGAACCGGAAAGCCCTCTGCCGTTAGGCGGCACAGCCAGCAGGTGAGAGGCATTCGGATCATCGGATGGCTTGTTTCGTGCCGGGGTTGGCAGGTGCAGATAATCAGTGGAGATGGGTGGCGGCCAGCATCACGGGTCAATACGGCAGGATAAAATGCGGCTAACATGCTGAAAAGCGGCTATAATCAGGCAGTGATAGAAGCCAGGGCTCCGGTGTGTATGCTAAAGCTGATTAACGCGTGTTGTGTTGGTATGCTGGTGTTGTGTTTGTCGGCCTGCGGGCCGTATTCTGCTGTGGGCATGGTCGGCTCAACGCTGATCAAGACCGTTGATGACAGGCATCAGCGGGAGGCGATAGCAGAGCCCAAGCGGCTGGAGATTGCCAGGGCTAATTTTCTGGTGGGGGCTGAGTATATTCGCCAGGGCGATTATGAAACGGCACGGATACGATTAAACAAGGCCAGGGAGGTCAAGCCGGATTACGCCCCTGCCTATAACGCCCTGGGGGTGTTGTATCAGGGGCTGGGCGAGGTGCAGCAGGCCGAGGAGAATTTTAAGCATTCGCTCAAACTGGATAAAGACAACCCCGGCACGATGAATAACTACGGGCAGTTCCTGTGCAGCCAGGGCCGGCTGGATGAGGCGGAAGAATTGTTTAATCTGGCGGCGGCAGATCCGCTCTACCGGACTCCTGAAGTGGCGCTGACCAATGCCGGCTCTTGTGTGTTGATGGAAGGGCGGGAGCGAGATGCCATTGCCTATTTTGAGCAGGCCTTGAAGATCAATCCCAGCGTGGCCAGGGCCTTGTATGCCATGGCGGATATTGAATACGGCAAGCAGAATTATTTTGCGGCCAACTCGTATTTGAAGCGTTACCTTGATGTGGCGAAACATACCCCGCAGACACTCTGGTTAGGCGTCCGTTTGCAGCGTATACTCGGCGATAAAGACCTGCTGGCCAGTTATACCTTGCTGTTACGCAACAAATTTCCCGATTCCAGAGAGGCAAAATTATTATTATCCGGCAGCCGAGGTGATGCTGATGACAGCTTGCCTTATGCCCACCTTGAACTCATCCATGACTTTGAATTCATTACCGAGGCCAGCCTGTTATCGGATAAGGACCTGCTGCCAGCCGGCGGAAACTTAACGCATAGCGAGCAATAATCCATTTTTTTATGGGCGCACCTGGTCATATAATCGGGCATGATCGAGAGCATCCGCATTATTTCTGCTGTGCCGCTTAAATGAGCGGCAGCGCCGTGTGATGTCCCTGCACACGATCTTGAATTTTATCGAGACGACGGGTAACCGGCTGCCTAATCCGACCCTGTTGTTTGTCTGGTTGTGCATCATCGTGTTGTTGGCCTCGGCGCTGTTTTCAGTGTTGGCATTTAGTGCCGTGCATCCAATCACCGGCGAGCAGATAGAGGTGGTTAATCTGCTCAGTGTGGCGGGCCTGCATCGCATCTTGACCGACACCGTGACAAACTTCACCGGCTTTGCGCCCGTGGGTACGGTGCTGGTTGCCATCATGGGTATCGGGGTGGCCGAACATGCCGGGCTGCTCTCGGCCCTGCTGCGCCTCATCGTGATCAGAACACCGCAAAAACTGCTCACCTTGACGGTGGTGTTGGCCGGTGTGTTATCCAGCCTGGCGGCGGACACTGGCTATGTTGTGTTGATCCCTCTGGCGGCGCTGGTTTTTATCAGCGCCAATCGTCATCCGGTGGTCGGGATAGCGGCCGCATTTGCGGGCGTGTCGGGTGGATTCAGTGCCAATTTGCTGATCGGCCCCTTAGATGCCTTGCTGGCGGGCTTGTCCACGGAAGCGGCGGCATTGATACAGGCCGGCTATGAAGTCAGTGCGGCGGGGAATTATTATTTTATTATCGCATCGACAGTGCTCGTTACCCTGGTGGCCACCGTGATCACCGAGAAGATAACCAGCCGGCGTTTCCCCTCCGGTGGGCAGCAAAGCACCGAAATAGAGACGGTCAGCCCCCAGGAGCGAAAGGGCTTGTTAGCCGTTGCGCTGTTTACCCTGGTGGTGGTTATTGTCTTGCTGCTTTGCCTTGTGCCTCAAGCCGGTATATTGCGTGACCAGGCAACGCACTCTGTGCTGCGCTCGCCTTTTATCAGTGGCATCGTCACGGTCATCTCAGCCTATGCAGCGGTGGCTGGCATTATCTATGGCCGCATCAGTGGCAGTTATCGAAGCAGTGGTGAGTTTGTGGCGGGCATGGAAAAACACATGGCGATCATGGCTGCTTATCTGGTGTTGATGTTTTTCGCTGCCCAGTTCGTGAGTTATTTTAGCTGGAGTCATATCGGCAGTATTATCGCCATCAGAGGGGCGGAGTTGCTCGCCCATCTGCAACTGCATTCCGCCCTGCTGCTGATCATTTTTATCCTGATGGCGGCATGTATTAATGTGTTCATCGGCAGTGCATCGGCCAAATGGGCCCTGGTTGCGCCCATTTTTATTCCGATGTTTTTGCTGCTGGGGATCTCCCCGGAGGCGACCCAAATGGCCTACCGTATTGGCGACAGTACCACCAATATCATCACGCCGCTGATGCCGTATTTTGGCGTTGTCGTGGCCTTTGTCAGGCAATACGACAAGGAGGCGGGTATCGGTACGATCATCGCCATGATGATCCCCTACAGCATCGCCCTGCTGATCGCCTGGTCAGCGTTATTATTGTTGTGGATAATGTTCGATCTGCCGCTGGGGCTGGGGGCGGATATTTATCTTGCTCACCCTCCCTTGAATACCGGCTGACGCTTCTCAAGAAACGCCGCTACGCCTTCTTTGGCATCGTTGCTGTCAGCACACAGACATTGCAGGGCGGCCTCATTGGCTATGGTATCGCTAAAGCGGCTTGTGGCCGCCTGGCGCATCAGTTGCTTTGTCCGCCCCAGTGCCAGCGGGGCTTTTTGGCTCAACTCCTGCGCCCACTCCCGGGCGGTGGACAGCACGTGATCATCAGCGACCACCCGATTAACCAGCCCCGTCTCCAGGGCCTTTGCAGCGGTGTATCGCTCATTGTCAATCGCCATCTCATAGGCACGGTGGTAGCCCAGGCCATGGGTCAACAGCCAGGTTGCCCCGCCATCCGGCACCAGGCCGATGGTACTGAATGGCGAGAGCAGAAACGCCCTCTCGCCCATGACAGCAAGGTCTGCCGCCAATGCATACGATAAGCCGATGCCAGCAGCAAAACCGCTGATGGCACTGATCACCGGCTTCTCCATTTCGGCGATATTGATGAGGCTGGGGGCATATTCTGTATTGAGGTGTTGCTGCACATCAGCCCCGCTTTGAAACCCGGCCTTCAGATCGGCCCCTGCACTGAAGCAGCGTCCTGCCCCGGTCAGTACCACCGCACGGATGGCCGGATCTGCTTTTGCCCTGGCGGTGGCCTCAATGAGTGCCAGCCGCATCTCCCGGGTAAAGGCATTCAAGGCATCCGGCCGGTTGAGGGTGATGGTGGCAACGGCCGCATCGGTTTCATACAGTACGGTATCGCGCATTTTTTTACCCCTGTTCTTCCCGCTTGTCATTGAGCTGACCAATCTTATCATCAAATCGCTCTATGCTGACAGCCTTACCCGGCCCGGGGTGCGATGCGGGCGCATGGTAGCGGGTGGGGTTATGCTGCAAACACATCCGCCAGTGCCGTTTGCAGTTCATGCCGTTGTGCTTGCAGTGACAGGGCGGCATTTAACTGGCCTCTGGCACGTACCTGGCTATGTTCGGAATGGCTCTGGAAGCATTGTTCGTCCCAGCCAAAATAATCTTCGGTCAAGGCATCGGCACAGAACCTGGCGGCCAGTTCAATGTAAACAGTCTGTGTTGCCGTGGCGATAGGCCGCCACTCATCCGGCCGGATGAGGCGCTTTGCCCTGCTGGCGTAACCGGACAGGGCAGCCACGGCTGTATCGAGCAGGAACCTGCCCTGTGCTGTGTCCTCACCTTCAGGGTTGGCCCAGGAGCGCAGGGCATCGCCGATTTCCAGGCACAGCGGCATGTCACCGAAGGTGTCGAAATCGACCATGCAGATTGCGGTCTCTGTCCCTGCCGCATAGAGGAAGTTGGATATTTTCGGATCGCCATGCACCAGCCGGGCCGGCACAACAGGCAATCTCGGCACGTGCTGATAGTGCGCCAGAATCTCCTGTGCCAGGGGCTCTACGGCACCAAAGGCGGGGTGGTCGGCGTGTGTTTTAAGGCACTGTTGCAGGTGGTCTATATGCCTGGCGGTATCGTGTACGTCCGGCCGGGGAGAACATGGCCGGTAGTCCAGTCCGGCCAGGGCCTGGTGAATATCTGCCAGCAAGACACCGGCCGAGTGTGCCGCATCAGGGGTGGACAGGCGGTGTCTGGTCTCGCCATGAATGCGGTTATACAGCCGCCAGAGATGCCCGTTGGCATGGGTAAACAGCCGGTTTTTCCGGGTGCGGATCAGCCTTGGGGTGAGTATCCCGGCGCTGTCCAGACAGGCCGTGATATGGTCAATATCGGTCATACTCAAGGGGCTGAACATCGGGCTGACGGCTTGCAGGATAAAATCGCCCCGATTGTTGCTTTGCACCAAAAAGCTGTGATTGATGAGGCCAGAGTCCAGACGGGTGATGGTGCTGTCCTGCAAACCGTAGGCCGTCAGGGCTGCTGTGGCCGAATCTATGCTGCTATTATGCATCTTGCATTCGGCTTCTGTTAAGCGGCAAATTCGCCTGTACGGGGTGTCCCGGCCCGGCTGGCCAGCGTGAACATGGCATCATGATGGCTTATGGCAAGTTCTCTGGTGTGCATGGACTCTCCTTGGTTCTGGGTGTATGTCAGGGCGGCAGTCAAATAACTTACTTCCCGTTTGCACTCTGGATGATGTCAACGTAAAATTCGGGCAGACTATCGTGGTATGATGGTTTTGTTGTGCGACTTGGGATGAGGGGCATACGCTCAATAATTGATAACGATTGATATATTGTGAGAACTTCAATTACCCTGGCACCTTCTGACAGATTATAATAATAAATGCCGGAGATAGTCATTAGCAGGACTGTGCAAATTACGATCAACTTGACACTTTAATAACACATTACCATCGAAATAATCACCATCTGGTGGAGGCCTTGCTTAGCTTATGGAAACTTTAAAATTTTTATGTATCCGCAATCCGTGGTGGCTGATCTTCCTGTTCACACTGGCGTTGACCCAGCAGGTGCAGGCGCAGGACAAGGTCGATAAAGTCGTTGATACGGGCGTGACCAGGAACAAAACAGCGGCCGCCTCGCAAAAAAAGATCGATACCATCTCAGAGTCGACCGAGAAGATCGTTGCCCGCTATAAAAAAGAGTTGAAGGTGATCGATGGGTTGAAGGTCTACAACACGCTGCTGCGTAAACAGCTTGAATTGCAAACTGATGAGATGCAGCAGTTAAGGGATTCGATAGAAGAGGTTTCCATTATCGAACGGCAAATCACGCCGCTGATGCTGAAAATGGTCGATGCGCTGGCGCAGTTTATTGAGCTGGATGTGCCGTTTTTGCTGGAAGAGCGGCGTGATCGCATTGTCCGTCTGCGCGATACCATAGGCCGGGCGGATGTGACCGCCGCTGAGAAATTCAGAAACGTGCTGGAGGCCTATCAGATCGAGAACGACTATGGCCGCACCATTGAGGCTTACAAGGATGTGATCGACGGGATAGAGGTCAGCCTGCTGCGTTTCGGTCGGGTATCGCTGGTCTATCAGGATGAGACGGGCAAACTGAACAAGGCATGGGATCAGCAGGCACGGCAATGGGTTGAGCTTGATGCTGCTGAGTACCGCAATCATATTGCCAAGGGCTTGAAGATAGCCCGCAAGCAGGTCGCCCCTGATCTGATTATGCTGCCGGTCAACGCCGCCGGAGATGCACAATGAGCGCCCTGACATATACTGCCCGGGCATACGTTGCCATCGTTGCCATCGTGGCCTGCCTGTTTTCCCTCCAGCCGGGCGCGCAGCAAAAAGCGGCCACGCTGGATCAATTATTAAAACAGGTCAGAGAAGCCGCCTTGCAGGAGAACCAGCGTAACAAGGCGCGCGAGGCCGAGTTTGCCCGCAACAAGGCCAGGCAGGCGCAGCTAATGGAACAGGCGAGGCAAGAGCGCGCACAGCAAGAGGCCATCAGCGCGCAGATGGAGGCCAGGTTTGATGAGAACGAGTTGCAGATTGCTGAACTGGCCGATCTGCTGAATAAACGCCTGGGTTCTTTGAAGGAGTTATTCGGCGTGTTGCAACAGGCGGCGGGCGATGCCCGCGGTAATTTCGACAGCTCGCTCACCAATATTCAATACCCTGACCGGGGCGCATTCCTGACCGAATTGGTCGAGAAGATGAGTTCCACTTCCCAGCTGGCCTCACTGGAGGAGATCGAGCGGCTATGGTTTGAATTGCAGCGGGAAATGACCGAGTCGGGCAAGGTCAGTCGCTTCAATACCGATGTCCTCGCTGAGGGTAATGAGGCAGACACCGATGTGATTCGGGTCGGGCTGTTTAATATCATCGCCGATGGCAAATACCTGAAATACGATTTTGAAACCGAAAAGGTCTCGGAGTTAATCCGCCAGCCCAAGCCCCGTTTTGTGAACACGGCAGAGGAGTTGAGCGTAGCCGACAGCGGCTTGGTGAAGATGGGCCTGGACCCCACCCGAGGTCAACTGCTCGGCCTGCTGGTGGAAGAGCCGAGCTGGCGGGAGCGCGCCTGGGAGCAGGGCGGTGTGATTGGTCGCATTATTATCTTCCTCGGTCTGTTTGCCTTTATCGTTGCGGTGTTACGTGCCATCTGGCTGATGCTGATGAGCATGAAGGTCGCCGCCCAACGGCGCAACCTTCGCAGCCCGAATCAAGGTAACCCGCTCGGCCGGGTGTTACAGGTCTATGCTGATAACAAGAACATGGATGTTGAGTCGCTGGAGTTGAAGATGGGGGAGGCGGTGTTGCGCGAGGTGCCGGGCCTGAACCGCTTCAATACCCTGCTAAAAGTCATTGCCGTGGTTGCTCCCCTGCTGGGGCTGCTGGGTACGGTGACCGGTATGATCCTCACCTTCCAGGCGATTACCCTATTCGGTACGGGTGATCCGAAACTGATGGCCGGCGGGATCTCGCAGGCCCTGGTGACCACCATGCTGGGCCTGTGTGTCGCCATCCCGACGGTCTTTTTGCATGCGCTGGTTGCCGGTCGCAGCAAACGTATCGTTGAGTTGCTGGAAGAGCAGGCGACCGGGCTGGTTGCCGAGGCATCCCAAAGCCAGAAGGGTTAGCCGGATGAGTTGAGCATGAGGCAGAGCGACTGATGATCGAGATTATCTACGCCATATTAAGAGCCATCACCGGCGTGGTTGGCCTGGAGCAGGGCTTTGTGAACATGTGGGAGGCGATCCGGGATTTTATGGAACTGGGCGGCGATGTCCTGCTGCTGATAGCGTTTGTGTTGACCATTATGTGGATTATGATCATTGAGCGTTTTCTCTATTTCGCTACCGATCACAAACACGTTGTCCGGCAGACCATCGATCGCTGGGAGGCACGGGATGAGCGCCGGTCATGGCATGCTCGCCGGGTGCGTGAAGCATTGATCTCCGAAGTGCGTCTTTCGGCGACCCGTTACCTTGGCCTGATCCAGGCCTGCGTTGCCCTGTGTCCATTAATGGGGCTGCTGGGTACGGTGACTGGCATGATTGCCGTGTTTGAAGTCATGTCCTTGCTGGGTACGGGCAATGCCAGGGCGATGGCGGCTGGCGTCTCCAAGGCCACCGTGCCGACCATGTCCGGGATGGTGGCGGCGCTTTCCGGTTTGTTTATCAGTGTGTACCTGCAACGCAAGGCCGATGCGGAGGTTGAGATGCTAGGTGAACACATGACGATGGATCATTAGTGACTAACCCGACACAGGTGCTTTATGCGAAGAATAACTCAAGCGGCTGGCGATGATGAATCTCAGGTAGACCTGACACCACTGATTGATGTGGTGTTTATCATGTTGATTTTCTTTATCGTCACAGCCACCTTTATCAAAGAAACCGGTATCGATGTCAACAAGCCGGATGCCCCGACCGCCGAGGTCAAAAAGAAGGCCAATATTCTGGTGGCCATTGATGCGAATAATAATATCTGGATTGACAGGCGCAAGGTTGATGTCCGGGCGGTGAGGCCGAATATTGAGCGGCTGCATGCTGAGAATCCGCAAGGCTCTGTGGTCATTCAGGCGGATGAGGAGTCAAAAAATAAATTACTGGTCGAGGTCATGGATGCCGCCCGCCAGGCGGGTGTGTATAACATTGCACTGGCGGCTGAAAGATAAGCCATGCCGGCGCTTGTCATACGCTCTATTGTTGTCGTACTGATAGCAGGCGTGGTGGTATTTGGCCTGTTCTTTTTGATGCAGCATCTGATTGCACTGTCAAAAAAACCCCTGGATGAGGATGAGGTGGGGCGTATCTTGGATTTTGTCCGGGTACCCCCGGAAGAGCTGGTGAACCCGAAAAAACCCAAGCCCAAGAAACCCCCGCCGCCGGATGAGCCACCCCCGGAACCGCCGCCGCCAGCGATGGATGATATTAATCCGGAGGCCCAGGCCATGCAGGTCTCGGCAGCCCCCGTCAATACCAGCATTAATCTGGATGCCAGCGGGTTTGGTCTGGCGCCCAGTGATGGTGAGTATCTGCCGATTGTCAAAGTCCAGCCGGTCTACCCCAGAAGAGCGCTCTCCCGTGGTATTGAAGGGTATGTGATCGTCGAATTTACCGTGACCAAGCAGGGCACGACCAAGGATATCTTCATCGTTGAGGCCAAGCCGAAGGGCATGTTCGAAAAGGCGGCGACTCAGGCAGCGGGCAAGTTTAAGTACAAGCCGAGGATCGTCGACGGGCAGCCGATTGAGGTGCCCGGTGTGCAAAATAAAATCACCTTTGCGATTGAGGAGTAGAGTGATGAAACCCATGCAACGAATGTTGAATACATGTCGTGTTGCTGTGCTGTTGGTGGTTTGCAGTATCGTGCCGGCCCTCATCCATACCCCTGTTGTTGAAGCCGGTGCTGCCGGTGATGGTGAGAAGCGCAAGACGACAAAGACGCCTTCCATGGGCGAGAAGGTCTACAAAAAGCTGACCGAAGCACAGGAGTTGATTGAAGCGAAGGATTATAATGCTGGCCTTGCCAAGCTGCGTGAGTTGGAGAAGCAGCCCAAGCTCACGCCTTATGAGAAAGCCCAGCTTTATAACTACTTCGCCTATACCTACTTTACTCTGGAGAAATATAAAGAGGCCATTCGTTCCTATGAGAAAGTCCTGGCCCAGCCAGACCTGCCGGAAGCGCTGATACAGAACTCACTTTACACCCTGGCCCAATTATATTTTATCCTGGAAGACTACAGAAAAGCGGTGGATACCATCAAGCGCTGGTTTGCCATCACACCGAAGCCGACTGAAAATGCCTATATGCTGCTGGGGCAGGGGTATTATCAGTTAGGCAAGTACAAGGAATCGCTGGTGCCCTTAAAGCAGGCGTATAAGCTGGTCAAGGAGCGTGGTGACAAGCCGAAAGAAAACCTGTTGTTACTCATGCGCGTGGATTATTTTAATCTGGGCGATTACAAGAACATGGTCAAGACATTGAAGGAGTTGGTCGCCTTGTATCCAAAAAATGAATACTGGCTGACCATGGCCGGCGCCTACTCGGAGCTAAAGCGCCTGGATAAACAGATGGCCATACTGGAGATGCTCTATGATCAGGGCAATCTGGAACGTGGCAATCAACAGCTTAACCTGGCCAATCTTTATCTGTTACATGAAGCCCCTTACAAGGCGGCGGTCTTGCTGGATAAAGGCATGCAGGAGCAGAAGATCGAGCGCAATATCCGTAATCTGAGATTGCTGTCACAGGCCTGGTTACAGGCCCAGGAAAGCGAGAAGTCTATCCCGCCGTTAAAGCGAGCGGCCAGTATTTCCAGCGATGGTGATTTGAATGTGCGCCTTGCCCAGGCCTATATGAACCTGGATCAATACAAAGAGGCGGTGGATTCCCTGCAAACCGCTTTCAAAAAAGGCGGCATCAAGCGTCGAGGCCAGGCGTATATCATGAAGGGGCTGGCAGAGTTTGAATTGCAACGCTTTAACTCTTCACTCACTTCATTTCGTGAAGCGGCCAAAGATAAACAATCGCGTAAAACGGCTGAGACTTGGTTGCACTATGTCAGCACAGAGATGAAGCGCAAGGCCGAGTTGGAGAGAAGTCTGCAAAGCAAAAAAGTCAGACGGTAAACCCCTCACCTGATGTGGATGACGGTTGAACTTCGGTGATGTCTTTGAACCATCAGGCCGCCCCCGCCAGGCCATAAAAACGAGGTGAGGCTATGGGGCGTGAGTCCATGCAATATGATGTCGTTATCGTGGGCGCAGGTCCGGCCGGGCTGAGCACGGCCATTAAGTTAAAGCAACTGGCCAGGGCAGAGGGCAGGGACGATACTGTCTGTGTGTTGGAGAAGGGTTCGGAGGTGGGCGCACATATTCTCTCCGGTGCCGTGATAGAGCCACGGGCCTTGCATGAGTTGCTGCCCGGCTGGCAGGAGGCGGGCGCCCCCTTAACAACGATTGCTGAACGAGATGCGTTTTATCTGCTCACCGGTGCGCGCAGCGCAATCAAAATCCCCCATTTTCTGCTGCCAGCGCCGATGCACAATGCCGGTAACTATATCGTCAGCCTGGGCAATGTCTGCCGCTGGCTGGCCGAACAGGCCGAAGCCCTTGACGTTGAAATCTACCCCGGTTTTGCCGCCGCTGAAATTCTCTATGACGAGGCGGGCAGTATTAAGGGGGTTGCCACAGGCGACATGGGTGTTGCGGCCAACGGGGAACAGAAAGAGGGTTTTGAAGCCGGGTTGGAGGTGCTTGCCCGATATACCGTATTTGCCGAGGGGTGTCGTGGTCATTTGGGTCGGCAGTTACTGGAGAGATTCGATATGGCGAGCGGTCGTGACCCGCAACACTATGGGATCGGCCTAAAGGAGCTTTGGGAGGTGACACCTGAACACCACCGGCCGGGGTTGGTGGTGCATGGTGTGGGCTGGCCGCTGGATAAGGACGCCTCAGGCGGGTTTTTTCTTTATCATCTGGAGGATAATCAGGTGGCGGTCGGCTTAATCGTTGATCTGAATTATCAGAACCCCTGGTTGAGTCCGTTCGATGAATTTCAGCGCCTGAAACACCATCCGGTGATTGCCAGCACACTTGGCGCAGGTAAAAGGCTGGCCTATGGCGCCCGTGCGATCTGTAAAGGCGGGTTGAATTCCCTGCCCAGGATGTCCATGCCGGGCGGTTTGCTGGTGGGCTGTGATGCTGGCACCTTGAATTTTGCCAAGATAAAAGGCACACATACGGCGATGAAGTCGGGCATGGTTGCCGCTGAGACCCTGTTTGCTGCGCTGACGAATGAGGGGGCAGCAGGCAAGGACTTGCAGCAATTTGATGAGCATTTCAGGCAGAGTTGGGCCGGGGAGGAGATCTATCGTTCACGTAATTTCGGGCCGGCCCTGCATAAGTTTGGCCTGTATCTGGGAAGTGCGTTTAATTATCTTGATCAGGGGCTCTGCCATGGCCGGTTGCCCTTCACATTACACGATACGCAGCCTGATCACTGTGCATTAAAACCTGCCAGCCAGTGCCAGCAGATCAGCTATCCCAAGCCGGATGGCGTGTTGAGTTTTGACCGGCTTTCCTCGGTGTTTGTATCCAATACCCATCATGGGGAGGATCAGCCGTGTCATTTGACATTAAAAGATGACACGCTGCCCATCCGGCGTAATCTGCAAGACTATGCCGGGCCTGAACAGCGTTATTGCCCGGCGGGTGTTTATGAGTTTATTGAAGCAGACGGTAAGCAGACATTGCAGATTAATGCACAGAATTGTGTGCATTGTAAAACCTGCGATATCAAAGACCCCGGTCAGAATATTGTCTGGGTGACACCGGAGGGCGGTGGCGGCCCGCACTATCCCAATATGTGAGCGTACATGTATGCGCATCAGGGCTTTTCTCTCACCCTGATCAGCCCTTCCTGGATGGTGGTTGCCACCATCCTGCCATCCTGCTGATAGATGGTGCCTTTCGCCAGCCCGCGTGCATTTGAGGTGGACAGGGCTTCAAAATCATACAACAGCCAGTCGTCCATGCGGAAAGGGCGATGAAACCACATTGCATGATCAATGCTTGCCAGGGTAAGCTGGTTGTCAAACATGTGAAATCCATGCGGTATGAGCGTGGTGGTCAGCAAACCATAATCTGAGACATAGGCCAGTATGGCACGATGCAGGTCATCATCATCCGGCAATGTATCCAGGGTCTTGAACCAGAACTGGCGGCGAGGCTCGGAATTTGCCGAGGTCAGCTGCTGCATCGGGCCGACCGGGCGCAAGTCAAACGGTGCGGATAAATTCACGATGCGCTGGAATTTCTCCGACAGCTCGCCGACTCTCTCCGAATCCAGTGCGTCCATCGCTGGCAGGTCTTCAGGTGCAGGCACAGGGGTTGACATATCACGTTGATACTCAAGCCCGGTTTCGGCATGTTGAAAAGAGGCGGACAGCGTGAATATCGGCTGCCCGTGCTGAATAGCCACCACCCGTCTGGCGGCAAAGCTCCTGCCATCACGGCTGCGATCCACCTCATAAATAATCGGGAAATCGTGATCACCCTGGCGGAGAAAATAGGCATGCAGTGAATGTATCTGCCGGTTTTCAACCGTATACTGGGCGGCCTTGAGCGCTTGCCCGAGCACCTGCCCGCCGTAGACACGATCCGTGCCAATATCGCGGCTAGGACCACGAAAGATGTTATCGTCAAGGCGTTCCAGCAGTAACAGGCCAAGCAACCCTTCAACCCATGCGTTCATATTTGATAGCAGCCGATAGGGCAGGGCGTGGATGTTATGGCATGTGCTGACGTATACCGGCCTTCGGTCAGGTGTGATGTTATTCCCATTCCAGCTCAGTAAAGGCACGGGTCACGTTACGCCGGTGATTCTCCTCATGCAGCAGCCAGTTGTGCTTCTCTTCACGGCCCACCGTATCGATGATCTCCTCCATGAACCTGCCCTCGGCAATCGCCTTGCGGGTTTGTTGCAGCAGGGCATTTAAGTAGCGCTGTTGATCAGTCGCCGCCGCTGGCCAGGCCAACACCGCCGGCCCGTGTCCGGGGATGACCTGCTTGATGCGTTGCTGTGTTAAGTCAGCCATCAGCGCCAGCCAGCCCGTCAAGCTGCCGTCCAATGCCGGAATACGGTCTTGAAATAACAGATCTGACAGCCATAAGGTGCTGGTGTTTTTATCGTATACCGTCAAGTCGGTATGCGAATGGGCAACGGGTCGGGCGGTGAGCCGCAAGATACGGTTACCCAGATCCAACTCCAGTGTATCTTTAACGGTAATATCCGGGCCGATGACGGCGTCACCGCCCGCCTTGCCGAGATTATCGGCGAAACGTTGCAGAAAAAACTCCCGGTTTGCCGGTATCTCATCGGCCATGTGCTGATGGCCGATGAACCTGGTCATGCCATTCTGAAAAGCACGATTGCCAAGCACATGATCAAAGTGAATATGCGTATTGATGACATAACACACCGGCAGGGTAGACAGCGCCTCGATGGCTTCTCGCAGCTGTCGGCCTGTCTCTACCGAGCCACCCGTATCAATCACGGCAATACAATCATCGCCAATAATAAAACCGATATTGGCAATGTCATCGTTATCCGGCGCCTCGATTGAAAGATGCTGTCCCTGATGCACATAAATACCCGTGGCAACCTCCGTTAAGTTGAATGCCGGGTTTGAGGATGCGGTGCTGCTGACTGCATAAGCGAGCAGATACAAACCGGGTAGGATGGCGATGAGTAACCGCAGCAGGCGGCCATGAATTTTGTTATCGGGCATGGGTTTTGTTCCGTAGAGATATTTTAACTGATTGATAAATAATGATTTTACCAGTTATGTATCGCAATGTCAGTACGGTTTAGTGCTTGTGATCTGTCGTTTTTTCGGCTATGTTTAACACCGATACCGTATGATAATCAATCTCACCACTGCCCTTACCACTGTTAAGGCAACTGCTCCAGCAGCTGTTTATGTTGCTGGCACCCGGCAGCAAAACCCGACACAAACAGACACCAACTTAACACCAGGGGGATTTTTTATGTTCGAACATGAGCAGCACATCGTTGATACGTTACTTTCAGAGGATAGTAACTTCAAACGTCTGTACCACAAACATGCTGAATTAAATGAAAAAGTGGATGCAGCGAACAGCAAAAGTACAACGGTTGATGACTATCATCTGGAGGATATGAAGAAGAGAAAGCTGTTGCTGAAAGATCAGATGGCAGCCATTATCAGCCAGTATAAACAAACGACTCTGAATTAACGCCTGCTGCAAGCCGCTATCCGGCGATTGCCAGTTTACTGCCGATCAACAGCAGTACCGTGGCGAGGATCGGCCTGAGATATTTATCCGGCAAGCCCGCCCCCACCCGGCTGCCAAGATAAATGCCCGGCAGTGAGCCGATGAGCAGCGCAAACAGCAAGGTAAAGTCCACCGTGCCGATATGCCAGTGACCTGCACCGGCTATCGCCGTGATGGGCACCGCATGTGCCAGATCAGTGCCGATGATCCGTATTGCCCTCATTCCCGGATAGAGAAAAAATAAAACGGCGGCTCCCAGGGCACCGGCCCCGACAGATGAGAAACTGACCAGGGCACCTATGAGCGCACCGGACAGGACAGTGGCGGGTTTAAGCAAGGTAGTATGACATGCCTTGATAATGGCAAACTGCTCTTTTTCGCCCAGGCGCATGAGTTTGTCTTTAAAGATGATTGCCAGCGCCGTCAGCACCAGCGCAAAGCTAAGCGTATGGGTGATGATGTGATCGTAATTCACGCCCTGCTGGTGCAGTTGCCCGATGATGCCGAGCGCCACCAGGGTGGCCGGGATGCTGCCCAGAGACAGCCAGCCGACTACCTGCCAGTTAATCGTGTTACGTACCTGATGGGCGAGGATGCCGCCGCTTTTGGTGACCGCGGCATACAGCAGATCAGTCCCCACGGCAACGGCTGGCTTAACAGCAAATACCAACACCAGTATCGGCGTCATCAGCGAGCCACCGCCCACACCAGTGAGGCCAACGATAAAGCCAACGAGAAAGCCAGCAAGTGTCAGTGCAGGATCCATACCGCCGTATTAAAGGAGATGAGAATTGAACTTGCGACTTTATTACAGGCTTAACTATAATTAAAAGTAATTTTTTCACATATTTTTATAATTAAAAAGTATAAAAATGAAGCTGCAACAACTGCGCTATATCTGGGAAGTCGCCCGATATCATCTCAACGTCTCGGTCACTGCTGAAAATATCCACACCTCACAGCCGGGGATCAGCAAGCAAATCAGCCTGCTTGAAGAGGAGTTGGGCTTGAGGATATTCAACCGCAGCGGTAAACACCTCAAGGAGATCACGCCCGCTGGCAAGGCGATCATCGCCCTGGCCGGTGAGATACTGGACAAGGTTGAGAATATTCGCCATCTGGCGCAGGAGTTCACCACAGAGAATCGCGGCACCTTATCTATTGCCACCACACACACCCAGGCGCGCTATGTTCTCCCGCCCATCATCAGCCAATTCAGGAAAAAATATGCCGATGTGACGCTGAACATGCACCAGGGCACGCCCATGCAGATATCGGAGCTGGCTGCCAACGGCACGGTGGATTTTGCCATCGCCACCGAGGCCCTGGAATTGTTTGACACCCTGATCATGCTGCCGTGCTACCGCTGGAACCGCAGCGTGATCGTGCCGCAGGATCACCCCCTGGCCGCCTTACCGACATTGGCCCTATCCAGCATCGCGCAGTACCCGATTGTCACCTATGTCTTTGGCTTTACCGGACGCTCTCAGCTGGACAAGGCATTCAATGCGGCCGGCTTGCAGCCCAACGTTGTCTTTACCGCCGCCGATGCCGATGTCATCAAGACCTATGTCAGACTGGGGATGGGGGTGGGCATCATCGCCAGCATCGCCCATGACAAGGTGCTGGATGCGGATCTGGTGGCGCTGGATGCGTCCCATTTATTTGAATCCAGCACGACAAAAATTGGCTTTCGGCGCGGTATCTATCTACGCAATTTCATGTATGATTTTATTGAGCAATTTGCCCCGCACCTGACGAAAGCGCTGACCATGCAGGCGATGCAGAGCAAGATTCATCATGAATTGGAGGCCGTGTTTGCAGCTATCGATTTGCCCCGATACTAGGCCGTGCGGGTGGCGGTGACAGGCTGGCGACTCACAGATAATCCAGCGAGGGGTCTTTGTCCATGCACTCTGCTGCCTCCTGCTGTGCGCTGCCGCCTCGCTGTTCTAACACCTCTTTCAGGAACCGAAGGTAGATCGTATACACGGCCTGTTCGCCATCATCCTGCTCAACGATAAAAAAAGGCGCAACGCTGATCTTGTGCCGCCTCGTGGGTGGTGGTGATCATTTTGAGACAGAGAAAAATAGAGAAAAAATCGCTGAAAGCTCGTGTGGATAAGGGTTTCGGGCAGATGGGGGTAGAATTTTAAAAACGTTCATTTTGAGATAAAAATGTGCATTTAATGCTAATAAAATGTACAAAAAATCATCCTAAAATGTGCATTTTATGCTCACAATTACCCGAAAAGTGATCATTTTGAGGGCGGTTAATAGCCATTTACGGCTGCTTTGAAGCGGGTTTGATGCTATACTGAAGTACCTGCTGCGTAATAGCTGGAAAATCGTCGGGCCAGCGGGGAGATCCTATCTTAGCAATAGTGACAGCCCGATGCGGGGGTGCCAGGCATTGTGACCTGGGTGGCGTCCCGCTACGCGGCAGGCATCTATAAACCTCCCTCTATCAATTTATACTGTACCTTATCTTTCAAATGAATAGGCCGCACCATACCGCCGGAGCGAATACTGTTAGTGGGCTTACCTCTTTCCTGGTAGTTCACCCGAACCACTATCTTACCCAAACGCACATCCTCGTCGGCATCAAAAATATAGAGCAGTGCCGGATTGACTTTATCAAACAACACGGCCTGCGGATGTTCAATGTGTCTGGACAGGTTGAGTAGTTCATCGTCCGGAATATCTATCCCCTCACGCTTTTTCAAATCCCTGACCATGCGTCTTAGGCGGACATCCGTCAGCGTAATAGCCAGGTTTTTAGGTACCAATTTCTCATCTTTCAGGCTTTTAAGATAATTCACAACAGGTGCGCTCAGATAGCCAACCACTCTTTGTTTGTTCTGTGTCTGATAGTCAGGTTGAAGCACCTGCTCTGCCCAGCGCTTATACGGCCGATGCAGGTGGCGGGTGAACTTAGGCAACTGTTCAAGGGCGGCATCACGCAGGGGTTTGGGCAGGCTGGCGAGCTTCTGTCCAAAGACACTCTCCGGGGCAATCCAGGCCTTGCCGACGTTATAATCCCAGCCCACACCAATGCCCTTGGGGACATCGCCATAGACTTCCCCGGTACGGGTATTGATGCGCTTGGTTCTCTTAAGTGCCGGGGCTTTGCTTAAAGTCTTACCTTCCCGCTCAAGCTGGCGTTCACTCAAGGTTCTGACCGTGCAGCGACAGCCGAAGCCATTGGGCGGGTAGTGCGTATCAAACCAGGGATCGTCAATATGCAGAATAAGCCCATGCCAGGCGGCATGTTCAGGTCGGACACGGGTATCGCCGACTGATAAGTATTCCAGATAGGGACGGGTGGCTTTAGTGCGCTGCATTTGTTGCCAGCGACCGGCCATTGATGCGGATCGCATGTTGTTGCCAAAGATGACCCGTGTTCGCCAGCCTCGGCTGCCCTTGTAGCTCCAGCCATACCTGGCTACGATACGATCGAACGCTTTTCGGAAGTCAGCAATCGTCCCACCTTTCTCTCTCACCTTGATCAGTGCTTCCCTGAAGTCTTTGACCATATCGACCTTGACTGCACCGGCCACAGCAAAGCTCCTGGCCCTAATATCACCAAGCAAGTCATCCCAGTGTTCAGTGGGTATATCGACCTTGTCCTTGAGATAGGCAATGGCCTCAGTGAAAGGTACCGCACCGAGCTTGACTTCAGGCATTATGGCCGCTCTATTCGGAGGACAGATGACAGATGACGGAAGACGGAAAATAAAGTATGCCGCAGAGCGGCATTCCACCAGTCTGTATTCAGTCCTCTGTCTTCTGATTTACCCATCATCCATGCCAGCAAGGTAACTGGTGGTCAAGACCAGTTGGACGATCTGAGCCAGTGCCGTCTCATCCAGCTCAGGCATGAGTTCCGGCAGGGCCGCTTCGAACTCCGCTAATGACTTGCCCGCCTGTTCAAATTCCAGCAAGGTGTCATAGACGCTGGCCGGCAGGGTCTCAATGACCGCATCCGCCGCATTGACTGCTTGATTGACCAGGGGGTCAGCATCATCCTCAGCAAAGGTATAACCCTGGTCACTGCCCTGGCTGCAAGCCGGGCAGTACGTGAACTCGGCTGCCTCTGGTGTTGCCGTATTACCCTCTGGTTGCTCTGCTGGTGAGCTGGCTCTTGGTATGATCTCATCATCGGCCTGTGGTGCGGTCAGTTGCAGGCGCTCGTAGACTTCTGAGCGTTTCATATCGATCAGTTGGTGGGCTTCATTGAGATACTCGGCCATGTCTTTACGTGCTTCTGCTTCCTCATAGAAGCGAAAGCGTGGCGGGGCGGCATCGGCCACATTGAGTTGGGTTATCCAGGCAAAGAGTTGATTGAAGGACTGCTCAATGACGATGCGGTCAGACTGATTGACAGTGATCTCCCTTTCTCTGTGGGTCTGGCTGGCGGCTCTGGCGCCCTGCCCCTGTATCTCGGTGGCCAGGGTTTGTGAAGTGAGTGCCTTGGAGAGTTCCCGATTGCAGAGGTCGATCAGCCGTTCCTGTATCGGTCGGGCATTGGCTGTGGCTTCAATGAGTTCAATCTGGCTATCGGTATCGGTGACCACGCAGGCCTCTTCGATCATGGCCGCCAAGCTATCCAGCAGTTTGTCCTGCTCAGTCTCTGCTGTCCCGGGTGGGTATTTGCCAATCGCCCAGGGGATGCCGTATTTCTCACAGAACTTGCTAAAGAACTTAAAACCGCCATGCTTGAACACATACGGCCAGAAGCAGGCCGAGAGTACCGCTACGCCATAGGGGTTCTCATGGCTGGCCATGTGCGAGGTGATCAGCCATTTGTAATCCCCTAACAGATCACCGGTCACGGGGGCGCTTCGGGTTAAAATGCGCAGGTGATTATCGGCATCGAACACAAAGCGGCGCTGCGGGCGGTCGAGGATCGCTGCGGGCAGCCACAGGCCATCTGCGTGTTCCCACACCACTTCATGCACCGCAAAGCCATAGAACACCGACAGTCCCATGCTCCAGAGAACATCTGTCCAGTGCATCCGGGGAGCAGGTCGGCCAGCCATCAGCGTATCGCACAACTCCACGGCCCGCACATCAGCCGCCCTGTCACCGCCGGGGGTAAGTTGCCATTCAAAGGCCAAGAGGGCGGCACGCACGGCGCGTAGCTCGCCCAGGATATGGGCATCACCGAACATATCGGCATAGACTTCATAAGACTTGCCCATCTTTCTTAGTACCCGGTCAGGGTTGGGCAGTACCTGTAGTGCGGAGGTGAACAGGGGGTCAACTGCTCTTGTGGCCACCTCGGTGCGTATGTGCCGGCGGGTCAGGCGAGTAATGGTTGAGTCTGGCATCAGTAACCTCGGTAGTGGGTACGTGTTAATCCTCGCCGGCCCGGTCTGGCTGTCTTGATAGCAGGCACAGCATAGCGGCGGGTGGTGGCGAGCTTGAACAGCAGGTACAAAGCCGATAGGCCATCGTAGTGGTGATTGGCCTGTGGTAATGGGAAGTCGTTAAGCTCGTTCAATAGCGGTGTCAGGCTGGCATGAAAAGCAATACTGGCTTCCGCCCCATTGATGAATGGCTCTAAGGATTCGATACGGACTTCCAAGGGTACGGTCTCGGTAAAGGGTACCAGGGGCAGGATGACCTGATGGTCAAGTGCATCCTTGATGAACCGGGTACGCATGAACTCAAAGGCACTGTTATTCTCAAAGCCCCAGCCCTGGATGTTGTACTCACCTTGCATGGCGCGCATGTCAGCAAAGAGCTTGGTCGGCAGCCGGCGCTTGATGCTGGCATGGATGATGTGCAGGCGTTTGCTTTCCAAGTCCAGCCCGCCCACCACAATGGCCGAAGGATCGGCAGTCTCACTCTTGCCCATAGACGGGTCACAGCCAGCGAGATACACCCAGTGCTTAAGGCGTGAGACCCAGAATTGCATGTCGGTAAACACCCTGTCCTCATCGTTACGTGCCTCGCCCTGCATTTCTGTACCGAAGCTGCGAGGGTTCTTGGCACGCTGCTTCATTAGCCAGTAGAGTGAGCGCACGGCTGGCCAGGATGTGATCGCTCCCTTGTCCATCTTGCGCTTGTGCTTGAGATAGAACTGATAGGAGGGCAGCGCTGCATCGGTGACTTCCTTGCCTTGTTGTGTCAGCCTGTCCTGTACCCGCTTGTCCTCATTGCGGATCAACTGCTCGCACTGATCCCACAAGTCCATGCGTGCCGGCAGCCGTTCAATGGCTTTGAAGTGATGCACCTGATAGCCGATGGTGTGTTTGGCACGGGAGATGGGATCATCACTATTTAAGATCGTACCCGCACCACAGAGCTTGACAGTGCCATCAGGCGGGCCGAGATAATCGACAGCGGCTTCCAGCCAGTTCCAGCGGTTATCGCGCTCAGTGGGGGATTTGGCTTCCTTGTCGGTGATGAGATCATCCGGTATCAGGAGCTTGGGCCTGGATGCTCCGGCAAAGGTGCCACGGATGGCTTGTTCAGCGCCGAAGGGTTCAACCTTAACACCCGTGCGGCCGATATACTCACCGACTTTCCAGAGTTCACCTCGGCCAGTCACTTCAGGAAAATCCATTGCCAGTGCGGCATTGACAGTGAGTTCTACCTTGCCGACCTCCATCAGCTTGGTCGGCAGGCGGGTCTCGGCCCCTAAGAGATTCACATAGTCAATGAAGTATGGAGGCTTGCCCCGCCAGCCCACTTCCCGGCGGATGTCGGGACGTTGCAGCAAGGCAATCACATGCACATAGACCACGCCGATCTTACCCAGCAATGAACTCTTGCACTCACCTCGGGGGGCAACCCAGACGTGCTTGGCACCGCGAGCCGAGAAAAGCAGCTTCGGGAACAACTGACAGCAGTGTGCCTGGAAGCGCGAGGGTTCACCACGGATATGGTGCGGGAAGTAGGTGTAAGCAAAGAACTGAAAGTCACTCTGCAACACCCGCTGGCGGCGTTGCTTGATGGCCTCGGCTGAGGGGTCAATACCCGCCGCATGCGCTTCAATCTCCTGGCGCAGTGTGCGGGCCAGATCGCTTAACTCATCCAGGAACGCTCTGGAGCTGGTCGCACTGGCAATCACTTGAACACCTGGGTGATATGCTGACCGAAGGGTTCCAGGATGACTGAGAAACGTGACAAGTCCTGGGGGTAGTGTTGGCGAATAAAGGCGGTTAGCTCTTCCAGGACTTGTAATACGATGGATAACTCGGCGATCGCAGGACTCCCCCTGGCCGCCGCTGCCATCATCTTGGTGTAAGCATCAGTCAGCCTGGCCAGGGCTTCCGCTTTCTCGTTGGCTGGCGTGGTCGATTGCTTGATCTGCGCAACAGTGGCTTGAAACAGCAGGGCAAAGTCTTCGACTAACTGTGCGGTCAGCTCACCTAAGCCACCGGCGGCGACCCGTGAGGCGGCTCTCGCCTTGTCCCAGTCATCACCTTGTTCCAAAGCCGCCTGCTTCCAGCGTCGGGCGGTCTGATGGTTGATGTGATGTTTGGCAGCGGCAGCTTTCAGGGGCAGGCGCTCATAGACATAGCTGCCACGCACGGCGGTGCGCTTGCCTTGGGTATAGGCCATTCAGCCACCGCCAAGTCCGATCTTGGTCTTCAGCATCTCAACACAGACGGCCACCACCGCTCCGGTGGTGCCGCCGTACTTGGCCGCCTGTATCTCAGCATGCCGGAGGCGCCGGTCTAAGGACTGATGGGTTTGACGTAACTGGCAGATCTCCTCATGCACCGCATCGAGCTTGCCTTCCATACGACCAATGGCGCGTTGTAAGTTGTTATCTGCGCTGGTCATGGCAAGGCCACCACCTTCGGCCCCAGCAAGGGCAACACATCCCAGCGAAACAGCCCGGAGTGTCCAAGATCTGGGAAGCCACATGCCGATTCGTTGTGGTTGTGGATGCGTGCATCGCGGGTGTTAATCCCATAGGCCCCGGCCGCCCCCCAGGGGCGGGCAGCAAACCAGCTATCGGGTATGAGGCTGCTTAAAATCGCCGCCCATTTGACTGGCACATCGGAAGCATCATGCCAGACATCAATGCGCGCTACCCGCTCAGGAAAGGTGACGCTGACCGGCAAGGCCGGATGAATCAGGATGGCGCGTTGGCAGACCATGCCTAAATCCAAGGCCAGCTTGATAATCGCACAGCCATTGGAGTGCCCGACCACAATGTCATCTGGCCTCACCACCTTGCACAACCTGGCTGCTACCCTGGAGTTTCGTTTACGGGCAAGGTATAGCCCCGTCCAGAGATAATTGACCATGTTGGTTGGCAGGCCAGCACTCAGGAAATACGGCGCCAGCTTACCCACCGTGCGCTCTGGCTTCCAGACATTAAAGCCGTGAATGAGATGAACCACCGCACTCATGGACTGCCCGTGATGCCCTCAATGATTTCACGGGTCATGCCCGGCAGGACTTCCCTGAATGTCTCAGCGATCGCCCGCTCTACTTCACCACGTATGGCCTGGCCTTCAAAGGCTTCTACGTTCCTGGCCGTGTAGCTGGCCTTGATGGTGTTCTCATCTAAGTCTCTGATGACTTCTACATCCACATTCGTCTTCTCCTTGCCGTCCAGGATATGGATATCGCAGAACAACTGACCATCAATACCCTCATCCGCTTCGCAGCCCTGCATTTGTACATTGGTGATGCCCGCATTGCCCTGCGGGTTCCAGGGCAGGGAGCCGCAGCCGGATGTTAAGCCAAGTAGCGGCATGATGAGCAGCATAAGGATAAAGTGCATAAGTTTCATGGGTCTCTCCTATGGTTAATTAAAGAGTGAAAAGATAACAGTGAAGTAACAACATGGGTTGCTCATGCCACCAGGCCCCGGCTGTAGCGTACCCGACCATTCGAAAAGTGTGCGGTCAGTACTTTAGCTCTAGGGGTGTCACTGATGCTGATATGTGTCCAGGTACCCTCGTAGATCAGCTGATCAAAACTGATCTGCACATCCACAAACCAGCGACACACATCAAGCGGGGTCACACCAGTAATGACAATATCGGCAGCCTGACCCAAGCAGTGCTGCGAGCGTACCGATCCACCAATGTGCTGGTTCAGTGCCGGGCAACGATAACCACTGGACACAGTGACCGGGCCGAAGTGATCACGCAGAGGTTGCAGTACCTCTTGGCAAAGCAATGTGAGTTGCTTAATCGCATCATCCGGTGCCTGATTATCTATTCCTAAGCGCAGGGCCGTCGGGGAGCGTTCCATCTCGGCCAGGGTGAAGTTCGGACTTAATCGCATGATACGGCCAGCATGACCGATTACAGCCGGGTTTTGTATGCGTGAAATATTTCACGTAGTCAGAATACGGAGGACAGAGATCAGAGGACGGACTATAGCGTATGCCGCCCTGCGGCATTCCTTACAATCTGTCTTCTGTTTTCTGTATTCTGTCCTCCGAACCGCAGATATTGATCAGCATCCGCCGGGTCAGGCCATACTTTTGCATCAGTTCCGGGTAGGTCATGCTCTGGCGGTCTTGCCGGATAGTGGCATTGCGTAGCTGATCACGGAACTTGCGCGTTGAGGTCAATTCCAGGCGGGCATTGGGCATGGCAGCCACCAGTGCCTTGACCGCGGCGGGTGAGATGATCTTTTGCAACTCCGAGGAACGTTCCAGCGTGGCCGGGATGACTGTGGTCAAAGCACCCCGTGCTGTTAAGAGTTTGTAGGTCTCAGATAAGCCGATCAGCTGGATTAAGCGCTTGACCAATGGCGGCAGAGAAGCCGTGTCAATGCTGAACTTAAGCTGTGTATCAGCATCCCCCATCGATGGGTACTCCTTCACGCTTCAGCCAGGACTTCAAGCCCTCAATGCAGCGGTTGTAATGTTTCGCTTCAAACCAGTTAATCGCTGCCACTCCCGCCACCTTAAGACACCAATTCTCCATTGCCTGTTTGCTCTCATCACGGATGACACCATGCTCATACCCTAAGAACCACAGCTTCGCTATCTTGCCTTCCATACGCTGCCGCCAGGTCTGCTCATACTTGTTGCTGCGGGTGGGTTTGAAGCCACGCTTGTGCAGGACATCCACCGCACCCATCAACTGCCCGATACTCATCGTGGTGGCACTGATGCGCCCATCCTTGACCCTGGCGCCCTGACTGGCAAGGAAAGCCCGATAGGTATCCTCATCCAGACCTAACTGCTTTTTCGCTATCGCCAGCAAGGTATAACAACGCTGGCGGTGATCGATTTTACGGGCAGAACGCATCGGTCTTACGCCGCCCACTCCGGCTGGCCTGTCTTGATGGCTTTTAGCTGACACTGCGCTACTGCACTGGCCTTCTCAGGCAGGCGGATGGCACGAGCTAAGGCATGACAACTCTGCTCATTGGCGACTGGCACAATGAGTTCAACGGAAGTACAGGCTGGCGCACATACGGTGATGAGATAGAGCAAGTACCATTCAGTCATTTATGTCTCCTCAGCAGGCGGCCGCCGCTTGCTGATCTTCACAATCAGCTTATACTCCCTGGCAATGTCCGAATTAAGGAAACGCCGAATCTGCTCCATTTCCTCGGCAGCCGCTTCTCTCGCCTCGGCATCGTCTGGCTGCCGTGATTGATATAAGGCCTCCAACGCCTCACCCAACATGCCGGCATCAAAGCACCAGATGTGCGATTGCTTCGGTTGGCTGTCGATCTCACTCATCAGCCTTACCTATGTACAGGGCTTGCTGTCCCGCTGGATGCCCTTTAAGCGAGGTGTAAAGCGCATATAACCGGCTCATGACCGCCATCAATGGCGCAAAGGGAAGGCGCAAGTTAAGGGTGGCAATGACGTGATTCTGATCGTCAGCGACAGTGAAATCAATATCGGCCTTGATCTTCATGCCACCTCTCCCAGCTTGCGTAATCGCCGCTGGATACGGCGCACCACTGTCTTTTGTAACACCATCCGCTCATTGGCAAGGGCGGCCCGGCACTCTGCTACAGTGAAATCACTGGCGAGGCGGCAACGCTCGGCACTGTCACGCACCATCAGCGGGGCCTTACCCATATAACCGCCATCGAACGGATAATATGGGTGCAGCGCATCGCCGCTCATTCGCCTTCCCCCAACTCATCGACCAGCAAGGCATCCACCAGCTTGTCAATGTCACCCTCAACCGGACGGATAACGACCTGATCGCCGGCCCCCTCAATGGTTATCCCTAAGCGCTTTAACTCAGCAGTCGGCAGCTTCTCCAGGGCATCCTTGTTAGGCTTCTCCTCGGTCTTGATCAACACCCCACACTCATCATCAAACAGTTGCTTGATCTTATTGATCACGCCTACCGCACTCTGCCATTTCAGTCGACCCTTGCCTTTACGGAACCCCACCTTGATGTCATGCAGGATGCGGGTGCGGGGTTTATCGAATAAGGCCGGCGCCTGTTCAATGGCGGCTTTGAGCTTGAGCTTGGCATCCGCTGCCTGGGAGATAAGCGCATTCAGCCTCTCTCGGCGCTGACGTTTGATGTGTTGTAACTCATCATCCAACTCGGTCGCAAAGCCAGCCAGCGCACGATGGGCCGCTGCATACTCAGCGGTTAGTTGTTCTATGGTGTGAATGTTCATGGTGTCCTCCTGTTATGTGGGTAGTTTCAGTTGGCCGGCCAGATCAGGCAGTGATATGCGCTTCATGGCCGAGATTTGGGTAAGGGAAGTCATTGCCCGCTCATAGAGAAATAGGCAGGCTTCATTTAACTCTGCTGGGCTTCGGCACAGGTAATAACCGGCTGAGGGATGTGCGCCGATATGATGTCCCTCATGGCGTAACTCAACGATCACCTGCCGCAACTGCCGCTCATCCAGCAGGCAGAACATATCGCCGGATATTTTTCGTACCAGGCGGGCAGCGCTGATGCCGTTTTCCTTGCCGATGTGTTCACGCAAGGCGACCAGTACAGTATCGCGGGTGATAGTGTTCATACGCCACACATCCCCTCGCATTCATTGCCGAACAGATCGATCTGGTGATCATCGGCTTGGGTGAGATCGATCTCATCCAGCGGCTGTCTGCTGTCATTGATAAACAACTGATGCTGAACACCTCTGACCCCTGTGCGTATCAGTGCATCTATCTTGACTGCCCGGTCGAACTCATCGGGGTGGTTGTCTTTGATCCAGCGCCAGGATGTACGTGAATGATAGGGGCAGAAGTAGCAGGCGGAACGGGCCGGTTCAGGATAGCCGTGCTGCTCCATCCATTGGTAGCAGTCATGACGGGTTATTCTGTTATCCACCAGGGGATAGATGCTTTTAATGTAATGCTGTGGGGATGGCTTCATGCGGTGCGCCTCATCTAAGGATATACCCACCCACTGGATGACCTGTATGCCTTTCCTAGCTTGCTCGCCTGGCTTTAGCCCTAGCAACTCACGGGTCTTTTGTATGATCGGCTTGAGCTTAAAATGGCTGGTACACTGGCGGCGCAGGATGCCCTTTTTGCCCTCAGGCGATAAGGCAAAGAACGGGATGGCGGGATACCATTTATCCGCTGTGAACGAGTCGTGTATGGCTTGCTCTAAGCCCTTATCCTGCATCACCCGGTATACCAAAAAAGGCAACTGCCGCTCCAGCCAGTCATAGACGTAACCCGGCTCGGCACCCGTGTCGGCAAAGATGGCCGCATCCGGCATCGGAGCCAGCTCACCTGATGCGGCCATCAGTGCCATTGTGCTGCTCTGCACACCCGCACCCAGAGAGATGAGATTAAGTGGCTTGGTTGTCATCGGCATCCAGCTGTACGGTGATAGTTACCCGCCTGGTCTTGGCCTTGCATTCATGGTGTAGCCGATAGGCGAAGACAATCTCTTCCAGCACCTTGGCAATAACACACTCAACGGCGATGAGGTCTTTTGTGATGCGGTTCTCTTCAATGGAACGTACCCATGTCTGCCCAGGCAACTGCGCACATTGCACAAAGACGTTATCGTCATCTCTGACAGCCAGGATGTTGATTTGCTTGTCAGTCATGGTGCGTGGCCGGGCATTTGATCACATAGATGATTTTTTCATTCGCTGGCTTCACCGAAGCCTGTATTTTTTCTTCTCTCTTTGGCGCAAAGTATGTCTCAGCCAAAAATCAGCAGCAGCAAAGCCACCAGAAACCATGCTGTAAATCTCGGCCAACTCACCGGATAGGTTTGTTCCTGCTTAGATGTCACTAACTCACCCTCACCGGCTTCAAACCCATCGTCTGCTGACCGGCGGCATAGATCAGATCGGCACTCAACACATGACCCTTGCGCAGGCCAAAGTCCCGCACATTCGGGATGAGCTTGGATAAGGTACGGGCAGAACCACCACAGACCTGCCAGAAAGCCGCCTGTATCTCATCGGTGAGATCAACGTCCTCACCCTCAAAGGCAGCACTGACCATCAACTGAGAATCCTTCTCCAGGATGGACTTAATCAGTTGTGACCGGAAACCCACTCGGGAGCCAAGCTGGTCAAAGCGTCCACCGGCGGCTGGATTGGCAAGCATGGCATAGAGTCGTTGGGTACCCGATAGCACCGCACCAATGCCAGCCTTGTCGGATAAGCGCCGCAGGTACTCCAGCGTGGTGTCTCTGACCTTGTCAGCCTCATCCAGAATGAGCAGCGAATCCGTGCCAGACAAGGCATGTACCACAGCCGCATAGCGGTCAGCCTTGGTGCCTTGGCTGTACTTGTTTGCCCTGGCGACAGTGGCGTTGGTGAGTACCACCAACTCGTTGATAAACACCGCCGCACTCATGTCAGGATCACCCTCAATCAGATAGACCCCAGGGCTGTTCTCCGCATAGAACTTCAAGGCCGTGGTCTTGCCCGTACCCACCACGGCCGAGACATAACCAATATCCCGCATCAGCCTGGCACGCTTGCAGACTTTCTGTACGACCTTGAACACGGACGTGGCTACCACTTGCCCGGCATCCAGTCTCTCCTCTTCACGCTGCCGGCAACGGGCGACATAATCCGCCAGGGCTTTGACGTGCTTGCCCGGGCTACTCGGATAAGTGCCTTTCAGCAACTGACTGATGCTGGCGGCACTGACCCCCGTGGCCTTGGCTAATTGTGCCTGGGTGCGCGGGTTGGCAATCCCCGGTACCTGCCCGGCATTCAGCCAGTCAATGACCTGACAGACTGACTGCTTGTCAGTAGCGGTATAACTGGCCGTGTAGCCATTCGGATAGACCATCGCTGCGGCCGGATGATGCAGTAGCTTACTCATGGTTGATGTACCCCCTTAATCATCATCAAAGACATTCAAATCGATACCCACAGCACTCGCTGCGCTCGCGGGGCCGGCTCTCGTGTTATGTGCCAGTGGCTCAGGGTCATTAAGGACAGGCATGGCGTTAAGGTGAGCAAGGTCATGCTCGTGGGTAATCGCCAGCCCGGCCCGGGCCTTATCCTCAGTAATGGCTTTTTCCTTGCGAGCAATCTGCCCTTTGAGCCGTTTCAGTTCCTGCTCCTCAAGACGTGAGGCCGGCAGCCAGGGCTTAGGTTCGACCTGTTCAGCCTCACAAATGAACTGCCCGGTCAAGGTGCGGATGGTCACATAAGCATCGTTGTGCAAGTTATACTCCAGCGCTATCTCCTGCCCCTCGTAGCTGGCCAGCTCAACGTGACGATACAGCCGTCGGTCATGCTCTACCTGGCCACGGCGCACCACCCGCACCGCCTGCGGCCGCATAAGGGCCTCGGCAGGTGTCTCTAATGGTGTCTGCTCCAACTGCTGCCAGAGATCAGCCGGTGGACATCCTAAGCCCCGCTGTGCTGTGTGGTTGTAGCGGTCAATGAACGCCGTGATAGCATCCCTATACTGCGCCTGGGTAGGCAGGATGATCTCGCCACGCTTCACCTTGCCGCTTAAGTCACTTAGTGCATGGTCGGTGCGATTATGCCCGCAGTAGGTATCAAACCGCTTGCCACAGCGCTCCTCGAAGATATGAAAGAACCCTTCCACCAGACCCTTACCTCTGGCATTGCCCGGCAGGGCCGCCATGAACTCAATGGACAGGCGCTCGCAGTAACTCACCGCTTCACCGACCATCAGCTTGTTCTTAAAGCCTGAACCGGGGTCAACATGAATGGCGGCCGGCACGTGATCGTGTGAAGTGATGGCATGGGATAAGCTGAACAGCGTGCTGGTCGCCTTCTCTGCATTATCCAGATACCAGCCGACACAATAATGACTGCGCACATCCAGCCAGACCGTGAGTTCCGGCCGATACGCCTTGCCCGTCTTAGGGTGGGCAATATGCACATCACAGGTATGCCCATCGCCCTCATAGATAAATCCGACTGGCAGCACGGACGCATCGCGCACCACATACGGTGTTACGTTCTGGCGATGGTAATGCTGACCTAAACGCTTCGGTGCGCTGGTGGTGAGCCGGGCGGGTAGGGAGTTAAGATAGCGGCGTACCCGGCTTATCGTGGCACTCTCAAAGCCCTCGTCCTGCAACCAGTAGGCCACCGTACTCATGGCCGCCTTCACTGGTCGCTGATACAGTTCCAAGGCCCTCGCCTCCCAACCATACGCCTTACGCTGTGAGCCTTTATGCTTCGGAATAAGACCGTTAATCCCCTGCTTCATATAGGCGCTTGTCCAGCGCTCCAAGACCTGATGGCTGGGAGAGGGCTTGCTGCCCTTGGCCAGCGAACGGGCGGCGGTACGGGTCGCCTCTGCTACCTGACCGGCCACAATCGCTGCCACCAGGTTCCTGGCTGCTACCCGAATAGAAACCCCGGCCTGATGCTCTGCTAGGATGATCTGCACCAGTTGCTTGCGGTTAAGCACTATCCTGCGTTGATGCTCATTGATACCTTCCAGCGCTGATGCGGGCGCTGCTCCTTTCAATTGGGCAGGCGGTCGGGGAAGTTTCAACACCTTCGCCAGGGCAGGCATGACTTAGCCCTTCGCCTTGGCCGTATGCTTTCTGGGCCGGCCCCGCCGCCCCTGATGACGAGCGTTGTCCCGACAGATCTTCTCATGATCATGTAACTGGATGATGAGGTTGCGATCGGCGATTACCTGCTTGACCTCATCCTCGGTATAGAGGTACTCACCGACCAACTCACCTGTTACCGCCTCGGGCAACTCGGCTTCCAGCCTGGTCAGCAAGGCCGTGGTCTGCGCGGTCATCGCTTTTGTCTGGTAGTAGATGGCAGCCGCAGCGATATGCCAGTACTCACGCAAGCGCTCATCATTACGTTGCAGGCCCCACAGCCGGGCGAGCTCCGCATGCAGGGCGGTCATATCATCCACACACAAGCCCACCTTCTCTGCCGCTGCGTTGGCCTCCTGTCTCGCTGTGGTGACAAAGTCCGGGAAACCATGCGCTGGACTCTCACCCCGGCTGCACCGTAACGCACGAATAGTGTTGTCCTTGTCCTGTAGCCTGGCCGCCAGGTTGTTCTTCTCCTTCTCCAGCTTGATAAGCTGCTTGTGCGTATCAGCTTCTGCGGCCTCTTTGATGGTTGCAGACAACTCGCGGGTAGATAGCTCTTTCGCTGCTTCCAGGGTAATGCCATTGACTTCCTTGCCACTACATAACGCATCCAGTTCCCCTGCTCCCCAGGACATCAGTTCATAGATTTTTGTCAGTTCCAAATCGGCCAGCGCTGGCCATTTTGAGGACTTCAACCCTTCAAATAAATCAACCAACTGAATGTAGCGCCGGGCAGTTCTATCAGGCATACCTATCTCACTGGTCGCCGCCATATACTCCCCATGTGGCAACTCGGCTTTTAAGCTACGCAAGGCATAGCCGGTATACAAAGCCCCGGCCAGTTGCATCTTCATACCCGCCGCCGCATGGATGACACGCTGACTGGCTGGCAAGGCCAACATCTCCGGCAAAGGCAATAGGTCTAACTGATCAAGAAACGCCGCCACGTGTTTCGGCGGGGTGAGTTTGCTCAAGGATTTAGTTGGCATGGGTATCCTCTTTGTGGCGATAAAAAACACCCACCGCACCGGCGGCTGTGTCACTGCCAGGGGAAACATGACCCGGTGCGATGGGTGAAGGGGCCGCCTTATGTTCACGGCCTGAGGAAGAGGTCGGCGGCCGTAAAATTGCCTGACCATCCACATTGATAACAGCAGTCAAACCCGTGGCTGCCTGCACGGCCTGTACATGCTCAGGTGATACGCAGCAGGCCGGGTGCAGGTAGATCATGCCGCCGCCTGTGCGGCTGGCGAATCCGGTGACGGAACAGGACGGGAAATGCCAGCAGGCCAAGGCGTGTTGGCTGGCCAGCGGTTAGATATCTGTTGTATGACCCTGACTGCACGGCGAGTGGTAAGATCGTGACCACATTTGAGGCGGGCGTAAAAGTCTCCGTTCCCCGATACATAACGGGCAATCGTATTTGGGCTGAGGCCAGTTGCTTCAGCCAGCACTTCAATCAGCAATACGATTTGGGTGGTTTGCGTCATAATGCAAAGATGCGCTATAACGCAAACCATGTCAAGCCTGATTTACGCTTTAATGCAAACAAGTTGTGCAATAGCCTAGTTGCAATAAAATGCACTATGGACACAAACGACCACTTTGTTGCATCTGTCAAAGATAGGCTGGCTGACAAAGGCATTTCAGTCCGTGCGGCTGCCCTTGAATTTGGTGTGCCAGTTAGGAGTCTCTATGGTGTTTTGTCTGAAGGACAGGTGCCCACAATTAATCGTGCCGCTGAAATCTGCCGTGCCCTCGGCTTGGAGTTCTATATCGGCCCGCCCCGTGGAGATACGCATGACCATGTAGCCGAATTGCCCCCCGCCTATGAGCCTACCCCGCTCACCTTTATTGCGACAGAGTTGCCGTTCAATGGCCGTGCGCAATGCGGCATGGATGTGCAGAAACATCGCCACTATGTTGCCCCGATCACTGAGGATGAGTTGCCAGAACCGGAGGGCTTAAGCGATGATCCGGATGTGTTTTATGTCGTGGCTGAAGGGACATCCATGATCCCGGAAGGTATCTCGCCGGGGGACTACTGCCTTATCTCGCCCAATACCCCACTGGCAGTGGGCCAGAGGCTGTGGATGGATGATGGCAATGGCACCGGACGCATCAAGCGTTTGCTAGGTTTTACTGACACGGACTTGACGCTGCGGGGCTGGGGTGAGCCGAACACAGGCCGGGTGGGCAGCGTGAATGAGCAAGCCAAGCGGAGCTTTATTACTCGCCAGGGTGCCGTGGTGGGGGTATTCCAGGATAAGCCGAAGGCGGGGATGACAGCTATACCAGCCCCTGACCCACGGGCGTATGAGTGGCAGCAGGCGCCGTTAGCACCGCCTGTCAAAGGCGTTGAGAAAACGGCTGTTGAGGATCACACCCAGGGGCTGGTACGTGCGGTGCATGAGGCGGGGGGCGACCCGATACCGGATGATCTGCGTGATGTATTGCTACCTGGTACTGCGGTGGCTGAGAACGGCGATATACCGTTGGCGGCCAGGCCCGTGTCTGTGGTGGAGGTACAAGCAGCCGCAGGCGGGGGTATGGCGATTGATCTGGAGCAGACCACCGGTCAGTTATGGTTTCGCCGTGACTGGCTGGACGAACACGGCCTTGATGCTACTCAATGCGCCATCATCGGAGTAGCAGGTGAGAGCATGGAGCCGACCTTGGTGGCGGGGGCAAAGATACTAGTCAACCGGTTGCGCACGGACTGGCGTGCTGATACGATTTATGTTGTCCGCACGGGTGATGGTCTGGTGGTCAAGCGTGCAGGTGTGGATGAGGGTGGTCAGCACCTGATGGTGAGTGATCATCCGGCTTGGGAGGATATTCCCCTGCCTGCTGATGCCGAGGTGGTTGGTGAGGTGGTGTGGATGGCGCGAACGTTGCGGGGGTAGAAATGCAAACGATTATGATAGTGCTTATGCTAATGTTGCCGACCATTGCATTAGGGCAAACGATAGATGACGTAGTGCCGAGAGGTGTTTCAGATGGGGATACCTACAAGATCAGTTTCCGGTCTCAGGGCATTGATACGCCGGAGTCAAAACAGCAATGCAGTCGGAACGGTGAATGTTATGCCTGTGGCGAAGAGGCAAAGCAAGCCTTACTGTCCATGATCTGTTTGGATAGCGGCAAGGAAAAGTGCAAGTTCAAAAAACTGAATTTCAAAATTTGGGATGTTGGTAGGTACGGTCGCCCTGTTGTCACGGCTTATGATGGTGATAAAGACATTCACCTAGAAATGCTGAAAGAAGGCTGGGCAGTTGCGTATCGTAATTATCTACCGGGACCATTGAAAAACGATTACATCAGTGCTGAGAATGAGGCTAAGCAAAATAAAGTGGGTTTATGGGCGGGTGAGTTCGTAATGCCTAGCAAGTGGCGCAAAGGTGAGCGGTTGGAGAGTTGTGAGTAGCCGCTTGTTATAATTAAAGTGATGTCAATAAACACACACAGAACAGTAGCCTTGATTGTTGCCATAGCAACCTTAGCTGTTGGTGTTGTTGCATTGATTGAGCCAAGATACCTGTGTGTAACAGATGGCGAAATTTGCGGTTACAAAGAAGTAACCAAAGTAACTAAGTCTAACCAATGGAAAGCATGTGAAAACATCAATAAGATCGAGGGTTACAAGTATACCGAGGTAGTGGAAAGTAGTTCTGGTTGGATTGGAGGTGGCAAGAGCCCAATATGGCATTGCAATAATCTCAAGAGAGAAAAGGAACAAGCCATCGGCGTTTCAATTCATTGGGGAGAACCAGATCATTGGGAAGAGAATAATAAAGACTTGTCCGGGCATGTCACTTACAACTACCACTGTAAGATCAAAGCTGAATGGGGCCCTATATACAAGATTGAAAGGCATGAGAGATGCGGCCCGGCCGACCCTATTGCTCATATTATCAAAGAACCAAAATCCTGCTGTGACACAACAAATCGCATAGGCTGGAAATGGCGGTGGGAATAGTTATTCTTGTCATCCCATCTAACCTCAGCCCGAACAGCGGTCAACAGTTGTGATTTATGACACGGACGGCAAGGTTGGTAAATATGAATATCGGATTAAGGCAGCGGCAGAGATGGTGGGCGTTGAGTTTCTGAGTAGATAAAATGGGGGCCTACGCATTTATCAGTTACCAAACTGACGACAAATTAGTTGCCAGGGAAATAAAAAATATTTTAGAGAGAATTGGGGTTGAATCCTTTTTAGCGCATGAAGATATCGATGTCTCAGAAGAGTGGCGCGTCAAAATACTAGATGAGATCGCTAGTGCGAAAATTTTCATCAGTATACTTAGCAAACGCTATTTTTCCTCGGCATGGTGTGTGCAAGAATCCGGTATCGCCGCCTATCGAAAGAATTTAACGATTATCCCTTTGTCGATCGATGGCACAACTCCACGAGGTTTTATTACCTATATTCAGTCTACCAAGGTGGAGCCAGGCAGGATAATAATAGACGATCTACTGCCTGGACTAATTAAGCAGGATTTTAAAGTGGGGACAGATGCAATCATCGAAATCATTGGAAGATCAGGGGATTTTCGAAGCGCAGAGAAAAACTTTCAACGTCTTTTACCTCATATTGAAGAATTGCAAGATGAGCAATACAAGAAACTATTAGAGTATTGCGCAAGCAATGATCAAATACATCATGCTTGGTCATGTGCGCAGGAATATATACCGCCATTGCTTAAGTCTCATGGCTATTTACTGGATACTGAAACCAGAGAGCTTTTAGGAAAAACATGTAAACAGTATTCTGGTAACAGTTGAGCTGCTCGTTGCCAATACACAATACCGCCCGTGTGCTTTTTCTGGCCGTTTTATCCCGCAGGGGCTACTTGCCCCTTAGAAAAAATTCTTAAACGCTTTTGAAGGCTTTTAAAGGGGTTTTAAAGCGGGTTGTACCTGGCTTTGATGCGTCATTGGGGGAAAACGCTCGATTTACCCGCCATCGGCCATGATTTCCCTAAAATACGTTGCCGAGTTCTCGTCAGTTACTTAGTGGTCGAACCTAGAACCATCCATGAGGTATCATGCCAGCTTATCAACAAGCTCAAGAATTGCAGATGACTTTATAAAATAGGAAACCCCTGAATGTTGTCCAAAATCTCCTATAAGATGCCCTGCATTAATTCCAATCAAACGTGACTCCCTGAATCCGCCACCAATAAGCCCTTTTCCTGCTTTAATCCCCTTTTCTGTAACAAACATAGGACTGCCAGATGACCCTCTAAATGAAAAACCTTCATACACTACTCGCCTTCCCCTTGGTTCATTTTTATTTGAGTAATTTGTTCTTGGATCGCTTGAAATAGTGCCTGTACGTAATATTGGTCTATTCTCAAGTTTATCATGCCAATCAGGAAAACCGGGGTACACGAGGAAATCATAAACTGATACAAAATCATGTATCCATTTATCGTCAGCTAAATACTCATACCCTAAAAAATAATCTAGCTTTATATTTTGATTACATCCTTGTTCCGGTTCGGGCAGTGGATTAACTATACAGGCTACATCTTCATGATAGTCACCTGCATACGTTACATCGGAGAAGTTTAAAATCTTGAAGCTGATACGGCCTCGGGGTACATTATCAATGTTACCATCAAGAGCCATGTAGCCTTCAATAATCACAGACTGTAATACTGAACCCACATACTTGCCTGTTCCGCTATAACAGAGCTCAAATATATGCCTATTTGTAATCAAGCATAATTGTTCTCTTGAGTTTTTTACAAAAAAACAGGTTCCATTAAGTATTTTCTCATTACCTTCCCGTAGACAAAAGTTTGTTTTGATACGGAAAGCTGTATACAAATGTGCGTTAGTTATGCCTAAATTCATTATTATTCCTAGGTTTTAGGAAAGAAAACAACTTTAAGGGACACTACTAGGTTTCCGGGTAGTTTATAAGGGCGAACATACTGTATTTTTGAACATTAGCAAGACGATATTTAAGTATTTTTCACGCCATTTTGTCTTGGATTTGAGTGCAACCAACAGGCGATGCTGAATCGGTTGATCGGGAGAGGCACCAGGGCCTGTCGCCAACTTGGGCTTAAACCATATATCCTTCCCTCCGGTCTGTTTTAGGCGTTAAATAGCATCCATCTGCCCCCCGATTATTCTCCTTCCCTGCGTGAAATATTTCACGTAGTCATTTTTGATGTCCAGGCTGTGGCATGGTGCGTCCATGCCGATGCGTACAGCACATCAATACCAGGGCACTTCAACACGCTCAGCGCGAGCTTTTGCCGACTGGATCCATATCTTTGAGACCGGTGAACATACCGACTCAAATGGTAATACGCCGTTACTGGTCAGCCGATGATCTGAACTCCCTGGTGGCCAACCATGATGCGTCCCATCCGGCGCCCCTGGTTATCGGTCATCCAGCGAGCGATGACCCACGTTATGGGCAGGTGTCCGAGTACAAGCTGGATGCTGCGGGTAAGCTGTGGTTCAAGGCTAAGGATATTGAGCCGACTTTTGAGCAGATGGTGGCCGACAAGCGTTTTCCCGAACGTTCCATTGCCATTGACCCGGATGGTCAAGGCGGATTTAAGGTGCGGCATATCGGCTTCTTAGGTGCGGTGCCGCCAGCTTTGCAACTCACCCCCATGCAGTATGGCTTGTCGGGCCGACCTGCGTATGAATATGCCGGTGAGTTTGCGCCCGATGCCACTACCCCCCGTGTACTTGGCCGTGCCATGCGCCGCCTGCGGGAGTTTATTGTCGAGTATTTCGGGGTGGATGCTGCCGACAAGGTCATGCCGGAATATGAGGTGGAATCTATTCAGGAACACGCCACCGATCTGACCAGCCCGCCCAAGTTCGATAGTTCTACATACTACCAACCGACAGGAGATGAACCCATGCCGGAGACACACCATTTCACACAAGCCGAGCTGGATGCGGCGGTCAAGGCTGCTAAAGCGGAAAGCCAGGCTGCCTTTGCCAAAGACAATGCGGCGCTGAAAGGCGAACTCGATAAGGTACGCCGTGAGCGTCTGGCCGGTGCGTATCAGTCACAGGTGGACAAGGCGGTCTCTGAGGGCCGCTTAAGCCCAGCACAGAGTGAGGGCCTGGTCGAGTTCATGCTGGCCCTGCCCGATGGCGCTGATGCCCCGTTCACATTTAGCCGGGGCGAAGACGATAAAGCCGAAGAGGTCAAACAGACGCCGATGCAGTTCTTCGAGGCATTTATCGGCAAGCTCGGCAAGCAGCTTGATTTAGAGTACGAGCTTAGGCGGTGCGGGTAGCGCACCGGATAATCAGGACACCGCCAGCTTTGCCCTGGTCGATAACAAGGCGGTGGTAGATGCCGAGCGTCTGGCCTTGCACAGCAAAGCGCTGGAATATCAGCGTAACCATCCGAACACGGATTACATTGAGGCCGTTAAGGCGGTAGGAGGTTAAGAGAATGAGTGAGAGAAGTCATCCGATTATGCACCGACACCGTCAAGGCATCCGGTGCTATCAAGGGCCAGCATTTCGTCAAACACGATGGCGCTCAGGCCGGCAATAACGAAGCCGCTTATGGAGTTGCCCGCCATGATGCGGCGGCGGGTGAGGCCGTAGCCATTGACACCCACGGCGTGGTGCCAGTGACAGCCGGGGCTGCCATTACCCTGGGCGCTGCGGTGCAAAGCGATGCTGAAGGACGTGCCATCCCTGCAACCGATGCGGGCGTGGCACTTGGCCGGGCGGCGGAAGCGGCCAGTGCTTCTGGCGATCTTATCCGCATTCATCTTAACGCGAACTAGAGGAGGCAACACCATGCCCGTATCGCAAATGACCCCAGCCGAGGCGAGGCTGGTTGACCCTATTCTGACCAGCCATGCCATTGGCCATCAGGAACCCACCTTTACCGGCCATGAGTTATTCCCGTATGTGGAAGTCACGCTGCATGGGGGGAAGATCGTGGACTTTGAAGATCACTTAACCGAGCAGATAGAGACCTTGCGTGCGCCCGGTGCGGATGCCGCTGAGGTACAGGTACGTTATGGCAAGCGGACCTACGCCTTAGAGACGCATGGCTTAGATGCCGTGGTGCCGCGGGAGGTGCATAACGATGCCATGAACGTGCCCTCGGTCGATCTGGCCTCAGCCGCCGTTAATCGGGCCTTAAAGCCGGTACAACGGAACATTGAGATAGCCCAGGCGGCTATGGCCCAGGATGCCAATAACTACGCGGCTTCTCACAAGCTGGCTTTGACAGGTACAAACAAGTGGGACAAGCCGGATATAGACCCCACCGAGGACATTATCCGTGCCATCAATGCGATTGAGTTGGACTGTGGCGGCACCCATATCGTGGTGCATCTGGGTGTGGAGGTAATGAATGCCTTGCGTACCAACCAGGCTATCAGTGAGAAGATCAAACACACCGAGCGCAGCATCGTCACGGAAGAGTTGCTGGCGAGCTTGTGGGGTGTTGCCAAGGTGGTCTGTGGCAAGTCCTTGAAAAAGGTGAACGGGGTACGTCAGCGGATCTGGGGCAAGCATGTGGTTGTGGCGCACGTGCCGGCATCACCCGTGCAGGATGAGCCGTCCTTTGGTTATACCTTCCGCCTGCGTGGTACGCCCACCGTGGAGATGCCCTACTACCGCAAGAAGAACCGCGCCTGGGTGTATCCGGTGGACAGTGATACCGATACGCAGTTGCTGATGCCCGAGGCCGGGTATCTGATTCAGAATGCCGTTGCTTAGTGATGATTGCGGGATAGTGGAATGGCGCCACGTCAGGTTCATACCCTGGAGATGCAAGTTCGATTCTTGCTCCCGCTACCAGAGGTCGGATGACAGATGAGTAAACAACACTACATGGTGAACACGCCGATTAAGGGCGTGGACGTTGAGGCGGGGCAGCACCTTGCACTTGACCCGGCAGATAATAACACCCAGGCGCTACTCGCTTGCCTGGCCATCTCACGGGTGGGTGGTGATGCCGAGCAGACTGAGGATACAGCACATCGCCCGGCTGATGCCGCTGCCCTTGAGCAGACCATCATGGAGGTCATGCAGACCTTACTGGCCGATGATCCGGACAAGCAGCGTGATGACTGCTGGCGCAAGGACGGGATGCCGGAAGTCAAGGCGCTGGAGCAGCGCTTGAGCTTTGACATCAGTGCGAAGGAGCGCAACAGCGCCTGGCGGGCGTTGAATGAACAGGCCAGAGTTTGAGCCTGTGGCCTATATCACGCAAGCACAACTGATCACCCGCTATGGTGAGGACAAGCTGGTGCAACTCTGCGATTCGCAGGGTACTGGTCGCCTTGATGCGGCGGTGCTGGCGGCGGCCATTGCTGATGCTGGCAAGCTGATCGACTCGTACCTTTCCCCTCGTTATCCCCTGCCATTAGATCAGGCTGTGATTGCTGCCAGTCCCTTGCCGCGTATCGCTGGGGATATCGTCATTTATCTGTTACAGGATGATGTGGCGGCCGAGGAGAGTGAGAAGCGTTATACCCATGCCATTGGCTGGCTGAAGGCGGCGCAGGGTGGTAAGGCGAGCCTGGGAGTTGGTGATACCGAGGTGGCTCCGGCTGCCAGGCGGATACGCACAGCGCAGGGAACATCAGGCAATTTTGATTGGGCGAGTTATTAGGTGGCCGGTGTTCAGCTGAACATCAATATTGATGATGCTGCCTTTAAGGCGGGTCTGGCCAACCTGCAAAACATAGATATGCAAGGGGTGTTTGATGCGATTGGGCGTTACCTGGCCGATCAGGTCAGCCATCGCCTGGAGCAACAGGTAGATGTCAAGGGCAAGCCGCTCAAGCCATCCAAACGAGCGCAAAAGGATGGCGGCAAGACCTTGATTGACAGGGGTCATCTCCGAGATAGCTATACCTATAAGGTGTTCGCTGATGGGTCGGGCGTGGAGGTCGGCTCGGATGCTGTCTATGCGGCCATACATCATTTCGGTGGCGAGGCCGGACGCCATCATGCGGTGACCTTACCGGCCCGACCGGTGCTGGGCATCGATGATGATGACGCCCAAGAGATTGACGCCATTGTCTTCAATGCTGTGCAACGGCATCTCAATCAGGCGGCAAGACCATGATTGCCACCATAGAAGATAAGCTGATTGCCGAGACCAAAGCCGCTTTGACGGTGGGCGGGGAGCGCAAGTACCGGCAGGTGATGTCTCTGCCGGGCGAACTGGATGCGGCCTTGCTCAAAAGATTGATGGCGGGTAGCCCCGGTGCCTACTGGTCATTCTTAGGCGGGCGCACCGAGCCAGTTGATGGGGGCGTACAGCTTGCCAGCAGTTGGGGGCTGTATCTGTTGACTGCCCATGCCAGCGGTCAGGCCGCGCAACGGCGCGGGGATGCCCGGCAGATGGGCGCTTATGAGATGATCGCTATCTTGGCACCACACCTGCATCAGTTAGTCATCCCCGGCCAGGGTATGCTCGCCTTAAAACGTGTTCAAAACCTCTTCAGTGCTGGCCTACAGTCCCAGGGCGTGTCACTCTGGGGCTTGAGTTTTGAGTTGCCTATCTGTTTGACCGCCGATGCCTCCCTGACCGAGTTTGCCAGTTTCCCCGATGCGGTCAGTCTGGGCCTGGCGCCGGAGGTAGGGCTTGCCCATAAGAACAACTATAAACCACTGGGAGCCGAAGCCATCTGATGGATGACTTCACCCAGACCGAGCACGACCGGTTGCTGGCCGATCTCATCTGCTTAGGGCGGATTGAGCAGGTTGACCATGAGGCCAAGCGCCTGAAGGTACGCAGCAAGACCGTCACTGGCTGGCTGCCCTGGCCAGCCGAGATGGGACGGAACTATCGCCGCTGGCGGCCCTTAGCAGTTGGCCAGCAAGTCATCCTGGCCAGCCCTTCGGGCGATCTGGCGCAAGCGGTGATTGTCGGTATGCTCTACACGCAAGCCCTGGATGCCCCATCTGCCGATCCGGATAGCGACCTGATTGCATTTACCAACGGCGCCGTGTTAAGTCACAACGTGGTCAGCGGCGCTATGAACATCACCTGTCAGGGCAATTTGACTATGGATGTGGCTGGCACGCTGACCTTGAATGCCGCCGGACACACCATCACCGGGCCGGTTACCCAGACGGGCGGGGACATCACCTCCGATGGTATCTCGGCCCAGCAGCATACCCACAGTGGCGTCAAGCCGGGGGCGGCGAATACGGGAGAACCCTCGTGATGACGGGTATGCACGGGGGCACTGGTAAACGCCTGGACGGTCTTGCACACTTGAAGCAATCCATCACCGACATCCTCACCACCCCAGTGGGCAGCCGGGTGATGCGCCGTGAATACGGGTCACGCTTGTTTGAACTCATTGATGCGCCAGTGACCCCGGCCACGCTGATTGATCTCTATGCCGCTACTGCTGAGGCGCTGGCAAGATGGGAGCCACGCTTTCGCTTAACCCAGGTCACCAGCCGTGGTGTGAATGCGGCGGGGAAGATGCAACTCACTCTGACCGGCGAGTACCTGCCTGAGGGCCGGGAAGTCACCCTGGAGGGCATTGTCCTATGACAAATCGTCAGGGGGGCTTTACCGCCATTGACTTATCTCGTCTGCCCGCACCCCAGGTGGTCGAGACCCTGGACTATGAGCGCTTGCTGCAAGCCATCAAGGATGACTTTGCCCGCCGGGCACCAGCACAGGCCGCTGTGCTGGACCTGGAATCTGAACCTCTGGTCAAGCTGCTGGAATCCGCTGCCTATACCGTGCTGCATCTGCGGCAACGGGTCAATGATGCGGCACATGGGGTGATGTTGGCTTATGCAACAGGTGCCGACCTGGACAACCTGGCCGCCCTGTTTGGTGTGGCCCGGCAAGTAGTGGACGCAGGCAACCCGGATGCCCGTCCACCCCTACCACCGACCTATGAGACTGATGAGCGCTTGCGTCAGCGGGTGCAGTTGTCCCTGGAAGGGCATAGCACCGCCGGCCCAGTGGGCAGCTATGTGTTCTGGGGATTGAGCGCTGATCCAAAGGTCAAAGACATTGACGTGCAAAGCCCGGCACCGGGCCGTGTGCAGGTGACCGTGCTGTCACAGGCAGCAGATGGTACGCCGGCCCGCGCCCTGCTGGATAGGGTCACCTTGGCCCTCAATCATGAGGAAGTACGCCCCCTGACCGATCGGGTGAGCGTACAGGGCGCTGAGATTATCCACTATGAGATTGTCGCCACTTTAACCCTGGCTACCGGCCCGGATGCCGAGGTGGTACGAACAGCGGCAAGCCAGGCGGTGACCGCGTATGTGGCCGAACATCATGCGCTGGGGCAGGCTATTACCCTGTCTGGCCTCTATGCGGCCTTACATCAGCCCGGGGTGCAGAATGTCATGCTTGAGTCACCTGCGGCCGATATTGCTGTCCAGTCACAGCAGGCGGCCTGGTGTACAGCGATAAGTATCACAGTTGGAGACAGCGATGCGTAGTTTGTTACCTCCCAATGCTTCAACCTTGGAGCAATCACTTGATACCGCCATCAAGGTCAGCATCAACGGCATCCCGGTGCCACTACGCGATACCTGGCGCCCCGATACCTGCCCTGACGCCCTGCTGCCCTGGCTCGCCTGGGCGCTGTCGGTCGATGAGTGGGACGATGACTGGTCGGATGATCAGAAGCGTCAGAGTGTGGCAAGCAGCTATGCTATCCATGCCCACAAGGGCACGGTAGCCAGCATCCGCCGGGTACTGGACGCCGCTGGCTATGGCGATGCGCATATCTTGGAGGGGCTGGATGCCGAGCGTTACGATGGGGCGATCACCTGCAGTGGCAGTCATTTCTATGGCCAGGATGACAGACACTGGGCAATGTACCGAGTCTATTTCGCCCGCCCCATCACCATTGCCCAGGCCGCCCAGGTACGCACCCTGTTGGCACACACCGCTCCGGCCCGCTGTCATCTGGCCGGTCTGCATTTTACCCGGGCGCTGCATCTGTATGACCACACCATTGCCTACGATGGCACCTACACCCACGGCGTGGTGTAAGCCGATGACTGCGTGAAAAATTTCACGCATACATTTATCCGCCAATGTCCGCTACTGTCCGCTCATGGCCAACCTGACAGAGCAGGCTAATTACCCTGACGGCATCTACCAACTGGAGACCACCGACCCGGTCGTCGGCGGCCCGGACGGCATCAGTAACACCCAGGCCAAGCAACTCGCCAACCGCACGGCCTGGCTGAAATCCCAGGTGGAGCAACTGCTATCTGAACTGAATGCTATCGGTATTGATGATGTTTCTGGTTTGCCAGCGGCCTTGAATGGCAAGGCGGCCAGCGCTCATAACCACAATGCCAGTGAGATTACCCGTGGCACCTTGAGTCTGTCCCGGCTCTCTACCGCCAGCCGCTATACCGATGCCAGCCCCAGTAAGCTGGCCCTGGCCAGCGCTGTGCGCTCGCTCTATGACTGGGTGGTCAGCCAGCTCACCACCAAGGCCGAGGCCGATGCGCTGACCCGGCATCTGGGTAATGCCCATGCCCACGGGGAGTATGCGCCGCTTAGCACCTATAACCGCAGCCAGCAGGCGCAGGATGGGCGCCTGACCACCCTGGAGGGTACGACCGAGAAACGCCATGTGCAGACCATCACCATCGCCGGCTCGACCAATTACCTGTATCCGGTGTTCTGGCAGTTTCCCGATAATCGCTTCGGCGTAGGCAAACTGGAGATCAGCCGCCATTACGGCTGGAACCAGGGCGTGCTTCCCAACGACTACGACCAGCCCTATCGGGTGGCGTCCCTGCTTTTGCAACTAGAGGGCAATGATGCGCCCTGGGGCGGTGATGCTGAGTATATGAAGGTCTTGAAATACTTCCGTCAATACCACAAAACCGCCTCGCACCTGCGCTATATGGGCTATGCCAGGCGAGAGAAAATCAATGCCACCGGGGTAGCGCTGTACGGCGCTGCCAATACCAACTACACCCACAGCGGGATTTATCTGCGGGGTGGCGGGCTGCGCTACCGCTTCTCATCGAACTGGCCGCTGAACCTGATACGCCTGGCCGATGAGAACAGTGCCACCGCCAGAGCGGTACTGACTGAGCAATACAACACCCGCTGGTATGTGCAGCGCATACCGTTCACCGCCCTGGAAGAGCCGACCGAGGATTAGACCATGACTGAGGAGATCACACTGACCCACGATGAGGCGGTGGCCCTGGCCGAAGCCGAGGTCGCCCACATCCATAAAAAACGCCTGCGGGCAGACATCAAAGCTGAAGCCGGCGATCCCTTGTCCTTGCTCGGCACCACGGCCGATGCCACACAGCTACTGCTGTATCACGTTGCGATGTTGGTCAGCCACCTGCACACTGCCACCACGCTGGCCGAAGTCAGGGAGGCCGCCGCCCCCTTTGCTACCCTCGCCAGTCCCTTTCTCGCCAGGGTTGAATCCGGCGAGGTCAGACTGCCCTATCAGACCAAAGGACTGGAAGTGGTGATGGGCGATATTGAACGCAGGGCGAGCGCCGTGGCCGAGGCACTCGCCAACCACACACCCACAACCCCATCTGATACCACAGGAGACTGACGATGCCAACTGATTACCATCACGGCGTGCGTGTCATCGAAAAAGACGATGGCACCCGCCCTATCCGCACCATAGAGACCGGCATCATCGGCGTGGTGGGCACCGCCCCCGATGCCGATGCGGCCACCTTTCCCTTAGACACACCCGTCCTGATTGCCGGTTCCAGGGCGAAAGCCGCCAAGCTGGATACCGCAGGCAACGGCCAGGGGACGCTGCCAGCCGTCATGGATGCCATCTTTGACCAGATCGCCCCGCTCATCGTGGTGGTGCGGGTTGAGACCAGTGACGTGGCGGCCACCCAGACCAGCAAGCTCATTGGCACGGTCACAGCCGCTGGCAAGTTCACGGGACTGAAAGTCCTGCTGGCCGCCCAGAGCACCCTGGGGCTCAAACCCCGCATTTTAGGTTGCCCAGGGTTCAGTCATATCCAGGCCATCGCTGAGGAGTTGGCCAGCCTTGCCGAGAAGCTCAAGGGCTTTGCTTATGCCGATGCACCCGGGTCTACCGCCGAGGCCGCTGTGACCCACCGCAACCTGTTTGGTAACAAACGCTTGATGCTGCTCTGGCCAGGCTTTCAGGTCTTTGATGTGCCGAGTGCGGGTTATCTCAACCAGCCAGCCTCTGCCCGTGCCCTGGGGTTACGAGCCAAGCTCGACAACGATAGCGGCTGGCACAAGGTCTTGAGCAATATCGCCGTGAACGGGGTCTCTGGCTTGACCGCCGATGTCGACTGGGACGTGCAGAACCCATCCACCAAGGCCGGTTACCTCAATGCCAACGAAGTCACCACCCTAATCCAGCACCAGGGGCATCGCTTCTGGGGCAGCCGTACCTGCTCGATCGATCCCAAGTTCGCCTTTGAAAGCGCCGTTAGAACAGGTGATGTCCTGGCTGACACCATCGCAGACTCCCATCTATGGGCAGTGGATAAGCCCATGTCACAGACGCTGATTGAAGACCTGATGGAAGGCGTGAATGCGAAGTTCCGGGAACTCAAAGCCCAGGGCTATATCGTGGGTGCCAACTGTTATCTTGACCCGGAGTTAAACACCCAGAGTACCCTGGAAGCTGGCAAGCTGTGGCTGGACTATGACTACACGCCCGTGCCGCCCCTTGAGCAACTCGGTTTTTATACTCATATCACCAACCGCTACCTGGTGGAGCTCTTGCCCCAGGCCAGCGCCGCCTAACTGATAACTTAAGGAGGCCATGACATGGCAACGATAAAAGATGTATTAAAGAACCTGACCCTGTTCGTGGATGGACGAGGCTATGCCGGTCAGGTGGAAGAAATAGAGCTGCCCAAGCTCACCATGAAGACCGAGGAGTTCCGTGCCGGGGGTATGGATGCACCCATTGAGGTGGAGATGGGCATGGAGAAGCTGGAATGTATCTTTACCTTAAACGGCTATAACAAGGATGTCCTGTCCCTCTTTGGCCTGGCCCCCGGTAATCACAAGCCACTCACGATTAAGGGCAGCCTGTTCTCTGAGGATGGTACAGAGCGGCCTGTTCAAATCAACCTCAGAGGGATGCTAAGGGAGGTGGACATGGGCAGTTGGAAGCCGGGGGACAAGGGCAGCTTGAAAGTGATGATGGCACTCAGCTACTACAAGCTGACCCATTCCGGCCAGGTGATCTATGAGATTGACCCGGCCAACATGGTACGCCTCATCGATGGGCAGGATCAACTCAAACAAACCCGTGCCCATTTGGGACTCTGAGGAGGTTCACCATGAACGATAAACAAACCTACCAGGTCGTGCAGCCCGTGCATCTGCATGGACTGGGCACCGTAGAACCGGGAGCCACAGTGGAGCTATATCCCCGCCAGGCAGTGTTCCTGCTGACCAGTGGGGTGTTGGAGCAGGTCAAGCCTGCTGCTCCCAAGCCGGGCAAGAGAGCCACACAAACTAAGGAGGTTAACTCATGAGTCAGACTGCCGCATCGTCCGCAGAGATCATCACACTGAAACGCCCTGTCACGGTGGATGGCGATGTGCTTGCCCAACTGGCCCTGCGCCGCCCCAAAGTACGGGACATGCTGGCGGCGGATAAGGCCACCGGCAGTGATGCCGAGAAAGAAGTCCGTGTCTTTGCCAACCTGTGTGAAGTCGCCCCCTCGGTGATTGAGGAGTTGGATATGGCCGATTATGCACAACTCCAGGAGTCCTACCAGGATTTTTTATCCTGAGTCCCGCGGATGTGAGACGGGCGGTGTTGGCCCTGGCCTCACACACGGGCTGGGCACTCGCTGAGTTACTGGCTATGGATGGGGAGGAATTGCTGGCTTGGCTTAAGAGCCTTGACGATAGCGTATCTCGTCAATCACGTCCCTAATCGTCCAATAGACGTAAAAGAGGGCGTTCGCGACCAAGCCAATGATGAACGCCACGGGAATCAATATGATAAGAGTCATGATTAAACTGGCAAAGAGTATTTCTGCCCATTCCAGCATGGATGCCGGGGTCGGGCTAATCAACACAGCGACCACTGTCCAGAACAACCACAGACCATAGAAAACAACATGCGCGCCATAATCACCAATAAAGTTGTAGAGACGATCATCAAGGCGATCAGAAGATGTCAGGTGGTCACTCATCGCAATATATTCATTTCCCGGCGCAAGCACACTCATGGATAAAACCACTCTAGGCTTCAGTGTAGTCATCGGTGCGGCTCTCGGCAAGGGGTTCTTTCGCAGTGTTGAGACCGCCGGGCAACGCGCCGCTCGTCTGGGCAAGCAATGGGCGGTCACCAACAAGAAGCTAAAAGCCACCGGCGATGTGATCAAGTACAAAAAGCTCCTGGGCGAACTCAAGGCCAAGCAGGTGGCCTTGGGCGGTTCCAGCAAACAGCTTGAGCGAGGGATTGGTGAGGTACAGCGGCGCTACCGGGCAGCCAGGGCAGAAGCCAAGTCCTATGGGATACAGATAGGCCAGGTGGTGCGTGAGCACGAGAAGCTACAGAAAGAATTACGGCAGACTGAGACCATACAGAAACGTTTGACCCGGAAGCAGGGCGCCGCTGGGCGCCTCAGGGAGTTACGCGGCAAGATGCTGGGGGTGGTGGGGGCCGGCTATGGGGCGACTCGCCTCTTTGGTGCGGCAATGGCACGTGAGCAGCAGGGCTTATATCTACGCACCGTGATCAATGCCAAAG
>CAXMWX010000011.1:0-196685 GCA_963422205.2 Gammaproteobacteria bacterium | reverse complement strand
CGATGCGATCCATCAGCCCGGCATCAATTAACTTCCGCTCAACCTCGGCACATTTCGCGCATGGCTCGCCATCCGGGGTGCGCTTTTTTACCATGGTGATGTGCATGTTCTATCGCTCCGGGCGGGTTGGATGCAGGCCGCATTCCTTCACGCTCTCCTGCTCCCACCACCAGCGCCCGGCACGCTCATGCTGATTGGGCAGTACCGCTCTGGTACATGGCTCACAGCCAATACTCATAAAGCCTCTGTTATGCAGATCATTATAGGGCACATCATGTTCCCTGATATAGTTCCACACGTCTGCGGAAGTCCAGCGTGACAGCGGGTTAAATTTAATCAACGGCTTGTGGGCGGATGAGAAGGCCCTATCCTGCTCTACCACGGCGATGTTCATGCGTGTACCCGGGCTCTGATCCTGCCGCTGGCCGGTTACCCAGGCATCAAGGGTGGCTAATTTACCTCGCAATGGCATGACTTTCCTGATGCTACAGCATTCCCTGTGGCCGTCTCTGTAGAAGCTGTACAGTCCTTTCTGCCTGACAAAATCCTGTAATATGGCGGCATCGGGCGAGAGGATGTCCAAATCAATACGGTAATGCTGCCTCACTTGTTCTAAGAAGCGGTAGGTCTCAGGATGGAGTCGGCCGGTATCCAGCGAAAATACCGGGATCCCCGGTCGTATCTGATGTGCCATATCGATCAGCACGACATCCTCAGCACCACTGAAAGAGATGGCGAGTGCATCGAATTGCTCAACGGCGAGGATGAGAATATCCTGGGGCGATCTATCGGCATAGTCCTCGGCCAGCCTGTCGGCGTCAAATGCGGTGGTTGTCATGGGCATCGTTTGCTCGTGCATTGCAATCATCAGCTTGATCGGGGTGATGCACTATAGCGGGTTCCGCTTATTCTATAAAATAATAAGTAATTATATTTATATTACCATTATTCATTTATCACTCTGGGGGGAAGGTGTCGCTGATAGCGTTGATGAGACCCTCCGGGGGCCTTGGAAGACCCCCAGAGATTGAAGATGGGTGCGGCTGGCGCTGAAGCTGCCAGTGTCCCTGGTAGCCCTAGTAGGCTGAGTGCGACTCCATGTAGCTGTCGGGAATGAACGTGCCATGGGATGACAGATCGGTTAGCTGCAAGGTGTTGTTGTCAAAGTTCTCCACGATCAGATGCAGGCGTGATACATCACACAGGCTGGAATCGAGCATGATGCTGCTGACACTGTCTCGGCCGATAATGTTGCGGCCTTTGGGCAGATCGTAGGTTTTGCCATTCTGATCAATGAATTTTACCTTGCCATCAAGCACGACAATCCTGCACGTATGTTTGGAAATTCTGACTTCCATTTCTGATTGCAACGGCAGGGTAAGTGTCACCGCCTCGCCCTTGGGCATGCGCTCAAATGCAGCACCGGTAGACTTATCAATGCAAGGCTCGAAGACCACATCGTCCAGGAGCAAGGTTTCTTTAAAGGGGGCATCATCTGCGGCCTCTCCAGCTCCCTTCTCCTGCCGGTTTTTCTCCTTGTACATATACTTGATGATGTCCTGCCTGGAGGACAGGTACTGCATGTACTTGACCATGGCAACACGGCGAAACGCATTGAACTCATTGCCGCCTTTATTCAAGGCATTGATAATATCCCGCCAGCTGTGATCTGATGAGAAAATAAGCAGATCTAATTGCCGCATGGAGCGGCTGATGTTTTGTGCGTCCACTAACGAGGCTGATAAAATGCTGACAAAGCGTTTTTCAATATGCTTGATTGCTTTTGCTTCTTTCTTTAGCTCTTTGGTGGAGAGTTTCACTATTTCAGTGATCTTTTGTGATGGTACTGAGGTACGGCCTGCCATGGCAAATTCGAAATCTGCAACGGAGTGGAACTTAAAACTCTGCTCTCCTATTTGCAATTCCAACGGGTTTGTAAAAAATTTATCCAACATAACATTCACCGTAGATTCTCTCTGCTCGGTTGGTTATAGACGTGACCAAGTATGGTAGCTGCTTCAGGAAAATTCCGTGAACGACATCACAAATTTAAATGCCTGTCTTTGCAGCATAACCCTGTCTCTGGTGAGCCAGCCTGTGCCGGGCAGCCAATCAGCCAGCTAATCGGCCAGCCAATAAGAGATAAACATCAACATGGCTTGACGTAATACGTATAATGCGGCATGGAAGCCACCTGATATGCACACGATAAAAAAATGTTGGCAGACATCATTGAAGTACAAGAGTTGCATGAGCATACAGGCGAGGATAACTGGCGGGTGTTGGATTGCCAGTTTGATCTGATGCACAGGCAGGCAGGCCATGCGGCCTATCTGGCAGGCCATATCCCCGGGGCGGTTTATGTTCGGCTTGATGAGGAGCTTTGTGATCACAAGGCATCAGCAGGCGGCAGACATCCGCTGCCAGCGAAAAACGATTTAACCCGATTATTCTCCCGTCTGGGTATTGATGCTGCTACCTGTGTGGTTGCTTATGATGATTCAGCCGGTGCATTTGCAGCACGCCTGTGGTGGTTGTTGCGTTATGCCGGACATAAAAATGTCGCCGTGCTTAACGGTGGGTTAAGCCGTTGGCAGGCTGCCGGTTATGCCACCGAGACGACAGTGGCCACACCGCAACCTGCGGATTTTTGTGCAGATTTTGCTGATGCCATGTTAGTCAATCTGCATGAAGTTACGCACGGTAAATTATTAATCGATTCCAGAGAGCCAGCGAGATACCGGGGTGAACATGAGCCGCTCGATCCCGTGGCAGGTCATATCCCCGGTGCGATTAATCGTTACTGGCAGGATAATTTAACCGATGCTGCCATCTTTAAGCCGGCGCAAACATTATATGCTGAGTTAAGCGAATTATTCGCCGGGATGCCACCTGAAGAGGCCGTTTTTTATTGCGGTTCAGGGGTGTCCGCCTGCCATAATATACTGGCCTGCGCCTATGCTGGCCTGCCGATGCCCCGGCTCTATCCAGGATCATGGAGCGAGTGGTGTGCCGATCCAAACAGGCCAATCGCCACCGGCTGCAACGGCTTGTAGCGTTATTTGCCAGAACATAGATGCTGCGCTATCGCTTACTCAAACAGCTGGCGGATCTGAATTATCATTCCGGTAATGTGCTTGCCCGGCAGCTTGCATGCAGCCGCACGGCGGTATGGAAAGCGATTCGTCAGCTAAGAGAGGCTGGCATAGATATTCAGAGCAGACACGGCAAGGGCTATCGTCTGTTGACGGCAATGGATTTGCTGGATGAGGCAGAGTTAGCACAAAACCTGTGTAGGACTCCGGCGAGCATTGAGTTATACGCTGAGCTTGATTCTACCAACTCGTATCTGCTGGCACGTCTACACCGAGAATCCATTCATGCACATGTTGTGCTGTGTGAATACCAGAGGAGTGGCAGAGGGAGGCGCAGCAGGCCCTGGCTCTCGCCTTTTGCCGCCGGTCTGTATCTATCGATAGGCTGGCATTTTGCCGCCCCGCCGGCGTCCTTGAATGCCTTGTCTCTTGCCTGTGGTGTTGCCCTCATCAGGGCCTTGCAGCAGGCCGGGGCTGATGCAATCTATCTGAAGTGGCCGAATGATGTCATCGCCAATGATGCCAAGCTGGCGGGTATATTGATCGAGTCCAGAAGCGAAACGGCGACCTCATCTGACGTTGTTATTGGTATCGGTGTCAATATTAATCTGGATGATGCCATCAGAGAAAAAATAGATCAGCCGGTAATTGATCTGGCCTCAATCGTGGATTCCCCGGTGTTACGTAACCGGATAGCAGCCGATATTATAGATGCACAATTTGTCATGCTTGAGCAGGTCAGCAGGCAGGGGGCAAACAGTTTTATCCGAAGCTGGCGAGAGTTTGATTATCTAACAGATAAAAAAATCTCTCTCCATACGGGTAACGGCATTATTTCAGGCGTGGTGCAAGGCGTTGACAGTAATGGTTTGCTGGTGATGAATATCGATGGCACCAGGCAACGATTCAGCAGTGGCGAAGTGAGTTTGCAGGCATCGCCGTGAAGTTAGTGGTGGATGTGGGTAACAGCCGGATAAAGTGGGCCTTAGCCAGGGCGAATGCCTTATCTCATGCAGGTGTTATAGCCCATGCACAGGAGGCATTCATTCATACCCTGAGAGATCACTGGTCACAGCTAAAGCGGCCTGATGCGGTCTTGATATCATCGGTAACCTGCGCTGAACTGAATGAGAGGATCAGTGCAGTCGTTGTTGAATTATGGTCGTTGCAGGCGGTGTTTTTGCAGAGTGAGCGCCGTTTCCTTGCATTGAAAAATGGCTATACACAACATCAACAGCTCGGTGTTGACCGATGGCTTGCCATGATAGCCGCCATTCACGCATGTGACCCGCCGTTATGCGTTATCGATTTTGGTAGCGCAATTACGTTTGATGTCATTGACAGACAGCAGCAGCACCTGGGGGGGTATATCATTCCAGGGCGCTATGCCGCAGGCGATCTGCTGCCAGAGACGGCATCCAGCCTGGCGGCATGCACAGCAAATAAATCAACCACCGCTAAATTCCCCACCGCCTTGGGCAAATCAACCCAGGAGTGCCTGATGCAGGGCTATACAATCGCTATCACAGCGTTCATCAGGCAGGCCATAGCCCATGCAAGGGCGCTGACTGATCGTGATCTCAAGGTGATTGTCACAGGTGGCGGTGCGGCTGCTATCATGCCATTATTATCTATTGACTGCATTTACCATAAAGATTTGGTTTTATCCGGCATGGCTTATTTGGGCGAAGCAAGGTGAAATGGTTTTTGTTACTGCTGTTGACGGCCAACATGGTTTATTACGGGTGGGAACTGGATAAAGAATCCAGCCAGCTTGTTTCGAACTTAAACCAGCGCATCCACGTATCACCGGAGATCAAGCGGCTGAGTAAAATTGATGAGTTGCAACACAGCCTGCCATTGAAGGCACAGGAGGGCTTGTTGACCACCGGCCAGCCTAATCCGGCCAGGGCCGAATTACTGGATACACTGACTGGCGAGGCCAGGGAAGGGCGGGTCAGCTTGACCGGCCAGCAAACAGACGAGAAGGCCCGGGACATCGTAGCTGCTACGGATGAGTACAGTTGTTTTTATTTCGGGCCGATACCGGATAAAAAAATTGCCCAGGCACTGCACGACTGGTTTCAGGCACGCAATTTTGGCAGCGAAATAGATGCAGGGGAGAGAGAAGCCAAACAATTATTCTGGATTTATCTGGCCCCGGTGAAGGACCGAACAAAGGCGATCGACCTGATTGCAAGCCTGCAACGCCGGGGAGTACAGGATTATCGGCTGATCAGCCAGGGCGAATTGCGTAACGCCATCTCCCTGGGGCTTTTCTCCAGCCAGACGGCGGTGAATAACCGTTTGAGCGAATTACACCGGAAAGGCTTTACGCCCGTGGTCGTGCCTTATTCCGATGTTAAAACCCTCTACCAGGTCAAAGTACGTTTGCTCAAGGCATCTGCCGTACTGGATAAAGTATTCACTGGTTTTCCATCCGGCTTTAATTCGATCCCCGTTACATGTGATGGGCTTGCCTAGTCAGCCAATCTTAAACATAGGACACAAAGATGGCCAGGAACAAGGTCATGCCAAGGTAGTTATTGGACAAAAATGCCTGTAGGCATTTGCCCGCTGTTCGGTCTTTCAGCAAAAACTGCTGATAGATAAAAAACAGCACAACAAAGGCGAGGCTGCTGTAGTAGAACATGTCCAGCTTTAGCTGTTGGCCGATGAATAGCAGAATAACGATGAACATGCACTGCATGATGCCGATTATCGTGGTGTCTGCCTCAGCAAATAAGATGGCCGTGGATTTGACACCGATGCGTATGTCATCTTCTCGATCTACCATGGCATACATGGTGTCGTAGATGAGTACCCAGACGATATTGGCCAGGAACAGCAGCCAGGCGATTGCCGGCACCGTGTTGGTGGTGGCAGCAAATGCCATGGGAATGCCCCAGCTGAAGGCCAGGCCGAGAAAGAATTGCGGCACATAGGTGTAACGCTTCATGAACGGATAGATAAATGCCAGCAGCACGCCTGCAAAGGCCAGTAGCACCGTTAAGTGATTGGCCGTCAAGACCAGCATGAAGGCCAGCAGCAGCAGCACGGCCATGAAGCCCAGTGCCTGCTCTACAGTGACTTCGCCGGAGGTGATCGGCCGGTGCCGTGTTCTGTCGACATAGCGATCGATATCCCGGTCGGCACAGTCATTGATGATACAGCCGGCCGAGCGAGTAAAAAACACACCTAAAACAAAGACCAGCAACAAGTGCATGCTGGGTATGCCGCTGTTGGCTATCCATAAGGCCCAGAGGGTTGGCCAGAGCAGCAGCAGCGTACCGATGGGTTTATCGAGCCGGATCAGCCGGGCATAGCGCGGGATAGTGGTCTTCATGAGGTTCGGGAGCAGCGTCCGGCGATGACGGTTTGCAGGTGTGTGCATAGGCTAGACAGTAACAAAATCATGATGATAATTTAACCATCGCTTGATCAGTTTGTTGGCGGTCTCGGGGGTATTTTTCAGCATATCATCCGCACTGTCACAAGCTAAGGGCAGTTGCTCGGCATCTCTGGCAAAATCAGCGATCTTCAATACCGGCAGGCCGGTCTGCCGTGAACCGGATAACTCGCCCGGCCCCCTTAATTGGAGATCTTTTTCGGCGATGAGAAAGCCATCGTGGGTATCACGCAGGGTGCTAAGACGGGCTTTTGCCATGTTTGACAGCGGTGCTTTGTACAGCAGCACGCAGTGGCTTTCATACGCACCCCGCCCAACCCGCCCACGCAGCTGATGCAGCTGGGATAAACCCAGCCGCTCGGCATTTTCAATGACCATCAGATTGGCATTCGCCACATCCACCCCCACCTCAATGACTGTGGTTGCTACCAGCAGATCGATCTCGCCCAGCTTAAACGCCTGCATGATCTGCTCCTTCTCGCTGCTCTTCATTCTACCATGCACCAGGGCAATGCGGCGGGCAGGCAGGCTATCGGTGAGCAGGGCGGCAATCTCTTCAGCCGGCTCCAGATCAACCGCCTCCGAGTTCTCTATCGATGCACAGACCCAGTAGACCTGCCGACCGGCACGACAGATGTTATCTACCCGCTGGATGATGTCAGCTCGTTTTCTGTTCGACAGCACCGTGGTGTTGATCGGGACTCGCCCCGGGGGCAGCGCATCAATCACCGAGATATCCAGCTCGGCAAACAGGGTCATGGCCAGCGTCCTTGGGATGGGGGTGGCGGTCATGACCAGTTGATGGGGGTAGTGATTGCCTGTGCTGCCTTTCTCCATCAGCGTCAGCCGCTGATGCACACCAAAGCGGTGTTGTTCATCGATGATCACCAGGGCCAGTTGAGTGATGCTGACATGTTCCTGAAATAACGCATGTGTACCAATGGCAAGCAGCGGTTGGGGTGATGTTAGTCGGTTTAAAGTGTGTTGACGTTGCCCTTCGGTCTGTTTGGCCTTCAGCAGCACCACCGGTATGGCGAGTGCAGCAAACCATTGGCTGATGGTGGTAAAATGCTGATCACAGAGGATCTCCGTCGGTGCCATCAGAGCCACTTTATAACCGGCATGGATGACATACAGGGCAGCGAGCGCTGCGATCACGGTTTTACCGCAACCCACATCGCCTTGCAGCAGACGCAACATCGGTTTCTCTTTCGACATATCGGTAACAACCTCATCAATGACCCGTGCTTGTGCCTGTGTCAGTGTAAAATTAAGCCCGGCAATGAACTGCTCAATCGCCGGCGGTCTCCCAGATGCTATGGCATGGGCTTGTTTTTGTTTGATATTTGCTCTCAGGCTACGCAGGCTGAGTTGATGTGCCAGCAACTCCTCAAATGCCAGACGCTTTTGCGCCTTGTGCCGGCCCTGTAGCAAGGCATCAGTATCGGCATCCACCGGTGGCCTGTGTACATAGCATAATGATTCGGCCAGCGTTGAGAATGTGTATTTTTTCAGTATATGTTGCGGCACTAATTCGGGCAGGCCCCTGGCATCATCCCGCAGCACGTGTAATGCCTGGGTGGATAATGCTCTGAGTTTAAATTGCGAGATCCCCTCGGTGGCCGGATAGACCGGTGTCAGCGTCTTATCCAGCGCCTCCTCTTTGTCTTTAGCCAGCATCTGATACTCTGGATGAGCAAGCTCCAGCGACTGTCGGCCACTCCTCACCTTCCCCCAGCACCGTAGGGTCTTGCCAGGCAGGAGTTGATTTTTCTGTCGGTGGGTGAAGTGAAAAAAACGTAACACCAAACCGCCGGTATCATCGCTGATGTGGCAGAGCAACTGGCGGCGTTTGCCATAGGCCATGTGTGTCTGCGTGATCTCGCCCTGTATCAGCACGACCTCCCCCGCCACCACGGAGCCGATGTGCCTTATCTGTGTGCGATCGATATAGCGGTTGGGCAAATGGAACAGGCAGTCTTGTATCAGGACGATGCCTAACTTTGCCAGCCGTTGTTGTATCGCCGGCCCGACCCCTTTTAATGTAATGATGGAGTGATGCAGTTCCAAGGCGGGGGCAGGCAATTAGTCTTCCAACTCCATGATGGCGTCCATTTCCACGTTCGCCCCTTTCGGCAGGGCGGCGATGCCAACGGCTGCTCTGGCCGGGTAGGGCGTGTTGAAATACGTTGCCATGATCTCGTTGATGAGCGGAAAACACGCCAGGTCTGTTAAGTAGATATTCAGTTTGACGATGTCGGCCAGGCTGCCGCCAGCGGCCTCGGCCACTGCCTGGAGGTTTTTGAAAACCTGATGTATCTCGGCTGCCCTGTCTGTGTTGACCAGCACCATGTCCTCAGGGGCCAGGGCAATTTGCCCGGACAGATACACGGTGGTGTTGCTTTTTATGGCTTGTGAGTAGGTGCCGATGGCCGCGGGCGCCTTGTCTGTGTGTATGATCTGTTTTGTCATCTCATCCTCGTCAGTTCCATGGGTTGGTTTTATGGTTTGCAGCAGCGTAGATCATGGCATCTGTAGCTTCGTCTTCAGATAGTCCATGCCCCGGTCGCCCTTGATACGGTTGCAGTTGCCGCACAGCAGTTGTAGGTTGTCAATGTGATCGGTGCCGCCCTTGCGGTGGGCGATGATGTGATCGACTTCCATGTGTCGTGCTTCAAAATGCGCCCCGCAACCGGCGCAATTACCATATTGAAGGCCGTAGAGGTGCTTGCGGTTTTTAGGTGAGTTATAGCGCGGCAGCCGGCCGAGGTCTGTACGTTGCGGGATGTCCCGACGATGGATGATGCGGCGCAGATTGTCATCAATACGCTGCCTGATGAGCTCGGCGGCCTTGGGAGAGATGTCGACCCCGGCCCAATGCCGCCCCCAGGCATCGGCGGCCACCAGCGTGGTGGCGCAACCGCAGAAGGGATCAAACACCACATCGCCCTCGCTGGAACTGGCCTTGATGATGCGCTCCAACAGCGCCAGCGGCTTTTGTGTGGGATAGCCGGTGCGTTCCTTTGCCGAGGGTGCGATCGGCTGGATATCGATGAGTACATCATCGGGATGTTTGCCCCTGGGGTTTAGCGTTTGCCGACCGTAATTGCGCCCTTCCCGAACATTGCCGATATAGTGGGAGAAGCGTGCCACGGTCGCATCGGCATAGGGTTGGCGGGCCGGGTCGGGATCGAAAAAACAGCCCTTGCCCGCATACCGAAAAATCAGATCGTGGCGCCGGGCAAAATCACGCCTGGGCGTCCCCGCCCCGCGGTAGTACCATACGATTTCGTTCCTGAAACAGGCACGCCCAAAGACGGCGTCCATCACCAGCTTCAGGTAATGGCCCATCGTCGGATCACAATGCAGGTAGATAGAGCCGGCCGCTTTGAGGATCCGTCGCATCTCCAGCAGACGCGCCGCCATGTAGGCAAGGTACGACTTGTCGCTCCCGGTGGTGGCGGCCAGCAGCACCCGATAGAGTTTCGGGTGTTTGGCTTCGATCAGGTTGATCCATTCCACGTCTATGTCGCTTAAAGTCCAGATATCCTTAAAGGCCGCCCCGGCCGCTTTTGAGCCGATGGGTGCGGCATAGTTGGCCCTGGAGTTAAACGGCGGGTCTAAGTAGATCAAGTCCACCGTGGCCGAGTTCATGCCGCGCATGATGTCAATACAGTCGCCAGTCCAGATGGTCCTGGATTGCCAGTTAGCCGCCGTGTCAGTCATCACGGGCGCCAGCTTACCACAAGCACAGCAGCCCCGGCAGTTGGCATACTCGCCCGCCTTGCCCTGCTCTCCCGGGCGGGCAGCCTGGTGCAAAAGCGGCGCTGGCCAGACATGCCGGGCTTATCTTCTGCTGACCCGTGCCACGTGTTTTATGCCCTTGATCCGTCGCAGAATATGTGCCAGATGTTGCCGGTCTTTTACCTCGACGATGAAGCGCAGGTGCGTGTATCTGTCATCTTTGTCGGCCATATCAACGCTTAAAATATTGGCGTTTTGATAGGAAATGGTGGAGGCGATTTTTGCCAGTATGCCTTTTTGGTTGGTGGCATCAACGCGGATGTTGGTCGGAAAATCCCCATCCATTTTCGGCTCCCACTCGACGTAGATCCATTTGTCCGGCTGGTTGCGGTACTCAGCGGTATTCGGGCAGGACTGGTGATGCACAACGATGCCGCGTCCGGCAGTCACATAGCCATGTACCGGATCGCCAGGGATAGGCAGGCAGCATTTGGGAAAATTGATCACCATGCCTTCGGTGCCTTTGATGATAAACGGGAGTTTCTTTGAGCCGTTGACCTTGTCCGGTGTGAGCGCCGGATTCAGTAAATGCTGTGCGATCAGGGTGGCCAGGCGATTACCCAGGCCAATTTCCTTGAGTAACTCCGCTTCACTGTCAAGCTGAAACTCACTTAACACGCCCTGTATTTGCTCATCGCTTATCTCATCGTAGTTGACGGACAATGCCAGCAGCTCTCTGACCAGCAGACGTTTGCCAAGTGCCACCGCTTCGTTAGTCCGCAGGTTTTTCAGGAAATGCCGGATATTGGAACGGGCCTTGGCCGAGACAGTAAAATTCAGCCAGGCCGGATCCGGCCGGGCGCCGGGGGCGGTGATGATCTCCACCGTCTGGCCGGTGGTCAGCTTGCTTGCCAGGGGGGCCAGTCGTCTGTCGATTCTGGCGCCCACACAGGCGTTGCCCACATCGGAGTGGATGGCATAGGCAAAATCAACCGCGGTGGCGCCCCTGGGCAGTTCCATGATCTCGCCCTTGGGCGTGAACGCATAGACCGATTCGGGGAACAGATCGATCTTCACATGTTCCAGGAACTCTTGCGGATTGCCTGCTGTGGTCTGCATCTCCATGATCTGTTGTAACCATTCCCGTGCGCGCTTGTGCGTGCCTGAGCTGTCTGATGATGCCCCGGACTTGTATAACCAATGAGCAGCGATGCCCGCCTCGGCGACATCATTCATTTCCCGTGTGCGGATCTGCACTTCTATGGGAACACCAAAGGGGCCGAATAAAACAGTGTGCAAAGACTGATAGCCGTTGGATTTCGGGATCGCGATATAGTCTTTGAATTTACCTGGCACAGGTTTATACAGGTTATGCACTGTGCCCACGACCCGATAACAGGTATCAACATCATCAACGATAATGCGAAAGGCATACACATCATACACTTCATGAAAAGACAGTTGTTTGTTCAGCATCTTCTGGTAGATGCCATAGAGATGTTTCTCCCGCCCGACTATCTGCACGGGAATCTTTTCCTGCCGCAAGCGCCGGCGGAGGGCGTTCCTGATCTTGTCGATGATTGTTTTTCGGTGGCCTCTTGATTTGACTACCTGCTCGGTGAGGATGCGAAAACGCAAGGGGTACAGGGTGGCAAAGCCCAGCTCTTCCAACTCCAGGCGGATGCCGTTAATGCCCAATCGCTGTGCAATGGGGGCGTAGATTTCCAGCGTCTCCCGGGCGATACGTCGGCGCTTCTCCGGGGCAAGGGCGCCCAGGGTACGCATATTGTGTAATCTGTCGGCGAGCTTGACCAGTATCACCCGGATATCATGGCTCATGGCCATGAGCATTTTTCTGAAGTTATGCGCCTTGGCCTCGGCCTGGCTGTCAAATTCAATCTGTGTCAGCTTGCTGACCCCATCCACCAGCTCCGCCACCCCTTTGCCAAATTTTCTCCTGATCTGGTGCTTTAAGGTGGCCGTGTCCTCAATCACATCGTGCAGGATGGCCGCCGCCAGGGTTTGATGATCCATGTGCATCTCGGCCAGTATCATGGCCACCTCCAGCGGATGGTGGATATACGGCTCACCGCTTTTGCGGCGTTGCCCTTCGTGGGCGAGGGCACTGAATTGATAGGCACGGTTGACCTTGTCTACCTCGCTTTGATCCAGGTAGGTGCTGATTGTCTTCGCTAAATCACCAATCGTAACCATGAGTTACAGTGTAACGCAGAATGGCGGCTTTGACTGATTTTTGCCGGATCAGCCGGGCACCGGGCGGGGCCAGCACAGGCAAGCAGTGATCGTTAAGGGGCAGGTGTTTTACGTTAATCCTCTGGCTGATTACCGGGATCATGGCCAGGGCGATTGTCGGGCTGATGACCAGGATGATAGCTCAGTTGATGGTTGAACTGTGTGCCAGGCCGATGATCCAGATGATTGGCCGGGGTTGCCCCCGGCAGGGCGGCCTTGAATTCCATGGCGCTCATGATATCCCTGTCCATCTCCTCATCAAATTGCGGCTGGCCGAGCTTGTCAATATTCGCATCGTTGACCCGCCCGGCGGCAATTTCTCTTAATGCGATCACCGTGGGTTTATCTGCTTCAGCTTCCAGCAGGGGTTCAATGCCCTTGCCCAGTTGCCTGGCGCGTTTACTGGCCAGTGACACCAGATCGTAACGGTTATCTACAATCTGCAAGCAATCTTCAACGGTTAAGCGTGCCATTTATCTCACCTGTTTGGTATGTCAATGATCAAAAGTCAGGATGATTAGTGTACTTGAATTATCGGTCGGCAAGCAACAGTTGCTCGACAACGAGATCAAAGTAGCTGCCCTGCTGGCGGTAGCTGTGTTTACTGGCCGCCACGATCGCCATCAGCGTCTGCCTGGCCTGTTCAAAATCATCGTTGATGATGAGGTAGTCATACTCCCGGTAGTGTTGTATATCGCCTCTGGCCTCATTCATCCGCCGTTCAATGGTCGCGGCATCATCGCCCCGGACGGCAAGCCGCTGTGCCAGGGCGGCGAGTGAGGGCGGCAGGATAAAGATGGCGACTGCTTCTGGTAGCAGGCGGCGCACCTGCTGTGCGCCCTGCCAGTCGATTTCCAGGATAATGTCCTGGTGGTTGTGCAGTTGTTGTGCTACCCACTGTTTTGAGGTGCCATAGAAGTGATCGAACACCCTGGCATATTCGAGAAATAAATCGTTATCGACTAGCCGTAGAAATTCGGCCTCACTGACAAAATGGTAGTCTTCCCCCGCTTTCTCATCGGCACGTCTGGCCCGGGTTGTGTGCGAGACCGAAACATGCAAGTCAGGGTGGCTTGCCAGTAATGCCTTGATCAGCGAGGTCTTGCCGGCCCCCGAGGGTGCTGAGATGACATATAACAACCCGCCGGGTGTTGCTGTGTGCTTGCCCATTATTCTACGTTTTGTATCTGCTCTCGCATTTGCTCTATTAGCACCTTGAGATCAACCGAGGCGTTACGCATGGTAAGGTGGGCAGATTTCGCCCCCAGGGTATTGGCCTCCCGGTGCATCTCCTGCATGAGAAAATCCAGCCGCCTGCCGATCGGTTTATCCTGCTGTAGTACGCTGCTCACCTCATCGATATGCGCCTGTAGCCGCTCCAGCTCCTCCGCCACATCCATCCTCTGGCAGATCAGCAGCAGCTCTTGCTCCAGCCGGCCCTCATCCAGGATCAGCCCGGTCTCCCTGGCGCGGGTTAAGAATCTGTCCCTGATACCTGAGATGATGGTCGGGACATGCTGGCGTATCTGCTCAATGTGCTGTCGGCAGGAATCGCAGCGCTGCTGGATGAGCCCCTGCATTTTGCTGCCTTCTCTCTCTCGTATGGTCACGATGGTATCCAGGGCTTCATGCAGCAGGCGGGTGATGGGTGGGGTCAGGGTATCCACGGCTAGCCGCCCTCCCTCCAGCACGCCCGGCCAACGCAGCACGTCCAGGGGGTTAATGCTGGCCGGGCCCGGGAGGCCCAGCCGCTTCGCTGCCGTGATCACCTGCCTGGCCAGCGCCATGTTCACGCGAAATTCATCCGCTGTGCCATCCACCTCACAGCGCAACAGGCAGTCAACTTTGCCGCGCGTGAGCCTGGCGGCAATCTGCTCACGTGCTGTGTTTTCCAGCACACGTAATGCGTCCGGCAAACGCAGGGAGATATCGAGATAGCGGTGGTTGACTGTGCGTATCTCCCAGGCCGCACTGCCCCAGTCACCAGCCTCTTCCAGCCGTGCAAATGCTGTCATACTGGCAACCATCACTTATCTCCGATTGTTGAATGCGGCTAATACTACCGATTTAAGATGAGTCGGTAAACGTATCGGGGCAAATGTATTCGGGCAAATATATCCGGCGGTGGAATCCGGTTATACTGCCTGTATTTCAGCAAGGTGGAGATCCAATGCGTGCAAACAATCGTCAGGCTGATGAGTTAAGAGAGGTCACATTCACCCGCCATTATACCTGCCATGCGGAGGGCTCGGTGCTGGTGGAATTTGGCCGCACCCGCATCCTGTGCAATGCCAGCATCGAGCCGAAAGTGCCGGCGTTTCTCAAAGGCAAGGGCAAGGGCTGGCTGACGGCTGAATACGGCATGTTGCCACGTGCTACGCATGGTCGGATGCGAAGAGAAGCGGCCCAGAGCAAGCAGGCGGGGCGCACGGTGGAAATACAGCGCCTGATTGGTCGTTGTCTCCGTGCCGCGGTTGATCTGAAGTTGCTGGCGGAGAAGACCATCATCATGGATTGTGATGTGCTACAGGCCGATGGAGGTACCCGCACCGCCGCCATTACCGGTGCGTATATTGCGCTGGTGGATGCGGTTAAGACCGGCATGGCGAAGGGCATGTTCACCCAGGACCCCATCATCGGGCCGATTGCCGCCATATCAGTCGGCGTTTGCGAGGGGACTGCCGTGCTTGATCTGGACTATGCCGAGGATGCCATCGCTGAGACAGATATGAATCTCGTGATGAATGGCAAAGGGGAATATATTGAAATTCAGGGTACGGCTGAAGGACAGCCCTTCTCAGCAGCACAGCTTGAGCGGCTGCTGGCCATTGGCAGTGCGGGTATTGCCCGGCTGATTGCCTTGCAGCAGGAGGCCTTGTCGACGTGAATGCGGCCTTGCCAACGGTCGTGTTAGCCAGTGGTAACAGCGACAAGATGCGTGAGTTTTCTGCGCTGTTATCATCGATCAACATCCGGCTCTTGGCGCAAACTGCATGCAACGTACCGGCTGCCAGGGAGACCGGGTTGAGCTATATCGAGAATGCGCTCATCAAGGCCAGGAATGCAGCGAGGCATACCGGGCTGGCGGTGCTGGCGGATGATTCCGGCCTGGAGGTTGATGTGCTGGGCGGTGAGCCGGGTATCTATTCAGCCCGGTATGCCGGTGCGGCGGCAACCGATGAGGAAAACCTGCAATTACTGCTGAATAATCTGCTGGCAAAAGGCGATGAACCAGCCACGGCCTGTTTCCATTGTGCTATTGTTTATCTCCGATCAGAAAAAGATACGATGCCGTTGATTGCACAAGCCAGTTGGCATGGACAGATCACCATGCAGCCACGAGGAGAACATGGCTTCGGTTATGATCCTGTTTTCTATCTGCCCGCTGAGGGGTGTACCGCCGCCGAACTGCCGGCGCCGCAGAAAAACAGGGTAAGCCATCGGGCCAGGGCATTACAGCAGCTATTGACCAGCCTGCCAGATGTGGCGGCCATGGCCGGTTAGTCATGTCTTTCATGGGTGTGAGAGAAATGATACGGGGCATGATACGGCCTGTCATCGGCACTGTTGTTATTCTGCTTGCAGGTCTGGCCATGGCCGCAGCACAGCAGCAGAGCGCCGTGCCTGTGAAGGTGACACGTGCCTTATCCATGCCGATATACGAAGAAGTCCCCTTAACCGGCTCGGTCATCACGAAACGCACATCACGGCTCTCCCCGCATGAAGCCGGCCTTATCTTGCGTATTCATGTGGACCGGGGCGATGCAGTCCGTGAGGGGGATCGGCTGCTGGTGCTGGATGATGAACTGGCTGTTATTGACAGCGAGAGGATAGCAGCACAGGTCAAAGAGGCCGAAGCGGTCTTGCAGGAGGCCATCAGATTGCGAAACAATGCTGCTGAACTGCTGGAGGACAAGCACATACCAGCGAGCGATTATGCGGCTTATCTGGCCGAGGTCGACAGGTATGCGGCCATACTTGAGCGTCTGCAACACGAACATGCCCGCCAGCGCCGTATTGTCAGCCGACATGTGATATTTGCTCCTTTCGATGGCGTGATTACCGCCAAGTTTGTTGAGCAGGGGGAATGGGTGAACCCGGATACGGCCTTGTTTGAACTCGCTGAAATGCAGGTGTTACGCATCATCGTGCCCGTGCCACAGCATTTTTTTCATCGCCTGCATATCGGCACCGAGGCCATGGTTCGGTTTGATGCGTACAGCGATCAGGTATTTTCAACGCAGGTGGAGAGAAAAATTCCGCTGGGCAGCGACAATGCCCGCACATTTCCGGTCATGATCGCCCTGGATAACGGCCAGGGGCTGTTTGCGCCCGGCATGTCAGCGCGGGTGACTTTTCGCTTGCAGTCCGGCAATAATCAGGCAGTCATCTTGTTGCCTGACGATGCGATTGTAAGAAAGCCGGACGGCTCCGGGACAATCTGGCGGGTGGATAGCGATGCTGTTCGGGCCCGGCAACTCCAGGTAGAGACCGGGCGTCGCTATGCACAAAAGATCGAGATCATTTCCGATGAGTTGCACCCCGGCGACCTGGTGGTCATCCGCGGGAATGAGCGGCTGAAGGATGATCAGGCCATTGCGATTATCGAAGAGGTTGAATTTAAGATCAATTAGTTTGCCATGTTTCAATTTGCCCCATGTTTAAGTTTGCTATAGAAAAGCCGATCATTGTTTCTGTGATTGTGTTGATTGTCTGCTTGTTCGGCATCGTTGCCATCAACAAAATACCGATTCAGATGATCCCTGATCTGGATGTTCGCTCAATCACCGTCACGACCCTCTGGCCCGGGGCAACGCCACAGGATGTGGAGCAGGAAATTATCATTGAACAAGAGGAGTATCTACGGCGTATCCCCGGCCTTGAGCGGATGATTTCCAAGGCCACGACAGGCCGTGCCGAGATCGAGCTGGAGTTCCCGCATGGCACCGATATCAATGAGCTGTTGATCCGGGTGAACAATGCCTTATCGCAGGTGCCCGGTTACCCGGAAAACGTGGATGAGCCACGTATTGTCACCAGTTCCTTCTCCAACAATCCCTTTATTTTTCTCAGCACCACGCCCCTGCCGGGGAACCCGAAAAATGTCGACATGATCATGTTGCAAGACTTCATCACTGATCATGTCAGAACCCGGCTTGAACGGGTGCCCGGCGTCTCCGAGGCCAGTATCTGGGGCGGTGCAAAGCGGCAGATCAAGGTGTTTGTTGATCCGGTCAAACTGGCTGAACGGCAGATCACCTTAACGGCATTGCGTCATGCTGTCCGGGCGCGTAATCGGGATATGTCGGGCGGCGATCTGGACAGCGGCAAGCATCGGTTTTTACTCCGCACCATTGGCCGGTTCGACACCATTGAGGATATCGAAAACACGGTGATCGCACATCGTGACGGGTCATTCATACGCCTGGCTGACGTTGGCTATGCAGAGCTGTCGACATTTGAAGTTCGCAGCTTCTCCTACCGGGGAGGCGTACCTAACATCACAATAGGGATCCGGCGGCAAACCGGCGCTAATGTGATTGAAGTGATGGATGCTGTCATGCAGAAGGTTGACGAGCTCAATCAGGAGATGATGAGGAGCGAGGGTTTGCAACTGACGATGATAAGCAATGATGTCAAGTACGTGCAGGATTCGATCAGCAATGTACGGCGTAATTTACTGCTTGGTGCTGTGCTGGTGGTGCTGGTGCTGTTTTTATTTCTGCGCTCGGTCTCGGCGACCCTGACCGGGGCTGTGGGTATACCGGTGTGTACCATTGCGGCTTTTCTGGGCCTGCTGGTGTTTGGCCGCACCATCAATGTGATCTCCCTGGCCGGTATTGCGTTTGCCATCGGCATGACGCTGGATAACAGCATTGTTGTGCTGGAGAATATCTACCGACATATACAGCAGGGCAAAGCCAGGATGCAGGCGGCATTAGATGGCGTGACCGAGGTGTGGCCGGCGGTGCTTGCATCCACACTGACCACTGTGTTTGTATTCCTGCCCGTGCTGTTTATCCAGGAAGAGGCCGGCCAGCTGTATTCTGATATTGCCATTGCTATCTCCGCATCGATATTTATTTCCATGCTGGTGGCGATTACCGTGGTGCCGGCGATTGCCAGTCGTTGTTTACAGCCCATGACAGTTCGGCATGATAAGGGGGGCTGGTATGCCGCCGGGCAGAGAACCGCTGAGGGGATTGCAGGTTTTACTGCCTGGCTGCTGCAAAACACCCGCCGCCGCTTGGTTTTTATTCTGCTCATCTGCCTGTTTAGTGCATTTATTTTCTCCTTGAAGCCGAAGGCTGAATATCTGCCGGAGGGCGAGGAGCAGAAGGTCTTTACCATGTTGTTTGCCCCGCCCGGGTATAATGTGCATGAAATGCACGGGATTTATCGTCAGCTGGAGGCGGAATTGCTGCCATACGTGGGCGAGGACCCGGCAAAATATGCCCGTGGTGAGAGCGAGGTGCCGGGCTTGAATTTTGTCCTGGGCTATGCCGGTGCAGAGCGGAATATGATCCTGCCGGAGGCGACCAGCAGGAAGCAGGCAGATGATCTGGTGCAGGTGATCAGCGAGATGGCCGCCGGGATCCCGGGCATTCATGCGTTTGCTTCCCGTGGTTCTATTTTTTCCAGTAATTTTGGTGGCAGCCGCAGTATTAATCTGGAACTGGCTGGCACCGATCTGGTGCTGTTGTTTGCCACGGCGGCCAGGGCATTTGAACTCGCCCATCAGGTCTTTGATAACCCACGAATCCGCCCAACCCCATCCTCATTGACCATGGGACAACCGATGCTTGAGATCCGCCCGGACTGGGAGCGTGCCAGTGAATTGGGGCTGGATGCAGATGAGCTGGGGTATATGATCTGGGCCTATTCCGATGGTGCCTTCCTGGATGAGTTTTTTCTGGGCGATGACAAGATAGACATGTATGTCTACTCAACACACGGCACGATCAGCCAACCTGATGATGTGGAAAATATCCTGCTGTATTCACCGGCCGGCGGTGTTGTGCCGTTAGGGGCTGTGGCATCGATCAAGCAATCGGTCAATACCGGTACCATACGCCGGGTGGATGGGGCCAGGACGATAACACTGGGCATTGTGCCACCGAAAAACATCGCATTGGAAGCGGGGGTGGAGACAGTACGCAGCGGCATCATTGATGCGCTTAATACGGATCAGCAGGTGGCGGCGGGTATTGATATGACGATCACGGGGGCTAACGATCGCTTGATTGCAACCCGTGATTCCCTGTCGGCGAACTTTATCATTGCCATCTTGCTGTCTTATTTACTGCTGGTTGCGATTTTCTCTCACTGGGGTTACCCATTCATCATCATGACTTCGGTGCCGGTCGGCATTGCCGGCGGAGTGGCAGGCATCTGCCTGTTGAACTTTATCGGCGGGCATTTGCCGTTATTTGGTTTTGCTCCCGTGCATCAGCCTTTCGATGTGATCACCATGCTGGGGTTTCTGGTGTTGATCGGCACAGTCGTGAATAATCCTATCCTGGTGGTCGACCGGGCGGTGAAAAATATCAAGCAAAAAGGCATGGCGGTGAAAGCGGCTGTGCTGGAAAGCACCCGCACCCGTTTACGTCCGGTGATGATCTCAAGCATCACGACCATTTTTGGTTTGTCACCGCTGGTTTTCTATCCTGGTGCAGGCACGGAGTTGTATCGGGGGCTGGGGGTGATTGTGTTATTCGGCCTGTTGTTCTCTATCGTTGTGACACTGACGTTCGTGCCGTGCCTGTTATCCTTGGTACTGGAATCGGTGTTTGGCAGGCGAGGGGCCGAGGTGCCGCCGGCTGTTGCTGAAAAACCCAGTCTCTGAGCGCAAGGCCAGGGTGCATGGTGATGCCGCCGCTGCCGCTGTCCATTTATATCCATCTGCCCTGGTGTGCAAAGAAGTGTCCTTATTGCGACTTTAATTCCCATGTGCATGGAAAATCTGATCTGCCGGAGAGACAATACACCGCCGCCCTGTTGAGGGATATTGCGTATGCGGCTGAGGCGTGTGCGTATGCGCCGGTTGAGTCTGTTTTCTTCGGCGGCGGTACGCCGAGTTTATTCTCAGCGGAGAGTATTGCTGCTGTGCTTGGCTATCTTGAGGATACATTCACCCTGGCAAGTGATATCGAGATCACCCTGGAGGCGAATCCCGGGGCGGTGGATGCCGGGCATTTTCAGGGCTACCGGCAGGCAGGTGTCAACCGCTTGTCGATTGGGGTGCAGAGTTTTCATGATGACAGCCTGGAGCGTATCGGCAGAGTGCATGACCAAAAGCAGGCGCTTGCTGCCGTGGCGATGGCACAGGACTGCGGTTTTACCAATATCAATATTGATGTGATGTATGGCCTGCCGGGGCAATCATTGGAACATGCCCTGCGGGATTTGCAAACAGCCATCGCACAACGGCCACAGCATATTTCCTGGTATCAGTTGACCATTGAACCCGGTACGGTTTTTCATTCCATGCCGCCCGCCTTACCCGATGATGAACGGCTCTGGCAGATGTTTGAACGAGGATGTGCTGTATTAGACCGGCATGGCTTTGTGCAATATGAAGTCTCGGCCTACAGCCAGCCGGGGTATCCGTGTCGGCATAACAAAAATTACTGGCAGTTTGGCGATTACCTCGGCCTCGGTGCGGGCGCACACGGAAAATTGACCCGGCATGACAGTGGCGAGGTGATCCGCAGCACCCGGCACAAGCTGCCAGCACGTTATATGCAAAAAGCGGGCGGGCAGGCAGTGATTAGTCTGCAACACAGGGTATCGGCGGCGGAGCGGATCTTTGAGTTTATGCTGAATGCCTTGCGCTTGAGAGAGGGTGTGCCGGCAGGGCTGTTTGAACAACGCACGGGCTTGCCATTGGATGACTGTGATCAGGCATATCAAGCCGCTATCGCCGCCGGTTTGTTATGCGATGATGAGAAGATGATCAAAGCTACGGCCCATGGCTACCGGTATCTTAATGATCTGCTGGCCTGTTTCCTGCCGGAATCAGGGTGACAGGGCATGCATTGATCAGTCGTGTATGGAAAATAACAAATATATTACAAATATTGCACATCAGCCGTGGCGTAATGCTACGGGTATCAGCTATGATTAGGGTCAAGATCAATACAACAACGTGGATTGTGTAGAGATAAAGCGAGTATGACATGATGAAATCATTATGCGGATGTGTCTGTCTTGTTGGTGGTGCACTGCTGTTGTCTGCCCCGTCATTGTTTGCCCAAGAGTGTACCGTAGCGGATATTAAAGTCCTGAAAAAAGCGGACCCAAATTACCCGAAAAGGGCCAGAGAGCGGGGTATTGAAGGGTATGTTGCCCTGGAATTTTCCATTGGTGTCGATGGCAAGGCGAAGGATGTGAAAGTGGTGGAGTCAGAGCCAACGGGGACGTTTGACCGGGCGGGTATGCGGGCGGTGATGAAGACCAGGTTTCAAACCTGCATGGTTGACAGCGAACCGGTCGAAATTGCCAAGGCCTATTTGAAATTTCATTTCAAACTCTAGGATCAAGCGACAGGGCGAGGCTGTCGCTTGCGGCGGATGCACCAGCACGTGTCACTTGAACACAGGCATCAGACAGCTAACAAGCACCACCCTGACCTGGCGTTACCCGGTGTTTCTCTGTCAGCATCCTGGCCTGTAGATGCTAATCATCGGATATTGATGCGGCAGTTGCGATGCTCAGAACTCTTCCCATTCACTGTCATCATCGCCGTGCAGGGGCAGGGCGGTCTTTCGTCTGCCGTCAGGCAAGGGCCGGGCGGCCACCTTGGGGTTTTCTGCCACCGGTTCTACAACCTCGGCTTCTGCCGGATGAGATGCCAGCTTGGCTTCCTCGTTTTGCAGGCGAAAGAACGAGACCAGACGCTTTAATTCGGCGGCCTGTGCGCCCATCGCCTCTGCCGCCGCCGCGGCTTCTTCTACCAGCGAGGCGTTTTCCTGCGTCATCTCGTCCATGCCCAGCACCGCCTTGTTGACTTGGCCTATCCCCTCGGTCTGCTCCTGGCTTGCTGCGGCGATCTCGGCCACAATGTCGCTGACCTTCTTCACCGACATGACGATCTCCTCCAGCACATCGCCGGACTCATTCACCAGCGCCGTGCCCGCCGAGACCTTGTCCACGCTGTCTTGAATCAGCGCCTTGATCTCCTTGGCGGCGGTGGCGCTGCGCCCGGCAAGATTACGCACCTCCGAGGCGACCACCGCAAACCCCCGGCCCTGCTCGCCAGCACGGGCGGCCTCCACGGCGGCATTTAATGCCAGCAGGTTGGTCTGGAAGGCGATCTCATCGATCACGCCGATGATATCGGCAATCTGTTTGCTGGAGGTGTTGATTTCGCCCATCGCCAAGACGGCTTCATTCACGACCTGGCCGCCTTTCTCGGCCTGCTCCCGGGCCGCACCGGCCAGTTGGTTCGCCTGCTGGGCATTCTCTGCATTTTGTGTCACCGTGCTCATCATCTCTTCCATGCTGGAGGCCACTTCCTCCAGCGAGGATGCCTGTTCCTGTGTCCGCTGGCTTAGGTTGGTGTTGCCCTGAGAGACCTGCTCAGCCGCCAGGCTCACCTCCTCGGCCCCGGTCTTGATGCCGAAGATGACTTGATGCAGGGTGTCAATCATGGAGTAGACCGAGGCTAACACGCCCCTGGAAGCCGTGTTTTTTTCGGTCTTCAAGTCACCCCCGGCAAAAGACTCAGTAATACCGGCCAATACTTTCGGGTCGGCGCCCAGTTGTTGCATGACGTTGCGGACAATCAAAAATACCAGAATAAATGAGGTCAACATCACGAATACGGCCATAAAAGAGGAGAAGATGACGGCCCTTTGGGCATATTCGCTGGCCGCATGGGTGGTGGTCAGCATTTTGGTGGACAGCAGATTGTTGGTGTTCTCCAGCGTTGTATTTAATTTGTCAGCCTCCTCTCCCATGCTTTGCAGCAGGATTTCTGCCTCGATGATGTTGCCTGTGTCAATCTCCTCAAGCAGCGTTCTCCCTCGATCGTAAAAACGATCGTAACGGCGTTGTATGTTCTCAGTCGTTGTCAGCAATTCTTCCATATCACTCAACTCATCTTTCTCTATACGCACATTCAGGCTATCGATAATACTGCCCAAAAGCTGTTTTACCTGGATGCCAAGCCGGTCGAACGTTTTATTTGCCTGTGCCACGACTTCCGTGTCCTCTACCTCAATGGCGAGCAGGGAGCGCTCCAGCCAGACTAATTGTTCAATGTGTTTTGCCTGAATGGTGCTGATAGATTGGCTGATGGGCAACTCATCTTCGATCTCTACAAGCGTCATCTGGATATTCCGTATGATGAGTTGATCGCTGATGATAATTAGCATGATAAACAGCATCGGGGTCACAACAATCAGGATCATTTTTTTCGTAAAACTCACGGCATCACCCCATCCAGTGTTGAGAACATGTATTGTATAACTGTATAGTAGTTTTTAGAACTAGCACATAAGTGAACGTAACTAAAGAATAAATAGCTTTGCGATTAATGTCCATAGCTGGACTGGTGGCCGGCTGTTATCTTAGGGTTCGGCCTGTGTCGGTGGATTAGCCGCTGGCAGCTGCGGGGCCTGATAGCCGAATATCTCAATATCCCTGGCGTATCGGCGTGCGATGATGGCAATCAGTTCCTCATCGTAATGCTCAAGGTATTCGTCCTGCCGGGATGATCTGTTCCGAATCCTGGTAAAATAGTCCATGCCAATGCCCAGGTGGTTGGTCACCATTTCCAAATCGCGATCCATGGTCTCCAGCCTGCCGATGAAGTCATATTTCATGCCCAGGTCCATGCCGAGGACAAGATGCTGAGAGGCCCAGTGCCGGTTGGCGCAATCGTCCCGGCCTTCGCTGCTGCCTAGCCAAACCACGAAATCCCGGAAGCTCATCTTACCGTGCAGCCCGCTGCGGCCCGTGAAATACAGCGCATCACTGATCGGATCATGCCTAAGGATCTTTTGCTTGTAGCAGGAATAGGCCCGCGCCCAGGGGCTTCGCACAAAAGTGAAATGGAAATAGCCTGCGTGCCTGTTGATAAGGCGGGCGATTTTGGCTCTCCCAATCGTATAAGAGAAACCCTTGTCCTTAGCTGCATCCCTAATATTATAGAGCAGTGTGCGGGAGGCGCATTTGGGCACGACAACGCAACAGAATTTTCTGTCTTTCGATACGATATTCTCGGCTGTTCGATCCAGCTTAGTCGCTTTTTTCAAGAACAGGAGGTCAACCAGTCGGTAGAGCGCCAGGATCAGATGCAAAAGGCTTTTCAGCACAGGGTTATGTGATTTTTTCAGGTAATAGATGATTTTTCGCAGTCTTCTCATCAACTCAGCATCCAAAGGTTGGCAATCATTCATGGTAGGCGATTTGTGTATATTAGTGTATCTCATGTGTGCCAGCCTGCCGACCAGCCGGGGAGGAGAAACATCACAACTTTTGCGCTGGTTCGGCTATAATGCCCGCCCGCAAAATCATGATCCTTAACGTGGAGGTGTTACCGTGACAGTACAAGCAGGAGAGAAGGCCCCTGAGGGGCGGTTTACCGTGATGAATGCCGATGGCCCCGGCTCGCTCAGCACCGAGGAGTTATTTGGCGGCAAGAAGGTGGTGTTATTTGCCGTGCCGGGCGCCTTCACGCCAACATGTTCCCAGGAGCATTTGCCCGGCTTTGTTGAAAAAGCCGCCGAGATCAAGGCCAGGGGGGTTGATACCATCGCCTGTATGGCCGTAAACGATGCGTTTGTTATGGATGCCTGGGGCAGCCATGCCCATGTGGGGGATGCCATCTTGATGCTGGCGGATGGCAATGCTGAGTATACTCAGGCCTTGGGTCTGGCGCTTGATGCCAGCGGTTTTGGTATGGGCACACGCTGCCAGCGCTTTGCCATGGTGGTAGAAGATGGCACGATCAGTCAGTTACACATTGAAGCGCCGATGGCGTTCAAGGTGAGCTCGGCTGAGAACATTCTTGAGCATTTATAGCCGTCTGTTTTTCTGTCTCTGTTCGGCATGTCAACCGGGGCACGTCAACCGGCTTGGGGGGTTTAGCCTTGGGATTTATATGGCTGGGGGCGAGGGAGTCGAACCCCCACGTACAGAGTCAGAGTCTGCTGTCCTACCATTAGACGAGCCCCCATTTATCCTGCACGGGCAGCGATCTGCCGCCGGGTTGACACGGGCCGTGTGCTGATGATGCTGCCTGCCGAGATAAGGATTTGCCGAGATTTAAGAATCAGCGCTTGCTGTATTGCGGTCGCTTTCTGGCCTTGTGCAGCCCGACTTTTTTTCGCTCTACCGCCCTGGCATCACGGGTGACAAAGCCCGCCAGACGCAACGGTTTGCGTAATGCCTCATCGTATTTAATCAGCGCACGACTGATGCCATGACGTATGGCGCCGGCCTGGCCGGAGATACCGCCGCCGCTGACGGTGATGTTGAGGTCGAAATCATGTGCCATCTCGACTGTCTCCAGCGGTTGCCGCACCACCATACGGCCTGTCTCACGGCCAAAGTAGTGCTCCAGCGGGCGGTTGTTGATGGTAATACTGCCGCTGCCCTGTTTCAGGAAGACCCGGGCGCTGGCATTTTTTCTGCGCCCGGTGCTGTAATAGGTCGGTTCAGCCATGTTGATATCTCCCATGCTTATATATCTAAGGGTTGGGGCTGCTGGGCAGCGTGTCGGTGGTTGGCATCAGCGTATACTTTCAGCTTGCGGAACATGTCCCGGCCAAGCGGCCCCCTGGGCAACATGCCCTTGACGGCGGCCTCGATCAGCCGTTCCGGTTTTCTCTGCCGCAGTTTCTCAAAGCTGATGGTCTTCAAGCCGCCCGGATAGCCGGAGTGGCGATAATACAGCTTGCCGGTGGCCTTGTTGCCGGAGACGGCGACCTCTCTGGCGTTGATGACAATGATATAGTCTCCGGTGTCCATGTGCGGGGTATATTCGGGCTTGTGTTTACCCCGCAGGCGGCGGGCTATCTCGGTTGCCAGCCGGCCAAGTATCTTTCCGCTGGCATCAATAATATACCAATCCCGTGTGATGTCTTTGGGGGTTGCCGTATAGGTTGTCATCGCCCGTCCTGTGTATCACTGCCAAAAAGGAAGGCATACTACGGCGAGCGCAGGTGGCTGTCAATAACACTGGACTTGGCCGTGGCTTTTATGAACAATCCAGTGATGATGCACAAGCGAGCCTACGACCTGACAGATCAGCTTATCCTGCGGGTTGACCGTCTCCTGGGCCGGCTGGTACCGGCACGAGAGGTCAGCGGCAGGCCGACACCGTCCGCCCCATCTTCCGAGGCAAGTACAGCGGAAAGTGCAACGGCAAATGAAAAACCATTGACAGCCGGGGAGCGACAACACATCGCCGGGCTGATGCGTATCAACCATGCAGGCGAGGTGGCTGCCCAGGGGCTTTATCACGGTCAGGCCAGTGTTGCGCGCCAGCCAGCCATAAGGGATAGCCTGCTGCAATCGGCACGGGAGGAGGGCGATCATCTGGCCTGGTGTGCTGAGCGCCTCCACAGCTTGAACAGCCATACCAGCTATCTTAATCCGGCCTGGTATGGGGGTTCGTTTGCCTTGGGCGCCCTGGTCGGCTTGTGTGGGGATAAATGGAGCCTGGGGTTTGTTGTGGAGACCGAGCGGCAGGTTGAAGCTCATCTCGATGAACACCTGGCGCTGCTGCCAGCACATGACGTTAAGAGCCGCGCTATCCTGGAACAAATCAAACAGGACGAAGCCCATCATGCGGCCACAGCCGCCCATGCCGGCGGCGAAGAACTGCCGACCATCATCAAGCGGGCGATGACTTTGTGTGCCCGGCTGATGACCCGCAGTGCGTATTATGTTTGAAGCCGCATCTTAACTGTGTCTGTGCAATCGCCAGCCATTCAGGTGCTGCACTCTTGAAATCCATCTGCCCATCCCAATATAGGAAATCAAGTCAATCACAGTTCAGGAGGTAATGAAAATGTCATTAGTCAGATATGAACCGTTCAGCCTGTTTGACAGGTTTGATGGGGCTCTCTCCCCGCAGAGCCTGATGTATCAGTTCTTCAATGATGCTGGCAAGGACATGGCAGATACGGCCAGTCAATGGCGGCCAGCCGTGGACATCAAAGAGGAAGACAGCCGTTATGTGATCTATGCTGATCTGCCGGGCGTGGATGTCAAGGACATTGAGGTGACGATGGATGGCGGTGTGTTGACGCTGAAGGGAGAGCGCCGCCACAGTAACGAGCAGCAACATCGAGGCTACAAGCGGCTGGAGCGCTCGCAGGGTGAATTCCGGCGCTACTTCAGCTTACCTGACAGCACCGATGCAGAGAACATCGAGGCAGAGAGCCGGGACGGGGTGTTGCAGATCGTCATCCCCAAGCAGGAAAAACTTCAGCCTCGAAAAATCACTGTCAAAGGCTAGGCGTTGCCTACATCAAGGCGGGTATCCTACCCGCCTTTTTTATCTGGCATACTAGCCTGCCATCGGTGCCTGAACTTCAACATCGCACCATGCGCTGACCCGGTAGATTTCAATGCAGATAGACATGCTGTGTAAATTGCCCCGTATCTTTGCCTCTCTGGCCATGCTGTTTGCAGCCTCTGGTGCTGCCGCCGCCCTGCCACAGGCGGTGGATGATAAGGCCCTGCCCAGCCTGGCGCCGATGCTGGAACGCATAACCCCGGCTGTGGTTAATATCGCCACCGAAGGCCGTATCCAGCTGAAACAAAATCCGCTGTTTAATGATCCCTTCTTCCGTCGTTTTTTTAACATGCCCGATCAGCCGCTTCAGCGCAAGACCCAAAGCCTGGGGTCGGGAGTCATTGTGGATGCGGCGCGTGGTCTGGTGCTGACCAATAACCATGTGGTCAAAAACGCCATCGAGATCACGGTCACCCTGCGAGATGGCAGACAGTTCCAGGCCGAGAAGATCGGCACAGACCCGGAGACGGACGTTGCCTTGATCAAGATAGCGGCTGATAATCTGGTGGCGCTGCCGAGCAGTGATTCGGACAAGCTGCGTGTCGGTGATTTTGTGGTTGCCATCGGCAATCCGTTTGGCCTGGGGCAGACGGTGACATCCGGTATCGTCAGTGCGCTCAGTCGCAGCGGTCTTGGCATAGAAGGTTATGAGGATTTTATTCAGACCGATGCCTCCATCAATCCAGGCAACTCCGGCGGGGCGCTGGTGAATTTGAGGGGCGAGCTGGTGGGCATCAATACCGCGATTTTCTCCAGAACCGGTGGCAATATCGGTATCGGTTTTGCTATCCCCATCAACCTGGCGTTACAGATCACCGATCAACTGCTGAACAAAGGCACAGTCGAGCGCGGTTTTGTTGGCATCCGGGTGCAGGATTTGAATCCCGACCTGGCGGAAGCCTTTGGTATCACACAGAAATCGGGCGCGGTGATAAACAGTATCTTGCCGGACTCACCTGCCGGGCAAGCGGGCCTACAGGCCGGCGATATCATCATCGCCATCAACCGCAAGCCGGTTAAACAGGCCAGCGATGTGCGTAATCATATTGGCCTGCTGCAAGTCAATGATGCCGTTGAATTCGATCTCCTCAGAGGTGGCGGCAAGCTGAAGCTGACAGCCTACGTTGCCGCCAATTCAGCCGCAGCTGCCAACCCCCCCCCCGAAGCCATCGGGCAGGCCGTCAATCCCCGGCTGAAGGGCGTCACCTTGAGTGAGATTGATCGTACACACCGGCTCTACGGCGAGGTGAGGGGCGTGGTGATTGTCGATATGCAGCCGGACACGGCAGCCTGGGATGCCGGCTTGCGTCCGGGGGATGTGATTACTGCTGTGAATCGTCGCGATGTGCGTGACTTGCGCGATTTTTTAACGGCGGTTGATAACCCGCAGGGCGCCCTGCTGCTACGGGTGTTGCGCGGTAATCTGGCGGCATTTTTGGTATTAAAGTAAGCGCTTTGCGTGTGTAACGCCGGGCAGCTCACACTGCGTGATCACCTCGGCGATAAGCCCCACCAGTTTCTCCCTGGGGTAGGAGTTGCGACAGGCCAGCACAATATCCCGCCGGGGTTCTGGTCTGGCGAACGGTCGGTAGGCAACAAGATGAGCAAATCCATCGTACTTGCTGACCGCCGTGGAGGGGATGACAGTCACCCCGGAACCGGCAGCCACCATTTGTCGTATCGTCTCAATCGAGCTGCCTTCCAGGGTTTTCTGGATGCTGGTTTTGGAAAACGCATCGCTCTTGCAGGCCGGGCAGGCGGCCATGACCTGATCACGAAAACAGTTGCCGCTTTTCAGCAAAAGCAAGGTGTCGTCAAGCAGATCATCTGCCTTGATCCGGCGCTTTTTTGCTAACGGGTGTGCCAGCGGCAGCACCACAGTAAAAGACTCCCGGTACAGCAGCCGGGTGTTGATGCCGGGCAGGCTGAACGGCTCTGATAAAATCACCATGTCCAGCTCGCCCTGGCGCAGTTTCTCGGCCAGATTAGCCGTGAAGTCCTCATCGATGATGAGATTTAAATCCGGCGCCCGGGCGGTCAGCTGGCTGATAAGCTGGGGCAGAAGAAACGGGCCGATGGTATAAATCACGCCCAGCTTGAGGTGACCTCGCAGTGGATCTTTACCCTCCTCGGCAATCAGTTTGACGGCATTCGCCTGTTCCAGCACATTAACGGCCTGGGCTATGATGCGTTTGCCGGTGGGGGTGATGGTGATTTCATGCTGATGCCGTTCAAAAATTGGTACGCCTAATTCCGCCTCCAGTTTTTTCACCGCCACGCTTAACGTCGGCTGGCTGACAAAACAGGCGGCCGCCGCCTTGCCAAAGTGCATCTGCTGTGAGACGGCAACGATGTAGCGAAGCTCAGTGAGTGTCATGGTGATCGTTGTTGATGATGATTACGTGCGGGATGCGCCAGCGATTCCTTACCAGGCGGGGTTTTATCCGGCTTACCCATGGTCAGTTCAGGTGGCTGCTGTGGCTTGCCGGTGTCTCGTTCATCAACAGTCGGCATAACAGCGCAAGGTCAACGTAGCGGGCGGCCAGCGCATCGCCGCTGCTGACGGTAAATGGCAGCCCGGGCTCGCCCAGGTGATTTACCACCAGGCTGGCGCCGCTGAAGTCGTTGTCAATGGTTAGATTGTGTGTGGTGATGATGGTCTTCAAACCCGCCCGCCGTGCGGCCAGGTTACCGTTGCCCGTATCTTCAATCGCAATGCAGTCGGCGGCTTCAAGGCCGAGCTTGGCCAGACAGAACTGATACACCACCGGTGAGGGTTTTTTATCTTCAATGATGTCGCTGCTGGCGATGGTGGCGAACAGCCGATCAGCCGCCTTCCCCATTGTTGTTTCCAGCAGGGTAGCCACGTTTTCGCTGGACGAGGCGGTGGCGATGGCCAGTTTTACCCCCGCCGTGCTGGCCTCCTGTAGCAGCCGTTTTATGCCGGGGCGAAGTTGCACCTCACCTCGCCGCAGTTTTTCCCGATAGATGGCAGATTTTCGGGCATGAATCCGCTCGGCAAATTCGTATAGCTGCACATGCTGATAAGGGATGCTGCTGCCCTCGGCCTTCAGGCAAAGGCGTATGCGCTCCTTGCCGCCGCATATAGAGAGCAACCGCCGGTACTGGGGGATGCTCCAGTTCAGTGGCAGGTCAAATTCGGCAAAGGCGATGTTGAAGGCTTGTCTGTGTATCTCTTCCGTCTCTGCCAGGGTGCCGTCCATATCGAAGATGATCGCCTTCAGCGGATTCATTTAAGATCGTGTTCAGTCAGCTAAAGTTTTAAGATATATTTTCAGAATGTATCTTAACACATTGAGATAAAAGATATTTACAAGCCTGACTTATATCAGATGATTCTCTCCCTGCCATCCCCATCCGCCGCCTTGAGTGCGTCCTGTTCCAGATCAACCTGCTCTATCTGACTGAAACGGCTGCTGATCTTGCGTGCCGAGGTGCTGACCTTCTCTACATCGTCATTTGCCTGGCGGATATGTCTGGCGAGATCATCCATGCGCTTTTCAAAGCGGCCAAAATCCGCCGATAAATAGCGCAGGTGCTCCTGGATGAGATGGATTTGTTCACGGGTGGCGGCATCTTTCAGTACCGAGCGGGCGGTGTTCAGGATAGCCCACAGCGTGCTGGGCGAGGCCATGCACACCCTGGCGGCATGTGCCTTGTCCACCAGGTCCTGATGATGGGCATGGATCTCGGCAAATACCGCCTCGGCCGGGAGGAACATGACCGCCCCATCGGCTGTTGTGCCGGGGATGATGTATTTCTCGGCAATGTCGTTTACGTGTTTGCGAATATCCTGTTTGAACTGCCTCGCCGCTGCCTTCCTGTCCGCCTCCGGCAGGTCGGTGTCCATCATGCGGCTATAGGATTCCAGCGGGAATTTCGCATCAATGACGATCTTGCCGACCGGGGCAGGCAGGAACAAAACGCAATCGGCTATTTTGTTGTTGGGCAGGGTATATTGCAGTTGATAGCTGCTCTCGGGCATGAAATTACGCACCAGGGCGCTGAGTTGCACCTCACCGAAGGCGCCCCGTGAGCGCTTGTCTGCCAGTAATTCCTGCAAGCTGACGACATTGCTGGAGAGTTCAGTGATCTTCTTTTGTGCCTCGTCTATCAGCACCAGCCGTTTGAGGATATCTGTAAACGTGGCGCTGGTTTTCTCAAAGCCGGCGGTTAAACGCCTATCCACCTGGGTGCTGATCTCTGCCAGCCGGGCGTCTGTCTTTTTGGTCAACTCATCAACCCGTCTGCCCAACTCCTCGCTGTTTCTGGCAAGATAGTCCCCCACCTGTTTCTGGGTATGGGTCATGCCGGTTTGCAACAGGGTGGATAATTGGGTGACGGCGTCGTTTTGCCGTTGTTCAAACCGGGTATTGTGCTCGGCCAGGCTAAGGCCAAGTTGCTCACGCAAGTGGCTGGTGGCATCAAGCTGGGCAAGCTGATGCTTGCCTAGTTGCTCATCCAGGGCATGGATTTTTCTTCCGTACTCATCAAAACGCAGATTCAGATGCGTGCTGAACTCGGTATTCTCACGCTGGCTAAAGCCCCGGAGAAGCAAGGCGATGCTGATCGCTAACAAGAGCAGCAGGATGATGTCGGTTAGAACGGGGGGCAGCATGGTTGTCTTGTGGTCGTTAGTTCTGTGTTATCTTTGTGCGCTGGGACATGATGCACTTCCCATGATGATACATGATCTGCAACAGGCGTATGCAACAATACCGCCGTGCTGATCGATGTAACGAGGCCACGGGCGAACGATAAATGCAGCCAGATAAGAAAAAGCTGAAGGGCAGAGGCACGTATACGAGGCCAAAGCCAAGGTATCTGGCGCATCAGCGTGAAGCGTTTGACGATGGCTGGTATCCGGCTGATGCTGAGGCAACGGCGGTCAGGACGACCGTCACCCCTGAGTATCCCAAGACGATCATCAGCAGCAACACATCGCCGGATATTCCCTTTGATAAATCCATCAATCCCTACCGGGGCTGTGAGCATGGTTGTGTGTATTGTTATGCCCGTCCGGCACATGCCTATATGGACTTATCGCCCGGGATTGATTTTGAATCCAGGCTGTTTGTCAAACACAATGCCGCTGAGCTACTGAAGGAGGCCCTGGCGAAGAGAAGCTATCGTTGTTCGGTGATTGCCATGGGCGCCAACACGGATCCTTATCAGCCGATTGAACGGCAATATCGGGTGACGAGGGAGATAATTGCGGTATTGCTCGCCTGCCGGCATCCGCTGACGATCGTGACCAAGTCCTGGCTGATTGAGCGGGATCTTGATCTGCTCAAGCCGATGGCCGAGATGAATCTGCTGCATGTGTTTGTCTCTGTCACCAGCCTGGATCATGACTTGACCAGACGCCTGGAGCCGAGGGCGACAGCCCCGAAGCGGCGCTTGCAGACCATTGCCAATCTGCATGCGGCCGGTGTGCCTGTGGGTGTGCTGTTTGCCCCGGTCATTCCGTTTATCAATGATGCGGAAATGGAACAGGTACTCAGGCAGGCGAGGGCCGCCGGCGCACAAACCGCCGATTACATCATGTTGCGCCTGCCGCATGAGGTAAAACAGCTGTTTCGGGAGTGGTTGCAGGCACATGCCCCGGACAAGCTGAAACGCATCTTCACGATTTTGCGCGATATACGTAACGGCAGGGAGAATGATCCACGTTTTCACAGCCGGCATACCGGCGAGGGGCATATTGCCCACCTGATTCAGCAGCGGTTTATGCTCGCTAAGCGAAAATGCGGCTATATGGCAGCACCTGCACTGCTTAGCACCGATTTATTCACACCGCCCTGCCTGCCCGGTCAGCAGCGCTCGCTGTTTTAGCGCCTGAGAAAGATCAGCCAGCGATAGAAGTTTAACAGGCTGAATAATGAGGCAGACAGATAGGTCAATGCGGCGGCTGTCAATATCTGTCGTACCACCGGCTCGGCGCTGGCAGGCAGGTAGTTACCCTGAATCAGGATAGGCAGGGCGCGGTTGAAGCTGGCGTCAAACTCAACCGGCAGGGTCACAAAATGAAACAACACGGGTAACAGGAGAATCCCCAGCCCCAGGGCGAACATCAGCCCGCCCACCAGGGGTTGTCTTGTGATGATGGCGGCAAACGGAAAACTCACCAGCACCAGGCCGGCGATCTTCTCGGCCATGCCGGCGAATCTGGCCAGATGCTCACGTATGACCATCGGCTTGTAGGCCGATTTGTGCTGGATGGCATGTCCCACTTCATGGGCGGCTATGACGATGGCGGTCAGTGAGCGCCCCTGATAGCTTGCAGGTGATAAGCAGACCGACTTCTTCTGCGGGTCATAATGATCACCCGCTTCGGTGATCTCGGTGCTGATATCCTCATATCCTAATCTGTCCAGCAGATGTTCAGCCAGCTCGCCGCCGTTGCCCGGCAGCTGGGGTAAGTCGGTATTGTATTTCCTGAAGACATACTTAACCCACAGTTGCGGCCCGAACAACAGAACGAGAATCACACCGAGTGAAGCGATAATAACCATCGTAATATCATGCCTGCAATCGGGAATTATTTGTTAAGGTTCAATGATGACACCAATGCAACGTTATCAGCAAGACATACAGGCAGGCAAGATACGTTCTGACCCGCTGCAAATTAAGATACTGGAGCGCTTGCAGGTATTGCATGCCCGGCTGGCAGACCGTGCATACGATGCCGGCTGGTTGAATCGTCTCAGGAACTTGTTGCCGGGTGTGGCAGAGCCCGCAGTTAAAGGCATGTATTTATGGGGTGGGGTGGGGCGGGGCAAGACCTATATGGTGGATCTGTTTTTCGATTGCCTGCCTTTTGAGGACAAGCTGCGTATACATTTCCATCGTTTCATGCAGCGAGTTCACCATGAATTGCAACAACACAAAAACCAGCAACATCCGCTGCGATTAATCGCCGCCCGGCTGGCACAGCAGGCAAAAGTCATTTGTTTTGATGAGTTTTATGTGGCCGACATCACCGATGCCATGCTACTGGGCGGGCTGTTCTCTGCCCTGTTCGCCAACGGCGTGACCCTGGTGGCCACCTCAAATGTGGCACCGGACAGGCTCTATTGGGATGGCTTGCAACGGGTACGCTTCCTGCCCGCCATAGCGCTCATCAAACAGCACACCGAGGTGATCGAAATTGCGGTCACCACAGATTATCGCCTGCGCTACCTTGATCAGGCAAAGACCTATCATTACCCGTTAAGTGCCGAAGCGAATGCCGCCCTGGAACACGCTTATTTGACCATTGCCCCCGATACCGGTCGGATTAACTCCACGATCGAGATCGAAAACCGCAAGATTCGTAACCTGCGCTTTTGTGATGGCGTGGTATGGTTTGATTTCAAGGCGATCTGTGATGGACCGAGAGGGCCGGCCGATTACATTGGCATCGCCAGGCAGTTCCAGACAGTCTTGATCAGCGGTGTGATGGCCATGGATGATGAGACCAATGATCTGGCACGGCGGTTTATCAGCCTGGTCGATGAGTTCTATGATCGCAACGTTACGCTGATCATTGCCGCCGAGGTGAGTGCGGCCGCGCTGTATCAAGGCCGCCGGCTTGCCGAGGAGTTCAAACGTACCTACAGCCGCCTGATGGAGATGCAGACCTGTACCTACCTCGCCCGGCCACACCTGGCCTGAGTTTATTTATTCTTTTTATTTATATAAATAGCACGATTTAGCATTTTTAATCATAAAAATTTATTGCTACAGTCCTGCTTCCCAACAAATCATGCGGGAAGTGACACAATGTATCGCTATGATGAGTACGATCAACAGATTGTCGATGAGCGCGTAGCGCAGTTTCGTGATCAGACCCGGCGATTTCTGGCGGGCGAATTGAGCGAGGATGAGTTCCGCCCGTTACGCCTGATGAACGGGCTGTATCTTCAGCGCCATGCGCCCATGTTGCGGGTGGCGATTCCTTACGGGTTGCTCTCAGCCGGGCAGTTACGCATGCTGGCCGAGGTGGCGGACAAATACGACAAGGGTTATGCCCATTTCAGCACCCGGCAGAATATTCAGTACAACTGGCCCAGGCTGGAGTCTGTTCCCGACCTGCTCGCTGATCTGGCAACAGTGCAGATGCACGCCATCCAGACCAGCGGTAACTGCATCCGCAACGTGACCTCCGATCACTTTGCCGGAATTGCGGCGGATGAGATTGAAGATCCCCGGCCCTATTGCGAGATCATCCGCCAGTGGTCAACCTTGCATCCTGAGTTCTCCTACCTGCCGCGGAAATTCAAGATCGCCGTCTCGGGGGCCGAAAATGATCGTGCAGCGGTGCAGGTGCATGACATTGGTTTGTATCTGGTGCGGGATGATGGCGGTGCTGTCGGTTTTAAGGTGATTGTCGGCGGTGGCCTGGGCAGGACGCCTTATATCGGCACCTGTATCCGTCCGTTTTTGGAGAAACAGCATCTGTTATCTTATCTGGAGGCGATTTTACGCATCTATAACCGCTTCGGGCGGCGCGATAATATCTACAAGGCACGGCTTAAAATTCTGCTGAATGCAATGGGGGCGGAGCGATTTGCTGAACAGGTGGAGGCGGAGTGGCAGTGCATCAGGGACTCGGCACTTCGGCTGGAACCAGCCGCCATCGAGCGGATGAGATCACACTTCACGATGCCCGATTATGCCGCCGATGCCGCTGCCGATCGTACCTGTGATCAGGCCATCGCCGAATCGAAGGACTTCAGCAACTGGTATCAGCGCAACGTCAAGCCACACAAGGTGTCGGGCTACCGTGCCGTCTATCTCTCGCTCAAGCATCCGGCCATCGCCCCGGGGGATGCCACCAGCGAGCAGATGCGTATGATTGCTGATCTGGCGGAACAATACAGCCTGGGCGAGATCAGGGTGACGCACGATCAAAATCTGCTTCTCGCCCATGTCAGGCAGGCGGATCTCTACCCGCTTTGGCAGGTGCTTAAACAGCAGGGCCTGGCGACTGCGAATATCGGCCTGCTGACGGATATGATCTGCTGCCCGGGCCTCGATTATTGCAGCCTGGCGAATGCCGGCTCTATCCCCATCGCCAAGCAGATCAACCAGCGCTTTGATGATCTGGATTATCTGCACGACATCGGCGAGATACAGATCAAAATGTCGGGCTGCATGAATGCCTGTGGGCATCATCATGTCGGGCATATCGGCATTCTGGGCGTGAATAAAAAAGGCGAGGAGTTTTATCAACTGACCCTGGGCGGTTCGGCAAATCAGCAGGCCAGCCTCGGCGAGCGGCTTGGCCCTGCCATCGCCAGGGAAAAGGTAGCCGAGACCATAGCGGATATATTGCAGGTGTATGTTGAGCAACGGGAGGCTGAAGAGCCATTCCTGGCGACTTATCAGCGTATCGGCATGGCGCCTTTCAAGGCGAGGGTCTATGCAGCGGGGGCTGGCACGGCGAGGGAGGCGGCGATACGTTGAAGGTCATTAAGCACAGGCAGGTGATGGAGGATCAGTGGCAACTGATTGCGGGTGATGGGCATGATCAGCGGCTGCCAGCAACCGATATTATCGTGCCTTTCGCCTGGTGGCGGGAGCAACCGGCCGTCCTGGAAGAACATCCGGGCAAGGTGGCCGTCTATCTCAATCCTGACGATGAGGTGGCACTGTTAGCCCCGTTGCTGGCTGATTTTCCGATGATTGCCCTGAATTTTCCCCAGTTCAAGGATGGCCGGGTCTATTCACAGGCGCGTATGTTGCGTGAGAGGTATCATTACAAAGGCGAACTCAGGGCGGTCGGGGAGGTGCTGCGGGATCAGTTGTTCTACATGCAGCGCTGTGGTTTTGATGCCTTTCAGATCAGTGCAGATAAAGACAGCAGAGGGGCGATAAGCGGCCTGGATGATTTCAGCCTGGCCTATCAGGCGGCGGCTGACGATAGCCTGCCGGTCTATCGGGCGGGCAGGCTGCTGTGAGCCGCTGATCAGATCATGATGGCGGTTATGGTTGGTGTATTGTTAGCGGCCTCTTTGTTAAAACCCTGAACCAGCAGGATATAATCGCCCGTCTCTGCCAGCCCCAGCTCACTGGCTTTGGTCTTGGCCAGTGTCAGGAGATCATGCGACTCATCCTGTTCGATCAAGACGGGGATAATGCCCCACATTAACGCCATGCCTTGATATACCTGTGGGCTGGCCGTCAGTGCCACGATGGGCGCGGCAGGGCGCGCGGCGCTCATCGTCATGGCGGACATGCCGGTCTGCGAGATGACCACCACGGCATGTGCCATGAGTTCACGTGACATCACCGCAGTGGCATTGGCTATCACCGACCAGATGGGCGGGCTGTCTTTCGCTGCCTGCATGGCCGCACCGTAACGGCCGCTTTGCCACAAGTGGGCTTCTGTTTGCCTGGCAATGCGATCCATCATCGTCACGGCCTCTACCGGGAAATCGCCCGCCGCCGTCTCGGCAGAGAGCATCACGGCATCGGTGTTGAGTGTAACGGCATAGGCGATATCCGTGACCTCGGCACGGGTAGGGCGGGCATTTTCAATCATGGACTCGAGCATCTGGGTGGCAACGATGACCGGTTTGAAATGCGCTCTTGCCAGTTCAATCAGCTCCCGTTGTGCAACCGGCACCTGTTCGGCTGGCAACTCAACGCCCAAATCGCCGCGGGCAACCATGATGGCATCGGCGGCGTTGATAATGGATTCGGCATTGTGCAGCGCCTCCGGTTTTTCAATTTTCGCGACCACCTTGCAGGCGGCATCATGGTCTTTAATCAGTGCTTGCAACTGCTTAATATCATCGGCTGTCCTCACAAAAGACAGGGCTAAAAAGTCAACCCCCAACTGCATGGCGAAGACGGCATCTGCCCGATCCTTGTCGGTCAATGCAGGTGCTGAGACCGAGACACCGGGCAGATTCATGCCCTTGTGATCTTGCAGCACCCCGCCATGTACGACAATGCAGTGAATATCCTCACCTGCAATGCGCTTGACTTTTAGCTCAATCGCCCCGTCATCCAGCAGAATACGATCATCGGGCTTGAGATCAGCGGCCAGCCGGTCATATTGTGAGGGTATCAGCCCGACCCTTCCGACCCTTCCCAGCACTTCCCTGGTGGTGACGATGACCTCAGCACCATCTGCCAGTGTCGTCGCCCCTCCCTGAAATCTGCCGGTACGAATTTTCGGTCCGCACAGATCGGCCAGCACGGCTACCGTCCTGCGTTGTGCAAGCGACTGTTGCCGTATGGCATGGTAGATGGTGTGGTGAAATTTATGCTCACCGTGCGACATGTTCAGCCGGAATACGTTGACCCCGGCATCAATCAACTGATCGATCATCCGGGCCGAAGCCGGGCCGACCGTAGCGATGATCTTCGTCCGTCTGTTTTTGAGCAGATTAACGTGGGTTGTGATGGTCATACCAGCGGTTGGCCTTGAATATGCCCCCGGTTGCTGCCTGCCCCATCTGCTGCGACCGCTATGCGCCTAGCCGCTTGTACTAGAACGGAATATCATCATCGACAAACTCAGAGTCCGTTGCCTGCTTTGCTGGCGCCTCGCCCGGTGATGCTCCCTGGGTTGATCTGTGTGCGGGCGGTGCGGCATCTGCATGACCACCACGGCTGTCCAGCATCTGCATCTCATTTGCCACAATCTCCGTTGTCCAGCGGTCGCTGCCGTCCTTATCCTGCCATTTGCGGGTTTGCAGGCGACCTTCTATATAGATTTTCGCGCCTTTACGCAGGTACTCTGAGACGATCTCGGCCAGCCGACCAAAGAACACCACCCGGTGCCATTCGGTGCGCTCCTGCCTCTCCCCCGTTTCTTTATCGCGCCATGATTCTGAGGTGGCGATGCTGATATTGACCACCGCCGACCCGCCCGCCGTGTAACGCACATCCGGGTCGTTCCCCAGGTTTCCGATGAGTATGACTTTATTAACCCCTCTTGCCATCGCTGTTCTCTTTGTTGTTATGTTCTTTGTTCAAGCCGGTTGACATATTTTTGCCGCTATCTGCTAATATTAGCAGTTTAATTTTTATTAGGCTAATACCAGGGGCTGAAATTTCTCATCATGGATACGATTCATATCAGAGGTGCCCGGACACACAATCTTCAGAACATTAATCTTGATATGCCGAGGGACAAGCTGATTGTGATCACCGGGCTGTCCGGTTCGGGCAAGTCTTCCTTGGCTTTTGATACGATCTATGCCGATGGGCAGCGGCGTTATGTGGAATCCCTGTCCGCCTACGCCCGCCAATTTTTATCGATGATGGAAAAACCGGATGTGGATCACATTGAGGGCCTGTCTCCGGCCATCTCCATCGAGCAGAAATCCACCTCGCATAACCCGCGCTCAACAGTCGGCACCATCACCGAGATTTATGACTACCTGCGCTTGCTCTATGCCCGTGTGGGGGAGCCACATTGCCCGGATCACGGCACAGTGCTGGAGGCACAGACGATCAGCCAGATGGTCGATCTGATCTTGCAGCGCCCGGCAGGCGAGCGTCTGATGCTGCTGGCGCCCATCGTCAAGCGGCGCAAGGGCGAGCATGTGCAGGCGCTGGACAAACTCAGGGCGGAGGGTTTTGTGCGTGCCAGAATTGATGGCAAGGTAGTGGGGCTGGATTCTGCACCGTCGCTGGATTTACGCCGCAATCACACCATCGAAGCCGTTGTCGACCGTTTTAAGGTGCGGCCGGATCTGGGGTTACGGCTGGCAGAATCTCTGGAGACCACGGCCCGTCTGTCCGATGGCCTGGTGATCGTTGCGGCCATGGATGATGCAACGATTGAGGATACGGTCTTCTCGGCCCGCTATGCCTGCGCTGTGTGTGGTTACAGCCTGAGTGAGCTGGAGCCGCGCCTGTTCTCATTTAATAATCCCGTGGGGGCATGCCGCCGTTGCGATGGCCTGGGGGTGATCCAGTTTTTTGATGTGGATCGGGTGGTGCAGAACCCCGATCTTAGTCTGCCGGGCGGGGCGATTCGGGGTTGGGAACGGCGCAATGCGTATCATTTTCAACTGATTAAATCCTTGGCCCGGCATTACCAGTTTGATATCGATACGCCTTTTGCCAAGCTGAAAAAAGCCATGCAGCAGATGATTCTCTACGGCAGTGGGGATGAGCAAATTGCGTTTGAGTATGTGTATGACGGGAAGCGGGCAGAGAGGCGTACACGTCCGTTTGAAGGCGTGATACCGAATATGCAGCGCCGTTACCGGGAGGCCGATTCTGGCATCGTGCGGGAGGAGCTGGCACGTTATCAGAACAACAAGCCCTGCCCGGATTGTGGCGGCAGCCGTCTGCGCCGCTCGGCCTGTCATGTGTTTATCCAGCAGCTTTCCCTGCCTGAGATCACGGCCATGCCGGTGCAGGCAGCGCAGGAATTTTTTCAGGATTTGCGGCTGGCCGGACGCAAGGGAGAAATCGCCACCCGAATTCTGAAAGAAGTGAGCGACAGGTTACAGTTTTTGATGAATGTCGGCCTGGATTACCTGACCCTGGATCGAAGCGCTGAGACACTCTCCGGCGGTGAAGCCCAACGCATCCGTCTGGCCAGTCAGATCGGGGCGGGCCTGGTCGGTGTCATGTATGTGCTGGATGAGCCGTCCATCGGTCTGCACCAGCGTGATAATGACAGGCTGCTGGCCACCTTGCGGCATTTGCGTGATCTTGGTAACACCGTGATCGTGGTTGAACATGATGAGGAGGCGATTAATGCGGCTGATCATGTGATTGATATGGGGCCGGGGGCGGGTGTGCATGGCGGGCAGGTGGTGGCCGAGGGCAAGCCGGCGGCTATTGCAGGATCAGACAAATCCCTCACTGGCCATTACCTCTCTGGCAAAGCGCGGATTGAGGTGCCTGCCAGCCGTACCGCCATGGATGTTAAGCGCACAGTCAAGCTCCTGGGTGCTTGTGGTAATAACCTGAAATCCGTCAACCTGACCCTGCCGGTTGGCCTGATGACTTGCATCACGGGTGTCTCCGGGTCGGGTAAATCGACCTTGATTAACGATACGTTGTACCGAATAGCCGCACGGGATATCCATGGCGCCAGTGCCAGCCCGGCGGCGTATAAAACCATCAAGGGGCTTGGGCAGTTCGATAAAGTGGTGGACATTGATCAGAGCCCGATTGGCCGCACGCCACGTTCGAATCCGGCCACCTACACCGGGTTATTCACGCCCATACGGGAGCTGTATGCGGCCACGGCTGAGGCGCGCTCTCGTGGCTATAAGCCCGGCCGGTTCAGTTTTAATGTCAAAGGCGGGCGCTGTGAAGCCTGCCAGGGCGATGGCTTGATTAAGGTTGAGATGCACTTTCTGCCCGATATTTATGTGCTGTGTGATCTCTGCAAGGGCAAGCGTTATAACCGTGAAACCCTGGACATTCACTACAAGGGAAAAAGCATTTATCAGGCGCTGGACATGACGGTGGAAGAGGCGCGTGAGTTTTTTGATGCCGTGCCGGTGTTGGCCCGCAAGCTACAGACCTTGATGGATGTCGGCCTGTCCTATATCCGTCTGGGGCAAAATGCAACGACCTTGTCAGGCGGCGAGGCACAGCGGGTGAAGCTCTCCCGCGAGCTGTCCAAACGTGACACCGGCAAGACCTTGTACATTCTGGATGAACCCACCACTGGCCTGCATTTTCACGATATCAAACAGTTGCTACAGGTATTGCACCGGTTGCGCGATCACGGCAATACGGTGGTTGTGATTGAGCATAATCTGGATGTGATCAAGACGGCGGACTGGATCATCGATCTGGGGCCGGAAGGTGGCGATGGCGGCGGGCAGATTATTGCTGCTGGCCGGCCCGAGGATCTGGTCAAGGTAAAAGGCTCTTACACCGCCAGCTACCTGGCGGCGGTCTTGAAAAAAAAACCTGCCCGAACAACTGGAAAGCGAAAAAGAAAACAGCCAGCGTTATTATCTGATTAACCGCATCCCGGCATCACAAGACGCCCGGCCTCTGATGGACTGGATGGAATGGGTACAGCATCGCAGCGAACCGGCGTAAAACCCGGCTGGCTTCATATCCGCTCACCCCCCGCTGGCCTTATCATGCGGATGTTGCAGCGGGTCCAGCCGACTGCCGACCACCGACCACGGGCGGCGTGCAGCCATCCTTATCGTGCGCCATCGTGCCACCGGCTGATCACCCCGACTGGCATGACGATGGGCCTGTCAGAAATATCCCCGTCAGAAATATCGCCTTTGGGACAGCGCCAGGATCAGGCGGCCGCCTGCTTGGCACTCAGCAGCCGGGTTTCAAGCGCCTCTACCTCTTGCTGCAATACAGCCGGCACCTTATCGCCGAACTGTGCATAATACTGCCTGATCAGGGGGATTTCTTCCAGCCAGCCATCCATGTCCACTCTCAGCAAGTCGGCAATACTGGCCTCATCAACGGCAGCAAGATCGGTAAAGTCCAGCGCATCAATCTCAGGCAGGTTACCGATGGGGGTGTCAATGGCCTCGGCAGTGCCTTCACAGCGCTGAAAAATCCATTTCAATACCCGGCTGTTCTCGCCAAAACCCGGCCACATAAAGTTGCCCGCGGTATCTTTGCGGAACCAGTTGACATAGTAGATTTTAGGCAGCCTGGCGCCCGGTTTAGCCCCCATGTCCAGCCAGTGCTGCCAGTAGTCGGCCATGTTGTAGCCGCAAAAAGGCAGCATGGCCATGGGGTCACGGCGTAGCTGGCCGATCCTGCCGGTGGCGGCGGCCGTTTTTTCAGAGGCGATGATGGAGCCAAAGAACACCCCCTGGCGCCAATCTCTGGCCTCATTGACCAGCGGCACAACACTGGCACGCCGACCGCCAAAGAGGATCGCACTGATAGGGACGCCCTGTGGGCTGTCCCACTCCTCAGCGATGACCGGACACTGGCTGGCCGGGACGGTAAAGCGGGCGTTGGGGTGCGCCGCCGGGGTGTCGGCCGTCGGCGTCCATGGCCTGCCCCGCCAGTCGATAAGCTGTGCCGGTGTCTCGGCGGTCATGCCTTCCCACCAGACATCGCCCTCCGGCGTCTCGGCCACGTTGGTGAAGATGCCGTTTTTCGTCAGGGTCTGCATGGCATTGTGGTTGGTCTTGGCACCGGTACCGGGCGCCACCCCGAAGAAGCCCGCCTCGGGATTGATGGCATACAGCCGGCCGTCTGTGCCGAACCTCATCCAGCAAATATCATCGCCGATGGTCTCAACTTGCCAGCCGGGCATGGTCGGGGTCAGCATGGCCAGGTTGGTCTTGCCACAGGCGCTGGGGAAGGCGGCCGCAAGATAACGTGAACTGCCCTCAGGGCTGGTGATCTTCAGGATCAGCATGTGCTCGGCCAGCCAGCCCTGATCTCTGGCCATGACCGAGGCGATACGCAGGGCAAAGCATTTTTTGCCCAGCAGCGCATTGCCCCCATAGCCGGAGCCAAACGACCAGATCTCACGGGTTTCCGGGAAATGGACGATGTAGCGGTTAGCGCTGTTGCAGGGCCAGGGAACATCGCTGACGCCCCGGGTCAGCGGCATACCCACCGAATGCACGCAGGGGACGTAATCTGTGCTTTTCCCCAATACTTCCAATACCTCGCTGCCGACCCGGGTCATGATGTGCATACTGGCGACCACATAGGGGGAGTCGGTCAGCTGTACGCCGATATGGGCGCCGGGCGAGCCTATCGGCCCCATGCTGAACGGGATCACATACAGGGTGCGCCCCTGCATACAGCCGGTAAACAGACCACGCAGTGTCTCCCGCATGGCCGCCGGCGCCTGCCAGTTGTTGGTCGGGCCGGCATCAGCCTGATCTTCAGAGCAGATAAACGTGCGATCTTCCACCCGGGCAACATCCGCCGGATCAGACCACACCAGATAGCTGTTCGGGCGCAGCGCCGGGTTGAGCCGTTTTGCCGCGCCGGTTTGCAGCAGCAGAGCGCAGACCTGATCGTGCTCCTGGCGGCTGCCATCACACCAGATGATGGTCTCAGGACGGCATAACTCGGCGAAGTCGTCCACCCACTGGGATAAACCGGTGTTATCACTATTCATTTAGCTTCCCCAACGATGAATATTGAAAAGCAGGCTCGTAAGGCGCTGTGTTGATATGTCGATGTGTTTGCATCGTTATCGTTTGCTTGCATCAGCAGCGAGCCTGTCCGAATGGGCGGGCATTATGACATCGTTAATTCAGGCTGTCCAAGGCGGTTAAAATGCTGTTGAGATCATGCGCTGGTGCCAGGCAGGTGAAGCCGGTGCAGATATAGGCCGTGGGCTGGTCATGCAGCGCCTGTTTTTCGGCCAGTAGACCGGGCAGTGGCGGGCTGTCAGCAGGAATGGCGTAACATTGCACGTGCAGGCCGCCGTGTGCGTAGATGGCCTGCCACCATGTCTGCTGCGTTGCCTCATCGGCGCGAATGATCACCGAGGCGAGCGGGCGGTGAAATTCGATCAGCGCACACACCATGGCGGTGCAGGCCGCTGGTGCCCGTTGCAGGAGAGGGCTGGCGGCGGCTATCGTCTTCTCAGCCGCCTGCATGTAGGCCGGGTTGCCCGTCAGGTGTGCCAACCGCAGCAGCCCCAGTGCGGCGATGCCGTTGCCGGCGGGCAGGGCATCGTCCATAAAGTCCTTGCGGCGTTGCAACAGGCGCTCGTGGTCGTGCGAGGTGAAGAAAAACCCGCCGTTCTCCTGAGCATGGAACTGTGCCAGCAGCACCTCGGCCAGGGCGATGGCAAAGTTCAGCCAACGGGTATTCCAGCGCACGGCCAACACGGCCAGGATGGCCTCTATCGTGAAGGCGTAGTCATCCAGATAGGCGTTTAAGTGGGCGGTGCCATCTTTGCAGGTCGCCAGCAGGCGCTGGTTCTGCCAGAGCGTCTCATGGATGAATGCCAGGGCCGCCTCTGCTGAGTGCAGGTAGCTGTCCCTGGTAGACTCATGGACGCACTGGCGTGCGGCGATGGCCATACCTGTGATCATCATGGCATTCCAGGCGGTGAGGATCTTCTCATCACGTCCCGGCCGGGGCCGTTGTGAGCGATGCTTCAGCACGGTCTGTCGGGCCTGGGCGAGGGCCTTGTGCGTACTCTCTGGCGTGAGGTCTTGCCCGCTGGCCACCTCGGCGATTGTTTTGCTGGCGTAAAGATGCCATTTGCCTTCAAAATTCGGACGGCGATCAAGGCCGTAACGCTGGCTGAACAGGGCAAATTGCTGTGCATCCAGCAAGCTGGCGAGCTCCTGCCTGTCCCAGACATAAAACCGGCCTTCCTCGCCTTCTGAGTCCGCATCCAGCGAGGAATAATAGCCGCCTTGTTCGGCCTGCATGTCTTGCTGTACCCAGGCGGCTGTCTCCCGGACAACGGCTGCAAACACCGGGTTGTTCGGGTCAAGCTGGCTGGCCTCGGCATACAGGGCGAGCAGCGGCCCGTTGTCGTATAACATTTTTTCAAAATGGGGGATCTGCCAGGCGGCATCAACGGCGTAACGACAAAAGCCGCCCGCCAGGTGATCGTAGATGCCGCCTGCCGCCATTCTCTCCAGCGTGAGCAGGCACATCGTCCGTGCGGTTTGTCTGGTTTGTTCGGCCAGCTTCAGCCGTTGGCATTGCAGCAGCAGCGTCAGGTTGCTGGGGTGGGGGAATTTCGGTGCTGCACCGAAGCCCCCATGCTGCCGGTCAAAGGCGCCCTGCAATTTTTCAATGCACGCCACCACGGGCGCGAGGTCTGGCACAGTCTGCTCTGATGCCTTGAGGGCGGGTGATGATTGTGCCAGTGCCGTCAGGAAGGCGGCATTCTGCTCGCTGATATCGTCCCGCCGGTTATCATAGAGGGCATGAATGCGGTTGAGCAATTCGCCAAAGCCGGGCAGGCCATGGCGTGGTGTCGGTGGAAAATAGGTGCCGCCGAAGAACGGCACCTGATCGGCTGGTGTCAGGAACATGGTCAACGGCCAGCCGCCGGTCCGGCCGGTCAGCAGGTGCTGGGCGCTTTGGTAGATTTTGTCAATATCCGGCCGTTCTTCCCGGTCAACCTTGATATTGACGAAATAGCGGTTCATCAATGTGGCGGTGGCCTCATCGGCAAAGGATTCATGCGCCATGACATGACACCAGTGGCAGGCGGAATAGCCGATGGATAACAGGATGGGCCTGTCCTCATCCCTCGCCCTGGCCAGGGCCTCCTCGCCCCAGGGATACCAGTCGACCGGATTGTCGGCGTGTTGTTGCAGGTAGGGGCTGGTCTCGGCGGCGAGCCGGTTTTGTCTTCGGTTAAGTGCTGCCATGGTGCTTTCTTCAGCGGTGTACTATACCGGCTTTTTTGCGCTTAATCTTGAGAAAAAGCCGGGTATCATTCATCATGCGTCCAGCCTGTTGACAGGGGCAGGCTGATGCGCCAGATGAGGGGCTACCCGGAGGCTGTTATCAGACATACGCTGATGTGTTGTAGATACTATTCGCCCGCCCGCCTGCCGGGGCATCTCCTGTGGGCATGTTGACGTTGGCATGTTGACGTTCCTGTGTTGACTTTTCCGGGCATCGATCCGGTCGCCTTTGAGTTAGGGCCGGTTAAAATTCACTGGTACGGCATCAGCTATGTGGTGGGTATTTTTTCCGCCTGGTGGTTGCTGCATTGGCGCACCAGTGCAGCGGGCAGCGGCTGGACGGCCGGGCAGGTGGCGGATCTGATTTTCTATTCTACCATCGGCATCCTGGTTGGCGGGCGCCTGGGCTCGGTGGTGTTCTATCATCTGCCGTATTATCTGGATAACCCGCTGGATATGATCAAGCTGTGGCAGGGCGGGATGTCGTTTCATGGCGGGCTGCTTGGGGTGGTGGTTGCCATCGGGTATGTCGCTTACCGTGAGCAGAAGCCGTTTTTCGCTGTTGCTGATTATCTCGCCCCGGTCGTGCCTGTGGGCTTGTTTACCGGTCGGCTGGGGAATTTTATCAATGCAGAATTGTGGGGGCGACCAACGGATCTGCCCTGGGGCATGGTGTTCCCGAATGCCGGTAACATCGCCCGTCATCCATCACAACTCTATGAAGCGATGCTGGAGGGCATTGGACTGTTTGTTTTGCTGTGGTGGTTCAGCGCCAGGCCCCGGCCGGCCATGTCGGTGTCCGGCGTGTTTTTGCTCGGTTATGGTACAGTCAGATTTCTGGTTGAGTTTGTGCGTGCACCGGACAGCCACTTGACCGGCCTGATTGCACACTGGATGACCCGTGGGCAACTGCTCTGTATCCCGATGATCCTGCTGGGGGCCGGGCTGTTGTGGTGTGCTTACCGGCGCCCGGCAAAAATCGATTAAACCCTGCCGTCAAACAGATTATGATGCCAGCCGTCTAACACACGGAACGCCTTGCCGAATGCAACAATACCTGCAATTACTTGAGCACGTTCGCCAGCATGGCAGCCGAAAAATGGATCGCACCGGTACGGGTACCTTGAGCGTGTTCGGCCATCAAATGCGTTTTAACCTGGCAGCCGGGTTTCCTGTGGTGACGACAAAAAAAGTGCATGTCAAGTCGGTCATTCACGAGTTGTTGTGGTTCCTTAACGGCAGTTCAAATGTGGGCTATCTGCGAGATAACGGCGTGACTATCTGGGATGAATGGGCGGATGCGGCGGGCGATCTCGGCCCAATCTACGGGGCGCAGTGGCGTTCATGGCGCACGGCCGATGGCACAACGGTGGATCAAATCGCCGATGTCATTGCCGAGATAAAGACCAAACCAAACTCCCGGCGGCTGCTAGTCAGTGCCTGGAATGTGGGCGAGCTGGCCAGGATGGCACTGCCGCCCTGTCATGTGCTGTTTCAGTTCTATGTTGCGGGCGGTGCGTTATCTTGTCAGTTATATCAACGCAGTGTGGATGTGTTTCTGGGGCTGCCATTTAATATCGCCTCTTATGCCTTGCTGACCCTGATGATGGCACAGGTCACCGGCTTGCGGGCGGGTGAATTGATCCATACCTCGGGCGATGTGCATCTGTATGTCAATCATCTGCCACAGGCTGATGAGCAGCTTGGGCGTAAGCCCTATCCGCTGCCGGTCATGCAGATAAACCCCGATATAGGCGATCTCTTTGCTTTTGGCTATGATGATTTTGCCTTGCAGAATTATCAATCACACGCCGCCATAGCGGCACCGGTGGCGGTGTGATACAGCGAGCCTGTTTGCCTGTCAGATGCACACGCTGTCCATTATCATACCGGTATTGAACGAGGCAGATCAGGCCGCCGGTATCCTGCCGGGCCTGCAAGCTGCACGTCAGCACGGGCATGAGGTGATCGTGGTTGATGGCGGCAGTGAAGATAACAGTGTCGATATGTTTACAGCCTGTGCAGATAAAATCATTACCGCCCCTCAAGGTCGGGCAGTGCAGATGAATGCCGGTGCCGCCATTGCGGATGGCGATGCCCTGCTGTTTCTGCATGCCGATACCTTGCTGGTTGATGATTTTGATCAGCTGCTGCTGGCGGCATTACAGCGTTCAGTCTGGGGATTTTTCCTTGTCCGATTATCCGGTCAGCATTGTGTATTTCGCCTGATTGAGGCCGGCATGAACTGCCGCAGTTTTTTGACCGCTGTGGCGACCGGTGATCAATGCCTGTTTGTACGCCGGGCAACCTTTCTCGCATTGCATGGTTATGCGGAGATTGCGTTAATGGAGGATATTGATCTGTGCCGACGGTTACGTGCCTTGCAACGTCCGGCCATCATCCGGCAGCCGGTGATCACCTCCAGCCGCCGCTGGGAGGAGAGAGGGATATTCCGCACCATACTGAATATGTGGTGGTTACGATTAGCCTGGTATTTGGGCCGGGACCCGGCAGCACTTGCCAGGCAATATGACTGAGCCTTGCACGGCGGTTTTACTGTTTACCAAAACGCCGTTATCAGGGCGGGTGAAAACCCGCTTGCTGGCGGCATACGGCGAGCAGCAAACCCGGTGTATTTATCAGAAATTACTGCACAAGACTATCGCAACGGCGACTGCCTCTGATGAATGGGACAGCTATCTTTGGGCAACGCCCACGCTGGCCGACCCGTTGCTGGAATCCCTGGCAGCGGAGTTTGCTATCAGGTTATCTTTGCAGCAGGGCATGACCCTGGGCGAGCGGATGTTAAACGCCTGCAAGCAGAGCTTGAGGCAGTATAAAAATACGATGATTGTTGGCTGTGATTGTCCGGCATTGACGACTGCCGATCTTGCTCAAGGCATGAGTAAACTGAATGCAGGTTATGATGTCGTGCTGGGGCCGGCAGTGGATGGGGGCTATTATCTGATTGGTCTGAGGGAGGCATACGCGGCGTTGTTTGCTGATATAGACTGGGGTGAAGCGACTGTCTTGTCACAAACAAGAAACAGGATACAGCGCATGGGCTTATCCTGCTTTGAACTGGATGAGAAACACGATCTGGATCGACCGGAAGATTATCGACAGCTTAAACACTTGCTTGATTAACCGGCAAGATGATACGCCTCGCTTGAGTTAAGGGGGTGATCAAAGCACGGCGCCAGCGCCAATCATCAGCTTGCTTTCACGTTGTAGCAGTATCGGTGGTGTCGTCCTGTCAGCGCTTGCCCGTGTTCATTTTATCTCATCCTCTATTTTGCTATACTCATGGCGAGCCTTATGTCGTTCGGTTATTAGGGGTCAGATTGGCGCATGATACCAGTACAGATAAAACAGAGCATCCATTCATTACCTGGTGAGAAGCTGGATAAGCTGTATTCAGAGTATCAGGATCAGTATTGCAATGATGATGTCTATGGTTTCATTGATGATCTTTATGCGGGCAATCAGATCAGCCCGGATGAGTACGAGGCGGTGCAAAGCATAGAGAGCAGCCATCTGACCAGTATCACCGATCACAGTGCCGGGCATATCCAGGAGTCCTTTGCTACCCGAACCCGCCATCTTGATGATCATGAGTTTACCGTGTTGCAGTCCATTGCTCATGGGGCGATGGGTGAGATACTGATGGCCAGGGATAATGAACTGGGGCGCACGGTGGCGCTGAAGAAGATTCATTCACATATTGCCGATGAGCCGAATTACATGGTGCGGTTCTTCAAAGAGGCACAGATCACCGCCCAGCTGGAACATCCCAATATCGTGCCCATCTACCGGATGAGAGTGGTACAGAATCATGTCGGTTACACCATGAAACTGATCGATGGCAAAACCCTGAAAGACATGCTGGAGGATGCCAGGGAGCAAGTCAGGCAATGGGGGAGGCCGGACGAGAGGCATAATCTGGCCGCCTTGCTGCAACATTTTCTGAAAGTCTGTGATGCCATGCACTATGCCCATAGGAAAGGCGTGATACATCGTGACTTGAAGCCGTTGAATATTATGGTCGGCCCCTACAATGATGTCTATGTGATGGACTGGGGGATCGCCAAGGTCATCAACCTGAGCGACGATACGTATACGGAACTGGCACAACAGTCAATACATGATGATAACGATGCACAGATCGGAGGGGTGACCCAGTCAGGTGATATGCTGGGTACGCCGGCGTATATGTCGCCTGAACAGGCGATGGGCAAACATGAGATGCTGGATCATCGAAGTGATTTATTTACCCTGGGGCTGATTCTCTATGAATTGATTATCTTGCGTAAACCCTATAAGGGGCATAATCATATTCTGTTACTCAGCGAGGCACGCAAGGGCAAGATAAGAAAACCCATTCCCTTCTCTCGCAAGCTGGAGGTGCCCGGGCCGCTGATTGCGATTGTCCACAAGGCAACCCGGTTCAAGCCGGAAGATCGTTATGACACAGTGGATGAGTTTGCCACTGATATCCGGCGTTTTCTAAATGGTAGGGCCATTCAGGCACAGCCGGATACGCTCGTACAGCAAGCCGCCCGGTGGATGAACCGGCATCGTGTGGCGGCATTTAATATCTTTGCCTACAGCATCATCGCTGCCTTTGTTATCACCGCAGGCACGCTATACATGCACCAGAAAGATCGGATTCAGGCACAGCTGGCCGCCGAGCATACCAGCGATTTCCTGCGACAAGTCGGCAGCCAGGCACAGCACATAGACAGCCGGTTTCTGGAGTATGAAGCCATTTTAGAGGGCATTGCTGCCGCTGCCAGTAATTTGTTGAATCATGGTCATGCCGACCCGTCCCCGTATTACCTGCACACGGATTACCTGATTGCCGATACCGCCCCTCCGGATTATACCCCGGCGCCGGCGCACAACATCCCCATCAGTGTTGACTGGCCGGTATACAAGCTGGCACCGGGCGTGACCCGGAGGGCAGCGGAGCCAGTCATTCGCCGGCTCAATCCGCTACGGCACACCCTCAAGCGGCTTATCGTGCGTAGCCATGATCTGGACATCCCCATAAACGATGTGGCCGCTATCCGGCAGGTGATCCGCTCTGCCGGTCTGCCGATCAGCACCTTTCTGGGCCTGGAGGAAGGATTTCTGATGGACTACCCAGGCCGGACGGGCTATACAGAGGTATACGATCCGAGGCAGCGGCCCTGGTACCGGCAGGCATTGCAGCAGCGGCGAACTGGCTGGACCCTGCCGTATATTGATGTCACCGGGCGGGGCTGGATGTTACCCTGCACGACACCGCTGTACGACACCGAGGGCATCATCATTGGCGTTGCCGCCGTTGAAATGACCCTGGATTACATCCGTGAGCATTTGCTCATCACCGAGGCCATGCAGGACATTCATGCGGCCTATCTGCTGGATAACGAGGGCCGGGTGGTCGTCAGCACACAAGACAAGGCGGAGCAATATGCCGTGGGCACCTTGATCAATACGGCGGCTGAACTGCCGGCATATCACTATCAGGAAGTCGTTGCCAGTATCCGGGACAGCACCTCTGAGCATGGCCTGATGCTGGTTGATGAGGGGGCAGGTGAGCGCATTATTTCCTACTACAAACTCAACTCAACTGGCTGGTATTATGTGGCCGAGGCGGCAGCAGCAGATATCTATCAGTAGCCCCCCAGTCGTATCGTCTTTATCATGCTAGAGATTATCATATAAGGGGCATTATCAGGGGATCACGATGGCAGAGAATCCTATCGCCGTGTTGTTTGTCTGTATGGGCAATATCTGCCGCTCGCCCGCAGGCGAGGGGATCTTCAAGCACTATATCGCCGAGCGCCATCTCACTGATCAGATCCGAATCGATTCTGCCGGTACGACAGACTACCATTGCGGCGCCCCGGCAGATCACCGCATGCAGGAGGCGGCCTCGGCCCGGGGGTATACCCTGGATTCAATCGCCCGACAGGTCATGCGGGACGATGTCAGGACGTTTGATCTGGTGGTGGCGATGGATACCGATAATCTGCGCTATCTGGAAGCGATGGCTGGCGGCACAAAAGCGCATATTCGCCTGCTGGGGAGCTTCCTGCCCGGCCAGCAGGGCAATGATGGTGCCCCCTCGGTGCCTGATCCTTACTACGGCGGGGCTGAGGGTTTTGTGGCCGTGCTGGATATGATTGAGCAGGCCTGCCCGGGGATACTCGCCTATTGTCAACGTTGCCAGGATCAATAACGCCGTTAGAATCAACGTCGTTCGGGGCAAGCCGTTTGTCAAGGCTGTATGATGCAATATGCCGTTACAGCAAACACTCGAAGCTGCGCTCACCGAGGCCACTGGCAAGCCGGCCAGGCTGGCAAGCGCCGAGCCCCGTCATGGCGGCAGTATCAATGATAGCCGTCTCATCACGCTGGATGACGGGCGGCGCTATTTTGTCAAGACCCATCCCCGCATCGCCAGTCTGCCCGGTATGTATGCTGCTGAATTTGAGGCATTGGCGCTGTTTACCGAGGCGAATATCATCCGGGTACCCCGGCCAGTGGTCCGGGCAGATGATTTTCTGGTGCTGGAAGCACTGGCGTTTGGTGAGGCGGCGGCGGATTGGGCCGAGCAGCTTGGCCGCACGCTGGCCTTGCTGCATCAAAAGACTCAGGCCGGGCAATTCGGTTTTATGATGGACAACTACCTGGGAGAGACTGTGCAACCCAACGCCTGGAGCAGCGACTGGCTGTCATTCTGGCGTTATCAGCGGCTGGGATGGCAGCTGCAACAATTTGCCCGTCAGGCCGATTCTGATGATGCCTTGTTAAAACTGGGCGATCAGTTGATGGCCCGGCTGGATACCCTGCTGGCGGATCTTGATGAGCCGCCGGTGTTGTTACACGGTGATCTCTGGCGGGGTAATGCCGCGGCTGATGAGCAGGGCAGGCCGTTGGTGTTTGATCCTGCCAGTTACTACGGCCAGCGGGAAGCGGAGATTGGCATGATGCGGCTATTCGGCGGCTTCGGGCCGCGCTGTGAGGCGGCCTATGCTGAGGTCTGGCCGTTCCAGGCCGAGGCCGAGCGGCGTTTCTCTCTGTACCGCCTGTATCATGAATTAAATCATCTGAATCTGTTTGGTCAGCCGTATTATGCGGCCTGCATCAGCACCATGACAGCTATCTTGTAGCCAGGGACAAGGGCGATGACTGCCGTGCCAGGCGGGTGAGGGGCGTTTGTGCCGGGCTGAAAAATCAGCGCTGATCTGATTGCCAGGCAAATTTTCATGGAAAATCAAAATGATGCCGCTAAATATGCAATGAAATTCTGATATTATTGCGGCAGTTGAGGGCGTGAAAAAAGCCATTTATAGGTTGAAAAAGTCACAGATTTTTCGGTGTGACAGCTACTTTTATTGCCTCGAAAAGCGTATGATAATCGGAGTAATTAAGAGGCAGACTGTGGGGAGTTTGACTAGCTGTGGTGATAATGTATGAATTTTAATATCGACAAGACGCCACCCTCAGCCGATGAGATAGCCAGTGAGCAGGTGGCGATTAAAAAGGAACTGCAGGAGATCAGGCGGCGTGATACGATCATATCGTCTCTCATCATACTCATCGTCAGCATCGCCCTCAGTGTCATCGTCTATCTCTACACCGAAAATGTGCCTTATGCCTTGATTACCGCCACGGTCATACCGGTTGCAGGTTCTCTCATGGCCTTGGGCGGTCTGGTCAGCGATGCCGGTTTTCGCAGCGCAGCACATTGCATTATCACCCTGAATAACAGGTTATTTGCCTTAGAAGCGATTGCCAAGGAAAACTTTACCGATGTTGAAAAACTGGCCGAGCGCTATGAGCAGGTGCAGGGATATATTGACCATGTCGCCACCTTGTCGGGCCGGGGGCTGGTCAATGGCGAGCTGGCGATGTTCTGGGAGTGGGATGCCACAACGATGGGGAAAACCTCTCGGGCCAGGGAATACATGGAAAACGCCAAGCGTGCCGTTGACATGAGTGACAAGGACAAGCTGGACGAGCCACAATTTGATATTTAACCTGATATTTAACCTGTGCGTGTTCTCATCTGCCATCGGTTTGGAGAATTAACCCTAAGGGTTGGCATCTGCAAGGACCAGGTGTTGCCAGGGTCACTGCCTGATATCAACAAAACTGCCCGATTTTATGCCGTGCAGTTCCTGGCAGAAGGCATGGATTCTGGCCGCTGCTTCGGTGGTGGTTTGCATGGCCTCCGTGCCACGTGCATCACGCAGGCGCTGTACGGCGGGAAATTCGCTCACCGATATCTGCTGATCATCGTTCAGGTAGTCCATCATGGCGGTGTCGATCAGACCTGGCGCCAGGGCGATCAACTGGCTGTCAGGCCATTCGTGGGCATACAGCTGCATTAAGGTATTCAGGCCGGCCTTGGACAGCGCATAACCCGACCAGCCACGACTGCCGCTGTTCGCTGCACCGGAAGAGATGGCGATAATCACAGCGCAATGGATGTTTGCCTTGAGCAGCCAGTCCAGTATGACCTTATTGCTCCAGAGGTTAATGTTCAGCATGGCTTTAAGCTGGGTGATGCTGGCCTCATGGATGGCCTGTAGCTGGCCGAGCATGCCTGCATTGAGGTAGACGTAATCCAGATGCTGACAATCACCCAGCAGGGTGGACAGGTGCTGTTCGATCGTCTCCAGTTCAGCCAGATCACACGGCACATCGTGCAACTTAGGATGTTCCAGTGGAGATCCGCGGCGGCTAAGACCATAGACCGTATCGCCCTGCTGTATGTGGTGCTGTGTGAGGGCGGCGCCCAGGCCGCTGCTGTTACCGGTGATGAATGCCGTCTTGGTCATGTTGCCTCATTGATCAGGTGAGATTGCTTAACGTGTGTGCATGGCGATATAATTTTACTGAACTTACTCAGTGTTGCTGTCTATGAGAATTATGCAGGACTGTCACACGCCATCATCCATCCATTATACAGGACAGGGTCGGAATATGTACACTGATAACAATAGCCATGACATGCTGCGCCGTCTCTTTGCCATGCAGGCCGACTTGAATAACCATGTCTTTCGCACCCACAACATCACAGATGATGCTGGCAATGTGTTGAGTATGCAGGCGATCTGTGATGCAGCACAAGCGGATAAATTACAGGTCAATGACTTGCCGGCTCGCTGGCTGGCGAATTACTGCCGGGCGATGCAGGCTGAGGTGGCCGAGTTGCAGGAGGAGTTGCCGTGGAAGTGGTGGAGCAGGGATCCCCTGGATATGCAGAACATTCGGGTGGAGTTGATCGACATTCTGCATTTTCTGGTATCGTGCATGCTAAGCGCCGGGCTGACGCCGGATGAGGTGTATGCCATTTATCGCCAGAAACATGCGGTCAACATGAACCGACAGGACACCGGCTACAGCAAGGCGACAAAGACCGAAGAGGATAACCGGCAGATAGGGTGAGTGATGAGCACACAGATAACCCCGCCCGTTTAACCACCACAAAGACATAATCATGCGCGAAATTTCCATGATGACTGCCAAGCCGTTGTTGAAACTGCTGGGTCTTGTCAGCCTGGCCGGTGTCCTGATTATGCTGTTACTGATGTGGCTTTGGGACAGCGAGCCGGCCACATTCAATGTCAAACAGCAGGCGCTGGCGGCCTTGCCTGCCGATCAACCGGCGGTGACCGGGTATGTGACAACCGCCACGGTGATTGAAGTGATGACGATCCTGCTGGACAAGCGGGGCGGTTATTTGAGTAATGATATTTTCCCGCCCGGCGTGTTGATGGATAACCTGCCTGCCTGGGAATTTGGTGTACTCACCCAGGTACGTGACATCGCCAGGGCCTACCGCAATGACTTCAGCCGCTCGCAAACCCAGTCAACCGAGGATGTCGATCTGAGCATTGCCGACCCGCAGTTTCATTACGATAACAGCTCCTGGATATTGCCAGCGAGCGAGAGGGAATACCGTCAGGGCATTGAGGCGCTTGAACGCTACCAGCAGCGGCTGATCAATGCCGATGAGAAAGACGCACAGTTTTACTCCCGGGCAGATAATCTGCGCGATTGGCTGGCGATCGTTGAGAAGCGGCTGGGCAGCCTGTCCCAGCGCCTCAGTGCCAGCGTCGGTCAGCAGCGCATCAACACCGATCTGCAAGGCGATGTCGCCGCCCAGCAAGCCACCACCAAGCCACAGCAACTCAATGTCAAGACACCCTGGTATGAGATTGACGATGTGTTTTATGAGGCCCGCGGGGCGACCTGGGCGTTGATACATTTTCTGCGCGCCGCGGAAGTGGATTTTGAACAGGTGCTGATCAAGAAAAATGCGCTGGTCAGCCTGCGACAAATCATCCGTGAGCTGGAGGCGACCCAGGATACGGTGTGGAGTCCGGTGATTCTCAACGGCACCGGCTTTGGGCTGCTGGCGAATCATTCGCTGGTAATGGCCTCGTATATCTCCCGTGCCAACGCCGCCGTCATTGATTTGAAAACCCTGCTGCAACAGGGTTGAACAACCGGCTTCCGGTCTGTTTTTCATGTCGTGGTTCGATAAAACCCACCGGCTTTATGGTGCCTGGCTGCTTTTTCTTGTTGGCGGTCAGGCGGTGGCGGTTGAGTTTGGCAGGGCGAGCATCAGCATCATCAGCGCTGGCAGAGTCATTGACTACACCGTTGAGGTGGCCGCCGATGATGACAGCCGGCGCCAGGGCCTGATGAATCGCAAATCTCTGCCTGCTGCCCACGGGATGCTGCTGCGCTATCCTAAGCCCCAGCCGGTCAGTATCTGGATGAGGAACACCTGGCTGCCGCTGGACATTCTCTACATCGATGCCAGTGGCGTGATCGTCAAGATCATAGAAGGGGCGGTGCCGCATTCGCTCACCGCCATGCCATCGGGGCAGAAGGTGCTGGCTGTGCTGGAATTAAACGCCGGTCAGGTGGCGAAGCAGCAGATCAGCATTGGTGATAAGGTCATCAATTTTTAATCCATGCTGTTGATCCGTCTCATGCTTGCTGCCGTTGCTATGGTTCTGCTCTGCCTGCTGCTTATCTACGGCTATTGCATTCGTATGCCGGGGCCGACATTCGCCGGCGATGTGCCCGATTTAACGGCAACACAACAGGCATTGCACGATAACCTGGTTCGGCATGTGCGTATGCTGGCCGAGCAGATAGGCGAACGTCACCATAAGCGACCAGTGCAATTAACACAGGCGGCAGATTATATCAGCGAGCAACTGGCCCGCTCCGGTTATGCTGTGACCGAGCAGGTGTTTGGTGATGGTCACTATAAAAACCTGATGGTGGAGATCACCGGTGGCGACAAGGCGGATGAGGTGATCGTTGTCGGCGCGCATTACGACACCGCCTGGCTGACCCCTGGTGCGGATGATAATGCCTCGGGGGTAGCCGGCTTGCTTGAACTGGCCCGGCTGCTGAAGGGCAAACACTACGACAGGACGATCCGGCTGATCGCCTTTACCAACGAGGAGCCGCCTTTTTTTGCCACCGCATCCATGGGCAGCATGGTCAGCGCGCAACTTGCTCGTCGCCATCAAGATAAAATCCTGATCATGTATTCCATGGAGATGATCGGTTACTACCGGCATGAGCCGCACACACAACATTACCCGAAGATCATCCGGCATCTGTATCCCCATACCGGTAATTTTATCGCCTTCGTTGGCAATCCTAACTCCGGCCCGCTGTTGCGCCGGTCAATAAAATTGTTCAGAGAACAGGCCACTATACGCTCGGCCGGTTTGATTGCCCCGCCCCGGCTGGTGCCGGACATACAGCGCTCGGATAATTATGCGTACTGGCAGTATGGTTTTCCGGCGGTGATGGTCACGGACACAGCCGACTTCAGGAACAGTGCCTACCACACGGCTGGCGATGTGGCCGAGCGCCTTGATTATGTCAGCATGACCCGCATGATCAGCGGGTTTGCCGCTATGCTGGCACAGTTGGCGATGCAGTAACGCCGCTGTATCTTGCGTTTTAACATCGCCTCCAATCACGTAAACTGTGTGGGTATTTATCAGGTTCGCTGCATGAAAATCGTCATCGCCCCCGACTCATTCAAGGAAAGCCTGACCGCCTTGCAGGTAGGCACAGCGATTGAAACCGGCATTAAACGCATCCTGCCTGATGCCAGGTGTACCATCGTGCCTCTGGCGGATGGCGGCGAGGGGACGGTGCAGTCGCTGGTGGATGCCACTGGCGGCCGTTTTATCAAGGTGAACGTCACCGGCCCGCTCGGCCGGCAGATTCAGGCACGCTACGGCTTTATCAAACATACCGGCACGGCGGTAATCGAGATGGCCGCGGCCTCCGGCTTGGCGCTGATACGAAAGCGATACCGCAACCCCATGCGTACCAGCAGTTATGGCACGGGCGAGTTGATTGCTGATGCGCTCAGGCGGGGGGCCAGGCGCATTATCCTGGGCCTGGGCGGGTCGGCGACCAACGATGGCGGCACCGGCATGGCACAGGCGCTTGGCGTTCGCTTCTATGATGTAAACCAGCGCCTGATCAGACGCACGGCTGCTGGTGCGACATTGGCGCAGATAGAGCGGATTGATATGTCTGCTGTTAAGCCGTTACTCGGCAAGGCCGAACTGGTGGTGGCGTGTGATGTCGATAATCCGTTGTATGGCCGGCGGGGGGCTGCCTATGTGTTCGGACCCCAAAAAGGAGCAACGCCCGCCATGGTCAGGACGCTAGATAAGGGGTTGCATCGCCTGGCTGACATCATCCGGCGGGACTTGCAAATCGATGTGGCGGATGTCCCCGGTGCAGGTGCGGCTGGCGGCCTGGGGGCCGGCTTGCTGGCCTTTGCCGGGGCCCGTTTGCAAAGCGGTATTGATATCGTGATGCAGGCGACCGAATTACGCCAACATCTCAAGTCGGCCGATCTGGTGATTACCGCCGAGGGCCGCATCGATGCCCAGACCGTATGCGGTAAAACCCCGGCCGGTGTTGCCCGTCTGGCCGCCGAGTTCGCCCTGCCGGTGGTGGCGATTGGCGGCGGGCTGGCTGACGATGCGCGCCTGGTCTTTGCCCATGGCATCCATGCGATTGAGGCCGCCGTGGCGCGTGATATGTCATTGCCGGAGGCGCTTGGTTCGGCAACACATAATCTCAGCAATGCCGCCGAGCGCGTGATGTGTTTGTTGATGACGGGCAAAAGACTGGCAGGATGATGCCCAAGCCACGATGTATTCCGCAGATTAAACCGGCATGATCTTGTCTGATTTTGCCAATCGTTTCAGTGAGGATGCCGGTATCGTCCGCCTGATGGAAGATCTCGGCCATGCGATGGCTGATCAACAGGCCGGTCAGCAAATAATCGCCATGCTGGGCGGCGGTAACCCAGCATCTATCCCACAGGTGCAGGCGGTTTTTCAGCGCACCATGCAACGGATTGTGACCGATTCCGAGCGCTTCGCCCGCATGATCGGCCATTACGGCCCGCCACAGGGTGATAAGGCGTTTATCACTGCCCTGGCAGAGAGCTTGAACAGGCAATACGGCTGGGGCATCAGTGCCGATCATATCGCCTTGACTGCCGGCAGTCAGTCGGCCTTTTTTATTCTGTTTAATATGTTGGCCGGCGAGTTTGGCGATGGCCGCCGTAAACAGATATTGTTGCCAGTGATACCGGAGTATATCGGTTATGCTGATGTTGGCCTGTGTGATGATCTGTTTACCGCCCGCCGTCCGCTGATTCGAACTGGCCCGGACAAGCTGTTTAAGTACCATGTCGATTTTGACCATCTGCAAATCGCGAACAACATCGGGGCGATCTGCCTCTCCCGTCCAACCAACCCGACCGGCAATGTCGTCAGTGATGAGGAACTTGCCAGGCTGGATGCCCTGGCGCGGGCACATAAGGTGCCGTTAATCATTGACCATGCCTATGGTATGCCGTTTCCGAACATTATCTTCACCCGTGCCAGGCCGATTTGGAATGAGAATATTCTCTTGTCCATGAGCCTGTCCAAACTGGGGCTGCCGGGTATGCGTACCGGTATCATCGTGGCCCGGCCGGAGTTCATCCGTACCATCGGCAACATCAACGGCGTGATCAATCTGGCCCTGGGTAACGTTGGCCCGGCACTTGCCCTGGACTTGCTGGCCTGCGATGAGATGAATCGCCTGTGCAAAACCATCATCCAGCCCTATTACAAGGCCAAGATGCAACGCACTGTGGCGCTGATACACAGCAAGCTGGCCGGTTTGAATTATTATATTCATGAACCGGAAGGGGCGATTTTTCTCTGGTTATGGCTGCCTGACTTGCCCATCAGCAGCCGGGAGTTGTATCAGCGATTAAAGGTACGCGGCGTGTTGATCATCGCTGGCGAGCATTTTTTCCCGGGCCTGACAGCAGATTGGCCGCACAAACAGCAATGTATCCGGCTAAGCTATGCACAACACGATGCTGAAGTGGCGGCCGGGATCGATATTATTGCTGATGAGTTAAAGCAACTGCATGGCCAGATCACACCTGCCAGCGATCAGCAAGCAATCGGGTCGCCTTGACAGCAGGGGAGAAGATTCTCTCCAGCACAGGCCGCTTTCTGATATAGGCCAGCTCATAGACATCCGCCAGCTTGACGGCCTCACAAATAAAATCATCACTGCACTGAATTTTGTCTATCAGCCCTAACTGCTGCGCCTTGAGGCCGTACCAGTGTTCACCGGTGGCAATTTTTTCTATCTCTGCCTGGCGGCGGTTCTCTTGCACAAACTGCTTGAACAGGGCATGTGTCTCATCCAGTTCCTGCTGTAGCTTTTCTCTGTCTTTGCCGGTGTTCTCGCCGAACAGGGTCAGGGTACGTTTATACTGGCCGGCAGCGATCTGTTCAAAGTCGATATCATGTTTTTTCAGCAGGCGATTAAAATTCGGTAGCTGTGCAAGCACACCGATCGAGCCGATGATGGCAAACGGGGCGGCGATAATCGTATCGGCCACACAGGCCATCATATAGCCGCCGCTGGCCGCCACCTTATCAACAGCCACGGTCAGCTTTATGCCTTTATCCTTTATCCGGCATAGCTGTGATGCCGCCAGCCCATAGCCATGCACGGTGCCGCCGTTGCTCTCCAGAACAAGCAGGACCTCATCATTCTGATCAGCGATGCTGAGCACAGCGGTGATCTCTTCCCGCAGCGAATTGACCTGGCTGGCGCGTATATCGCCATCAAAATTAATGACGTATATTTTTTTCTGTGCCGGGTCACTGCCCTTGTCTTTTTGTTTTTGCGCCTTGACAGATTTCTTAAATGCCTTTTTGGGTAACACTGTCGCCGATATCAACAGGCGAAAGCCGTCCAGCTTTTGGTTGATGTGTTTGATCTCCAGGTGTTCTTCCCCCGCTTCCCGACCACGCATGAACAGGGTGAACACCAGCACAATGAGCAAACACAGGGCGATGAAGATGGTGCCGAACTTGGCCATAAACATCCCGTACTCCGCCAGAGAATCTATCCACATACATGCTTACCTCAAACCCGTTGATGATAATGATTAAGCGCAGATTATACATAAAATACTTCAGAGCCGGGTCACGCCGTGCAATGTTTTTGCCTTATGTGCGTCGGCTTTGAATGGTGCTGCTGATGCCGGTAAGTATAAGATGGCTGCTGTTTATGTTGACAGGGCCGGGTTGACACAAGGCAGCCCGCCTGTTTCAGCCACAATACACAGCCTGCATTTGTTAGCCATTGTACAGACAGGCCGATTCACCACGTGAAAAAACTGCGCCCTTTAGCCCGAAGCCTGCCTTTTCTATGGCCGTACAGGTTACGCCTGCTGATGGCTTTTCTGTGTCTGTCGCTGGCCGCCCTGTCTGCTTTATCCATGCCGGTGGCGATCCGCCATGTCATCGATCATGGATTTTCCAGGACAGGGGAGGGCACCATACACGCCTACTTTCTGAGCCTGTTGCTTCTGGCCATGGCGTTAGCTGTATTCTCCTCGCTGCGTTATTACTGTGTGATGTGGATTGGGGAGCGGGTGGTGGCAGACATTCGCACCGCTGTCTATCAGCATGTCCTCAATCTGGGGCCGACATTTTATGAGGATACCCGTACTGGCGAGGTGTTGTCACGTTTAACCACGGACACCACTCTGGTGCAGTCAGTGATAGGGGCGGGCTTGTCAATCGCATTGCGTAGTGGGTTCATGTTGACCGGTGCGTTGATCATGTTGTTTATCACCAGCAGCCGCCTGACCCTGTTGTTGTTTGTCTTGCTGCCGGTTGTCGTTGTGCCTTTATGGCTGTATGGCAGAAAAGTGCGGCGCCTGTCCAGGATTACCCAGGATAAAATTGCCGAGTCAAGCGGCATCGCCGGCGAGATCCTCAATGCCATTCACATCATCCAGGCATTCACGCAGGAGCGGCAGCAAGGGAGGCGTTTTGCCTTGTCTGTCGAAGCCTCGTTTCAGGCAGCACGGCAGCGCCTGCTGGTCAGTTCTGTGTTGTCCGGCATTATCGTCTTGACTGCCTTCAGTGCCATTGTGATCGTCTTGTGGACCGGGGCGCAGGCCGTCATTGATGGTGAAATCACCCCCGGTGCGCTCGGCCAGTTTTTACTCTATGCCACGATTGTTGCAGGCAGCAGCACGGCACTCGGCGAGGTCTGGGGTGATGTACAGCGGGCGGCAGGTGCCATGGAAAGGCTCACCGAATTATTGCAAAGCCAGGCGGAAATCACCACACCGACACGCCCCATCGCCTTACCAGTGCAGATGGCGGGGAAATTGCAATTCGATAAGGTAAGTTTCCGTTATCCTGCCCGCAAAGAACAACGAACCTTGTGCGATTTCAGCTTGCAGGTTGCACCGGGGGAGACAGTCGCCCTGGTCGGGCCCTCAGGGGCGGGCAAAAGCACGGTGTTTCAATTATTGTTGCGCTTTTATGATCCCGAGGCCGGCAGGATCATGTTATCCGATTGTGATATCAGACAGGTCAGCCTGCAAGACCTGCGCCGACAGATCGGTCTCGTCCCGCAGCAGACCCTGTTGTTTGCCAGCAGTGTGATGGAGAATATTCGCATGGGCGATTCGGCGGCTACAGATGAGCAGGTGAGGCAGGCGGCGAAGGCGGCCTGTGCCAGGGAGTTTATCGAGAGTCTGCCAGCGGCCTATCAAACCCGTCTGGCTGAGAAAGGGGCAGGATTATCCGCCGGGCAACAACAACGTATCGCCATCGCCCGTGCGCTGTTAAAAGACCCGCCGGTGTTATTGTTAGATGAGGCCACCAGTTCACTGGATGCGGAAAGTGAGCACCTGGTACAGCAGGCATTGCAACGATTAATGTGCGGGCGTACGGTGATTGTCATCGCCCATCGGCTGGCCACAGTTAAACAGGCCGACCGGATTATTGTGATGCAGCAGGGCAGGATCGTGGATGAGGGCAAACACGAGGTATTAGTTGCCCGGCAGGGGCTGTATGCCCGCCTGGCGAAGCTGCAATTTAATTGACTCATCTGCCACCATCAGGTATTACTTGCCCGCCTTGGCGTTCTGTCAGCTTAGGGTTGTGGAGAGGTGGCCGAGTGGTTGAAGGCGCACGCCTGGAAAGTGTGTATACGGTTCATCCCGTATCGAGGGTTCGAATCCCTCTCTCTCCGCCAGCCGCTTGAAACACACGATCATATCGTTTGCGGCACTTCTCATATCGTGGCTTCTCCATACATCCGAGATATCTTCCAGGAGGAACATCACCAGAATATCATCCTTAGTAACCCGCCGCATCCATCATGCCTTGATAAGGTATTGCAGGCCGCCTGGGCGGTGCTATTCACGTCTTTCTGGTTAATGGATTCACTGGTCATGTTCTTTTCCCAGTGTTGTGCGGCTTGCCTTTCGGTGAGTGTGAGTCGTTAGCTGTTACCGGTGTTGGTTTTTCACGGTTTTCCAGAGATTGCCTGTCCATCATTTTCAGCATCGTTGCCCTTGATCTTGAGTTGAGATAGCGCTGCGATGATGGCCGGTTAATCCACCAAAGCAGATAGGCCGGGACGATCTGTTTTCGCCTTGCCACAGGCGCTGCCGCACCTGGCGATGAGGATTATCGTAGAACTGATGCCATAGCCAGCCCACCACCTGCCCGATTACTTCGTTTCGCTGATCACCCAGTCTTTATAGGCTGCATTGACTTGTGTCACCGGGACTCCCGTAATCGGCGGTATCTCATAGGGGTGCATGCGTTGTATCTCGGCGGCTATTTCGGCAAACAACACTGCTTTGCTTTTTAACAGCAGGGGTATTTCCGTATCCCGTTCCATGTTGCCTTGCCAGTGATATGCGCTGTCTATGCTGGCGAAGATATTGGCACAGGCGATGAGTCTTTTTTGCAGCAACACCGCGGCGATTTTCTCAGCCACCTCTCTGGAGGGGCAGTTCACCCAGATATCGATGATGTTCATGGCAGATTAATGCCTCTCAGGATGGCAATGGGGCGGCGTGCTGTTTAAGCGTTGCAATCGCTTTCACCGCCAGCATCAGATCCTCGGTGGCGGTAAATCGCTGTGCCGTCATCTACTCATCCTTATCTGTTCGGTTATCGCATTGTAATCGCTGTCAGCACGGGATAAGAAAGCGTTGCAGACGTGCTGTGTTATACCCAGGGTTTATCCTTGATGCCTGCATTTAATCCATGTAAGTCAGGGGCAGTTGCGTTGTGCGTTTGATGGTCTCCATCACGAAACTGGCGCTGATATCATACAGAGAAACATTCCGGATTAATTTTTTATACAACGCATCATAACCTGCCATGTCGGTGACGGTGGCGCGCAGCAGATAATCCAGATCGCCACTCATACGGTAGATCTCCTGGATTTCAGGAAGGGCGGTGACGACTTCGGCGAAGTTATCCAGCCAGTCCCGATCATGCCGATTGGTACGCACGGAAATAAACACCGTCAATGACAGATTCAGTTTCTTTGCATCCAGGAGGCAGATGCGTGCTGTGATCACGCCATTGGCCTGCAATTTTTGCAGCCGCCGCCAGCAGGCCGTTTTTGACAGGGAAACCAACTCGGCCAACTCAGCCAGCGGCAGGCTGGCATCTTGTTGCAACAGCTTCAGTATGTCTTTATCGAACTTGTCCACGTTATACTCTTTGTTATCGAAATATTTTTTCTATTTTTAGTCTATTAATGGAAATATTTATGATATTTTAGCGAAAAAAGCTAAAAAAAAGTAAATAATTTATCAGTAAATAAAATATAGTGTTTTTTTATTTATCAGGACTATGGTATGCACCAGCAGAAGCTGATTAATCAAATTCGTCATTCGGTGATAGGTGAGCACGCCTTGTTTCAAACACCGTTTGGCTCAAGGCCGCTGGTCTATGCCGACTACACGGCCTCGGGTCGGGCGCTGTCTTTCATTGAGGATTTTATTTGCGCGCAGGTGTTGCCTTGCTATGCGAATACGCACACAGAAAGCTCTTACAGCGGCGCACAGACCACGGCCTATATGGAACAAGCCAGGGCAATCATCAGCCAGGCGGTCAATGCCAGCCAGGATTACTGCGTCTTGTTCTGCGGTGCGGGTGCAACGGCGGCGGTTCACAAGCTGATTGGTCTGTTGTGTCTGTCACGCGCTGAGCAGGGGTATATGTCTTCAAAACCTGCCGGCAATCCGGAGACTCCGCTGGTATTGATCGGCCCTTATGAGCACCATTCCAACGAGCTGCCCTGGCGGGAAAGCCAAGTGGAACTGGTCAGGATTTCACTGAATAAAGACGGACATATTGACATCGCTGAACTGGAACAGGTGTTGATCGCCTCAGTACACCGGCCAGTGAAGATAGGCAGCTTCTCGGCCGCATCCAACGTCACCGGTATTAAAACGGACACCGATCGGATCACTCGCCTTTTAAAGAAACATGGCGCCTATGCCTGCTGGGACTATGCCGCCGCCGCACCGTATACCCGCATAGACATGCTGGGTCGGCAGGGGCCGGAAGGCGATACTGGCAAGGATGCGGTTTTTATCTCGCCGCATAAATTCGTTGGCGGGCCAGGCAGCTCTGGCATCCTGGTGGTCAAAAAATCGCTGATCAAAAATACCACGCCGGTGGTGCCCGGCGGCGGTACTGTCCGCTATGTCAGCCCCGGGCACCATGTCTATCATGATGATCCTGAAAAGCGTGAAGAGGGGGGTACGCCTGACATTATCGGTGCCATTCGTGCTGGCCTGGCCTTCAAATTACAACAGGCAGTCGGCATGGAGGAAATTGAGCAACGCGAACAATCCTTGATCCGACAGTCCATATCCCGACTCCTTCCACATCCCTGCATTGAAATTCTCGGCAACCCGGAGGCTGAACGGCTGGCAATACTGTCTTTTCAGATCAAGCGCCTTGATAAATATCTTCACTACGGCTTTATCGTTGCATTGCTCAATGATTTATTTGGTATTCAGGCGCGCGGCGGCTGCTCCTGTGCCGGCCCCTATGCCCACGACTTATTGGGTATGGACAGCGAATACAGCCTGCAACTGGAACAGCAGGTCTTGCGGGGAAACAGCATCATGCGGCCTGGCTGGGTGCGATTGAGTTTTAATTATTTTTTCGATACGGAAACAACTGACTATATCATTCGTGCCATTGAACTGATTGCCGAACAAGGCTGGAAGCTGTTGTCTTATTACGATTATGATGAGGCGACCGGGATCTGGGTCTACCATGCAAACAGGCGTACACTGAACGCCGGCCTTGGTGAGTGGGATTTTCAGGAGGTGGGCAGAGGGTCATCGTCCAATGAAGTAAACCGGCCGAAGCGGCTGACGCCTTATCTGGGTGAAGCGGAAAGGCGTTTGGCTGGCGTTGAGGCCCCCGGACCCGTTGGCAACATCACGCTGTCGAAAAGCGCCAGGCAAATTCGCTGGTTCTACCTGCCTCAAGATGAGCGTGGGGATGAGGGCAAGCAGGAGGACACAGGCCAGATCAAAAACCACCAGAGGGCAGATTGCTGGCAGGCTTGACAAGCTGCACTCCCCCCTGAAAGCACGGTGGCAAGCACGGCAGCGGCTTTTTGCACGGACGCCTTGCGTCTCTGCGCCGGCACAATGCTCTCCTCAAATGTGTGACGGCGGCCCTCTGGTGCGGAAAATCAATCAATACTACGGCGAGTACAACACGCAAAATCGGTGAATGCACAGGTTTGCATGAATATCTCCGCTTAAATTTTGTATACAATATAACAAAGATGATAGAGTGCCGTTCTTAGCTTACTGCATTAGTCAAGTCGCAAGGGCTTGGGTTATGACAAAAAAAATCAAGATTATCGTGCCTGTTCCCATGGATCAGGCAGGTGTTGATAACCGGGCATCACAATTACCGAAAGACCTGCTGATGCCAGGGGCGGAGGTTGATTTTGTCGCTGTCAGTTGGGGGGCGGCGCTGGGCGACAGCTACTACGATACGCTGCTTATGGACATGAGCGTCTTTGAAGCGGGTCTCCAGGCGGAGGAAGAGGGCTATGCGGCTGTGTGCATTGATACGGTCAGTGATTCCGGCATGTATGCCCTGCGTTCCAGGCTCTTGATACCGGTTGTCGGGCCGGGGCAGGCGGCCTTCCATATCGCCTGTTGTCTGGGACACAGGTTCTCCGTGATCACCATGTGGGATGAATGGTTTCCGCTGTACACCAAGACGCTGAAAGAGTACGGGCTTGAGCATCGCTGTGCCTCGTTGCGCTCGATCAAAACCCGGCCGGACCTGCAGGAACTTCTGGAGGGCAAGGAAGAGGGGGTTTTTAAGCAACTGGAACAGGAAAGCCTGCGGGCGATCAATGAGGATGCGGCCAGTGTGATCGTGCTGGGCTCAACCACCATGCACCAGTCGCACGGCTATCTGGCCGAGAGATTACCCGTGCCGGTGATCAATCCGGGGCAGGTGGCCTACAAGCTGTGTGAGATGTATCTGCAACTCAACCTCAGCCACAGCAAGCGGGCCTTCCCCAGCCCTGAAAAACCGAATGATGCGATGATTCTCTCTCGCATCCAAAAGCCAGCGTGATCGATCAATACAACAGACCCTAAGGTTAGCATGATGAGCGACTATCACTACGACTACTATGTGGACATCGTCACCAAGCGTTATTTTCACGGGGTGGATAATGACGACATGGGGCGGGTGCTGGATTGTTTTCACGCCGATGCCACGTTACGGGAGATGACCTCCAACACCTTGCACGATGGCATGGATGCGATCAAGGCGATGTTCGTTGGCCTGTTTGATGCACACAGCCGGATCTGGCATGGCAACTTTGTCCATACGGTGGACACGCAGGCACAGGCGATATGCTCGCAGTTCTCCGTTGAAGTCGTGCCAAAGGCGACCGGTGAGCTACAGCGTTATGAAAACTGTAATCGTTTCTATCTGCATGAGGGAAAATTCAGCCGTGTGTTTGTCTATATGAGCGGCGAGAACCTGCTGAAGTAAGGCGAGGAGATAATTATGCAATATCCATCACGTTTGGATGGCGATGGCCTGATCGATCTGGCGATACACAAATACTTCGGTAATGTGGATAAAAAGGCACTGGATGCCGTGTTGGATTGTTTTCATGACAATGCCATGCTGACCGTACAGACGGCCTTCACCACCCATGTCGGCAAGGCAGAGATCAGGCGCATGTTTGTTGATTTCATGGGCGCATACGAGACCATTATTCATCGTGATTTTACCTGCACGGTAGATGCCGCCAATGGTCGCATTGCCGCCAGTTTTGTGGCCGAGCTGGTTGATACGGATGGCAACGAAACCCGGCTGGAGAATACCAATTTCTGGCGTATTCGCGATGAGAAATTCCAAGAAGTGTATGTGTATATGAGCGGGTCAAACGTGCTGGTTTAGCATCTGCTCGCCCAGATAACGCTAGATAACGCCTTTCTCTTTCAACTGCGCTATCTGCTCATCCGCCATGCCCAGCACGTCCTGATAGATTTCCTTGTTATGCTCGCCCAGATAACGCTAGATAACGCCTTTCTCTTTCAACTGCGCTATCTGCTCATCCGCCATGCCCAGCACGTCCTGATAGATTTCCTTGTTATGCTCGCCCAGCTCCGGGCCTGGCCAGCGCACCTTGCCTTGCGTGTCAGACATGCGGGGGAACACGTTCTGCATCTTCAACTCACCAAACAGCGTATGCGGCACCGAGACGATGGCCTGGCGTGCAGCGAAGTGCTCATCCTCCAGCATATCGGCCGCGGTATAAATCTTGCCACTGGGGACGCCATGTTCGTTCATCTTCTCGCGCAACTCGGCGGCTGTCATGGTTTGTGTCCAGGCAGATATCAACTCGTCCAGTTCCTGCTGGTGTCTGCCGCGGGCGGTGTGCGTGGCGTAACGCGAATCCTCGGCCAGTTCCGGGCGCCCCATGGCCTCAGCAAAGCGTTTGAAGACGGTATCCTGGTTGGCGGCGACCAGATAGTCACCATCTTTGACAGGATACGCATTCGCCGGGGCCACATTAGGTAAAATTGAACCGGTGCGCTGGCGCACATAGCCGCCGATCTGGTATTCCGGGATCAAGGACTCCATCATGGCAAACACGGCCTCATAAATCGCCGAATCAACGACCTGACCCCGGCCGGTGGTCTGGCGTACATGCAAGGCACTCAAGGCACCCAGGCAGGCATAGGTGGCGGCCAGCTCATCGCCAATGCTGATCCCCATGCGGCTGGGGGGTTTGTCCGGATCACCCACCACAAACCGCAGCCCGCCCATCGCCTCGCCAATCGAGCCATAGCCGGCTTGTTTGGCATAAGGGCCGGTCTGACCGAAGCCGGTTATACGCACCATGATCAGCCGCGGGTTGATCTCTGCCAACTCCTCATAGCTCAAGTTCCAGCGCTCCATCGTGCCAGGACGGAAGTTCTCGATCAGAATATCCGCCTCGGCCACGAGCTGCTTGATGATCTGCTGGCCTTCGGTTTCCCGTGCGTTCAAGGTGATGGATTTTTTATTCCGCGCCACGACCGGCCACCACAGCGAATGCCCCTGGGCTTTTTCCTGACCCCATTCACGCATGGGATCGCCCACCCCGGGCTGTTCTATCTTGATGACTTCGGCGCCGAAATCCCCCAGCAGCTGACCACAGAACGGCCCGGCCAGAAGCACACCCATTTCAATGACACGGACATCGGCCAGCGGGCCGCGCTGTTGTAATTCATCTCTCTGGTTCATGATGTTTGGCAGGTAGATGAGTCATTTATTGTATACATTTATCGGAAAAAAAAGGCATTATTATGCCTTAATATCTTTTCTTTGTATACAATTATGAGTTGATTTTATAAGTTTAAGTTGATTTTATAAGTTGATTTGTTCGAGTAGCTCTTGTCAAGGGCTTTGGCTTAAAATGATCTGGCCTTCAACAAGTGCAAGCGGGTTCTTAAGAGACGCCATGACAGGTTTTATCGAAATTATTGATGTTGCTCCCCGTGATGGTTTGCAGAGTCAGGCCAGGCTGCTGGAGACAACGCATAAACTGACCTTGATCAGCCGCCTGATCGATGCTGGCATACGGCGCCTGGAAGTGGTGAGTTTTGTCAATCCCAAACGGGTGCCGCAAATGGCCGATGCCGAGGCGGTGATTGCCGGCCTGCCGGAACGGGATGATGTCACCTACATCGGGCTGGTATTGAACAGGCGCGGGTTTGAGCGCGCCGCCGCCAGCCGCATCAATGAAATCAACTGTGCTGTGGTGGCGTCAGACACCTTCAATCAGCGTAACCAGAACGCAACAACCGAGCAGACCATGCAGGTCATTGCCGAGATCGCCAGAGAAATACAGACAACCCCCCTGCGTAGCTCGGTGACGGTGAGTGCGGCGTTTGGTTGTCCATTCGAAGGAGAGATACCGGCGGGCAAAGTGCTCGGCCTGTGTCAGCGGCTGGCTGATATGGGATTTACCGAGATCGCCCTGGCCGATACCATCGGTGTGGCCACGCCGGCCGAGGTGGCCAGCCTGGTCAAACAGGCCCAACGGGCGGTGCCGGATGTTGCTCTGCGCTGTCATTTTCACAACACCCGCAACACGGCCGTGGCGAATGTGTATGCGGCTATCATGGAAGGTGTCAGCATCTTCGATGCCAGCTGCGGGGGGTGTGGGCGGTTGCCCGTTTGCCCCGGCGGCCACAGGCAATGTCGGCACCGAGGACCTGCTCTATATGATTCACCGTATGGGGTTAAAGACGGGCGTGGATATTGAAAAAATCATCGACACGGCAAAATGGCTGGAGCAGCCGCTGGCGACCCCGATGCCGGCGATGGTAAGCAGGGCAGGGGTGTTTCCGAATACAGTCCAGGCGGCGGCTTGTACGTAAAATAACAATGAGGGCATGGTATGTCTTACAGACTGGGTGTTGATGTCGGCGGCACGTTCACTGATCTGCTGCTTATCAATGAGCAGACTGGCCAGACCTGCACGGTAAAAGTGCCGTCTACACCGGAGGATCCCTCTCTCGGCGTGCTCGGTGGTATTGCCCGGATCTGCGAGCAATCCGGTATTGATCCATCGGCTATCTCTCGGGTCATGCACGGCACCACGGTGGCCACCAATGCCGTGCTGACCGGGCGCGGTTCCCGGGTCGGTCTGGTCACAACCAGGGGTTTTAAGCAGATATTGCAGGTTGCCCGTTCATTCTGTCCGGGTGGTCTCGGCGGCTGGGTAAGCTATGTCAAAAAACCCTTGCTCGCCCCGCTGGAACTCACTGTTGAGGCGGATGAGCGCATGGCGGCCGATGGCACCATCATCAAGCCGCTGGATGAGGCGGCGTTGCGCCAGTCCTTGCAGGCTCTGCATGCCCGTAACGAAGTGGAATCGCTGACGATTTGTTTTATCAACGCATATATCAATGGTGAGAATGAAACCAGAGCCGCGGCAATCGCACGCGAGATCTTCACCGACATCCCTGTCTCCATCTCCAGTGCCGTGGTGCCGGAGATGCAGGAATACGAGCGCACCGAGACCACAGTCGTCAATGCCTATGTGCGCCCTGAAGTGGCAAATTATGTGACCAATCTGCAAACCGCCCTGCAGGACAAGATGGGTGAGGTGGCGTTATCTATCCTGCGCTCTGATGGTGGCCTGGCATCTGGCCGTGCCGCCGCTGAATCGCCGGTGAATCTGCTCATGTCCGGGCCGGCTGGCGGGGTGGCGGGTGCGCTCTACTTCTGTCGCCGGGCGGGTTATGAGAACATCATGACGCTGGATATGGGAGGGACATCCACCGATGTTGCCCTGATCCAGCAGGGCAAGGCACAGGTCAGGCGTGAGACCATCGTTGGCGATGTCCGGGTACGTGCCCCTTCAATGGATGTGCGTACCATCGGGGCGGGCGGCGGCTCGATTGCGTTTGTGCCGGAGTTGACCCGGGCGCTTCGGGTCGGGCCGGCATCGGCAGGTGCGGTGCCGGGGCCGGCGGCCTATATGAAAGGCGGGCAGGAGCCGACGGTGTGTGATGCCAATGTGGTGCTGGGGTATTTGCCTGCCGATGTGCAACTGGGCGGTGCGATGGCGATCAACAAACAGGCCGCCGAGAAAGCCGTGCAAAAAGTGGCCGATGCCATGGAGATTGGTCTGATGGCGGCGGCTGAGGGCATCATCAAGATCGTCAACGAGGCCATGTTCGGCGCCCTGCGCCTGGTCTCGGTTGAGCAGGGGCATGACCCGCGTGATTTCTCCCTGGTCGGTTTTGGGGGTGCTGGGCCCCTGCATGCCAATGCCCTGGGGGTATTGAGCGGGGCCTGGCCGGTGATCGTGCCGCCCGGGCCGGGGGTGTTGTGTGCCTATGGTGATGCGACCACACAGGTGCAGGATGAGGCCGCCCGTACTTCTGTCACCATGGCCAGGGAGGCGGGCACTGACACATTGCTTGCTGATCTAAAGGCGCTGAAAGACAGAGCATCGGCCTCTTTGCAGGCCGATGGTATTGCGGCGACTGACTGGGAAGTGCTTTATCAGGCCGATCTGCGTTATACCGGCCAGGCGTATCAGATCACGCTGGATTTCACCGAGGAGCAACTGAAGCGGGATGGCATCGCTGGCCTGACGGCCAGGTTTGATGCCGAACATGAGCAGTTGTTCACCTTTGCCCTGGGCGAGGGCCATGAGATCGTCATGATTCGCGCTATCGTCAAGGCCCGGTCAAAAGCGCTGGCTGATCTTAAAACCGGCGAGGCGGGCACCCGCCTTGAGGATTGCAAAATCAAGGACAGCCAGTATTTCTACGATGGCCAGTGGCTCGATATCGTGATTTATGAGCGAATGAAACTGCATGAAGGGCTGGTCATTCCCGGCCCGGCGGTGATCGTTGAAATGGATTCAACCACGGTGGTGTTACCCGCTCATGATGCAACAGTCGACAGCCAGGGCAATCTGATCATCAAGCCCATGCCGTGAGGAGCAGCCGATGCCAGCGAAAATTATTGAAGCAAATCAAACCCCGCTGCAACGGGTTGAAGTCGATACCGTGACGGTGGATATCATCGAAAATGCCCTGCGTAATGTGCGGGTTGAGATGGATGCGGTGTTGTTTCGTACGGCGATGTCGCCAGGGATACGGGAGCAGGGCGACTGCTTTCCCATGGTGGCTAACCGTGAGGGGAAGATGGTGGTCGGCCAGTTTGGCTCGTTTATTCATGGCCTGATGCAGGCATACGATGAGGAGATTGAAGAAGGTGATGTCATTCTGACCAATGATCCGTATATGTGTGATGGTGCGGTATCGCATCTGCCCGACTGGATCGTGCTGGTGCCGATCTTCAAGCAGCAACGGCACATCGCCTGGTCGGCCATGTTCGGCCACATGTCCGATAACGGCGGCATGGTGCCGGGCAGTATTCCCATCAATGCGGCGACGATTTTCCAGGAAGGCATTCGTATCAAACCGGTGAAGCTGTATAAACAAGGGGTGTTGCAGCAGGATTTGCTGGAGTTGATCCTGCATAACGTACGCACACCGCAATGGAACCGGTTTGACCTTAATGCCCTGGTCGCAGCATGTAATACGGCGGCAAAGCGCTGTGTTGAGCTGGCGGAGCGTTTTGGTGATGATATTTTTCACAGCACGATGGATATCATGCTGGAACGCAACCATGCCGCCATGAAACAGATCATCGAGATGATCGTGCCGGAGGAGCCGCGCACCTTTGAAGATTATCTGTGTGATGATGGGGTTGGCATGGGGCCGTACAAAATTAAATGCACGCTCTGGCGGGAAGGTGCGACTGCCATCTTCGATTTTGACGGCACCGACCCCCAGGCGAAGAGTTCGATTAATTTTTATTTAAGCGAGCGCATGTTCAAGATGTTCTTCGGTGCCTTCACGATTAATCTGTTTGATCCGCAGATTCTGTTCAATGATGGTTTTTATGATCTGGTGGAGGTACGCATACCGAAAGGGTCTTTGTTAAAGCCGGATTATCCGGCGGCCTTGTCCGGCCGTACCCATGCCCTGGGCAGAATTTTTGACGTGATGGGCGGGTTATTAGGCCAGGGTACTCCAGAGGCGCTGAATGCGGCCGGTTTTTCCGACAGTCCGCATCTGTTCTACTCCGGCTACGATGATCATGGCGAGTGGTTCCAGTTATTTCAGATCGGCTTTGGTGGCATTCCCGGTCGCCCTGCCGGCGATGGCCCGGATGGTCATTCACTCTGGCCCGGTTTTACCAACGTACCAAATGAGTTTATCGAAGCCTATTTTCCCTTGCGGATAGAACACTATGCGCCGGTGCCTGATTCAGGCGGGGCGGGCCTGCACCGTGGCGGTAACGGGCTCAATGTCGGCTACCGGTTTCTTTGCGATGGCACGATCGCCATTCATGATGATCGCTGGCTGACCTATCCCTGGGGCGTTAATGGCGGCCAGCCCGGGCAACGTTCAAGCAAGCACCTTATCCGGGCTGATGGTACGGATACCTGGTTGCCATCGAAGTGTGAGGATATTGCAGTCAAGGCGGGCGATCTGCTGGAGTTTACGACTTGGGGCGGCGGCGGCTGGGGTGATCCCTATGCCCGTGATCCGGCCCTTGTCCGGCTGGATGTGCTGCGTGGCATTGTCACCCGGGACGGGGCAGCGCGTTATGGTGTTGTGATCAATGCCGATGGTGAGGTGGATGAGGCGGCCACCACGGCCTTGCGAGATGAGTTGCGTGGTGTGCGGGGCGAGCCGGCGTTGTTCGATTTCGGCGGCACGATTGATGAGATAAAATCCAGGGCGCTGGATGAGACACATCTGCCTGCACCTGCCTCCCCCCGTTTTTGAACCGATTTGTATCGCTCGCTGGCTCCGGGCTGAATGGATCTGGAAAAAACCGCACTTGATCTCGGCCGTCGGCCGGGCCTGGTGATTGTTGATGTGATCAACGGGTTTACCGATCCTGAATGTCCTTTGGGATCAGACTGCCCGGCGGTGGTTGCGGCCAATCAAACATTGCTTGAGGCCGCCCGGAACAAATCCCTGCCGATATTTTTCACCACGGTGATCTACCGGCATGAGACCCAGGCCAAGGTGTTCAGGCAAAAGTTGCCTGCGTTGAATGTGCTTCAGCCTGACAGCCATTGGGTACAAATCGATCCGGCCTTGCAGCGGCGGGATAACGAGATAATCATCGAGAAAAACTGGGCCAGCGCATTTTTTAAGACCGACTTGGCGGCACAGCTACGCACACAACAGGCCGATACTGTGATTGTCACCGGTTTGACGACCAGTGGGTGTGTGCGTGCAACCGCCGTGGATGCGTTGCAGCACGACTTTGCCGTGTTTGTGCCAAGGCAGGCAGTGGGGGATAGAAATCCCAAGGCACACGAGGCGAATCTGTTTGACATCCAGGCTAAGTATGGCGAGGTGCTGGATAGCCATGCCGTCCTGGAACATATCGTATCATTATAAGGCATCGCTATGGGGTTGTTTGCCCGGGTAACACGGGGCAACAGCAGATCAGGGCGCAGAGTAAGATGGCATTGTCTGATGGGCCTTGCGGTTTGGTGCGGCATGGGTATAAATCTGGTAAGCGGCACGCAGATGTGTCTGCATGACGCTGCGGGCCCAGTCGCTGTCTCTGGCCTTAAACGCCGCGACGATCTCGCGATGATGGTTATTGCTTCTCTCCACATCCGCATCACTGTATTGCTCGATTGTCTTTAACAGCATCGGGATCTCGACCAGCCAGCCCAGCATTTTATGCACCCGCTCACTGCTGGCCGCCTCAATGATGATGCTGTGGAAGCGATGGTTATGCTCAATCGTGCGCCTGTGGTTTTCTTTTGAGTGTTGTTCACACAGCTTTTCGATCTCTGTGATGCACTCCTCCAATTCGACGATCTCTTCATTGGATATGCGCTGTGCCGCCCGGGCGGCCGAATAGCCTTCCAGCATGATACGCAGATCATAAATCACATCCACATCGTCCTCATCCCAGGAATTGACATAGGCCCCCTGGTTGGGGATAAACTTGACCAACTGCTCATTGCTCAATCGGCGCAGGGCTTCCCGCACCGGCGTACGGCTGACGGCCGCCTCCTCGGAGATGGCCTCCTCTTTTAAGTGAGAGCCCGGCGCATAGTCGCCGGACAGTATCCGCTCCCTGATCAGTTGATAGGCTTTTTCAACGGCTTTCGACATGGCCTCCCCTCCCCTGCTGATCGTATACATAAAAACACGATTTCTCCAGCCAGATAACGTGAGCAACAGTCAGCATGATTCAACATACAGGGTATTTTCATAAATAAATCAGCGATATGGGAGAGATGATCAGAAAAGTGGTGATAACATCGAATGTATACATTAAAATGACGGGTTATGTTATAAATACAACGACTTTAAAAACCCGTATGCGATATGTTGTATATAAGCAACTTAAAATGCCATGCCATCGCTTAACTGGAGGAGATGAACGATGAAACCATTAACCACGTACTGCCTGTTGCTTGCCAGCGGTGCGGCCAGCTACCTGATCACCCTGCCGGTATCGGCACAGATTGAAGAGATTATCGTGACCGCCCGCCAGCGTGAAGAGGTGCTGACCGATGTGCCGGCGACAATCACGGCGTTTACCTCCGGTGAGATCGAACGTGCGGCCATCGAGCGTGCCGAGGATTTTATTGCCCTGACGCCAGGCGTGAGTTTTGTCGACACCGCCGAGGTAGGCGATGCACAGGTGAGTATTCGTGGTATCAATGGCTCCCGAGATGCGGAAGCGAACTTTGCCTTTATTGTCGATGGCATCCTCTACACCAACCCCAGTGCGTTTAACCGCGAGTTTGCCGACTTGCAGCAGATTGAAATTCTGAAAGGGCCGCAGGGGGCGGTGTATGGCCGCAGCGCCGCCGCCGGTGCTGTTATCGTGACCACGAAAAAGCCGGTGCAGGAGGCGAGTGCAGGTATCCGCGCCACGGGCGGCAGCGACAACAGCTATTATGTGTCAGCACAAGCTGGCGGTGGCCTGACCGATGATCTGGCTGGCCGCTTGCATGTCGACTACCGGACGACCGATGGTTTTTATAACAACGTCAATGTCGGTGCCAGTCCGGGCAGGGACATCGTCGATGACTTTGAAAATTACAACATCAATGGCCGCTTGCTGTGGCAGCCAAGTGAGGATCTCAGCGTGGACTTGCGCGCCCATTACGGCGAGGTGGATGCGGCTTCCATTTCATTTAATGTGGCATTTCACTTGGAAGATGCGGCCAATGCCTTTGGCAACTCGCTGCTGGATGAGGATGTCAACACGCATGAATTTGTCTTTCAGCCCAACATCCGTCCGGAAAATGAGCAGCAGTCGTTCGATCTGTCCATCAAGACAGATTATGACATGGGCTGGGCAACAGCCACCGGCTGGTTGCTGTACAGCGACATCGATCAATCCTTCCTGGCCGATGGCACCAGCGCCGCCTTTGGTTTTTTTAATGCAGAGCCGAACTGCATCGCAACGCTGGCATCAACAGTCATGACCGATCCGCTGCCATCGCCGCAGAACAACACTGGCATCGTCAACAGTCCGCTCAACCTGCTTGGCCCCTACACACCGACCACCTGTGATGGAGGGCAATGGCAGGAGCGCAACCAGGAAGACATCAGCTTTGAACTGCGCTTAACCTCGCCGGGCGAGCAGCGCTTGCGCTGGCAGTTGGGCGGGTATTATCTGAACCTGGAGCGTGAGGTGGGTGTGGCTACCATAGAAGATCCCGGCGTTGGTTTTGTCGCTGGTGCTGAATTACAGCGGGCCTTGATCGGGCCGGCCACCGAGGCCCTGGTGTACGATCGTTTCGACACGGAAGTCCTTGCCGTGTTTGGTCAGGTGGCTTTTGATGTCACTGAGGAGATTGAGCTCGCCGCTGCCCTTCGCTATGACCGGGAAAAGCGCGAAGTGACATCATTGGTGCCCGCACCGGATACGCAGACCTCCGATTTTATCGATTACACCGATGCCTTTCAGCTCTTTCCGCTGGGGCTGGTGCCTTGCCAGGGCCTGGGCGATGGCCAGGGCTCGCCGCTGAACCCGGCCTTTCTCAGCATTGATGCCAACAACAACTGCACGATCCGTCAGAGCATCCCCGACCGGCAGCAGACCTTTAAGGAGTTGCAACCGAAGATCAGCCTGCGCTGGAATGCCAATGAGAACTGGACTTTTTTCGGGAGCTGGGGCGTCGGCTTTAAGAGCGGCGGGTTTAACAATCAGGGCAGTCAGGCGACTGTCAATCTATTCTTTAATGCCGCGGAATTTAATCCGGGCTCGGCAACTGGTGCGGGCCTGACGATCAGCGACAGCTTTGAGAAAGAGATAGCCAATGCGTTTGAAGTGGGCTTTAAATCCACGTTTGCCGATGGCCGGGTCAGCATGGAGGGGGCGATCTATCACACGCTGGTTGATAACATGCAGATATTCAACTTCTTTGTCGGCCCGTTCGGCTTGTTGCGTGTGGTATCGAATATTGATGAGGTCAGCATCACCGGGGCGGAATATGCGCTGAGTGTGCAGCTTAATGATGCCCTTCGTATCTACGGCGGTGTGGCCGCCACCAATGCGCGCATTGATGAGAACCGCAATCGTCCGCAGACGGCAGGCAACCGGGTGCCTTATGCGCCTGAATACACCTTTAATCTGGGGGCTGAGTGGATTAAGCCCAGCGGTTTTCTTGATGGCGTGGAGTTTGTCGGCCGGTTTGATTATGCCGCAGTCGGGCCAACGCGTTTTGCCGAAGTCCAGGAGGGCGACAGAACACCGACCTTGTTCACCGGGCTGAATTTTGGCTTTGCCAACCAGACCAACGCCACCCGTGATTCCTACAGCCTGGTGAACCTGCGTGCTGGCCTTGAAAGCGATACCTGGGGGCTGCATGGTGTCGTGAAAAATCTGCTGGATACCGATTATCTGGCTGAGGTCATTCCGGCGCCCGAATTTGGCGGGGCCTTTATCCATCCGGGCAACGAACGTCGCTGGATGGTGGAAGTCTCCTATCAATTCAATTAGCTAAAAGCAGGCAGGATGCTGTGTTTTCCCGTGATTGGGTTATGATAGGGCGATGACTGCCAGAACACTCTACGACAAGCTGTGGGACGATCATCTTGTGCAGGATACGGGCGATGGCAACTGTCTCATTTACATTGACAAACACATCATCCATGAAGTGACCTCGCCGCAGGCCTTTGAGGGCCTGAGGCTGGCCGGTCGGCAACCCTGGCGTTTGTCTGCCAACATCGCCGTGCCGGATCATAATGTGCCGACCAGGGACCGGGCTGTGATCGGTGATCCGGTGTCGAAATTGCAGCTACAGACGCTGGACAAGAATGTAAAACACTGGCGCATTCCTCATATTGAACTGCATGATGAACGTCAGGGCATTGTGCATGTGATGGGGCCGGAGCAGGGGGCTTGCCTGCCCGGCATGACCATCGTCTGTGGCGATTCCCACACCACGACCAACGGCGCCCTGGGCGCGCTGGCCTTCGGTATCGGCACTTCAGAGGTAGAGCATGTGCTGGCGACCCAGACCCTGCCGTTGCAGAAGGCCAGGAATATGCTGGTCAAGGTCAACCAGAGGTTGGCCGAGCATGTCAGCGCCAAGGATCTGATCCTGCATATCATCGGCAAAACAGGGACGGCGGGCGGCACCGGGTTTGTCATCGAGTTCGCTGGCGATGCCATCACCGCATTGAGCATGGAGGCACGCATGACGCTGTGTAATATGGCGATTGAAGCGGGCGCCCGCAGCGGCATGGTGGCGGTGGATGAGAAGACCATTGAGTATGTCAAAGGTCGGCCTTTTGCGCCAACCGGTGATCTATGGGAGCAGGCCGTTGCCTGCTGGCGGACACTGCACTCTGATCCTGATGCCCGATTCGATGCCGTGCTTGAGATCGATGCCGCCGATGTCGCCCCGGCTGTCACCTGGGGTACGTCACCGGAGATGGTGGTACCAGTGACAGGCGTAGTGCCCGACCCGGAAAAAGAAGCCGACCCGGTAAAAAGAGAGGGCATGCAGCAGGCCCTGGCCTATATGGATTTGCAACCGGGGACGGCCATCACGGATATCAAAGTGGACAAGGTCTTTATCGGCTCCTGCACCAACTCACGGATTGAAGACCTGCGGGCGGCGGCCGAGCGGGTAGCGGGAAGAAAAATTGCCGCCAACATTACCGAAGCGCTAATCGTGCCGGGTTCCGGTGTGGTCAAGAAACAGGCCGAGCAGGAAGGGCTGGACACGCTCTTTCTGGAGGCCGGGTTCGAATGGCGTGAGCCGGGCTGTTCCATGTGTCTGGGCATGAATGAAGACCGGCTCAACCAGGGCGAGCGGTGCGCCTCTACATCGAATCGTAACTTTGAGGGCCGACAGGGGCCGGGCGGGCGGACGCATCTGGTCAGCCCGGCGATGGCCGCCGCTGCCGCTGTTGCCGGCCATTTTGTCGACATCAGGGAGCAGGGCTAGAGGGGCTGCGGCTGACTGGCAGACGGGATTAAGATGCAGGCATTTACAACATTAGTGGGTTTAGTGGCGCCGATAGACCGGCCGAATGTGGACACCGATGCCATCATCCCGAAACAGTTTTTGAAATCCATTCATCGCCGCGGCTTTGGGCAGTTTCTGTTTGACGAATGGCGTTATCAGGACGTGGGCGAGCCGGGGCAGGAGTGTGCCGAGCGCCCTTTGGTGACGGACTTTGTGTTAAACCTGCCGCGCTATCAGAGCGCGGAGGTCCTGCTGGCCAGGAAAAACTTTGGCTGCGGCTCCTCAAGAGAACATGCGGTGTGGGCCTTGCGGGAGTATGGTTTTCGCTGCCTCATCGCCCCGAGTTTTGCCGATATATTTTTCAGCAACTGTGGCAAGAACGGCGTGCTGGCCATTCAACTCCCCGAGGAGACAGTGGACGACTTGTTTGCCCGGGTATTTGCCCATGAGGGCTATCAGTTGAGCATCGATCTGGCCGCCCAGACCCTCGTTCAGCCCGATGGTGAGGCGATGGAATTTACCATTGACCCGGCATTAAAACACCGGCTGCTGAACGGCCTGGATGATATTGCCCTGACGCTGCAAAACAGCGCAGCGATCAAGGACTATGAAGCCCAACGTGCAAGACAAGCGCCCTGGTTGTTTAGCTGAGCGTCTATCCGTGTGCATAATGCGTTGACAATGTCTCTGTACAACATTATGCTGCATCGCAACAAAATGAATGAAATCAACTGAATATGAACCCAGCAGACACCACATCAGCAGAGAACAGCCAGACAGAGCAGGCGGCAATCAATGAGGAGTTAGTGAAGGCCCTGGCCAGTATTGCCGAGAGCTATCATGGCATGTTGAGCCAGTTTCTGCATGCTCAATGTCAACAGGTGCAGGGTCAGCAGGGGGGCGGCCTGGATCCCCTCGGTGTGGGGCAGACTTTTCTGGAGATGACCGCCGCCTTGATGCAGCGCCCTGAACGACTGGCCGAGGTGCAGATGCAGCTGTGGCAGTCCTATGCTGATCTGTGGCTGGATGCGACCCGGCGTTTTATGGGGACCGAGGTCAAGGCGCAGCTGGCACCGGACAGGGGCGACTCTCGTTTTAAGCATGATGCCTGGGACAGCCATCCGTTTTTTGATTTTATCAAGCAGTCTTATCTGCTGACGGCCAACACCATACAGGGCATGGCGGAAGAGATTGACGGGCTGGATGAGAAGACCGCCCACAAGGCGCGTTTTTATACCAAGCAATTTGTTGATGCCATGTCGCCTTCCAATTTTGCCATGACTAATCCTGAGGTGATGCAGGCGACTATTGACAGCAAGGGCGACAATCTGCTCAAGGGCTTGCAGAATTTCATTGATGATTTTGATCCTGAACAAGGCCAGCTCAAGATTAAAATGACCGACATGGATGCCTTTGAGTTAGGCAAGGATGTGGCCACCACGCCCGGCAAGGTGATATTTCAGAATGAGATGATGCAGTTGTTGCAGTACGCCCCGACCACCGAAGAAGTCTACCAGACGCCGTTGCTGATTGTGCCTCCCTGGATCAATAAATTTTATATTCTCGATCTGCAAGCCAGGAATTCCCTGATCAAGTGGCTGACGGGGCAAGGTCACACCGTGTTCGTGATTTCCTGGGTCAACCCGGATGCTGCTCTGGGTGATAAGGATTTTGCCGACTATGTGTTCCAGGGGCCTCTGGCTGCCCTGGACGCCGTGACCTTATGCACCGGGGAGCAACAGGTCAATGTCACCGGCTACTGCATCGGCGGCACCTTGTTAGGTGCGGTGCTGGCGTATCTCAAGGCCAAACAGGATATGCGTATCAAGTCGGCCACATTTTTTGCGGCCCTGCTGGATTTCTCCGAGCCGGGTGATCTGGGGGTGTTCATTGATGAGGAGCAACTCAGCCGCCTGGAGGCGTGCATGAATGAGAAGGGCTATCATGATGGGGCAGAGATGTCGAAGACCTTTAACATGCTGCGTGCCAATGATTTGATCTGGTCTTTTTACGTGCGTAACTACCTGCTGGGTAAAGATCCTTTTCCGTTTGATTTGTTGTACTGGAATGCCGATTGCACGCGTATGCCGGCGAAAATGCACAGCACCTATCTGCGTACCATGTATCTTGAGAATAAATTCAAAGAGCCGGGCGGGATCAGCATCGCCGATGTGCCGATTGATTTACGCTCTGTTGATACCCCGGCTTATTTTATCTCCACCGAAGAGGATCATATTGCCCCCTGGAAGACGACCTATAAGGGCGCCCAGCTCTTTGCCAGCCCGGTGCGTTTTGTTCTGGGCACCTCAGGCCATATTGCCGGTATCATCAACCATCCAGATGCTGGCAAGTATGCGTACTACACCGGCGGTTCAGTGGCGGTGGCAGCAGCTAATTGGCGGCGGCAAGCGGAAAAACATGCCGGTTCATGGTGGCCTGACTGGAATCAGTGGTTGCTGGAGTTCAGCGGTAACAAAGTCCCTGCCCGCATCCCCGGTGCTGCGGACCTGCCCGCACTGGAAGATGCCCCGGGCGCTTATGTCAAAGTCCGGGTGTGATGCCCTCCGCTTTACGTCCCTTCTGCTGATGAGCAGGGCAACGGCGACTTGCATGATATGGGGTTATCATGCCTGCCATGCGTCCATGCCATAACAGGAGTATGAGAGTATGCGAATCACTGTGGTGCCGGTCACGCCGTTACAACAAAACGCCTCCATCATCATTTGTGATGAGACGGGCAAGGCGGCTGTGGTCGATCCGGGCGGCGAGTTGGACCGGCTGCTCGATGCCGTTGAGGCGGAGCAGGCGGTGCTGGAGAAAATCCTGGTCACGCATGCCCATATTGATCATGCCGGTGGCGTTGCCGAGTTGGCAAGGCGCTTGCGTTTACCCATAGAAGGGCCGCATAAGGCGGATCAGTTCTGGATTGATATGCTGGCCGAACAGGCGCGCATGTTTGACTTCCCCGCCTCTGAAGCCTTTGTGCCGGATCGCTGGCTGGAAGATGACGATATCGTCAGCGTAGGTAATTTGACGTGGTTGGTGAAACATTGTCCTGGTCACACGCCCGGCCATGTCGTTTTTTTTCAGCCGCAACACAGGCTGGCGCTCGTCGGCGATGTGTTATTCCAGGGGGCGATTGGCCGGACGGATTTTCCCCGTGGTAATTATGCCGATTTGATCGATTCCATCCGTGGCAAGCTATGGCCCCTCGCAACGCATGAGACAGCTCCCCAGGCAGATCACCGGGGCGATGATGTAGAATTCGTGCCCGGTCATGGCCCTCGCTCGACTTTCGGCCAGGAACGGCAGACCAATCCCTTTGTCGCTGATCATTTATTCGCCTGACCGGCGGCGATGATGGCATCCTGTGTTTTGCCTCTGCACCTGCCGAACGGCTGGGCTGGCAGTCTGTCATCGGCGCACAGCCCACCCGCATCGATCATGAATCAGCACTGAGGCAAACGGTCATGATTACGCTTGACAAGGTAGGCAAGCGGTATGCAGGGCAGGTTGCCATCGATAACATCACGTTGCACTTCAAGGCCAACACCACCACGGCCTTGATCGGCCCCAGCGGCAGTGGCAAGTCCACCCTCATGCGGCTGATAAACGGGCTGGTTGCCTGTGATACGGGCCGCATACAGATTGATGATGAGAGATTGTGTCAGGATAAGCTGCTGAAACAACGCCAGGCCATGGGGTATGTGATCCAGGAAGGCGGGCTGTTCCCTCATCTGAATGCCTTTGAAAACCTCGCCCTGATGCCGCGCTATCTTGGCTGGTCTGATAAGCGACTGCAACAGCGAGTGCAGCAGCTTGCTGATCTGGTGCAGATCAGTAGTAACGCACTGACTCGTTACCCGATACACCTGTCAGGCGGTCAGCGTCAGCGTGTCAGCCTGATGCGCGCCTTGATGCTTGATCCGAAAATATTGCTCCTGGATGAGCCGCTGGCGGCGCTTGATCCGCTGATCCGTTATCAGCTACAGCAGCAGCTACGGGACATTTTTCAGGAACTGGCGAAGACGGTTGTCATGGTGACGCATGATATGAGCGAAGCGGTGTATTTTGCTGACTGGATTGTGTTATTACACCATGGCAGCATCGTCCAGCAGGGCACGGCCAGGGCATTGATACAGTCTCCCGTCAACCGCTTTGTGCATGACTTTGTGCAGGCGCAAAGACAGCCCTTGCAGACCTTATCTGCGTTGCAGACATAATGCGTGCTTTGTGCCTCCTGCTGGTGTTGAGTGCGGCCTCGGTGCATGCCAGTCCGGGCTTGACGGTGGCTTCGAAGAAATTTACCGAGAACGTGATCCTGGCGGAGATAGCAATGCAATTACTTGCCGCTGATGGTATCGGGGTAGAACACAGACAGGAGTTGGGCGGGACACGCATTTTATGGAATGCGCTGCTGGCCGGGAAAATAGATATTTATCCAGAGTATACCGGCACGCTGCGCCAGGAAATTTTTGCCGGTGTCCCGCTGCCGAATGATGAGGCCCTGTCACGGCAGTTAAAGCACGAGGGGATCTTGATGACGGCGCCCCTGGGTTTTAACAACAGTTATGTGCTGGGCATGTTGCAGGCCAGGGCGGCCGCCCTGCAGATTAAGGAAATAACCGATTTGCATCGCTGGCCTCAGTTGCGTTTCGGACTCAGCAATGAGTTTATCTCACGAGGTGATGGCTGGTCAGCCCTGCGCCAGCACTACGGACTGCCACATACGCATGTGACCGGTCTGGATCATGATCTGGCCTACCGTGGTTTGGTCAGCCGGCATATCGATGTCATTGATCTGTATGCAACAGATGCCGAGATTGACTATTATAAAATCCAGCGATTGCGCGATGATAAGCAGTTTTTTACTGAATACCAGGCCATCTATCTGTACCGGGAGCAGGCCCTGGCGGCTTATCCCGGCTTGTCCGAAAGGTTGGCGCTGGTCAATAATCACTTGAACGAACACACCATGACGGCCCTGAACCGGCAGGTGAAAATTGCCCGGCAGGACAGTCAGCAGGTGGTGGCGGATTTTCTGCGTTCAGCATTATCCATACAAGCCGCCCCTGCTGGCGTGAGTTGGGTCGGCAGGCTGTATAAAAATACCTTGAGTCATTTATATCTGGTGATTGTCTCGCTCAGTTGTGCGATCCTCATCGCCGTACCTGCTGGGATTGTGGCAGCAAAACAGGCACGCCTGGGGCAGGTGCTGCTGGCCGGCAGCGGTGTGTTGCAGACTGTCCCGGCATTGGCGCTGTTTGTCTTTCTCATTCCCTTGCTGGGCATCGGCACGCTGCCCGCCATCGTGGCCTTGTTTCTCTACAGCCTGTTACCGATCATACGCAATACAGCGAGTGGCATTAAGGATATTCAGCCTGACGTGATCGAATCGGCCATCGCGCTGGGCCTGCCTGCGGCTGAGAGGTTACAACGTATTGAACTGCCGCTGGCCTTGCGATCGATTATGTCGGGTATCAAAACCGCAGCGGTGATGAATGTGGGGCTGGCCACGCTGGGCGCATTGATCGGTGCCGGTGGCTATGGTCAGCCCATATTGACCGGGATTCGGCTTGATGATACGGCCTTGATTCTGGATGGGGCAATCCCGGCGGCGGTGCTGGCTTTGTCGGTGCAGGGTGTATTTGATTTGATTGAACACAAGCTGTTGCCGACGTATTCGTACCAGGCCGAAAACAGGTGAGCTAGGTTGGTGGCGTTGTGATGGCGGCCATCGCCTTGCGCCGCTGCTCAACCAAGGAGAGAAATGCCAATGCCACCCTGGGGACATGTTCGAAATACGTGGTCAGTGCGCTGTATTCTGCACATAACAACTCGACTGCCTCCACGGCCTTGACCGAGGCCGCCCTGATACCATCGGAGAAATACCCCATCTCGCCGATCGGCTCAGGTGCGGTTACGTGCGTGATATGAAGATGCTCGCCTGCCAGTGTGGTGCGGTATACCTCAACTGCGCCACTGCATAGAATAAACAAGGTCGGATCAGGCTGATCCTGAATGATAAATTGTTTGCCGCTGGCAACGGATACCTCATCAAAGCAGCGACTCAACGCGGTTAATTCGGTGCTGCTCAAGGTGTGAAAAACAGGACATGCGCCCAGGCGGGCCACACGTTGCCTGTTGATGGCAGCAGACAGTTCATCGGTCGTGATGTCGCTGTTATTCAGCAGCAGTTGGCCGATACGTTTGGCCCTCTGCCCGGCCCTGGCCGCCTGCTGCTGTTTATTCACAGCATTTTCCAGGACGGCATCAGAGCAGGCCAGGTAGGCGCCCAGCCGGCGTGGGGTCGGGGCAGCGTTTTTCATTGGCATATTGATGTGATGATGGATAGCCCGTGTTGGTTCACTGACCGGGTCGGTTATCGGCAGTGTGCATGGTTGTTCTCTTGAGAGCCGACCAGACTGTTGCCAGTCCTGCCCATGATAATGCATTGTTGCTGTGTATGTGTGGCATCTTTATATCGATATCTTCCCCCTGATACAGGGCAATGTTCAGCCTTGTCTGAGCGTTTTTATGGTCTCTCTTAATGTGCTGCCGCATTCTGCATCAAGTTTGAATAAAAACTCATCATCAGCGCGGGTCACGCCCTGGTTGACGGATACGATCGGGATGCCATATTGCTGTGCGATCTGGCAGAAACGATAGCCCGAATAGACCATCAAGGAAGAACCGGCCACCAGCATGCCTCTGGATATGATCAGCCGTTGGGTTGCGCTGTCTTTCCGCTCCCTGGGTACGTTCTCGCCGAAAAATACCACGTCCGGTTTGACTGTGCCATGACAGCACGGACAATACGGCAGCCGAAACTCGGCCAGATTATGGCGTACAACAGCGGCATCGCCATCGGGTTTGATGTCGCCGTTGGTGTTGATAAAGCCAGGGTTCTTTGCCTCCAGCTCGTGTTGAATATCATGCCGCGGGTAGAGGCTGTGGCAGTCCAGACAGCGCACCTTGTGGATCGTGCCATGCAGGTCGATCACCGCCCGGCTGCCCGCCTGCTGATGCAGGCCATCGACGTTTTGCGTCACCACCGCACTGATCAGCCCCATATCCTCCATCTGCCGGAGCGCGATATGGGCATCATTCGGGCGTGCAGCTTGTATATGCGGCCAGCCGTTCATACTGCGCGCCCAGTAGCGTTTACGCATGTTTTCGTGCCTTAAAAAATCCTGATACCGAATGGGTTGCGTATGCTTCCAGGCGCCGTTTTTATCGCGGTAATCCGGGATCCCCGAGGCGGTGCTGGCGCCCGCACCGGTCAGCACGAAAACCGGCTTATACTTCTGTAGAAATTGTGCGAGCATGACTGGATGGTTATGATGATGAGTTATCCTGATGGCGGCTTATATTAACACCGCGCCCGGGCTTTGCTGAAGCCGGCTGATCCTGGCGTATCACGCCCACCAGCCTGCAGGCTGACAGACACCGAATGCATCTATACGCAATTATCAATATTATTCTGCCGGTATACGGCATCGCATTCATCGGTTATCTGGCCGCCCGGCTCGGCTGGTTTTCAGACCGGGCGGCAGAGGGCCTGGCGCTGTTTGTATTTGATTATGCGGTGCCGATCATGCTGGTGAGAATTTTCGCCAACACGGTGTTACCGGAGCAGATCCCCTGGGCCTTGTTTGGCAGCTTTTATATTGCTGGCTCTGCTTGCTATCTGCTCGGCATACTGGTCGCTTCGAAGTTGTTTGCCCGCCAGTTCATGACCTCGGTGATCACCGGGTTTGCCTGTGCCTTTGGTAATATGGTGCTGGTGGGTCTGCCGGTGATAACCCGCACTTTTGGCGAAGCAGGCACCGTGCCTTATTTCATGATTCTCTCCGTGCATGGTTTGAGTTTTTTTGCACTGACCACGGTGTTGTTTGAATACGGTAAAAATCGTCATGAAACGCTTGTGCGTGTACCACAAAAAATACTGGCCGGGCTGATTAAAAACCCCTTTATCATTGCCATGTGTATTGGCGTATTGCTAAACCAGACGGATACAAAACTCCCGGCAGCAATAGACGCCATCACCGCCTACATGCAGGCGGCCGTGGTGCCTTGTGCCTTATTCTCACTGGGCGCCTCATTAACCAGATACAAAATAGCAGGGCATGTCACGGAAGCGGCTTTCATCGTATTTGTGAAAAATATCCTGTTTCCCCTGCTGGTCTGGAGCCTGGCAACCAGTGTGTTTATGCTGAATATTTTCTGGGCGGCGGTGCTGACTGTTATGGCGGCACAACCGGCGGGCGTGACAGTGTATCTGTTTGCACAGCGCTATACAGCCGGCCGTGCCTTGGCAACGACGACCATCTTTCTCTCTTCCCTGCTCTCTATTATATCCATCACGATTCTGCTGTTCGTCTTTGCCAGCATGGAGATTTTTTAAGTTGCCATGCCGTGTTTGTTTGCCGGGTGCATCCCTGCCACGATCCGGTGCCAGGCTGTGCTGGCGGGTTGAGTTGCATAAAAAAGCCGCCCAGGCGGGCGGCTCAGTACATTCCGTCGACTTGCAGATGAGGAGGAGTGACGGATGGGGGGTGAGGTAAAACCTTACTTCGTGGCGGCAGCCTCTTTGAAGATTTTCTGTACCTCGTTACTGTATTCTGTGCCGAGTTCAGTGATATATTTGCTCTCTGCCAGCAGACGCTCACTCATGGTCTTGGCCGCTTCAGCCTGCCCTTGAATGTAGCTTTGCAGACCTTCTATATCTTTGATTTCGGTCGCACTTCTCAGTTGGCCGAGGCCGATCTCGCTGGTCTCATTTAAGAATTTGACCTGCTGCTTGACCAGCTTTTCAATGTTGGTGATAGCCAGTGCATTTAATTGCTGAACAGGCTCCAAGTATTTTTCTACTGTGGCATTCATCTTTGCTTCTCCGATGTTGGGTTAATTGTTGCGCCGCATCATAAACCATGAAATTGTGCGATGCAACATATTTTTGTATTATTTTTTAAATAATTTAAAAATCCAATAAAAACAATCAGATAAGACTGGTATACGTACCGATTGCCGCCAGAATCATGCTGAAAATATGTACCTGGCCTGCCTTGAATACGGCAAACAGTCCCTCATTCATGGGCAGGGGTATGTATTGATGAGCATCCTGGCCGCTCGTTGACGCTGTTTGCACTCGTGCAGCCGGACAAGCCGGCCAGCTTAGCTCTTGCTGTAGAGGCAGCGAACTTCGGTGTACTTAACAGCGATTTGGGACAGCGAAACAGGCCGACAGGGTGACTGCCTGTGTATCGAACCTTATCCCGGGTGGGGTGTCGAAACCTGCATTCAGGCAGCTTAACTTAACGGATGGTAACGACAATGAAAACACTGAAGAGTATGGTCAAACTGACACAGCAGGTCGTCGCGGCAGCCGCTCTGGCGGTCATGGTGTCCGTATCCGCACAGGCAGCGGAGATAGCACCAGACTGGACGCTGATGGATAAAAATGGCAAACAGGTCAACTTTTACCAAAACAGCCAGGACCGCATAGCCGTGCTGATGTTCTGGGCTACCTGGTGTCCGTACTGCCGGAAACTGCTGCCGCATCTCCAGACGCTGGTGGATGAGTTCAAAGGCCAACCCGTGGATTTCTATGCCTTGAATGTATGGGAAGAGGGGGACTCCGTACAATACATGCAGGATGGCGACTTCACGCTGACCTTGCTGATGGATGCCGATGATGTTGCCGAGGCGTATGACGTAAAGGGCACGCCCGGCCTGATGGTGGTTGATGATCAACACCAGATTCAATATGTACGTGCCAGTGGCATCAAGGATACCGAGGCAGAGGCTGCCGTCAGGACGACCATCAACCGGCTTCTGCAACAGTAGTTTTTAGCCGCCGTCTTTAGCAGGCTGGCAAGGTGACAAGCGCCTTGGCCTGAATAAAAACCAGGCTGAGTCTGAAACGGGCGCTGATACTGGTGGATGTTTGGCTTATGGTATTTGATTATTACTACCAGTTGAGCAAGCGTGAGCAGGCGGTTTATCGTGCCAGTGACCGTGTGCAGCGGGTGCCGGTTCGTGAGCCGACACAGTATCGTGACATGATTCGGCAATTACAGACGAGCCTTGCCAAGGAGAATCAACCGGCTATCCAAACCCGGGCGCATACCCTCATCAATCGACTGGCAGTCGAGTTAAATGCGCCTGCATTGACGGTGCAGGTCTTGAGCGTCAGGCCGTCTGATGGCGGTGGGGAGTTGCATGGTCTGTATGAGCCGGTCGAGCAGGGCCGGCTGGCGTGTATCACCGTCTGGATGCGTACCGCCAGAAACCGGCAGGTGGTGGCCTACAGGACGTTTTTTCGCACCTTGCTGCACGAGCTGTGTCACCACCTGGATTATGAAGTGTTAAAACTGGCGGATTCTTTTCACACGGAAGGCTTCTTCAAGCGTGAATCTAGCTTGTTCAAGCAGCTGCATGAACGCCGTTGACTCTTAAAGGCACTTTTAGGAAAGCCAATCAAAGGCACTCTGTCCAAATCGAAGCCGTATGTTTTATCTGCCACGATGAGCGCTGTCGCCTTGCCGGGGTTGATCTTATTGCTTGCGTTGTTTGCCCCAGAGTTGTTCCAGCCGTTGATCCCGCCCGCAGGAATAACGATAGAATTTATAGCGGATGGGGTTCTTTTGATAATAATCCTGATGGTACTCCTCAGCCGGATAGAAGACTGTCTCCGGCAAAATGTCCACTTTGAGCGCCTCAGGGAAAGGTTTGGTGGCTTCTATCCGCTGCCATGATTCGTCAATCAGCTGTTTTTGCAGCGCATCTTTGAAGAAGATAGCCGGCCGGTAATGTGCGCCCTGATCGCAAAACTGACCATCATCACGGGTGGGATCCACATTGTGCCAGAACACATCCAGTAGGGTCTCATAATCTACCTGGCTGGAATCATAGGTGACTTCAATCGCTTCAATATGGCCGGTAGTCCCGGAGGAGACCTGTTTGTAGCTTGGGTTTTTAACCCGCCCGCCGGTATAGCCTGAGATGGTGCTGATGACCCCATCAAGTGCATCATAAGGCGGTTCCATACACCAGAAACAGCCGCCAGCGAAAACCGCCCTGGCATACGAGTTCGGTGTGGTCGGGTCTTTCTCGGCGTGGGCTGTTGGCATCTGCTCAAGCCAGAGTATGCTGATGACCGCCAGCACAGAGAGGGTGCTGATGATGGATTTTGCCGTCTTCATGGTGGCGCTGTCCCTGGTCTATCTGTGGCCTGGCAGGTGGATGGTATGGGTTTGTTATCGTCTTTGATAGCGTTCCTGTATAATAGTTTCGTTAAAGACAGCGCCGGGTGGGGACAAGCTCGCCTGCGTTGCGATGGGAGATGATATGTCGTTGCTTTTCCGGAGAACTGAGATGCCATCCTTATCTCAAGCCCTGCCCGGGCGTGAACAGCCCCTGCCAGTGCCTGCCCGGCACTATGTCAACGGTCATCCGCTGACGCCGCCTTTCCCCGGGATCATGCAGCAGATCATCTTCGGTCTGGGATGTTTCTGGGGGGCTGAGCGTAAATTCTGGCAGTTACCGGGGGTGTATACCACCGCTGTGGGTTACAGTGCCGGTTACACGCCGAACCCAAGCTATGAAGAGGTATGCACGGGCAGAACCGGGCATAACGAAGTGGTGCTGGTGGTCTTTCAACCTGAACAGCTGGGTTTTGATGAGTTGCTGACGGTCTTCTGGGAAGCCCATGATCCGACCCAGGGCATGCGTCAGGGCAATGATTGCGGCACGCAGTATCGCTCCGGTATTTATGTCTATTCCGAGCAGCAGCATCAGGCCGCCGAGGCCAGCCGAGCGCGGTATCAGCAGGCCCTGTCAGCGGCAGGTTATGGCGCAATCAGCACCGAGATCCTGCCCGCCGGTGCGTTCTATTATGCTGAGGATTATCATCAGCAATACCTGGCCAGGAATCCTGATGGCTATTGTGGTCTGGGCGGTACCGGTGTTCGCTGTGTGCCGTAGTCTGGCGAGACCAGCGATCATCTACAGCGAGGGCACAGTGCTGGCGTATTTGGTGATCCACTCAGCGGCCGCCCTGTCACGATTGAGGGCATAGGGCCCCTCGCGGTATTTCTTCTCTTTCAGGTAGACCTCAATATGGCAGATTTGCTCGACAATACGCACGCGGCTGGCATCGGCCCGGCGTTGTAACCACAGGCCAATCTCGAAATGCTCGCCCATGTTGCGTACCATGACGACTTTACCGCGAAATTTTTCGGTTTCGTTATGCAATGGAATGGTCAACTCCAGGGTAGCGCCGGGGCGAAAATATTTCTCAGCGCGGAAGATCAAGCCCATATCGCTGGTCTCGGATGGATCCTGGGTTTGCTGTCGCCAGGCAAACCAGATGCGTTTGTATTCCAACGGAAAACCGTGGGGATGATAAATAAAACCGGTCTGCTGGTCGGTGATCGGCATGTTGTACAATGCACTCAGGTGAAGACATGTCGTCCTGTGTTGAGATATTTTTTTACTAAATCTCTTAAATCGTTGAGTTATCATTAAATTATCCAAACTGTACGGGGAAAATACAGAGAAACAGTTGTAGAATAAATTACGAGTTAGATCAAGAAAAATCTTTAAATAATAGTATTTTAAATAATGTTTATGATATTTAACTTTACATATTAATTCTGTGAAAATTAATATAACATATTGATAAATAAATTTTATTTTCTGAATATACTGATGATTTCTATGAATCGTCTGCTGTACCAGGCCGCATCAAGCCCAATCCATGAAAATCTTTCTTCTTTTTTCCCTGGCGCTCATCATCGTGCTCGCTGTTTTTGTCTTCATGAACAGGGCGCCAGTGGCAAGCCGACCGGTCAGTGAACCAGCGCAAGCTGCACCTGTTGACCCCTATGTTGCTGAACAGCGTGTCACTGAGATGCGGCAACACTATGACCTTCTCAAGCAGGCCAGGGGCGAGTTACGCAGACAGCTAGGTCAATTAAAAGCCGAGTTATGGGGTGTGAAGCTGCCACCAGTACGGGCAAGAGAGATGAGTCATGCGATGGCAGAGGCGCATGCCGTGCTGAAAAATCCGCCCATGCTGGGGGCATTTCATGACCTGGCGGCGATCGAACGTGAATACCAGCGTGTCAATTACAGCCTCGCTGCGATTGCAGGTATCCGACAGTCTCTGCAAGGTACACAGATAAAGTGAGGGCGCCTGGGGCCACGGGCGGTTATGTGGATGACTTGCTTATATCGTGATGACTATGATGGGCGGTTAAATAAGGCATTGCCCACTGGGCAAACAGGCCGATGCCACCGCCCGGAGAGGTCGGCAGCATCCCGGCAGTATTGGTGGATTGCGCCATGCACGCCCTGAAGGTCAAGCGAGCTGTTCCTGTATGTCACCGCGCACGCTGGCTTGCCTGATTGAGCCTGCCATGCTTATGATCTCGCTGGCGATCTCCTCGGGCCGGGGCGATGAGGCCGCAGTTGGCCTTGCAATCGTTGTTGTGCCTGGCTGTAGCCGGTTATTTGCACGGGTACGATGCGGTTGATGTATGGCTTGCCTTGTTGTGCCGGGATGGCGACTCTGAGGTAGTTCGGTGCGTACCCTGAATATGCCGCCTCGCCGTCATGCACATCCCGGGCATGTTCGATCAATACCTCACATTCCCGGCCGATGAAGGTTTGCATATACGCCAGCTTCATCGCCTCGGCGAGTGATCGCAGCGCCCGACAGCGCTGTTTTTTGGTGGCGGCGTCCACCTGCCCGGGCAGCGAAGCGGCGTACGTACCCGGTCTTGCCGAGTAGGGGAAGATATGGATATGGGAGAACCGACAAGCCCGCACGAAGGCCAGGGTTTGCTGCCATTCGCTGTCAGTCTCACCGGGGAAACCGACGATCATATCCGTGGTGATATTCAGGTCCTGAACCTGCTCTCTGGCCACGACCAGCCAGTCGATAAACGCAGCGGTTTTACAGCGCCTGGCCATGCGTCTCAGCACAGTATCTGCACCGCTCTGCATGGGCAGGTGCAGATGCGGCATCATCCTGGCGTGGGTAAACAGGGCCAGGAAGTCCTCACCCAAATTCCACGGCTCAACCGAGCCTAGGCGTATGCGGGGGATATCCGTCTCTTTGATGATGGTCTGGATGAGTGTAACCAGGCTGGTGTCCGCATCGCTGCCGTAACCGCCAATATGCACACCGGTCAGTACGATCTCTTTGATGCCTTGTGCCTGCGCTGCATTGATCTCATCAACCACCTGCCTGACGGGCTTGCTGCGCTCATCGCCGCGGGCAACGGTGACGATGCAGAAAGTGCATTGATAACGACAGCCATCCTGCACCTTGATAAAGGCGCGGTTACGCCTGTGTTGAGTCTGGTCGTCGGCAGGGGCATCGGCATCGGCATGGGTTCTGGTATCAGCTTCACCGGCAGGCGGCGGTTTGAGCCGTGCGCCCAGTTGCCGATGTACATGCGCCACCAGCGTCTCTTTATCCTGATTGGGGATCAGCAGATCGATGCCTGCCAGGTCGCTGGCAGGGGCAAGCGGCGGCCTATCGTCAGCCGTGCGGGCAAGGCTGGCATAACAGCCGCTGACCACCAGCCTGGCGTTGGGGTTGCGGCGTTGGCTTCGTCTGATGAGCTGCCGCGATTTTTTTACCGCTTCCCGGGTGACGGCGCAGGTGTTGATCACCAGCAGATCCGCCTGTGCAACATCGCCGGTTATGCCATAGCCGTAGTGTTTGAATTGCTGCGCCCAGGCTTCCAGCTCGGCCTCGTTCAGTCGGCAACCCAGGGCCTTCAGCGCCACCTGTATCATGCGGGCGCACCGGCCATCACTTGCAGGTGCTTGACAACACACAGCGGCAGGGCGGTCAGATCATAGCCGCCTTCCAGCACAGAGATCATCCGTCCCTGGCAATGCTGATCGGCCACCTCCAGCAGGCGCCGGGTCATCCAGCCAAAGAACGGCGTGCTCAATTCAATTTGACCGAGCGGATCATCTTTGTGGGCATCAAAACCCGCCGAGATGAGCAGACACTCCGGCCGGAAGCGGCTGATGGTCGGCAGTATCTGTTCGGTGAAGGCGCGTTCATAATCGGCATCGCCGCTGCCAGCCGGCATGGGGCAGTTCAGCGTGGCGCCCCGGCCCTGGCCGATGCCCGTCTCCGAGTAAGCGCCCGTGCCGGGATAATAGGGGTATTGATGCGTACTGATGTACAACACCGACGGGTCGGATTCGAAGGCATGCTGTGTGCCATTGCCATGATGCACATCCCAATCGATGATGGCGATCTTCTCCAGCGCATACTCAGCCTGCAGATACCGGGCCAGGATGGCGACATTGTTGAACAGGCAAAACCCCAGCGCCTGGTTACGCTCGGCATGGTGGCCTGGCGGGCGCACCAGGGCGAAGCCGTTACTGATCTCTCCGGTCATCATGCGGTCGGCCAGGGTCAGCGCGGCGCCAGTCGCCAGCAGGGCAATGTCATAGGATTGCTGAGAAACGGCGACATCCATGCAGTCCAGAAAGGGCGCACCTGCCAGGCAGGTCTGCCTGGCACGGCCGATATAATCGCTGTCGTGGTTGCTGTGTATCAAGGCCAGATCCGCCGGGCGTACATCGTATGATCGCAGTTTCTGGTATAGCGGCTGTGCGGATAAATACGACATCACCGCCTGCAAGCGCGCCGGGCACTCTGGATGGCCACTGCCGGTGTCGTGTGCCAGAAAACTGTCGCTGTAGATAAAGCCAGTGGTCACTGATCTCAAGGTTGAATGGGGAAAATAATAGTCTATAGTAACCGACCTGACAGATGCCAGAAGTATTGTTGAAAAATGAGGCGCAGCGCTGATGTTGCCTTAGTTAAGTTAGATATGCCTTATCCTCTAAACTGGCATAGCATGATATGACCAATCTGAGAACACGATGAAGCTATGCCCCGTTATTCTGGCTGGTGGTTCAGGTACACGTCTGTGGCCGTTATCAAGGCAGCATTATCCCAAGCAGTTTTTGCGCTTGTTTGGCGAGCATTCTCTGTTGCAGGCTACCCTGCTGAGAATACGTGGCCTGCATGAGCGGCTTGATGTGTTGCCGACCCTGCTGGTCTGTAATGAGGTACATCGCTTTGTTGTGCAGGAACAGGCGGCGGCCATTGACGAGGCTGTTCAGTCGATTATCCTGGAACCGGTGGGGCGTAACACGGCCCCGGCCTTGACCCTCGCTGCATTGGCGCAAGAGAAAGATACTGTCCTGCTGATGCTGCCCGCCGATCACAGCATCGCTGATGTTGAAAAATTCGAACAGACCCTGGCCGCTGGCATGGCGTATGCTGAGGCCGGGCACATTGTGACCTTTGGCATCAGGCCGACGGCGGCGAATACGGCCTATGGCTACATTAAAAAAGGCCAGAGAAAAGCCCCGTCTGCTGGCGGTGTTGATGTGTTTCTGATTGAACGTTTTGCGGAGAAGCCTGACCAGCAAACAGCAGAGCGCTATTGTGCGACAAGGGATTATCTTTGGAATAGCGGTATGTTTATGTTGCGTACTTCTCTCTGGCGGGAGTCTGTACGGCAACTGGCGCCGGACATATCTGCTGCATGCCAGGCGGCCTGGACGGGTGGCAGGGCCGAGGGTGTTTTCTACCATCTTGATAACGATGAATTTGAAAAATGCCCAGCCGATTCGGTGGATTATGCGGTGCTGGAACGTCTGCAAGAACTACAGGCGATATCAGCGTATGTGATCCCTGCCGATGTTGCCTGGTCTGATGTCGGTTCCTGGGATGCCGTATGGTCACAGGGCCAGGGTGATCCGGCTCGATGTGATGAGAACAAGAATGTCATGGCTGGCGATGTGGTGTTGCATGGGTGCAGTAATACGCTGGTACAGGCGGAGTCCCGCCTGGTGGCGGCGCTTGGCTGTGATAATCTGGCGGTGATAGAAACCGCAGATGCGGTTATGGTGATGGATCGACGGGGCTCACAGCAGATGACGCACCTGATCGGTATCCTGCAGCAGCAAAATCGTGAGGAGTTACGCAGCAGCGCTTTTACGCATCGTCCCTGGGGCGGTTATGAATCCATACAATCGGCGCCCGGCTATCAGGTCAAACGCCTGCTGGTGAAGCCGGGGAAAAAAATCTCACTGCAACTGCACCACCAGCGCACAGAGCATTGGGTCATCGTGAAGGGCCATGCTACGGTCACGTGTGGCGATGAGGTGCATGAATTGGGCGTGAATGAATCGATTTATATTGAGGTCGGCACCAAACATCGCCTGGCCAATAACGCCAAACAGGATTTGGAAGTCATTGAGGTGCAGATAGGCGGTTATTTGGGCGAGGATGATATCGTGCGTTTCGATGATGATTTCGGCCGAGCGTAACCGCTGCCGGATTGTACTTATCCCCCCATGATAAAGGGCGCGTGAGGCAAGGCACTACGGGCCTGTGCTGGCGGTGTGTGATGGCGGCGTAAGCAGATCTGCGAGTATCTGTGCGGCCTCTTGCAGTACCAGATCCAAAGGTTTTTCCTGCTCTTGCTCTGCGGGTTTGTCGTCAAGCTCGGCATCTTCGGGCAGGGGAGGCAGGCCCTGCGCCCGCCGAAATGCCTTTCTTAGCCGATGCTTTTCAGCCAGTAAGGTTTCTCTTTCCTGTTGCCGTTTGCTCTTTAGCAGCGAGATGGTTTTTCTGTTGCCACGCTGGTAGCTGTTCGCCAAATCCGCCAGCAGTTGCTGAAACAGTGCATGGTTTTCAATACGCGCTTCGTGCCGTTTTTTAATGCGGCTGAAACTGTCGACCGGTGCGCTGGCGATGAGGTACCGGGCGGGCTTTATCTGCGCCCAGGGCAAGGCATGATCCAGTGCGCGCTCGCCATGTTCATCGCCGTATGCCGCTGTCGGCATGATGATGTCGGGGATCACGCCGGTAAATTGATTACTGCCGCCGCTGATGCGAAAAAATTGTGCGATCGTTGTCTTCAGCCGACCGTAATCCCCATCCGGCTGGCGCGAGAGGCGACTGAGGTCGACGATATTCTGTACTGTGTTGAGATCAACGATATTCTGCACCGTGCCTTTGCCGAAGGTCGGCTCGCCGACGATAATGCCGCGCTTGTAATCCTGGATCGCCCCGGAGAAAATTTCCGAGGCCGAGGCACTGTTTCTGTCGACCAGAACGGCAAGTGGCCCGCCGTAGGCGATGCCGGGGTCGGGATCATGATTGACATCAATGCGTCCGGCGGCATCCCTGGTTTGTACGATCGGCCCTTTTTCTATGAACAGGCCAGTAAATTCCAGTGCCTCCGATAAAGAACCGCCACCATTGCCGCGCAGATCGATGATCAGTCCATCAATATTCTGCTGTTTCAGATCGGCGATGATCTGGCGGGTATCACGGCTGGTGCTTTTGAATGTTTTTTCGCCCCGCGCCTGGGCGGCAAAATCACTGTAGAATGTCGGTACATCAATGACCCCGATCCTGCCGCCGTTTTCAAGCTCCAGAATATCGGATTTGGCTGCCTGCTCTTCCAGCTTAATCTCATCACGGGTTATCTGGATGATGCGGGTCGGCCCTTCAAGGCCTGAGTCCTTCGCCATCACCTCCAGGCGCACGATGGAGTCTTTCGGGCCGCGAATCAAATCAACCACATCGTCCAGCCGCCAGCCGATAACATCCAGCATCTCGCCGGCGGCCTCCTGACCGACACCGATGATTTTATCCTCCGATTGTAATTGGCCGTTGAGATCAGCCGGCCCACCCGGGATGACTTTCTGCACCACCGTATAGTCGTTATCGGAGCGCAGCACCGCCCCTATGCCCTCCAGGGACAGGCGCATACTGATATCGAAATTTTCCGATGAACGTGGTGAGAAGTAGGCGGTATGTGGCTCTATCGCAGTGGTATAGGCGTTGATAAAGGTTTGAAAGATATCATCGGCAGTTAGCTGCACTGTGCTGTCTGCCAGCCGGGCGTAACGTTTGTCCAATGTGCTGATGATGTCAGCATCTTCCTTGCCAGCCAATTTAAGGCCAAGGAAATCATTTTTAACCCGTTTCCGCCACCACTCATCCAGCACCGTTTTATCGGCTGCCCAGTCTGTTTCCCGACGGTCAAACTGATAGTCCTCATCCTGGCTGAAATCAAACGGCTGCTTGAGCAGGTGCCGGGCATAGTCCGACCGGTCAATGACTCTTTGTCGGTAGACTTTGAATATATCAAAGGCAAGCTGAAGCCTGGCGTGCAGCAGCGCCTCATCGAATTGATAGCGGTGTTGTTCAAACCGGGCAATATCACTTCTCAGGAAGTAACTTTTATTACCGTCGAGACTGTCCAGATAGTTGTCGAGGATTTGGCTGGATAACGCATCATCCAGCGGTCTGTTTTTGTAGTGGTAGGTATCGATAACATGCAGAATGATCTCGGTGACTCGTGCATGTTTTTTTGTCGGTACCAGTTGCTCTAACGGCACGGTCTGCACGACAGCATGGGCGGTGGTGTGCAGGATGAGCAGTGCTGCTGGCAAAAAGACGGGCAAACCGGAGAGAAAGAGTCTAATTCCTTGCATGTGTTCAGTGTTGTTGAGGTTGCCTGGGTGATTATATAACGTCTGCCGCCTAATCTGAAATACCTGGCGGGCAATCGGTCGGTGTCTGCCTAGAGCTGTGCGGCTTTGCCCGCCGTGGTTTGTTCGGCGCCTTCGGGTGGCCGGTGATTTTGCAGCGCCTTGAGCCGCCTCTGCCAGTCCGCTGCTTTTTTTCGACTGCCGCCCAAAAACCCCGGGGCCTCTTTGAAATAGGTGATGAGGTCGGCAATCGCTGCCCTGTTGGTCTCATCCAGGGCGACCGCTTTTTCAAATGCCTTCCGGGTTTTTCTAGCGAACCCCATCGCCTTGAACCCGCCTGCGCTCTCCGCCAGCCTGCCGTAGCATTTGCCGAGCAGATGATGGGCTTTTGCATTGTCAGGTTGCTGCCGGATAAGATACCTGAGTTGCTGCACGGCGGCCTCGTACCGGGCGGCCTCATATAAGCGGTGTGCCAGAGATATATTTGCTGTTGGCTCATTGCTCCACACCGCCTCGTCGCCCCACACGGGCAGCCCCCCACTGATGAGCAAAAGAAAGAGCAGAAAAATACCGCTTGTCATGGTTACACTGTTTTTCATGTTCCTGCGGGGCAATGAGACAGCCACCAGTCTATCAGACAATGCGCCACGGCCAATGTTCAGCTATTATGCTGACATGCAGATTAGTATCGCTGATATTTAAGGGGCTGATGAGGCGCAAGTTGATTTTACTGCTGCCTGTCCTGCTGCTCTGTATGGCGGCCTGTGAGCGCAGCCAGCAAGCAGACCAGGCCAGTGATGTGCAAACAACAGACAGCCGGAATCCGGCCTGTGATCCTGATAACGGCGGGCTGGTGTTACCGACCGGTTTTTGCGCCCGGGTGATCGCCGATAACCTTGGGTTTATCCGCCATTTTGTGGTCAAGACGCCGGGCGAGTTGTATATCACCCAGCGTAACCGGCGGCTTGGCCTGGGCGGTCTGCTGGCTGCCCGTGATGGGGATGGGGATGGCTATCTGGATACGTTTGAGCAGATTAATACCATGCCGGGCATGGGGATTGGCATCTGGCAGGGACGGCTCTATTTCTCCAGCGAAACGGCGTTGTACCGGTATGATCTGGCGCCGCCGCTGTCGCTGATCGCCGCTTCAGAGGAGGTGGTGGTGGCGGATCTGCCCCGCCAGGCGCGCCATGCCGGTAAGCCATTTGCGTTTGATACCCAGGGTAATATTTATATGAACATGGGGGCGCCGAGCAATGCCTGTCAGTTAAGCGAGGGTGAAGTCGGGGGGGTGGGTGATGATCCCTGCCAGGAACTGGCAACGGCGGCGGGGATCTGGCAGTTCACCTCAGCGCCCGGACAGCATTTTGCCTCGGCCAGGCGCTACGCCAGCGGGATCCGCAACGCCTATGCCCTGGACTGGCATCCGAAGATACAGCGTTTGTTTGTGGTGCAACATGGTCGTGATGGCCTGCATGAACTCTGGCCGGGGTTCTATGATGCCAATGCAGGTGCCGAGTTACCCGCCGAGGTCATGCTGGAAGTTGAACCAGATGCCGTTTATCCGTGGCCGTATTGCTACTTTGACCCGGTGAAGATGGCCTGGATCACCGCACCGGAATACGGCGGGGATGGGGAGAGGCGGGATCGGTGTCGCCATTATCCAGCACCACGCATTGCGTTTCCCGCCCACTACAGCCCCAATGATATGCTGTTCTACGAAGGCGAGCAGTTTCCCGACAGCTACCGCTACGGTGCCTTTGTTGCCTTTCATGGCTCATATAACCGCGGGCCGTATCAGCAGGTCGGCTATCAGGTGATCTTTATTCCTTACCGTGAAGGCCGGTTAGGCCCCGGCTGGGAGGTGTTTGCCGATGGGTTTGCGGGTGCGGGGCCGGTCAACAGCCCGCAAGATGCGGAATACCGACCAACCGGGCTGGCCGAGGATAAGCAGGGGGCGCTCTATGTGTCGGATTCGGTCAGCGGGCGGATCTGGCGTATTCACTATCGCCAATAGAAGTATCGCTGTGCCAGGGTGAGCGCGCGGGTTATTTTGCGGACAACAGTTCTATATCGAACAGCAGGGTGGATTGCGGCTGAATTTCTCCTTGTCCCTGGGCGCCGTAGGCCAACTCCGGCGGAATAAATAACTGCCATTTTGCGCCAGGGCGCATCATCGGCAGGGCTTCCTGCCAGCCGGCAATGACGCCGTTTAATGTGAACGTCAAGGGCTGCTGGCGTGCATAGGAGCTGTCAAACTCATGCCCGTCCATCAGCGTGCCGCGGTAATGCACTGTGTAGGTGGCGTCAGTTGCCGGCGGCTCGCCTTCGCCAGCACGGATGATTTTATATTGCAGACCGCTGGGGGTTGTCACGACCCCGGTTTTTTTTCCGTTCTCGGCCAAGAATTTTTTCCCGGCCTCCAGATTTTTAGTCGCGATCGCATTTTGCTTTTGTGCCTGTTGTTCTCGAAAGCGGGTGAAGACCGTCTTGATTTCCTCGGGGCTGAGTTTGGGCTGTTGGCCGTTCAGCATATCGCTCACCGCCAGCAGAAAGGCGTCTTTATCCAGCACCAGATCCTGCTGCATAATGTTCTGGCTGAAAAACACGCCAAGGGCATAACTCAGTTTTTCCTCATCGCTCATCTCGGCCTGTGCCAACGCCGGGGTGGTGGTGATGAGGCCGGATAACACAAGGCCGGGTAAGATGAGATGGGTCATTTTGTGCATAGCGGTGTCCTGGTTCGGTGGGTGGGTAGCGTAGCGGCTGGTGTTGTATCCATCAAATGACATCGGCATCCAGCAGAAGTTCATGCAGCGTCTCTGCCATAACCCGATAACCCTCGGCGTTGGGATGCACGGTATCGGACTTCAGGCGCTTGTCAGACAGCACATCGGAGATGAGATCAGCGACATAAACCACATCGGTTTGCTCGGCTATCTGTTCATAGATATCGGCGGGGGAGAGCAGCAGGCCGATTTTCGGTACGCCCAGCAGGATGACCGGAATATCACGTTCCCGGGCAAGGTCAATCATACGGGTGATGTTTTGGGCCGCGGTATCCAGGCTCTGCTTACGCAGGATATCGTTGCCGCCGTGGCACAGGATCAGCAATTTGGGCTTGTGGGTATCCAGCAGCGCTGGCAGACGCCGCAGCCCGGCTGCTGAGACTTCCCCCGGCACGCCGGCATTGATGATCTGCAAGCCGGACAGCGATGCTAACACCGCCGGATAGGCTTGCTGCTGCCCGGCCCCGGTGCCATACGTCAGGCTGTCGCCAAAGGCTAACACGACATCGCCGGGGGCAAGTGCGGGCAGCTCTGGCGGTTGACCACAAGCGGCTAACAGCGCTGCCAAGGTCAGCACGTGGCAATAAAACAGCGGTTTTATGGGCATGTTCACCTGTGATTTTCGCTGCTGCCTGGTGGTCAGATCGCCTGCACAAAGGCCATCGCTTTTCCCACGGCCTCCATGCTGGAGTTGCGCCTGTTGGCATGTTCACCAAGGTAACGGCGAAAGGCCCTGGCGCCCGGCTGGCCCTGGTAGAGGCCGGCCAGATGTCGGGACATAGCGGGCAGCCGTTCGCCCTGGTCTAACCTGGCCTGCATGTACTGCATATACTCCGCTATCACCTGCGAGCGCTGCACTGTTGGTGATGTTATTGGTGATGTTTGGGGAAGCGAGGTATGGGCAAAGATCGCCTGATCGGCCTCCGCCAGCAGCCAGGGGTTGTCACAGACAGCCCGTCCTATCATGACTCCGTCCACCTGCTGTAGATGCGCTTTGGTTTGCTGCAAGCCCCTGATGCCGCCGTTAATGATGATCTCCAGGGCCGGAAAATCTTTTTTAAGCCGATAGACTTTATCATATTCCAGTGCCGGGATGGTGCGGTTTGCCCTGGGGCTGAGACCTGATAAGTAAGCCTTGCGTGCATGGATGATGAATGTGCGACAGCCGGCGGCGGCAACTGTCTCTATGAATTGGTGCAGCACATCGTAACTGTCCTGCTCATCCACGCCTGTGCGGCTCTTGACGGTCACGGGCAGGGCGCAGTTTTCCTGCATGGCTTGAATGCAACTCGCCACTGTGTCGGGTTGCAGCATCAGGCAGGCGCCAAACCGGCCTGAGCGGACTCGGTGGCTGGGACAACCGACATTGAGGTTAATCTCATCATAGCCATAATCCTCCGCCTGGCGGGCACACCGGGCCAGTGCCGCCGGGTTGCTGCCACCAAGCTGAATCGCCACCGGATGCTCGGCGGCATTGAATTGCAAGTGTTTGTGTGCATCGCCGTTAAGGATAGCACCGCTGGTGATCATTTCTGTATAGAGCAGCACACGTTTTGAAATCAGGCGTATCAAATAACGAAAATGCCGGTCGGTATGCGCCATCATCGGGGCGATGCTGAGCCTTCTGTCGATGGATTGTATCGTCATCGTTCAACGGCTACCCGGCAAACTGCATGAGCAACTGATGCGTGAATGCGGTACGAAGGTAGAACCCCCGGGGAAGGGTGGCGGCCAGGAGTCCATCGGCATCGGCGACCTGCACCCGGCTGCTGGCGTTGGCGGCCTTCGGTCGTATTTGTAAATACTGGCCCTGACGTGAGCTGATCTTGTCATATTCACCAAAATGGACGAATTCCATTAACTCTTCCCAGTCGTTTTGCAATATCTCTGCTTGTTCAGCATCCGGGCTCCACAGAAAACCGCTGCCTATGCGCCTGTTACCCAGGCGTATCCCGCTGCCCGCTTCGACTGGTATCCACAGCACGCGCTGCAATTTTTTATATACGGCGGACTCATGCCATTGCCCTGCCAGGGCAGCATGGTGTGGCACAACCGAGATAAAGGTGGATTCCTTAGGCTTGCGCTTGTCATCAACAGGCAGGGTTTTAAGCTCAATGCCGAGATGCTGAAAGTCCGGTGCCGCATGAGAACCGGCAGTGGCGCCAAGGAATTGTTCAATCGCCTGTCCCGCCCAGCCCTTGGCCGCTTTTGCCGAGCCGGGCAGCTCGACAGCCAGCATAGCGGCCAACTCGGCCAGTGACCTGCCGGCCAGCAAGGCGGCCTGCTCTAACAATTCCGCCTCGGTTGCCGGTGTTCTCGACATGGTCATGGTGATTCTCTGGAATCATCCCTTGGCGAGGGCCTGCGTGATGCTGTTTTTCAGGCATTCCAGTTTCAGCGGGTCGTCTATGAGTTGGTTTTTTCGGTCCGTGATAAAAAAAATATCTTCAACCCGTTCGCCGTAAGTGGCTATCTTGGCATTTTGCAGGCGGGCACCGCAGCACTCCAGCGCCATGCCGATGACCGACAGAAAGCCGGGCATCTCGGTGGCGCTGACCTCCATGATATTCCGCCCGTTTGACTCATCGACCGAGAAGTCTACCCTGACCGGATGCCGGAAGTTTTTCAGCCGCCTTGACGTCATGCGGCTGATGTTCCTGACCGGCTCATCAAGGGCCAGCAAGCCCGCTCTCAGCTCGGATTTGATGTGTTTTTTACGTACCTGGCCTGTGACCCGGCTGCCATCATGTTCAACAAAAATAAAGGTATCCAGGGTGTAGCCATGGGTTGATGTGATGATCCGGGCATCCAGGATATTAAGGTTCAGCTTATCGAGCGTGCTGGCGATATGGGAGAAAATATTATCATTATCAAGCATGTAGATAAATATCTCAGTCGTTTGTGTGCCGGGTTTTTCCCGGATGAGGATCAGCGGTAGTCTGGCTGTATTAATTTTGCTGATGGCACGGGTATGCCAGGCAATCTCATCGGCTGAATAGCGCAGAAAATAATCATCGCTCATGTGCGACCAGGTGGATTCTGCATCCACGCTCTGCCGGCCTGGTTTTGTGTGCATGATTGTCACCGCATCACGTTTAACTTCTGCTATGCGCTCTTCTTTGTCGATCGGGTGCTCCAGCCCCCGGCGCAGGGCATGCCGTGTCTTGTGATATAAATCCAGCAGCAAGGCATCTTTCCAACTGCTCCAGAGCGATGGGTTGGTGCCATTGATATCGGCAACGGTTAATAAATACAGATAATTCAAGTGGATGACATCGCCGATTTTCTCGGCAAACGCATTGATGACATCGGGATCATTTAAATCCTGCCGTTGGGCTGTCATTGACATCAGCAGGTGTCTCTCCACCAGCCAGGCCACCAGCTTTGCATCGAACTCACTGAAGGCATGTGCCCGGCAAAATGCCAGCGCATCCCGGCTGCCCAGCATGGAGTGATCGCCCCCCCGGCCCTTGGCGATATCATGAAAAACGCCGGCCAGATAGAGCAGCTCCAGCTTAGGGATCTGCTGCAATAATTGACCGCACAGGGGAAACTGCTGCTGATATTCCGGCAGGCCAAAATAGCGCATATACCGAACGACTGCCAGGATATGCTCATCCACGGTATAGACATGAAAGAGATCAAACTGCATCAGGCCCTCAATCCTGGCAAACGCTGGTAAATACGCCCCCAGCACGCCGTATTTGTGCATCCGCCGAAGCTCATGTCCGACCCGATGCGGCTGGCGAATGATCTCCAGAAACAGGCTTTGGTGTTTGATATCGGCACGATAGGCCGCATCTATCAAATGCAGGGAATGGCGAATCAACCGGATGGTGCTGGCACGTACACCGGCTATGCCGGTGTTGAGTTGCATCTGTAGAAAAATTTCCAGCAGGGCGGCCGGGTAACGTTCAAAGACATGCACATGACAGGCTTCGATAAAGTTATTCCTGATTTGAAAACGTTTATTGATGGGCCTTAACCTCTCCCGCCGCCGGGCATGGATGATCTCTTCCTGGAAGTGTTGCAGCAGCACCTCGTTCAGCAGGTTCAGCTCTTTTACCGTCAGGTAGTACATCTTCATGAACTGCTCAACGCCGGTGTTATCTTCAGTTGCATAGCCAAAGCGCTTTGCCACGGCCCGTTGATGATCAAACAACAGCCGATCTTCCCGCCGTCCGGCAGTCAGATGCAGGGCATAACGCACTCGCCAGAGAAACTGCATGCCGCCATCCAGCACCTCATATTCTTTAGCTGTCAAGAAGTGATGCGTGACCAGTTCGGCTAAATTCATCGCACTGAAATGACGCTTTGCCACCCAGGCAATCACCTGAATATCACGCAGGCCGCCCGGCCCCTCTTTCAGGTTAGGCTCAAGGTTATTCTCGGTGTTGGCAAACTTTTTGTGTCTTTCAATCTGCTCATGCCGCTTGGCCTCGAAAAATTTTCTCGAAGGCCAGATCTTTGCCGGGGCGGTTTGATGCAGCATGGTGTGATAGAGCCCGCTGCTGCCGGTGAGCCGCCGGGATTCCATCATGCTGGTCGCCACGGTGATGTCGGCTTTTGCCTCGGCAACACACTCCCGGATGGTGCGTACACTCTGGCCGACTTCAAGGCCGGTATCCCACAGGAAGGTGAGAAAGGCGGTGATCTGTGAGGTGATGGAGTCCCGTCGGCGGGACTTGATCAACACCATCAAATCGATATCCGAGCCGGGGTGCAGCTCGCCACGCCCGTAACCACCAACGGCGATGAGCGCCGTATCGGCCAGCGTGACATGGCGGTTCCAGGCAGAGATGAGCAGTTGATCGATAAACCAGGCACGTCTGTATACCAGCGTTTTGATCGCATGTCCGGCGCTGAACTGCTCGGCCAGATAAGCATCGCCTCTGGCAAGCAGGTGTTTAAAGTGCGGTATGTCAGCCATACCGCTGGCGGTTCTGTTATAAATGGCATGATCGAACAGATCGGTATCGGCAATGGCGGCATCCCACTGAAACATCAAACGTCCTCTTCCGGCCTCATGGTCAGCACCTCATGGCCATCGGCGGTGACCAGGATCGTGTGTTCCCACTGTGCCGACAAGGATCGGTCTTTGGTGACCACTGTCCAGTCATCCGGCAACAGTTTGACATGCCGTTTGCCCGCATTGATCATCGGCTCAATGGTAAACGTCATGCCCTCCTCCAGCACCACCCCGGTGTTGCTCTCGCCATAATGCAGGACTTGCGGGTCTTCATGAAATTCCCGGCCTATGCCATGCCCGCAATATTCCCGGACGATGGAGAACTGATTCTGCTCAGCATGGGTTTGTATGGCCTGACCAATATCCCCCAGCCGGTTGCCCGGCCTGACCATGCCAATGCCAAGCTGCATACATTCATAGGCCGTATTGACCAGACGCCTGGCACGAATTGACGGCTCACCCACAAAGAACATCTTGCTGGTATCGCCATGATACCCGTCCTTGATCACGGTAATGTCAATATTGATGATGTCGCCGTTTTTCAGTTTTCTGCTGCCCGGAATGCCATGGCATACCACATGATTGATCGAGGTGCAGATAGATTTGGGGAAGCCTCGGTAGTTCAGTGGTGCCGGGATGGCCTCCAGTTCCATCGTGATGTACTGATGACAGAGCCGGTCAAGTTCGTCTGTGCTGCATCCGGCCTGTACATAAGGTTCGATCATGCCTAACACCTGAGATGCCAGGCGCCCGGCCTGGCGCATTTTTTCAATGTCAGCCGCCGATTTAATGGAAATCGCCATACTTGTGTTTGCTCTGTTGTTGTTTGCCAATGAAGAAATTAGGAAAAATTTGGTGGTTCAGGCTAACTATGGTATAAAGCGCCCGCATTTATGGCAATTCCAATGACTGGTTTTGTCGCTGGATTTTTTTAACCCAACAAAATACACACGCATACGAATCACCATCCCGGCCATCAGGGTGCCTGGTGCAGGGCAGGCGGCTGACACACCGGTCGCCGCTGTGCATAAACGGTCAATGGTCGGGGTATGCGGAGGCTTAACCCGATGAGGAGCATCACCATGTCCAGGATCAGCATGCGAGATATGCTGGAAGCTGGTGTCCATTTTGGCCACCAGACCCGTTATTGGAACCCCATGATGGCCAATTATCTGTTCGGCCAGCGCAATAAAATTCACATCATTAATCTTGAGCAGACCCTGCCGTTATTTGAAGAGGCGCTGAACTTCATCAGCAAGCTGTCGGCAAAGCGCAGCACCATCCTGCTGGTCGGCACCAAACGCGCTGCCCAGCAGATCATCAGGGAAGAGGCCGAGCGCTGTGAGATGCCTTATGTCAATCGCCGCTGGCTGGGCGGTTTGCTGACGAACTACAAGACGGTCAAGCAGTCGATTAACCGGCTGCGGGAATTGGAGGAGATGCAGACCGATGGCAGCATGGAGCGCATGAGCAAAAAAGAAGCGCTGACGTTCAAGCGCGAGCTGGAGAAACTTGAACGCAGCCTATCGGGCATCAAAGACATGCAAGGTGCGCCCGATGCCTTGTTTGTTATTGACGTGGGTTATGAAAATATTGCCGTCAGCGAAGCGAACAAGCTGAATATCCCGGTCATCGGCGTGGTGGACAGCAATAACAGCACGAAGGGCGTGGATTATGTTATTCCAGGCAACGATGATGCCATACGCTCCATACGCTTGTATGTGACCGCTGTTGCCGATGCCATCCTCACTGGCCGTGATTCTGTGGCACACCTGGCCGATGTCAAGCACAAAGATGATTTTATTGAGATGGATACAGCGGGGCATCTGGTGGTTGATAACGATAACAAGCCTGCCAGCACCCGGAAGCGGACGAAAAAACCCACCGGCCCGGCGGGGAGAGCCGCTAAAACCGCAGCATCAGCTCCTGCAGAAGATCCCCCTGCTGCCATCCCCCCCAAAGCGGCAAGCACCAGCCCGCCAGAGGCAGACCAAAAAGCAGCCGTAGAGAAACAGATGGCCGAGGATAGGCAGGCCCCCGGCAAGGAGGAGACCAAGTGAGGAGAGAACCATGGCAATAAGTGCGGCCCTGGTCAAGGTGCTACGGGAGCGCACGGGCGCCGGCATGATGGATTGCAAAAACGCCTTGCAGGAGACCGATGGCGATATTGAGGCGGCCATTGAGGCGATGAGAAAATCCGGCACTGCCAGGGCGGCAAAGAAAGCCGGGCGGCTGGCCGCCGAAGGGGTTATTGCCTTGAAAGTGGCTGAGGGTGGCCGCCGGGCCCTGCTGCTGGAGGTGAACTCCGAGACCGATTTTGTCGCAAACGATGATCACTTCCGTACCTTTGTTGAGCAGGTGGCCGCCACCATCATGGCCGAATCCCCGGCTGATCCGACAGCCCTGTCCGCCCTGGCCGTGGTCACTGCCCCGGATGAGGAGATAGATAAAACCATCGAGCAAACCCGGCAGGTGCTGGTGGCCCGGGTGGGTGAGAACATCAGCATTCGGCGCTTTGCTGTGATGAGCGCAGCGTCCTCCGGTGTGCTCGGCACGTATCTTCATGCCGGGCGTATCGGGGTGGTGGTTGAGTTGACGACAGACAATGCGGAGTTGGCAAAAGACCTGGCCATGCACATTGCCGCCAGCAGGCCCTTGTACCTGACAGCAGACGATGTGCCGGCGGCCTTGTTGGCGAAAGAGCGGGAGATACTGACAGCACAGGCGACAGAATCCGGCAAGCCAGCGGCGATTATTGAAAAAATGGTGGCCGGGCGTCTTAATAAATTTATCGGGGAGATCACCTTGTCAGGCCAGCCCTTTGTCAAAGACCCGGATATTCGCATCGCCGAGTTGCTGCAACGCCATGCCGCCGGCGTAACATCGTTTACCCGATTTGAAGTGGGCGAGGGCCTTGAGAGGCGGGAAGAGAATTTTGCCGAACAGGTCATGCAGCAGGCCGGGATTAGCTAAGAGGCAGGGCCTTGTCAGAACAGCCGGCATTACAATACAAACGCATCCTGATTAAGCTGAGCGGCGAGGCCCTGGTGGATGAGGCGGAGTTTGGCATAGAGCCAGCTGTGATCAAGCGCCTGGCCAGCGAGATATACAACCTGAACAAACAGGGCGCCGAAGTCGCCCTGGTCATCGGGGCGGGCAATTTCTTTCGTGGCACCGGCCTGGCGGCGGCCGGGGTTGAGCGGGTCACGGCAGATCATATCGGTATGCTGGGCACCATCATGAACGCCCTGGCCCTGCAGGATGCCCTGGAGCAATGCGGTGCTTTTGCCCGGGTGATGTCGGCCATCAAGGTGAACGAGATCTGCGAAGATTATATCCGCCGGCGGGCTGTCCGGCACCTGGAAAAAGGCCGGGTGGTGATATTTGCCGCCGGCACCGGTAATCCGTTTTTTACCACGGACTCTGCCGCCAGCCTGCGTGCTGTGGAGATCAATGCGGAAGTGTTGATCAAGGCCACCAAGGTGGATGGCATATACTCCTCTGATCCGATCAGCGATCCGTACGCCAGGCGTTATGAGAAGCTGGGCTATGATGAGGTGATTGAAAGAAAACTGGCGGTGATGGATACCACAGCCGTTGTCTTGTGTCGTGATAATCAGATGCCGCTCCGGGTGCTGGACATGATGCAGCCGGGCGCCTTGCTGCGGGTTGCCCTCGGTTATGATGAGGGTACGCTGGTGAATGCGTAAAGGAGATGATGAGATGTCCCGGGATGTGATTGATGATGCCGACCGGCGAATGGGAAAATCGATTGATTCATTGCGGGCGGAATTAGCCAGGGTGCGTACCGGACGCGCTCATCCGGCCTTGCTGGAATCAGTTCAGGTGAACTATTACGGCAGCGATGTACCGCTCAATCAGGCGGCCAATATTCATGCGGCAGATGCCCGTACGCTCAGCATCAGCCCGTGGGATAAAAGCATGATCCCAGCGATTGAGAAGGCGATTTTACATGCTGATCTGGGCTTCAACCCGGTGACGTCGGGCGAGAGTATCCGAATCCCCTTACCGCCGCTTACCGAAGAGCGAAGGAAAGCGTTGACCCGAATCGTGCGTGCTGAGGCCGAGAAGGCCAGGGTGGCCATCAGGAATATACGCCGTGATGCCAACAGCCATTTGAAGGAAGAGATCAAGGCGAAGCGGATGACCGAGGATGATGCACGCCGCAACGAAGAGCAGATCCAGGCCATCACGGATGCACGCATCAAAGCCGTGGAGCAGATTCTGGCGGATAAAGAAAAAGAGCTCATGGAGATTTGAGCCGGTCGGTTGGCAAACGGCGGCGCAGTACGGCAGCAGCGTGTACAGACAGCATACTGTGGATGGTGTAAATCACACGGGCGGGCAGCCACGTCCCGGCCACATTGCCATTATCATGGACGGCAATGGTCGCTGGGCCAAAGCCAAAGGGTTGCCACGATCGGTGGGGCATAAGGCCGGGGTCACGGCCTTGCGCGATACCGTGATGCACTGCGTGAAAAAGGAGATTGCCACCCTGACAGTCTATGCCTTCAGCCGGGAGAACTGGCAAAGACCCAGCACGGAAGTGGATTTTCTGCTGGGCTTGTTTCTGACCGCGCTGGATGAGGAGGTCGATCGTCTGGATGATAACAACGTGCATCTGGGCTTTATCGGCGATACCGCCGCCTTCCCCGACAAGCTGCAACAATCGATTGCTGCCGCCGAGAATAAGACAAAAAATAATGACGGGCTGCATCTTGTTGTTGCGGTGAATTACGGCGGTCGCTGGGAGATCAGTCGCATTTGCCGGGAGCTTGCCGAGGAGGTTCACACGGGCGGCCTGCAACCGGACGCCATCACGGAGATGCTGATAGATAGTCGGATAAAAAACCGCTTCACCCGTGCTCCCGATCTGTTCATCCGAACCGGCGGCGAGCAGCGGATCAGTAACTTCCTGCTCTGGCAGTTAGCGTACAGCGAATTGTATTTTACCGATCTGTTCTGGCCGGATTTCAACGAGCAGGCGCTGGATAAGGCATTGGCCTGGTATGCCGGTCGGAACAGGCGCTTTGGCCGCCTGTGCAAGCAGGGATGATGAGGGTATGCTAAGGCAACGGGTGCTAACAGCCATGGTGTTGATGCCGGTCACGGTGCTGACCGTGCTGTATGCCCCCTTGCCGGTCTTTGCCGTTGCTGCCGGCCTGATTATGCTACTGGCCCTGTGGGAATGGCAGGGCTTGATTGGGTTGCACGATGGATATAAAAAAAGTGCCTATCTATGTACATTGCTGCTGCTGATGCTGGCCAGTTTATTACCTGTCATGGAGATACGAAAGCCCATCGTGCTGGCGGCGGTGGGCTTCTGGCTGGCGGCTACGATTGGGTTGGCTTTTCCGGCACCATGGCGGCGGTTTTTAGGCCGGCGGGCGGTGCAGCTGCTGGCGGGTTTGATCCTGTTACACGCCGCCTGGCTCAGTCTGGTGTTATTACATGCGGTTTGGCCTACCATCCTGTTATATCTGCTGCTGGTGGTGTGGACGGCGGACATTGCGGCGTATTTTTGTGGCAGGCGATGGGGGAAGCGGGCACTGGCCAGCAGGATCAGCCCGGGGAAGACCCGGGAAGGGGTGTATGGTTCGCTGGTCATGACCACCATCCTGGCCCTGGCCTGCGGCGGCTATCTGCATCTGGAAAGACAGCAACTGCTGCTATTGCTCATGCTCACGCTCATCACCACCGGCATGTCGGTTGTCGGCGACTTGACAGTCAGCCTGCTCAAGCGCCATGCCGGCATCAAGGACAGTGGCCGCCTGTTGCCCGGGCATGGGGGTCTGCTTGACCGGCTGGACAGCCTGCTGGCCGCCGCCCCGGTGTTTTTTTGCGGGGCCTGGTTAATGTTAATAGGTTATACCTGATGACCGGGGTCACCATTTTAGGCGCTACGGGCAGTATTGGCCGCAGCACGCTGGACGTTATCGCCAGACACCCGGAGCGATTTGATGTGATCGCCCTGACGGCCAACACCAATGTCGAGGGCCTGTATCAGCAGTGTCTTCAATGGCAGCCGAGGATGGCGGTCATGGCCGATGCAGACTGTGCCGAGAGGCTACAGCAACGCCTTGCGGCGGCGGTCAATGTTGAGGTGCTGGCCGGTCGGGAGGGGTTGGAACAGGTGGCGATTCATGCCGCATCGGATTATGTGATGGCCGCCATTGTCGGGGCGGCGGGTTTGTTGCCCACGCTGGCGGCTGTCAAGGCGGGTAAACGGGTGTTGCTGGCTAACAAAGAGGCACTGGTGATGTCCGGCAGGCTGTTCATGGATGCCGTTAAGGAGAATCAGGCCGAGTTGCTGCCGATAGACAGTGAACATAATGCGATTTTTCAATGTCTGCCGCCTGATTTTTCGGGCAATTTGCAGCAAAATGGTGTCAGACGCATCGTGCTGACGGCCTCCGGTGGGCCATTCAGATGCCGGCCGGTGGCCGAGTTGGGGACGGTAACGCCGGCTGAGGCCTGCGCCCATCCTAACTGGGAGATGGGCAGAAAAATATCCGTTGATTCGGCAACGATGATGAACAAGGGGCTGGAGTTAATAGAAGCCTGCTGGTTGTTCAACACCAGCACAGAACACATCGAAGTGGTTATTCATCCGCAAAGCCTGGTGCATTCTCTGGTAGAGTATGCCGATGGTTCGGTCCTGGCACAGTTGGGTAACCCGGATATGCGTACACCGATAGCATACGCCTTGGCCTGGCCGGCGAGGATGACATCGGGGGTGAGCGGGCTGGCATTGCCTGCCGTTGGGCGGCTGGATTTTGAGCAGGTTGATCCCAACCGCTTCCCTTGTCTTGATCTGGCAAGGCAGGCCATGAATGCCGGCGGTACAGCCACTGCGATATTGAACGCCGCCAATGAAGTGGCGGTGCAGCATTTCCTGGAAAATCACCTTAAATTTACCGATATTCCGGTGCTGGTTGAGCGCACCCTGGAGGCCGTGCAAAGCAGCGAGGCGGATTCACTGGCAGGTGTGCTGGCGGCTGATGCGGCCGCACGTGACTATGCCAAACAGCGGGTCGGGGAGTACAGCCATGGGTGATATTTTGCAAAGTATCCTGGCATTTACGGTTGCCCTGGGGGTGTTGATCACCTTCCATGAGTTCGGCCATTACTGGGTTGCAAAGAGATGCGGGGTAAAAATTCTGCGGTTCTCAATCGGCTTTGGCAGGCCGCTGTGGCGCAGGGTCTCCGGCCCTGATAACACCGAATTTGTCCTGGCCGCCATCCCTCTGGGCGGGTATGTCAAGATGCTGGATGAGCGAGAGGGGTCTGTGGATGCCGATGAGTTACCCCGGGCATTCAATAACAAATCCTTGGCCCAGCGAGTGGCTATTGTCTCGGCCGGGCCTCTGTTCAACTTCATCTTTGCAATCGTGGCGTACTGGCTGGCCTTTATGCTCGGTGTGACCGGCATGAAGCCGATCATCGGTGCTGTGCCAGGGAATACGCCAGCAGCGGCGGCCGGTATCATCGCCGGTGAGCAGATCATCGGCATTGACGGCGTTAAAACCGCCACCTGGAACAGTGTGGTTGACATACTCATCGGCAAGATCATCGCCGGCGCGCCGGTCGAGCTTGAATTGCAGGATGCACGGAGCGTGGGGGGGGTGAGCCGACAGGCTTCGCTTGCATTAAGCCAGATCAGCATTGATGCCATGGCGGACGGTGATCTGTTAGGCCGCCTTGGTCTGCAACCGCTGCGAGCGCCGGTTCCGGCCATCATCGGCAAACTGGTGCCCGGTCAGGCGGCTGAGGCTGCGGGCTTGCAGCCGGGTGATGAGATTGTGGCGGTCGCCGGTCGTCCTGTTGGCGACTGGGCGGAGTTTGTCGAGGTGATTCAAGGGGCGGCCAGGCAGCCAGTTGCCATGACGATCAAACGCGATCAGGCGTATCTCGATATCACGATCACGCCGGCTGAGCGGCGGCTGGAGAATGGGGCAGTCAAGGGCTTTGCCGGTGTTGCTCCTGCGCCATTCACGCTGGATGCCAGCCTGGTGGCGACCGAGTCTTATGCCCTGTTGCCGGCGCTGAAGCGGGGGGTGGTCAAGACCGGTGAGATGTCGATGATGACGCTGCGAATTTTAGGCAAGATACTGACCGGCCAGGCCTCGGTTAAAAATTTGAGCGGGCCGATCAGCATCGCACACTATGCCGGTAAAACCGCCCAGCTTGGGCTGGTTGCCTTCCTTGGTTTTCTCGCCATCATCAGCATCGGCCTGGGCGTGTTGAACCTGCTGCCCATTCCGCTCCTGGATGGCGGGCATTTGTTTTACTATGCGATTGAGTTTGTCAAAGGCAGCCCGGTCTCAGATGATGTGCAGTTGATCGGACAGCAGGTCGGCATCGTGGTGTTGTTCGGCTTGATGAGCCTGGCATTTTATAATGACATTTTGCGCTTGGTTGAATAAAGAAAATCAGCTATAATTGCATTATAATGACGAGCTTAAAACGCATTCTTCATAAGTCACTCTATATACTTCTCCTCTCATCGGCATTGCCGTCATTTGCAGATCAAGGCTCTGTTCAGGGATTTATTATCGAAGACATCCGTGTGGAGGGCTTGCAGAGGCTAACGCCCGGCACCGTATTTAACTACCTGCCGGTTGAAGTCGGGGACAGGTTTTCCGATAAATTATCCACAGAATCGGTCAGCGCCTTGTTCAAGACCGGGTTTTTTGATGATGTTCGGCTGGAGCGGGATGGCAATATCCTGGTGGTTGTGCTGAAAGAGCGTGCGGCCATCGGCGGGATTGAAATCACCGGCAATAAGGACATCAAAACCGATGACCTGCTGGACGGGCTGAAGCAGGTGGGCTTTGCTGTCGGCCGAGTGTTCGATCAATCCCAGCTTGACCGGCTGGAGCGAGAATTGCAAAGGCAGTATTTCTCGGCGGGCAAGTATGCGGTCAAGATAACATCAGAAATCACGCCGCTGGCGAATAATCGGGTGTCTGTTTTTATCGAGGTCTCTGAGGGCAAAGCGGCAAAGATCAAACAGATAAACATCGTCGGCAATAAAGCCTATCCCGAAAAACGTCTGTTGAAAGATTTTGAATTATCCGGGCCGACCTTATTCTCGTTTTTCTCCAAGAAGGATCAATACTCACGGCAAAAACTGTCCGGCGATCTTGAAACCCTGCGGTCGTTTTATCTGGATAACGGGTTTATTAATTTCAGCATTGATTCCACCCAGGTCTCTATTACGCCCGATAAAAAAGACATTTATGTCACGATAAATATTACCGAGGGCGAGCAGTACACCATCGCTGCAGTCCGGCTCGCCGGTGAGCTTATCGTCCCGGAAGAGGACTTGTTCAGGCTGGTCAGCGTCAGGCAGGGCAGCCTGTTCTCCCGCAAGCAGATCACCGACAGCAGCACTTGGATGACCGATCGGCTGGGCAATGAGGGCTATGCGTTTGCGAACGTCAATTCCATTCCTGATATCAATGAGGAGGAGAAGACAGTGACATTGACCTTCTTTGTTGATCCGGGCAAGCGGGTGTATGTGCGCCGGGTGAATTTTTCCGGGAATAAACGTACCCGTGATGAGGTGTTACGGCGCGAGATGCGCCAACAGGAAAGCGGCTGGATAGCCACACCGCAGGTAGAGCGCGGCAAGATCAGGCTGCAAAGATTGGGGTATTTCGAAGAGGTGGATGTGGAAACACCCGCCGTGCCCGGCTCGGCTGATCTGGTGGATGTCAACTACACCGTCAGCGAGCGGGCGTTTGGCAATTTTCTGGCCGGTTTGGGTTTCTCGCAAAGCCAGGGCCTGATAATACAAACCAGCATCACGCAGGATAACTTTTTAGGCTCAGGCAAGCGGATTCAATTTGCATTCAACAATAGCGAGGTCAACAGGCGGTTTTCGGTCGGTTATCTGAACCCTTACTACACTACTGACGGCATCAGCCGGGGGTTTAATTTTAACTACCAGGAGACCCGGGCATTTAATGCCAACGTCACGGCCTTTGACAGCCGGGTGCTTGGGGCATCGGTCAATTATGGCATTCCCATATCGGAATATAACTCGGTCTTTGTCTCTCTGGGGTATGAGAATACCAGGCTGTCCGAGGACGGCCGCTTTGCCCGAGAGGTCAGGGATTTTATTGACCGGGAAGGCAGCGAATTTGATATTTTCAGATTGACAGCCGCTTATACATACGATACCCGCAATCGGGCCATCCTGCCAGATCGGGGCATACAGCACAGGCTCAGTGCGGAGTTTGCCCTGCCCGCGGTTGGCGATTCGCTGGAGTTTTTCAAAATAGGCTACCGGACGCAGTGGTTCTATCCGCTGTTCAGTGATTTTATCTTCTCGCTGAAGGGCGATTTCGGCTATGGCGATGGGTTGTTTGGTGCTGACCGACTGCCGTTTTTCGAACACTTCTATGCCGGCGGTCCGCGTTCGGTGCGGGGTTATGAAGAGAATACCTTGGGGCCACGGGATTCGTTCCGCCGGCCGCTGGGGGGTAATATCAGGGTTATCGGTGGTGCGGAATTGATTTTTCCAGTACCATTCCTGCGAGAGTTCAAGCAGGTCAGGTTTGCTGCATTTTTTGATACCGGCAATGTGTATGGCGAAGGCGATTCTTTCAGTCTTGGCAGTTTGCGGCATTCCGCGGGTATCAGTGCTATCTGGGTATCACCATTCGGGCTGGTCAGTATCAGTATTGCCAGGCCCATAGGCGAGCAGTTGGGCGATGAGACCCAACCGTTCCAGTTTACCTTCGGTTCATCATTTTAATCATTTTGATTTGAGGAGTAGAGCGTTGAAAATCAATTTTTTATCCGTGCTCACGGGCATGTTTTTCCTGTTACAGGCCAGTATTTCACCGGCTGAGGATTATAAAATTGGCGCAGTGAATGCGATCAGAATACTGGAACAGTCACCACAGGCTGAAAAGATGCGTAGCCTGATAGAGAAAGAGTTTGCCCCCCGTGACAGGAAGCTGGTGAGCGCCCAGAAGGCATTAAAAGAACTCGAAGACAGATTGCAGAAAGATGCCGCCATTATGAGTGAGTCGGAGAGAAGCCGGCTGGAGAGAGACATCATCAACCAGCGGCGTGATCTGAAGCGCAGCCAGGATGAGTTCCGGGAAGATCTGACCTTTCGCCGCAACGAAGAGATCACCAAAATTCAAAAAGAGATCGTGACGGCTATCAACGCCATCGCAAAAAAACATAAATTCGACATGATCCTTAACGAAGGCGTGATCTATGCCAGCCCCAAGGTCGATATCTCCAACCTGGTGATTGAGCAGCTCAAATCCAGCAGTGGAGGGGCTGGGGGCGAGTAGTATTCGCCTCTCCTGCTTGACTTCCATCTAATCATGTTGTGCGCCTATGTCAGCTACACTCGGAGAAATTGCAGCGGCAATCACAGCAGAAGTCATCGGTGATGCTGAGTTACTGATAGAAGGTGTGGCCACCTTGCAGAATGCCGCAAAAGGCCACTTAACCTTTTTAGCCAACCGGCGGTATTATCCCCATCTGGCCAGCACCTCTGCCTCGGCTGTCATCCTCAGCGCACAAGATGCACCACATTGCCCCAGTGCGGCGCTTGTCATCGGCGATCCTTATCTGGGATTTGTCAAAGCGGTCAGATACCTCACCCCTGGGCCGGACTTCACGCCCGGGGTGCATCCAGCGGCCGTGATTGATCCGTCAGTCCGTGTGCCGGAGGATTGTTATATCGGCCCGGGCAGCATCCTGGCGGCCGGTGTGAGCCTGTCCCCCCAGGTGTATATCGGGCCGGGCTGTTGTATTGATCCGCATGTCACGATTGGCACGGCTACCCGCCTGCTTGCCCATGTTGTCATAGCACAGGGGGTGGTGCTCGGCGAGCGCACTATCATACACCCGGGGGCGGTCATCGGTGCCGATGGTTTTGGCATGGCAAATGAGGCGGGCGCCTGGTTGAAGCTGCCATCGCTAGGGGCTGTGATAGTGGGTGATGATGTGGAGGTGGGCGCCAACACCACGATTGACCGGGGGACTTTGGAAAATACCCGAATCGGCGATGGCGTCAAGATCGATAATCAGGTGCAGATCGGTCATAATGTGACCATTGGCGCGCACACGGCCATAGCCGCTCAGGTGGGTATTGCGGGCAGTGCGCGCATCGGCAAATACTGCATGATTGGCGGTGCCTCGGCCATCAGCGGTCATATTCAGATCGCCGATAACGTCATCATCACGGGTATGTCGGGCGTGTCCAATTCGATCAAAACCGCCGGGGTATACTCGGCCGGGCTGGTGGCGACTGATAATACGCTCTGGAGGAAGAATATTGTGCGCTTCAAGCAGCTTGATAAACTGGCGAGAAAACTGATCCTGCTTGAAGCGGCCATGACCGGGCATAAAGTACAGGATTAAGCCACGCTATGACTGAGCTCAATACCCATCAAATAAAAAATTATCTTCCTCATCGGTATCCTTTTCTGTTACTTGATAAAGTGATCTCGGTCAAAGCAAATGACAAACTCATTGCTGTGAAAAATATCACGGCCAATGAGCCTTTTTTTCAGGGACATTTCCCGGAAAAACCGGTGATGCCCGGGGTATTGATTATTGAAGCGATGGCGCAGGCATCGGCGATGTTGGGCTTGCTTTCCGGTGCGGATACCGAGCAGAAAGGAAAATTATACTACCTGGTCGGTGCCGATAAATCCCGTTTCAGAAAGACCGTCGAGCCGGGTGATCAGCTTATCATCACCTCAAGGTTCGTCACGGCAAGACGTAATATCTGGAAGTTTGCCTGTATTGCAGAAGTCGATGGCAGGCGGGTTGCTGATACGGATTTATTGACCACGATAGCCGACCCGTGAGCGTGATTGATGCCAGGGCCATCATTGATCCCAAGGCTGACATTGATGAGGATGTGGACATCGGTCCCTATTCAATCATCGGAGCTGATGTAGCGATTGCCTCCGGCAGCCAGATTGGATCCCATGTCGTGATTAAGGGGCCTGCCAGAATCGGGAAGGATAACCGGATATTTCAGTTTGCTTCTATCGGCGATGATCCGCAGGACAAGAAGTACCATCCGAATGATGAATCCCGTCTGGTGATTGGTGCTGGCAATGTCATACGTGAGTTTTGCACAATCCACCGGGGGACAGAGCGGGGGGGAGGGCAAACGGTGATCGGTGATGATAACTGGATCATGGCCTATGTCCATATCGCACACGACTGCATGGTAGGCAGTCACACGGTGTTTGCCAATAATGCCACGCTGGCCGGTCATGTTACGATTGATGATCATGTGATCCTGGGCGGCTTCACTGGCGTGCATCAATTCTGCCGCATCGGTGCTTATGTGATCTCGGCTATCGCCTCGGTCATCATCAAAGATGTGCCGCCGTATTTGAGGGTATCCGGTAACACGGCCAAACCGAACGGCCTGAATAAAGAAGGCTTCAGACGGCATGGTTTCTCTGCTGAAAAAATCGAGGACATCAAGCTGGGTTACAAGTGTGTTTACCGGCAGGGCTTATTACTCAAAGATGCCCTGGCCAGGATCAAGCCCATGACTGCAACCTCACCGGCAATACAGTATTTTCACGACTTCATCGCCGCCTCATCCCGTGGCATCGTGCGTTAGCCCCGGTTAGCCATAGGACGACGTGACGGTTATATGCTGCGTGTTGGTATTGTGGCGGGTGAGGCATCGGGCGACTTGCTGGGGGCAGACTTAATCCGGCAGTTACGAGAACGGCATCCTGATATGGTTGTGGCCGGTATTGGTGGCGAGCAGTTGCAGGCGGTGGGGTGTAAGATCCTGGCACCGATGGAGCGCCTTGCTGTTATCGGCCTGATCGAGGTGGCGGGCAAATACATTGGCATGCTGAAATTAAGAAACCGCCTCCTGAATTATTTTCTGCATGACCCGCCGGCCATCTTCATCGGCATTGATGCGCCTGATTTTAATATCGGTCTGGAGCAGGCGTTACGCCGGCACGGTATCAAGACCGTGCACTATGTCAGCCCGTCAGTATGGGCATGGCGAAAAAACAGAATACACAAGATCAAAAAAGCGGTGGATTTCATGCTGACCTTATTTCCGTTTGAACAGGACTATTATCAGCAGGCGGGGATCCCCTCAGCCTATGTCGGTCATCCGCTGGCGAACCGGATAGCACTTCAGCCTGACCGGCAGGCCGCCCGGGATGCGCTGGGCCTGGATCACAGCCTGCCCACCGTGGCACTGTTGCCGGGCAGCAGAGACAGTGAAATAGCCACATTGAGTGTCCCCTTTATTGAGGCGGCCATGTTATTACAAAGGCGTCATGGCACTATCCAGTTCATCAGCAGCCTGCTGGATAAAAGAAGCCGTGCCAGGTTCTCACAGCAGATAGATGAGGCAGCGGATAACACGCTGACTGTGCATCTGTATGAGCAGAAGATGTCGGCTGTCTTGCAGGCGGCGGATGTGGCCTTACTGGCATCCGGCACCGTCACGCTGGAGGCCATGTTATACAAATGTCCGATGGTTGTCGCTTACAGAATCAATCCGCTGAGTTACCATATCATCAAGGCCATGAGCCACATACCATATATCGCCTTGCCCAATATTCTTGCCAGCAGGCGGTTGGTTGAGGAATATATTCAGGCCGACTGCAAGGCGGACAAGCTGGCTGATGCGATCCATCCCTTACTGTCACGAAGCGGCCCGGGCGATAACATGAGACAGGAGTTTACCGTGCTGCATCGTTCGCTGTTGACGACAAGCCATGACCTGGCTGCCGCCTCGGTGCTGAACCTGCTGGATCAATCCCCTGCGCTATGAAAACCGAACAGCATCACGGCATGGAGCAAAGTGCAGGCGTTGATGAGGCCGGCCGCGGGCCGCTCGCCGGGCCTGTCATAGCGGCCGCCGTGATCTTGGGGAAAAGCTTTGCAGTGGCCGGGCTGGCGGATTCTAAAACACTGTCACCGGCAAGGCGTCGGATAATGGCAGAGGCTGTTTTTGATCATGCGTTGAGCTATGCCATTGGCCGGGCAGAGCCTCATGAGATAGATGAGTATAACATCCTTAATGCCACCTTGCTGGCGATGCAAAGAGCCGTTGCCGGGCTCATCGTGCAACCCAGGCAGGTGCTGGTTGATGGCAATCAGGCACCGGACCTGCCCATCCCGGTTGAGACAATTATCAAGGGCGATCAGACAATACCCTGCATCAGCGCCGCCTCCATCATCGCGAAGGTTACTCGTGATGAGGAGATGGTCATGCTGGATGAGCAATTTCCCGGCTATGGCTTTGCCAGGCATAAGGGGTATCCGACCCGACAACACCTGTCGGCTTTGCGAGAGATGGGCATCTCACCAATACACCGGCAGAGCTTTGCACCGGTCAAGCAGTACCTGCGTTAAGCCATGACCCAGCGCTTTATTCATCTGCACCTGCACACTGAATACGCGTTGGTGGATGGGATAGTGCGTATTGATGAGCTGGTCAGTCGGGCGGCTGAATTGAACATGCCGGCACTGGCCATGACCGATAAAAGCAATCTATTCGCCATGGTCAAGTTCTATCAATGCTGTGTTGCGGCTGGCATCAAGCCGGTTATCGGGGCGGAGATCAATCTGGTCAGCAGCTTGCAGGACAAGGAAACGACTGCTCTGATTCTTTTGTGTCAGGATGAGGCCGGGTATAAAAATCTGTCTGCGCTGATTACCAAAAGCTATCTGGAAGGGCAGGTGCAGGATGAGCCTGTTATCGATATGGCCTGGCTTGACGGGCGAACCGATGGCTTGATTGCATTATCCATCGCCCGCACTGGCCCTATCGGCAAGGCATTGATCGATCATAATATTGATACAGCAAGATCATGGATGGATAAACTGACCAACCTTTTCCCTGACCGGCTCTACCTTGAGTTGCAGCGCACAGGGCGTCAGCACGAAGATATCCATACCGAACAGGCCGTGCGCTTTGCCGCTGAATTTCAACTGCCTGTTATCGCCAGTAACGATGTACGTTTTCTCCATGCAGAGGATTTCCAGGCCCATGAGGCCAGGGTGTGTATTCACCAGGGATATACACTCAATGATCCGAGGCGGCCACATCATTACAGCCCCGAACAGTATTTTAAATCGGCTGAACAGATGACTGCGCTGTTTCAGGATATACCGGAGGCGATACAGAACAGCTATCTTATCGCCCAGCGTTGCAGTCTTGAATTGACTCTGGGTGAGTATTATCTGCCTGATTTTCCGGTGCCGGACTCCCATGATCAGAATAGCTGGCTTGTTGCCGAGGCCAAGGCCGGTTTGCAGGTGCTTGTAGAGGCTGATATGCACAAGCAACCACAGATCAGTCGTGAGTCCTACGAAGAGCGATTGCAACATGAGCTGGATGTCATTACCGCAATGGGTTTCTCCGGCTATTTTCTCATCGTGGCTGATTTTATTAATTGGGCGAAGCAGCAGGATATACCGGTTGGTCCCGGCAGAGGCTCAGGGGCTGGTTCTCTGGTCGCCTATGCCCTTGGGATCACCGATCCTGATCCGCTGGCTTATGAGTTGCTATTTGAACGGTTTTTAAATCCCGAACGAGTCTCGCTGCCGGACTTTGATATCGACTTCTGCATGGAGAGGCGGGATGAGGTCATCGACTATGTCGCACGAAAATACGGCCATGATCATGTCTCCCAGATCATCACCTTTGATCGCATGAAGGCAAAAGCGGTCGTCCGGGATATTGGCCGTGTGCTGGGACATCCGTATGGGTTTGTCGATCAGATCGCCCGGCTTATTCCGTTTGATTTGAATATGACGCTGGATAAGGCGCTGTCTGAAGAGGAGCTGCTCAAACAGCGCTATCAGGATGAGGAAGAGGTCAGGATGCTGATCGATCTGGCAAAAAAAATTGAAGGCATATCCCGTAATGCCGGCAAACATGCCGGCGGTCTTGTGATCGCCCCTCATGCACTGACCAGATACATGCCGCTGTATGCTGAGCAAGGGTCAAGAGTGACCTCAACCCAATTTGACATGGGCGATGTTGAATCTGTCGGCCTGGTAAAATTTGATTTTCTTGGCCTGCGTACCTTAACCATCATCGATTGGGCAGTGCGTGATGTCAATCGGCTGTTGTTGGCAGACTCTGCCGAGCAACTGGATATTCGGCAGATCCCGTTAGACGATGCCGCCACCTATGAACTGGTGCAGCGTATGGATACCACGGCGGTATTTCAGCTGGAATCGGAAGGGATAAAGAAGCTGTTAAGGCGCCTGAAGCCAGATGCGTTTGATGATCTGATCGCCCTGGTGGCCTTATTTCGCCCCGGGCCTTTGCAGTCAGGCATGGTGGATGATTTTGTTGAACGAAAACACGGGCGGGCAAAAGTGGCTTATCCCCATCCTGCCCTGGCGCCTGTTTTGAAATCAACTTACGGCGTCATTCTGTATCAGGAACAGGTGATGCAGATAGCCCAGGTGCTGGCGGGTTACACACTGGGGGCGGCTGATCTGCTACGGCGGGCGATAGGTAAAAAGAAGCCGGAAGAGATGGCGAAGCAGCGGACGATCTTTGTTGCCGGTGCGGTGGCAAATCATGTCAGCGAAAAAGTGGCAACTTATATCTTCGATCTGATGGAGAAGTTTGCCGGTTACGGGTTTAACAAATCACATTCTGTTGCTTATGCCTTGCTCGCCTACCAAACGGCCTGGCTGAAGACCCATTATCCGGCTGCATTTATGGCTGCGGTACTCTCCTCTGATATGGATAACACCGACAAGATAGTCAGCTTGCGCTATGGGCTACAGCGTATGGGTTTATGCTTGTTACCGCCGTCCATCAATCGTTCACAGTTCAAGTTTCAGGTGCTCGACAGCAAAACAATATTATTCGGTTTGGGGGCAATCAAAGGTGTGGGTGAGGCGGCGATAAATAATGTGCTGGAGGAGCGGGAGGCCGCCGGTTTGTTCACCGATTTATTTGAATTTTGTCGGCGAATTGATGCGAAAAAAACCAACAAACGTGTGCTTGAATCATTAATCAAAGCCGGTGCGGCTGACGATCTCAAGCAGCCTCGCCACATTTTGCTGGCAAGCCTGGACAGAGCCATGCAGTTTGCCGATCAACAGGCCAGCAATGCAGATACCGGTCAGGATGATCTGTTCGGTCTGGCGCCGAGTGCCTCGAATGAGGCAGCACAGGAGAGAACCTCAGCAGATGATCTGCCATACGTGCAGGCAGGTGAGGCGGATGAGCTGGCAAGATTGCAGGGGGAGAAAGAAACCCTGGGGTTTTATCTGGAGGGTCATCCCATCAGCCGTTATGAAGCTGAGCTGGATCATGTGATCTCTATCCGGCTGAATGCGGTGCAACCTGAAACCTGTCCGGTGATTGCCGGCTATATCGAAAATATCAAAATCCGCAATGGTATGCGTGGTAAAATGGCCGAGTTACGCTTGGATGACATGACAGCGCGCATGAACGTGACTATCTACCCGGAAGTATTTAAAGAATACCGTCCCTTGCTTGTCAAGGATCAGCTGATTATTATTAAAGGAGATGCGATTGCTGATGATTATTTTGACTCCGGCGTGTCTGTCAATGCGAGAGGTCTGTACACACTCAGCCAGATAAGATCGCAATTCAGTCGCCTGCATATTCATCTCGATAATAAAATACTGACGAATGATCTCGTGGATTCGATTAAACATCTGCTGGCACAACATCAGCCTGGCGCCAACCCGGTGTTTATGCACTATAATAACGGTATTGCCGCCACCTGTATCGGTATGGGCGATGCCTGGAAGGTAAGCATCAGCGATGCGTTGGTCACAGCGTTGCAACACATCGTTGGCAGGCGCAATGTCGTGCCGAAGTTTCCGGCGAAGATAACACTGTAGAGAATACGATGGAGCAACCACAAAATCACAACCTGAATTTTCTCGATTTTGAGCAACCCATTGCTGAACTGGAAGCCAGGATTGAGGAGCTACGCTATCTTGATGATGACAGCGATATTGATATCCATGAAGCCATATCGAAATTGCAAAAAAGAAGCACAGAATTAACACAATCCATTTTCTCTTCACTGACGGCCTGGCAGGTTGCACAGATTGCCAGACATCCGCAGCGTCCCTACACACTGGACTATATCCAGCGTTTGTTTACAGAGTTTAAGGAGCTGCATGGCGACCGGAATTTTGCCGATGATCCGGCGATCGTCACCGGTCTGGCCAGGTTTGAAAACTGCCCGGTCGCCGTGATTGGACACCAGAAGGGAAGAGACATAAAAGAACGGATATTCAGAAACTATGGGATGCCCAAACCGGAAGGCTACCGCAAGGCGCTGAGAGTCATGCAGCTGGCCGAGAAGTTTGCTCTGCCTGTGTTGACCTTCATTGATACACCGGGCGCTTATCCCGGGATCGGTGCTGAAGAGCGTGGTCAGAGTGAGGCCATCGCCCGGAATTTGCTGGTCATGTCACGTTTGAAAACGCCGATCATCACAACGGTCATCGGCGAGGGCGGCTCAGGGGGGGCCTTGGCAATCGGCGTATGCGATAAGCTGAATATGTTGCAATACAGTACGTATTCGGTCATCTCCCCCGAGGGCTGTGCTTCTATCTTGTGGAAGAGTGCCGATAAGGCCGAAGAAGCGGCCGAAGCGCTGGGGATCACTGCCCAGCGATTGCACCAGCTGGATGTGATTGATGCGATCATTGATGAACCCTTAGGCGGTGCACACCGTGATCATGACAACATGGCAGAGGGAATAAAGGCCATCTTGTCCGCCCAACTGGAGGCGTTGACCGCCGTCCCCACCGAGCAATTACTCAGCGACAGACAAACACGCATTCGCTCTTACGGGTTTTACCAATAGCCCCCCGTTAAATCGTCAATAGCCCTTGTTGCGCTCCCGTGTATTAGCCAGTTTGCAGGCCTGGCAGGCGTCCCTTTCCCCGGGCGCCACCCTGTATGTTGCCTTCAGTGGCGGGCTGGATTCCCATGTCTTGTTGCATCTTGTCTGCTCGCTACGAGATGAGATGGACTACCGGCTGGCGGCCATCCATGTCAATCACCATCTGCATGTCGATAGCGATGCCTGGGCTGAACACTGCCAGCGGCTGACGCACCGCTATGGTATCGCCTTGCATGGTGTTGACATCGCCGCCAATGATGGCGATGGCAGCCCGGAAGAACGTGCGCGTACGCAGCGTTATGCCGAGATGGCCAGGGTGTTACAGACCGGCGATTTGTTACTGACAGCCCATCATCTGGACGATCAACTGGAGACATTCTTTCTGCAATTATTCCGTGGGGCCGGCGTTCTGGGGCTGGCCGCCATGCCGGCAATCAAGCGATTCGCCCGGGGCTGGCATGGGCGACCCCTGTTGCCGTTTCAGCGCCAGCAGCTGGTGGATTATGCCGGGCAACATCAGTTGCAATGGGTAGAAGATACGAGCAATGCTGATCGCCGTTATGACAGAAATCACATCCGCCATGCGTTGATGCCGGTGATAAAACGCCGCTGGCCGCATGTCGCCGCGCCGCTGTCACGTTATATCGGCATAGCGGCCGATACACAGCAGCTTGTGGATGCGCTGGCTGGCGGCGATCTTGATCAAGCGAGCAGCGATAAAAAACAACGGCTGCTAAATTGCGAGATCATCGCTGGCCTGCCCGTTGCCAGACAAAACAACCTGCTGAGGTACTGGCTGCGGAGGCGTGATTTGCCGTTGCCAGCGGCCAGGCATCTGGGCGAGTTGCGCCGCTCATTGATCAAGGCCAGCCCCGATAAGGCGGGTGTGGTTTCCTGGCCGGGCGCTAAGGTGTATCGATACAGGAACTGCCTGTATGCAACCGACAAGACATTCACGACCACCTGCCATGCGCTCATCAATTGGTCATTGCCTGACAAGCTGATGATAGCAGGCGGGGAGTTAAGGGCGAACAGGATGAGGGGCAGGGGACTCAAGCAGGGGCTGTGTGGAGATGGCTCTGTGCGTGTCGGCTTTTATCAGGGCGGTGAGAGGATTCGTCTTCCTCAAAGGGCGCATCACAGCCGGCTGAAGAAATTATTTCAAGCCGTCGGCCTGCCGCCCTGGCAGCGGCGGTGGGTGCCGTTTATCTATATCAATGAACAGCTGGCCATGGTGGTGGGCCTGTGGACTGCCGCAGAGTTTATCGCCGGTGAACATGATCCTGGCTGGGATATCTCCTGGTCTTTATTTGATCAATTGATCTTTATTGCGAAAAAATAATACGGCCTGTTGTCATGATGGCCTGGGGGCGTATGTTGAGGTGGCCGCTTGGGGCTATCGGCTTTTATTGCTGACAGTCTTCAATGCCAAGCCGGGATAGCACCAGTGTGTACCAACATGATGCAAAGCGTAATGTTTCGATCTTTCCCTGGATTATGCCGTCGGGGTTGTTCCGTCGGGGTTGTGCATGTCAGGTTAGTGCGCCGGGTCGGTAAATATGGCGGCAGGGTCGGTGATCCAGAACGGCTTGTAAGCTTCTGATGGATCTGAACTGGCGTTGTAGTAAAACAAATGCACGGAGATGCGATGCCTGCCGTGCGTGAAGTGGCGAACGTTGCCGTTCTCAACAAACAGTCTCTTGTAGCCGTCAATTTTGTGATAGGCACTCGTATAAGCGCCCCCTTTGGGATCAACGAACACGATGCGGTAGTGCCGCCCCTTGACCATCCAGAACACAAAATCCGGCAGAAACCGGCGGTAGTCGTTTTTATCGCTGTCATAATAAGGGATATAAACCTCATCCCGGGCTTCATCCAGCTTGCTGAACATCCATGAGTCCCAGTCCGGTTTATGCTCGCCCAGCCAGCTCGCCAGCCGATTAAGAAACTCAACTTCGCTGTTGATCTTGATGATGTGCTGTATGTAACTGGCCGTCTCACGCCCAAGCACAACGGGCAGATAATAGTGATTGAGGATTTTTTTGATGGTCAAATCCTTGAACGTCTCCTGTTCTTTTCCGCTGGACTTCGTATCAAATGCTTCCCGCGTGATCTCGCCCTGCGTCAATTTGTCGGCAAGTGCTGCTATCTCCTCATCGGATGCCCGTCCTGCTTTCACCTGCTGAATCTTCTCCTCAAGTTCATGCACATAGTCTGAATGCGAACGAACATGGCGGAAATGAACAATGTCTTCTTGCTCATCAAGCTGACGGACGCCATCGCTCTGCTGTGCCGTTTGGGAGAAGTGGGACAGCAACCGCTGTTGCAGAAAGGCGAGCATGGCGTAGTTTTTCTCCGGTGTGATGGCTATCGCGCCAGTGCCCGAGGCCGCCGTCCGCAACTCGTCAATCTGTGCTGCCGCCAGCCCGTCACGCACGGCAAAGACCGCATCCGAGGTGTTATCAAGCCAACCCGCGAGCCGTTGCCGCGTTGCCTTACTCATCGCAAACGGGGCCCTGCCGTGTTGTGCCGTGCCGTCCCGGTATTGCGGTATCAACAGCGGCATGTCCTCGCCGTTGTTTTTGGGTCTGGCCGCTATTTCAAAACCTGCCAGTGGTTCAAAACGCGCGCTTTTCTCTGCCTCCAATCCTTCCAGTACGGTCTTGATGGCCTTCTGGTTGGTGGCGAAAAGAAACAGCGTTTCCGGCGGCTGTGTCATGTCAAGACAAGCGTGTAATTGCTCAGGGGAAGACAGGCGGGCAAGGCGGCGGCGTTTGCCCGGCAGGGGTGCAATGCGAACACCGCGCCCGACGGACTGCACGACAAATTTTTTCGCATCCAGGCCGCCGATGTTGATGAAGTTAATGACATTCGGGCGGTTGGAATCCCAGCTTTCAAAGAATGAGCGCGAACCCATCAGGATTTTGATGGGGCTTTTTTCCAGGGCATCAAAAAATGCGGTCTCCTGTAGCGCCGTGGTTTCTTCATAACCGGCGAGAATGTCGTTGCGCCACCTTGACGTATCGCCTATGCGTATCAGGGCAAAGGGGGCATCGGCGTTTTTGATCTGCAAGGCCAGCTCGCGTTTGTCTGTGCTGCGGACAAGCTGGATGGCACCTTGTCTGTCACTGATGAATACGGCTTTGCGTAAATCGGCCAGGGTGATGTTCTGCACGGCTGCCGCATCGTCTGCACTTATTTTATTGCCGTTTTTTTTATTGCTGTTTTCTCCGAACATGAATCGTCCGTTTTTTAAGTCCCGGTGCAGTTTGTTTCTCGCCTGCCGGAAAAGCTCTTCATCCACTTCGCCGGTGGCAATTTCTCGCAAGGTCTGAAAAAACGCCTGCAAGTCATTTTCAACGGTGTTGACCGAGTTCACCAGGGTGAGCATGAGCGGCGTGTGATAACAATCGGCAATGCCGCTCTTTGCTCTGATCTCTTCAACACGCCCGCAGATAAAGGCCAGCGTGATCAGCGATTGCAGGACAATTTCCCGCCGCTCCTCACGGCTTATGTCCCCGTCGTTTGCCTTATGATTTTTTTGAAAAGCCGTGTATTCGCCCTCGTTCACATAGATATTTTTGCCATGGCCGTTTTTTATGAACTCCTCCAGATTGTATTTCTTAACGGTCGTCACAACATCTTCGTTGTCGGTAAAGGTGGCGGAAAAATTAAAAAGAAATCCCGCCCTCGCCATAACGGCATAATAGGCCTGCCGTTTGGAGTCCTCCTTGCCGCCCTTGTGTGCCTCATCCAGCAACACATACCACCGACCCTCGTTTTCATAGGTGCGGTAATCGGTCAGCGCCTCTTTCTGCACATCGGCAATGTTGTCGCTGCGATGGTAGTAAACCGTGAGCGCATCGCCCAGCCGTCCCTGCCGGGGGCGGTGACTGTCACGCAGCGGCACAAGGTCAATATGCAGACCGGTTCGATTAAATTCCGCCACCGTGCGCCTGATCTGTCCGAGCAAATGATCGCCCGGCGCAAGAATCAGGATGTTGTGCGGCGGAATTTCGCCGTGTTTGATGAGGGCATGTAAATAGGCAATCAACTTGACCATCACCAGCGTTTTGCCGCTGCCAGTCGCCATCCAAAAGCATATCCGGTTGACGAGATTGTAATAGGGAATCTCCTCTCCGAAAGGGCGGATATACTCGGCCAGAATACGAAACACCGGGTTTTGCCTGCCGTTATTTTTGTCGGCCCGGGTTTCGTATTTTTTCACGGCGGCAAAATCGGCATGGTGATACAGGCCATAAAAATGCCGCTTGCGATCCTCATTGACGGTGGCGGCCTCATCAGCCTGCCAGTCATTGTTGTCTTTACCGTAATACAGATAAAGCGCACGGGCGGCTTTTTCTAGCGCATCCCTCTGGTAGTCATACAACGTTTTTTCAACGGAAAAGTTTTCTATATCAGGAACACGCCAGACCTCCAGCAGCTCGCCGTAGTTGAGGGATTGGGCGATTTGTTCAAGCAGTGGTAAAGTCATTACTTTTTTGTTCTATCGTGCTGATAATCTTCTCTGCAAGAACTTTGAAGTCCCGATAGCAATTTGTGACAGCTTGTTGCTGTGCGCCAATTACCCCATCAGCGGGTTTCAGCATAAACATGGGTTTGTTCGCCGCCTGCACCATGGGCATAAGCGAGCGGTAATCCTTTAGATGTGCCAGAAGATTGGGATCATCCTCAATAGATACGTTATTTTTTCCAGACGTACCATTGACAAACTGTTCGTAGTCATTCGGTATTTTTTTGATCCACTTTAAATATGCTCTAACAGGTCGGCTCGATATAGTTGTGTGGCGCATGACGATATATCCGAGCGGCACCATCCCGCCGCCGGGAAGTTCGATATCCAACTCTTCGGGTTTTTTCCCGATGCGTTCTTTCCAGTTATCTTCCCAACTCTTCAAAACAGGACCCACATTGCGTAAACCCTGCAACGAGAACAAATCGGGCGCAAGCGGTATCACCACGTAGTCGCTGGCTATCAGCGCGACCCGGTTGATGGCGCCCAGATTCGGGCCAACGTCAACCAGTGCCAGGTTTGCCTCGAATTGATTACCTGCGCTGGCGAGCAGTCGCGCGAAAGCGGTGGTGACGCGAAATGCGCGCTTGGCCCCATCCATACACTTCGGCCATTGCTCGGATAAATCATCCTCGCGTTTGGAAAGCTCAAGGTCTCCTACCAGCAAACCAATACGTTCATCAACTTCCTCAATGTAAGATTCGCTTGAAATATCTCCTGTGCCCTCGAATAGGGGCGCTATGGCTGCATCAACTGTTTTCCTTTTCCCCGTTTGCCACATTTCAGCCATTGTCGCATCACTCAGGAACATACCGCTGAGATTGGCCTGTGGATCAAAATCCGCAGCAATAACGCGCTTGCCGATTTCACCAAACATCCAGGCAAGATGATAGACAAGGGATGTCTTCCCAACGCCGCCTTTATTGTTAAAAAATGCAATAGTTTTCACTATGACTTCCTGATTTCAACAAAAATAAATGTATCCTCGGCGGTTAATTTCGGCGCTGGATTGCTATTCTCCTCCAGCGCTCTACGCGCCTTGTCTATGCCGGTGCCGAACCGCTCCATGTACCCCATATTCTTCATCGCCTCGGCAATGGTGGGGTTGCGGTAGTCAGTAATGCCGGGACTGCCAAAGTTTTCCCGCGTGACCACGCCATAAACAGAACCTGGGCTGATAATTTCTATCTTGTTTTCAAACCAGTGAAATCGAATCGGGGTATTAGTGCCGTTGTAGTTTCTGTGAATAACGGCATTGCGAATAAGCTCGCGTAACGCAACAACCGGATAATCCGGTGTTTCCACATGAATCTCACGGCCAGCGTCAAGCGCAACTGCAATATTTGTATTAAAAATCTTTTCTATCTCAGTAAGTTGATCGGACAAGGTGCCGTGTATTTCCCTTTGACTCTTAACAGGGTCGGTAACCTTGTCACCGTCGTAGCGAACAAACTGAATATACGCCCCCGGAAACCAGGAAGCAGGAAATTTACCCAGCATCAGGATCGCCGTAACCGTTGGTGTTCCATCCTCTGATGTCAGGCGCAGTGCTTGTAATTGTTCTTTCAAATTACGTTTATTTCCTTCCAGGACTTCCTGTGAAACGGCGTTGGGTAGGTATTCAACTTCGAATTTTCGCAAGTCCAGATCATGTTCCACGGACGCACCAGCTACCCCCTGCATGTCATAAGTCAGGCTTCCCCAGTGGCGTTTCTCCGTCAAGCGGCGCTCATCCTCAGCGGTTGCCTGGCTGCGTCTTGGGCCGGTTCTAATCCAGCATCGACCGTCACTTTTTACCGGCGGATTCACGGAGGGTTCCACCTGTACTACTGCAACTTCGTGGTCGTTTAGTAATCTCCTGCTGACTTCCATCATGGGGAAAGGGAGAATTTTACCATCGTCCCGCAGGCCGCCAAGTGTTTGCAACAGTTTGTCGTCAATGGCTAAATCGGCATAACTTCCGTCATCTTTAATTCCAATAAAAATAAAACCAGGCTCTCGATGGTCAGGCAAGTCATTGGCAAAGGCGCATATCGCTTCTCTGATTTTGTCCAGGTCTTTGGCAGATTGCGTAAACTCCACATTGTCGCTCTCCCCCTGAGAAATTATTGTCAACAATTTAGTATCGTTATACATGATTCACTCCCCCCACCACAGATAAGGTTTGATGAGTGATATAAAATGTTGTTTTTCTTGTTCGGTCATGGTTGACGGGTTGGTTTTCTCGCTGCTGCCGTCGGCAAAGGTGACGCGCTCTGCCGTGCGTTTGCGGATGGTTTTGCCGAGGATGTTGACCAGGGATTCGGCGATGTCTATGTCCTTGTAAAGATGATGCAGGTTGATCTTCAGCTTGCCGTTTTTTTGCAGCTTAACGGCCTGGGCGAGCTTGTCATCGCCAAAGAAAACGTATTGCTCAAACGGCGATTTTGTGCTGTCCAACTCCAGTTGGTCGCCGTCCGCATAATGCGAGTTTTTCAGGGTTTCTTCGTACTGTTCCAGGGTGTAGTATTTCAGAAAATGGCTGCTGCCTTCACGGGAGACGGGTTTGCCTTCGCGCCAGTCTTTGGAATACACCACCTTCTTGATACGCGGTAGCAGAACAGTGTGAAAATACTCGCCCATTTCAATCAGCAGGTATTTTCGCCTGCCGCCGTCTTCCCGATTGAGATTGATCACCGCATGGGCAGTGGTGCCGGAACCGGCGAAGTAGTCTAAAATGTTTATATTATTCTCATTTGCCCCTGCTGTTATCAGGCAATCCTGAACTAATCTAGGTGCCTTTGCGAAATCAAAATCGCCATAACTAAAAAGTTTTTTCAACTCTCCAGTGCCATAATTAGAAGAGGCATATTCATTTTCACTCCACCAAGTCGTGGGCATAGAGTGTAAGTCCATACGGGTTTTGAAATGAATGGAAACTCTGTTTTCAGATGAACGGGAAGCACGGAATTCTTCTGGCTCATCTATAACTCGCTGATAGCCACGATGCCATCTTCCCTCTATCAGCTTGTCATCAATTTCGCGAAACGGATAAACGACAGTTTCATCATCCCGAGGCTGTTCCTGTAAATTGTACTCACCCGTATCTGTATCCCATTCCATTTTTGGTATTCTGATTTTATTCTTGCTATTAACAAAAATCGGATAATGTAGTTTTGGGCGATCTTCTCGCCTATCACCAGATCCTGAACGCACAAAACTTGCCCAGGCAAACTGACCTTGCTCATCTCTTTCTGGATAACGGTCAAGAGATTTTTTAGTTTTTGGCAAACTGCCGAGGATAGAGTTTTCCGACTCGCCAATGAACATGGCATATTCATGCGATGGCGACAGTTTTCCTTTTGTTTTACGGCCTGCTGGATTTGAACGGACAGTGGCAATCCCCAGATTTTTTGTAAACAAAGAATCCGTTATTTGTTTCAGAAGCAAAAACTCCTCATCATCTATAGCACAGCACAAAATACCGTTTTTCCATAGAAATTGTTTGGATAGCGATAAGCGGTTTTCCATTAGAGAAAGCCAGGATGAATCCTTGTAACTATTTGTATAGAGAATTGCTGACGCATCAGTATTATAAGGCGGATCAATATAAATACATTTCACCTTCCCCTGATACCGCGCTTTTAAGGTATTCAATGCCTGCCAGTTCTCGCTGTGTACCAGTTCGCCGTCCAGCGCTTCGTCCAGATTGCCGAGATCATCAAGGATTTCCAGTTCCAAATCCTTAAAATGTTTGGTATCCAGCGGCAGATATTTATAGTCATCGCCCATGCCGTTTTCTCTGTACAGGTTTCCTTGCCCGTTGAAGAGGCTCTGCATGGAAAACGCATCATCCACCATGCCGAGCGCCTGCCATTCTTTGATCTGTGCTTTTACGCCCTTGTGCGTTATTATTTTTTGCAATGTTTCATCTGTCAATTTGTCCAGCGTCACCACATAGTTTACCTTGCGGACAAACTTCGGTTTTTCCCATACACGCCGTAACTCATCTTCGAATTGTGCGATAAAGTCAATGATGAAGTATGCTGTTTCTTTGATTGCCTGAAGCTGTTTTATGCGCTTCTCTTCAAAGATGGTTTGCTCGGAAAAGATGTATTGATACATCCACAGGTCAAACTGCTCGCGTAAAAACCCCTTCGCATCTTTGTTGATGAAAAAATCGGCTTCGGTCTGACGGCGAAACACGCCGATCGCTTTTTGCAGTTGTTCCTCGGTGAGGGCTGCGCCGTCTTTGCCCGCCTGTTTCACGATGTCGCCGGTGTTGGTTCTGTTGCCGCGCTGTGAATAGGCCACGTTGAGATGCACCACCTGCCCCTGTTTTTCTTCTTTCACCTGTGCAAAGCTGAACACAAATTCGCGCTTTTCGTTGTTCTGTTTGCCTTCAAATTTTGAAGCGTCAAAATAAAATCGCCTGGTTTTCTGTGGTGCGCCTTCCTCGTTCAATTCCACCGTTATGGAGCGCACCAGTACATCGGATTTGACGTAGTAAAGCATCTGCGTCTTCCACGACAGGGCGACATCCTGGCCGTCTTCGTAGACGCGTTCGTAGGTTTTGGCAAAGGCTGGCAGGTGGCGGAAATAGATGGAGCCGCTTTCGCAAAAATAGCGTTGAAAGAAGGTGTAGAGCTTGTCGAACAGTTCTTCTCGGAAGCTGGTTTGCTTTTCGGCGCGCTGGTCGATCTCGGCCATCAGTTGCGGGCGCAGGGACTGAAAATAGCGCCGCTTCATCTGCATCAGATTGACAAAGCCGGAATCGCCCTCCACTTCAGCGCCGGTGAACAGGGCTTCGAGCTCGGTTAAGAATCGTTTTTCTTTGGTGCCTTCGGTCATGGCGTGTGTGATGCGATCAGGGGCGTGTTATTTCTCTGGAATGAGTGGGTCGGGCAAGTCATAGAACTCGATATTAAAGGCTTCCTGTCCCAGGCGATTCAGATCATCAACCAATCGGATAGTATCTTGTTCTGGTTTTTTAAATTCACCTAGCTGTGGCATCCCTTTCTCCATTTTCGATTTCGCTTTGATGACCAACTCATACAGCTGGTCACTGTAGGCAATCTGATAGGCGCGGGGCCGGGCAGTCACCGAGAGATCCTCCAGGTCTTTAAGCCAGAGAAAAATCATCCCTTTTTGTCCGGTTTGTTTGTCGGGCTGCTGGACATCGGCGGCCACCAGCCTGAATCTTGTCGGTAGCTCATCTGCCGTCGGCCAGCCCAGGAGAGGGGGGATGGATTGATAGGTGATGGCATAAAGACAGGTTGCCGCAATGATGGAGATGGCTTTTATTTTCCATGAAATATTGGCATATAAGTTGATGCTGAGCAGTAACAGCACAGTCAGAATATAGGCCGATACCAGCCCGATAACACCCAGTGTAAACACGCCGCTCCCCCTTAAGATTCAGCCTAAAGAAACCAGTGATTTAGGCAACTGGTTGATGTTTGATATGCCGCCATCAAAATGAATGTTAAAGCGCAGGGCGGTCTTCTCATCGCCTGCTTTTCCCATTGTGACGGTATCATAGTAGATCACTTCCAGGGCCGGATTCACCTTCACCAGCCTGACATTGACATCAACCGCCTGACCGGTCTCTGAGGCATAATAGTGAAGATTGACGACATACTCGCCCCGTACCACCCCGCGCAAGGTGACGATTTCCTGATTTAAGGGGTTTTCCTTAGGCTCGCCATTGATCATGATGATATCGTTCAGCATACCGCGATCATCCCGGTCTAAATGCAGCAGGCCGGCCTCCGGATTACGAAACCAGACTACCCGGCCGTCCGGGTCTTCCACCCAAGTGTCGATATCATCCGGGCTGTTATCCTCCCAGGTAATCGTCAGGATATATTCGGCCTTGGGATCGATGATGCCGGATTTTGCTTCCGGGTTCATGAACATGATGGCCACCAGGAACAAAAACGTAAAACCCAGCAGGGCATTAAACAGCAGATCAGTAAACGGGTCGGATTGATAGCGTTTGTGTCGTTTGTTCATGGGTTTTTATTCATGGGTTTTTGCTGGGGAGTTTTTATCATAGCCCGGCAGCAGGTGGACGTAGGTCAACTGCTTGGCCTGTTCTACCAGCTCATCGGCGCCCTGATCCAGCAGATGAAATTGCGTTGCTGTGATGATGCTGCACACCAGGCCGGCAAAGGTGGTGTACAGGGCGGTGCCCATGCCAGCGCTCATTTGTTTGAGGATATTCTGCATGGTACTGACATCAAAGTCGGTAACGTTGACCACCGAGCCAAGCATTAACACAAACCCGATGATGGTGCCGAGCAGGCCCAGCTTGATCATGATATCGCTGAAAAACCAGCCGATGTTATGCGGATTTTTTAATCTGGCTTCATAGACTTCCAGCAAATCGGCAGAGGGCTCCTGTTTTTGGCTCGGCTTCTCTGCCATGTCGTGCTGCTGTTTTTCGTAGACCATATCCAGCAGGAAGGTGGTCAGCATACACTGTGGCAGCTTGACATGCTCGGCCAGATAAATATGGCCGGCATCGGTGTGTAATCCGGCATCCCTGTTGGCGGTTATCATCTGGTATACCCAGTCGGACAAGTTGATCTCTTCTGAGATAAGAAACATGCGGCGGGCGCTGTATAAGGTGATGAGTACGAACAGAAGAGTGATCGCCCAGGAAATCCGGCTTTTATCGCCAAGATAGAGCAGCCCCAGGGCGTTTTCATGCCAGGCGATAAACAGGCCGAATAGCACGATGCTCATGAGCATGAGCCAGATGAGAAATAAATGGTGCGGTTGTTTTTGCATGGACGATGCCCGCCATCAGGTTGTGTTGATCAGCAAGGGCATTATTCAGAAATGATAACCCGTGTCCCGATGGTGACAAGCTCTTTTAATTCCAGAATCTCATCATTACGCAAGGCAATACAGCCTTCAGTCCAGTTATGCACCCTGTGTATCTCCAGCTTCTCCGGTGTCGTCTCACCGATGCCGTGGATACCGATATACCCCCCCAGGGCGGTGGATTGCGGCGGCAGATGCCCGTGCTTGTAGGCCGTGGCAATATTCTTAAAATCAACGGCATCAATGACATGATCCTGATAGCCATGCCAGGCATCCAGCAGGCTGGGGTAATTCAGCATGATAAAAAAGTGAAATTTGCTGTCGGCCTTGAACTTGACGACCTGGTAGGTGCCCTGGGGTGTGCGGTTATCACCGAGGCGTCTTTTGGTGCCCTTGCCGCCTTTGCCGTGGGCGATGGCGTATTCCCTGATCACTCTCTCGGCCTGCTTTAGCTGCAAGAGACGTTGGCTCTTGGAAATCTCAAGATGATAGTCCGCCGTTGTCCCGGCCTTAAAACTCACCATGCCAAGCCAGACAATGGCACACCATCTGGCCGCATGAAGCACGGGCGAATGCGTCAATTTATGCACGCTAAACTTGCTCATGAGGTTGTCATATCGCTCAAAAACCCAGCTCAAAAGATAAGTAGATCATCATAGTTTGTTATTGATTTTTCAGCAAATATTTGTTTGTTACAGGTGGGTTTTCGAAAAAAAAGGGGCATGGCGCCCCTTTTTGGTTACAGCATGTTGGCTGGTGTCAATAGACTTATTTGTTGTTGATGTACATTGTCACTTCAAAGCCAAAACGGATATCGCTGTATGCAGGTGTATCCCATTTCATCAGATGTCTCCTCCAAGTTGTTGGTTTCGGGTTGAACCGCTTGCACGGTGTACGCCTAACAGGCAGCACGGCAACATCCTAGCGAAGATCGTGCCAACAGGTTCATTGGATAAAAAAATATATAAAACAAAGCGTTAAATATTACAGGTAGAAACGCAGTGCGTGCCTGCTGGTTCAGCGTGCTGTTTTATCTGGTTGATATCAACCAGTTTAAGGTATACTTCAGCGTATGTCTGCTGAAAACGCCCTGTCTTTAAGGCGGTTGCTGCTCCTGCATGAAGTCGCCTTTTTGTGTCTGGTAACCGTGACGGCCTTGTTAAGCGGTTTCTCTGCCAACCTGTGGCAGCAGACCTCGGCAGAGTCCATTCGCCTGAATAATTCCATTTATCTGGCAGAGCAGATCCGGGGCGAATTATTCATTCAGCTGCAGGAAGTCATCAAGGCCCGGGTGCTGGAAGATTTCGAGGCGCTGGCGGTGTATACCGAATTTTCCAGGAGTATAGATCGGCATTTTAATCAGCTTCGGCAGACGGCGGTGTTGCGGGAGGAGACCGAGGTCATTCAGTCATTACAGAGTGCCTACCGCAAGATTCAGAAAGAGATGAACAAGATCTTTGGTGATCCTTATGCAGCGAACTATGTGATACGGATTAAACTGCTGGATCCGGAGTTCTCAAAGACGATGATGCGGGAATTTGAGATGAATTACCTTGAGTTCAAGGCGTATTTTAACGTGGAGTTGGCAGCGATCGACAGGAAGATCAGGTTTTGGACACAGTATGCCCCGGTCCTCATCCCAGTCATTTTTTTGCTTACCCTGATCATCGTTTTTTATACCAGTTATGTCATTCGCAACCGCTTTGTCAATCAGGTGGCCACCATCACCGTGGGCGCATCGGCCATCAGCCGGGGGGATCTTGAACACCGAATACCGGAACAGGGCGTGAACGAGATTCAACGGATTGCCCAGTCGATTAACCAGATGGCCGCCGAGCTTAAAACCAGCCGGCAGGCCTTGATCCAGCAGGAGCGGCAGGCGGCCCTGGGGGCGCTGGTGCCGGTGGTGGCGCATAATATCCGTAATCCACTCGCCAGCATTCGGGCAACCGCCCAGGTACTTGAGGATGTCGATAACACCGACGAATTGCATGAGAGCAGGCAGGCGATCATCGATACCACGGATCGGTTAGGCCGCTGGGTGAATGCCCTGGTCTCTTACCTGCATCCGCTGCAACCGGTGCTTAAACAGGTTCGGGTAACGGTGCTGCTGGATGCGGCCATCGCCCTGCTGACGCCCAAGCTGCATGATAAAAATCTGCATATCGTGAGGCAAGGCTGGGAATGTGGGCGAGAAATCGCTGTCGATCCCGACCTCATGGAGCAGGCGATTTACGGCCTGCTGATCAATGCGGCCGATGCCTCGCCCAGGGCAGGCGAGATTACCGTTGCGATTGATGAGAGAGATAACCGGCTGTCTATCCGCTTGCAGGATCACGGCCCCGGCCTGCCGTTTGAACCCAGGCCGGGCGATCTGGAACCGGGCCCGTCAACCAAGCAGTTTGGCACGGGCCTAGGCATACCGATTGCCTTTAAGATCTGTCAGAGTCACGGCTGGGACATCGCTTTTACCAACATCAAGCCGACGGGCACCTGTGTCACCCTCACCACTACGTAAAGATTCACGGGTACAACACGATGAATGAAAATACCTTTCCTGCCGTGACTTCAACCGAAGTGCCGGTGATTGAAAAAAAAATCCTGCTTGTTGAAGATGAGAAAGTCTTTGCCAGGGCCGTGCAAAAGCGCTTGACCCATAGCGGCTTCAAGACCGACCTGGCGATGAGTCTGGAATCGGCGATGCGTCGCATCAAGACCAGCACCCCTGATCTGGTGTTGCTGGACATGCGCCTGCCGGATGGCTCCGGGCTGGATTTATTATCGGCCATGCGGGCGGGGTTGCGCCTGTCGATTCCGGTGGTGGTGATGTCGGCCTATGGTGAGATTGAGGATGCGGTCTCGGCCATGAAGCTGGGCGCTTCGGATTATCTGAAAAAGCCGGTTGATCTGGATGAGTTGATGATCAACATCGACAAGGTGCTGGATCGTGACCGGCTTTCTCAAAAACTGACCCTCTCCAGCAAGCGAGAGCAAAATGCCGCCGAGGCCGTGGTTTTTCTCGGCGAGTCGGCCAGGGTGGACGATATTAAACGCCAGGTTGAGCGGATCAACCAGCTGACCCGTGCCACCGACACTATCCCGCCGACCATCCTGATCCTGGGTGAAACGGGTACTGGCAAGGATGTCATTGCCCGCTTGCTGCATGCCAGAAGTTCACGCTGTGACAAGCCATTTGTGCATGTGGATTGTGCCAGCCTGCCGAAAGACCTGATAGAGGCCGAGCTGTTCGGGCATGAAAAAGGCGCTTTTACCAGCGCCCATGTATCACGCACCGGCCTGATTGAGGCGGCGGAGGATGGCGTCTTGTTCATGGATGAGATGGGTGAATTACCGCTGGATTTGCAGGCCAAGCTGCTGGCTGTGCTGGAGCGCAGAACGCTGCGCCGGGTTGGCACGACACAGGAAAGATCGGTCGCCGCCTGGATCATTGCTGCCACCAATCGGGACATTAAGCAGCTGTCAGCAGAAGGCAAATTTCGTTCTGATCTTTACTACCGGCTGAATGTGCTGACGATCGACATGCCGGCATTACGGGAGCGGGGGCGGGATATTGATCTGCTGGCCGATTATTTTTGCCAGATCAACATGGTACGCTATGGCTTGACCGAGGTCGCTATCTCGCCGGCGGCCCGGGCGGCGATGGCAGCCTATGCCTGGCCGGGTAATGTGCGTGAGTTAAAACACATGATGGAGAGAGCGGTGCTGATCTGTGGGGAAGGGCAGATACAGCCACAGCATTTATCCCTGCCGATGGGGCATACAGCCGAGCCGCCGCCGTTGACCGGTGCAGAGCCCATGACCCTGGATGCCGCCGAGCTGGCATTGATCAGCCAGGCACTTGCCAGGGCCGATGGCAATGTCTCAAAGGCGGCCCGGGCGCTGGGGATCACCCGCATGGCCTTACGTTACCGGATCAAGAAGCATAAGCTGGATGAGGTATAAAGGTGTGCCTGGCTGCCATGGTGCGGTATCGCCGGGCAGCGGCTAGTGCAGCTTCATGCGTGGCTTCACCTTGCGCGTCAAGATATTGGCAACGGTCAGCAGCGTGATGCGGATAACACCAAACAAGGCCAGTTGATGCAGTTTGTAGAGCGAGAGATAGACGAGGCGGGCGAGTGTGCCTTCAACAAAGACCCGGCTTGACCAAAGCCGGGCGATATTGCCCATCAGGCTGCCCACAACAGCGTATTGACTCATCGTGATCAGTGAGCCGTAATCCACATAGCGATAGCTCGGCAGCGGCCTGGCGGCGAGGCGATGCTGCATTGTCTGCACCAGCAATGTGGCCTGCTGATGTGCCGCCTGTGCCCGTGGCGGCACCGTGCCCGATCCATCTTCCAGCGGACAGGCCGCACAATCGCCAAGGGCAAAAACAGCCTCATCCCGGGTCGTTTGCAGCGTTGGCTTGACCAGGAGTTGATTGATCCTGTTGGTCTCAAGCCCGTCAATCCTGTTAAGAAAATCCGGCGCCTTAACGCCAGCAGCCCACACTTTAATCTGTGCGGGGATTGCCTTGCCACTGGCCGTGATGTAGGCATCTGCTGTTGCCTTGCTGATCTGCTCATTGGTCACGACCTCAATGCCGATTCGTCTGAGATTATCGGTCACCTGCTGCGAGAGTCTTGGCGGCAGGCCCGGCAGGATCCGCTCCGCAGCTTCTATGAGCGTGATTTTCAGATGTTTATCCGGCTGAATGCGATTAAGGCCGTAGGTGATCAGATCCCGGGTAGAGCGGTACAACTCGGCCGCCAGTTCAACACCGGTTGCACCCGCACCGGCAATGGCGATATGCAGCTGGCCGGCGCGCAGCTCATCCTTCTGGGTATCGGCGGTGTAATAGGCCTTCAACAGATGCTGGTGAAAGCTCTCCGCCTGATTCGTCTGATCAATAAAATGGCAGTGCTGTGCTACCCCGGCAATATGAAAATCGTTTGAAATGCTGCCGACCGCGATGATCAAGGTGTCGTAGGGAAAGTCCCGGCGCGGGATATAGGCGTTCTCATCCTCATCCAGCGTGGGCGCTGTGCTGACGTGCCGCCTGCTGCGGTCTATGTGATCTACCCGCCCCAGCCGGAAGGTAAAATGATTCCAGTGTGCCTGTGCCAGATAGCTTAGCTCATCTTCGTGCGAGTTAAGGGTACCGGCGGCGACCTCATGCAGCAGCGGTTTCCACAGATGTGTCAAGGTGGCGTCAATCAAGGTGATGTGGGCGCGCCTCTTCCTGCCCAGCTTGTGTCCCAGGCGTGTGGCCAGCTCCAAACCACCGGCCCCACCCCCTATGATGACAATGCGATGCAAGTTTTTCCCCGGCAATGTTTTATCGGCTCCGACCGCTTGATTAATCGTATTGTTTTACGTTCAGCAGGCTATAATAGCGCCATTCTCATCCTTGCAACAAGACGGAGGTGATTGTCGTGGATACCCAAACACAACGTGAACTGGAAGCCGCCACATTTCGACATCTGGTCTCCTACCTGCGTGAGCACACAGAAGTACAGAATATTGATTTGATGAACCTGGCGGGGTTTTGCCGTAACTGTTTATCAAAATGGTATCAGGCGGCGGCAGAGCAACGAGATATCAAGATAGACTATGAGGCCGCCAGGGAGATCATCTATGGTATGCCGTACAGTCAATGGAAGGAAAAATATCAAAAGACGGCCACAGCAGAGCAACTGGACACCTATGCAAATCGTACCGACGATACGCCTTGAGGATGCTGGCAGCGACAGAAGGGTACGAACGGCAAACCTGCCGGAGCATTGCCCTTGCCCCGCCGCAAAGACATAAAATACTCGCCAAAGCAGCGGGGTTATTTCCCGCTGTCATACTGCGTTTGCAAAGCTGCCAGATGTTGCTGTAAAAATAATTTAATCCGTGGCGATATGTATTAAGATGACCTGACTCATTTTACCGTGAGATGTGAGCATGAATCTTGCCGAGCAGTTGCTTGTGGCCTTGAAGGCTTACGGTGCCAGGGAGATATTTGGCATCCCCGGTGATTTTGCCTTACCGCTGTTCAAAGTCATAGAGGAGAGCCGGCAGTTACCGCTGTATACCTTGAGCCACGAACCGGCCGTGGGCTTTGCCGCCGATGCCGCCTCCCGCTTTCATTGCAAGCCGTCTGTGGCGGCGGTGACCTATGGCGCCGGTGCTTTTAATATGGTCAACCCGATCGCCGCTGCCTATGCCGAGCGGGCGCCTGTGATTGTGATCTCCGGCGGGCCGGGGCAGGCGGACAGATCGACGGGCCTGCTGGTGCATCATCAGGCAAAGCAACTCAACTCGCAGTTGCAGGTGTATAAGGAAGTGACCTGCGATCAGGTGGTGATAGATGACGTGCAGCAGGCACCGGCGCAGATTGCCAGGGTGTTGCGAAACTGCCTTGCTGAATCTCGCCCGGTCTATATTGAAGTGCCGCGGGACAAGGTGTTTGAACCCTGTGCGGCCATCCCGCCGCCGCTAGCCGCCACCGAGGTAGATAAAGATGCCTTAAATGCCTGTACCGATGAGATCATTGCCATCCTGGAACAGGCGGCCTCGCCCGTGCTGATGGTCGGTGTTGAGATACGTCGTTACGGGCTGGAACAGGCGGTGACCGAGCTAAGTCAGAAGCTGGGGATCCCGGTGGCCACCACCTTCATGGGCCGGGGTCTGCTGGCCGGGCAGGCGGTGGATCTCAAGGGCACGTATATGGGAGTGGCCGGGGAGCCGGAATTAACCCGCCTGGTGGAATCCTCCGATGGCTTGTTTTTATTGGGCGTGTTGTTATCGGATACCAATTTCGGGATCTCCGAGAAAAAAATTGACTTGAGAAAGACCATCACGGCCTATGAAGGCGCTGTCTCGCTGGCCTATCACACCTACCCGGCGATCCCTCTCAAGGAGCTGGTGCTGGCGTTAAACAGCAAGCTGCCCGCCAGGCCAATCCCCTCCGTGCCCGTGTTTGACTTCCCCGGGCAGCTCTGTGTGGATGATGCACCGATCACGCCGACCGATATTGCCACCGCCGTGAACGATATGTTCAGCCAGCATGGGCCACTGCCGATAGCGGCGGATATGGGCGATTGTTTGTTTACCGCCATGGATATCGAATATACTGAACTGGTTGCCCCGGGATACTATGCCACGATGGGCTATGGTGTGCCGGCGGGCCTGGGTGTGCAGGCGGCCACCGGCAGGCGGCCTTTGGTGTTGGTGGGTGATGGCGCTTTTCAGATGACCGGTATTGAATTGCTAAACTGTCCGCGCTACGGCTGGTCTCCCATTGTGCTGGTATTTAATAACAGCAGCTGGGAGATGCTCCGGGCGTTCCAGCCCGAATCCGGCTTTAATGATCTCGATACCCTGAATTTTGCCGCCATCGCCGAGGCGATCGGTGGCCGTGGCGACAGTGTGACCACCAGGGGGCAATTATATGCGGCCATGGACACGGCTTTTCAGGACGATTCAACATTTCGATTAATTGATATTCGTTTGCAGCGCGGGCTGATGTCAACCACACTGAACCGTTTTGTGGACGGCATAAAAAATATGCGAAAGGCAGGCTAGTCATGTACGAGACACTGAAACGGGTGCCCCCGGATTCCATCCTGAAACTGATCGATCTGTACCGGGCGGATGCCAATCCCGATAAGGTGGATCTGGGGGTGGGGGTGTATCAGGATGAGGCGGGTGAGACGCCCATATTAACGGCGATTAAAAAGGCCGAGGCTATCCGCCATGAGACCGAAACAACCAAGACTTATTTCAGTCCCGCCGGTGATCCACAGTTTGCCGAACGCATCAGCGGGTTGATCCTGGGTGATGCCCTGACCGCCATCGGGACGGCGCGCGTGCGCCTGTTACAGACGCCCGGCGGCAGCGGTGCGCTGCGGGTGGCAGGCGAGCTGATTCGCCGTGCCAGCCCGACGGTGACCATCTGGACCAGCTCACCTACCTGGGCGAATCATGCCCCGCTGCTGTCGGCTACCGGTATGCAACTGGAGGGCTATCCCTATTACGACAACGCCAGCCATGCGGTGCTGGCCGAGGCGATGCTCTCGCATCTTGAAGATCGTGCCGAGGCTGGCGATATTGTGCTGCTGCATGGCAGTTGTCACAACCCGACCGGGGCTGATCTCAGTGAGGCGCATTGGGCCGACTTGACGGCATTATGCACAGCGAAGGGCCTGATCCCGTTTATCGACATTGCCTACCATGGTTTTGCCCTGCCCATCAGCGATGATCTCAAGCCGGTGCGCCGCTTGCTCGCCGCTGTGCCGGAGGCCATGCTGGCCTATTCCTGTTCCAAGAACTTTGGGCTTTATCGTGACCGGGTGGGCGCCTTGCTTATCTTGGGAAGAGATCAAGCGGCCACCCAGGCTGCCTTCAGCAATGCCTACCATATCGTTCGCACGATGTACTCGGTGCCGCCCCACCATGGTGCGGCGCTGGTCTCCTCTATCCTCAGCGATGATGCGCTTGAAGCCGAATGGCTGGCAGAGCTGGATGTGATGCGTGATCGCCTGACTGGAAACCGCCAACTGTTGGCAGATGCACTTGGCAGTCGGGCGGTGGGGGATTTTCATTTTCTTAAACAACAATACGGCATGTTTTCGCTGCTGGGGATCAGCCAACAGCAGGCCGCCCGCCTGGTGAGTGATTACAGCATTTATCTGCCGGAGAACGGCCGTATCAATCTGGCCGGAATCAAACCGGGCAATGTGGCGTATGTGGCTGACTCAATCGCCAGGATCATGACCTGAGTCCTGGCTCGCTGGCTGATGTCGGCGGCTTCTTAATCCGTGGCGCCGAACTCTGAACTTGCCGGATTAGGTGTGGTATGATCGCCGGGTGACCTGTGTCGGTCTCCTCAGCAGCGCGAAGTTGTGAACCCCGTCAGGCCCGGAAGGGAGCAGCGGTAGCAGTGGATGCGGGTGCCGGGTGCAGAACGATGCAGGTCGCTTCTTGTATTCACTGTAACAACAGCACCGGCCTGCCGCCACGGAGAAACGCGGCAGGCGGCTTTGAGGTCGGCATAATCTGATGAGTTATCAAGTCCTGGCGCGCAAATGGCGTCCCCGTCTGTTTCAGGATATGGTAGGGCAGTCGCATGTCTTGCAAGCGCTGATTAATGCACTGGATACAGATCGCCTGCACCATGCCTACCTGTTCACCGGCACACGTGGTGTCGGCAAGACCACCTTGGCGCGCATCCTGGCCAAGTGCCTTAACTGTGAAGCCGGTGTCAGCTCAAAGCCTTGCGGTGAGTGCGGTGCCTGTCTGGGTATTGATGAGGGGCGTTTTATCGACCTGATTGAAGTGGATGCCGCCTCCCGGGCGAAGGTGGAAGAGACCCGTGATTTGATGGATAACGTCCAGTATGCGCCTACTTCGGGCCGCTATAAGGTGTACCTGATTGACGAGGTACACATGTTTTCCAATCACAGTTTCAATGCCTTGTTAAAGACGCTGGAAGAACCCCCGCCACACGTGAAATTTCTGCTGGCAACGACTGAGGCCAAAAAGATCCCGATCACCATCCTGTCACGCTGCTTGCAGTTTAACCTCAAACACCTCACCAGTGAGCAGATTGAACAGCAGTTGATAAGCATTCTGAAAGCCGAAGGTATCGGCTGTGATGCCGTGGCAGGGCGGCTGATTGCGATTGCCGCCGAGGGCAGTATGCGGGATGCCTTGAGCATACTGGATCAGGCCATTTCCTATGCCCGGGGCGAGCTGACTGAAGCGGCGATCAGCACCATGCTGGGCACCTTAAAGCAGGACACGCTGTTTGCCCTGCTGGATAATATCATTGCCAACAAACCCGCCGAGGTCATACAGCAGATCACCCGCATGGCGGAGACGGCACCGGATTATGATACGGTGCTGGCCGAGTTGCTCGCCCTGCTGCATCAGATTGCCGTAGCACAGGTGTTACTGCCAGAGACGGATACGATCGATCCGGCTATCAAGCCGTATGCGGATAAACTTACCCCCGAGGATATCCAGTTGTACTATCAGATCCTGCTGCATGGCAGGCAGGATATCGCCATGGCACCGGACTCACGCATGGGGTTTGAAATGACCATCATCAGGCTGCTGGCGTTCCAGCCCTGGAAGGCAAGCCCGCCTGCGGCAGGTCAGGATCAGCCCGGCAGACGCCGTGATGACCCGGTGGCTGGCAGTACCAACCGTGCGCCGGTCGCAGCGCCAACGCAAGCCAAACAAACGCAAGCCGATGATCCTCTGCCCGTTGTGAGTGGCGAGGGCTGGCAGAAGCTGATAGAACAGATGGCGCTGACCGGGCTGGCCAGGGAACTGGCCGCTCACTGCTCCCTGCAAGCGTATGACAGCGAAAAAATCCACCTGGTGTTACCGCCGGGGCAGGAATATCTGCTAAAAGCTGCACAAAAAGAACGCTTGCAGGAGGCCATCAGGCAGCATCTGGGGGAGCAGATCCGGCTGCTGATCACCGTGGATGATTGTACTCATGAGAACCCGGTGCAAATGCAGAGCAGAAAAGCGGCGGAGGCGAGACAGGCGGCAGTGCAATCCATTCAGGACGATAACCATGTGCAGCACCTCCTGACCACGTTTGACGGCACTATCGATCAGGAGGCCACCCGGCTGGTATCCGGCACCGGGGAGCAGGAACGATGAAATTTGGCATGGGCGATATCATGCAGCAGGCCAAGGAGATGCAGGCCAGGGTTGAGCAAATGCAGCGGGATATGGCCAGTCTTGAAGTCACTGGCGAGGCCGGTGCCGGGCTGGTAAAAGTTGTGATGACCGGGCAGCATGATGTGAAACGCCTGACGATTGACGATGCGGTTTATGAATCGGACAAGGCGATGCTGGAAGACCTGATTGCTGCCGCCATCAACGATGCCAACCGGCGGGTTGAGAAGGTGGTACAGGAAAAGCAGTCGGCATTGACTGGCGGTTTCAAGCTGCCCTTGTGAGGCCCAACGAAACGGGTATGTCCGGCTCTGTCTGCCTGAATACACTCATCAAGGCGCTGTGTTGTTTGCCCGGTGTGGGCAGGAAGTCCGCACAGCGCATGAGCTATCACCTGTTGCAGCGTGACCGTGCCGGCGGCAGGCATCTGGCCGAGGCGATTGCACAGGCCATGCAGCAGGTCGGCCATTGTGTGCGTTGCCGCAATTTTACCGAAAATGACTTATGCGGCATTTGTGATAACGGCAAACGAGAGCAGGCGCAGCTTTGCATCGTCGAGTCGCCGGCGGATGTGCAGGCGATGGAGGAAGCCGGCTACCGGGGCGTCTATTTTGTCTTGCTGGGGCATTTATCGCCGCTGGATGGCATCGGCCCGGCGGAGTTGGGCCTGGATGCCCTGCCTGAGCGCCTTGCCGCCAGCGAGGTCAACGAGATTATCCTGGCCACCAATTCGACCATTGAAGGTGAGGCCACGGCGCATTACATCACCGAAATGGTGCGGCCGGCGGCGGTCAAAGTCAGCCGCATCGCCCACGGCGTGCCCCTGGGAGGCGAGTTGGAATATATTGACAGCAACACCTTGTCACATGCCCTGGCCGGCCGGCAGGACGTGGGTTCATGATAACGATACATGCCGGGCAGGGTGATTCTGCCCGCACGGGTACAGGATGTTATGATGGCGATTGGCCCGGCGTCTGATTCTCAGGGCTGATTTCTTGACCTGGTTTCCGGGTTTGATTTTCGGGTTTGATTTCCTGGCTTGATTTTTGGGGCCGGATTTACCTCGCCGTTAAATGGGCGATCCTGACCGGTGCTGGCGGATGCGAATCATGGAAGGCCGAGTACAGCGGGTCGGGCGTTAAGGTATTGGCGTTCTCCCGGTACAGCTTCACCAGCGCCCGGATCAGGTTATCACGCTGTGCCTGTTCGGCGGCAAAGTCATCAGCTTCAAACTCATGCCGGCGGGAGGTGTAGGAAAATGCCGGTTGCAGCACGAAGGTGAAGGCGGGCGCTGCCATAAAGAACAGCGTCAGGGCCATGTAATCGCTCGCTGTGGTGACGCCCAGCCCGTGGTAGAACCATGGCATATTGAGCAGGTAGCCCAGCAGGGCAAACCCCAGTAAAAACACCACCGCCATCACACCGATGCGTTTTCTGATGTGGTTGCATTTAAAGTGCCCCAGCTCATGCGCCAGCACGGCCTCGATCTCATCGTAACTCAACTCGCCGATCAGGGTATCGAAGAAGACGATACGTTTGTTATCCCCCAGGCCGGTGAAATAGGCATTGCCGTGGGTAGAGCGTGCCGAGCCGTCCATGACAAAAATACCCTGGCTGGTGAAGCCGTTACGACTGAGCAGGTTTTCAATGCGGGTCTTCAACTCGGCATCTTCCAGCGGTTTGAATTGATTGAACAGCGGTGCGATAAATGTCGGGTAAGCCCACAGCATAAACAGGCTGAAACCCAGCCATGTCAGCCAGACATACAGCCACCAGTAGCCGCCGGCATGCGCCATGATAAAGAGCACCAGCATGATCATGGGGGTGCCGATCAACAGCAGCAACACGGCATTTTTGCCCATGTCGGTGATGAATAGTCGGGCGGTCATCTTGTTAAAACCGTACCGCTGTTCCAGCACAAATGCCCGGTACAGCGACATGGGCATATCAAAAACAGCCGCACTGTACATCACCGCCAGCATAAAAACCGTGCCAGTCCATAGCTCGGATAATGCCAGCATCCTCACCGCCTGATCGACAAACTCCAGCAGCCCGCCGAAGGTCCAGATCAACAGCAGGCTGGCGCTGATGATGAGCTCGGTCATGGTCGTGGCTGTTTTGGCCGTACAATAATCCGCCGCCTTCTGGTGTGCCGATAAGGGGATTTTATCCTTAAATGCCGCCGGCACCGCATCCCGGTGTGCCTGGATATGCCGGATATGCCGCCGGCACAGATACCATTGCAAAAATACACCCGTCACCAAAAACAACAGGAAGACATAGCTGAAATTATTCATGCCGACAGTGTAATAAAATTCTGTTTGCAATGCCCATGTATATTTCGTATTAAGACGATAGTTAAAATGATGACTTAATTTTGATCATCCGGGGCAGGACAGCGGCATGAGCGTCTCTGAAGAGAATTTGATTTGGATAGATCTGGAAATGACCGGGCTTGACCCCGACAGCGATCTCATCCTTGAAATTGCCACCATCGTCACCGACAGGGAGTTGACCATTCTCGCTGACGGGCCGGTGTTTGCGATTCATCAGGCCGAGCCTGTGTTGCAGGCCATGGATGAATGGAACACCCGCCAGCACAGCCAGTCCGGCCTGTTGCAACGGGTGCGGGAAAGCACGTGCAACCTGGCCGAGGCCGAGGCCGAAACGCTGGATTTTTTGCGGTGCCATGCGCTGGAGAACACCTCGCCCATGTGCGGTAACAGCATCTGTCAGGACCGGCGGTTTTTATACCGGCACATGCCCGCTCTGGAAAAATTTTTCCACTACCGTAACCTCGATGTCAGCACGGTCAAGGAGCTGGCGCAACGCTGGGGCAGAGACATCACGCCGTGGCAAAAAAAATCAGCCCACCTGGCGATGCAGGACATTCGCGATTCCATTGACGAGTTGCACTACTACCGAGACGTCTTTTTTACATGCTGAAGCACAGCGGCCTGAATCACGACAGCCAACTGTTCACCGCCGACATCCCGGCAGCCGTCTACAGCCGCGCGCAGGTACGCATGCTGGATCACTTGGCGATGACAGCGCATGACATACCCGGCCTTGCCTTGATGCAGCGCGCCGGGGCCGCGGCCTTCGCTGTGATCACCGCCCGCTACCCGGCCTGCCGATCACTGCTGATTCTGTGTGGTGGCGGTAACAATGCCGGTGATGGTTATATCGTTGCCCGGCTTGGCCGAGAGGCGGGGTTGGATGTTCAGCTCATCGCCTTAAGCCCGCCCCGGTCGCTGACCGGCGATGCCCTCAAGGCTGCCGAGTTGTATTGTCAATCTGCCGAGGTCTCGATGGCACTTGACCGGCAGCAGTTGGCAGCTGCCGAACTGATCGTGGATGCGCTGCTCGGCACCGGGCTGACACGTCCTGTTACCGGGGCTTATTTCGATGCCATCACCCTCATCAACCAGGCCGCTGTGCCGGTGGTGTCGTTGGATCTGCCCTCAGGTCTGGATGCCGATAGCGGGGCTGTCCTCGGCACGGCTGTGGCGGCCAGCCAGACGATTACCTTCGTTGGAATCAAGCAGGGTCTGTTGACCGCCTCTGGCCCGGATTGCGTGGGCGAGTTGTTATTTGCCGATTTGCAACTGCCGGATGCCCTCTATCAGCAGGTGGCCGCCAGCAGGTACCGCCTGCAAGAGGGTATACGCCGGCAGTATCTGGCACCACGTGAACGCACCGCCCACAAGGGCCGGCACGGCCATGTGCTGGTTATCGGCGGTGATTACGGTTATCTGGGGGCAGTCTGCCTGGCCGCCACGGCCGCCGCCCGCACCGGGGCCGGGCTTATCACGGTCGCCACCCGCAAGCCACATGCCCGCACACTGGCCATCCATCGCCCTGAGCTGATGACGGTGGCGGCAGAGGAGGTCGCCGAGGTGCAGGCGGTGGCAGAGCGGGCGGATGTGATTCTCATCGGGCCGGGGCTGGGGCGCTCTGCCTGGGCGGTGCAGTTGCTCACTCTGGCCTTGCAGGCAACCGTGCCGCTGGTGCTGGATGCCGATGCGTTAAATTTGCTTGCCGAAGAAGCGAGTGAAGCAACCCGTCTGACTGGCACGTCATCTGGTGATCGGGTGCTGACGCCACACCCGGGTGAGGCCGCCCGGCTGTTGCAGACCGACACCATGACCATACAGCAGGATCGGTTTCAGGCGATTGCCGAGTTGCAGCAAAAATACCGCGCAACGATCGTCCTCAAGGGGGCGGGCAGCCTGGTCAAGGGTGACGATGAGACCATCTATATCTGCACCGCCGGTAACCCCGGCATGGGCAGCGGCGGTATGGGCGATGTGTTGTCGGGGATGATTGCCGCCTTGCTCGCCCAGGGTCAGTCGGGGGGCGAGGCGGCCTGTCTGGCGGTGTACGTCCATGCCGCCGCCGGCGATGCGGCTGCCCGTGCGGGTGAACGTGGCCTGCTCGCCAGCGATCTGTTGCCCCATATCCGGCGGCTGGTGAATGTCTAGGTGTTGAGGCTTCACTGTCGCAGCGAGGCCAGTTTGCAGACCTTTGCCGGTTTGTTCGGCAGGTATGTCGGGCAGGGGATAAACATTCATCTGCAAGGAGCGCTGGGGGCGGGCAAGACCACCTTCGTGCGTGGCCTGCTGCGTAGCCTGGGGCATGAGGGGGCGGTCAAAAGCCCGACCTATACCCTGGTTGAGTCGTATCAGTTGCAGGGGCATGCCATCTATCACTTTGATTTTTATCGCCTGGCCGATGCCGCTGAGCTGGATTCGATCGGCTATCGTGACTATTTCGACCCGCCGAGTTGTTCTCTGGTGGAGTGGCCGGAGCGGGCGGCGGGTTTGCTGGGCCGGGCTGATCTTGAGATTGTGCTGTGCATGCAAAACCCCGGCAGGGACTTATCATGCACGGCGGGAACGGCGCTGGGCCAGAGGGCTTTGGCCGAAGTCAGGGCGCTTGTTTAGACAAGAATTAAATATAAACCCATAAAAAACACTGAGATAGCTTGATTTCTTAATAAAAAATTGAAATTATGATGACCATTGTCAATGCAAACGGGTCAGAGTTTCATGCGATTTTTACTAACTGCTTGTTTTTCATTGGGTTTTTTGCTGGTATCGGCCCACAGTCAGGGGGCAGATAGTGATCTCAAAACTGTTCGTATCTGGTCTGCCCCGGACAGCACCCGGGTGGTATTTGATGTCAGCGAGCGTGTCCGCTATCGACTGGAATCACTGGATAATCCTTTTCGGGTCGTGGTCGATATCGAGGACATCAGCGCACCCGCCAGACTGACCCAGCCAACACCACAGGACAAGTTCCTGCAACGCCTTCGAAGTGCGCCCCATCAGCAGCACCTGCGTGTTGTCTTGGACTTGAAAAAATTTGCTCGGGTAAAGAGTTTTCAATTAACCCCGAATCAGCGCTACGGTCATCGTCTGGTCATCGATCTGTATGGCGAGGAAGAGGAGGAGGCCGCACCCGCTCGGCTTATTGCCGATGAGGTACCGACAGCGGCACTGCGTGATGTCATCATTGCCATTGATGCAGGCCATGGCGGGGAAGACCCGGGGGCGCGTGGCCCTAAAGGCAGCTGGGAGAAAGACATTGTTCTGCAACTAGCCAGACGTCTGGACAAAAAAATCAATCGTGAACGCGGAATGCGGGCGGTGCTTATACGTGAAGGCGATTACTATCTCAGCCTGAAAAAACGGATCAAGCTGGCGCGCAAATATCGGGCTGATCTGTTTATGTCCATCCATGCCGATGCGTTTAAGGATTCGCGGGTCAAGGGGTCTTCTGTATATGTCTTATCCACCCGCGGGGCCAGCAGTGTGCATGCGCGCTGGCTGGCACAGCGGGAAAATGCCTCGGATCTGATCGGCGGTGTGAAGCTGGATGATAAAGATGACATGCTGGCCTCGGTGTTGCTGGATTTATCGCAGTCGGCCAGTCTGGAAGCGAGCATTGATGTGGCCGAGAAGGTGTTGAGCGGCTTGAAATCGGTAGGCAAGCTGCACAAGCGGCGGGTTGAATCCGCGGGCTTTGCGGTATTAAAGTCGCCCGATATTCCCTCTATTCTGATTGAGGCAGCATTTATTTCCAACCCGCAGGAAGAGCGCAAGCTGTTAAGTAAAACCCACCAGGACAAACTCACGACAGCCATCGTCAGCGGCCTGCGAAGCTATTTTTACACCAGCGCCCCCGAAGGCACTTTGCTGGCGGCCCGGCAACACATCGCCCGGCAACATGTCATCACCCGTGGCGATACCCTGTCTGACATTGCCACGCAGTACCGGGTGAGCATCGCCCGCTTGAAGCAGATCAACCAGATCCGGGGCGATCGAATCAGAATAGGCCAGGTGTTGAGAATCCCGTCATCCTCGGGCGGCTGAGTTGTCCGCCTGTGCTTGCGGGCCAATGGGCCGGCGAGCGATTCGCATCCGGGCGGCCTGTGCTGGACTTTCCCGGATGAGGAATCTACTCTTGCCGGGTGATGACGATGACGCTGCCCCGCATCCAAAAATTACCCCGGACGCTGTCAAACCAGATCGCCGCCGGTGAGGTGGTTGAAAGGCCGGCCTCGGTGGTCAAGGAATTGCTGGAAAATGCCTTTGATGCCGGTGCCGATGACATCATGATCGAATTGGAAGCGGGCGGGACACGGCATATTCTGGTGCGTGATAACGGGCATGGTATCCATCCGGCAGACCTGGAATTAGCCCTTGACCGGCACAGCACCAGCAAGCTGCGGGCGCAAAGTGATCTCGATTGTATCAGCAGCCTGGGGTTTCGTGGTGAAGCCCTGGCCAGTATCGCCGCCGTGGCGCGTTTTCAACTCAACAGCCGTATTCAGGCGGCAGAGACCGGATGGTCACTGGCCATCGATCCGGTCAGTAACTACAGACACCTGCAACCGGCAGCGCATCCGGCAGGCACCAGCGTGGCGGTGGATGATTTATTCCAGCCGACCCCCGCCCGAAAAAAATTTCTTCGGGCGGAGCGCACCGAATTTTTACATGTGCATGAGATGGTCAAGCGTCTGGCCTTGAGTCGGCTGGCAAACCGCATCCGGCTGGTGCATAACAATAAAATGATCATGAACTGCCGTGACAGCAGCGCTGACCCAAAGCAGCGGGTGGCGGAGATCATGGGCAAGGCGTTTCTCGATAATGCCGTGCGTGTTAATTGCCAGCAGGAAAACACCAGTATCTGGGGGTGGCTGGGGCAGCCGCATCATCATCGTAGCCAGTCTGACATGCAGTACCTGTTTATCAATGGCAGGCTAATTCGTGACCCGCGGCTGGCACGCAGCATTCGGATGATCTATGCCGACCGGCTGCCCCAGGGGCGCTATGCCACCTGGATACTGTATTTGGAGGTAGACCCGGTGCGGGTGGATATTAACGTCCATCCGACCAAGAGCGAGGTACGTTTCAAGCAGCCGAGGGACATACATAACTTCATCCACAGCAGCTTGCGAGTCGTCCTGGACGAGGCCACCAGCTACTGCATACCGCCGGCATCGGATAGCCAGCAAATAGCCGAGCGGCCGCTGCCGCCATACTCGCCGCCAGCGCTGTTATCCCGCCGGCCCCCATCGGCTGCCAATGTAGCCAGCGCCCGGTCAGCTTCATTGTTTGCTGAACAGGGGCCGGTTCTGCTGCTGGCCGGCCGCTATCTGATAGTCGAACGTGGTGAGGCTGGCTGGTTGATCGATGCCCTGGCCCTGTGGCGTGTGCTGCTTGAACAACGCTTGCAGATGCAGTTTGAACAGGATGCCATCAAACACCGGCCGCTGCTGGTGCCGGTTATGCAACAGGTCACACAAGCGCATTTTCAACTACTCGAAACCCATCAGCACCGCCTGGAGCGGCTGGGGGTGCATATTCGCCTGACGGGCATCAATACCGTGCAGATAAAGGCGATTCCGGCGCTGCTGGAAGAGGGAAATATTGCAGATTTACTGACGGCGATAGGCGGGGGCCTTAAATGGCAGCAACACCACAGATGCCAGCTGCCCTGGGATCATCGCAGCGATGTGCCAGAGTGTGTTGATGCGTGTTGCGAACATCACCCCGTCACAAGCTGTGATGTGTCTTGGCTGGATGGCGGAGTCCACGCTGGACACACAGACAAAAGAACATCCCGGGCTCTGGCGTGTTCTCGATGCCGAACAGCTGGCCAGTTTACTCAATGCAAGGCCGTCCTGAATTACCGCTTATCGGTCTGATGGGGCCAACAGGCAGCGGCAAGACGGTGCTGGCGCTGGCATTGCAGGCACATCTGCCGGTAGAGATCATCAGTGTGGATTCCGCCCTGGTCTACCGTGGCCTTGATATCGGCACAGCCAAACCGACACCGGCCGAACAGGCCATCGCCCCGCACCGCTTGATCGATATTTGCGAGCCGACGGAAAACTACTCTGCCGGCCGGTTTTGCCGGGATGCGCTGGCGGCCATTCAGGCGATTCGAAAACGGGGCAATATCCCGTTGCTGGTGGGGGGGACGGGCTTGTATTTTCGTCTCTTAGAGCAGGGGTTTTCCACGCTGCCCACCACCGATGCGGCGACTCGTGCCCGGCTGTCGGCCTGGATGCAGCAATGGGGGATGCACAGGGCGCACGCCAGGCTGGCTGAGATTGACCCGCCGAGTGCAGCACGTATCCACCCCAATGATCCACAACGGATCCAGCGCGCCCTGGAAGTTTATGTCATCACGGGCAAGCCCCTGTCCGCCTTGCTGGCCGCCGGCCGAGTGGCCCCGTTGAACGCCTGCCTGGTGAAGTTTGTCCTGGCACCTGCCGAGAGGGCGGTATTGCACCAGGCGGTGGCCGCACGGTTTGAGCGGATGCTTGCCCAGGGCCTGCTGGATGAGGTGCATGGCTTCTACCGGCGGGAGGATATGCACCCCGGCCTGAATGCCATGCGCCTGGTGGGTTATCGTCAGGTCTGGCAGCATCTGGCAGGCAAATCCTCTTATCAGACGATGCGTGATCAGGCCATCGCCGCCACACGGCAACTCATCAAACGGCAGCTTACCTGGTTCCGGGCGGAGGCAGACACCATCTGGCTGGCTGCTGGCGATACCGGCATTGCGAATAAAATTTTATCTGAAATCAACAAATATCCGGCTTTCAGCAACACTTTGTAATATACTGCCATGTTGGGATTTTCAGTATTTGTTTGAAGCATAACTATCATGTCAGTAAAGGAGATCAGTCATGAGCAAGGGGCAAACACTACAGGACCCGTTTCTTAACAATTTAAGGAAAGAGCGTGTTCCTGTTTCTGTTTATCTGGTGAATGGCATCAAGTTACAGGGGCAGATCGAATCGTTTGATCAGTTCGTCATCCTGTTGAAAAATTCAATCAGTCAGATCGTCTACAAACATGCTGTTTCAACAATCGTCCCGACAAGGAACATCAAACTGCCTCGCATCGATGATGAGAGTGCCGAATAACGCTGGATACGGTGTTGCATTTTGAGACGTGATGTCAACGCTACTGCCGGGGCCAAGGCCACTGCCAGGGCCAGCGTGCGTGCGGCGCTTGTTCACATCAATTTCCGCAGCCCACAGTACAACGAGGAGTTTGATGAGTTTCTGTTGCTTGCCCAGTCCTCGGGTATCACACCGGCAGCCATCATCAAGGGCAGCCGTGCCGTGCCAGACCCCCGTTGCTTTATCGGCAGCGGCAAGGTGGATGAGTTGGCACAGCAGGCCCGGCAGCAGCAGCTTGAGTTGATCGTGTTTAACCATGCCTTAACGCCGGCACAAGAGCGAAATATAGAGAAAATCGTTAGCTGCCGGGTGCTTGATCGCGTCGGTCTGATTCTGGATATTTTTGCACAACGCGCCCGCAGCCATGAGGGTAAATTGCAGGTTGAACTGGCACAGTTGCAGCATCTCTCTACCCGTCTGGTCAGGGGCTGGCAGCACCTGGAAAGACAAAAAGGCGGCATTGGCCTTCGTGGCCCGGGCGAGATGCAGCTGGAGACCGACCGGCGCCTGCTGGGCAAGCGCATCAAGACGATCAATGCCCGCCTGGAGAAGGTCAAGCGCCAGCGGCGGCAGGGCCAGCGTCTACGCAAGAGAAGCCGACTTTTGCAGGCATCCCTGGTGGGTTACACCAACGCCGGTAAATCGTCTTTGTTCAATCGCCTGACCGGTGCGGATGTGTATGCGGCAGATAAATTATTTGCCACGCTTGATCCCACCATCAGACGGCTTGAATTGCAGCACAACACCGGCATATTACTCAGCGATACGGTCGGTTTTATCCGCCATATTCCGCATGATTTGATCGAGTCATTTCATGCCACACTGGAAGAAGTGCGGGCGGCTGATCTGCTGTTACATGTGGTGGCTGTCAATGAGGACAGCCAGTTACGCATTGCGGAGGTTAATCAGGTCATTCAGGCATTGGGCGCACAGCACATACCGCAGATCATCGTCTACAATAAAATCGATCTGTGTCCAGATAACCTGCCTGCCGAAAGATCGGGGAATGGCAGCACAGGTAAAGCCTGGGTATCGGCCAGGACCGGGGTCGGGATTGCCAGCTTGAAACAGCGGCTGGCTGCGGCGGTTGGTGGCGATCGTTTTGCACATGACCTCAAGCTGCCCGCCACCGCCGGCAGGCTTCGTGCCGGGCTGTTTGCCTGTGCCAGGGTACATGCCGAAGAGGTGGCAGCGAACGGCGACTGGTTGATGCAGATCGAGGTCGCCCCTGCGGTATTGCAGCGGTTATGCCAGGAAAATGGTCTCAAGCCGGAACAGGTAATGCGACCGCACGCCTCCCGGTTTGTGATACCATGATGTGCTGAAGTTTTCATTCACAGTTAGCTGAGGATAAAAAATGGGCTGGAACGAACCGCCAGATAAAAAAAATAAAGACCCCCGTAAAGATCCCAACAGAGATCCGTGGGGTGGCCGTAACCAGGATGAGGGGCCGCCCGACCTGGATGAGATTGTCAAAAAAATGCAGGCAGGCTTTGGTGGTCTGTTTGGCAAAAAATCATCTACAACGAAACACGGCAGTGGGGGTGGTAGCCCGGCGATTATCTGGGTAATTCTGCTTGTGCTGGTCGGGCTTGTCATTGCCTATAACGTAACGCATCAGATAGATCAGCAGGAGCGGGGGGTGGTCAAGCGCTTTGGTCGTTATGTCACCACGCTCAACCCGGGGCTGCGCTTCACCCTGCCAACGCCGATCGATGAGGTGGTGCGCGTGAATGTTGGCCAGGTGCGCTCGATCAATCATCGTGCCTCCATGCTGACCCAGGATGAGAATATCGTTGATGTGGAAGTGGCGGTGCAGTGGCGTATCAACGATCCCTTCAATTACCTGTTTAATGTGAGACAACCGGCAGAGACCTTGCGACAGGTGACCGAATCGGCGGTACGTTCAGTGATTGGCAAGAGCAAGCTCGACTTTGTGTTGACCGAGGGACGCAGCGAGATTGCTTCCCGGCAAAAAGCCTTGATACAGAAGATCCTGCAAGACTATGCCGCGGGTATTTTGGTGGTGACCGTGGAGATGCAGCCGGCCAAGCCGCCGGATGCAGTAAAAGCCGCGTTTGATGATGCAATCAAGGCCCGTGAGGATGAGCAACGACTGGTGAACGAGGCCGAGGCCTACCGCAACGACATCATACCTCGTGCCCGGGGTGAAGCGGCCCGGGTGCGGGAAGAGGCCAATGGCTACAAGGCATCGAGCATCGCCCGCGCCGAGGGTGATGCCGCCCGCTTCAACCAGCTGCTGGCTGAGTATTCACGGGCGCCGGCGATCACCCGCAAGCGCCTGTATATCGAGTCCATCGAATCGGTGCTGACCAACACCAACAAGGTGTTGCTTGATGCCGAGGGGGGTAACAGCCTGATGTATTTACCTATTGACAAGCTATTGAACAATCCGCCGAGTGGCACATCGGGTTTTAATGTGCCGCGTACTGTGGACAGCGAATCGGCCGGTCGCACGGTGCAGGACATACGCGATCGCTTGACTAACCGCACCAGGGGGGCAAGATAATCATGCATACCAGAATAGCCTTGGGCCTTGTTATCGCCGCGGCGGTGTTGTTTTATCTGTTTACCTTTCGTGTTCAGCAAACCCAGCAGGCCATCTTGTTCAAGTTTCGCGAGATTGATGATTCCGGCTATCAACCCGGCCTGCATTTTATGATCCCGATCGTCAATACGATACAGAAGTTCGATAACCGCCTGCTTAATCTGGATCAGCAGGCTGAACGTTTTCTCACGGTAGAGAAAAAAGACCTGCTGGTGGATTACTATGTCAAGTGGCGCATCTCCAATGTGGAAACCTTTTACACCGCAACCAAGGGCAATATAGACGCCGCCAACGATCTGTTAAGCCAGCGCATCAACCGCGCCCTGCGTGATGAGTTTGGCAAGCGCACGGTGCAGGAGGTGGTGGCTGGCGAGCGCGGCGAGATCCTGGAGGTGGTTGAGGGCACGACGGCACAACTGCTGGATGAGTTGGGCGTGACTGTGGTGGATGTCCGCACCAAGCGCATCGACCTGCCGGAGGAGGTCAGCAACTCAGTCTATGATCGCATGCGTGCCGAGCGCACCCGTGTGGCCAAGGACTTTCGCGCCCGTGGCGAGGAAGCGGCCGAGCGCATTCGGGCGAATGCCGATAAGGAAAGACAGATCATTCTGGCGAATGCCTATCGGGATGCAGAGACCATCCGTGGTGAAGGTGATGCCCAGGCGACCGAGATCTACGCCTCTGCATTTGGCAAAGATGAGGAGTTCTATACGCTCTACAGAAGTCTGAATGCGTATCGTAACAGCTTCAGCAATGGCCAGGATATTCTGTTATTAGAGCCGGACTCGGAATTTTTCCGCTACTTTAATAATATGCAGGGCAATGGTATGCAAGGCAGATAAGTCGTGATTTTACTATCAGAACGCCGGGCTTCCCCCCGGCTTTGTTACGATCTCTAAAAACAGTTGCAGCCTGCCATCAGCCGGATGATGTGGACTGATTTGCTCTCTGCGGTGGCGCTGGTTTTTATCATCGAAGGCATCATGCCTTTCCTCAATCCCAATGGCCTGAAGAGGATGTTTTTACTTGCCAGCCAGATGAGCAAGAGCACGCTCAGGGTGCTGGGCTTGTGCAGCATGTTATTCGGGCTGGCGATGCTGTACCTGGTACGTTGATGAACGCCGATGACAGGTGGTTAATGCCGGCAGGCATAGAAGAGGTGTTGCCGCCTTATGCGGCGGCACTGGATCGGCTGTGCCGCCAGCTGATCGATTCGTTTCGTACTTGGGGCTATGCGCTGGTGATGCCGCCGCTGGTTGAATACGTCGATTCCCTGCTGACCGGCAGCGGCAAGGATCTGGAACTCCAGACATTCAAGATGATAGATCAGCTTAACGGCAGGATGCTGGGGCTGCGGGCAGACACCACACCACAGGTCGCCCGGATCGATGCACACAAGCTGAAACAGGACATACCGACACGGCTGTGTTATCTGGGGACGGTGCTGCATACCTTGCCATCTGAACAGGGCGGCACCCGTGCCCCGTTACAGGTCGGGGCGGAGTTATACGGTCATGCGGGTTTTCAAAGCGATGTGGAGATCATCACGCTGATGCTGAAGACGCTGCATGACACGGGCCTCGGCAAGCTGCATGTGGATCTCAACCATATCGGGCTGCTGCGCGGTCTGATCGATAATCTGGAGCTTAACTCAGCACAGGAAGCTGAGGTGTTTGATTGCCTGCGGCGTAAGGCGGCTGGCGAGCTTGCCGTCTGCTTCAGGGACTGGTCAAAAACAACAAGGCATTCAGAGGTCTTGTTGCAACTGATTAACCTGACCGGCGATGTGACCGTGCTGCATGAGATAAAGCCCCTGCTGGCAGACTCCGGTGAGGTCGTGATGGATTGCTTTGCAGAATTGACGGCTATTGCCCAGGGCGTAATTCAACGCATGAAAAATGCGCCCTTGTATTTTGATCTGACAGAATCAGGCGGCTACCACTACTACAGCGGCCTTGCTTTTGTCACCTATGTCCCCGGCGAGAGCCAGGGCATTGCCTTTGGTGGTCGCTATGATGGCATTGGTGCCGCCTTCGGTCGGCTTCGACCAGCGACAGGTTTCAGCACCGATGCCAGGCGTTTGTTTGAACTCAGCCCGCACACCTACACCACAGCACCGGGCATTTTTGCCCCAAGTTCGGATGTGCCGGGGCTGCATGAGGCGATTGATGAGTTGCGGGCCGGGGGCGAGGTGGTGATCTGTGAATTACCCGGGCAGGCGGGCGGCAAAAAAGAGATGGCCTGTGATCGTGAACTGGTACTTGTGCAGGGGCGCTGGCAGTTGCAACAGATACGGTAAACACTGCCCTCATCGCATCGTCTCAAACCATCTTTTTGGATAAGTATTCCTGTCAACACTTCATCCATACTATGAAAAAACACGTACATGGGTCATAACATTATTGTGATCGGCTCCCAATGGGGGGATGAGGGTAAGGGCAAGGTTGTCGATTTGTTGACCGAGCATGTCGATGCCGTGGTGCGTTTTCAGGGCGGGCATAATGCCGGCCATACCGTGGTGATTGATGGTGAGAAGACGGTGTTGCATCTTATCCCTTCCGGCGTGTTACGGAATAACGTCAGTTGCATGATTGGCAACGGTGTCGTCTTATCGCCAGCGGCGTTGCTTGCCGAGCTAAAGATGCTGACGGCAAAAGGGATGGAGGTTAGCAATACACTGTTTATCAGCGAGGCTTGCCCCTTGCTTTTGCCCTATCACGTCAGGCTGGATCAGGCCCGGGAGCAGGCCCGGGGCAAGGCGGCTATCGGCACAACTGGCCGGGGGATCGGTCCGGCTTATGAAGATAAAGTGGCCCGGCGTGGATTACGTGCCGGTGATCTTCTAGCTCCGAAAAGACTGGCGGAAAAGCTGGCCGAGGTGCTGGCGTATCATAATTTCACCTTGCAGCATTACTACCAGACAGATGGCCTTGATTATCAGGCGTTGCTTGATGAGACACTGGCCCATGCCGAGTTGATACGTCCGATGCTGGCGGATGTGACCGGGATGTTACAGCAGATAAAGGCAAACCATGGCAGGATTCTGTTCGAGGGGGCGCAGGGCACCTTGCTGGATATCGATCATGGCACTTACCCGTTTGTCACCTCATCCAACACCACAGCCGGTTGTGCCGCCACTGGCAGCGGCGTCGGGCCGCTGGATTTTGATTATGTGTTAGCCATTACCAAGGCGTATACCACACGGGTCGGCGCCGGCCCGTTCCCCACCGAGTTGTTTGATGACACCGGCCAGCTGTTGCGTAACAAAGGCAATGAATATGGGGCAACCACAGGACGCCCCCGCCGTTGTGGCTGGTTTGATGCGGTTGCCTTGCATCGTGCTGTCAGGATCAACAGCATCAGCGGCCTGTGCATCACGAAACTGGATGTGCTGGATGGCCTTGAGTCGATAAAAATCTGTCATGCGTATGAGTTGCACGGTGAAATACGCCATACACCGCCGATGGACGCCGATGCTTGTGCCAGGTGTCAACCTGTCTATGAAGAAATGCCTGGCTGGCAGACATCCACGGCCGGCCTGAGATGCTACGATGATCTGCCGGAGAATGCGCTCCGCTATCTTGAGCGCCTAGGGGCGCTTTGCGAGACTCCAATCGCCATGATCTCCACCGGCCCGGACAGGGAAGAGACCATTGTCTTGCGCGATCCGTTTGTCTAACCCATCAGGGGAGCAGAATATTTTTCACGAACACGATGAGAATAGCGTAAGTGATAGCCGATGCCAGAGGTTTACAGCACCTTTGCATAGTTATATAAAGCCTTCAAAAATCACACAAGGCAACTCCAATGAACAATATCAGGGATCGTAAAGCAACAATCGAACGGGGCTATAAAGATTTAGGATACGAAGAGCTGGGGCGTGGCTATCGCTTCCTGGCTTCGCCTTTATCTACTTTTGGGTCGGACCGGCTTTACTGATGAGGGTAAGAGCGCTTATATCCATGAAAGCTGGCGCGGAAGACCCCAAGGGGGCCGCCCGCTCCAAACTCAATATCAGCGCATGTTTGAGTTCCTGAACTGGAGCTCCCTTAAAGTGATGCAGGCGCCACTCTCGCCATACAGGCATCCAAGCTGGTCTACGATGGATAAGCAAATGCGTGATGCCACTATAGATTTTTGTCTCAAAGAGATTTGGATACCGTATTTTAAGCAGTACAGGCCCAAAAAGATTATCTGTGTCGGCAAGGACCCAGCAGAAGCTATCCTCAAGGTGCTACCAAAGACAATGATAAAGAAAAGTGTGGAAACGGGCTGGGGCAATGTCGCATGCAAATATGCGTATCACTACGGGTTTGATAACGGGGCAATGATGGTACGTGTGCCCCATCTCTCCAGATTCGGAATCTTGACAGCGCGTCAATGTGAAAGCCACCTGGATAAAATTTTCGAGCCTCTACTTAAATCCAGCTAACCGCACGGTTCAGGTGCAGTTCGTGGGCTTCTACTTCTATCAGCATCCGCTGCATTATTAATCAGGCACAAGGCGCTTGACACCAGGGCTATTATCACGAGATGGCAGATGAGAGAAGTTAAATCAACTTGTGCGCCCATTACCATCCCGACAGCTAGATGGTGGTGCCGAGGAGAGGACTTGAACCTCCACGGGGTTGCCCCCACTAGCACCTGAAGCTAGCGCGTCTACCAATTCCGCCACCTCGGCATGAGTTGCAGGTAAAATAGATACCACACATTCCTCTATTCTATGACATACTTGGCCTTGCAGTCGGCGGACTTTACCGACCACACCACCCCTTGTCAATGATAAGCCATGCCCAATCGGAAACCACAGGCACAGTATGCCGTCACCATCCCGCAACGCAAAGACATCCTGCGTTTATTGAAAAAATCCCGCGCCCCGAAGCAGCTCGATGAGATAGCCCAGGCGCTCAAGGTCGTCACCTCGGCCGAGCGAGCGGCATTGAACAAGCGTCTTAAAGCGATGCTGCGTGATGGTCAAATCGTCCGCAATCGTCGCGAGGGATACAGCTTGTTAAATAAAATGGATCTCATCGCAGGCCGCATCATGGCGCATCCTGATGGCTATGGCTTCATCCGCCCGGATGAGGGGGGGGATGACTTGTATCTGTCCCTGCGTGAGATGCGTAAGGTGCTGCATGGTGATCATGTCATCGTCAGGCAGGGGGGGATTGACCGGCATGGGCGGCGTGAGGCACTGATCGTTGAAACCATCGAGGCGGCCAATAACACTGTCGTTGGCAAATATTACCGAGAGCAAAGTATCGGTTTTCTGGTGCCGGATAACAGGCGCATTCATCAGGATATCCTCATCCCGTCTGACAAGACTCTGGGTGCCAGGCAGGGCGATGTGGTCGTGGCAGAAATCACCAGACAGCCGGACAAACACACACAACCCATCGGCGGCGTGATTGAAGTGCTTGGCAATACCTCCTCTATTGATATGGCGGTGGATATTGCGTTACGTGCTTATGATATACCGCACCGCTGGCCTGATGAGGTGCTGGCTGAAGCGGATGGCTTATCAACCACCATCAAGGCAAATAAACAGCGGCGTGATCTGCGTACGCTGCCCTTTGTTACGATTGACGGTGCCAAGGCAGAGGACTTTGACGATGCGGTTTACTGTCGGCGTGATGGTGGAAGCTGGCGTTTGCTGGTGGCGATTGCCGATGTTTCCCATTATGTCAAAGCCGGCACGGCCCTCGACCAAGAGGCCGCCTTACGGGGTAACTCGGTGTATTTCCCGAACCGCGTGATCCCCATGCTGCCGGAGAAGCTCGCCAATGAACTCTGCTCGCTGAAACCGGCGGCCAACCGCTATGCCATGGTGTGTGAGCTGGCGGTCAGCGATTGTGGCAGGGTGGAGGGGCATGAATTTTATCCGGCCATCATACGCTCAGTTGCCCGGCTGACTTATGATGAGGTCGATAAGGTCATACAGGGCAGAGACAAAGCGCACGGCATGGCCAAGGAGATCGGCCTGCTGCACACCTTATACCAGGCGATGCACGCCCGCCGTGCCGATCTGGGCCTGCTTGATTTCGCAACGACTGAGACGGTCATGCAGTTTGATGCCGAGGGACAGATTGTCGATATTCATGCCCTCAGCCGAAATGATGCACATCGGTTAATTGAAGAGTTTATGCTGGCTGCCAACGTTGCAACCGCCGAATCGTTACTACAGGCGAAGCTGCCGGTACTGTTTCGAAACCATGATCGCCCGGCCGAAGAAAAGATAACCCAGTTAAATGCGTTTCTGGGTGGGCTTGGTCTGCAACTGGCTGGCGGCATGGCGCCGAAAACCCGGGATTATGCCAGGATCATGGCGCTTGTTCAGAGCCGGGACGATAAACGCCTGATTGAAACCGTGTTATTGCGTAGCCTGCCGCTGGCCGTTTATGAGGCGAAAAACAAAGGGCATTTTGGCCTGGCATTTGCCGCTTACACACACTTCACCTCGCCCATACGGCGCTATCCCGATTTGCTGGCACATCGCGCCATCCGCCGTTTGCTCAAGCAAAAACAGCCCGGCCATTATACGGCAACGGAGATACATCAACTGGGCGCTCATGCCGGCATGACCGAACGACGGGCAGATGAGGCGACCCGTGATGTCAGCCAGCGCATGAAATGTGAATTCATGCTGGACAAGGTGGGTAACCGGTATCACGGCACGGTCTCCGGGGTGACCGGCTTCGGCCTGTTTGTGGAACTTGACGATGTCTGTGTGGAAGGCTTGATCCACGTCACCCGTCTGCCCAGGGATTATTATCACTTTGATCCAATCACCCACAGCCTGACCGGGGAAGCGAACGGCAGGCGTTATTATTTAGGCGATCGAATTCGGGTTGAGGTCATCCAGGTGAATGCAGATGAGCGCAAGATTGATCTGGAGTGTCTGCCGAGACGATGAGCAAACGGGCGGATTACATTTATGGCTATCACACAGTCGCACAGGTGCTTGACAGCCGGCCGGATTCGATCCTCGAAGTCTGTTTTGTCAAGGAGAAAAAATTATCCCGACGTTTGCAGGCCATCCTCGATCAATGCCGGGCGCGCTCGGTCACGATTCAGGCAATCAGTTCAGCACAGATCAACCGCCTGACCGGCAGTACCCGGCATCAGGGGATCCTCGCCCGCACCCGAATGGCAAACGTCAACACCAGCATTCAGCAACTATGTGATGCTGCGATCACACAAACCTCACTTCTCCTTGCCCTGGATGGCCTGCAGGATTCGCATAACCTGGGGGCCTGTATCCGCACCGCAAATGCCGCTGGCGTTGAGGCGGTTATCCTGACCAGGGATAACTCGGCACCGGTAAATGCCAGCGTGCGAAAAGTGGCCTGTGGTGCTGTTGAAACGATGAATATGATCGTGGTCACGAATCTTTCCCGGGCATTAAAACAACTCAAAGAAGCCGGTTACTGGGTGGCAGGGGCGGATGAGAAGGCGAGTATGAGCCTGTTTGATTTCCTGCCAGAGCAGCCGCTTGTTATGGTCATGGGGGCTGAGGGTTCAGGTCTTAGACACAACACCCGCCAGCAATGTGACTATCTGGTGCGTATTCCGATGCTGGGCGAGGTTGCCAGCCTGAATGTCTCGGTGGCCACCGGTGTCTGTCTTTATCAACTTCGAAGTCGGCAGGCGGTGATGAGGGCTTGCCCCTGAGCGCCCGTCTCTTGCCAGCCAGACGGGGGCAGGACAGCCGTGTTGCAATCGTTACCCTTCTACCCTAAGATAATGCGCTTTCAATCCTTGCCTCACCACATACCCGATGGGAGGCTTACTGCCATGAGGATACAAGCATGAGACATTATGAGATCGTGTTTTTGGTCCATCCGGATCAGAGCGAGCAGGTGCCGGCGATGATAGATCGGTACAGTGCCATGATCGAATCTGCCGATGGTACCCTTCACCGCCTGGAAGACTGGGGTCGTCGTATTCTTGCTTTTCCCATCAACAAAATACATAAAGCGCACTACGTGCTGATGAACATTGAATGCGATCAGGCCACGTTGAATCAATTAGAGAGTGCGTTTCGTTTTAATGATGCGGTTATCAGGGATCTGATTATCAAAAAGGACAAGGCGATAACCGGGCGATCTGTGCTCGCCAGAAGCAAGGAAGAGGAAGACAATACCCGCCCCGATGTTGCCCAGGAACGAGGTGATCAGCAACCCGATGGCCAGCAGGAAAATACCCCAGAGAAAAATACTCGGGGAAAAAATATTGAGGAGAATAAACAGGGCGGGCCGGATGAGGCGGCGGGAGAGGAGCCAGGGCCAGAGACTGAGACTGTCGATACTGAAGAGAAGCCATCTGAACAAGCCGTTGCTGAAGCCGCTATTACTGAGGCCAGGGGGGAGTAGATCATGTCACGTTATTTCCGTAGAAAGCGCTACTGCAAATTCACCGCTGAGGGCATTACCGAGATCGATTACAAAGACCTGCACATACTCGAACAGTACATCACCGAGACAGGCAAGATCGTCCCCAGCCGGATATCCGGCACCAAGGCAAAATACCAGCGGCAACTGGCAACGGCCATCAAGCGGGCACGCTATCTTGCGTTGCTGCCTTACAGTGATTCGCATTAACTGATCAGTCCCTTTGCTATTGCCGACCGTCAGCCAAGCAAGCGGCAGAACCCATGTATTCACTGGCTAATTTTCTTCTGCACAGCCGCCTTCATGCGATTGCCGTCACCACTCTGCTGACTGTGTTATCACAGTTACTCTCGCCATTGGCCTACATGTTAAGCGGCGCCCCGCTGGCACTGGTGAGTCTGCGCCAGGGCGGCAGTGCGGGCATACAGGTGTTGCTTGGCAGTCTGCTGGTGCTGTTATTACTGACCAGCCTGCTGAAGCTGACCCCTGTCCTGCCGACCAGCTTTGCTGCCATCGTCTGGCTGCCGGTGGTGGTGTGTTCGGTTGTATTGCGTACCGGGCAGGCACAGGGGCTGATGTTGTTGGCGGCCGGGGCGGTATGCCTGGTATTTTTGCTGTACATACATTCAATGCGAGAGCAGCTGATGTATTGGTGGCAGCAATGGTTTCAGGAGTTGCAGGCGGTTGCCGTAGATGCACAGATGGCGGCACGCTTGCAGGAAATCTATGAAGTGACCAGCCCGTTAATCACCACCGTATTCATCTCCTGCCTGTTTGTCAACCTGGTCATGACCATGTTGTTTGCCCGCTGGTGGCAGGCGTTGTTATTCAATCCGGGCGGGTTCCGGGCAGAATTCTACCGCTTGAGGCTGCCAAGGCCGCTGGCTTATCTCACGCTGGTGATCGTCATCATGATGGTATTACAGCCTCAGCTGACGCCGCTGTGGTTACGAGACCTCATGGTCATCTTGCTGCTACTGTATGCCGTCCTGGGCCTGTCGGTTGCCCACCGGTTTGTCAGTACCAACAACATGCACAGGGGCTGGCTGGTTGCCATGTATTGTTTATTGTTGCTGCCGCAAATGATCCTGCTGATCGCCTGTCTTGGTCTCGCTCATACCTGGCGGACAAAGGCTGACAGCAAGGGCGATGATGATCGGCAGTAGCCGGCATATCGGCCACCGGGGATTAGTGATATGATTTTTCCCCTGCTGTGTCTTTTTTTGTGCCTTCGAAATTTATAACACACGAGGTCGTTACGATGGACGTTATCCTGCTGGAGAGAATACGCAAACTGGGCGAGTTGGGCGATCAGGTGAAGGTCAAGCCAGGTTATGGCAGAAACTACCTGATTCCCCAGGGCAAGGCGGTTGTTGCCAGCGGCGAAAATATCGCCCGGTTTGAAGCCCGGCGGGCTGAACTGGAACGTACACAGGCCGATGCCTTAACCTCAGCAACGGCACGGGCAGAGAAACTGAACACGTTAGAGATTACGATTGCCCGAAAAGCCGGTGCTGAAGGCAAGCTGTTCGGCTCGGTCAACAGCGCCGATATCGCCAGCACCGTTACCGAGGCCGGGGTGGTGCTGAACAAGCAGGAAGTCAGGCTGCCTGACGGGCCGTTTCGTATGCTGGGGGACTATGATGTCGACCTGCATCTCTACACCGAGGTGGATGCCACGATCACACTGCATGTTGTTGCCGAAGGCGACTGATCCGGTTTGACGTAAACACCCATGTCAGACACCGCTTATTCGCCGGCTGACCCAGAGACCCTGTCGCTGAAGATCCCGCCGCATTCCATTGAGGCTGAACAGGCGGTATTAGGCGGCATCTTCCTGGACCGGGATGCCTGGATAAAAGTGGTTGAGATCTTAAGCGAAGATGACTTCTACCGTCAGGATCACCGGCTGATTTATCATGCCATCGCCGCCCTGGATAATGCCGGCCGGCCGTTTGATCTGGTGACCGTGGCCGAATGGCTGGAGTCACACCAGCAGCTGGATGATGCTGGCGGTCTGGCTTATCTTGCCGGGATTGCCGAGAAAACTCCCAGCGCCAGTAACATCGGGGCCTATGCCGATATCGTTCGCAAGCGCTCGGTATTACGTCAACTCATTACCGCCACGGGCGAGATCAATGAGACTGTCTTTAACCCCATGGGCAGGAACAGCGATGAAATTCTCGATTTTGCCGAGCAGTCTGTGTTTGAGATTGCCGAGAAAACGGCCCGCGGGCGGCGCTCCTACACGTTGATCAAAACGCTGCTTGGCACGGCGCTGGATCGCGTGGATGAGTTATATCACAAGCAAAGCCCGATCACCGGTATCGCGACCGGCTTTGATGACCTTGATGAGAAAACCGCCGGTCTACAGGATTCAGACTTGATCATCGTTGCTGGCCGGCCCTCTATGGGCAAGGCGCAACCGCTGGATGCCAGGATCCGCACGGTTGACGGCTGGCGGGCGATGGGTGATCTGAAAATGGGCGATCAACTGGCTTCGATCGATGGCCGCCAGTCCCGGGTGGCGGCAATTTATCCGCAAGGGATCAAGGATATCTATCGCCTGACGTTTTCCGATGGTCGCCGCACAGAAGCCTGTCATGAGCATTTATGGCGGGTGCATCATGCGGGCTGGCCTCATCCCCGCGTGTTATCCACCCGCCAGATTCAGCAATATTTGAGTGAGAGATGCTATCAGGGACGGCTGTGGATAGACCAGTGTAACGGCGAGTTCGGGCATCAGGTTGTCCTGCCACTGCCTCCCCGGGTGCTGGGGGCCATGCTCGGCACAGGCCATCTTGCCGCCGCCCCGGATTTGTGCGAGCCATTATCCGCCTGTTCGGGGACGGCGTATCAACGGCACGCCACAGGCGGTAATGCTGCCGTAAGCGCACAGCACGCCCTGCTGGAGCGCACCCTCTGGTCGAGCGGCCTGCAAGATGCGCTACAGGCATTGGGCTTATGGCATCTGGCCGCCGAGTCGCTCTACATACCGGTGTTGTATAAAACGGCCGCCAGGCCGGCACGCCTGGCGATGCTGCGGGGCCTGCTGGGTACAGGCGGCTGGATTGAATCACAGGATGGTGTGGGTTTTGCTGCCCTCAGCGAGCGTCTGGTTGATGATGTCATTGAGCTGGTTCGCTCGGTAGGCGGGTGGGCGAGGAGAGAACCGCCGCCAGCATTTGATCCTCATCATGGAGAACAACGATATGACAGGCAACGGGGCAGGGCAGGCTGGAGAGCCGAGATACAGTATCACCAACCGGCGTTGTTATTTTCAGCCGAAGCAAAAAAATCCCGCCGCATTGTCGACATAAAAAAACGCACCATGCCAGTCATTCACTCCATAGAATTTGCAAGGCAGGCCGAGGCGCAGTGTATTGCCGTCACGCACCCGGACAAACTCTACTTGACTGATGATTATGTGGTCACGCATAACACGGCGCTGGCGATCAATATTGCCGAACATGCCGTCATCAAGGAAAAAAAATCGGTGGCGGTGTTCAGCATGGAGATGCCGGGCGAGCAACTGGCGATGCGTATGATGTCATCGCTTGGCAGGATCAATCAGCAGAAGGTACGCACTGGCAAGCTCAACGATGATGATTGGCCGCGCCTGACCTCAGCGGTTGAGATACTCAAGGATGCCCGGCTGTTTATTGATGATACCCCGGCGCTTACCCCGGCCGAGCTGCGTGCCTCCTGCCGCCGTATCTATCGCGAGCATGGCCTGGACATGGTGATCGTTGATTATCTGCAATTAATGCAGGTACCCGGCACCACGGAGAACCGGGCGATCGAGATATCCGAGATATCCCGCTCGCTGAAAGCCATGGCAAAAGAGTTGAGCCTGCCGGTCATTGCCTTGTCGCAGTTAAATCGCAGCCTGGAGCAGCGGCCAAACAAACGGCCAGTGATGTCAGATCTGCGCGAGTCCGGGGCAATAGAGCAGGATGCCGATGTGATTGTGTTTATTTACCGTGACGAAGTGTACGATGAGGAGAGCCCGGATAAAGGGTTGGCCGAGATCATTATCAGCAAACAGCGCAATGGCCCGATCGGCGCTGTCAAGCTGGCCTTCCTCAGCCAGCACACCCGCTTTGAAAACTACATTCCTGAACAGCCTTTTATGCGGAGCATGAATGAATGAGCCGGCCTGCAAAGGTCTTGATCAATCTGGCTGCCCTGAAACATAACCTGGCCATCATTCGAAGACGCACACCTGGCTGCAAGATACTCGCCGTTGTCAAGACCGATGCCTACGGTCACGGGATTGAACGGGTTGCCCGGGCGCTGCAACAGGCCGATGGTTTCGGCGTGGCCTGTATTGAGGAAGCAGAGCAACTGCGGGCGGCCGGAATAAGGCAAAAAATTCTGCTGCTGGAAGGCCCGTATGCCGCTGCTGAACTGCCTGATATAGAAAAACTGGCGCTGGATATCGTCATCCACACCGACGAACAACTGGCTTTTCTCAAGCAGGCCCGGCCGGGTGCGGCCTTTAATGTCTGGTTGAAGGTGGATACCGGTATGCATAGGCTGGGTTTCTCACCGACAGCGTTCACCGAACTGCTGGCTGATATCGCCTCCTGTGATGAGTATATTCATCGGCTGCATCTGATGTCGCATCTCGCCACCGCCAATGTGCCGGACAGCCCGCTGGCCAGGGCGCAGTTGCGTTGTTTCGCTGATCTCACGCACCGCCATGATTATGAAAAATCACTGGCTAACTCGGCCGCCGTGCTGGCCTGGCCGGACAGTTTTTATGACTGGGTCAGGCCCGGGCTGATCCTGTATGGCGTCTCTGCCGTGGACGGCAAACAGGCGGCAGATTATCAGTTAATGCCGGCCATGATGTTTCAGTCTGCATTGATCGCCGTTAAACATTTGCGCCAGGGCGAGCCCGTCGGCTATGGCGCCAGTTGGCGTTGCCCGGTGGATATGCCGGTCGGCATCGTGGCGGCCGGCTATGGCGATGGTTTCCCCAGGCATGCACGCTCCGGCACGCCTGTGCTGGTCGATGGCAAACATTGCAGCACGGTGGGTTATGCCTCGATGGATATGCTGACAGTCGATTTGCGAAGCTGTCCGGCGGCCAGGCCCGGTGCAAAAGTCATCTTGTGGGGGCCGGGGCTGCCGGTAGAGGAGCTGGCGCAACATGCCGGCACAGTGCCCTATGAGATACTGTGCTCGGTACACAAGCGGCTGGAGTTCGTTGAACATGGCGAGCCGCATTAAGACGCAATATCAGTGCAGCGAATGCGACAGCAGCGTGGCGAAATGGGCGGGGCAGTGCCCGGACTGCCAGGCATGGAACAGCCTGCGTGAAGTCATCGTCGAGAAAAAATCACCCATCAGCGAGCGTTTTCAATCACTGGCGGGGAGCAGCCAGGTCATGACCCTGGATGAGGTTAATGGCGTAGAGCAGCCGTGTATTGCCACCGGCCTGTCCGAGTTGGATCGCGCACTGGGGCAGGGGCTGGTGAATGGCTCGGTCATTTTGATAGGCGGCGATCCCGGCATTGGCAAATCAACCCTGCTGATACAGGCACTGGCCGCCTTGAGTGAACAGGCGGATCTCCGCACGCTGTATGTCAGTGCGGAAGAATCCATACAGCAGATATACCTGCGCGCCGCCAGACTGGAACTGGCAAAAGATGACATACTGGTATTGGCCGAAAATCAGTTGGAAAACATTCTGCACACGGCCATTGCCCATAGACCAGAGGTGCTGGTGATCGACTCAATTCAAACCGTGTTTTCCGATAGCCTGCAATCGGCACCCGGCTCAATCGCCCAGGTGCGGGAATGTGCGGCTCGCCTGGTGCGCTATGCCAAACACCACCACACCAGTGTATTTTTGGTCGGGCATGTCACCAAGGAAGGCAGCCTGGCCGGGCCGCGTGTGTTAGAACACATGGTGGATACGGTGTTGTATTTTGAAGGCGATACCAACAGCCGCTATCGCCTGTTGCGGGCGGTGAAAAATCGTTACGGCCCGGTGAATGAGCTGGGCGTATTTGCCATGACAGACAAGGGGCTGAAAGAAGTCACCAACCCGTCAGCAATTTTTTTATCGGGCTATGATCATGATGTGCCAGGGACGGTTATCCTGGTCACCCGTGAGGGCACCCGGCCATTGCTGGTTGAAGTGCAGGCGCTGGTTGACAGCTCATCCCTGGGCAATCCACGGCGGGTGACAGTTGGCCTGGAACATAACCGCCTGGCGATGTTGTTGGCGGTGTTACACCGGCATGTGGGGATCGCCACCTTTGATCAGGATGTGTATGTGAATGTGGCCGGTGGGGTCAAACTGACCGAGACGGCGGCTGATCTCGCCATCGTGGTGGCGATCATTTCCAGCTTGCAGCATCGCTCGCTTCATAAAGCGCTGATCGTCTTTGGCGAGGTGGGGCTGTCGGGCGAATTGCGGCCGGTGCAAAATGGTCAGGAGCGCCTGAAAGAGGCGGTAAAACACGGGTATAAAAAGGCAATCATACCCACGGCCAATGCACCACGGCAGGATATAGCCGACATGACCGTGCTGGCGGTGCCGACCTTGCAGCAGGCCGTTGCTGCGCTGGATGACATGTAGGTGCTGTCGATGAATCCAGCGACATTTGCCAGGGCAGCCAGCAGAGGCGGTGGTTGAGGGCAGATAAACAGCTATGCCGTTGTATTGCAGACGATCAATGCGTCGTCCCTTGAATATTCACCTGGGAATATTCGCCTGGATTTCCTGTTGCAGCCTTTCTGCTTCCTGAATTTCATCGCTGCCGAGTTCGGCGCGTAACTCATCACGGCGTCTGCTATCCAGCGGATTGCCATTGTCGGCCAGGATGCTGTACCAGGCGAGCGCCAGGGATTTGTTTTCAGCCACCCCATCGCCGTGCAGATACATCAATCCTAAGTTTCGTTGCGCGGTTGCATGGCCTTTTTGGGCTGCTTTTTGATACCAACGGGCGGCTTGTTGCAAGTCCTGCCCCGTGCCTTCACCATACGCATAGGCTATCCCCAGTCGATACTGGGCCTCGGTATGCCCGCGTTCGGCAGCATCGCTGAAATGGGCAAAGGCCCTGGTCTCATCCTGTGCGACACCATCGCCCAGGGAATAGGCCAGGCCGTTGTTGTAGTCGGCCTCCGGTGAGTTGGCAGGCGTGGCAGGCGCCTCATCTCTGGCGGCAAATGCCTGTTCCAGTTCAGCAACGGCGGCTGATAACTCCGGGCTGGCTGGCGTTTGATCAGCAGGTTCGTCTGGCGGTGTGACTTCAGCATCCTCTTTATCTTTGCCACCGAACAGGCGGGAGAGAAAGCCTTTTTTCTCAGGGGTTGGACTGGGGGTCGCATCGGTGGTTGCCGCCTGTGTCTCGGCGGCTTCGTTGATGATGGTCTCACCCCCGATGCCGCTGCCTGTCAGTAACTCTGCATCATCACTTTCTTCTTCCGGGATACGTTTTTCACGGGCGACTTTCTCCAGGCTGTTCAGGTTATGCCGGGCGGTATTGTGTCCCTGTTCGGCCGCTTTTGCATACCAGTATTGTGCCTGCTCATCATCCGGTGTCATGCCTTCCCCCATCAGGAACATGCTGCCAAGGCTATACTGGGCATCAGCATTGCCGCGCTCTGCTGCACGGGTATACCAGCGCGCCGCCTCACCATGATCCTGCACCGTGCCCAGCCCCTGATGATACAAAGAGCCGACCCAGTACATGGCAACGGCATCCCCCTGGCCTGCCATAGAGCGAAAGGCACGAAATGCCTCATCGTAATTTCTGTCTTTTAATGCGGCCTGTGCGGCCTGCATGACATCCGCATCGGCGGATATTGATTCAACGGCCGGTTGTTCTTGCGCCGTTTTGCTGTCTGCATCATTCCCGGCCAGGCCCGGGTCGGCACCGACAGATTGCTCCCGGCTGAATAATCGGCCAAAAAAACCGGCTTTCTCTTTTTCCTGTTCAGCCGCTTCTTCTTGCAGCAGGGATTCATCGATGGTGGCACCGTTGGTCGTTGTATCCTTTGCCATCGCCTCATCTTCGGGCGGGTTATCTGTCGCCGCATCGGTATCAACTTTTTTGCCAAATAAACGCGAGAAAAAACCTTTTCTCTGCACTGTTTCTGTCGCTGTATCTGTTTGTTCTGCCGGGGTGACTGCGGCTGATGGTACGGCCTTCGATGCGGATTCACCGGCGGCGGCGCTCTCGGTGTCAGGCTGACCGGGCGCATCCGAGGCGGCTAACAGCATCTGCTCTTTCTGTGTTTCAAACTGGCCTGATTCATCTGAGATGGCTGACAGCACCTGTTCTTCTCCGGGTACCTCGGTCGGCGCAGTTTCAGCATCCTCGGCCGGGACCGGCTGTTTTCCACGGCCAAACAGACGGGCGAAAACCCCGGCTTTCCTGGTTGACTGTTCGGCGGTGATTTCAGAATCGTCCCCGGCATCATCGCCCACAGTATCGGTTGCCGTGGCATCTGCCAGCATCGCCTCTTCAGACATGGCGGCAGGCGGTGCTTCGGTCATCCCGGCGGGTTCATCCAGGGCCTCGGCCCGGGCAAGAAGGACATCATCCTCACGTTCATCTGTCAGAGCAATGCCGTGGGTCAGGGCGGTCTGTGTCTCTGGCTGGTCGGGGGCATCCGGGGCGGCTGACAAGGCGTGTTCCTCTGTTGCCATGAGGGGTGTATCGGCCACAGTCTCCTCCGCTGCTTGTGCTTTCCCTCGGCCGAACAGCCTGGAGAAGAAACCCATGCGTCTGGGTCGGCTGGCCATCTCATCATCTGTCATGGCCGTGGTTTCCATGCTATCTGCATCATCATCGGCGGCAGCAACGGGCGGCAGGTCATCGCCGCTATCCAGGAACGCATTTGCCAAGGTCTCATTTGCCGGGGCTTCGTCTAAATTCGTTTCGGGCGGTGTCAATACCTCAACCACCTGTTCAGCACTGGCCTCATCTGCTGCAGTGGCATCGGCACCCCTATCGGTCAGGGCAGGGGCGGCGTCAGCCGCCTCGTCTTGAGAAGCAGCGGCATTTTCTGCATCCGGTTCATCGGCATCTGGCCCGGGGGATTTGCCAAACAAACGGGCAAAAAAACCGCGCCGCTTTCGTTGCGCTGTTCCACTATCTGCACTGGTATCGGCTGCGGTGCCGGTTTGCTCATCAGCAGGTTGTCCTGCCGGTGTGGCCGGGGTGTCTTGTTCTGCTGTCAGAGGAAGCGGGGCGGCCTGGACAGCTGTTTGGGCAGCGGAAGAGGCAACGGGTAACTCCAACAGAGTGTCTGTCTCAACGCTTAATAGCGGCTTGGTCGTCGTGTCGGCAGGTGGGCTGCTGGCCGTGGGCGGCGGTGTCACCGGCCCGCTCCGGGAGGTGGCGTTCTGGGGGGTGGATTTCTTTCGGGCTATGCCGGTCAGGGTACGTTCCAGGCTATTCAACTCATTCTGTGCGGCAGCATACCCCTGATCGGCGGCCATTCGGTACCAGCGCATGGCCTGGTTGTAATCCTGTGCTACGCCGTTGCCGGAGCGATACAGCGAGCCCAGGTTGTACTGCGCGGCGGCGTTGCCCCGGTCGGCGGCTTTTCGATACCATTTTGCCGCCTCTGCAAAGCTCTGTTCAACGCCATCGCCGGTATGGTATCGGCTGCCGACCAGGACTTGTGCGCGGACATAGCCATGCTCGGCAGCGCGCTGAAACCACCTGACCGCCTCGGCCGCATTTTGTTCAACGCCCTCGCCATACGCATAGGAAATACCCAGGCTGTATTGTGCGATGGCATGTTGCTGTTCGGCTGCACGGCGGTACCACGAAGCGGCCTCGGCGTAGTCCTGCGGCACGCCCTCGGCAAAGGCATAGGCAACCGCCAGGTTATACTGGGCATCGGCATCGCCCTGCACTGCCGCCTTGCGGTACCACCTGACCGCCTCGGTATAGCTTTGCGGCACGCCCTCGCCGGTATAATACAGATAACCCAACTGTGCCTGGGCGCTGGCATCGCCCGCTTCGGCCAGGCGCTGAAACTCGTTCGCGGCGGCGGTAAAATCACCCGCTCGCAAGGACTGGTTGGCCGCAGCCAGATCAGCGTGGGCGATGTGGCTTGTCAGCAGGGGGATGAGAAAAGTAACTACACGAATGAGTTTTGCCATAGGTGCCTCGTCAGACTGAGCTGGTATGTATGAAAATATGACATGGACTGCTTGTGTTAGCATGTTTGCTTGCATGGGCAGGTTTTGAATGTGCAAATTGTAGTAGAATTTGTCTGTAAAAAACACTGGCTATCGTGCAAAATCGCACGATCATTCATATAGATATGGATGCTTTTTATGCCTCGGTTAAGCAGCGGGAGCGACTTGGGGCAAGGGGCAGGGCGGTCATTGTCGGCGGTGCGCTGGCACGGTGCCGGTATTCGGTCTGTTGAAGCACGGAGGCAAGGTCGACACCAAGATCATTCTGATGCCAGCAGTCGGACTTTATACCCGATCATTGAACGTAAGGTGATTCCTGACAGCATGGTCTACAGTGATGGCTGGCGAGGCGATAACGTGCCCGATGTCAGTGAGTTCGAGCACTATCGCATTAATCATTCAAAGCGGTTTGCAGACCGGTATCACCCCATCAATGGGATCGAGAACTTCTGGAATCAGGCCAAGCGACATTTGCGGAAATTCAATGGTGTTCCGAGGGAGCATTTTGGTCTATTTTTGAAGGAATGTGAGTGGCGATGTAACAACAGTGACCCAAATATCCAATTAAAGCAATTGAATCAATGGGTTAAACGTCATATGGGATAGTTATCTGGTACAGTCCCTAATATATTTATCACTTTGAATGCGTTAATAAGAAAATCTTTAAATAATTGATTAAATTGAAATTTAATACATAATAAATAATAAAATCATGAATTTAAAATTAAAAAACTTGCATTGGAAATACATTTTGTATAAACATGATCTATCGAATAACTTGATGAGATGAGGGGGTAAAGGTGTGACATCTGAATAACACTCTCACGAAATTAATCCTTGAATTACTGTTATCAATCATTAAGGGGGTATTGTTATGATCCAGATAAGATCTCAATCCATATGGGAACACTTAAGGATTAACAATTTATTATCTGCGTCACTTAGTTCACTCATTTTTGGGTTTGGCTTGGCAGTCACGGCACAAGTTCAGGCAAAAATTATTCTTGAAGAAGTGGTTATTACCGCGACTAAACGTACACAAAACGCTCAGGATGTTGGTAAATCAGTCAATGCGTTTGATAGCCAAGCACTGGATAAAGCGGGTATTGAAGATGTTTCACGTTTGGAGTTGATTACTCCCGGACTGGCGTTTGCTCAGCGTGGCAACGATTACAAAATATCTATACGAGGTGCCGACGCTGAAAACACAGATCGTGCGGAACCGGTACCGAATGGTGTATTTGTTGATGGACTTTATCGACTTCGCGCTGCTCAGGGCGGTAATGCGTTTCTTGATGTGGCGTCGGTTGAAGTATTAAAAGGTCCCCAGGGTACCCTGTTTGGGCGCAATACCCTAGGTGGTGCCATACTGGTTAAAACCAATAAGCCGGATACAGAAGCCCCCATTGCAGGTGCCATCAATTTTACAGTTGGTAACTTTGAAAAGAGAAAAGCTCAAGGTTTTGTAAACGCCGCAATAAAAGATAATTTTGCTGTCCGTCTTGCCGGCTCCTGGAATGATGCCGATGGTTGGATTAAAAACCTGGGGGCCAGTAATGATTTAGGTGAAGTTGATGATGTAGCTATACGTGGTTCTGCCCTGTGGGAACCTAGTGAGAATTTAAGTATTTTAGTTTCACATTTCCATTACGACTCTGGTGGTAGTGCTCTTGGTGCTTATGGTTATCAATCACGCGGAACACTACGTGACCCCGATCCAACATCCGTAATACCTATAACCCAACGCCAGACCGTTGCAAATGGTATTCATGATCCAGTCAACTCTCGTGGTGGTTCATTAGGTACGCGCGGAGATCGAGGACCTTGGGAAATCTATCGTGACAGTGATTTTATTCGCGATGTTCAGGAAGATACCACAGCACTGGAGATAAATTGGTATGTCGGCGATATTTCAATTAAATCATTGAGCGCCTATACCGATTACTTCAACCTGGCTCAAGTGGATGGTGACTACAGCGAGGGGAGATTATTGGAAGAAAGCCGTCTTGATGATACCGAATATTGGAGTACTGAATTACAAATATCTGGTGAAACAGAAAAATTGGACTGGGTAACGGGACTGTATTATTCCCAAGAAGACATGACGCATGCTTTTCTAAGGACCTGGCTTGGTTTTGCAGCCACTGCTGCAGAAGTTGCAGCAAACACGCCAATAGCTGCTTTGGCCAACTGTGGTAACGCATTTGGTAGTATTGCGACTGCCGCAGTCGCTGATCCAACTAACCCGAATGCAGTATGTCCTAATCAGTTTGCAGGTAATCCGAGTGAGTTGGAGAATGAGACCTTCGGAGTATTCGCTCACGGTATTTATCGAGTGACAGATAGCGCACGTGTGAGTGCTGGTGTTCGATATAGCAGGAATAAAATGGATTATTTCGGTCAAAGAATAATGCGTAGCACAGGTGTGCTAGGTCAAACAACTATAGGTGCTCCGTCTGCTAGTAGCAATGAGTCTTGGAGTAAAGTTACCTGGGAAGTTGGCGGAGAACTTGATGTTTTCGAAGATAGCCTGCTTTATGCAAGCGTATCTACGGGTTTTCTAGCAGGGAGTTACAACAATAATGGTACGACATATGATCCACAGAAAGTAATCGCCTACGAGATTGGTTTGAAAAACCGTCTGCTTAATGACCGTCTGGAGTTAAATATTGCCGCTTACCGAAATGAATTTGACGATATGTTGGCCGGTATACTCGATGCCCAATCTCTCACGGTAAAAACGAATGGTGGTTCATTGACTGCAATGGGCATTGAAGTTGATCTGAAAGCTTTGGTGACCGACAACTTTACAATGGTTGCCAATATGGCCTACATGGACTCAAGCTATGATACCTTTGGTGCCTCCAATCGCTTTCAATCGGCAGGTACACTCCCGTTGGATGCGAATGGAAATATTTCCCTTGATGGTCGGGATACGCCGTGGGCGCCAACGGCCTCTGGTAATGTAGGTCTTTCCTATAGTCTGTCTACAGCAATGGGGGTCTTCACCCCACATATGCAGCTTGCTTATTCCGGTAGTCATTTTACGACGGGACTGCAACAGTTTGATTTGGCTAAACAGGATGCCTATGCAAAATTAGATATGCGACTATATTGGGAGTCTCATGATGGACATTGGAATGCACAAGCTTATGTGGAAAATGTAAGCAATATAGCGGTTCTCCAACATACTATCGTGGGTGGTAGCGATATCATTCAGGTATCCTGGGGTAAACCCAGGATGTATGGTTTCCGAGTTGGTTATAACTTCTAAAAGCGTATCCCTCGCCTCCTTTCCTGGAGACATCCACATTGCGATGTTTCCAGGTTTTGGGGGTAACTATATCTCTCGTCTGTTGGATCCCTTATTCAAGCATTATTTACCTGATGATTAATAATATGTGAGGGAACCAGCTCTAATTAGCATGCATACAAAACCCTTAAAATCAAAGTGGCGTTTTTTATGTTTATGACGAATCAACAATGAATGGCTATTATTAAGGCTAGCCGGATTGTCTAAGCATTTCCTATTCTCTTATGAGTAATACTATCTATGTTGAATATAACAATAAGGAGAACATATGAAATTTAGCAGACGTAAGTTTATTCAGACAACCGCGCTTGCTTCGACCGTAGTGGCTTTAGGTCCGAATCATACATCTGCAGTAGCCACAGAAACTACAGAAGCTGAAGGTCGAAGCTCGATCGGTGCAGGCGGTTGGTCCCCGAGAGAACTCAAACGCAAGCCGAATATTGTCATGGTGATTTTGGATGATGTCGGGTTTGGCGATCTGGGTTGTTACGGTGCTGAGCATAAAACTCCCTGTATGGATCAAATCGCAGCAGACGGTACTCGCTTTAATAATTTTCATGTGACTGCTTTGTGTGCGCCTACTCGTGCTTGTCTACTAACAGGTCGCAATGCACATGCTGTGGGGGTAGGGAATATCGCTGAATGGGGACGTGATCACCCTAGCTACAAGGGTTGGATCCGCGAAGATGCAGCGACACTTGCTGAAATACTTCGTCCTGAAGGTTATTCCACTCTGGCGACTGGTAAATGGCATTTAACGCCTCTTGGTGACCAGAATGGTACGGGGCCTTTTGACCACTGGCCGGTACAACGTGGGTTTGATCGCTGGTATGGTTTTCATAGTTCGGCCGCTGATCATTGGCATCCGGAAATGTTCGAGAATACCTCTGCGGCTTACCCTGAAAAGACAGATGACTATCACTTGAGTGCCGACCTGTCTGATCGTTCCATTGCTTATGTCAGGGACCATATTGCAGCCAACCCGGACAATCCTTTTTTTCTGCATCTCGCGTTTGGCGCCTGTCATTTTCCTTTACATGCTCCAGTTGACTATATCGAACGTTATCTCGGGAAGTATCAGCGCGGTTGGGATGCAATTAGACAGGAACGTTTTGAAAAACAATTAAAGATGGGATTAGTACCGAAAGGGTCCCGGATGGCACCACGCAATGCTGATGTGCCTCCTTGGGAAGAGTTATCCGGAGACCAACAACGCATCGTTGCACGACAACAGGAGGTATATGCCGCTTTTCTGGAGCATACCGATGCACAAATACAACGCTTGGTTGATTTCCTTAAAGCGGAAGAACAATACAATGATACAATATTCGTTGTACTCTCCGATAATGGTGCATCTTTTGGCGGTCCGATTGAAGGGCGTTTTGATGTACGGCGAGTTGCCTATCAGAAAGAAAAAGAATCGATTAAAGAACTTATTGAGAGTCTTGATTTACAGGGAACAGATCAATCATTCATGGGCTATTCCCGTGGCTGGGCACAGGTCAGTAATACACCATTGAAATGGTATAAGGCCGATACCTATGAAGGCGGTATTCGTACGCCGCTGATTATGAGTTGGCCAAATGGCAAACTACCCGAAGGACACATTGCCGAACAATACCATCATGCCATCGATTTGGTACCGACCTTGATGGACATGATCAATAAACCTTTCCCGAAAGAAATAGAGGGAGAAAAAATATTGCCTATACAGGGAAGCAGCTTTGCTTACGCTTTTGATAAACCCAAAGCGACGACCCGGAAGACAGTCCAATATTTTGAAACCATGGGTGATAGGGCGATTTGGCAAAAGGGTTGGAAGGCCGTTACTCGTCATCAATTTGGTGTGCCTTTTGAGGAAGACACATGGGAGCTATACCACGCAGCAAAAGATTTTGCGGAGTTAAATAACCTTGCAAAAGCAGAACCAGAACGTTTGCAAAGCTTGATCGCTCTTTGGTTCAGTGAGGCACGACGTTATGGTGTCTTGCCTATGGATGATGACAGGCATAAATTACATGAAAATTCGGTGCCGCGACGACGCTCGCATTATGTATTTTACCCGAAGATAACCCGATTGGATCGTTTAAGCGTTCCGGATATATACAGTGTTGATAGTCGTTTTCGTGCGGATGTTGAACTATCCAGTAATAAAGCCGAGGGGGTTATTTTTGCCGTCGGAGATAGTGCAGCGGGCTATGAGTGGTATATGCAAGATGGCTATTTGGTTTGCACTTATGTCTATATTCGTAATCGTAAATACAAGATCAAGTCAACTAAACGGATCCCGAAAGGAAAGCATGCTTTAGGGCTTGAGTTCCATAAAACTGGTAAGCATTCTGCCAAAGTCACTTTTTCGCTTGATGGGGAAACGATAGCCTCCAAAGAATTTCCAAAGATGTGGCCAATCTATGTATTGAATTCAGGACTACGCTGTGGCGAAAATCCACATTCTCCAATTAGCCGTGAATACAAAGGAAGCTTTCCATTTACACAGCAAATAAACCGTGTCGAGGTTGAGATAGACTTAAAAAAGGAAGTAAAGGTATAAGAGATTCTTTGGATAATATTTTTACTCCAAGCCTATAAATGAAATGAGCCGTCCTAAAAACCTACTATTAGCTATCTTTTTAGTAGGATGCGTGGGCACGCTCCTCGGGTATGTACTTTCTTCCTACTCTTATTCAGCGAATATCATCCGCATTGGACATGATAGTAAAGAAAACTCACCTTTACATCAGGGGATGCTTTTATTTAAGAAACAGGTGGAAACGGACTCTAAAGGTAAAATCAGGGTAGAGATTTACCCAGCACGCCAATTAGGTGGAGTACGTGAAACCACAGAGTTGGTCCGTCAGGGTAACTTGCAAATGACGGTAGGCGCTTCAGTCTTGCTTACTTCCATCGTACCTGAGTTCAACGTGCTTGACATGTTTTATCTGTTTCGTGATGCTGCACATGCCCACCGTGCTTTGGATAGTAGTGATATAGGTGAAGTTCTTTTAAGGAAAATGGAGAGCAAAGGTTTTCACGGCTTGGGTTTCATGGAGGTGGGTTTTAGAAATATTACCAATAACAAACGACCCATAGTACATTTTAAAGATCTCAAAGGATTAAAAATACGTGCGGCGAGTAATCCTTATCAGATAGAAGCCTGGAAATCGGTTGGCACCATGCCAATACCGTTGTCGTGGGGAGAGATATTCACTTCCTTACAACAAGGTCTGATTAATGCACAGGAAAGTGCTGTGTACTCTGTTTATGCTGAACGCTTCTATGAAGTCCAAAAGTATTTATCTTTAAGTGAACATATTTATACGAACTATGTCTGGTTTGCTAACAAGATATTTTGGGATCAACTTAGTAAGGAGAATCAGTCCATCATTAATCGCGCAGCAAAAATGGCTGTAAAGGAACAACGTCTATTGGCGGGAAAACTTAATAGCGATATCATAATAGAACTAGAAAAGGCAGGCCTTAAGATTAATACTATTGACATTGAAGTCAGGAAGAAACTCAAGAACCGTTTTAACAAAGCCGTAAGCAATAGTTTGCGCAATAAGACTGGTTCTGAATTATTCGATGCGATCATATTAAATATTGATACCAATTAATGTCACAACACCAATGAAAAAAATATTTTTTCTTTTTGCCCGCTATTTTGAGCCGGTTTGCATTGTCACTTTGATATTGTTGATGACGTCCATTATATGTATACAAATTATATTGAGGCTATTTGATGCGTCCCTATCAGAGGCAGAAGAAATCGCCCGTTTTCTTTTTGTCTGGGCGATGTATTTAAGTATAAGTTATGGTATCCGTGAGAATCGGCATATTCGTATTAGAGTAGTGATTGACAATTTGCAATCCGATCTCAGATTGCTGGCATATAACGTTAGCGATTTGATCTTTCTCATTTACTCTGTGGTCGTGGTGTTATTTGGTTGGGATGTGATTAGACGTAGTCTTGAGCTAGGTCAGATAGCACCAGCCACTGAAGTACCTATTGCCTTTATCTATGGCTCAGTAGTCATAGGTGCTTTATTCAACGTACTTCATTTGCTAATGCGCCTGCATCAAAGGGCCATTGGTATAGAGGTTGACAGTATATTTATGGAAGTAAGGTGATGGCAACCACCATACTCTTTTCAAGTTTCATTATCTTACTTTTATTGGGTGTACCGGTGGGGATCTCATTGGGTGTTGCCAGCATGCTGACGATAGTGGCCTTGCCTTTTATTAACATGGAGTTTTTTATTCAAGGTTTGGTCTCTGGTTTAGACTCCTTTCCCTTACTGGCCGTAGTTCTGTTCACTCTGGCAGGAAATCTCATGAGTCGGGGCGGGATCTCGCTAAGATTGTTACACCTGACTGAGGTTTTTCTGGGACGTGTAACAGGTGGTTTGGGTGTGGTGACTATCGTTTCCTGCATCTTCTTTGCCTCTATATCCGGCACTGGCTCGGCAACTGTAGCTGCAATCGGTTTAATCATGATTCCCAGCATGGTCAAGCGGGGTTATGACCGTAGTTTTGCCGCAGCAACGGTAGCAACCTCTGGTGGAATCGGCGTGATCATACCACCTAGTGTGGTGATGATTGTATATGCCGTCACAGCCGAGGTTTCCGTGACGGATATGTTCATTGCCGGGATATTCCCGGGAGTGTTCATTGGTTTAGTGCTAATCATCTATTGTATCTTTCAATGTTATCGCAATGGGTTTAGTGGTATTGAAAAGCATTATAGTTGGGGTGAGCGATGGCAGGCAATTAAGCAAGCCAGTTGGGCCTTGCTGATTCCGATTATTATATTAGGTGGAATCTATACCGGTATTTTTACTCCGACAGAGTCGGCAGCCGTTGCGGTGGTTTATGGTTTGATTTTTAGTTTATTTATCTACAAAGAAATCACGTTTCGACAACTGTATGAGATCGTACTGGAATCATCTTTATTAGTTGGGGCAGTGTTGGTGATTATCGGTACGTCGGTGGCATTTGGTCGTATACTCACGTTGGAGCGGATCCCAATGGAGATCGCTGACTATATTCTGTCATTAACGAATAGTGCTGTGTTGATATTTTTGTCTATTAACTTGTTACTGTTGCTTGTCGGGACATTTATGGAAACTTTAGCAGCCATTGTCATATTAACGCCAATATTGTTGCCGATAGTGACGGCCTTAGGGATGAGTCCTATACATTTTGGGATCATGCTTGTGGTGAATCTTGCGATAGGTTTCATTACACCCCCATTAGGGGCTAATTTGTTCATGGCTTCGCAAGTGGGAGGTGTCAGCCTGGAGCAGTTGAGTCGCGCCGTTATTAGCTGGATCGGGGTTATGCTGTTGGCCTTGCTCGTGATTACCTTTGTACCGGCATTGTCATTAATTTTAGTTGAACCATGATTTTATTCTTTACGTCATTAGTCAGTTTTTACTCAATCGTTTACTCTGTTGCCAGAGTCGGATTTCGAATAAGGGGCCAAATTTGGTAGCATAAACAGATCACACAGCCCGGTACCAAGGTGGTTTTATTGAAATTTAATTGGACTCAAAACCTTAGCCTAGTTAAATGTGGAGGTTGGTCAAAAAGGAATATAATCTTTTAGCAAAGCTACCACAATATCCTTGTATTGACTAAAAACCCCACTTCCGAAGAAACTGGTTTTTGAATCCGTCGCGTTTGTCAATTCCATCATAATTGCCCATATTCTAATACCTATGAAGATAGGTTAGATAAATAGTACGATTACACATTGGCGAATCGGTTATTTAAGAAAAGGTAAGGCAGTACATTGATAATATCACAGTTGAGTATAGCTAGGATCAAATCTCACGAGCTAATATTATCACTGGGGTTAGTGAATGCCCAGTTAACAACCAGTCTCTGGGTGATAGGGTTTTAGATAGTAATTCAGATTCTAGATCGGAGCTAACGGTAAGAAAGAAGCGTTGTATAACAACGGGGTGGGTTTCGCCGCCTGGGAAGTATTTGTTCGTTTAATACTCCTTCATTCAACCATAACTCATGATAAATATTTTGGAAAAATTGCTTCCGTTCTTTTAAATTCCTTAGTTTGTTATTTTTATCTTTTCCAAGCTTCTCTGTTAGACGGAAGGCTTGTGCCAAATGTTCTTTTGTCAGAGCACTTCCATATTCACTCGGTCTTTCGCCACTCAGTATGTACAGAATATTAAATCCATAAGCTTGTAATCTGGCGATATGAAACTCCAGACCTTGGCTGACAGTATATATTGAATTATTTCCAGTATTTTGGGCTTTATCCGCTCAGGCATGTATGTTTTGTAGCTGTTCAGCCTCAGCAATCTGATGTTGGCTGATTTAAGACAGGCATTAATGAAATCGTCTCTATCTCTTCTGCCATTTCTCCTGTGTGATGAATCGTCCAGTTCTATGGCGATGATCGTGTTCATTGTGTTTTTGTCGGTGATGACAAAGTCGATATGTTTGCTTTTTATTCTGTTGAATTGCTTATGCCATTCCGATTTTTTCAGTCTTTTCTCTGGCTCAATCAGATCAGTCAGCCTGACTTTGCAGGAGATGTTTTGGTCTGCATCTATACAGTGGTTCACTGCGTGAAAACATTTGAGTTCGTTGCCGGTAAGCAGTTTTTTCTTTAGCCAGTTTTGCTGTTCTCCCCCCGGTGTTTTTCTTAAATTTGCTGATATTAGATTGGATATGACCACTGCGATCAATGCCAATAGCATATAGATGATGGTTTCTGTCATGGGTTTTTTGTTGCCGACTTTGTGCTTTCTTCCTGGCCAGTCTTGTAATGAATAATTACTCCAGGGTCAAACAGGTGGATTTTCAGCAGGTGATGCGGAGCAGGGCGGACGGCACTTACTCAGCTTCGTATAGACAAGTCCGGTATTGCCCGGGTGGCTCGCCAGGACAAAGGGCGGTCCGCCTGCCGGGTGTCGGTGTATTGAAGCTGCAACCGCTGCCAAGCGAGCAGGGCGCCGAGCAACCATCACTGCTGTAAGCGGGGGTGTCTTAGGACGTGCCGCCGGGGCGTCGGCATGGTGCCAGCAGACCATCAGGATTTTCACCCGCCGCTGATACGAGCCACACCGCACAGGGGCAGGTGCGGGTTTATTTGCGCCAGTAATTATTTGCCGCAGCAATCGTGCTGAATTCGATAGCGATCACCTCGGCCGCTTCGATCAGGACAGCCCCATCCTCTGCATAGGCAGCCCGTACTTTTTTCTTGATCTCAGCATCAGATTGCATTTCGCCGATGGATTTTCTCGCCAGCTTGATCGCCAGTTGCCGTCCCTCATAAGGCGTTGCTGTGATCAGGCTGGGGAGGTAATTCTCCGCCGCCGATACAGCACCTGGCAATAGCAGCATAGATAAGATGACACTCAAAGGTATGTTTCTCAGCATGGCAGTCGTACCTCATGGTTGGTTGCAGTGCAGGGCGGTTTACGCATGACTCTACTATCATCGCATTTTGAGCAAAATTCAAGTGTGGGTTAGACAGCCATGCAGGTTGCTTTTTTCTATCGCCTTCTTTTAGCATCGTGTTTTATCGATGATTGATGTTATGGTTCTTGGTAGCCCGAAGCAGTGCGGGTGCTTGTGACGCCCGTATTTTACAGCAGGATCCAGCATCGTTTTGTACTGAATTAGAAGAAAGACTTAATCAGCGAAGTGAGTACCAGAACAATCAATATTCGGTTGGTGACACGCAATTCAACCAGAATAGTTTTCATATCATCGATTTCACTCGCTGCCTCTTTAGCCTCATCCTCGGGCGCACCCGCATGTACCAGGGCGCGGTATAGAGCAGTTCCGCTCATGGATATTTACTCCTTGTGGCAATGACCATGGGTTTATGCTACTTCGTTTTTATCGGTTTTTCTCTAAATATTTGCTCTTTTTGCTATGAGTTGGTTACTTTTATTCGCCTTGCGTTTTTATCTGGTGGCCACCTTAGCGTGCGTTGCAGGCCGCATTGCGCCGCTCGACCAGGGCACGCTCTCTATCGTGCAGGGATTGACTTTGTGCCGCTCGGTAACCTAAGCCCATGAGACTGCGGTGGCGCTGCAAGCTGTCTCTGGTGCGCTGGCAATGCTGCGCCCGCCAGGCCCGCCTGCCATCGGCGCTGCTCACGTTGTTGTTGCCGTTGCCTGGCCCGGCTTCGCTGTGCCTGCTCCCTGGCCAATAACTCATGGTACTGGTGCATCATCGGGGCAGAAGGCAGAGGATCGTTCATCTCAATGAGATGCTGCCCGCCCACCTCATCTCGCCCACACGGCGCATCAGAGAACCGCCAGTGCCCATTTGCCTGCTGACACTGAAACACCAGCACCTGGCTGCTCGCTGGCAGGGGGGTAGGTTGCAGAGCGCCGGCGATGGCGGGCAGATAGACGACTGACAGGGGGCGGATGGCGAGGCGCATCCGGCCATCTTAGCTGATAATTACGGGATTTACCCCATACCCTGACCCTTGCCCACCCCCGGAAAACGCCCAGAATCGAAAATGCGGCGGTCGGTTTCGGCGGTTTGACAGCGAAATAGGGGGTTTTGGCTATTATGGGTATCGCTGAAAGCCCACACGGACAAGGCATTTTGAGCAATGCACCAGGCAGCTGCGGCGGGATACCGGCACCGGCCATTCACCGATCGTCAGCTAACCCCTCCCAATCGATTTGGACAGCTGTCCAAAAAAGTCGATTTGTCTGTTAGCAAGGCCGGCATCCTGCCGCTGGTCATTACGCACGTTGAACATAGTGCCACATTATGTGCCCTTGACAGCTTGCCTGTCACAGGGGCTTAGTGACCTAAGGCAGGATGCCGACTACCCCGCAGAACTGACTTGGCTGGTCTGTTTTTTTGTTGAACGCTCGTTCAATGAACGGGGGGATGGGGGGCAGAATTAGTGCGGGTCCCTATGACACCCGCACTTTGCCGCTTGATCGTTCGGTATTTTGTCATTTTTCCTGCAAGAGAATGAATAATATTCCCAGGCTTAATGCCAGATTGAAGCCTGACATCCATCGTAATAGCTGGATATCGGCCTTGGTTGCGACTCGGTCATCCAGGGTCTCACTCAATGCCTCTTTCTGCGCCTCGGCGAAGGCGGCGGCCTGTTTTGGCTCCAGTCCGGCCTGTTCCAGGCGCTGGGCGAATTTCAGGGTGTCAAAGGTGGCAATGGTCATTGTAACCGGATCGGGTTATTTTTTGTCTGTTAGGGCGCAAATGACAATTTGAGGATAAACAGCAGGATGACCAGGCTGACGCCCAGATTTAGCCGGCTGGTGACTTCCAGTCGGGTCAGACGCCTGTCAATGTCATTGAACTTTCCATCGACAATATCACTGGCTTCTTTCGCTTCATTCTCAGGCGCACCCGCATGAACCAGGGCGCGGTACAGGGCGGTGCCGCTCATTGTCTCAGCTCTAAATTGTTGTCTTTTATAGCTATTTTTTCTAGTCCTTCGTCAATCAGGAAGTTGACCAAGTCACTTTCTTGGATTTGTACCCCTGATTTTATTGTTATTTCCAGGCATTTGTTTTTTTAGTTTTGTTGCTCTGTCATGCCTTATTCGGACTGTTTCTGTGAGTTTTTGCCTGAGTTTCAGGCCTGCATTCTAGTTTATGTTTGCCGACTTGTAAATAACCTGTTGCAATGTTACTTGTTATGTGTTGATTATTCTGATTTATGTAACTTGTTACATATCTATCAAAACCACCCAAACACTGGCCACAGGGGGTCACGATGGGGTGGAAAACGCCATGCTACCGGGATACTGAGGGTAACCGCTATATCGTCCAGGAAAGCGAGCATGAGGCCGATTTCGTAGATATTCGCATCATGAACGCCGATGGCGATATCTTCAGCCATTTCGCTATAGATGCCCGTCTGTTACCCAATCTCATAGTCGCCTCTCACCTGGCCATCATCACCGAGCAACCACTTGAGGAACTATCGGAAAACGCCCAGAATCGAAAATACGGCGGTCGGATGTGGCTAATTGACGGCTGAACAGGGGGTTTTGGCTATTATGGGTATCGCTGGCTCATCGCTGAAAGCCCGCACGGACAAGGCATGTTGAGCACCGGCCATTCACCGATCGTCAGCTAACTACCCCCCCCAATCGATTTGGACAGCTGTCCAAAAAAGTCGATTTGTCTGTTAGCAAGGCCGGCATCCTGCCGCTGGTCATTACGCATAATGTGGGCATTATGTTCACGGCGAGGCCGTCAGGATAATGGATAAGCCCGAAGGCCGAGCCGCCCGACAGGCGGGGGTGGCCATCCCTGTACGCTGTCCCCCGTGGCTATCCTTATGCTGATCATCCTGCCGCCACGGGGGACAGCGTGCAGCCCATACCGCCTGTTGAACATAGTGCCACATTATGCGTCCTTGACAGCTTGCCTGTCACAGGGGCTTGAGTGACCTGGGGCAGGATGCCGACTACCCCGCAAAACTGACCTGGCCAGCCTGTTTTTTTGTTGAACGCTCGTTCAATGAACGGGGGGATGGGGGGCAGAATCAGTGCGGGTCCCTATGACACCCGCACTTTGTAACCGGATCCGGTTATTTTTTGTCTGTTTTTTTGTCTGTCAGGGCGCGAACGACAATTTGAGAATGAACAGCAGGATGACCAGGCTGACGCCCAGATTTAGCCGGTTGGTCACCCTTAACTCAGCGACTGTGACCTTCAACTCAGTGACCGTGATCTCCAATCTATTCAGGCGTTCATCAATGGTGTTGAATTTGCCGGTGAATGTGTGATCGATACTGTCACTGGCTTCTTTCGCCTCATTCTCAGGTGCACCCGCATGAACCAGGGCGCGGTACAGGGCGGTGCCGCTCATTTTTTCATTTCTGAGTATCCCTCCTCTTTGCTTTTCTCAATTCCTTTTAAGATCAGGTAGTTAAGTACTTCTGTAGGTTTTAATGCTTCTTTTGTTTCTATAACCGCATTTACTACTTCTTTTTCGACTTTTCGCCATGTTGTGTCGGGTATGTGTTTAGTAGGCATATCAGTCACCGACTGTTCAGTTAATTTGCATATTACAGTTTTTTCATCAGTTACTTGATATTTCGTTTTTTAGTAACTAAGATTTACTCTTATAAAAAAATATTTAGAAACTAATAACGAATAAATG
>CAXMWX010000010.1:0-41005 GCA_963422205.2 Gammaproteobacteria bacterium | reverse complement strand
GCCCACATCAATAAATTTATTGAAGCTCTGCTGCTCTTTGTCTTGCAGCCGTGCGAGTATCTCCGGCCTGATTAAGGGAATGGCAGACAGCGACAGGCCGATCAACTGGTCATGCTCAAAGGCCGGGTAGAGTTGTTTTATCTCCCGCCGGTGCTCCCAGAGCAGCTGCCGGGTCGCCTTGTTGGCGAAGGTAACCAGAAGCTCACGATCCAGCAGCAGGATGGCCGTGCCGGTTTTGTTCAGCATCTCAAGGTATTTAATATCCTCCACCCTCTTCCCCCCGAAATTGCCATAACCCCGCCTTTGATCACTGTGCAACCCATCGTCTGGCCCCGTTCATTTATTCGTTAATTAACGCCACATCCGTAGTGATTAATTGTTATCTTTTTTAACCAACTCACATCATAACATCAGCGTTTTGTGACTATATTGTTTTTGTGAATAGATTGTAATGTAACAAATTGTAAGCAAACAAGACACCTCTCAAAGCCACACTGTAAGGTCAATTACTAAGATGCAGGTAAGTGATGCTGGTGCCGGGTCGAGATGCCAAAACCCTGTGGTAAAATGCTACAGCGAGCGACACTGCCACCCCGGAAGTTGCCGGGAATTACCACCGGATGATCCTTAGACCAGGAACAGACGAGGGTTTGTCGAGTCATCGCCTAACATCGCTGCATGCGTTGCGTTTTTTATGGAACTGTTAAGTGGCATGGCGGACTAAAGCCAAGCCAGTCGGAGTCGTCTTGTGTTTTAAGTTATCCGGCGGCAATGCGACGGTCATATACCTGCATGGCGGCGCAACGATCGTAAACTAACAGGTACTGACTATGACTGCTATGGCAATGATTGAACAGGCACAACCACAGGTGTTATTAAATACCTTAGATGTGCTTAACAAGACCGGCACAGCCATTCTGCTGCTGGACTCAGACCTCACCATCACCTTCGCCAACGAATCCACCACCGCACTGCTGCGGCAACATCGGCGGGTGATCAAAAAACTCTACCCCGCCTTCGATCAGGAACGCCTGATCGGCCTGTCACTGTTCGACATTCCGCTGCTCACCCCGGCGGTGCTGACGAGATTGCAGGATAAAAAACGGCAGCGCTTCGCCCGCTTTGTTGATGTGGGCAAGGAGAAGTTTCACATCAGCGCCTATCCGATAGAGTACGACTCCGGGACGCCCGCCGGCCTGGCCATTGAATGGTGGTATGCGACCGATTATCTGGCGATACAAACCCATGTCGCCCAGGTCAGCGATATTACCAAGATGATCGATGAGATGGCCTTTCAGACCAACATCCTGGCCTTAAATGCGGCGGTTGAGGCTGCCCGTGCCGGTGATGAGGGCCGGGGCTTTGGCGTCATCGCCACCGAGGTCAGGGCGCTGGCGCAGCGTTGTCGTGATGCCGCCAGGGAGATACGCACCATCATGCAGGCGAGATAAGCACTGCCCCGGCAAGCACCTTGAGCCGCCATCGAGGCAGACTGGCAGCGGATTAAAAGTGTATGGCGATTGCCGCCAGCCCAACTATCGACAGCACAATCGTGTAGGGAATCGCCATGATGAACATGCGTATGTAGGACAAGCGTATCAATGGCGCCAGGGCCGATGTCAGCAGGAACAGAAAGGCCGCCTGGCCGTTCGGCGTTGCCACGCTGGGCAGGTTGGTGCCGGTATTGATCGCAATCGCCAGCACATCAAGATGCTCACGAGTAATGCTGCCGGCCTCGTGTGCTGTTATCACTTCATTGATATAGACAGTGGCGACAAAGACATTATCACTGATCATCGACAACAGGCCATTGACCACAAATAACATCATCGGCTGGATCTCGGTCGATAAAGACAGGACATAAGCGGTGACCGGCGAGAACAGATGCAAATCGTGGATCACCGCCACGATGGCAAAGAACACGACCAGCAGGGAGGTAAACGGCAGGGCCTCCTCAAAGGCATGGCCGATCTGATGCTCTTCAATCACGCCGGTAGCGGCCGTCAGCAACACAATGACCATCAGCCCAATCAAGCCGACCTCGGCCACATGAAAGGCCAGTGCCAGCACCAGCACACCCGCTATCAGCGCCTGGGCAATCAGTTTTGCCTTCATGCGGGAGGTGCGTCTTGCGGCCTGTTCGGCGTCAAATCTGGCCAGTATCGCCCACACCTTATCCGGCATCCTGGCGCCGTAACCAAACCAGCCGAGCCTCTCCAGCACCATACAGGTCAATAAGCCCGCAACAAAAGTCGGCATGGTGATAGGCATCATGCGGACAAAAAAATCGACGAAATTCCAGTCCATCTTCGCTGCGATGAGCAGGTTTTGTGGCTCGCCGACCAGCGTACACACACCGCCCAGCGCCGTACCCACAGCACCGTGCATGACCAGGCTGCGTAAGAAACTGCGGAAGCGATCCAGGTCTTCCCGGCGATAGGCATATATGGACTCATCGCCGGTGTGATCATGCTCATCATGGAAGGTCTTGCCGGACGCCACCTTGTGATAGATAGAGTAAAAACCAACCGCCACCGAGATCAGCACGGCGGTGACGGTCAAGGCATCCAGAAAAGCCGACAGCACGGCGGCCGAGAAGCTGAACAGGAAAGACAGGATGAGCTTGTTACGCACACCCAGGAGGATGCGGGTGAAGGTGAACAGCAGCATGTCCCGCATGAAGTGGATCCCGGCCACCATGAACACCAGCAGCAGGATCACGCCCAGATTCGTCTCCACCTCGTGCATCACCGAGGCCGGCGTGGTCATGCCCAGCAACACCGCTTCCAGGGCGAGCAGGCCGCCCGGTTGCAAGGGGTAGCATTTCAATGCCATCGCCAGCGTAAAGATAAATTCCAGCACAACCAGCCAGCCCGCCAGAAAGGGATCGATCAGAAAAAAAACCACCGGATTGATCACTAAAAACAAGATAATGGTTTTTTTATACCAGGCAGCCGAATGGCCGAGAAAATTCTCCCTGGTGGCGTGGAATATACTCTCCTTCATGTCCTGACAGTCCCCTTCGATGATGGTATTTTTAGCCCTGATTATTCATGTTGGCAGGAGCAAAGTCTATACTTAAATAAGGTAATCGGTCGCTGGCCTTCAGGGCATACCGCCCGCCCGCCGGGCATAAAACGCCCGCCTGAAATTCGCATAATCATCGGCGGCAATCGCCTGGCGGATCTCCGCCATCAGGTGCTGATAATAGCTGAGATTATGGATGGTATTCAGCCTGGAGCCGAGGATCTCATTGGTCTTGTGCAGATGATGCAGGTAAGCACGGGAATAATGGGCACAGGTATAACAACGGCAGGTCTCATCCAGCGGGCCGGGGTGATCCTTGTTTTGTGCATGGCGAATCTTGACCGCACCGAACGAGGTAAATAAATGGCCGTTGCGGGCATTGCGGGTGGGCAACACACAGTCGAACATGTCAATGCCACAGGCCACGGCATCCACAATATTCTCCGGCGTACCCACGCCCATCAGATAACGCGGCCTATCCGCCGGCATCTGCGGCACAATCTGAGACAACAGCCGCATCATCAGTTCCACCGGCTCGCCCACCGATAAACCGCCCAGCGCATAGCCGGAAAAACCCATATCAATCAACCCCTGCAAAGAGGCCAGCCGCAACTCTTCATACATCCCGCCCTGCACAATCCCGAACAGCGCCGCCGGGTGGCTGCCATGCGCCGTTCGGCTCCTCATCGCCCAGTCAAGTGACAGGGTCATGGAATCTTCGGTCTGCTGTTCACTGGCAGGATACGGTGTGCAATCATCAAAGCTCATCACGATATCAGAATCCAGGGCATGCTGCGTCTTGATGGCCAGCTCCGGCGACAGAAAGACCCGCTGGCCATCCACCGGCGAGCGGAACACAACCCCCTGCCCGCTGCGCCTGCATGATCTTGCCAGACTGAACACCTGAAACCCGCCGGAATCGGTCAGGATCGGCCTCTGCCAGTGCATAAATCCATGCAGCCCACCGAGTTTTTTGATGACCTCAGCGCCGGGGCGCAACATCAGGTGAAACGTATTGCTCAAAATGATCTCGCTGCCGATGCTCTGAAGTTCTTCCGGCGTCATGGCCTTGACCGTACCGTAAGTACCCACAGGCATGAATGCGGGCGTCTTTACCACACCCCTGGCAAGCACAAGCTCGCCACACCTGGCCGCCATCGAGTGCTGCTTGAGCGTGAATTTCATCGCATTAAAATTCACCGATAAACATGGCATCACCGTAGCTGAAAAAACGGTATTGCCGGGCGATCGCATGGGCGTAAGCGCACCTGATCGCCTCCTGGCTGGCAAAGGCGGAGACCAGCATCAGCAAGGTCGATTCCGGCAAATGGAAATTGGTGATCAGCGCATCCACCACCTTAAAGCCAAACCCGGGATAGATAAAAATATCCGTCTCCGCCTGCATGGCCTTGACCTGCCCGGCCGCCGTGCTGGCCGCTTCCAAGGAGCGCAGGGAGGTCGTGCCGACGGCGATTACCCGCCCGCCGCTGGCCTTTGTCTCGTTGATCACCTCGGCCGTCTCCTCGCTGATCGCAAACCATTCGGCGTGCATCCGATGATCACGAATATCCGCCACCTTGAGCGGCTGAAACGTGGCCGCACCGACATGCAGGGTGAGGTATGCCAGCCTGCAACCCTGGCCCCGGATGCGCCGCAGCAGCGCAGATGTGAAGTGCAGGCCGGCCGTGGGCGCCGCCACCGCCCCGGGCCGACGGGCATAGACAGTCTGATAACACTCAGCATCGGCCGGTGTCGCTGTGCGTTTTATGTAAGGCGGCAGCGGGACATGCCCGGCGCGGTTCAGCAGGGCCTTGACAGACTCGCCGGCCTGGGTGGTTAATTCATAGAACGGCCCGATGCGCCTTTGCACGGTGAAGCGGCCAGGGGCGTCTTTGAGGATCAGAGTCGTGCCGGGCTTGACTGGCTTGCTGGCTTTTATCTGTACCTCTGCGCGGTCCTCGCCCAGAATACGCTCAATCAGAATCTCAACCTGGCCGCCGCTCGGTTTTTGCCCGAACAGGCGGGCCGCGATGACTTCGGTATCATTGAAAACCAGCACATCATTCGGACGCAGGTGGCGGGTGATGGCATGAAAATGATCATCCAGCAGCTGCCCGGACACCTTGTCAAGACACAGCAGGCGGCTGGCATCCCGAGGCCGGGCTGGCTGCTGGGCAATCAGGCGGGCGGGCAGATCATAATGAAAATCGGCAGTTCGCATGGCGGGCAGTCTACCAGAAACCCATACAAGGCAATGAAATGGCCGGCATATTTCCCTATACTTGGCGGCCCTGATCGTTGGCGGGTGTGGCGGAATTGGTAGACGCGCGGGTCTCAAAAACCCGTTTCTTCGGAAGTGTGAGTTCGATTCTCACCACCCGCACCAAAGTGCTCAGACCGGCGGATGATACGGCCGGCCGGAATTCGGCTTAACTTATCACCCCTGCCCGGCGGTAAGTGCCCTGGCCGCCATCGCCCGCAGGTGGGCATGATCTAAAGAAAACCGGGGCACTATGTTGGCGGGATCATCGGCCACTTCGGCCTGAAACCGGCACCTGCGGGCGATTATTTAACTCAGGTTACACCTTATAATCACTACCTAACTACTTGTTAATAAAGGGTTTTATCCCCCCCCCCCCCCCAGAAAAAATTATCCGTTTCGGTCAAAAATAGGCTATTATTGAAGTTTAAACTGCACAGTCAAAAACAGTGCAGATGCCTGTTCCACCAGTATGTAAGCGAAGGTTACTATCATGGCGAGAAAATTTCAGGGGAGCCTGCCGGGGGTATTCACCCTGGTACTGACCGTTGTTCTGGCCTTTGCATTTCTGTATATCTACGCTGAATACGACCTGCTGCAATTAACGTTTCCCAATGCCACGCCGGATTTGATGGCGATGCAGCTGGATACGATACATCCGGCGATAACCGAACTCATCATTATCTCCTGTATTATTGCCCTGGTCGGCATGGCCGTTGGCTTCCTGCTGGGCAAAACGCATGCCAGGAAGATGCCCGAAGGCACGATTTTTCTACAGGCCCTGGACGCCATACCAGATTCAGTTGAGGTTGAAAAACTCAGCGACAGTACGTTGATGTGGGTGAACAGCGGGTTTACGGAACTCACCGGTTATACCAGGGAAGAGGCGCTTGGGCAGTCGGTCGTTGGTCTGGAGTTGTGGCCGGATAACCAGCAACGCAAAAAACTCATTGCTGATCTAAAGAACAAACGCTCCTGCAATCACTTTGAGACCATACGTCAGAGAAAAAATGGCGAACATGTGCAGGTGTTGATATCAGCGACTGTTATCAAATTCAACGGCATACCCTGTGTGTTTTTAATCGCAACCAATTTAGCGAACAGAGAACAGACCAGAAATGAACTCATCGCCGCCGAGGTGCGTTATAAAAATTTTATCCGCTCTGCCGGTTACGGCATCATTCGCTATGAATGTGAAACGCCGTTTAGCATATTAACCCCGCTGCAAGAGCAAAAAGCGGCATTGGCCAATGCCATCATAAAAGAATGCAACGCCAGCGCCTGCAACATTTTGAACTTTAATTCGCCTGATGAGCTTATCGGTATGCGCTATGGGAAGCTGGCTAATATCGGTGATGCCTATCGCCATAATGTGCTGGATGCCTACATATCAAATAATTACGTGTTAAGTGACTACATCATTTCCGTAGATGGCGAACCCGGCAAGGGAAAAATGTATATCTCAATTTTTGCCACCGGGCTGATTGAAAACGGCCAGCATAAGCGTGCATGGATAACGATGACAGATGTCACACAGAAGATACAGATCGAAAAAGCATTAAAGGCATCAGAGGAGAAGTTTTCAAAAACATTTCATGCAACAGGGGATGTCGTCATCATCACCTCATTGGAAGATGAGAAAATAATTGATGCCAATCAGGAGATTTATCACACCCTGGGTTTCCGGCCAGAGGAGGTCATTGGCAAATGCTCAACAGAGCTTAACCTGTATGCCAACCCGGCAGAACGGACAGAGATATTCGATATGGTGCGGCGGGGGATCAGCATATCAAACCGCAAGATACGGGTTCGGAAAAAGTCTGGCGAGATAATTATTACCTTGTTTTCGACGAAAAAAATCAGGCTGCAAAATCAAGCCTGTCTGATTGCAACCAGTCAGGACATTACCCACATACACGAAGCAGAAGAGAAATTATACCGTTACGAGAAAATCTCGGCTGCCATTAATGATGCCGTGGTGGTGATGGATGACAGCTTTAACTATGAATATGTCAATGCACCATACTTGCGGTTTATAGGTGAAAGCGAGGCAGATATCATCGGCAAAAACATAGCGGATGTGTTGAGGACTGAGAAGTTTGTCACCTTAAAATCCATGCTGGAGGATGCCCTGGGTGGGGCTGTTGTCACATTTGAGCGCTGGAACAATATGCACACGGATGAGTCGACCTGTTATGAAATCACCATGATGCGTTATAAGGACAGCGATGATGGCAAATGGCATGTGCTGTCCATTGGCCGGGATATCACCGATAAAAAACAGATTGAACATGCGCTGCTGCAAAATGAACGGCGCTATCAAAGCATTCTCAATGCCACCAACGCCATACCTTGGGAGGTGAACCTGAAGGATTGGAAGACAACGTATATCGGCAGCCAGATACGGGATCAACTGGGCTATGAGCCGGAGGCGTGGATGCGGCATGATCTGTGGATGAAGAATATTGATCCGGCTGATCGACAGGAAGTGCGGGATTTTTATCGTTCTGTCGATCTTAACGATACGTTTGGTGAGATTCAATACCGTATTTATGACAGTGCCAATAACACAAAATGGGTACGGGATATTGTCCGCCCGGTCACTGACAAAAAAGGCAACCGGCTGCTGCAAGGTACCATGGTTGATATGACCGAATCAAAAGAGAAAGACGATCAGCTCTCTCAGGCACAGAAGATGGAAGCGGTAGGCCGGCTGACCGGTGGGGTTGCCCATGACTTTAACAATCTGCTGACGGTTATCCGTGGCAATATCAGCTTGCTGTTAGAGAAGTTTGCCGGTAAAGACCCCGAGACGGAAGAGATGCTGGCCGATGCCTTATCTGCCAGTGATGATGGCGCCGAGTTGACCGAACAACTGCTCGCATTCTCCAGCAAACAATCCTTGAAACCGCAAGTGGTGGAGATCAACAAGCAGGTTGAACATGCAGCGAGATTATTCAGGCGCATGATCACCGAGGATATTGATTTCACTATTTCACTGGCAAAGAATAATCCGATCGTCTATATCGATCCGACCAAGTTTGATAATGCCGTGCTGAATCTGATGATCAATGCAAGAGATGCCATGGAGTCATCCAGCCGGGCAGGGGTGATCAATATCACCGTTGATCAGGAAACAGTCACCTCCCCCGGCAAAGCGAAAACCCTGAATATCAAACCCGGCGAGTATATCACCGTCAGCGTGACCGATAATGGCTGTGGTATGGATGCGAAGATCATCAAACAGGTCTGTGAGCCTTTCTTTACCACCAAGGCCCCGGATAAAGGCAGCGGCTTAGGCTTGAGCATGGTGTATGGTTTTGTCAATCAGTCAGAGGGCAGTCTTGCCATCTCCAGCCAGCCTGATGTCGGCACCAGCATCAGCTTGTACATGCCAGAATATACGGATCATGACACGCACCATGATGATGCCGCCGCCGATGAGAACACCCCCATCATCGCCGCAGAGAACATCAAAGAAACCGTTCTGGTGATCGAAGATGAGACCAGGGTAAGAAAGTTTGCCGTGAAATGCCTGCAAAGCCTGGGCTATCGCGTACTGGAAGCGCATGATGCAAAATCTGCTATCACCATGCTTGAAAGTAATCCCACTATTGATGTGTTATTCAGCGACAATATCCTGCCCGGCGGCATGAATGGCCGGGAGCTTGCTGCTTGGGCATTACAGAATTATCCGAACATCAAGGTGATCCTGGCAACCGGCTTCAGCGAACATGAAACCGACGGGGCCAGTGTCTATGATGGTACGTTTCCCTTGTTGAGAAAACCCTACTCCAAGGAAGAGCTGACACAGCAAATACACGAATTGATCGAGCAGCAGGAGGCAGTATACCAGCAAGAAATCAGACATTGACACAGCAGCGCATGTCAATCGTAGGTGACATCAGCAGTAAACTTGTACCCCACGCCCCGCACTGTCTTGATCAAACGCCAGGCGCGGGAGGTGTCGCCATTTTCCAGTTTTTTTCTCAATTTTCCGATCAATACATCGACACTGCGATCGGCAGGCACCCACTCTGCACCCTTGGTCAGGTTCAACACGTTATCACGGCTGAACACCTTGTTCGGTGATTTTACGAATGCCTCCATGATAATGTATTCGTAGTTTGTCAGATGCACCACCTCGCCCGTTGCCGAGGTCAGCTCATTGGCATCAAAATTTAACGTCCAGCCGGCAAACCGGGCACATCTGCCAGTGTTTGCCGCACCGCTGTTAATCCTGGAGAAGCGCCGCAGGACGCTTCTAATCCTCGCCAGCAGCTCTCGCTCATCAAACGGCTTGGCCAAGTAATCATCAGCGCCCATCTCCAGGCCCACCACCCGGTCAACGATATCACGCTTGCCGGTCAACATGATAATGCCAATATCGTATTTGCTGCGTAAATCAGCCGCCAGGGCCAGCCCGTTATCCTCGGGCAGCATCAGATCAAGCGCCACCAAGGCCGGCAGATCCCGCTCGATCAACTGCAACATGGTTCTGCCGCTATTGACCGTACTCACACGATACCCTTCATTTTGCAGGTAGCGCGCCAATAAACTGCATACACGTTCGTCATCATCAACGACCAGAATGTGTTGACTCATAACGTATAGATATAACTTTTTTAGATGCAAAAATAAATGCAAAAATTTACTCATACCCATTTTATTTACAAACGCTCACACTCCTTAACAAAATCATGTCTTTAAACTACCATTAGCCAAAGTGTCAAAGTTATCATCGTAAAATACGCTATAGTTCGTTGTACAATTTGAGCAAAACCTGACATCACAACCTGACATGCTGGAAAATCGCGCACTCATCCTTGATGATGATGCACGCATCTGTGCATTCGTCTCACGGGTTGCAAAATCAAGAGGTTATGAAACCTGCGTCATTCAACAGCCAGAACAATTCGCCGATTCGTATCTTGAATTTAGCCCCAGCCTGATCATGCTGGATTTGCAGATAGGGCAGCAGGACAGCACCGGAATCTTAAAATTCCTTGCCTCTGAACAGGTCAAAACACCGATCATACTCATGAGCGGCCTTGAGAGGAATATTATTGAAGATACCAGCCTGCTTGCCAAGTCCATGCAGCTGACCATAGCGGGCGTGTGTTCCAAACCCTTTGAGTCCGAGTTGCTGACCAATATCTTTAATCGTTATTACCAAAATCAGCCGGCCGACCGCTCTGCCGATAAAATCGGCAAACAGGACATCATCAATGCGCTTCAAAACCAGGCGATATATGTCTACTACCAGCCGGTATATTCGCTGCTGAACAATGCCCCCGCTGCCATTGAGTTCCTGGCCAGATGGAAAGACGAACACGGTAATTTGCGACTGCCCAGTGAGTTTATGCACATCATTGAGCAGCATGGGTTATTGGAAAAATTCACCCTGCACGTGCTGAAGGCAGGGCTGGAGAAATGCCTGTCGCTGTTCAAGCGTAACCGGCAGATAAACATCTCCCTTAATACCCCCTTAACTCTCCTGATGAATAGCGAGCTGCCTGAACAGCTTGGCCAGGTGTTGGCCGAACACGACATCTTGCCGGAAAACATCGTGCTTGAAATTCAGAATTTTACTGATTTACAGGACGCTGGCAAGGCAGCAAAACACCTATCCCGTTTGCGCTCGGCCGGGTTTATGCTCACAGTTGACAATGCCGACAGCCATGCAATGAGCATCATCCAGCAGCATGCGTTGCCTTTCACCGGAGTCAAACTTGATTATGGCGTGTTGCCGCAGACAGCAGCACAAAGCAACAGCGAAAACAAGACCGCTTCACTGCTGGATTCTGTGCAGCGCCTGGGGCTTGATTGCTGCATCAAGGGGATTGACTCAAAGGAAAAATTCGCTCACATCAAGGGGCTGGCGGTTGAGCATGTACAGGGCGATTATATATGCAAACCGCTGCCAGCCACGGCCATCTCGGTGTGGATACAGTAGCGCTTTTCGTTATTTGATTGCCAGAAATCCCTCAAATGACACGTACTTCATGATGGTCATGATGTCGGTAAAACCCGCCCGCCTGAGCAGGTCTGTGTTGCCCTGGCTTGAAAACGGCCTTAAAATTCCCTTCAGGCTCTGCTCTTTGTTTAACACCTCGGCGGCAGTGAAGCCGTTTGCCTCCTTGTATTCACGATACAGGCACGACATCATGTCCTGGAACCTGGCATCCGGTGCGCCGACCTTCTCAAACAGGATAACAGCACCGCCCCAGTTCAGGCGCTCATAGAGGGTATCAAACAACGCCTGCCGGTGCCGCTCCTCAATGAACTGCATCGTATAATAGGCGATGAACATGTCGGCTTTCACATACCCGTAATTGAGTATATCCTCACAAAAAAACGCCAGCCCCTCCTCGGCATCGCCGGATTGCCGGGCAAAATTCACCATCCCCTCTTCCTTGTCAAGCCCGATCCACTGAATGTTTTTTTTGTGCTTGTTGTGTTCGAATAAACGCCGCAACAACACGCCCGTTGAACAACCCAGTTCATAGATCACGCTGTCGGGCAGCGCAAAGAAATCACTGAGCTGGCAAATCAGCGCATGGCCTTCATGGTAGAACGGGATTGATCTTTCGATATGTGGCTGAAAAGCGCTGATGACATCAGCACCAAATGACCAGTCGCCCCGTTGTGTTGCAATCGTTTTATCGACCTGCATGGCAAACACCTCATCACTCGCCCGGCCAGTTACTGTAAAGTCGCCCCGCCCAAAAAATCATAGACTTGGCATCCGGCTTGCTCACATAATAACACCACAGCACATAACCCCCTAATACCCTTAACACCACGATGTATCAGATAATGAAGTCAGTCAGCTTCTGTTACGGACACAGATTGCTGGACTACGATGGTAAATGCGCCAATATCCACGGCCATAACGGGCGTGCTGAGTTCATGTTGGCCGGCAATGCGCTTAACAGCCAGGGCATTCTGATCGATTTTTCTGCTGTCTATCAGGCGGCCAAAGGCTGGATAGATCAGCATATCGACCATAAACTGCTGCTACATCAAGATGACCCGTTGATTGCCCTGTTGGAGCAGCACAATGAGCCGTATTTCATGATGCAGCAAAACCCCACCGCCGAGAATATCGCCGCGCTGTTATATGAAAAAATGCAGCAGGCCGGCTACCCGGTCATCAGGGTCAGGCTGTGGGAGACCGAGACCTGTTATGCCGAGCATGGCAGTCGTAACTGGCAAGCCTCATAGCCATAGCCGCTATCTCATACAACCCTGTATCAATTTCTCTACCTGCAGGGCCAGCTCTGCCAGCAAGGCGGTGCTGGTATGGCGCAGCACGATATTCACCCCGGGGCCGCTTTCCCGATAATACGGGTAGCTGCCGATCACGACCTCCGGGAATGCTGCCTGCAACTCCCCCAGGCCAGCCGCCAGCCGGCTCTCTGGCAGAGCAGCCGTCACCGTGTGGGTCAACATCGGCGCACCGCCAATCAGCCGGTCGGTTATGCCAGCAAACATGGTCTGCATGAGCATGGGGATGCCGGGCAAAACAAACACGTTTTCGATTTGAAAGCCCGGGGCAGCGCTCACCGGGTTATCTATCAGGCGGGCGGTCGCCGGAACATCGGCCATCTTCAGGCGGGCGGCTGTCAAGCCGTCCGGTGCATAATAGGCCCGCAACACCGCCACCGCCGCCGGATGCTGTTGCAGCTTAACGGCAAAGGCCCGGGCCACCGCCGCACTGGTAATATCATCATGGGTAGGGCCGATGCCACCGGTGGTAAACACATAGCTGAACCGGCCCCGGCAATCATTGATCGTCTCGATGATGGCCTCGGCATCGTCCGGGATCACCTGGCAGGCCCTCAACGCAATGCCCAGCCGGTCGCATTGCTGGCCGATAAATGGCAGGTTCTCATCACGGGTGCGGCCAGATAATATCTCATTGCCGATGATGATCAGGCAGGCCGTAGCGGCGCCCGCTTTGCCCATGCGCTTATCCATGCCACCATGGTATCACAGGCAAAGACAGATCAGCCCCGCATTGCCCTGAACCTTGAAGCGGTGCCGCCAGCCATAATTACTCCAGCGTGATTTTGATATTATCGATCAAACGTGTCTCACCCAGCCAGGCCGCCGCCAGAATCGACAGCGCCTTATCCCCCGGCTGCACCTCGGCCAGATCAGCCGAGCGCCTGATACTGACGTATTCCACTGTCAGGCCGGCCTGTTCCAGCAAGGCAACCCCCTGCTGTTCGAGTGCGGCGAGTTTGTCTGTTCCATGTTTTAATTTTTCGGCAAGCTGATTTAACACCTCATAGATCCTCGGTGCGATTGCTCTTTGTTCCGTATCAAGATAGACATTGCGAGATGACATGGCCAGGCCATCATGTTCCCTGACCGTAGGCATGGCGATGATGTCAACCGGAATGCACAGATCACGGACAACCCGCTTGATGACCAGCAGTTGCTGATAGTCCTTCTCACCGAACAGGGCAAAATCCGGCTGCACATTAAAGAACAACTTGGTCAGCACTGTGGCAACGCCGGAGAAATGCCCCTGCCTGAATCTGCCACAGAGTATATCGGACAATTCAGGGACGTTGATTCGGCTGTCAATCTCTGTGCCGCCGGGATAGAGCTGGTTAAGATCGGGGCTGAACAACAGATCCAAACCGCAAGCCATTAATTTATGTTTATCCGCCGTAAGCGTGCTGGGGTATCTGGCATAGTCCTCGCCCTTGCCAAACTGTATGGGATTGACAAAGATGCTGACCACGGTGTGCATCGCCAACGTATCCGCACGGGCAAGCAAAGACAGATGCCCGCCATGCAGGTTGCCCATCGTCGGCACGAACGCGATCGTCTCTCCGGCAGCCTTCCATACGGCGATATGCGCCCGCAACTGATCCAGGCTGCTGAGGTGCTGCATCGTGCCGGCCGTGCTTGATGGTGCTGTGGATGGCCTGTCCACCCGTCAGTTATCCTCCTGCAAACAATGGGCTGCACATACTACTGAAATGTATGTTCAGATGCAGGGAAAATTTTATTTTTTACCTCGGCGATATACGCCTGTATGGCATCATCAATACTCATCGCCGGCGGCAAATAATTTTTCGCCATGCGCGGCGTCTGGCCGGAAATCCCAAGCAAGTCATAGATGACCAGCACCTGACCATCGCAATGCACCCCCGCCCCGATGCCGATCGTCGGTATTGAGATACGCTCGGTGATCTGCCTGGCCAGTTGCTCAGGGATACATTCCAGCACGATCAGGCTGACACCGGCCTGCTCCAGCGCATCGGCATCGGCCAGCAGCGCCGCCGCCCCGGCCGCTGTCCTGCCCTGCACCTTGTAACCCCCGTAGCGCTTTATCGACTGGGGTTGCAGGCCGATGTGACCGCATACCGGTATGCCGGCATCGACCAGGTGGGCGGCGATCTCGGCCTTGTCTCTGCCGCCCTCTATCTTGACCACCGCTGCCCGGCCTTCGGCCAGTAAGCGCCGGGCATTATCAGCCGCCGCCGTTTTTCTCTCATACGAGCGATACGGCATGTCCACCACTACCAGGGCATGCTGACATGCAGCGGCGACCATCCGGCTATGGTAGATCATCTCATCGACCGTGACCGCCAGCGTATCTTCCCGACCGTGCAGGACCATGCCCAGCGAGTCGCCGACCAGGACAAGCTCAACCCCGGCCGAATCTATAATACGTGCAAAGCTCGCATCATAGGCTGTTAAGCTGACGATCTTCTCACCGGTGCGCTTCATCTGCTGAAGCCTTGTCAGTGTCATTTGCTGCATGATGTTGATAACGCTTATGGGTTAAAGTAATGCCGCCCCGGGCCAATATCGCTGATATGCCCCAGCAACATATTATAATCATCGGCGCCGGCAGCTAAGTTAAAATCGGCCGTATTGACGATCAGCAGCGGCGAGTCGTGATAATGATAAAAGAACGCAACATAGGCATCAGCGATGCGTTGCACGTATTCTTCACTGATATGTTTCACGTATTCCACCTCACTGCCATAGATCCGCTCCATCAGCACAGCGGTCGGTGCTTGCAGATAAATCACCAGATCAGGAACGGGTGCTTCCAGCATCATGTGATTATACACTTGGTAGTATAAATCCAGCTCTTGTGCATTGAGCGTCACGCCGGCAAACAGCTGGTCTTTTTGTATAAGAAAATCCGCCACTTTTGCCGGCTTGAACATGTCAGCCTGTTTTAAGGGATTGATTAACCGGGCACGCTGGCATAGAAAATACAGTTGTGTGGCTAATGCCACGGCCTTCGGGTCTTCATAAAAACGTGGCAGAAAAGGATTATCAGCCACATTCTCCAGCATGAGATCAACGTTAAACGTCATTGCCAGGCGCTGGGCCAGCGTGGTCTTGCCGACACCAACAGGGCCCTCAACAACGATAAATTGCGGTGCTGCCTTACGCATTATGCCAAGCCATCTTCTGCACCCCGGTTTGATCAACGGCTGACAGCAAGTCGGCCACCTGGCCGTGGCCGGGGATCATTAACTCGGCATTTAACTCCAGCAACGGCACCAGCACAAAAGCACGGCGGCTGATCTGAAGATGCGGCACCGTCAAATCCGGCCCGGCTATCTGTAACTCACCATAGAGCAATATATCCAAATCCAGCGTCCTCGGCCCCCAGCGCTCGCCGATGCGAATCCGATCGTGCTGCTCTTCAATCCGTTGTAATTCGGCCAACAGCCGGGCGGGTTTCAGCGAAGTCGCCAGCAGGGCAACGGCATTGACAAAATCCGCCTGTGCTATCGGGCCGATTGGCCTTGTGACATACAACGAAGAGCAGGCCAGCAGGCGCATCTGTTGCAACCCGGCCAGGGCCTGCAAGGCACTGTTTACCTGATCGACAGGTTCGCCTGAATCACTGCCCATATTACTTCCCAGGCCAATATAACAGTCAACCATTGCCCGTGAAGTCTTTCGGTTTACGGCGTCTCTGGCGATACCCTCTGCTGCTGCACTCTTTCGTTTGCACGGCATTCCCCTGCTGGAATTCTGTCCACCATGCCGCCTGTTGTTTGACATCCTCACCGGACTCGGCACGCAATAACAGAAAATCATAAGCCGCCCTGAACCTCGGGTGCTGCAACAAGGCCATTGGCCGCCGATGGGGCTGGCTCACTAACCGTGGCTGTAGTTGCCAGATATCGCGCGCCATCTGACTGAACCGTCGAGGAATGGCGGTGTTGCGAATCTGCCGCAAGATCACCACATCGCTGGCCAGCATAATCGCCTCATGCGGGCGCTGTCCCTGGGCGATATATTCCTGGCTCAGGCGCACCATCGGCAACCACAGCAAGGCGGCGATCAAAAAACCGGGCGCCACGGGCTTATCCTCGGCCAGCCGCCGGTCGGTATTGTCCAGCGCACGGCTTAGAAAGGTGAGCGGGAGGCCATCTGCTTCGAAGGCAAGTGCGGCCTCGGTCTGCGGGAACAGGGCAGCAAACAGATCATAATGGCGCAACTGCTCGAAGGTCTGCAAGGCAACCCCGCCGAGGAACATCTTCAAACACTCCTCAAACAGGCGCGCAGCCGACACATCCGCCAGCAACGGCGCCAGCTCGTTCAGGTATCGGGCCACATCGGTATCGATCACAAAACCCAGCCTGGTGGCAAAACGCACGGCGCGCAACAACCTGACCGGGTCTTCAACAAAGCGCTGCTCAGGGTGGCCGATTAACCTGATCTGCCCGGATTGGATATCGCTCATGCCATCGACATAATCCACAACCGAGTGATCCCTGATGTTATAGAACAGGGCATTGACCGTAAAATCACGCCGCCAGACATCCTCATCCATGCTGCCATACACATTGTCACGGACAATGCGCCCGCCCACCGTATGACCATCGCCGGCGGCAACATCATGCGGGGCGCGAAAAGTCGAGACTTCAATAATCCCACGACCATAACGCACATGAGCAAGGCGAAATCGGCGACCAATAAGCCGGCTGTTTCTGAATAACTCACGCACCTGCGTCGGCCTGGCATCGGTGACCACGTCAAAATCCTTCGGCTCCCGGCCAAGCAGCAAATCCCTGACACTGCCGCCGACAAGGTGCGCCTGAAAACCCGCCTTGCTCAAGCGATACAGGGTACTCAGGGCAGCATCACTGATCTGCTGGCGGGAGATGCAGTGTGTGGGGCGCGGATACACCACGGCTTGTTTATGCAGGTAACGGAGGTTATCAGCCTGGCTGGACGTCATGAATTATACAGAAGTGTCTTAAAGTGCGGGCATTATACCCCTGATGGCGGCAGAATCTGCATTTAATATCGGCATGTGAGAAACTGCCGGGGCATGCTATAGTATACATTCTGCCATGCCGCCGCCATGCTCCCTTCGTCTAGCGGTCCAGGACGCTGGCCTCTCACGCCGGTAACAGGGGTTCGAGTCCCCTAGGGAGCACCAATTATACCTTGCCAATCGCCATTAGCACGTCAGGATTTATAACGAACACCGATCAACCGGCATACACACCTTATTGATTTTTTTTATCCAGTAAAACCGTCAAGGCATTCAGCACATATTCCGGCTGATCAAGATGCACCAGATGCCCGCTGCGCTCGGCAATCAAGTGTATGCTGTCAGCACTGAGAACAGATAATTCATCCTGAAGCTCCATCCAGACTCGTTCCATCTCACTGCCGTGTTCATTCGCCGGCCACACCTGCTTGCCGCGGGTAATGACGACAACCGGTATATTCGGCATCGGCCGGGCGCGCGCCAGCCTTGCACCGCTGAGGGCGAGACTCATCATCTCCTCACGCCAGGTCATGACATGTTGTCGAGATGAAATCATAGGCCAGGCAATATTGACGACTTCCGTCGGATAGTTAGGCGGCAACACCGGCCGGGTCACTGTATAGGAGCGGGTATAGTATCGGCCTTCGCGCCAGGATGTCGACGCAGGCGGGTGTGTCAGCCTGGGGCGGGGGGCGGGCAGTCGGTTGGCCTGTTGAGGATGAGAGGATTCAATCAACACGATCGCCTGCGTTGCTTCGGGAAATTCACGGGCAAAATACTGTGCGGTGAAACCGCCAAACGAATGCCCCACCAAAATGTAGGGGCCGGGCAGGTGGCTGTTGCTTAATAATAACTTCAACTCTCTGGCGATCCGATCGCTGGTGCGTGGCAGCGGCCCGATATCACTCCAGCCATAGCCGGCCCGATCATAACTGCAAACCCGATGCTCCCTGGACAGGGCTTCCTGAATTCGAATCCACTCCAGGGAAAATCCGCCAGCACCCGAATCCAGAATCACGACCGGACGGCCAATACCACGACAATCAATATGCAGGCGATAACCACCGACATCAACCAGCCTGCCCGGCGGCGGCGGTCTTTGCTGTGCATTAACCGCCAGCGAGCAAAGCCAGGCGGCCATCATAACAGCCACCCTGCCCAAACAGCGTGTGTACTTTGACATGCCGATCACCTGCCCTTAATTAGCCTCATCTTATACTGGTAATAATAGACGAGTATAAGGATTATACTACCGGTATTTTAACGCATGAACATGCCTGATAATCCCGATTATTGCCGCATCAGCAGAAGAGTGTTTGCCGTTGTCTATGATGGCTGCCTGCTGATTGCGGTATTATTTCTCGCCACCGCACTGCTGCTGCCCGTGACCGGCGGGCAGGCGGTCAGCAGCGGGAATATTTTCTATGCACTGTATCTGATATCAGTAAGCGGCCTGTACTTCATCTGGCAGTGGCACAAGGGCGGGCAGACCCTGGGGATGAAGGCATGGCATATCCATATCGTGAATGCTGATCAAAGCAGGCCGGGGTGGGGCCGGCTCTGCCTGCGTTTTTTGTTTGCCTTGCTGTCGTCTCTGGTATGCGGGCTGGGATTTTTCTATGCCGTGTTTGATAGACAACATAAAACCCTGCATGATCTGGCCTCAAAGACCTATCTTGTCGTGATAAAATAAAACCCGTCGCAAAGATCAATCCTCCCGTAACAGATGGTAGAGAATCAACAGCAGTAATAATGTTGGCCAGCAAACCATGAGCAGCGGCGGCAGATTATAGACAATCCCCAGGTTGCTGGATGCCAGATTAATGAAATGAAATGCCATGCCGATCACGGCGCCGATAAATACCCGCTGCCCTATGGCCGTGAAGCGGGCATTGCCCTGCACCAGCGGTATGGCCAGTATAATCATGGCAACAATGGTGATCGGCCTCATCAGCTTGGCATACAACGCCTGCTCATAGTGTATCGCATTTTGTGAGTTCAGCCGCAGGTACTGAATGTAATTATACAGCCCCCACAGCGTTAAATACTGTGGCCGTATAATCACCAGGTTAACGATCTCCGGATCCAGCAATGAACCCCACAGCGCCTTTTTATAGGTCTTGCTCTTAACCTCATCCTCAGCAATCACCGTCTGCCTGATATCGTACAACATCCAGTTATCCTCTATGTATTGCGCCCTCGGCGAGTAAATGCTGTTACGCAAACGGGACTTATCATCAAACTCATAAATATAAATCTCCCGCACCTCATCATTGGGTAACACCTGCCTGATATTGATAAAACTCATGCCATCGCGTGCCCAGAAACCGTATTTTGTTTGCAGCGTGATTTTCTCCGTCATCGCCATAGAGCGCTGATGCTGGGCCTTTTGTTCGCTGTAAGGTGCCAGCAACTCGCCGATGATCAACCCAATCAACACAATGACCAGCGCGGATCGCACCAGCAGACCACACAATGCCGCCCTGGAAACCCCTGATATTCTGATCACATCCAGTTCATTGTGCTGTGCCAGCGTGCCTAAGGATGCCATCGCCCCTATCATGGCAGCGATGGGAAATAACTCATAGGCCAGGCGCGGCAGGGTCAACAGCACATAGACAATGGCATTCAACACGCCGTAATTGCCCTTGTTGGTCTCCCCCAGTTGATCTATCAGGGAAAAAAAAGCAAAAATCGCCACCAGCACCGCCAGGGTGGCGAGCGTAGCCCATAACAGGTGGCGGGTAATATAGCCTTGCAATAGCTTCATTTTTCTGCGGGCCGGGATCGCCGTGCAACACTTGCATTGAATATGATGGTTTTCCAATCAGGCAGGTAAAATAACAACACGGAGATCAGTATCAGCAGGACATGTACCCACCAAAGCCCCAGATAAGGTGACAGCTGATCCCGCTCTACCAGGGTTTTTGATATGCCCAGTAAATTGCTGTAGAGAAAATAAATGGCGATGGAGATCACCACCGGCAAATAACGCTGATCACTGAAAGCGTAACGGCTTAATACCAGCCCCAGCACGGGCAGTAATACCACCGCCAGCACCAGCGAGAGGCGCCATTGCAATTCGGCGACATGGCCCGGCCGGCTGGAACGTAACAGGGCGGCGGAGGGCGTGGCCTCCAGTTTACCCAGGGCGGTGGCCGTATTGCCCGCCTCGATCAACACCGCATAGGCCCGGTAACGGGTTATTTGATAGTCCAGCTCCCCCGGCGAGCCAATGTATCTGCGCCCATCCTGAAACCGGATATAGCGGCTGCCCGAACGCTCGGCAAACTCATATCTGGCACTTTTTGAATGCAACACGCCCAGCGTGTCATTTTGCCGCACTTGCAGAAAAACATGCTGCATAGAGTTCGCATCCTCGGCGAGTTGCTCTGTATAAAGCACGCGATCACCGGCACTGAACTCCTTGAACTTGCCCGCCTTCATGCCCGCTATATCGGCTTGTGCCCTGGCGCGTGCTTTTAGCAGCCCCAGATTATGTTCAGCCCAGGGAGCAACATAAAAGCCGAGGATGAATACCAGAGAGGCGAATGCCAGCACAAACCGCATCAGCGATAACAACTGAAACCTGAACGCCAGCCCGGCGCTGCGGATAATGGTCAACTCCTGATCACGAACCAGACGTGACAGCCCCAGAATAACCGCAATGAACACAGCAACCGGCATCAGCTTGGGCAGGCTGGCAAGTATTCTCATCATCAACATCTGCAAGATAAGATCGCCCGGGAGCTGGCCGAGCGCCGCATCGGCCAGGTAGCCGACAAAGCGATCAATGCTGAGGATCAGTAATAACAGGCCAAGTATCCAGCCAAGTTTCCCGGCGATTTCTTTTTGAATATAGCGTCTTAAGATCATGTTTTATTCAAAAAATCCGACCCGAAAAACGTGAGGGTTTTGCTTCATTTGCCATAAACGCATACACTTGCCGTCCAGCCCGGGCAACCGGCAGAAACATAACAAAACCAACCAAGGGCATAGTACAGAATATTATGGAATACAACATCAAAAGCGGTACCCCCGAAAAGCAACGCACAGCGTGCCTTATTGTCGGCATCCTGGAGCCACGCAAACTCACCAGTGCCGCCGAGGCCATTGATAATGTCAGCGCAAAACAACTATCCCATCTGATAAGACGGGGTGACATTGATGGCAAACCGGGCCAATCCCTGATACTGCATAACGTTGACGGCGTGCCGGCAGACAGGGTGCTGCTGATAGGCTGTGGTCGTGAGCGCGACCTGGACGATGATCAGTATCGCCGGATCATGCAGCACAGCTTCAAACAGGCCAGTGAAACCGGCGCCTCAGAGGCCGTCAGCTATTTATCCCAGCTGAACGTCAAGGCCCGCGACATGCGATGGAAGATATATCAGGCCGTTTTAACAATGCAGCACAGCCTGTATGAATTCCGGGAATTTAAGAGCAAAAAACGCAGCCACAGAAAATCTTTACGCCAGCTGACCTTAACGGTCAACTCACGAGGCGAGTTACGCCCGGCAGAGGCGGCCTTGGCACAGGGGAAAGCCACCGCCAAAGGCATTAAATTGACCCGCGATCTGGCTAACCGGCCGGGCAATGTCTGCACACCCAGCCACCTGGCCCAACAGGCCCAAGCCCTGGCCCGAGCGTATAAATCCCTGAAAGTAAAGGTGGTGAGCGAGGCGGGCATGAAGCGGCTGGGCATGAACTCGTTACTGTCTGTCTCACAGGGCAGCGCACAACCGGCAAAACTGATCAGCGTTGAATACCAGGGCGCCGGCAAAGCTGACAAGCCCATCGTGCTGATAGGCAAGGGGATCACCTTCGATACCGGTGGCATCTCACTCAAACCGCCGGCGGCGATGGATGAGATGAAATTCGACATGTGTGGCGCGGCGGCGGTGTTTGGTGCTGTCTGTGCCATTGCCGAGATGGGCCTGGCCGTTAATCTGGTCGGCCTCATCCCCGCCAGCGAGAACATGCCTGGCAGCCGCGCCACCAAGCCGGGCGATATCTTCACCAGCATGTCCGGCCAGACCATCGAAGTATTAAACACCGATGCGGAGGGCCGGCTGGTCTTGTGCGATGCACTCACCTACGCAGCACGTTTCAATCCGCGCATCGTCATCGACATTGCCACCTTGACCGGCGCCTGTGTCATTGCCCTCGGCCACCATGCCACCGGCCTGATGAGCAATCACAGCCCGCTGGCAGGAGAGTTGTTACAGGCAGGGGAGAGCAGCGGCGATCGTGCCTGGCAGCTACCGCTGTGGGATGCGTATGAGAAGCAACTGGACAGCCCGTTTGCGGACATGGCGAATATCGGTGGCCGGGATGCAGGCACGATCACCGCCGCCTGCTTCCTGGCAAAATTTGCCCGTAACTATCGCTGGGCGCATCTGGACATCGCCGGCACCGCCTGGATCAGTGGCAAAAACAAAGGCGCCACCGGCCGGCCGGTGGCCTTGCTGGTGCAATATATACTTAACAGCCAGGCAAAGTAATCATGCCGGGTAGCCCATGCCACAAGTAGATTTTTACATCCTGCCCGAGCAAGGCATTCCACCTCGCCTCGTCTGCAACCTGACCAGCAAGGTCAGGGCAGAGGGGTGTTGTGTGCATATTCAGGCCCGGGATCGGGATGAGGCCAGTCAGTTGGATAACAGTCTCTGGACTTTTAGAGACATCAGCTTTCTGCCCCATGTGCTGGCAGATGATACGGCCGCCGCCCAGCATACGATCACCATCGGCTGGCCCGAGGCGGCGCACAACCGCACCGAGGTGTTAATCAATCTCACGCAAACCGAGCCAGAGGATAGCACCGGCTACCGCCGGATAATGGAAATCGTCAGCGCTGAACCCACCAGCAAGGCACGCGCACGCCAGTTGTACCGGTGTTATCGGGACAAGGGCTATGATCTGAACACACATGAGATCTCGCCGGGCCATGGTTGAGCCGGAAGCAAAATCAACGATGGCGCTTGGGGAGAAGCTGGAAGAGCTGGATTCGTTGTTAAGCCCGGCTGATAACCCGGCGGCTATCGCCAAAGAGGCCAGGGAAGCCAGACACAGGCAGATCCCCATTCTTGATGAACTTATCACCCCGGCGGACTTTGAAGAGAGCCTCCCGGTGCTGGAAGAGACCGTCGGCGACCGCAATGAATGCCAGGACGTGGCAGACAAGCTGGAGCAAAAACTGGGCCGGGAGCTGGATCGACTCGTGCAAGTGCTTAAAGAGAACCTGAAACAGCGGATAGCCAAAGAAGTGAAATCCGAGTTGGACAATCGCCAAAAAGCAAAGTAACGCCAGCGATGATCGGTGTATCCTAGCATTCGCCCGGCTGGCGGCCGCCCGTGTTGTGCCTGGCTTATCGTGCTGGGCTTATCGTGCCTGGGTTTAACACAGGCACAGCCACTTCACCGCCTTAACGCCGTAAGCTGACAACTGAAATATGGAAAAAACCTACAAACCAGGGGCGATTGAATCTGCCTGGTACAGCCATTGGGAGAGCAAGGGCTATTTTGCACCGCAAGGCGGTGATGCCAGCTACTGCATTGCCCTGCCGCCGCCCAATGTCACTGGCAGCCTGCACATGGGGCATGCCTTTCAACAAACGCTGATGGACATCCTGATCCGTTTTCACCGCATGAACGGCAGCAACACCTTGTGGCAAGGCGGCACCGATCATGCCGGTATCGCCACCCAGATGGTGGTGGAAAGACAGCTCGAAGCCACCGGCAAAAGTCGGGAAAGTGAAGGCAGAGAGAAATTCATCGCCGCGGTGTGGGACTGGAAAAATGAATCGGGCAGCACCATTTCCCGACAGTCCCGCCGACTGGGAACATCAATGGACTGGCAGCGGGAGCGCTTCACCATGGATGCCGGCCTGTACGCTGCTGTGCAGCAGGTCTTCATCCGGCTCTACCAGGAGGGCCTCATATACCGGGGCAAACGCCTGGTGAACTGGGACCCGGTGCTGCATACCGCTATCTCTGATCTGGAAGTCGTGACCGAGGAAGAAGACGGCCACTTGTGGCACATACGCTACCCGAGAATGGATGGACGGGGCCATGTGGTGATCGCCACAACCCGACCGGAGACACTGCTGGGTGATGCTGCCGTGGCGGTGCATCCGGCGGATACACGCTATCGTGATCTGATCGGTGACACTGTGCAGTTGCCGCTGGTGGATAAGGCCATCCCGGTAATTGCTGATGAGTATGTTGATCCCGCATTCGGCACTGGCTGCGTGAAGATCACGCCCGCACATGATTTCAATGACTATGCCATCGGCCTGCGGCATGACCTGCCCCTGATCAACATCTTCACCGCCGATGCCACCATCAATGCACAGGCACCCCCGCCCTACCGGGGGCTGGACCGCTATGCGGCCAGGGAGCAGATCATCGCCGATCTGAAGCTGGCTGGCCTGCTGGAGAGAACAGCAGCACACAAATTGATGGTGCCACGAGGCGATCGCTCGCAGGCGGTGATAGAGCCTTATCTGACCGATCAGTGGTATGTGAAGATACAGCCGCTGGCTGAACCGGCGATTGCCGCGGTCAAGCACGGTGATATTCGTTTCGTACCGGAGAACTGGCGCAAGACCTATTTTGACTGGATGCACAACATACAGGATTGGTGCATCTCCAGGCAGCTCTGGTGGGGACACCGTATCCCGGCCTGGTACGATGATGCCGGCAACATCTATGTCGGCAAGGATGAGCAGACCCTGCGGGCTGAACATCAGCTGGCAGATGAGGTTAAGCTGCGGCAGGACTCGGATGTGCTGGATACCTGGTTCTCATCGGCGCTCTGGCCGTTTGCCACCCTTGGCTGGCCGGAAGAGACCCGTGAGCTTGACCTGTTCTACCCCACCAGCGTGCTGGTGACTGGCTTTGATATTATCTTCTTCTGGGTTGCCCGCATGATCATGTTCGGCCTGAAATTCACCGGCAACGTGCCGTTTCGTGAGGTCTATATCACCGGTCTGGTGCGAGATGCCGCCGGGCAGAAGATGTCCAAATCCAAAGGCAATATCCTTGACCCGATCGATCTGATCGATGGCATCGAGCTTGACTCCCTGGTGGCTAAACAAACCGCCGGTTTAATGCAGCCGCAATTTGCACCGACGATTGAAAAGGCAACACGCAAGGCGTTTCCTCGGGGCATTGCAGCCTTTGGCACCGATGCACTGCGATTTACCTTCGCCCAGTTAGCCACCCAGGGGCGCGATATTCGCTTTGACGTTGGCCGTATTCAGGGCTATCGCAACTTCTGCAACAAGCTCTGGAATGCCACGCGTTTTATTTTGCTACAAATAGAATCCACGCCATTGGCATCGGATGGCGATTTACCTGAAGGCGAACCCGGCCCGGCAGAGCGCTGGATAATGACTCATCTGGCACAGGCATTGACAGCGACCACCTCGGCGCTTGCCAGTTACCGTTTTGATCTGGCTTCACAGGCGCTGTATGAGTTCACTTGGGATGAGTATTGTGACTGGTATCTGGAGTTGGCAAAAATCACATTAAGCGCACCGGATACCAGCCCGGCAAGAGAGCAGGCGATCCTGCTGACCCTGCTGCACAGCCTGGAGATATTGTTACGGGCCTTGCACCCTTTTATCCCGTTCATTACCGAGGAGCTCTGGCAAAAGCTGATCCCGTTAGCAGGCATCACGGCCGATACCATCATGTTACAACCCTACCCCGCCGCCGATGAGATCCCACAGGATAAGGCCGCCGTGGCCGAGATAACCTGGCTGAAGTCGTTCATCTCTGGTGTGCGCCGTATTCGTGCTGAACGTGATATTGCCCCGGGCAAACGGCTGGCGGTGCACTACCAGGGCGGCAGCAGAGAAGAACGTGGCTGGCTGGAGAATAATATTGCCTGTATCAAGGCCCTGGCCAGGGTATCGACCATCAGCCGCACCATGCAGATTCCGGAGGCGGCGGTGGCAGCACATGCCGGGGACATGACGGTGTTAATTCCGCTGGCCGAATTGATTGACCCGCCAGCAGAATTAACCCGGCTGAAGCGGCAGATGCAGCCGTTGGCGTTGGCAAAACGGCGTATACTGAGCAAACTCGATAACAGCAATTTTATCAGCAAAGCACCGGCGGCGGTCATTGCCAGGGAACGCACAAAGCTGGATGAGACAGAGAAATCGATACGCCACCTTGAAGCACAGATCGAAGGCATGAAAAAACTCATGTACAACACGGGCCTCTAGCTAGGCAGGCGAGCGCATGTTTGCAAGATTAAGAGAAGATATACAGGTGGTGTTTGACCGGGATCCGGCGGCCAGAAGCTGGCTGGAGATCCTGCTCGCCTATCCTGGCCTGCATGCCATCATGCTGCACAGAGTCAATCACTGGCTATGGACACACCGGCTGCCGCTGCTGGCGCGTTTATGTGGTCATTTTTCCCGTTTTCTGACCGGTGTGGAAATTCATCCCGGGGCGGTCACCGGTCGGCGCTTTTTTATCGATCATGGCATGGGGATTGTGATAGGAGAAACCGCCAGGATTGGTGATGACTGCTCGGTTTATCATGGCGTGACCCTGGGCGGTACAACCTGGCAAAAAGGCAAGCGGCATCCGACCCTTGAGAACGGTGTGATCATCGGTGCTGGCGCAAAAATACTTGGCCCGATCGTCCTGAGGGAAAATTCCCGTGTGGGCTCAAATGCGGTGGTTATTAAAGATGTGCCGGCGGGCGCCACTGTGGTGGGCATACCCGGGCATATCGTGGCGATGCAGGACAGCGAGGCGGATGAGCAGGCAGCAAAACGTCAGGCCATAGCGCAGAAGATCGGTTTTGACGCCTATGGTGCCAGCAAAGACATGCCTGATCCGGTGGAGAAGGCCCTGGAGGATGTGTTAAATCACATACATAAAGTGGACGCCGAGCTGGCGGCAATAAAGAAAAAAATCAAGGACTGACAAGACATGATGGAAACAGCCAGCCTGTTATTTTTGCCCGGGAACCCGGTGAATGCGACCCGCCGCCCGGCAGCTCGGCAGATAACAAGCAAAAATAATCGCCCGGAAGAGGGTCAGGGGCTAATTTTTTATAGCTATTTGTGTCGTCATCAGGCTATACTCATTCACCATTGCATCGTATTCGTGGTTATTTGTCAGTCGTGCTTATGCTGTCTTCTGTGAATTACCCGTTTGAAATGTAATAGACTTTGTTGAAATTCTACCGAGGTGATACACATGAAAGAGGGCACAGTTAAATGGTTTAATAACTCCAAGGGGTTTGGATTTATTCTACCGGATGATGGCGGCGATGATGTATTTGTACATTACTCGGCCATTGAAAGCGATGGCTACAAGTCACTTACTGATGGTCAGAAAGTAAAATTCACCGCTGAAAAAGGCCCCAAGGGTTTGCAGGCCGTACAGGTCACGCTGGCTGGCTAAAGTGCTGCCATCGGCTTGAAGCACAGGCGAGCCGATGGCCTGCATCTGCTGTGGTCGTTGCGATCATGCTTGGCAGCAAGCAGCATAAGCCGGTCTGCTGCCGCCAAACGCCTTACCCCGTCAGCTGATCGGGGTGAACCTGTTCCAGCAGTTTCGGTAATCCGGCATAGTGGCGCTGTGATAACACATACTTGGAGGCCGCATCGGCAAGGCCCCGACCGGCCTTCAGGTTGGCGATGGCACGCCCGGCGTTGTTTATCTGCATCCCGCCCAATGCACTGACCCTTCGAGCAAACAAGGGATCGGGGAGAAACCCGGCTGTCGGCCCGATAACGATGATCTCCTCTGCCCCGCTGGCATGGGCGAGTATCTCATCCATGGAGTCATTTAACAGGGTGGCGGCGGTTGTGCATATTTTATTGCAACCGGCCAGCCGGCCGGGATCGTCACTGATCTCAAAAGCCCCCTGAAATTTCAGAAACCGTGCTTTTTTTTCTATGATGGTCAGCCTGATCTGCGCCTGCTGCAAACGCTCCACCAATGACGGGAAATAGCCAACCATACCCACATGATCGCCAGCTTGTAAATCAAGATGGGCAAACGAGTCGGTCGCAGCGATCAAAGGCACACGTAAAGATTTAAATACGCTTTGGCTGATGGCGTTGATCGCCGCCAGGCCAAGCGAGCAATCGGCCATATCTGTGCTGGCGAACAAGCCGGCGAGCGCAAGCGGAGATTGACCCCGGTAATCTGCTGTATGATAACGTGCATTCATGCCTTTTTGCACATCGCCCAGCCAGGCATAGTACAAACCTGCCATGCCATCGGCCAGCACAACGACTCCAAATTCCGTCGGACTGCCTGCATGGGGTTGTGGTTCAGGCAGGTACAGATCGGTAATGACGGGCAATGTGATAACGGCGGCTACCTGATCAATCCATCCCAGCAACTCGGATTTCACCCCCATCGCATTACTCATCCGACAGTACAACCACCTCTTCGATAACCACCGGCCCGACCGGCACATTGACGCCGATATGGGCTATGTCCTGCTTCTCCATCTGGCTGATCTCATCGGCCACTTCCAGCCCTTTAAGCACCTGGCCGAAGACGCAATACCCCCTGCCCCGGTCTGTATCATCAACATAATCCAGCGATTCATTATTATCCAGATTGATGAAGAATTGTGAATCGGCCGAATCCGGCGCACTGTGGCGGGCCATGGCAATCGTGCCTCGGGTATTTTTCAGGCCGTTATCGGCTTCGCTTTTCACCGGGGCATCCGCCTGCCTCGCCTGATAAAACCGGTCATATCCGCCTCCCTGGATGATCCAGTCATACACCGCACGGTGAATGATCGTGCCCTCATAAAACCCGGCGTTTACGTAAGTGAGAAAATTCTCAACCGTGGCCGGTGCCCGATCTGCAAACAACTCGATCACCATATTCCCTTTGCTGGTTCGCAATTCCACCCGGGGGTTGTCAGCCGTATCCTCAGCACATACCGGTGCGATGATCAGCAGGAAGATTAACCTGCCCAATATGCGGATTGCCAGCCGACCGATGCGGGGTAATTTCAACATCATGCGGTTTATATGTTGCATCAGTATTCGTTTTCCCGGCCAAGTTTGCTATGTTTGCACTTTTAAGACCAAGTTTAACAGGAGCACCCAGGATGAATGAAGAACATATCATTGCCGCCATTTTAACCGCCGGTTTAATCTCAAAGAAGGCGGATGAGCCACAGCCAAAAGAGGTGGTAGATACCTATCAGGCCATGCTGGCCGAATTGCTCGCCATAGTACGGCCAACCCGGAACACATCCGGCTGATCCCTGCACCTGCCCGGTGCGATGCCATCTTTAATCGCCCGTCTGAACCACGGGACAAGGGGCTACTGGCGGGGGCAGGCCGCCGAATTACCAGTGCAACAGCCTGTTCGGGCAATACTGCTTTGGGAAGAGCTTGGGCATGAGTGAGGTGGGCAGCTAGGGGGCAAGTCGCTGCATCCGCCAGTCACTGCCTGTTTTTCTGTACAGCAGGCGATCATGCAGGCGGCTCTGGCGTCCCTGCCAGAACTCCATCCGCTCAGGTGTTACCCGGTAACCTGTCCAGGTTGCAGGACGTGGCACCTGGTGTTCATCGGGATAGGTCTGTTGTAATGTCTGCATTCTGTCTTCCAGGAAGGCACGATCTGCGACCACACTGCTTTGCGGTGCCACCCACACGCTCAAGCGGCTGCCATAGGGGCGAGTTAGGAAATACGCATCCGCCTCCTCATCGCTCACCATCGACACCTCGCCTTCAATGCGTACCTGCCGGTGTAACGGCTGCCAGTAAAATACCAGGGCGGCATAAGCCTGTTGCGCCAACTGCCGGCCTTTATCGCTGCTGGTGTGGGTATAGAAGACAAAACCATCCGGGCGTAATTCTTTTAACAGAACATAACGCGCCGCCGGCCGGCCTTGGGCCGTGACCGTGGCCAGGACCATCGCATTGGGCAAATCCAGCGCCTGCTCGATCGCCTCGTCCAGCCAGCGCTCAAACTGCTGCACCGGGTCCGGGTGGCTGTCAGCCTCGGTCAGGATGACCTGCCGGTAATCCTGGCGTTGATCGGAATAATACTTATCCATACCCGCTTTATTGCCGGACTAAGGACAAGAACCACAGCAAGCCCATCACCCTTGTCAATCACCCACACCGGCAAGCAGCCCCACAGCAATCCCTACGCCTATAATGACACCTTTGGGCGCACGATCCAGCACGCCTCCCAGAGTATCGGCAAAATCCCTGGCAAACTTGGCCGCCGGGTTAGGTTTTCTCCCCTCATCATCCTCCGTCCCCTCTTCTTCCTCTGCGGTTGCATCACCTGTCGCTGCGGCGATCTTGCCATCCTCCTCACTCACGCCCGCCTCGCTGGCGTTATGCCGACGATACAGGTTCAGGTAATCCATACCGGCAACGGTAAAAGATTCCGCCCCCTGGTGACTGAAACGCAGATCAACAACAGCCGGCTTGTTAAACAAGGCGTACTGTTCAATCATTTGCCCGGGTTGATAGCTGGCCTTATCCAGCCGAAGGCCGAACCCATGCCGGTGACTGCCAGTCTGTTTTGCCCCATGTTTCCCTCCAAAGGAGATCTGATAATAGAGCATGGCATGCACTTCATTAACAGGCTCAAACGCCTGGCTCAATGTCGGCCAGGTGAACGTCAACAGTGCCAGTAAAACCATCTGGATTCGCATAAGGCCCCTCGCTGCGGCTGGAAACTGCAAACAGGGTAGTCAAACTGTCCGCTAAAGTAAATGGTTTCCTGGCATGGTAAACCAGACCGCGAGGGCTTTGCTGTTGTGTACAAGTTCAGAAACATACTGCACTGCTCAGAGAGAGAAAGCGGGTGCACTATCAGCATATAGGGTATCGAATAAAAGGCTTTTATCGCAGGCAGTTATGCGATAAGGGCGGACATGAACAATACCACCGCCGCACAGCGTCCCTGCTTGCGCGCTGCGCGCAGGCAAGTCAGTGTGCTTAGATTCTGGGACAAGCATGACCTGAACGCCGCCCTTGACCAAAGTGGACATGGTTCGACAAGCTCACCAACCAGAGCCGCCGTACCCGGTATGCCTGGCGCAAAGCCTACCGCTTAACGATAGCCAGATCGCCCATCTATACCCCTATCCCAAGACCCCAAAAATGAATGCGGTGGTTGATGAGCTTGCCGAACCCTATCCAGCAAAATACAATGTGTAATATGTGGTGGACGCATACAATTTGCCAGGTTCACCCAGGCCACCTGGGGAATTTTCATGTTCTCTGAGAAATATAAGAAACTGTCAAAGTTAGCATGGCAGTTCACATTATCAAAGCTGCGCCGCGATGTTCCGTATATCGGCATCTATTCATTTCCGAAATCCGGCAATACCTGGATGCGGCACATCATTGCCGAACTGTATTCCCTTGAATTTAACCATCGGCAGGTATCGAAAGATATCCCCGACATGCACCAGGGGCCTATCTTTGATGCACGACCGATCCAGCTCGGGGCGGGGGGTCAGGCCGTCAGGTTTTACAAATCCCATCGTTGCGAGATCGTTGCACGTAATGCGCTACAGAAGATAAACCATCGGGGCATCATCTACATCAAGCGGCATCCGCTCGATGTCTTCCTGTCCTACCTGAATTATCTTCGTGACGGTGTTAATGGGACAGCAGGCTTATACCTTCTGCCGGTCAAATCGGTTGAAGAGGTGATTGCGAACGGTTCGCTTGAGATTTTTCTGGATTGCTTCATTCTTTTTGGCACTCTGGTGAATTGGGGAAACTTCGGCAACTGGTTTGAACATATGGCGTACTGGACTGGAAGGGACGTTGTTGAACAAGGTGGGCGAGAGGTGCCGGTCGCCTGCCTTAAATACGAGGATATGGTGGCCAATGGTGTCGAGGCGATGCAGCCGCTGTGCGATATGCTGGGGCAGTCCAAACAGCAGCTTGAGCAGGCGCTGTTGGCCGCCAATGAAAAGACCAGGGTCGATGGGAAATTATTCTGGAAGCAAAGACCGGGGCTCTACAAGGAAGTTCTGCCGGAAAGTTTGATCGCCAAATTCAGAAAATACCACGGTGACCGGGTCGCCGCCCTGGGTTATGAGATATAGGTGGAATTGATGCAGGCAGACAAAGGCACTGACCAAAACGGCATGAATCGCTAAAAACCTGCCGTCTGAGTCGTGCAGGCCAAATGCTGTATAAGTTCAGAAACCTGTTGCACTGATGAGGTCAGTGGCTATGCCTTAGTCCTGGCGGTGCCGAAACGGAACAGCCGGGCGGCCAGAACGTTGACCCCCTTCCACATTCAGCAGGTGATTACCGATGGCGGCGTTACGTTCAAGGGCGCGTTTGACCAGTTGCTCAACGATAGCCAGATCGCCCATCTATACACCTATCCCAAAACCCTCAAAATGAATGCCGTGGCTGGTGAGCTTGTCGAACCATCTGTGAGCGCTTTAACCGCACCAGTCAAGAGCAGTCCTGCCTGTGCGTCCCTTCACGCAGACAGGCTGGCTGGTCAAATACGATGGCCTGCGCCCACACAAGGGACTGGGATGACAAACCCCGGTGCAGTACATTGGTTGGTGAGCTTGCCGAAACCTATCCAGAACAACAAAAAGGGCAATAGGTGATGGACTTATACAGACAGTGTATTTTATGCGGGCAGTTCCCTATAATTCGTCTGCCCTATCACCGAGAAAAACACGATGACAGAGACCATCTTCAGCAAAATCATCACGCATGACATACCGGCAGATATCCTCTATGAGGATGAGCTTTGCCTGGCGTTTAAGGACATCAACCCCAGGGCGCCTGTGCATGTCCTGATTATTCCCAAAAAGCCCATCGCCCGGCTGGTTGATGCTGAGCATGACGATCAAACCTTGCTGGGTCACTTGATGCTGACGGCCAATAAGGTGGCAGAGGATTTGGGCGTTGGCGATGCCTATCGTCTGGTCGTCAACAATGGTGCAGCGGCCGGGCAGACCGTCTTTCACCTGCATTTGCATCTGCTGGCAGGGCGCTCATTCACCTGGCCGCCGGGGTAAACCCGGCCGATGACAGTGCATTACGATACTGACGACTTACGCATCGCCGACATCAAGGCAGTCACCCCGCCACGGGAGATCTGTGAAGAGATTGCCATCACGGATGCAGCTGCGAGGACGACATTTGCGGCCAGACAGGCCATACATGCCATTCTGCAAGGCGAGGATGAGCGCCTGCTGGTCGTCTCCGGCCCCTGCTCCATACACGATACCGAGGCGGCAAAAGACTATGCGGAAAAACTGAATACACTGAAACACACCTATCAGGAAAGCCTGTTGATCATCATGCGTGTCTATTTCGAAAAGCCGCGCACCACCATCGGCTGGAAGGGGTTGATCAATGATCCTGATCTGGACAACAGCTTTCAGATCAACAAAGGGCTAAGGAAGGCACGGCAGTTATTGCTGGATCTTAATGCCATGGGAATGCCGACCGGCACTGAATATCTGGATATCCTCACCCCGCAATACATGACAGACCTGGTAAGCTGGGGGGCGATAGGTGCACGCACAACAGAAAGCCAGCTGCACCGTGAACTGGCCTCTGGCCTGTCCTGTCCGGTGGGCTTTAAGAACGGCACCGATGGCAGGATCAATATTGCCATTGATGCGATTCGTGCCGCCAGCCAGCCACACCATTTTTTATCCATGCGTAAAGAGGGTAATTCCGCTATTTTTACCACCACAGGAAACACAGACTGCCACCTCATATTGCGCGGCGGCAGGCAGCCAAACTACGATAAGACACATATCAATCAGACTGCCGCTGAACTGGCCGCCGCCGGCCTGCCCGCACGCATTATGGTTGACTTCAGCCACGCTAACAGCCAGAAGCAACATGCAAAACAATTACAGGTCGGTGCGGATATTTGCCAGCAACTCAAAGCCGGAGAGAAGCGGATATTCGGCGTCATGATTGAAAGTAATCTCATCGCCGGACGCCAGGATATGACAGATGCCAGGACGCTGACCTATGGACAGAGTATCACGGATGCCTGCCTGGGATGGGAGGACAGCGCCTCATTGATCCATGAACTTGCCCAGGCCAGGGCCGCCAGCCGGTAGAACAAGACTCATCATCGGTATTTACCGCCGGGAAAAACGGGCATGGGCAAATAAAGCGATACCGTAAAACACCCCGGCAATCACGATGATGCTGGCACCGACCGGCAGGTTCGGCTGATAGGATAAGGCCAGGCCGCTGGTGGTGATCAGCATGGAAAACATGATCGCCAGTGGCATAAGCCGGTGCAGGGAAGTGGCAAACAAGGCCGCGCTTGCCGCCGGCAATACCAGTAAGGCGATCACCAGCACCAGGCCAACGATCTGAATCAATAACACCACGGTCAAGGCAATCAGGCACAGCATCATGATATAGATGGCTTCGGTTTTTATGTTCAGGGTGCGGGCAAATGTCTCATCAAACGCTGTCATCAGTATCTGCTTATAAAATATCACTATCGTCAGCACGATGATCACATCCAACACCAGCATCAAGACAAGATCACGCCTTGTCACTAGCAAAATATTACCAAATAGATAGCTCATGAGATCAACACTGTAGCCGGGGGTACGGGAGATAAAAATCACCCCAATGGCCATGCCAACCGACCAAAAAGCGGCAATCAGAATATCCTCATCCTGACGCCAGCGCAGTTTGATCATGCCGGTCAGTATGGCAGCAACAATGGCACAGATGATGGCACCTGACATCGGTGAGCCGGCGAAATAATACGCTATCCCCATGCCCGCCAGTATCGTATGGGCAATGCCGCCCGCCAGAAAACCCAGACGCTTAACCACCACATAACTGCCAATGGCGCCACAACCCACGCTGGCCAGGATGCAGGCCATGAGTGCCAGCTGCAAAAACTGATGTTGCACCAATGCAGCGAAGAACTCGCTCATGCTGACGGCTTAATGCACATGTTGAATCATCCTCACCGCACCGCCATAAAGCTCTGCTATTATCTTGCCGTCAATCGCCGCCGTGGCATGACAGATTAAGGTTTTGTTCAAACAACCCACGCGATGCACATACTCGGAGATAAACGCCACATCATGGGAGATGACAATGATGGTGATATGATCGTTGTACTGCTTGAGTAAAGAGAAGATGCTCTCCTCTGCCTGCAAGTCAATATTTGCCGTTGGCTCATCGAGTATCAGAATTTCAGGATGGCTGATTAAGGCCCTGGCGATCAGCATTCTCTGCCGCTGACCGCCGGAAATCGTTTTGATCGGCTGGCGGGCTATATCTGCAATTTCAACCGCCTGCATGGCAACCCGCGCCGCTTGTCTGTCCTGCCGGTCAAACCAGCCATAAGTCGGGCTCTGCCGGCCTAACATCACGACCTCCTCAACGGTGATCGGAAAATCACAGGGGAAAGTGGGGTGTTGTGGCACATAGCCAAGCAAATGCCTGGCCTTCAGCGGTGGCTGGCCCTTGATCAGAATCTCGCCGCTGTCAGGCATCAACAGGCCAAGCAGTAATTTAATCAGCGTGCTTTTACCGGCGGCATTCGGCCCGATCAGACCAAAGAACTCCTCGGCCTCAATCTCAAGGTTGATATTCTCCAGCACCGGCAGCTTGCTATAGGCAAAATTGAGCGAGCGGATACAGATCCCGGCGGACATTATCGTCACGCCTTACCGTAAGGCCCTGGCGAACTGCTCGGCCACATACTGCATGTTGTTGATATAATCACCCGCCAGCGGATCCAGGCTGACGATTTCCGCCTCGATCTCCCGGGCAAAGGCCCGGGCCGCCGCCGAGTGATATGTGCTCTGGCTAAAGAGTATGGATGCCCTCTCTGCTCTTGCCAGCTTGATCAACTCTGTCAAGGCACGGGGACCGATTGGTACATGGTTTCTCTCAAGCGCATACTGGGTCAGGCCATAGGCGCTTGCCAGATGCCCCCAGGCGGGATGAACGACAAAAAAACTCGTCCTGTCGACCCCCTCCAGTTGTCTGGCAATGTATACGTTCAAGGCATCCAGTGCCGCTGCCAGCCGGATGAAGTTCTCTTCATACAGTACATGTTGAGGGGGATTTAATGCCTGTAGCGTGTGCTTGATCTGTTCGGCATGGAGGCGCATGTTGAGCGGGTTGTTCCAGATATGCGGATCATCGTCATCGTTCGCCACCAGTTGCTGACAGCATTCAACGACCCGCAGTCGGCCAGACTGTCGCTGCCCGGCCTGCCACTGCCGTTCAAACGGCACGCCGATCAAAAAATACACATCAGCCATCTGCAAGGCCGCCAGTTGCCGGGGCAGGGGTTCGTATAATTCGGGGCTGTAACCGGCGGGCAACATGACCTCCACAGCAACCGTGTCCGCACCGATCGACTGCACAATAAATTTTTGCGGGGCGATGCTGACAAACACCTGCAACTCCGCGGCCAGGCAGTTCGCCGCCAAAAATAACAACACAAAGCAACCGGCCCTCATCAGCCCCGGCCGCTGCACCTGGCGCAATAGCCCTTTATCTCCATCACCTTATCTTCCGTGGCAAAGTCAAGCTGCGCGGCCAGCTTGACGATCATGCTGTTCAGGGCAGGATCGTCAAGCTCGGCAATCTCGGCACAACTTCTACAAATCAAAAATACGCCAGACTCCGGATGCCCGGGCGCACCGCAGCCCACATAGGCATTCAGCGATTCTATCTTGTGCACCAGGCCTTGTAGCTGCAAGAAATCCAGCGCCCGATAGACGGTAGGGGGTGCGGCCCGCGGCTGGTCTCGCTGCAATACCTGCAAAATATCATACGCCTTGACCGGTTCATGGCTGGCCCAGACCAGTTCAAACACACGCCGGCGCAAGGCGGTCAGGCGTATCCCCTGTTCTTTGCAGGCCACCTCCGCCTTACGCAATGCTGCGCTGATGCAGCCCCGATGCCGGTGCCGGGCCGGGGTAAACTCTCGCAAGACATTGGTCTCGATACTCGCCTGGGTTTTTATCTGAGTCATGGTTTTATGGCTGAACAATCGCTGTTGCTGAACGTTATAGTATAACATACTGCTGATTGCATACACTAACAGCAGAGCGCATCTTCACTGGCCACTTCACTGGTATGGGCGTTACAGATAAACTGCACACGACATTAACCCGGTAATGAGATAGATATGCGACTGATTCTCCTGTTTTTCCTGCTTGTGGTGCGGGCCGCCACCGCCGCTGACCGCACCGAAGATCAGCGCATTGAACTGATCAAGGTCACCTGCTATACCTGCCATGCGGTGGCCGCTTCAGAGCCGATGAGCATCCCTGCCCTAAACAATGTCCTCGACAATGCCAGCGCCGATGAGATTGCCCGGATATTACTGGATTACAAGTACGACAGACAGGCCGCCACCATCATGAACCGCATTGCCAAGGCACTTGACGATGAGGACATCTATCGGCTTGCTGAACAGCTACATGCTGATACAGTAAAGTGAAACGACGGCAGTTTTTACGCACTATCGCCCATCCTCTGCTATGTGCTGGTGTGCTCTCGCCATCGCTATCATCCTGTGCGGTGCGAGGCAATACCCCCGCCCATATCGTTGTCATCGGCGGGGGTTACGGCGGGGCGAGCTGCGCTAGGTACCTGCGCTACTTTAACCCCGATTTGCATGTCACCCTGCTGACCCCAGAGCGCTACTATTATTCCTGCCCGTTCAGCAACCCGGTCATCGCTGGCATAGAACCGGCCAGCATCATCAGACACAGCTATACCGGCCTGGCAAAAAATGCCGGTGTGCGGCTCATTCACGACACGGCTGAGGGCATTGACCCGGACAAAAAGACAGTGCAACTGTCCGGTGGGGGCCAACTGCACTATGAGCGCCTGGTGTTATCGCCCGGCATCAGTTTTCGCTGGAATCATATCTTTTCAGGCTATGACAGAGAAGCCGCCAGGCGCATGCCACACGCCTGGCAGGGCGGCGAGCAGACCCTGTTATTGCGGCAGCAGTTACGGGCGATGCCGGATGGTGGCCTCATCTGCATCGTGGTGCCCGGCCCGGCGTTTCGCTGCCCGCCCGGCCCCTATGAGCGCGCCAGCCTGATCGCCTATTACCTGACGCAGCACAAGCCACGCGCAAAAATCCTGCTCTTAGATGCCAATGAGCACTTCTCCAAGCAAGACCTGTTTGAAGAGGCATGGCAACAACGCTATCCCAACCTGATAGAGCGCATCCCCATCTCGGCCGGCGGCCTGGTGCTGGCCGTGGATGCGAAGAAAATGCAGATACAGGCCGAGGCGGGCCGGTTCCGGGTGAATGTGGGCAACGTCATTCCCTTTCAACAGGCGGGCAGACTGGCCGTGGACAGCGGGCTGACGGATGAGAGCGGCTGGTGTCCGGTGAATCATCAAACCTTTGAATCATTGCACATTCCCAATATCCATATCATAGGCGATAGCTGTATTGCCGGTGCCATGCCCAAATCGGCCTCCTCGGCCAACAGTCAGGCGAAGGTGTGCAGCCTGGCAGTCGTCAATCTGCTGGCCGACAGGCCGCCCGGCGAGATGGTTTACCATAACACCTGTTACAGCCTGGTGGCGCCTGATTATGGCATATCGATCAATGCCATGTTCAGATATGAAGAGCAGCGGATTAAACTCATCCAGCAGGCCGGCGGCTTAAGCCCGCTGCGCGCTGCCGGGGCGGTTCGGCGGGCTGAAGCAGACCATGCCCGTAGCTGGTATCGCAATATCCATCGTGACAGTTTTGCCAGCCCCTAGATGAGCAGCCCGCTGATCGATCCCGGCAATAGATCAATAAAACATCGGCTTGAGGTATACTGCCCGCCTTTATTGCTGAAAATACACTATGTTTCATATCACAGATGATGTGCGTATCAGTGGGCTCAGGCCCCTGTTGCCACCGGCCATCCTCATGGAGGAGTTGCCGATCACCGAAGCGGCATCCGCCCTGGTCTCGGCAGGTCGGCAACAAGCCACCGATATCATTCAAGGGGTGGATGACCGCCTGCTGGTGGTGGTTGGCCCCTGCTCTATCCATGACATTGATGCGGCCCTTGAATACGGTTCGCATCTAGCAACGGCCATAAAAAAATACCAGGCCGACCTGCTGATCATCATGCGGGTATATTTTGAAAAACCGCGCACCACTGTCGGCTGGAAGGGGCTGATTAATGATCCGCATCTCGATGACAGCTTCGATATCAATACCGGGCTGCGCCTGGCACGCCGATTATTACTGGACTTGAACAACCTCGGGGTGCCGGCAGGTTCGGAATTTCTCGATACCATCACACCACAGTTCATCGCCGATCTCATCTCCTGGGGCGCCATCGGTGCCAGAACCACCGAAAGCCAGGTGCACAGAGAGCTGGCCTCTGGCATGTCCATGGCGATGGGATTCAAAAATGGCACGGACGGCAATACACAAATCGCCATTGATGCGATTCGTGCGGCCCAACATGCACACCGGTTTCTTTCGGTCACCAAGCAAGGCATCTCGGCGATTGTCGAGACCAAAGGCAACGATGCCTGCCATATTATATTGCGGGGCGGTGCCAGGGGGCCAAACTATGACAGCCAATCTGTGAGTGAGACGCACAAGAACCTCACTGCTGCCGGTGTAAATAACCTGCTCATGATCGATTGCAGTCATGGCAACAGCCGCAAGGATTACACAAAACAAGCCGTGGTAGTCGATGATATTTGCACACAACTCAGCGAGGGATCGCCGCCGATCTTTGGCGTGATGATCGAAAGCCACTTAAAGGCCGGCAAGCAAAAACACAACGCAGGCAAGGGGCTGGTTTACGGTCAAAGCATCACCGATGCCTGCATCTCCTGGGAGATGACCGAGCCTATGCTGGAGCGGCTGGCCGCTGCCGTGCAACAACGCCGACATAATCGTTGAATACGGCGATCTTCTGCCGTGCCGCCATACGATAAATTTCTCGATGCCAGGGGCTTGAACTGCCCGTTGCCGGTATTAAAGGCCAAGCTCGAATTAAATAAAATGCAGGCCGGCGAAATCCTCTGTGTGGAAGCCACGGACACGCACGCCACTATAGATTTTCAAGCCTATTGCGCCCGCACAGGGCATGACATTATCCAGATGGAAGAAACCAGCGAGCTGATCCGATGTTATATTCGCCGTGCTGAGGCACCCCGTCGTATCTGATCTGCATATACCGCCATCGGGCAATTACCCCCGACGGTGCTGTGCCAGCCCGGCAAACAGATCATGGCGTGAGGATCTCATAGCTGTGCTTCAGCCTTGCCGTCTCGCCCAGCATGATCGAAGCCGAGCAGTATTTCTCTGCCGATAAGGCGATTGCCCGCTCGATTTGTCTGGCCTTCAGCGCAGTACCGCTAAACTTGAAATGCACGTTGATCTCGGTAAAAACCCGGGGATGCTGTTCTGCCCGCCGGGCGCTCACCTCAATC
>CAXMWX010000009.1:0-326720 GCA_963422205.2 Gammaproteobacteria bacterium | reverse complement strand
GGAAGAGGATCACCTGGTAGCCGTGGCCGGCAAATCCATTGTGGTCTTTGGCACCCGCTAGGCCATGGCCTGACAGTCCAGGGCTTGCCTGTCTCTTGACAACACCTTGTTTAATCATCAGGATCACAGCCGTTCCGCAACACTCATGGCTATGTAGCTCAGTTGGTTAGAGCGCAGCATTCATAATGCTGATGTCGCTGGTTCAAGTCCAGCCATAGCCACCACATCGCCTGGTTGGCCGCCGACTCATGTTCGCATTGACTTGCCGTTCATACACAACGCAGCAGGCGCAACGCAGCGGGCGGGTTGGCCGTCACCGGTCAGCCTGCACTTGTGCAGGCAGATACCCGGCAATGCCATAGGCCACACCGCTTTGATGCCGCTTTGCGATGGCATCAGTCGCCCACTTTTTTATGCAGTTTGGGGATGGAATTTTTATCGCCCTTGACCATATAGCGCTTCTCATCATCCAGTGCGGTCACGTTTTCATACACGCCATGATCACGCCGCACCAGCTTGGTAAAACCGACATTTTTAAGCTCGCTGTTAAACGTGGCCACCGCCATGCCCGGCGGGCTTTTCACGACTTTTCGCACCGGGCTGGCCGGGTTTATATCACCGACATCGTGCTGTGCGACATAACATAATTCAAGCCAGGTGGTTAATACCACATCCATGGGATGATAGACCTCGACCGTCTGCTCATTCTCATCGCAATAGTATTGATATAAAGGCATGAGCTAACACCGATCGATGGGCGGCCGGGCAATCCGCGGGGTATTCATAGCCCGAATTATACAGGATACAGATGGCTTCAACCTGCATATACGCAGCTTAAACACCAGGGCCAGGGCTAGATAACCGTCAAGTCCGAGGATTTACAACTCGCCCAGACCGCCTGCCCGGGCTGCAAGCCCATTTCCTGCGATGATTTGGGCGTGATGATGACATGCAATACCGCCGCCGCCTGAAGTTGGATATGTATCTCCTCACCGATCGCATTCATCGCCACAATCACGCCAGCATAATGATTCCGCATACTCGATGGCAATCGCTCCCGGGAGATCACCAGGTGCCGCGGATTGATGAATAAGGTATGACCGGCGGTGATATGCTGCGGTAATTCGAACAGGATCTCATCACTGATGAAGCGGTTGCGTACGCCATCAACGTAGCCCCTGAAATACGTTACTGCATGCAGCGGCATGGACATCGCCATTGATGATGCCAACGACATGCTCGGCGATGGCCTGTGCTTTTAGCTGATCATGCGTGCTGAATATCAGTGTGCGCTCGGCGCGTACTTTTTGCCTGGCTATCCAGTGCTGCATGTCGGCCTCGGTCTGTGCATCAAGATAGGCAAACGGCTCATCCATAATCATCACTGCCGGTTGCAGCACCAGCGCCCGGGCGAGTGCAACTTTTTGTACCTCACCGCCGGAGAGCCGCCGGGCCGGGCGTGCCAGCAGGGGCTGCAATCCCAACTCAGCGGCAATGCTATCCACCGCCCGATCGATTGCCGCCCTGGGCCAGCGGCGGAACTTCAGCCCCAGGCCAATATTCGCGCGCACCGACATAGCCATCAGATAAGGCCGCTGCTGCACATACCCGATCTGTTGGCGAAACTCGGCCCGCCTGGCATCGGCCAGCGCTGTGCCGGAAAACAGGAACTCATCAGATGTGGCCGGTTGCAACAAGGCAAGAATATCAAACAAGGTGCTTTTGCCCGCCCCGTTAGCACCGACAATCGCCGTCACCTTGTTGGCCGCAATCATCAGGTGTTTTATATTCAGCACCGGCTGTCCGGCATACCCATAGCGCAGATTTTTTAGCTGATAGATGGCGGTCACGGCGAGACGCTCTGTAGACGCTGCACGATGACATTGACGAGAAATGCCGTGGCAAGCAACAGGACTCCCAGGGCCAGGGCAAATTCAAATTCACCTTTACTGGTCTCCAGCGCAATCGCCGTGGTCATGGTGCGGGTGAAGCCGGCAATATTGCCGCCCAGCATCATGGCCACCCCCACCTCGCCCACCGCCCGGCCAAAGCCCACGGCCAGGGCAGCGAGCAGGCCATACCTCACCTCGCCCAGATAGACCGCCATCTGTTGCGGCAAGGAGGCGCCCAGCGCCCGGATGGTATTTAATAAACGCGGATCAGCCCCCCTGGCGGCGGCGATGGACAGGTTCCAGATAATCGGCAGAATCAGCAGTGTTTCACCGATGATAATGGCCGTCCTGGTATACAGCAGCCCAAGCTCACCCAACACACCCTGGCGCGCCAGAAGGCCATATAACAACAAGCCAACCACAACGGTGGGCAAGGCCATCAGGGTATTCAGACCATGTTGCAGCACCTGTTTGCCGGGAAAGTCCTTCAACACCACCAGCAGGCCCAGGGGTATGCCGGGCAAGGCGGCGATGATAACAGCGGTGATTGAGACGTACAGGGAAGTGAAGACAACGGCATAGACTTCCCCATCAAAGCTGAAGATCAATACCCATGCGGCATAAAATGCCTCGGTGAAATAGGTCATTTACCCGGTCTGTGTCAGGGAATCACGTCAGGAATAAACAGCGGCTCGCCCGTTCGGGTAAACTGCCGGATGATGGCCTGCCCAGCCTCACCCCGAATAAAATCAATGTAGCGCCGGGCCAGCCGGTATTTCACATGGGGATGCTTCTTCGGGTTCACCATGATCACATGGTAGGGATTGAATAAATCCGCATCACCCTGGCGCACGATCTGCAAACTGAGCTTGGTCTTAAAGGCCAGATATGTCCCCCGGTCAGCCAGGGTATAGGCCAGCTTGTCATCGGCCATTCTCAGCACCGCCCCCATGCCCTGCCCTGCCGCCAGATACCACCGGCCTGCCGGCACAATCCCGGCCTGTTGCCACAGGGCTTGTTCTTTTTTGTGTGTGCCAGAATCATCACCGCGGGAGATAAAAACCGCCCCATGTTCGGCCACCGCTTGCAATGCCGCAACGACTGATGCACTCTGCCGGAGCCTCGCCGGGTCGGCCGGCGGGCCAAGCAAGACAAAATCATTGTGCATCACCGCCAGCCGCTTCACCCCGTAACCCGCCGCCACAAATGCTCTCTCAGCCGCAGGGGCATGTACCAGCACCACATCCACATCGCCGTTCTCACCCAGCTTCAAGGCCCTGCCGGTGCCAGCGGCAATCACATCCACCTGCACGCCCATCTGCTGCTCAAACGGCGGATGCAGCACCGCCAGCAAGCCCGAATTATCCGTGCTGGTGGTCGTGGCCAGCCGCAGGCGCTCCCCGGCAACCACAGCCGTTGCAAGCAGGGATAACAACCCGCCGGTCATCAATATTGTTTTAGTCACTTAACGTATCCGTGCATCAATCATAAGTGTGCGGCCAGACATATACCCGCCACCATGCCCTGCTGACATGACAGATTGACCTGACAGATTAATGGGCAACGGCCTGGTCCGGCATGGTTGTGATTATATCAACAAACAGCAGATTGCCGGCTATCATCGTATGGCATACACACCCCCCAAAGCCGTATCGCAGGACGGGTTTCCCCGGAATTTTCCCTGGGATTTTTTTTCGAGCCACACCATGTTACATGCTGGCAAATCAGGCTAAAATGGACAAATCCGTCATTCAGCGCTGGCAATAGCCTCTGAATACGTGTAGTTTATTTATCTTTTTTGATCTCAACCTGTTGATGGGAAATAAAGTCTTTGTAAAGACCTTCGGCTGTCAAATGAATGTGTACGATTCCGACAAGATACGGGACGTACTCGCCGCCTCCCATGGCATGGTCAGGGCCAGCACGCCAGAGCTGGCCGATATGTTGATCTTCAACACCTGCTCTGTGCGCGAGAAGGCACAACAGAAATTATTTTCAGAATTAGGGCGCTGGCGCAAGCGAAAAGCCGCCGAGCCGGATTTCATTATCGCCGTTGGCGGCTGTCTTGCCAGCCAGGAAGGCGAGGCCATCTATGCACGTGCGCCCCATGTGGATATTATCTTCGGCCCGCAAACCCTGCACCGCCTGCCACAACTCTATGACAGTGCAAAATCAGGCCGGCGGCAGATTACCGATATTTCATTTCCGGAGATAGAAAAATTCGACCATCTGCCGGCCCCCAGGGCCAGCAGCGCAAGCGCGTATGTCTCCATCATGGAAGGGTGCAGCAAGTATTGTACGTTCTGTGTTGTCCCCTATACCCGTGGCGAGGAGATCAGTCGATCCCTGGACGATGTGCTGACTGAAATCGCCGAGCTGGCCGAACAGGGGGTGAAGGAGATCAACCTGCTGGGACAAAACGTCAATGCTTACCGGGGCAAAACGCATGCAGGCGGTGTGGCGGATCTGGCCGACCTGATTGAATACATCAACACCATGGCAGGCATTGAGCGGATTCGTTACACCACATCACACCCGGTGGAATTCTCCGAGCGATTGATCAACGTGTATGCCAAAGTGCCAAAGCTGGTCAATCACCTGCATCTGCCGGTACAAAGCGGCTCGGATCGTATCCTGGCGGCAATGAAGCGTGGCTATACCGTGCTGGAATATAAATCCAGGATAAAACACCTGCGCCGCATTCGCCCTGATATAAGTCTCTCCTCCGATTTTATTGTCGGTTTTCCCGGCGAGACCGAACAGGATTTTCAGCAGACCATGCAGTTGATTACCGAGCTTGGCTTCGATCAGTCATTCAGCTTCATCTACAGCCAGCGCCCCGGCACCCCGGCCGCCAACATGCCGGATGATGTGCCGATGGCACGCAAGAAGGAGCGGCTGCAACTCCTGCAAGATCAGATTAATCAACAGGCCACCGCTATCAGCCGGGCGATGGTCGGTAACACCGAGAGGATACTGGTCGATGGGTTATCAAAAAAAGACCGCACCGAACTTTCAGGCCGTACCGAGAACAACCGCGTGGTTAATTTCACGGGCGAGCCGATGTTAATCGGCAGTCTGGCTGAGGTCAGGGTCACCGCCGCCCTGCCGAATTCCCTGCGCGGCAGATGGCTGCCAAAGCCCGTCATTCGCCCTTCCGAGCAAGCCGGGCTGCCCGTATAAGCATCGCCGTAGAAGCATTGCCATAGAAGAGTTGCCGTAGAAGAATTGAACATATCGACAGACAACATTGCCGTCATCACCACTGAGGTTAATCTGGAGCCTGCCGATAATGAAAGGCTGACCAATCTGTGCGGCTCGCTGGATGCCAACCTGCGACACATAGAAAGGCGGCTGGGGGTCACGATCAACAACCGGGGAAATTATTTCCGAATTATCGGCAGCGCAAAACCGGTTGATACGGCCAGCCAGCTTTTGGATGAGCTGTATGCCAGCACGCATTCCGAAACCCTGTCCAGTGAAAAGATTCACCTGGCCCTGCAGGGCAAGACCGCTGCCGATGAGCAGGACAGAGAGACACAGGATGAGGTGTTGATCAAGACCAGACGGGGGATCATCAAGGGGCAGAGCAGAAACCAGCGGGCCTATCTTCGCCATATTATGGATCATGATCTCAGTTTCGGCATCGGCCCTGCTGGCACGGGCAAGACCTACCTGGCCGTGGCCTGTGCCGTGGCTGCGCTGGAGCAGGATCGCACCCGCCGTATCGTGCTGGTCAGGCCGGCGGTTGAGGCGGGAGAGAGACTCGGCTTTCTCCCCGGCGACCTGGTGCAAAAAGTCGATCCTTATCTGCGCCCGCTTTATGATGCGTTATTTGAGATGCTGGGCTTTGAGCGGGTAACAAAATTTATCGAAAAAAATATCATTGAGGTGGCGCCCCTGGCCTTCATGCGAGGCCGTACCTTGAACGCTTCTTTTGTGATACTCGATGAGGCGCAAAACACCACCGTGGAACAAATGAAGATGTTCCTCACCCGTATTGGCTTTGGTTCAACGGCCGTTATCACTGGCGATATTACCCAGATCGATCTGCCCCGGGACAGGCAGTCGGGATTAAAACACGTGATTGACATATTGCAACAGGAAGAGCAAATCAGTTTCACTTTTTTCCAGTCAAAAGACGTGGTGCGGCATCCGCTGGTGGCAAAAATACTAAATGCCTATGAAAAACATGAACGCCAGCGTACAGACAGATGATCTGGTATGACAGATAGCTGCTATGGGGCTTGATATTGCAATCCAGACCGCAACGAGGGAGAGAAGCATACCGACTGCTGAATTTCTACAGACCATTGCCAGGCAGGCACTGGGCGATGTGGCGGATGCTGAGATTACCATCCGGCTGGTTGATGCTGAGGAGAGCAGAGACTTGAACAAAAAATGGCGCCACATTGACAAACCGACCAATATATTATCTTTCCCTATCAGCCGTGCGGACGATGTGGTGCCGATGTTAATGGGGGATTTGGTGATCTGTGCAGCGCTCATCCAGCAGGAGGCGGCAGAGCAAAATAAACCCCTGGACGCCCATTGGGCGCATATACTGATTCACGGCATATTGCATCTGTCAGGCTATGATCATGCAGAGGCTGAAGAGGCCCGGCTCATGCAACGCTGTGAAACCGGCATAATGCAACAGTGCGGCTACCCGAACCCTTACCTGCTATATGAGTAAAAATAAAAAAGATAAACCGCCATCGAAAACAGACAACCAGTCGTGGTGGAAACAACTGATTTCGACCGTATCCAAGGCCCCGCAAGACAAGCAGACGCTGCTGGATATATTAAGGGAATCCGAAGCCAGGAACATTCTTGATTCAGAAGTGTTGAGCATGATTGAGGGAGCTATCCAGGTCTCCGATCTGCAAGTGCGTGATGTGATGCTGCCCCGGGTGCAGATGGTTGTGATCGAGCACGATGCCGAGCCTGATGATATCATCAACACCGTGATCGAGTCCGGACACTCCCGGTTTCCGGTTGTCAGTGATGATCAAAACGATGTGTTAGGGATATTACTCGCCAAGGATCTGCTCGCCTATTATGTCAATGCAGCAACGGAAGCATTTAAAATCAGAGATATGATGCGTCCGGCTGTGTTTATTCCTGAGAGCAAACGACTGAATGTGCTGCTGCGAGACTTCCGAACCAGTCGCAATCACATGGCCATTGTGATCGATGAGTACGGTATCGCCGGGCTGGTGACGATTGAAGATGTGATGGAGGAGATCGTTGGTGAAATTGAAGATGAACACGACTTAGAGGAAGAGGACAATATTGAGCAGCATGGGCGCAATCGTTATACCGTCAAGGCCATGACTGCCATCAGCGATTTTAACAAGTATTTCAAAACCGATTTGGCGGATGATGATTACGATACCATCGGCGGCCTGGTGACCAATGCCTTCGGGTATCTGCCGAAACGGGGTGAAGTCATTGATTTTGCCGGGTTCAATATCAAGATATTAAAAGCAGATAAAAGAAAATTGCAGTTACTCCGATTTAAACAACCCAAAGACAACCGCTGATAGCTGTGTGGATTCACAGCCAGTGATGCCATCTTATAGCACACTGTTCCTGTTGCTGCTTGCAGGTGCGATCACAGCCTTCTCATTCTCGCCGTTTGATGTATTTTTTATCCCTTATCTGACATTTGCATTTTTGTTTCAGCACTGGCTGGGCAAATCACCCCGCTATGCCTTCATCAGCGCCTATCTGTTTGGGCTTGGGTTTTTTGGCCTCGGCCTCGGCTGGCTGTATATCAGCATTCATCTCTTTGGTGGGGTTGGCCTTTCGATTGCGATCCTGCTCACCATCCTGCTGGTCTTGTTTTTGGCACTGTATCCGGGGCTCTGTGGCTATCTCAGCCAGCGTTTTTTTCCGACTGGCCGAGTCATCTCGCTGTTGATCAGTATGCCCGCCTGCTGGGCCTTGACTGAGTGGCTGCGCTCCTGGGTCTTCACTGGCTTTCCCTGGTTGAGCATAGGGTATTCACAAACGGATACGCCCCTGGCCGCTTATGCCAGCCTCGGCGGCGTGTTTCTGGTCTCATGGTTGACATTAATGCTGGCCGCCTGTGTTGCCCTGATGTATCAGGGGCAAGGAAGGGAGAGAGCAATCAGTGTGGTAACGGCCATCGTGCTGTTGCTGGCAGGCATGGTGTTACAGCAGCACAGCTGGACAGCGGTGAAAGATGATGATATCAAGGTTGCCCTGATTCAGGGGGCGATACCACAAAGGCTCAAGTGGCTGCCCGAATATCGCCAGGATAGCCTGGCCTGGTATCTGTCACTCACCGAGCCTCACTGGGGCAGCGACATTATCATCTGGCCGGAGACGGCCATCCCGGCTTACTATCATCAGGCATTGCCCTTCCTGGACCAACTGCAAGCCGTTGCCAGGCACCATAACAGCACCGTGCTCACCGGGCTGCCGATCCAAAATCAGGCAACGGGTGAGTATTACAACAGCATCGTGTTGTTAGGGCAATCCAGGCAGCAATACCACAAACGCCATCTGGTGCCTTTCGGTGAGTATGTGCCATTGCCGTTTCTGCTTGACTCGATACTCCACGCCATGCAGATCCCCATCTCCAATTTCACACCAGGAGATAGCCATAGCAAGCCGGTGCTTAAAGCAGGCAGCATCACGCTGGGATTGAGTATTTGTTATGAGGGGATCTTCGGTAATGAAATCATTCGGGCGCTGCCGGAGGCTGAACTGCTGGTCAATGTCAGTAACGATGCCTGGTTTGGCAATTCTGCCGCACCCCATCAGCACCTGCAAATGGCACGTATGCGTAGCATGGAGACCGGGCGCTATATGCTGCGTGCCACCAACACCGGCATCAGCGCCATCTTTGATGAGAAAGGACAGGTGATATCCCAATCGGAACAGTTCAGGGCAACGAGTAACTCAGCAACAGTCAAGACCTTTACCGGTGATACACCGTATTCACGCTGGGGGAATTATCCTTTGGTGTTTTGTCTGTTCGGTGTCCTGGCCGGCCTGGTGCTGCTTGGAAAAAGGATAAATTAAAAAGCAAGTATTATCTGCGCCCTCCTGTGTCTCTGTTAATCAGAATAACAACAACAAAACCAAGAAGCATGAGTGAGCTGTGGATCATCAGATCTGCATTGATTGCCACCGGCAGGGTTATGGTTGAGTCGATCAGCCTGGCCTGGTCATTGATAAATACATAATGGCGCTCCTGATAGGGCCAGATAACACTCAAGGATGCCAGCAACAAACCGATAATAAAAAATACGCTGTTGTTATAGTACCGGTGCAGCAGGTAGGAAAGTACACGGCTGGTCAAAAGTAAGCTCATGACCGCCCCTGAGACAAACGGCAGCAGGATCTGCCATTGAAAATGACCGATAGCATGAAAGATATAACTGTATTTATTCAGCAGCAGCAGGATAAAAGCACCGGAGATCCCCGGCAGAATCATGGCACAGACAGCCAGGGCACCGGTCAAGAAAATAAACCAGCCGGTTTCAGGTGTCTGTGTCGGGATCAGATTAAATACGATAAGGCCAAGCAGCAGGCCGAGGCCAAGGTTGAGGTAATTCTGCCAGTGTATGTCCTTCATCTGCTTGTATAAGGCAATGATCGAGCCGGCGATCAGTCCAAAGAACAGGCTGTATACCGCCTCTGGATGGCGGATGATTAAGGCCGGCAATGAGATAGCACGGGTAAAGAATAATAACGCCGACAATATCCCTATCCCCAGCGGGACAAGCAAGCCAAAGTGAGGCCGGCTGATCGCTGTTTTAACATCCAGCGTGATGATCGCCTTCACCCAGATGTGATCAAAAGACCGGATGGCATCGATGAGTTGCGTATAGATCCCCAGGATGAATGCCATGGTGCCGCCACTGACGCCCGGTACCACATCGGCCGCCCCCATGCAAAATCCTTTGACTATGAGGGATAGCTGCTGGTATCGCTGTCTCATCTATGGTAAGGCAGGCTTGATTCGTGAACAGCCTCAATCAGCACCGCCACATGCTCAGGATGGATATCGGGGGTAATACCATGACCCAGGTTAAACACATGGCCGGATCCCGGGCCGTAGTTCGCCAGAATCATCTCGACATGCTCACGAATGATCGTTGGATCAGCAGACAGTATGGCCGGATCCATATTCCCCTGAATGGCGACCCTGCCCTCAAGGCGTCTTCTGGCCTCGCCTATGTCAATAGTCCAGTCAATGCCGATCGCATCACAACCGGAGGCCGCCAGCTTCTCCAGCCAGAGACCGCCGCCCTTGGTAAATAAAATAACCGGCGTGTTGGCATGGCGGGCCTTTAATGTGGTAACAATCTGCTGCATGTAGTGCAGGGAAAATTCCTGATAGGCCCGGTGAGACAAGATGCCGCCCCAGGTATCGAATACCATCACCGCATCAACACCGGCCTTGATCTGGGCCGACAGATAATCGCTGATCGAATCGGCTAACAGGTGTAACAGACCATGGGCAAGCGCCGGCTGCCGATACAACATGCCTTTGCTCTGACGAAAATCCTTGCTGATACCGCCCTCGATCATATAAGTGGCAGTCGTCCAGGGGCTGCCGGCAAAACCGATCAGCGGCACCTGCCCATGCAGTTCCTGTTTGATTAATCTCACCGCCTCGATCACATAGGCAAGCTCAACCCCTGGATCAGGCTTGGCTAATTGCCCGAGATCGGCGGGTGAGCGCACTGTCTTCTCAAACCGCGGGCCCTGTTGTTCGGCGATGCTCAAACCCAGACCCATCGCATCCGGGATGGTGAGGATGTCGGAGAACAGGATAGCCGCATCCAGCGGAAAACGCTGTAATGGTTGCAGGGTAACTTCACAGGCGAGTTCCGGCGTCTTGCACAAGGCCATAAAGCTGCCCGCCTGTTCACGCACTCGGCGGTATTCGGGCAGATAACGACCGGCCTGGCGCATAATCCATACAGGCGTCCGATCCACCGGCTGGCATCTCAAGGCATTTAACAAGCGATTATTTTTTGCTTCAGGCATAGATAGCAAGCCAGTAATTTAACCGATAAAAGCATACCGCAAAACCCGGCCTGCTGACAGGGCCTGCCGATGGGGAATACGTTATTCGGTACGCATCAGATTCATGGTAACAGTGCTAAGATAGGCCGGTTGGCAAAAACTACTCACACAACAAGCATGGCAGGGAACGGCAGGTAATACTATGCGCGGACTGGGCGGTATCAGCGAAAATCAATGGTCGGGTAACTGGGGGATTCTCAAAGACCTGTTGCCTTATTTTATGGAATTCAAGCCGCGCATTGTACTGGCGCTGGTGTTTTTACTGTTATCCAAACTCAGCAATGTGCTGATCCCGTTTGCCATGAAATACATTGTCGATAGCCTGGACTCAACCCAATCAGAGCTCATCGTTGTGCCGGTGCTGTTTTTATTGCTGTACGGCTTCTTGCGCTTTGGCACGATTATATTCGGAGAGATACGCGACACCATCTTTGGCCGTGTGACTGAGCGGGCCATGCGCCGCATCGGCCTTCGAGTCTTTCAGCACCTGCACTCGCTGGAACTGGAGTTTCACCTGTCACGGCGCACCGGCGGCCTGTCTCGTGACATAGAACGGGGCACCAATGGCATCAGCTTCCTGATGCGTTTCATGCTGTTTAATATCATCCCGACCCTGCTGGAGATCCTCTTGATCAGTGTGATCCTGCTCTGGAATTACAGCCTGTGGTATGGCCTGATCATCCTGCTGGCCGTTAGCTGTTATATCGGTTTTTCAGTGCTGGTCACCGAATGGCGCACCGAGTTCGTGCGTGCCATGAACGAGATGGATAACCGTACCAACACCCGTGCGCTCGACAGCCTGCTTAATTTTGAAACTGTTAAATACTTTACCAACGAAGACTATGAAGCCCGTCAATACGATGAACACCTGGCCGCCTGGGAGCAGGCCCGGGCCCTGAACAGGTTATCCTTAATGGGCTTAAACGGCGGCCAGGCGCTGGTGATTGCCTTGTCTGTCATGGCGATCATGTGGCTGGCGGCGGCGGATGTGGTTGCAGGTAAAATGACCCTCGGCGATATTGTCCTGGTCAATGCCTATATGATGCAGCTATTCATTCCCCTGAATTTTCTTGGGTTTGTCTACCGTGAGATAAAAAAGGCCCTGGCCGACATTGAACACATGTTCTCGCTGTTGGAACGCCAACCGGTGATCGCCGATAGCTGCACCGCCAGGGATCTACAGATCGCCACCGGCACAGTGCAGTTTGATCATGTCAGTTTTGCCTATCACCCGGAGCGGCAGATCCTCAATGCCATCAGTTTCACGCTGCCAGCCATGAGCAAGCTGGCCATCGTTGGACACAGCGGCTCTGGCAAGTCTACCATCGCCCGCCTGTTATGCCGGCTGTATGATGTCAACGACGGTAGCATCTGTATTGATGGCGAGGATATTCGCAACGTAACACAGCACAGCCTGCGCCGTGCCATTGGTGTGGTGCCACAGGATACAGTGCTGTTTAACAATACGATTTACTATAATATTGCCTATGGCAACCCCAAAGCCGATGAGCAGGCGGTGTATACAGCAGCACGACTGGCAAATATTGACAGCTTCATCCAAAGCCTGCCGACGGGCTATGACACCTTGGTGGGAGAGCGGGGGCTGAAGGTATCCGGTGGTGAGAAACAGCGCATTGCCATTGCGAGGATGTTATTAAAAAAACCGCAAATCATGGTGTTTGATGAGGCCACCTCCTCGCTGGATTCTGTCTCTGAACAAAGCATCTTAACGGCACTTAATGACGTTGCCAGCGATCATACCACCCTGGTTATCGCCCATCGGCTCTCCACGATTGTGGATGCAGACAATATTCTGGTACTTGAAAATGGCAGACTGATAGAGCAGGGAGATCATCGGCGGTTACTTGCACAAAACGGCATCTATGCCAGCATGTGGGAATTGCAGCAGCAGGAAGATGATCAACAACAGGGGCAGAGGCTGACGATATGAATGCAGTGAGGCTCATCGGCGGCTGTGGTTTAAGGGGTGAACTCTGCCTTGATGTTACAGCCCGGGCGGTTATTGCTGAGGACAGGGGTAGGTCTCTGAGAATGCTTCAATGATTAGTACACTGGCGTTCTCATCAAGCCTGGACGGATGAGCATCCAGCCAGTTGTACAGATTCATCATGAGATCATCAAGCAAGGTGTCTTCAGGCACACAATAAAAAGTCTGCAAGCTCATGATGCCGGATAATCGACCCACACACAGCGTGATGGCCTTCTGATCCGCCTCCTGCTCACCCTGCATGGCAGCGATGGCAACACCACACTGCCGTTTCAGGCTATGGCCGTCATTGGCAACGGCCTGGGTTTCGGCAAACAGCAACAGGTGACAACACAAGATGATGCTGACGATGGGTTTCATGTTTCTCATCAGTCCGGGGTTTGCCGATCAAATATTCTCATGATTTTTATCGGTGCACTAAAATTAAGCGGCTTTAATGTAAGCATGACTTTCAACTGTGCGCCCTTGTTTATCAGGGAATAAACCTCTTGTGTAAAACCCCCATCCCGTGGCCTCGCCTCAACATACAGCATGTTATTATGCCATGAAGCAAACGAATAGTCTTTGAGTTCCCCGTCAGCGGCGCTGGCTGAACGCCCCCGCCCATCAGCATAAAATTCTCTGGTGTAATTATTAAGGTAACCAAGCCATACCCTGGGGTATTCAGAATAAAATGTAAACGCCTCATCATAAGAGACATGATCATATAACGCATGGTTCTTTGGGCCGCCTTTGTACTTGTATTTACCTGTTTTTCCGGTACGTCTTTTCCTGGCATGTGTGATTTTACCGCCCGCCGCCTTGATGGCATGCTCCACCTGCCTGTCAGTATCGTCACTTAACTCGACATTCAATACCCAGATCCCATTAAATGCCTGGTATTGATTTTTCTGATCTTCATTTTTATCGGCCGATGCAGTCGACATGTACAAGACAGCGATGGCGGATAGAACGATTTTCTTAATCAATGTTTGCCTCCGGCTGGTGTCCTGCCTCTGATACATGCGGTTGCAATATTCGTATCTTCATGCTGGGCGCAAAAAAGCCAGACCGGCAATGACTGTCTTTCGCCACTATGACGATGTCAAGTTTATCCACCACCTGACGCCTGAAATCAGCAAACAACTCGCAATCACCCGGGGCAAGATGGCGATATTTGCGCCTGTTAATCATGATCTCCTGCAAGCGTGCTGGAAATATATCATCGGCCAGCTCACTTTCCATACCGACATCGGCAAACACCGGAATGGCAAACGCCAGGAGTGCATCGGCATGATGTTGTGCGTGATGTGCAGGATCGAAACATCTCGCCTCCACCCGTGCATCTTTGCGCGCACCGATCGCATACAATAAATTCTTCAGCTTGTTCTCCAAAGCATCACAGGTATAGAAAGTCATCGATGCCTGATAGCGAAAACGTATTTGTTGTGAGTCCCAGCGCGCCGACACTATATCAGACTGATTGGCCAGCACGGGATAATTGCCCGACAGCAATGATAAAAAAAATACACCAGGGAGATATCTCATCATTGCCATCTGGTAGCCAGCAAGTCTATTCAGAGAATTTGTCCAGCGGGCAAACACCGTATTCAGGGCGGGCATCAGCACAACAGGCCCGGTGCCAGAAGCAGTATGCCTCTCGCCTTGTGCCACCACAGCGTTCGATCACAGCCATGGCCTGATGATAAATTTTTTCCGATACGGTGAAATGCTGTTGCAATGATCGGCCAGTCTGTTTGTTATAGGCATCTCTGTGCCACTGCCTGACTTCCTTGATGATCGGCAAGATAGCCGGATTGCCATCCGGATAGTTTCTGTTGATCAGCCAGTATTTTTTATCATAATAATCCGTCACCGCCTGCCAGTTTTCAAGCGCAATATGACTTGTTATTAACAGATCAATAATGGACAGTTGCGCTGCATGATAAAGCCCGTTGTTCACCTTCATCGTCAGCATGGCGGCTGTAAAATAATTAATAGCAGCATCATGTGCATTATTTTGCTGTTGCAGCAGGCCAAACTCCAGCAACACAGGCACCAGGGCCGGGCTGTATATTCCCTGTTTTTTCAGCTCATCAATCTCGGCCAGATATGCAGCAGCGGGTTTAAACCCCGCTATCGGATCAGCACTGTAGTCCGGCAAATCCAAAGAGACGGCGGTACATTTTTGCAGCGCCCCTGCCGCATCGGCTGAGACACACAGCAAGACTAAGAGCAGGGATAATGCGTTGCTAACAGGCATGGGGCAGTTCAGTGGCGGTATATTTTTATCAAGTTAAAATCATCAATCTGATTGCACCTGCCATTTATCTTGTTTTTTATGCGTGCTGTCAATACCCAGGATAGCATGACACCTAATCAGATGCAGCATCACAGCACAGTAGACTTTACCCGGATGAAGGCTGATAATCCGGCCATGCTACATACTGCCAAGCGCTTTGCCATTGCCAGCACCTCTGGGGTTGCGATAGCACTTGGTCTGATCAGCTTTATGCGCTTTCTCATCGGCGGTGCAGACGATGATTATTTTACCCGCTTGTTCAGATTGGACACCGTGGTACTGCCCGCAGAGCAGGGCCGACCGACCAGGCCCGCCGCCGTGCTTGAGCAACCCGACACCGATGATTCTCTGGCAGCGGATAACAAGGCAGAGGCCGAGGAATTTCTGTATAGCCAGCAGTTAGAACCGCCGGCGGAGATTGACACCACTATCACTGTAGCACCCCGGCTTGTGCCGCCTGGCAGGGAAGCAGCAGGGCGGGATGGGGAATAATACTTAAATAATATTAATGGGCGAGCGGCGACGTATTACAGAGCGGCTTCATGCAAGCGGTGCAGGCAAGTCTGACTCGCCCATCAGGTAGTGATCGATCGCCCGGGCGGCAGAGCGGCCCTCGGCTATCGCCCAGACAATCAGTGATTGCCCGTGCTGCATATCGCCAGCGGTAAACACACCTTCAACGTTGGTCATCCAGTTCGCATCCCGCCTGGCATTGCCGCGCTCGGTCAACTCAACACCGAATGCCGCCAACATGCCGGACTGCTCCGGGCCGAGAAAACCCATCGCCAGCAAAACCAACTCACATGGCAGCCGGTATTCAGAACCCGCTACCTCGACAAAACGGGGGCGCCCGTTATCCTGTCTCATCTCTACCCTGACCAGTTCCAACGCGCTGACCTGGCCATTCTCATCACCGATAAAGCGCTTGGTGGAGACCGCATACACCCGCTCCACCCCCTCCTCATGGGCCGAGGCCACACGGTAGATGCGCGGCCACTCCGGCCAGGGATTATCTATCGCCCGGCTTGTCGGCGGCCTGGGCATGATCTCCAGTTGATGAACCGACTTCGCCCGCTGGCGATTGGCGGTGCCGAGGCAATCCGCCCCGGTATCACCGCCACCGATAATCACCACCCGCCTGCCTTCGGCGCTGATGAGGTCGGACGCTGGAATCGCATCGCCCGCACAGCGTTTATTTTGCAGGGGCAGATAGTCCATCGCCTGATGAATCCCGCTCAATTCACGACCGGGCAGCGACAGATCACGACACTGTGTCGCCCCGCCCGCCAGTAACACGGCATCAAATTCCGCCTGCAATTCAGCCGCCGTTTTATCCACCCCGACAGCGCATCGTGTGACAAACGCCACACCTTCTGTTCGCATTTGTTCAAGACGACGATCCAGCACACGCTTCTCCATCTTGAACTCAGGAATGCCATAGCGCAATAAACCACCGAGGCGATCAGCACGCTCAAACACCGTAACAGCATGACCTGCGCGTACCAGTTGCTGGGCAGCCGCCAGCCCGGCCGGGCCGGAGCCGGCCACGGCGATTTTTTTCCCCGTGCGGGTGGCCGCCGGTTCCGGCTTGATCCAGCCGTTCTCCCACGCCTTGTCAATGATGGCCAATTCCACCGCCTTGATGCTCACCGGATCATCGTTAATCCCCAACACGCAGGCACCCTCACAGGGAGCCGGGCATAATGTGCCGGTAAACTCCGGGAAATTATTGGTTGCATGCAGACGGTGCATCGCCTCCAGCCATTGATCGCGATACACCAGATCGTTCCATTCAGGGATGAGGTTGCCCAGGGGACAGCCTTGATGACAAAACGGAATGCCGCAATCCATGCAACGTGACGCCTGGGTCTTCAGCGGCTCAACCGGCCAGGGCGCCATCACCTGCTGCCAGTCCTGCATACGTTTCTGCGCCGGGCGATACGGCTGTTTTTCCCGCGCGAACTCCATGAAGCCGGTTATCTTACCCATTGGCCGCCTCCATAATCGCCTGCTCTTCAGACAAGCCCTTCGCCCGGCCCCGCTTGATCGCCTCCAGCACTTTTCTGTAATCCTCCGGCATCACCTTGACAAAGCGATGCTGGTAATCCGCCCATTCAGCCAGAATACGCCCGGCAACTGCGCTTTGTGTGTAGTGCAGATGTTTTCTCAGCATGGCTTCTACCAACACCTCATCCTCCTCGGCCAAGCTGTCAAGGGTGACCATCTCCGTGTTGCAGTTGATCGCAAAGTCAGCCTGCTCATCCAGCACATAAGCAATACCACCCGACATACCGGCGGCAAAGTTTCTGCCCGTCTTGCCGATGATGATCACCCGCCCACCGGTCATGTACTCGCAACCATGATCACCCACGCCTTCAACAACTGCCCGCACGCCGCTGTTCCGCACACAAAAGCGCTCGCCGGCGATGCCGCGAAAAAACGCCTCGCCCGAGGTGGCACCGTATAACACCACATTGCCCACCAGAATATTCTCCTCGGCCACGAAGGTGGAAGCACGAGGAGGATAGACGATGATCTTGCCGCCGGACAGCCCCTTGCCAATATAATCATTGGCATCACCTTCCAGCGTCATGGTCACGCCTTTCGGCACAAACGCACCAAAACTCATACCGGCAGAGCCATTGAAATGAATGTTCACCGTGTCCTCCGGCAGGCCCTCGCTGCCATAGCGCCGGGTGATCTCATACCCCAGTATCGTGCCGACTGAACGGTGCGTGTTTTTAATCGGCAGGATGATGTCCGCCTGCTTTTTTGCCTCCAGTGCATACTGGCACAGCGGCACCAGCGTGGTCACATCCAGCGATTTTTCCAGGCCATGATCCTGCGCCCTGGTGCAGTGAATACCGACTTCCGCCCCGGCCTCGGGCTGGTACAATATATTGGACAAATCCAGCCCGCCTGCCTTCCAGTGATCGATGGCTGTTTTTGTATTGAGCCTGTCCACACGCCCCACCATCTCATCAACTGTGCGAAAGCCCAAGTCAGCCATATACTCGCGCACCTCCTCGGCGATAAAGCGAAAAAAGTTTTCCACAAACTCCGGCTTGCCGGCGAATTTCTCCCGCAGGCGCTCATCCTGGGTCGCCACACCAACGGGGCAGGTATTCAAATGACAGACTCGCATCATGATACACCCGCTGACCACCAGCGGCGCTGTAGAGAAACCAAATTCCTCAGCCCCCAGCAGGGCGGCGATCACCACATCGCGCCCGGTCTTCAACTGCCCATCGGTCTGTACGATGATACGATCACGCAGTTTGTTTCGCACCAGCACCTGCTGGGTTTCAGCCAGCCCCAGCTCCCACGGCAGGCCGGCATGTTTTAACGAACTCAGGGGCGATGCACCCGTGCCGCCATCATAGCCGGAGATTAACACCACATCCGAATGTGCCTTGGCCACGCCCGCCGCCACCGTGCCAACGCCCACCTCGGCCACCAGCTTCACGTGCACCCGCGCCCTGGGGTTGGCGTTCTTCAAATCGTGGATCAACTGCGCGAGGTCTTCGATCGAGTAGATATCATGGTGTGGCGGCGGGGAGATCAACCCCACCCAGGGCGTGGCATGGCGCACCTCGGCAATCCAGGGATAGACCTTGGCGCCCGGTAACTGTCCGCCCTCGCCCGGCTTGGCACCCTGGGCCATCTTGATCTGCAAGTCATCGGCATTGACCAGATAATCGCTGGTCACGCCAAAGCGACCGGAGGCCACCTGCTTGATTGCGCTGCGCCGCAAGTCACCATTCGCATCCGGGGTAAACCGCTCTGCATCCTCGCCGCCCTCGCCGGTATTGGATTTACCGCCAATGCGATTCATGGCAATCGCCAGGGTCTCGTGCGCCTCCTTGCTGATCGAACCATAAGACATGGCGCCGGTGGAGAATCGCCGCATGATGCTGGCTGCCGACTCCACCTCATCCAGCGCTATCGGCTCGGCCAGCGTTTGTAAGGCCAGTAAACCGCGCAAGGTGGCCAGATGCTCGCTCTGCTCATCCACCAGGCGGGTGTATTCCTTGAAAATCCGGTACTGCCCGGAGCGGGTCGCATGTTGCAGCTTGAACACGGTCTCCGGGTTAAATAAATGATACTCACCATCGCGCCGCCATTGATACTCACCGCCCCAGTTGAGATCAGCCGGTTTTACCTTGCGCCTCGGAAATCCCTGGTGATGACGCCCGCTCGCCTCTGCGGCAATCACATTGAGATCAATCCCGCCGATGCGTGAAGCCGTCCAGGTAAAATAGGTATCAATAAACGTCTTGTCCAAACCAACCGCTTCGAAGATCTGTGCGCCACGGTAAGACTGTACCGTGGAGATCCCCATCTTCGACATGGTCTTTATCAGCCCCTTGTTCACCGCCTTGATATAGTTTTGCACGGCGTTATCAAAGGCCATCTCAGGCACAAAGCCAGCCCCGATCAAGGCGCTGATCGACTCAAAGGCCAGGTACGGGTTCACGGCTTCAACGCCGTAGCCAATCAACACGGCGAAATGATGCACCTCTCTGGGCTCGCCAGACTCCAGCAACAAGCCAGTACGCATGCGCCTGCCGCCCCGAATCAGATGATGATGCACAGCAGCGGTCGCCAGCAGGGCGGGAATCGGCGCCCGCTGGGCATCCACGCCACGATCAGACAAAATAATATAACCTGCCCCCTCATTGATCGCCGCATCAGCCTCGGCGCACACCTCATCCAGCGCCCTGGCAAGCCCGGCCGCACCCGCCGCCACCGGATAGAGAATCGGGATCACCCGGGAGGTAAATCCGGCCAGACTCATGTCCTGAATCCGGGCTAACTCGGCATTGGTCAGCACAGGCGAGTGCAGGCGAATGCGCTGGCAATTCTCAGCGGCAGGGGCCAGCAGATTGCCTTCCGGGCCGATCGTGCTGGCCACCTGGGTGACCAATTCCTCGCGGATTCCATCCAGCGGCGGGTTGGTCACCTGGGCAAATAACTGCTTGAAATAATCGTATAACAGCCGCGGGCGATTGGATAACACCGCCAGCGCCGCATCGGTACCCATAGAACCAATGGGCTCCTGGCCGCTCGCCGCCATCGGCGCCACCAGCACCCGCAGATCCTCATGGGTATAACCGAATACCTGCTGCCTTTGCAGCAGGGTCTCGGGGTCGGTGCCGTGGATGCTCCTGGGGTTAGGCAGGTTTTCAATCGGCATGAGGTTTTTCCGCAGCCAGGTGCCATAGGGGTGTGCGTTGATAAACTCGGCCTTGAGTTCAGCATCATCAATGATGCGGCCGGCCCGGGTATCCACCAGAAAGATACGGCCAGGGTGCAGGCGTCCCTTGCGCTTGACCTGCTCCGGCGGGACTTCCAGCACGCCGACCTCAGAGGCCATGATCACGATATCATCATGAGTGACGTAATAACGCGAGGGCCGCAGGCCGTTCCGGTCTAGCACGGCGCCGATCACTTCCCCATCCGTGAAGGCCATGGATGCCGGTCCGTCCCAGGGTTCCATCAGGCAGGCGTGGTATTCATAAAATGCCTGGCGCCGCTCATCCATGCTCTCATGGCCGCTCCAGGCCTCCGGGATCATCATCATCATGACATGCGCCAGCGGTCTGCCGGCCATGTGCAGAAATTCAAACACATTATCGAAGGTGGCCGAATCGCTGCCGCCCTCAATCACGATGGGCAGAATTTTCTGCAAATCTTCACCCAATTCGGCTGACTGGCACAGGGCCTGGCGCGCCAGCATCCAGTTGGCATTGCCCCGGACGGTGTTGATCTCGCCGTTATGGGCGAGATAGCGAAACGGTTGCGCCAGCTCCCAGGAGGGAAAAGTGTTGGTGGAGAAGCGCTGATGCACCAGCGCCATGGCCGACTCCACATCCGGGTCGGTGATGTCGGGGAACATCGGCTCCAGCTGTGTGCCAGTGAGCATGCCTTTGTAGATGAAGGTGCGCGCCGATAATGAGGGGATATAAAACAGGGCGCGCTCACTCATCGCCGATTCGCCGATGGCATGTTCCACTCGTTTTCTGATCACATAGAGCTTGCGCTCAAAGGCGGCACTGCCCAGCGCAGGCGCCCGCCCGATAAAGACCTGGCTGAACGCCGGCTCACTCGCCAGGGCCGTCGGGCCAAGCAACGCATCATCGGTCGGCACAGCACGCCAGCCCAGCAACTGCTGGCCCTCCTCGTGAACAATGCGTGCAACGATGTCCTGGCATTGCCGGGCCTGCTCGCTGTTGTGCGGCAGAAAAACCAGGCCAGTGCCATAATCGGCATCGGCAGGCAGGTTGATGCCATGCTCTGCACACACCCGACGGAAAAATTTATCCGGTTTCTGTAACAGGATGCCGACACCATCACCGGTATTCTCTTCACAACCACAGGCGCCCCGATGCAGCAGGTTCTGCAATATGGTGATGGCATCGGCAACGATCTTGTGCGATTTTCGCCCCTGCATGTCGACAACAAAGCCGACACCACAGGCATCGTGCTCATAGGCCGAATCATACAGCCCTTTATCAGGATTAAGCCTCTTATCAGGATTTCGGACCGGCGGGAACTGCCGGTCATTTTTTTTATTTTTTATCATAGACTCTGCGTAATTTATGCGCTGGTCATCTCAAGGCCAGCCATCATTCGTTAGTGAACGTGCAGGTGCCAGCATTCTCTTCCAGCCATGCACGTAAAACAAAAGGGCAGTGATTATAATCAAGCAGGGTATTGATGTCACCACAGCGGAAATATTCCATGAGTCATGTTAAAGAAAGTTAGGAGAATTTTACTGCTTTTAAGCACATTAAAGCGATATTAAGCAGATATGATATGTCCAAAAAGCGGCGTGGCGGGCTGTTGCTGTATGAGGTTTCTGGCGATTTCCCTGACAGATACGCCGCCGCCGGGGCAGACATGCCGCACTGGCCGGTGTCTTGATGCTATGGCAGGGCGACGCCCTGAGCGCAGCGATTGTATCCTTATCTTATCCTGGGGGGTGCGGCATATCGGGGGGACTCTTTTGCTTGACCGGTCAGCCCGGCTCAATCTTAACGATAAGGGCTGACGATGAACGGCTAATGCAGGATGCGCTGCTGCTCTGCTATCGCAAACCGATCGGTCATGCCGGCAATATAATCGGCGATCACACGGGGTTTGTGGGCTTCATCCGCCTGTCTTATCTTCTGCTTAAATTCCTCTGGCAACAAGGTACTGTCGTTCATGTACGCATCAAACAAAGACGTGACGATGGTCATCGCATGATTGGCCATCTCCATCACCCGCTCATGCCGATACAGGTGCTGCATGAGAAAACGTTTCAACTGCTGATGCCTGGTCTGCATGTGATCACTCAGGGCGATCAGCGCTGTCGTTGTGTTACGAATGGCCTTAATGCTGCCCGGCGCCAGCGCCTCTATGCTGTGTTGAGTGGTGGATACCAGGTCTTCTACCAGGGCATTGATCAGGCGGCGGATAATTTCGTGGCGCAGGCGCGGTGGCGATAGCTGCTGCCATTGCCCGCACACCGCATCGTAATGCTCGGCGATCAGGGCACACTCGCACAACTGCTCAATCGTCAGCATCCCGGCACGTATGCCATCATCCACATCATGGGTGTTGTAGGCGATCTCATCGGCCAGGTTGGCGAGCTGGGCCTCCAGAGACGGCTGTGTGCCACGTAAAAAACGCTCGCCGAGTGCGCCGATTTCCCGCGCCTTGTCTTCGGGGCAATGCTTCAAAATGCCCTCGCGGGTCTCATAGGTTAAGTTCAGGCCGGGAAATGCCGCATATTTCTCTTCCAGCCGGTCGACCACCCGCAAAGACTGCAAATTATGCTCAAACCCGCCATAATCACCCATGCAGTTGTTCAGGGAATGCTGCCCGGCATGACCGAACGGAGTATGACCCAAATCATGCGCCAGACAGATTGCCTCGGTCAGGTCTTCATTCAGCCGCAGGGCGCGCGCCATTGTCCGACCGATTTGCGCGACCTCGATGGAGTGCGTGAGCCGGGTGCGAAACATATCACCCTCATGATTCACGAACACCTGGGTTTTATACTCCAGCCGACGAAAGGCGGAGGAGTGGATGATCCGATCACGATCACGTTGAAAATGATCGCGCAAGCTGGGTGCTGGTTCGACAAAGAGGCGGCCTTTGGATAAGGCGGCATGGGCGGCATAGGGGGCCAGCTCTGCCATTATGCCGATGCCCGTGATGGCATAAAGGCGTTGATGGTGGCCATCAGTTGAGACTCGGCAACGTCCGCCGTCACCACAGCATGGCCGATCGCATCCAGCAACACCAGATTTAACCGGCCATCTTTGACTTTTTTGTCCATAGCCATGTGGCTTCCAAGCGTTGCGGCAGTCACGTTGCATGGTAATTGTACCGGCAGCCCGGCCAGCCGCAACAGCTGATGGATGCGCTCCTTGTCAGCCTCTGCCAGCCGCCCGACACGCACCGACAGATCAGCCGCCATCGCCATGCCAATCGCCACCGCCTCACCATGCAGGCAATCCTGATATGCCTGTGCCGTCTCAATCGCATGGCCGAAGGTATGACCCAGATTCAGGATCGCCCTCACGCCACGTTCAGTCTCATCCTGTGCGACCACCTCAGCCTTGTTACGGCATGAGCGCTCTACGGCAACGGCGATTGCCTCCGGCTCGCCCTGCTGCATAGCCGCCACATTGTCCATCAGCCAGGCAAAAAAATCCGCATCATTAATGCAGCCATATTTAATAACTTCCGCCAAGCCTGCATTGAACTCACGCCCCGGCAAGGTATCCAGCACCCCGATATCAGCCAGCACGGCCTGGGGTTGGTAGAAGGCGCCGATCATATTTTTTCCCAGGGCATGATTGACCGCCGTCTTGCCGCCGACCGAGGAGTCGACCTGTGCCAGCAGCGTGGTCGGCACCTGGATATAACCCACCCCCCGTTGGTAGGTTGCAGCAACAAAACCGCTGATGTCGCCCACCACCCCACCCCCCAGGGCGATCAGGGTACATTGGCGATGCAGCCGTCGGTGCAGCAGTTCAGTGATGATGTCTGTGTAGGTGTCAACTGTCTTGTATTTTTCGCCATCGGCGATGATGAAGCTATGCAGGTGATAGCCAGACAGAGCCTGTTTGAGTTGATCCAAATACAGCGGGGCGATGGTCGTGTTGCTGATAATCATCACCTGGGTATTTAGCTTATCTGCCAGCAACCGCTGACAGTCAGCCAGCAAACCCTTGCCGATATAGATGGGATAACTCCGCTCGGCCAGATCAACATGCAGCGCTTTCATAAACTGTGCAGCTTGTTGCTTATCTCATTGATCACTTTATGGATGGGTCTGTCATCTGTGCTGACAATCATGTCAGCAAGCTGTTTATAGAGCGGGGCCCGTGTTCTGAGCAATGCTTGCAAGCGCTTTTTTGGCTCATCTGTATTTAACAAGGGTCGCCTGTGCTTGTGTCTTGCGGCTCTCTGCCACAGATTATCGGCATCACCTTTAAGATAAATGATATAACCGTGTGCAGATAACAACTGCCGGTTACGCTCACTCAAGACAACACCGCCACCGGTCGCCAGGACGATATCATCATGCGCTGCAAGCTCGGCCAGCATGTTTGTCTCCCGTTTCCTGAAGCCCGCTTCGCCTTCAATATCAAAGATGGTGCTGATCGTCACACCGGTGCGTTTTTCTATTTCCCTGTCAGAATCCATGAATCCCTTACGCAGCTTCTTTGCCAGGTGTTTGCCAATCGTTGTCTTGCCCACCCCCATCGGCCCCACCAGATAAATATTGTTAATATGCCGCATGCAAACCCATGCCATCGATCTTGTCATACATGAAAGCGAAAGCCGCTGCTGGCGATGAGGCCAGCTGGCAGAGAAATCTTTCTACCAGCCAGCCGGTGTGAACAGTGATGATTTACAGGCTTAATTCTTCTTTGAGAATCTTTGGGGTGACAAAGATCAGCAGTTCTGTCTTGGATTTCTCGGTACGCTTTTTCTTGAACAGAAAGCCAAGGTAGGGCAAGTCGCCGAAGAACGGTGTCTTGTCAATCGAGTCACGATCGACCTGGTTATAGATCCCACCTAGCACAACGGTCTCGCCATCATCCACCAACACCTGCGTGACCACATTACGGGTATTGATCGGCGGCACACCCAGCACATCCGGCGAGCCACGGGTGTTCTGGCTGACCTGTAAATCCAGCAACACCCGATCATCCGGGGTGATCTGTGGCGTGACCCTCAGAGCCAGCACCGCTTTTTTGAAGGCCACCGAAGTCGCCCCGCTGGACGAGGCCTCCTGGAAGGGAATTTCCACGCCGGACTCAATCACCGCCTCTCGCTGGTTGGCCGTGATCACCCGTGGGCTGGAGATATCCTCGCCACGCCCCTCGGCCAGCAAAGCGGATAACTCCAACTGCAACAGATACGAGCCGATCTTGCCAACCACCAGACCGGCAGCCGAGGTGGCGCCCGGCACCGGCAGGTTGACCAGCAGGCCATCTGCATCATCACCGGCATTAATGCCAGTAATATTTTCAGCATTCCCATCGCCGATAACCACACCGCCCGGCAAGACCCCACCCCCTCTGGCAGACAAATTCGTTCCGCTTAAGGCATTCGAACTTTTCGAATACCCGAACTGCACGCCCAGATCTTTCGTGAAGCTCTCATCAGCATTGACGATGCGGGCCTCGATCATCACCTGGCGCACCTGGATATCCAGCTTGACGATCAGGCTGCGTATGGCTTCCAGGCTGGAGGCTACATCCTGCACGATCAGGGTATTGGTGCGCTCATCAATGGAGACATTGCCCCGCTCTGACAAGAGGCTGGAGTCGCCTTCCTGAATCAGCGCCGCCAACTCACTGGCCTTGGCATAGTTGATCTGGATAAATTCGGTACGCAGCGGCGCCAGCTCCTCAACCTGTTTTTGTGATTCCAGTTCCAGCTTCTCCCGGGCAGCAATCTCCTCGGCCGGGGCTACCGTCATCACATTGCCTTCCTGGCGTACGCCCAGGCCCTTGGCTTTTAAGATGATATCCAGCGCCTGATCCCAGGGCACGTTCTTTAAACGCAGGGTGAGGTTGCCGCCCACCGTGTCACTGGTCACCAGGTTAAAGCCGTTAAAATCGGCGATTAGCTGCAACACGGCGCGCACTTCAATGCTCTGGAAGTTAAGCGATAGCCGTTCCCCGGTGTAGCCGAACTTCTCCTTTTCCTGTTCTTCTTTCTCTTCGGTGGTCAAAGCCCTGACCTCAACGGTAAAAATATTTTCAGTCTGATAAGCCAAGTGATCATACTGATCGCTGACCGTTGAGATAACCATGCGGGCACCGCTGGCGATGGCCGAGGTGTCGATCTCTTTAACCGGCGTTGCAAAGTCAACCACATCCAGCCGCCGATCCAGATCGCCAGGCAGGGCGGCGGACATAAAATCCACCACGATCTGGCCGCCTTCGCTGCCAAGATTAACCGGCACGGAAGGATCTGACAGGGTGACGATGATCCGGCCCTCACCGGAATCGCCACGCCGAAAATCAATGTTCTCTATCGCCGCACCGGAACCTGTGGCCTGGCTGGCTGATGAGGTATAGGCCGAAGTGCTGGGCCCGGGCGAGATGGCTGTGGCGATGTCCTCTGAGCCCAGGGTCATCAATAATCGATCACCGTCCATAGCCATGTCATAGGCAACCGAACTGACCATATTGATAACGACACGGGTACGGCCCGCCGCCTCGACAGCGGCCACGCTGTGTACCGCACCAATGCCTATGGCCTGGCTTTTCTCTTCCAGGTTCAGGCCAATATCGGGCAGATCGACAGCTATCCTCGCCGGATTGTCAATCATGAAATTGACCGGCTCTTCCTGCAAGGGCTCAGAGAATGTCATCACCAGTTGCACCCGATCGCCGGGCAGGGATGAGAAGCTGATGTCATCCAGGGTGGCCGCCATGACAGGCGTTTGTGCAGCAAGCACCAGCAGGGTGACCAGGAATGCCGCGCTGGATTTATTCATCGTGGATTTACTCACCGTGGATTTACTCGGGGCGCCTGTAGACCTCATCCCAGTTATATTGCGTATATTGCAAAAATGTTTACAAAAATTAAGCATTGGTATACCTCGTTTGTCTATTCTTCAACAAGCGCAAGAGCAGCCTGACGTTCTTCCCAACGATTATTGCTGTTCTTGACGATCTCTCTTACTTCAACCTTGTTTTCGTAAATGTTAATTATCTTGCCTATATTACGACCAATATAATTACCCACGGTAACACGATGTACTACTCCATCCGGATCAGAAATGATTGCCCAGTTATTATCGGCATTCTGTAATGTCCCTACCATCCGTAAACTGTCCAGTTCAAACCGCTCCAACTCTTCACGATTCCTGCTTACCAACTCCCTCTCCATCTCTTCGGTTAAGCCGGTATCAGCCGCATCTGTCTGCTCTGCCTCCCGCTGTACAAAAAATGGCTGGAAGGGATCTCTGGCGCCCGCCTGGGCACCTTGATAGGTATAAGCCACATAGGGCTTGACCTCCGGCAGCGGCTCAACCCGACCGCTTTTGCGGGCGGAGACCTGTTGTGTCCATTCTTCCAGATCATCGAACTGACCCGACCCGCAACCGCCCAGGCTGATGACAAACACCAGGGCCAACACCGGTTTAAGGTAATGTGTTTCCTGTCGATGGCTGTCTGAAATCTTTGCAAACATCACGAATCTTCCTGTTCTTCTTTGGCACGGTAGGTCTTGGCCGTTGCTTCGGCAGTCAAGTCTGTGCCCTTGCCGGTGATCTTCATGTCATGCGTGGTCACGATTCGAGGCAGTGATGCCACGCCACTGACAAACTCGCCCAACTGGTGATAGGTGCCGCTGACTTTTAACTTAATAGGCAATTCTGAATAGAATTCTTTTTGTATCTCTGCCCCGGGTTTAAACAGATCAAATTCCAGGCCCGCCGCTAGCCCGGTCTGGGAGATATCAACAATCAAACCGGCGATCTCGGTCTTGTTGGGTAACTGCCTCAACATATCGCCGAACGACTGTTCCATTTCGGCCAACTGCTCTTTCAGTGCTTCAAGGTTTGCCACTTTTTTATGTTTTTTCTCAAATTCGGCTTTCAGCGAAACCTCTTGCTGCTCCTGTTGCCCCAGCGTGATACGCTGATTTTTGAAGTGCAGAAAATACCCCCCGGCCAGGATAACCACCACAACCAGAACGCACACTGCCAGTTGAACAGGTGCCGGCCATAACCCGGGATTATTCGGGTCCAGATTTTTCAGATCGTCTGCAAGACTCATGCTTCGTCCTCTTCCTCTTCGTTATCACTTGGTATGACTTGTTTAAACTGCATGGTGAAATTGCTCACCCGCAAGCCGCTCTCATCAAAGGCTTCAATAACATCCAGCTTGGGGCTTTCCAGCCAGGCCGAGGATTCCAGATTTCTCAGGAAAGACGAAACCCTGGCATTGGACTGTGCCTGGCCATTAATGGTGACATTTTGCCCCTTTTGCGTGATTGCCGTGATGCTGACGCCCTCGGGCAGGCTGGTGATGAGTTCATCAAAAAAACGCACAATCAACGGGCGATTACCCTGTAGCTGTTCAATCGCCTGGATTCGATCCAGCAGGCGCTGGCGTTTTTTCTCCAGCTCTTTGATCTCTTCAATCTTCTTGTCCTGCTGGGCGATCTTATCTTGCAGAAACTGGTTGCGCTCTTTCTGGTTGTCTATCAACTGCACATTGAACATGTGTACCAGACCGAAGATGGCGATGCCGACCGCAGCAAACAGGCCAAGCAGCACCATAAACTCCTGGGTTTTTTGTTTTCTTTCGGCTTCGCGCCAGGGCAGTAAGTTAATGGTAGGCATTAGAGAAAACTCCTTAATGCCAGACCGCAGGAGACCAGCAGTGCCGGGGCATCATTGGCCAGCGTGTTGGAAGAGACCCGGGAAGCGACAGACATATAGGCAAACGGATTGGCGATGGAGGTTGGGATGCCTGCCTTGGATTCAATCAGCCCGCTGATGCCATCTATGGAAGCACAACCGCCGGCCACGATCAGATGATCAATGCTGGTGATGGAACTCGATGAGAAAAAGAACTGCTGTGCACGGCTGATCTGCTGTGCCATATTGTCCTTGAATGGCTCCAGCACTTCGGATTCATAATTATCCGGCAGGCCGCCCTGCTTCTTGGCAATGCCCGCCTCTTCGTATGACAGGCCATACTTGCGCTGTATGTCTTCGGTTAGCTGGGCACCACCGAACTGCTGCTCTCTTGAATAGACTATCTGGCCCTTGTCCAGGACGCTGAATGTGGTCACCGCCGAGCCGACATCCACCACCGCGATGACCTGCTCATAAGCACCGCCCAGGCTGTCATCGGCGATCATGTTGATAGAGTTCTCCAGCGCAAAGGCCTCAACATCAATGATCTTCGCCTGTAACCCGCCCAATTCCAGCGAAGCGACTTTATCATCCACATTTTCAGTGCGTGAAGCGGCCAGCAACACATCAACCCGGTCCGGGTTGTCATCTCGCTCGCCCAGCACTTCAAAGTCCAACACAACCTCTTCCAGCGGAAAGGGTATGTATTGATCTGCTTCCACCTCAATCTGGCTTTCCATGTCATGATCAGACAGACCGGCCGGCATCTCAATGACCTTGGTAATCACCGCCGAGCCGGCCACAGCCGCCGCGGCAGTCTTGAGCTTGGTGCCGGACTTTTTCACCGCACGGCCAATCGCCTCGCCCACGGCATCGATATCGGTGATGTTTTTATCGGTGACCGCATTGGCCGGCAACGGCTCAACCGCATAGCTTTCGACCCGATAGCCACTGCCGCCAAGACTGAGTTCAAGCAACTTAATTGCCGTTACGCTAATGTCGATACCAACCACAGGGACAGTCTTTTTCTTAAAAGGCAACACTGTTTTTTCCTTTTACTATGGCAAGTTATGTATTCTTTATATATTACTACATTAACTTTTATTCGCAACCTTAGTCAACAACAAATATAAAAACAAGCCGGTTTTCAACTTTGCCGGGCAATCAGCTTAGGTTTTGCCGTTTGTAACAAAACAATAGATGTTGGATTAATTTGGATTACACTACACAACATGTTGAGATTTCTGCTTAAAAATCTGATCATCCTGTGCGCTTTGGGCACGATAATGCTGGCCGCCGTTACGCTGTATATCGTTCCCAAACTCCCGGCCATCGACAGCCTGCTGGATGTTCGCATGCAGATTCCGCTGCGAATTTACAGCCAGGATAACCGCTCGCTGATCGCTGAATATGGCGAGAAAAAACGTATTCCGGTGGCCATAAAAGACACACCACAGCGGTTGATTGACGCCTTTATTGCCGCCGAGGATGAACGTTTTTATGCCCACCCGGGCGTGGACTGGCGAGGATTGATGCGGGCGACCATCAGCCTGCTGATAACCGGCGAGAAAAAACAGGGCGGCAGCACGATCACCATGCAGGTGGCACGTAATTTTTTTCTCAGTCGGGAGAAGTCGTATCTACGCAAGCTGAATGAGATCTTCCTAGCGCTTAAAATTGAAAGCCAGCTACAGAAGGATCAGATTCTGGAGTTGTACCTGAACAAGATCTACCTTGGCCAGCGCGCTTATGGCATCGGTGCAGCCGCACAGGTTTACTACGGCACCGCCATCACCGATCTGAACCTGGCACAATACGCCATGATAGCCGGGCTGCCCAAGGCGCCCTCCAGGACTAACCCGGTGACCAACCCGGAGGCGGCTAAGCAAAGGCGTACCTATGTGTTAGGCCGTATGTTAAAGGCCGGCTTTATCAGCCCGCAGGATTATGAGACCGCCTTGCAGGCGCCGCTGAGTGCCTCATTACACGGCCCGCATGTTGAGCTTGAAGCCCCCTATGTGGCCGAGATGGTACGCAAGCAATTAACCGAACAATACGGCGACAAGGCGTATACCGATGGGTATCTCGTCACCACCACCCTCAGAGACACGCACCAGCAGGCCGCTAATCACGCCCTGCGAAGTGCCCTGCTGGCGTATGATAAGCGGCATGGCTACCGCGGGGCTGAACAGCACCATGCACTGGATAGGGCCAGCACAGAAGCCGATTGGGCGGCATGGCTTCAGCCTTACTCATCTATCGGGCCGCTGTATCCGGCAGTGGTTACACAGGTAAATGCACAGGCCGCATCCGCTTACCTGGCCGGGATAGGCAGCGTTGCCATTGAATGGTCGGGGCTACGCTGGGCGCGCCGCTATATTGATGAGAACCGCCGCGGCCCGGCCCCTGCAACCGCCGCCGATGTGGTTAAGATCGGCGATATTATCCGAGTGACAGAGGACGATGCAGGCAACTGGTTACTGTCGCAACTGCCCCAGGTGGAAGGCGGGCTGGTGTCACTTGATCCGAATACCGGGGCAACCCTGGCCCTGGTGGGCGGGTTTGATTTTTATCGCAGTAAATTTAATCGCATCGTGCAGGCCAAACGCCAGCCGGGATCGAGTTTCAAGCCATTCATCTATTCTGCTGCCCTGGACAATGGCTTCTCTGCCGCCAGCATCATCAACGATGCCCCGGTCGTATTTAACGATCCGGGAATCGGCCAGAAATGGCGGCCAAAGAATTACAGCGGCAAGTCCTTCGGGCCGACATTGTTACGAGAAGCCCTGCGTAAATCACGCAACCTGGTCTCCATCCGCCTGCTCGATCAGCTTGGGATCCAAAAGGCGCTGGAGCATATTGAAAAATATGGCTTTCAGAGGGGTCGGCTGCCGCAGAATTTATCACTGGCACTGGGCAGCGGGGAGGTGACGCCGTGGCAGTTAGCCCGTGGCTATGCCGTCCTGGCCAATGGCGGCTATGCAGTCAACCCGTATTTTATCGAACAAATTATCGACCATCAGGGCAATGCGGTCTTCAAGGCACAGCCCGAGGCAGTCTGCCCGGCATGTGAGGAGGCCGCCGAGGCCGATATGACCGTTGAGACGCCTGTTGATGGTGCTACCGATATGACCGTTGAGACGCCTGTTGAGGCAACCACTGACACAACGGCCACAGCAACCGGGCCGGTTCAGCCATCTCATGCCCGGCGGGTGGTGGATGCACGGACGATCTGGATAATGCACTCATTGCTAAAAGATGTTGTCAGAAGCGGCACCGGCAGGGCGGCCTATGCCAGGCTGAAACGTAACGATCTGGCGGGCAAGACCGGCACGACTAACGATCAGCATGATGCCTGGTTTGCCGGTTTTAACAGCGAGCTGGTCGCCGTTGCCTGGGTGGGTTTTGATAAGTTTCTGCCATTGGGCCGGGGCGAGGTCGGCGGCAAGGCGGCGCTACCCATGTGGACGGAGTACATGCAAATCGCCCTGGACGATACGCCAGAGGCCGTGATGGAACGACCGGTTGGCCTGCTGAATGTACGCATTGATCCGAAGTCCGGCTGCAAGGCCAGCACCAATTATCCCGGGGCGAAATTTGAAGTATTCAAACCGGATCAGTTGGCGAGTCTACCCGCCTGTGAAAAGCTATCCACACCGGCATTTCAGTTCTGATCGGCTGACAGCATCACGCCGAAAAAGCACTAACTGATGGCTTATATCTACTGGGCTTATCCCCACCCGATAGTCACGCTGCCTGACCAGCCGCCGATTGAACAGGCTGACAAGATGCCCATCACAACGGCTTGAGCCTTATGCCGGACACCATTTTGCACGTTGCCATTCCGGTGCCATTACGGCGGCAGTTTGATTACCTTCCCGGCCCGCAATTTACGTCCATGCCGCTGTCACCGGGAATGCGTCTCTCGGTCCCCTTTGGCAAACGCCAACAGCAGGTCGGCCTGCTGCTCGCCCTGACACAGAAAACCGCCGTGCCCCGTAACCGGCTGAAAAGCATCAACACCGTCATCGATCCGGCGCCCCTGTTTGACAAGCAGCAGCTTGAGCTTTTGCTGTGGGCCAGCCAATACTACCAGCACCCGGTTGGCGAGGTGGTATTTGCCGCCTTGCCGGGCCTGCTGCGCCAAGGCAAGCCAGCCGAGAGAAAAAGCGACTCTGTCTATGTCAGCACCACCGACAGACAAACAGCGCTTGCATCTTTGCAGCGCGCCCCAAAGCAGCGCCAGGTGTTTAACAGCATCATCGATAGGCCGAAAGGGATCAGCCAGGCTGAATTGAGCCACCAGCACGGCAACATTCACCAACCCCTGCTGGCCCTGCTCAAGAAGCGGCTGATTAAAAAAGTGCCGCCTGGCCGCGACACGAACGGTCATCAGCCGCCACCGGTAACGCTTAACCCGGACCAGTCTGCCGCCGTTAAGAGCATCACCCAAGAGATGAGCCGCTATCATGCCAGATTATTGCAGGGCATCACGGGCAGCGGCAAGACAGAGGTCTATATTGAGGCCATCCGCAAGGTCATCGCAAGGGGCAAACAGGCGCTGGTGCTGGTGCCGGAAATCAGCCTGACGCCGCAATTCCTGGAGCGGCTGCAAGCCCGCCTGCCCGTCAGCATCACGTCAATGCACTCCGGCCTGGGCAGAACGGCAAGACTGCACAACTGGCTGGCGGCACGTCAGGGCGAGGCACAGGTGATCATCGGTACGCGCTCGGCCGTCTGGACGCCCTTAAAAAATCCAGGGGTGTTTATCATCGATGAGGAACATGACAGCTCCTACAAACAGGAAGAGGGTTTTCGCTATTCGGCACGCGATGTGGCCATCATGCGGGCGCAAATGGCGGGGGTGCCGGTCGTGCTGGGCTCGGCCACCCCGTCACTGGAAAGCATCCATAATGTTCAGACAGGCAAATTCAAGACCTCCTGCCTGCCGCAACGTGTCGGCACCTCAAGTACACCTGAGATCAGGCTGGTCAACCTGCAGAACCAGCAGATCACCGGCGCCTTCTCAACCTCCCTGTTGCAGGCGATCAAGGCGAACCTCATAAACGGCCAGCAAACGCTGCTGTTCCTGAACCGGCGTGGCCACTCACCGGCGATACTCTGTCACCACTGTGGCTGGCTGTGCGGCTGTGAACGCTGCTCTATCAACATGACCTGGCATAAGGAAAAGCAAAAGCTGGTCTGCCATCATTGTGATAAACAGCAGGCGCTGCCCGATAAGTGCAGAGAGTGCGGCGGCATGAACCTGATAAAAGTCGGCCATGGCACACAACGTATCAGCCAGACCATCAGCGAACATTTCCCGGAGGCCAACATCCTGCGTATAGACAAAGACAGCACGCGCCGATGCGGCAGCATGGATGCCATGCTGCAAGCGATTACCTCCGGCCAGGCACAGATCCTGATAGGCACACAGATGCTCGCCAAGGGTCATCACTTTCCCAATGTTACGCTGGTCGGGATCATTGATGCGGACAGCGGTTTATTGAGCGCCGACTTTCGCGCCACCGAGCGGATGGCACAGTTGATCATTCAGGTCAGCGGGCGGGCGGGGCGGGCGGAGACGAAAGGCACAGTCTACATACAAACGCACTATCCGAATCATCCGTTGCTGCAAGCGCTGGTGCATAAAGGCTACTCGCATTTTGCCCAGTCCCTGCTGGCCGAACGAGAACAGGCCCTGCTGCCGCCCTACAGCTTTATTGCCCTGTTACGGGCTGAGGCCAAAGATAAACAACTGGCGGTCAGGTTTCTTGATTTCGCCTGCCGCAGCCTGGGCGAACAGCAGGCCACGATACAGCTATCCGGGCCCTATGCTGCACCGATAGAGAAAAAACAGGGGCGCTACCGCTACCAGCTCGTGTTACAGACTCACAACCGGGCGGTCTTTAAGTCGGTGCTGGCGGACTGGCTGGTCCGGCTTGAAAACTCAGCCCCGGCACAGCGGGTTCGCTGGTCGCTGGATATTGACCCTCAGGATATGCTGTGATGCCTGCGCTGAAATAAATGCCAGTTCGGGTACAATCAGCCCGCACAATCGTCCGTATAATCTGTCAATACCGCACGCCCCAGGCCATGAAAGAACACATACACGCCCTCTTGCATGAGGCGCTACAGGCAACCGCTGAGAAGCTCGGCGTCAGGCTTGGGCGACCAGCCGACATACAGGTCATGCCCACCCGTGACAGCCGACATGGCGATTTTGCCTCGAATGTGGCCCTGGTCAATGCCAGGGCATTTCAACTTGCGCCGAGGCAGCTGGCGGAGCAGATCAGCAAGGCGCTCGCCCCGCATGCGTTGATTGAAAAAATTGCCATCGCCGGCCCGGGGTTTATCAATTTTTATCTCTGCACCGGCGGGCTCAGCCAGATCATCCCGAAGATACTGGCGGCCGGGCAGCGGTTCGGTCACAGCGATTTCGGCCAGGGCCAGCGGGTGCTGGTCGAATTCGTCTCGGCCAACCCAACCGGGCCGCTGCATATCGGCCATGGTCGGGGGGCGGCTTACGGTGATGCGGTTGCCAGCCTGCTGCAAGCCGCCGGGTTTGCCGTCACCCGGGAATATTATGTCAACGATGCCGGTCGGCAAATGGATATCCTGGCGATCAGTATCTGGCTGAAGTATTTAGCCCGCTGTGGCTGTGATCATCCTTATCCTGAAGCCGCCTATCAGGCAGCCTATATCACCGACATCGCCACCGCGCTGCATGAAAAAGACGGCAAACAATACCTCATCGCACTGGATGAGGTGATCAACAAGGATTGGGACAGGCTCACCCCTGAGTTACAGCTTGATGCCCTGGTAAGCCATGCCAGGGCCCGACTGGGGACTGAGAAATTCCAGGCTATTCTCACTGCTGGCCTTAATCACATACTCTCCACCATACAGGCTGATTTGGCAGATTTTGGCGTCCGTTTCGATCGCTGGTTTTCAGAGCGCACCCTGTTCGACAGCGGGGAGATCACACAGGCGATTGCACAGCTACGGGCTGTTAAGGCGATCTATGATCAGGATGGGGCAAGCTGGTTTGCTGCCCGTGAATATGGTGATGAGAAAGACCGGGTAGTTAAGCGAGAGAACGGCAGCTACACCTACTTCGCCGCTGACATCGCCTACCATGCCAATAAGCTGCAACGTGGCTTTGATAAAATCATCAATGTCTGGGGGGCCGATCACCACGGCTACATCCAGCGGGTGAAGGCGGCCCTGGCTGCCCTGGCGGATGCCCCGGATAAACTGACAGTCCTGCTGGTTCAATTTGCTACACTTTACCGTGACGGGAAGAATATACCCATGTCCACCCGCTCAGGACAATACGTGACGCTGCGGGAACTAATGACAGAAGTGGGGGTGGATGCGGCCCGGTTTTTTTATGTCATGCGCCGGTCAGAGCAACATCTGGATTTTGATCTTGATCTTGCAACATCGCAGTCTAACGATAATCCGGTGTACTACATACACTATGCCCATGCGCGCATTTGCAGTGTCCTAAGAGAGATGCAGCAGAAAAATTACACCTACGATCAGCAACTCGCCCTGGACAACCTGCACCTGCTGACGAATGATCATGAGCTTGCCTTGATCAGCCATTTATCACGCTATGAACAACAGATAATTAACTCGGCCAAGGCGTATGAGCCGCATACTCTGTGTTTTTTCCTGCGTGATCTGGCGCACTGTTTCCATAGCTACTACAACATGCATAAACTTCTCATCGAACACACTGAACTGCGCCAGGCCCGGCTGGCGCTTATCACCGCAACAAGACAGGTGCTCGGCAATGGCCTGGCGATACTGGGTGTATCTGCCCCTGAAAAAATGTAATGGCACGAGATTACAAAAACAGAAACCAGATAACAGCCGCCGAAGAGCAAAGACAATCCGGCAGCACGGTGCCGTTTCTCATTGGGCTTGGCATAGGCTTAGGAGTTGCTGGTGTTGTCTATGTCGTTGTGGATGCAGGCAGGCCGCCGCCAGTGATCATAACGGAAATCAGGGAAGCGGAAAAACCCGCACCAGCAGAGGCTGAAGCGGTGATGGGAGAGACAAACACGCCGCCGCCGACTTTTGAGTTTGTCACAAAAGAACCGGCGTTTGAATTCTATAAAATCCTGCCCAACAAGGAGATCAATATCTCAGAATTAGTCACCGAACAGGAACTGACAGCACCCGATACAGAAGAACAAGGCGATGACATTTATATCTTGCAGGTGGGATCATTCAGGAACCCAGAATCTGCCCAGGTGGTCAAGGCCAATCTCGCCCTGTTAGGTATGCAGGCAGAAATCCAGGAAGCCTTAATCCGCGGGCGGGACATCCGTTATCGGGTGCGCCTTGGCCCGTATAGCAGTATCCAGGCACTGAAAGCCGCCCGCAAAATACTCTATGAAAACAAGTACGAACACATAGAGAGAAAACAGCAGGCAGAGTAAACTCGCCTGGCCGGTTTTCAGCGACAGACAACAAATTGACAGCTCAACCCCCGGACAGCGTGCTGATTTACCGCCGCCGCCTTTGTCTTTGTGCTTCTTTTGCCTGCCTTTCCAGTTTATTTAACTCCGCCTTCAGGGCAGCAATTTTGTGGAGTGAATAAGCACTGAATTGCCCGATGATCCCCAGGCCGACCATCATGCAGATGCCAGCGGTAATTTTGTACTCGGTTAAAAATATGCAGGGAAGGGCGACACCGAATACCAAAAACATCAAAAACCAGTCAAACGCCTTGACCAGAAAAATTTTTTTCTTAATGCTGGCAATGTTGCTCATGATTCTTGCCCGTATGTACGCTGTCGTTTATCAGCAACTGCCTTTAAGTATTCGGCTTGGAAGTGTACATTTTCGAGATGGATTTGAACAACCCAAAATGCCATGATTTTCCTATTAATGAGACGTATCACACATTAATCATCACCAAATGGTGATAGTATTTTTAAGCACATACAGAGAAAAATTCGAGCTTTTTGACAGCCATGCCGTACCCTGTATGCTTGTGCTCGGTCACTGTCAATTTACATTATAATTGACATTTTATTTGGAAATTCTCTGTAAATTTAACAGGTTATGCTGTGAAATAACAAAGCGGTATCAGTGCCGGGCTTATATAAGATATCCAATAAAACAATAACAATCCCTGGCGATAGATCAATAAATGGCAGATGCTTATGGGCGAGTCAAAAAAAATCGTGGTCATTGTAGACAACAGCCCCTCTGTGCAATCGCTGATCATGCGGGGCACTCAGGGGCTTGATATTGAGTTAAAATCGTTCGACTCGGCCGAGGGCGCCTGGGATTACCTGCAATCCAACCAACCCGACCTGTTATTTTTAGGCGTCCTCATGCCGGATAAAGATGGCATCACTTTTCTTAAAGAATTACGCGATTCAGCCCTGCATAAAGACACCTCTGTTGTTATGATAAGCTCAAAAGATTATGCTCAAGATAAAATCATTGTCAAAGAGTTGGGCGCGCTGGATTTTTTGACCATGCCGATGCCGATCAGCGCCGTGACCAACATGGCAGAAAAATATTTATCATAACTGACAAGCTGAACAGATGGGTCAATCTTATCTTCGCTTCTGGGGAGTGCGTGGTTCGCATTCCGCCCCGTTTGATACCCACCTGAAAGTGGGCGGCAATACCTCCTGTGTGGAGATCAGGGACAGGCAGCATGTGCTGATATGCGATGCTGGCACGGGTATCATCCCCTTTGGTGAGTCTATCATGGATGAGCAGGATATCAATGAGTTGCTTATCATTCTAACGCACTATCACTGGGATCATATTTGCGGCCTGCCTTTTTTCTTGCCGGCATTCTCAGCTGACTGGAATATCCGTTTCTTCGGCCCGGGGTATTCTGCCAAAGACATTGAAACGCATATATCCGCACAAATGCGAGCGCCGTATTTTCCGGTTGGCACAGAAACATGGCTGGCCAACATTAACTGCCTTGAGCCAACAAACACCGGCATTACGCATGGCCCCATCTCTCTCAGCTATAAAAATGTTCACCATCCCGGACTGACTTACGGCTACAGAATCACGGTGGCTGGCAAGGATGTATTGTATGTCTCTGACAACGAATGCCTGTATCTGAAAAAATCAGTACAACAGGAATTTGCACACTTAAATGACGAAGAGAGAACGCTGTATAACGAGATGCAAAAAGAAGAACATGGCATGGAATTAAAACTGCTGGAAGATGCAGACATCCTGATCCACGATGCCCAGTACACCAGCGAGGATTATGAAAAGAAAAAAGGCTGGGGGCATTCCTGCTATGTGGATACTGTCAATACCTCTATCGATGCGGGCGTGAAGGAATTGTATTTATACCATCATGATCCCCATTATGATGATGATGCGATTGAACAGATCCATGAACATGCCATACAAATCATCCAGCATCGTCGCTCCTCCATGAAGTGCCATATCGCCAGAGAGGGGCTGACAGTCGAGCTCTGACTGCTTGCGCTACTTCCCTGATGCCCGGCCTGCCGCTGGCGCCGCCGTGAATGATACAAACAAGCAATGCCGCATCCGCAGTTATGTCTTGCGCTCCGGGCGGCTGACACGGGCGCAGGGCCATGCTCTCGCCAACTATGCCGAGGGCTATCTGCTGCCCTATACGCCCGTGCCGGTTGATTTAGATGCCGCATTCAAGCGCCCTGCCGACAAAGTGCTGGACATCGGCTCCGGGATGGGCGATGCAACCTGCCGGCTGGCTGAGACCTTCCCCCATTACGATTTTCTGGCCGTTGAAGTGTATGCCCCCGGTGTCGGGAATATGCTAAACCAAATCCAGGCAAGAAAAATAACCAACCTGCGTATTATCCAGCACGATGTGGTTGAGGTATTACAACACCAGATCACACCGGGGACATTCACAGCAGTGACTGTTTACTTCCCCGATCCCTGGCCGAAAAAAAGACATCACAAGCGCCGCCTGTTCAACGCCGGCTTTTTGCGCCTGCTGCTGCCAACGCTCTGCGCTCACGGCCAGCTCTATATCGCCACAGATGATGCCGGGCTGGCCGAGCATACAAAGGCGCTGTGTGACCGTGAACCCGGCCTGATTAATCTGGCCGGGCAGGGGAATTATGCGCCACGACCACACTGGCGGCCGGCGACCAGGTTTGAGCGCCGCGGGCTTCGGCTGCACCATACCATCAGAGAGTTAATCTATTGCAAAACCACCTAGATCAATTCATCAAACGAATCGATACAATGAAACTCATCATGTTGCAATAACGGCCCCTGGCTGTCCGGCCGGGCAATCGCCAGCAGATGTTTCAGGCCAAATTGCCGGGCTGAACGCAACACGGCAAAATTATCATCAATGAAAACGGTATGTTCTGTATGGAATTGGTGATGCTCGCTGAATAATTCCCAGAAGCGCTGCTCCTCTTTGGGATAGCCCAGATCATGGGCGCTGATCACCCGGTCAAAATACCGACCGATACCGACCTTCGCAAACTTGACAGCGATCAATTTGCGATGTGCATTGGTCACCATCACCAGAGCCTTGCCCTGTGCGGATAGTTTTTGCAGGAAGCCGATAGCATGTGGGCGCGGGTTGATCTTGTGCTCTATGTCCGCCTTCAGTTGCATGATGTCAAGCTGCAATTCATCCGACCAGTAATCAACACAATACCACAGCAGACTGCCCTGCTTGCTTCTCACCTTTGCCAGCAGAGCAGCCCTCGCCTGCATCACAGGCAGGCCCTGTTGTTCAGCCCATTTTTCAGGTAGATATTCCAGCCAGAAATAATTATCATAATGCAGATCCAACAAGGTACCATCCATGTCCAGCAAGACGGTGTTGATGTTATCCCAGTCAATCATGGTATGCTCGCTTTGTTAATACGTATAACCTGTTCAGAACAATGATACCAGAGGAGACTACCCGCCAGGTCATTGAGATCGCCAGAGCGGCGGCCAGGGCGATCCTGACTATCTATGAGTCTGATTTTACTGTAAATAACAAAAAGGATAACTCGCCGCTCACACAGGCCGATCTTATCGCCCATCAAACCATAACAAAAGGCTTAACCGCACTGACACCGAACCTGCCGATTTTATCCGAAGAGTCCACCATTCCGCCGTGGGATAAGAGAAAGCATTGGCGGCAATACTGGTTAATCGACCCGCTCGATGGTACCAGAGAGTTCATCAAGCGCAATGGAGAGTTTACGGTCAATATCGCCCTGATAGAAGATCATCTGCCGGTCATAGGCGTGGTGTATGTACCGGTGGGCAATGTGTGTTATTACGCCAGCCGGGATCATGGGGCTTATAAAATAACCGGGACGAGCACTTCAGCAATTCAAACCCGGAAAACCGATATGAACCATATTGCTGTGTGTGGCAGCCGCTCCCATGGGAATAAAAAACAGCAGGCATTCATCAAATCTTTAGGCCAGCAAAGCACGATGATCGCCATCGGCAGTTCATTGAAATTCTGCCTGGTAGCCGAGGGCAGTGCGGATGTCTATCTCCGTTTTGGCTTAACGTCCGAGTGGGATACCGCCGCGGCCCATTGTATCGTCAATGAAGCCGGCGGGGCGGTGCTTGACATGCACGACCAACCGCTTTGTTATAACGACACGGCCTCTTTGTTGAACCCGGAATTCATGGTGATCGGTGATAAGCACTTCGACTGGCAACCCTATCTTAACAGCCTGTGAATACGATAGTAAGATTGATAACCCTCGCCCTGACCACAGCCATTGCTGGCTGTATCAGCCCGGCATTGCAACCTGATATGCGCCCGACGATTGGCGAAAGCCCGGCCTATAAAGACGGCTATTCTGATGGTTGCCACAGTGGTTATGTCTCTGGTGGTTCGCTGTTTAACCGCTTTAGACACGATGCAGCACGCATGCAGCAAGATGAGGACTATCGGCTTGGCTGGAACCTGGCCTATCAACGCTGCAAGGATCAGTTCCGACAGATGTGCATTGATGGCGGTATCTTCTCCAGGGCAAGTGTATATTGCTCTGATGTTCGGGAACAGGGGCTGGATAAGGCCCCGTGAAGTACGATAAAAACGTCTGCTGGCTGCGATAGCCCACAGCAAATGATACCTCTTAATTGCCAGCATGAATTCAAGTTTTCAGTCTAACTACCTCCGGCCTGACTGCCGCTGCCGTCTTCTTTTCAATAGCAACGCGAATACCATTTGTCTCTTCAACAATCCAGGCATTCTGCTCTTTTGAAAACAGGCACCGGGACACGATTGGATCATCGCTTAAAGAACAGGTAACGATTACCAGCCTGTCATCGGATCATCAGGGCGTTCCCCATTGTAGAACCTCATCCAGCCCATGTTACATGGGAGAGTTGGCATAGCTTACCCCGCATCGTAGAAGAGATAGTGATCTGATCAAAAGCCATTGCCTGTCGCATGATAACCACAAGCCGACTAAAAACTCGGCGGTGTACAAGCCGTGATCAACTCACAGGGCACTCGGCCCGGGTTCTTGAAGTGATGCGGCTGCGTGCTTTTGAAATAATAGGCATCGCCCGCCGTTAGCCGTTTTTTTTGCTCACCAACTGTCACCTCCAGGCAACCTTTTAAGATAATGCCACACTCCTCTCCCTCATGGGTAAGGCGGTGCTTGCCGGTAGAAGCACCCGGCCTGTAGTTCTCATGCAGTAATTGAATCGCCTTTTGATTTAAGTTCGCACCGACCTGACGATAGGAAACCCCGCCCCGGCCAATATCGATCAACTCATCGGCGGCAAAAAATACCTTCTCTTCCAGCACCAACTCATCAGCAAAAAATTCACTCATGCTGATCGGCACACCATCGAGAATTTTTTTCAGCATACCCACTGTCGGGTTGAGATTACCGGCTTCAAGCTGTGATATGGTCGCATTCGCCACCCCGCTGCACCTGGCCAGTTGCCGTTGTGACATCCCCAATGCCGTTCGGATCTGCTTTAACCGCTCGCCTGTTTCAACAGTCATCATGCACCTGCCCAATAATGTTAATTATAATAAACATTATGCTATTTTTTACGCTGACTATCAATCAGTTAGTGAATACAAAATAACGCCTTGTTTAACGCCATGCCCACTCAATACAATAGCCCATTGATCATACGTCCGCCGAGTTTGGCGTAAACGTCTATCAGGTGAAGCACATGAACACAGCCAGCCACGCTGCCATTAACCTGGCGCTTGATTCCTACTGGATGCCATACACGGCCAACCGGGCGTTCAAGCAAGCACCACGCATTATTGATTCAGCCGAGGGTTTTTACTACACCACCGACGATGGCAGGCAGGTGATGGATGCCTTCTCCGGCCTGTGGACCAGCGGGCTTGGGCATTGCCACCCGGAGATTGTTGAGGCCGTGCAACACCAGGCGGCAAAACTGGATTATGCTGCGGCCTTCCAGGTTGCCCATACCGGGGTCATTGAACTGGCCAACCGGCTGGTGGATTTCGCCCCGGCCGGCTTTGAGCATGTCTTCTTCACCAATTCCGGCTCCGAATCCGCCGATACGTCACTGAAGATCGCCCTGGCCTATCATCGTCTTCGGGGTGAGGGCACACGCACCCGGTTCATTGGCCGAGAACGTGGCTATCACGGCACCAATTTTGGCGGCATGTCGGTCGGCGGAATTCCGGCAAACCGCAAGATGTTTGGCAACGCCCTGTTGCCACATGTGGATCACCTGCCACATACCCATAACCTCAAACACAATGCCTTCAGCAAGGGCCAGCCAGCGTGGGGGGCGCACCTGGCCGATGAGTTGGAAGGTCTTGTTGCCCTGCACGATGCGGAGAATATCGCTGCGGTTATCATCGAGCCGGTGGCCGGCTCCACCGGCGTGCTGGTGCCGCCTGTCGGCTACCTGGAGCGCCTGCGGGAAATCTGCACACAACACGGCATCCTGCTGATCTTCGATGAGGTGATCACCGCTTACTGCCGTATTGGTGCCGCCTTCGGGTGTGAGCGCCTGGGCGTGATGCCGGACATTATCAACACCGCCAAGGGCATCACCAACGGCGTGTTGCCCATGGGGGCGGTGCTGGTCGGTCGGCAGATTTATGAGGTATTCATGCAGGGCCCGGAATATGCGATCGAATTCTTTCACGGCTATACCTATTCCGGCCATCCCATGCCGAGCGCCGCGGCGCTTGCCTGCCTGGAGATTTACCGGCGTGATGACATCCCCGCCAGGGTGCGGGCGATTGAGCCGGAGTTTGAACAGGCCATTCACGCCCTCCACGATGCCAGGCACGTGATTGATATACGCAACTTTGGTTTGATGGGCGCGATTGAACTGGCGCCCCGGCCGGACAAGCCGGGCGCACGCGGTATGGAAGCGCATATCAAGTGTTTTGAGCAGGGCCTGATGGTACGCAACGGCATGGATGTGTTGCAATTTGCCCCATTTTTCACCTCTACCCCGGATATCCTGGCAGAGACATTCAGCATCGTCCGTTCCGTACTGGAGAGGATTGATTAGGAGTAAGCACGATGAGTTCAGTTCACGCTGTTAAGACAGACACCACAACAACCGAGACAGTCGGCCATTACATTAACGGCAAGCAGATCAAGGAGACTGCCCGTACCCAGGCGGTGACCAACCCTGCCACCGGCCAGCTTGTGCGGCAGGTGGCGATGGCCAGTGCCGCCACGGTAGAACAAGCCATCGCCGCGGCCGCGGCGGCCTTTCCGGCCTGGCGTGCCACAACGCCGATGAAGCGCGCCCGCATCATGTTCCGCTTCAAGGCATTACTGGAACACCATGCCGAGGCCATCACCGCCTTGTTGACCGAGGAACATGGCAAAGGACTGGATGATGCCGCTGGCGAGTTTATGCGGGGGGTTGAGGTGGTTGAATATGCCTGCGGGGCGCCGGAATTGCTCAAGGGCGAGCACAGCAAATATGTCGGGCCGGACATTGACAGCTGGTCAGAATTTCAACCCCTGGGCGTTGTGGCCGGGATCACGCCGTTTAACTTCCCCGCCATGGTGCCGATGTGGATGTATCCGATGGCGCTGGCCTGTGGTAACACCTTCATCCTCAAGCCCTCGGAAAGAGACCCCAGCACGTCTTTATACGTTGCCGGGCTGCTGGCCGAGGCGGGCTTGCCAGATGGGGTGTTCAATGTGATCAATGGCGATAAAGAGGCCGTGGATATCCTGCTGGCGGACAAGCGCATACAGGCCGTCAGCTTCGTTGGTTCAACGCCGGTGGCAGAGTATATTTATCAGACTGGCACGGCACACGGCAAACGGGTACAGGCCCTGGGCGGTGCAAAGAATCATGCCGTGATCATGCCGGATGCCGATATTGATAACGTGGTAAACAGCTTGATGGGGGCGGCTTATGGCTCCAGTGGTCAACGCTGTATGGCGATCTCGGTGGCGGTGTGCGTGGGCGATGAGACAGCAGATGCGCTGGTTGGCAAACTGGCCGATGAGATACGGGCATTGAAGATCGGCCCCGGCAGGGACAGGCAAAACAACATGGGGCCGCTCGTCACCAAAGCACATCAGGAGAAGGTCGCCGCGTATGTGGATCTCGGCGTTGAGGAGGGCGCAGAGCTGATCGTTGATGGTCGCCGTCTGCATGTTAAGGGACATGGGCAGGGATTTTTCCTCGGCGGCTGTCTGTTCGATCGGGTCAGCCCAACGATGCGTATCTGTCAGGAAGAGATCTTCGGGCCGGTGTTGTGCATCGTGCGGGTCGACAGCCTGCAACAGGCGATGCAACTCATTGATGAGCATGAGTACGGTAATGGCAGCTGTATTTTTACCCGTGATGGTGGGCTTGCCCGTTATTTTACCGACAACATCAAGATCGGCATGGTAGGGGTGAATGTCGCCCTGCCGGTGCCGGTGGCCTGTCACAGCTTCGGTGGTTGGAAGCGTTCGCTGTTTGGCGATTTGAGTGCTTACGGGCCGGATGCTGTCAGGTTCTATACCCGCCGCAAAACCATCTCGCAACGCTGGCCGTCAGACTCTCTGGAACAGGCACAGTTTGCCTTCCCCAGCCATCATTAAATTAATGGTGTGCTGATCCCAGCGGGCGGTGAACGGCCAGCTGCCGCCAACAACGGTGGTTTATTTCTTCCGAACGTACAAGGTCTTTCTGATCCTGGCAATCAGGTTGTCATCGTTATCAACGACAGCCACATCAAAGGCCGGAAAACAGGCAGCACCCGCTTCGGTATCAGCGACTATCCTGGCCAGTTGTGCATCTGTGATCGCAAGCGTTGCGCGCACCTCGCCCGTACCGGGCGCCACAAATTCAATCTCGGCCGCCTTGTCCCATATTGTATAGCCCTTACCCATTAACTGCATCAGCATCAGCATGAGATGCGGGTCAACCATGGCATACAGGCTGCCGCCAAAATGCGTACCAACCGCATTACGGTTATACCAGCGAAGCCGCATCGCCACCTCTGTTATGCGCCAGTCACGGCTGATATGACGCACCTTAACACCCGCCCCAGGATAAGGGCCATACAGATTCAGCGCTAACCGCAGGCTGGCCGGAGTCCAGTTAAATCGCATGTAAATACCCAATACATTGTGTTACTGTGCGCCAGCGCAACAGGCATGGCCTGCCTTGCATCCCAATGCTCCCGGCCACTGAAAATACCGAACGCCCATGATACCAAAGAAAATTCATTATGTTTGGGTTGGTGGCGGGGCAAAACCCAGCCTTGCAGAGGTGTGCATTCTTTCCTGGAGGGAAAAAATGCCTGCATTTGAAATCATCAAATGGAATGAAACCAACTTCCCTTTGCAGCAGGAATTTGCAAAAAGCCCCTTCCTGAAAGCCTGTTATGAGCGGCAATTATGGGCCTTTGTTGCCGATTACATGCGGGTGTATGTGCTGGAGCAATCTGGAGGGATTTATCTGGATACCGATGTGTATCTCCTAAAAGACTTATCCCGGTTATGCACAAGCCCGGTCTTTCTTGGGTTTGAACATGAATCATGGGTAAACGCCAGCGTATTGGCAGCGGTTCCAGAGAGTCTGCTGTTTAAAAAGTTATTGCGTTTTTATCGTGAACAGATGTTGAACACGGACATTTATACCATTCCCCAGATCATCACAAGCGTACTGCAGAACGAATTCTCCCTGCAACTGAACGGGCAAAAACAACAAATCGCAGATGGCATATCCGTCTACCCAAAGGAGTACTTTTATCCCTATTACAGCGATGAGCGTTATACGCCGGACTGTATCGGCGAGAACACCTATGCAATTCACTGGTGGGCCAAGAGTTGGAAGGAGGGTAAAGGGATGGAGTATCTGCACACCAAACACCTGAGATTTCCCAAAAAGCAATTAAAAAGACTAAAACTCAAGTTTTTGAGAAGCCTCGGAAAGTTCTAACCCGTACAGGATAAACCAGACTGCCCAGCCATTGCCATTGGTAAGGCGATGACCACCGAAGGCCATACAATAGCAATCCATCGCCGCCTGTCTGCTCGTTACCACAATATGAAGCATCTGTTCAATCGTATCAAGATTGTGTATAGTGTGTTGACTGGAGCTCTCGCTCACGTGCGGTCAAGGTGCCTGTTGCTCATCTCCTGTTACTCATTTTATGATAAATCCCATCATGCCCCCGTTTCAGAATAGACCAGGAACTTTCTATGCCGTTGGTATGCGCCATATTGCGTACATATTCGCCCACAGAATAGCAAACAGGCTGGTGCCGCCGACCACAGTATTGTCAGCGACAGGCGTTTTGCCAACCGTACCACATCCAGCATCGTGTTTTTGTTAGCAAGATGACGACAGCATTATTTGATCTGGACAATAAAATCGCGTTGGTGACGGGTGCCAGCCGGGGCATAGGACAGGAAGCGGCAAAGCTGTTGGCACAGCAGGGCGCTCATGTGATTATCTCCAGCCGCAAACAGGCGGCTTGTGAACAAGTGGCCGAGGCTATCCGTGCGGCGGGCGGGCAGGCGTCCGCATTTGCCTGTCATATTGGCGAGTTGGCACAGATTGAAGCTGTCTATGACCGTATACGCCTTACCTATGGCAGGCTCGACATACTGGTGAATAATGCCGCCACCAATCCTTACTATGGCGACATTGTCGAGACGGATCTGGCGGCATTCAACAAGACCATTGATGTCAATGTGCGGGGGTATTTCTATATGTCGGTGAATGCCTGCAAGCTGATGCGTGAACAAGGGGGTGGTGCGATCATCAACGTGGCCTCTGTCAATGGCGTCAGGCCGGGCAACAAGCAGGGAATTTATTCCATTACCAAAGGGGCTGTTATTAACATGACCAGGGCGTTTGCGCTTGAATGCGGGGCTGATAACATCCGGGTGAATGCGCTGCTGCCCGGCTTGACGGATACAAAATTTGCCCGTGCGCTAACAGCCAATGAAGACGTGCTGCATGGTTGGTTACAACAGATACCATTACAGCGCACCGCCCAGCCCAGTGAAATGGCAGCGGCGATTTTATATCTGGCATCTTCTGCCTCCAGCTTTGTCACCGGCAGTTGCCTCACCGTCGATGGCGGTTATCTGATCTGATCATGCACTGGTGATTCATGCTGATGCCCGACCAGCAATCATAAACCCGGCACGGCGAACAAACATATTGATGTCAGGACGATAAAAAACCTGTTGACATAATCAACACCGCTGCATAGCCGTCTTTTGCATGCCTTTAATTTTGCCTGCCGTTTTTGTCCTTTTTTCTACTTGTTTCAGATAGTGATCAAGTCCCAGTAGAAAGTGGCTTGATATGGCATCAGTAGCAAGGGGGCGTTTGGTATCTTCTGGCATACGATATGATCTTGACGGCATTCCTATACGGAGGTAGCGAGATTCACCAACGGCCTTGAAGTTTTTCGATTTTTCTAATTTGTCGGCTTTTTCTCAAACCACCATGGATCCCAGGCTTGCTCTACATTATTAATCAGGGACTTGGTGCGCTGGAATCTGCGGATCGATTCTGTGCCCATGCGAGAGCCTCCCAGCCCGGATAATTTAAAAGCCTGTTTTTCGCCTTCGTACATTATGGCGGTTAAAGCCGCATCATTAATACTGATGGCACCGGCCTGTATGGCCTTTGCAATCCTATCGGCCTGTGCTTTATCGTTGGAGAATACCGCAGCAGATAAACCGTATCGGGTATCATTGGCGAGTGCTATCGCCTCTTCTTCGGTAGCAAATCCCATGATCGGCAGTATGGGGCCAAAGGTCTCTTCCTGTATGACTTTCATTGCTGACTTGACATCGGTTAATACGGTGGGCTGGCACCAGCTGCCGCCGTTATGCTGTTCAATTTTGCCGCCACAAGCAGCTACAGCACCATTGTCCAGCGCATCGTCCAGATGTGATTGAATAAGATCGATCTGGGCGGCGGAGATGATCGGGCCGATTTCGCCTTCGTTAATCTCTTTAATGTTACAGCGAAGTCTGGCGACTTTTTCAGTAAGTAATTGTACGAATTCATCGTGTACAGGACTCTCCACGTATACCCGTTCAATAGAAAGACAGGCCTGCCCTGCATTGGTCAGCCCTCCCCAACTGATAGCCGCCGCCGCACGATCCAGATCAGCACTGGCAGTGATAATGGCCGGATCCTTACCGCCCAGTTCCAGTTGTGCCGGGATGAAGTTTCTGGCGGCGGCTTCAGCCACCTTCCGGCCAGTTGCAACACTGCCGGTGAAGCAGATGGTATCGACCTCATCAATCAAGGCAGCACCCACCTCGCCATCCCCTGGGACAAAGTGAAACACATCTTTCAGCACATCAACCTCATCTATGCACGTTTGCAAAGGTACAGCAAAGCGTGGCGTGATCTCACTGGGCTTGACGACAACCGCACAGCCTACCAACAGGGCTGGCATGGCATCAATGCAAGACAGGGTCAGGGGGAAATTCCACGGTGTGATAGCACCGACAACGGCATAAGGGACATATTGCCTGCCTACCTTGATAAAAGGAATACTGGTTTCATGTGCTTCCCCTTCCGCCAGCAGGGCCGGGGCCTGTTGACACCAGCGCTTGATAATGCCCATGACCAGGTGGGTCTCCAAGTCGGATTCCTGGCACCTGCCGGTATCCAGGGTCAAGGCATCTATCAGGGCCTGCTGATGTTTTTCGATAGCACATTTCAGTGCTTGCAATGCGGTGCAACGGCCTGCTACTCCCAGCCTCAGCCACTGTGTCTGTGCGTCTCTGATCTGTGCGATTTTTTGTGCTACCTGCCTGGCATCTGGCTGGATGAATGTGTAATCACTTAGCCCGGTACGCGGGTTTCGGACATGAATTTTTTTATCGCCCATCTCTAGATCACGTGCTTTTTGTGCAATGTTTCAATGACCTTGCGCTGGGTGTCAACAAAATGCCCCCGCTGTGGAATAATATGTTTTGCTCCCGTCTCATCCAGCAGAGAATTAGCCGGATAGATTGAATGCCCACTGTAACTTTGGCTGAAGAGTTCCAGCCGTTGCCGTGCTAACATATTCGCCATGCCGGGACGACGGCGATAACCTCTCAAGGCATTCAGGTCGATTTCTGCGTTGGCCACCATGGTCTCGCCGAAACCCGCACTCGCCAGTATACGCCCTTTGTAGTCCAGCACCTTTGACATACCATCGGTAGAGGCTGAGGGTATGGCCGTGCCAGCTATGCCTGCGCTGTTTGCCGAGACCACATAGACCAGGTTTTCAATGGCGCGGGCGCGTTTCGCTATGTCTTTGGGGGTCAGTTCAGTGCTGCCGATTTCGCTGGTGGAATGCAGAATCACTTCGGCACCGCGCAAGGCATGGGCACGGGTAATTTCAGGATAGAGGATTTCTTCCGAGGCACAGGCTGCCAGTTTCCCGATTGCTGTATCGGCTACCGGGAACACGCTGTCAATGCCATAGATGTCGAGGTATTGATCCCAGACATCGTGGGGTGTGGGTGCAAACATGGAGATAAGGCGCCGGTAACGCAAGATGACATTGCCCGAAGGATCGATGATAAAGCTGGTTTGGAAATACAAGCCGGGGAAATGGCTGTCCAGTTCATACGCATTACCGGCCAGAAAAACCGCATTGTCCTGGCTGACTTTGCCCAGGGCATCGTATTCAGGGCCAGCGGCTGAGATGCCGGCCTTCTCCGCCCAGCCTTCGATGGTATCGCCCATGGGAAAACCCGTTAAAAAATACTCTGGCAGCACAAATAATTGAGCATCCGTACCGATGAATGCCCTGCAAGCCGCTATCTGCTGATGGATTCTGTTAATCGTGGCCAGCATCGCCTGGCGTGCGCTGGTATTATCAAGCGAATTGATGGCATCGCAACGGGTTTGCAGGGCGAGTGCAAGGTAATTATCCGGCATATTGGCAGTCTCTCAAATCGATAAAATCTGATGGTATTACTCGGCCGTCTTCTCTACCAACAACACCTGGACTTCAGCCGCCCCTTCACGCAGTTTTTTTGCTTCCCTATACTCGCTGGAATGCCAGAAGGTGCGGGCAGCTTCCATGGATGGCCATTCAGATATGACGACCTTGGTCTGCTCATCCCAATCACCTTCAAGCAACTCAGTTGCCCCGCGCATGGCGATATAGCGGCCACCATATTGCTCGACAACAGCAGGTGTTGCCTTGCCGTATGCCATAAATTTTTCCACGTTGGTGATCCGGCATTGAATAAGCATCAGGGCTGACATGTATTATCTCCTTAAAATTGGTGCTATCTTTCAAGTTCAATGAGTTCGTAATAGGTTTGCATATACCCGGCGACCTGACCTTTTATAAACAAAAAATCATCATCAGCACCACACCAGACATCGTAAGGGGGGTGTTCTTCGGGCATTTCACCGGCGGTATCCACATACTGAAAATGATACGCATCAAAAGTCCCCGCAGGCACCGAGACCTGCTCTTCGCCAAGATAGCGAAGACCAAAACCCATCTTAAACAGCAGCGGCCCGGTGGCACCACGATGATCAGGGGATGTCAGCGCCATATTCGGATAAAAGACCTTGCCCGGCCCCTGGCTGCGATCAAAGACGGCAAAACACATGGCATCAGCGACAATCGGATGCGCCCCCAGCCAGCGCACTCGCGCTTGCAGATCAATACGCTGTGAAATGCGCCCATCCCGTGCGTTGAACATTTCACATTCTGCGTAATTTTCATTGAAATACATCCAGCCACTGCCTTCGAATTGATCATCAATGGTCAGGCGCACAAAGCAATCCAGCGGGTACCAGTCCTGATCCAGGCTGAGGGTAACATCTCGCAGCACACAAGGGGCGTCATCAATTTCACAATGTGCGCGCAATGTGCGCTTGCCATCGGCATGTTTTGTAATAATAAAAGACTCTCTTCCGCGCTCCTCGTCCATGCGTTCCGGCTTCTTGCTGGTATAGCGTATTCTCCCGCGTATGGTCTGATGTTTCATATCGTGCTTCCTGATATTGTTCAAATGGCGGCCTTAAACATTAATCAGATGTATCCCGATGGCCGCATTCACAAGCAGACCAAGCCATAGCCCGATGACCACATAACGGCAGCGTCTTATGCTGTTGGCCATGATAACATCACCCGCATCGGTCCGGCCTTCCCTGACCATGTTCGCAAATGCAACAGTAAAAGGCCGTATAAAGATTCGAATGGCCAGGCCACAGGCCACCAGCAAGGCAAATATCAGCAGCTTGACGGCCAGCCAGTCTGGCGGGATCAATCGATCTGTCAGCAAAGCATAAATCGAAATCCCCCCCAGACCGAGTACCAAAAATATACGGAAGCAGAAGTCGATGGCCTCCATGCGGTGCTTAAGCGATTGCTTGTTAAGTACATATAAGATGATAATGTTTGCCAGCCAGGCCAGGCAGATCAGCCAGAGCAGAATGCGGCCGGTGGTAGATAGCGTGATGTAGCCCATGGCGGCAGATAAGTGGATTCCCGTGGGCAGCATCAGGGCCATGCTGATACGGGGAACCTGATCAAGCCAGGACATGATCCTGGCGGCAATTCGCCGGGACTCCACGGAAATATCTTTTTTGATCAGATAGTTGCTGGAATAGAACACGCCCAAATCAGCACCCAGCCAGTAGACAAAACACAGCAGGTGGAAGAATTTCAGCAGCAGAATATCGATCATGGATATGGCCGGACAGGTATCAAGACGTGCTCAAAAAGACAGATGATATACTAACATGATAACTTTCAAATCGCCTTCGGATCGCGTTTGTTTTATCCATGTACTGGTTGACCCCTGAAATCCAGGTGCTGGCCATCACCGCGCTGGGTATCGGTGTGCTGCATACCCTGATTGGCCCTGATCACTATATTCCCTTTGTTGCCCTGGCCAGGGCGAGAGGCTGGACGCTGCGACGCACCCTGGCGGTGACCATGGTATGCGGACTCGGACACACGGTGGGTTCTGTGTTGCTGGGCACGACAGGCATTGCCCTGGGTCATGCCCTTGCGTTAATGGAGACGATCGAGGCCCGGCATGGCGATATCGCCTCATACCTGCTGCTGGCTTTCGGTATGGCATATTTTGTCTATGGCCTGCGTATCGCCTATAAAAACCGGGCCCATACCCACGTCCATGCCCATGCCGATGGTACAGTGCATCAGCCATCCGCACAGGCATCATCATGCACATGCTCACGTGCACCTCAAAGAGGACAAGGCCCCTGTGAGCATCTGGTGGTTGTTTATTATTTTTATTTTCGGTCCTTGCGAAGCGCTGATTCCAGTGCTTATGTATCCGGCAGGGCAGCAGAATTACATCGCCCTGGCGTTTGTCACATCGGTGTTTGTGCTCGCCACCTTAATCACGATGGCAGCCGCCGTCTGCGTATGTTTTTATGGGGCGCACAGGATCAAGGCGCCCTGTCTGTATCAGTATTCACATGCCCTGGCGGGCGGGCTTATCCTGCTGTGTGGCGTGACGGTCATCGCCGGCTTCTAGCATGTTCTGCCAGGCCAGTAACGGCTTTGCCATGTTCGAATGCAATCAGACAGGTCGGTGCTGAGAACACCGGTTGAGCCTTATGGGCTGGTCAGAAAAATCGGCTTGTTAAGGCCGTGACTGCTCTAAAAGCGCCTGCTTGTTGATCTTTCCTGATGCCTTTTTGGGCAACTGATCAAGTAATATAAACTGGCTTGGTACCTTGTAAGGTGCAAGATGGGTGCGGCAATAGGCTTTTAGCAGATCGCCGATGGCAGGATCGGCTGAAGCCACATAGGCAATCACATCCTCTCCCAACTCGGCGGATTTTCTGCCTACTACAGCCACCTCTGAAACCGCATCATATCTCATAAGTACCGCTTCAATTTCCGCAGGATAAATATTAACGCCACCGCGATTAATCACATCTTTATCTCGGCCACGCAGCATGATATGGCCAGTTGAGGTCAGCGAGGCAAGATCGCCTGGATAAAACCAGCCTCCCACTTCAGCTGCCTGTTCATGACCATCGCTGTCAAGAAACTGCCTGGCGATGGCCGGGCCGCGGTAGCGCAAGCGGCCGGTGTCACCTGCTTTAACGTGATTGCCATCGCCATCAACAATCTGCACTTCCGTTCTGAATGCAGGGCGGCCGACGGTATCGGCGTAGTCACTGAACTCATCGGCGCTGAGTACGGCAATGCCGCCACCTTCACTCGATGCATAATAGCCGGTAAGATTCGGGCTTATCCGCTGCCGGATTTCCTTAGCTTCTGCTGGATAGAGGATGGCACCACTGACCAGTAGACACTGAAGTCCCGGCAGTAGGGGGGTATGTTTATCGGCCAGAGGCAGCAGGCGCAGCAGCAGGGTGGGGACCAGGAACGTAACCGATGCCTGGCTGTTGTTGATAGCCGCTGCCAGCTGTTCCGGTTTATGGGGTGGAGGATCAAGAATAACCGTCGCTCCCGCCGCCAGAAAACACATGCCAAAAGAGCGCCCCGCACCGAAAAACAAAGGCGTGACTGCGAGGAATCGATCGCCGGCATGAAAACCCATGGTGACCCACTGGCTGATAAAACGGGCATACATTTGCTCGTGAGTGACCAATGCACCTTTGGGTCGGCCGGTGGTTCCCGATGATAGTGAAATCAGCAAGGGCATATTGCATTTATCCGGCATGTCGGGCATGTCGGGCAGTTCACGGGGCTGTGTGTCTCGCCAGTCATCATGCAATATGATTGTTTTCACGGCATCCAGGGGCTCTGCATCGGCTTCTGTGATGAGCAGCCTGGCATCGAATGCCTTTGCGGCGGCCTGTTTTTCACTGGCAGTCCAGCGGTGATCGATGGGCAGGATGACAGCACCAAGGCGAGGCAGGGCATAGTGCAGTATTAAGTGGGCCGGGTGTTCCTTTAAGGCCAGCCCGATTCGATCGCCTGCCCGCACGCCCTGTGTGTACAGATAACCTGCACAGGCTTCTACCTGTTGCCACAGATCAGCGTAGGAAATACGCTGCTGGTTAAACTCAATCGCGGTTTTGTCAGCCCGGCCAACGGCATGGCAGGCAAGTATGGAGCACAGATTCATAAAAAAAACTATTTCAGGTTATAGATGCGGCGCACATTTTCTCGTAAGAATTTTGGCAACACCTCGGATTTAAGGTTAAGCGACATAATCTCATCCATGGTACGCTTGAAATCCAGCACGGGGAAATCGGTGCCGAAGATCACCTTGTCCTGGCCGTAGCTGTTGATGTATTTGACGAAACTCTCCGGCCAGTATTTTGGGCTATGGGCATCGGCACCAATGTAAACCTGTTCATGTTTCCAGGCCATGGCAATCATCTCCTCGGCCCAGGGGATCCCCACATGAATGCCAATGAGTTTTAACTCGGGAAAGTCACAGGCAACGGCGTCCAGGCTGATGGGCCGACCAACGCTGCGGCAGGGAAAATCCCTTGCGTAGATCATGGATTGCCCCACCTGCATCTGGATTGGGATATCCAGCTCACAACATTTTGCATAGAAGGGATAGTACCTGGCGTGATCCGGCGCCAGCTCAAACCAGTGAGGATACACGTGTGCGCCGATAAACCCCAGATCCCCTACGGCTGCCTCAAGCTGCCTTACACCCTCCATCCCCATGAAGGGATCGATTCCAATCAGGCCGGAAAATTTATCCGGGTGTTGTGCTACCGCATTGGCGATCACTTGAGCGGGCATGTGATAACAGCCGGGCAGGCCGGGTCGGCCTGATTTCGCTGCAATCAAAAAGGCATGTTCGATGTTGGCAGATTCCATGCGCTCGATCATCTGCTCCAGGGTGAGGCCAGCCATGAGTCCGCCTTTGGCCTTCATTTTGCCAACGAAAAATTCATCCCCCCAGCCGGGGCGCTGGGCAAGTGCTTCCTCAGTCCAGATATTGACAACCGCATCAATGGCCTTGAGTGGTTTGCCTGCGTTCATTTTTTTCTCTTATATGTCAGTCACCGATGGTGCAGTATGTACTACTGAAATCAAAATTGCATTTTTAGTTTGCGGCGGTCTCGTTACCGACGCCTCACAAATCGTAAGAAAATATTGTGTGAGTCTGCCAGAGAATTCATTTTCTCTGCAGATTTTTTGGCTATATCATACGGCGCTTACCCGATAGAAAAACCAGTCAACATGCCGGGACGAATTAATACAATCACGATAACAACACCATCGATAACCGCTTGTGAACGTGCTTATTGTGACTATCTCGACTACCAGTTGGTTGGCAGGGGTGAGGTATCTGTGGCATTGGCAGATTCCTGGCGCGCGCCAGCAGTTGCCGGTAATGATTACGTGTTGCTTGCACCTGCCAGTGGTCATGAATCCTGTCTCCGTTTTGTTGGTGCATCGGAACAGCCTGAATACAGGCCGTTGAAGTGTTATGGCTGGAATGCCATTGAGATCATCGTGACCGATGTGGATGCCCTGGCGAAGCGATTATCTGATTCGCCGTTTCGCATTATTGGCCAGCCGGCCAACCTGTCGTTTTCAGATGATATACGTGCCATGCAGGTGATTGGCCCCAGCCATGAAGTGCTGTATCTCACGCAGGTGAAGGCGGCGGTGCCGGGTTTCGATTTGCCGATGGCCACGGCCTTTGTCGGTCATCCTTTTATCATGATTCTGGGGGGGCGATCTTTGACGGCAATCAAGTCTTTTTATCAGCAGCAGTTTACCGTGACCGCTTTGCCGGACGCCGATGTCAGGATTACCGTGTTATCCGATGCCTTTAACAAGCCAGAGGATACGCTGTATCCGCTCTCGGTCATCCCGCTTGGCGGGCAATGTTATATCGAGGTTGATCAGATGCCGCCCGAAGCGATGGGGCGTCATTGTTTACCTGGCCATCTGCCGCCGGGTATTGCCATGGTTTCTTTTGAGATTAAGAACATCGAAAAAATCAATCAGGCCATTGCGGAGAAGCTGATCTGTTGCAGGGATATGCCTTATGCCGGACGACAATCTGCAACACTCATCGGCCCGGCGAATGAGCTGATCGAGCTATTGGTGAGTCCAGTCGAGTGAGGTTGAAGTTGAAGCAGCCGTAAGGATTCAGCGCGGCTTTTATATCAACGGGTTTTTAAGTAGCGGCTTTTAACGTAAGCTGTCTTCATTTATTGCTCTTAATATCTCTCATGCAACTGCCGCATCTGCGCTGGCATATCGCCATTATCCTCTGTCTGGTAACCACGATTAACTATGTGGATCGTCAGGCGTTGTCGGTCACAGCCCCCCTGTTAATGGAGAATTTCAGTATCTCCAACACCGAATATGGCTGGATCACCTCCGGCTTTTTGTTTGCCTATGCTTTAGGTCAGTTTTTGTCCGGGCCGCTGATTGATCGATTTGGCAGTAAGCGGGCATTTTCTCTGGCGGTGGTATTGTGGAGCCTGGCCGGGATGCTGCATGCCGCGGCGAGAGGAGTGGGCGGGTTTTTTGTGTGCCGGATTTTTTTAGGCTTCACGGAAGCGGCCAATTTTCCTGCGGCCCTGAAGGCGATTGCCGAGTGGTTTCCAGAACAGGACCGTTCTATTGCTGTTGGCATATTAATGGTAGGCCCCGGTCTTGGCGCCATCATCGCCCCGCCGTTGATAGGATTAATCATCGTTACGCTGGGATGGCAATGGGCTTTTATTATTCCGGGGGCCTTTGGTTTCATCTGGCTGGCTTTATGGCTGTGGTATTACGATCTGCCAGAGCAACACCGGTGGATTCAAGCGGAAGAACGGCAACTGATACTCAAGAATCGCATCCAGGAGTCAGGCCCTGCCACAGTCAACTGGGCGGCCTTGATAAGGCAACGGCACATGCAGGGCTTGTTGTTGTCACGCTTTCTGGGTGATGGGCCGTTTTACTTTTTTGTTTTCTGGCTGCCCGCCTATCTTGCCAGCACCCGCGGCTTTGATATCACCCAGATCGCCATGACGGCATGGTTTCCTTTTTTGGCCGCCGACCTGGGCAGTCTGGCTGGCGGCTGGCTCAGTGCGCGCCTGATGAGGGCGGGAATCTCATTGAACCTGGCCAGAAAAACAGTAATTTGGGCGGGCGCTTTACTGGTATCGGCCAGTATGCCGGTGGTCATGGCCGATTCCGCTTATACTGCCATCGGCCTGATAGCACTGGCGATGTTTGCCATTCAAGTGAAAGCGGCTGTCCTGTTTGCCCTGCCTGCTGACATTTATCCGCCCGGCCAGGTGGCAACGGCCTGGGGCCTGTTCGGGGCGGCGGGCAGCCTCGGGGCCATGTTATTCTCGCCGATGGTGGGCTGGATGGTCGATAACTGGTCTTATACCCCGGTTTTTATCCTTGTGCCGCTTTTGCAGATCCTGGCGGCGTGGAGTATCAATCTTTTTATTCCCCGTATCGGGCCTGTTAAAGATTGATAAGCGGAAAAATAACCGCGAATTATACGTTGTACATTCACCGGCTACTGTTGCACAAATCCTTTGGGAAGTCCGGCATCCGCCGTGAAGCCGTACAGTTCTTCTTCGGGCAGGGCATCCTGGACGATCTGCCTTAGCTGCAACAGTTTTTCTAAATCAATACCCGTTCTGTATCCCATCGCTTCCAGCATAAAGGCGAGATCTTCAGTCACAATATTCCCGCTGGCACCGGGCGCAAAGGGGCAGCCTCCAAGCCCGCCCAGAGAGCTGTCAACGGTGGTAATGCCTTCTTCCAGGGCAGCAAGGACATTGGCCAGCCCCAGACCTCGGGTGTTATGCAGATGTACCCCCGTCAGCTTGTCATCACCAACCGCCGCCCTGACCTGCCTGATCAGGCGCTTTATCTGCACCGGATTGGCATAGCCCGTGGTATCTGATAATCCCACCTCATCACACCCTGTCTGCATCAGTCTCTCCGCCATGGCTACGACTTTATCTTCGGGCACAGGCCCTTCCAGCGTACAGCCGAAGGCCGTTGACAGGCTGCCCTCCAGATGCGGACGCTGCTCTGCTGGCAGGGAAGCGAGCAAGCCGGTAATTTTTTTGATCTCATCCAGCATGCCCGCATGGTCTTTTTTCACATTTTTCAGGCTGTGCGTCTCGCTCACAGACAGGGGTATGGACAATTTATGCACGCCGGTTTGCACGGCGTTCTCTGCCCCCTTGAGGTTGGGTATGAGGGCAGCCACCGTCAGCGTTGGCAGGGTCACGGCATGGGCGATGACTGCCGGCGTATCGGCAAGCTGCGGCAGCAGTCTGGGCGGGACAAAAGAGCCGACCTCGATCTCTCTGATGCCTGCCTCGGCAGCGGCGCTGATCCAGCGTTTTTTCGCCTCGGTAGGCATGAGGGATTTCACGTTTTGCAAGCCATCTCTTGGGCCTACCTCGCTGATCAATATATCAATTTCATTCATTATGTCGGCAAAAGCACGTCTGTTGTTTCAAGGAGTTAAATTCGCATCAATGCAAACCATAATGATATAATAATATAATGATAATAGTAATTTAAGATTTTTTCAGGACAGAGTCGTGGCGATGAGTGAAGAGAACAACCTGCCCTTGTCCGGCATCAAAGTTATCGAGTTTACCCACATGGTGATGGGCCCGACTGCGGGTGTCATACTGGGCGATCTGGGTGCTGAGGTGATCAAGGTAGAGCCTATTGGCGGTGATAAAACCCGTAACCTGCGCGGTTCCGGGGCGGGCTATTTCCCCATGTATAACCGCAATAAAAAAAGCATCTGCCTCGATCTGAAATCATGTGAAGGCAGGGAAGTCGCCAAACGCCTGATTGCAAATGCTGATGTGCTGATTGAAAACTTCCGCCCCGGCAGCATGGACAAGCTGGGTTTTGCCTATGAGCAGTTGGCGATTGATAACCCCGGGTTGATCTACTGTTCAGCCAAGGGCTTTTTGGCCGGCCCCTATGAGCAGCGCACCGCCCTGGACGAAGTCACCCAGATGATGGGGGGGTTAGCCTACATGACCGGCCCGCCGGGCAGGCCCCTGCGTGCTGGTGCTTCTGTGATTGATGTCGTTGGCGGCATGTTTGGCGTGATTGGTGTTTTGTCTGCGCTGGAACAACGCCATCGCAGCGGCAAGGGTCAGAGGCTGACCAGTTCGCTGTTTGAAAGCACCGCCTTTCTGGTAGGCCAGCACATGGCGCAATATGCCGTCACAGGTGAGCCGGCCAAACCGATGCCTGTGCGGATTTCCGCATGGGCGATCTACGATATTTTTGCGACCAGGGACGAAGAGCAGGTGTTTGTTGCGGTCGTCAGCGATACCCAGTGGCAAAAATTCTGTGCCGATTTTGCCTTGTCGGCCTTTGCCGAAGATGACAGTCTGGCAACGAATAGCCATCGCGTTAAGCGCCGTGATGAGATTATCCCGGTGGTACGGGATGTGTTTCGACAATTTACCAGGGCGGAATTGATGGAGAAGCTGGAGTCCAGCGGCTTGCCGTTTGCGGGCATTGGCAGGCCGGAAGACTTGTTTGATGATCCCCACTTAAATCACTCCGGCGGTCTGTTGGCTGTCACCATTCCCGGTGGCAAGGATACCAGGCTGCCCGCACTCCCGCTGGAGATGAATGCAGGCCGCCCGGGTCTGCATCATGATATCCCGCATGCCGGCGAAGATACGGTCGATATTCTCAAGCAGGCTGGCTACACGGAGGCGGATATCACACGGTTGGTTGAAGATGGCGTGGCAGCTACGGCTCATACGTAAATTCTGGGGCTGTCCTGGATTTACGTGAATGTATCCAGGCGGGTTTAGCGTAGTGGTAAGGTGTATGCGGTATTGAATCTGCGTTGAATTTACGTTATAATATAACAATCCTATTTCAGATTCAATGGAAAACGATGATTGAAAACACGCTGCCTGCAACCGTCATATCCGGTTTTCCTGGTGCGGGAAAAACGACAGGTTTAAACCACGTCCTGAATAACAGCGAAGAAATAAAAGTCGCTGTCATACTCTAATGAATGACAAAAGAAAACTATGCTTGACCAGCATTTGCCTGTTTTTGCTTCAGGCTTTTGTGCCTCTGCAAACGACATCTGCAGTACATGCCCATGATGATAAAGACCAGGATCATCAGCAGCACTCCTGCGTATTTTGCCTGTTACCGTCACCCAAACTTGAGGAACATGATGTTGACAATGGCGCCATTGATTCCGATGATCCTGTCGCCTTATTTCATCCATTCGACTCCCAAGCCCAACGCAACAAACGCATCTCTTTTGACATCCCCCGGCCGAGCTCAGGTGAGCAAAGCTGGAAATCCTGTACTCCTCGCGATCCTCCTAATCCAGGTAAGCGCTTCCAAGTATCTTAAGTGCGCCCTTAAATGAGGTGTACCTTTTAACGGCATCGTCTGTCGATGCGGTTATTTTTCGTTTTAGTCATAATCATAGAGGAAACCATGAATATTAAAACCATGCTTGTCTGGTCAAGTCTATGCCTGGTGCTTACAATAAATTGTGTCCGGGCGCAGTCTGAACTCGAAGAAATTATCATTAAAGGAATACGAAACGCCTATCAGGGAGAATTCACGGCACTGGAAACCCCCCAGTCTGAACTGACAATAGACGCTGAAATTTTGCAAGATGCAGGGGCGATTGATCTCAATCAGGCATTGGATCTCTCTGGCTCGGTGGCGCGTCAGAACAACTTTGGCGGCTTATGGAATAGCTTTGCCTTGCGTGGATTTGTTGGTGATGAGAACCTGCCCAGCAATTACCTTGTGAACGGGTTCAACGCCGGACGAGGATTTGGTGGCCCACGTGATCTCTCCGGTATTGAGTCCGTCGAAGTGCTAAAAGGTCCTCGTGCCGCATTGTTCGGGCGTGGTGAACCCGGCGGCACCATTAATCTTGTGACAAAACGCCCAACGTTTGAAAAGCAGGGTACCCTCAGATTATCAGGCGGGAGTTTTGATACCTACCGGGCTGATATCGACTGGACATCGCCGCTCTCTGATTCCCTTGCCGTTCGCTTGGTGGGTTTCTATGAAGATGCGAGAAGTTTTCGGGATACGGTTGAAACTGAAAAACTGGGTGTTAATCCTTCTTTTGCATATCGATTTAACGATGAGAGCCAACTGACTTATGAGTTGGAATACAGCAGTCAGGAAATTCCTTTTGACCGTGGCGTGATCGCCATTGATAACGAACTGGGTCTCATTCCTGAGGATCGTTTCCTCGGTGAACCGGGTTATGGCCCGATAGAAACCGAGGTGCTCGGCCATCAGGTTGAATTCCAATATGATGTTAATGATGATTGGAGCGCACTGCTTGGTTTTAACTATCGTGAGACCTCACTCGAAGGTTATGCGTCCGAAAACGGTTTTGGCGCTGTAGATGCAAATGGGGATTTTGGTCGTTTCAGCCGTTTCCGTGACTACAATGCGATTTATCGTGTGTTTCGAGCGGAGTTGAGTGGAAGTTTCAATACCGGCGGGTTAGGGCATCGCATTATCGTGGGTGTAGATACGGATGAATTTGAAAATGACCAGTTTGCTCTGCGAGACAGAACAACTGATCAGGACATCAACGTATTTAATCCAGTATATGGAAACATACCCATATCAGCCCTTGTTAATCTGGCGACCCAAATCGACAGAGTTGAAACTCAGGAGACGGTGGGTTTTTATATTCAGGATCACATCAGCATAATGGATTCACTGGATATCCGATTGGGTGTTCGCATTGACGATTATGAGCAGGAGTTGGTTAATCGCCGTTCAAACAGTATTTCAGCATTCTCCGATACCCGTGTCAGTCCGCAGGTTGGGGTGGTTTACAAAGCAACGGATTCTATTTCCCTGTATGCCGTGTACGGCGAGAACTTTCGCCCACTATCTGGCGCAACACAGACGAATGGCCTGAAACCCAACCGATCAACATCAACCGAAGTGGGAGTCAACGTTACCTTGAACGAAGGCATGCTGGCGGGAACCCTGGCGTTCTTTGATATTGAACAGTCAAACATTTCAACGGTCGACGATGCTTTCAATGCCACAGCGATAGGCAGGGCTGACAGCCGGGGTATTGAGCTGGATCTCCACGGTAACATCACCGATAACACGAGCATCTGGCTGTCCTACGCCTTTGTCGATGCCCAGACCAAAAACGACTTCAATGATCCGAATTTTGGCACTGTCGTGCCTGCCGGTTCAGATCTGCTGAATATTCCTGCGAATCAATTAAGCCTTCAAGTCGTCCATCGAACGCAACTGGCGGGCAGGGGACTCAGTTTCATTGGCGGTTTACTTCATGTGGATGATAGAAACGGCTTCTTTAGTGATCAGGCTTTCAGATTGCCGGAGTATACCACCGTTAAAATCGCGGCGAGTTACGAAGTAACAGATGATATGGCATTGCGTGCTGAAATAAATAATGTGTTTGACGAGGAATACTACACCAACTCCTTTGCTGACGTTTGGGTGCAACCAGGCACACCCATCAATGCGAATCTGTCCGTAACATTCACGTTTTAATATAATGAAATTACAGGCAGATTCACTGCACATTATGCGTTCGGGACAGGAAGTCCTGAGCGGAATTTCATTTTCAGTAGACAGTGGCGAGATATACGCACTGTTAGGTGGCAATGGGGCAGGGAAATCAACGACTTTGCTCAGTTTCCTAGGGTTTCTGCCGCCGTCCAGTGGCCGGGTTTGTGTCAATGGCAATGACGTAGAGTCTGACATAGCACTTGCCCGCAAAGTCATTGCCTATCTGCCCGAATCTGTATCATTGTACGGACACCTTAATGCGTATGAAAACATAGACTATCTCTTGCAATTATCAGGAGTCTCTGCAAGCGGGGAAAAAATTAACACCGCACTTGATCAAGTCTCGTTAATGCCAGCGGCGAGGCAACGTAAACTGCGTGATTACTCGAAAGGAATGCGTCAGAGGGTTGCGATTGCACTGGCGATATTGCGTGATACAGACATCCTGCTCCTGGATGAGCCCTCTTCCGGCCTGGATCCTGGCGCCATTGACGAATTTCATCAGATCGTTCGCAACCTTGCCGATAATGGGAAGGCCATTCTTATGGTGACTCATGATGTGTACGGTGCTTGTCAGGTGGCCGATAAAATAGGTCTGCTTCACAATGGCAAATTGGTCGGAGAGTACGCGGCGACAGAACAGGCACACATTGATACAGAAACCGTGCATAAAGCCTTCTCTTCAACAGCAGACTCACCGGCACACGCATTGTCAGCATAAAACCCATGAAGCAGGTATTACTTATTGCAGCCGGTGAGTGGCGATACTGGTTGCGGTCGCAGCTCGCACTCGGTGGAGCGCTTATCTTTCTTGTACTGATTGTTGCCACCAGCCTTTTGAACAACTTGCGTATGGAGGCTGAAAAGCAAACCCGAACGCGCCAGCAAACTGAAGCCGAAGAGACATTTTTAAGCCAGCCAGACCGTCATCCGCACAGGATGGTGCATTATGGTCACTACCTTTTTCGAGCGCCAGCGCCTTTGGCCCTGCTCGACCCCGGCATCGATGCAGTCACCGGTCAAGCTATCTTTCTTGAGGGTCATCGTCAGAACACCGTGATGTTCGCAGAATCGGCAGCCAGTGCCGATTTTGGCGGTTTATCCTGGTTAAGCCCGGCCCTGATTTATCAGCTTTTTGCACCCCTTGTCATTATTTTGCTCGGGCATGGCTCAGTGGTACGTGAACGCGAAACGGCCATGCTCGCGCCGTTGTTGGCAATGGGAATAAGCGGTCGCACACTGATAGCCGGCAAGGCGCTGGCACTGCTGTCATTTGCGGTATGTCTGCTCCTCCCGCTTGTTGCAGGCGGCGCGATGGCACTTGCGGGCGGTGAAACCCTTATTGCGCTGTTGTCACTGTTCGGGGCGTATTGCGTTTACCTGGCGCTCTGGGTCGCCCTTACGCTACTTGCCTCCACCACCTTTAAAAAACACTCGACAGTATTAGCCGTAACGACCGCACTTTGGTTCGGTTTTTCCCTGGTGCTGCCCGCTGTTGCTGTCGATCTTGCCAGCAACAGCGAGCCCGTTGCCGGCAAGATCGAAACTGACCTTGCAATGCTGGCAGACTCTCGCAAGGTCGGTGACGGTCATAACGCCAATGATCCTGCCCTTCAACAGCTGCGCGCTGATCTGCTGGAAAAACACAGCGTGGAGCGCATTGAAGACCTGCCCGTGAATTTTCGCGGTATCGTGGCGATGGAAGCTGAGCAAAAACTGACGAAGGTTTTGAATGATTACGCCGCCTCGCGCATGGCCGCGGAACGGCGGCAGGAGAAACGTCTTATAGACTACGGTTGGCTGACACCTGTGCTCGCCGTTGCTTTTCTCTCCCGATCAATCGCCGGGACAGACCTGGCGCATTATCACCGTTTTCAAAGAGCAGCGGAAGCCGTGCGCTTTGCGTTTGTTCAGGGACTCAACCGCGTGCATGTCGAGAAACTTTCCTATCAAGATGATATCAATCGCAATAAAAATGAAGCAGCTTGGCAGCGCGCACGTGTGGATGCCTCTAACTGGCAGGTGCTTGATACATTTCAATTTCGAACCGCCGGCATATCTCAGCGTATTCAGCATGCTTCCTCTTCAATTCGGATCTTGTTGGCGTGGCTGACAGTGATGTTTGGAATATTGTTTTGGTGTGGCGGCAAGATAAAACCATGAGCGCCTTCAATGCGCTGATACGCGAAGCAAAATTCACGGCACGGGATCGCACCGTAGGGTTTTGGATGGCTGTTGTGCTTGGCTTGTCCTCTATGTCAGTCGGCTTCGGACTGATAGAAGTGGAACGCCAGAATACGACAATCCAGAATCTTATCCATGCAGACCAGCAAGACCGGTCGGGCGGATTTGAAAAATTCGAGGACTGGGGCAGCGCAGCCTACTATAGTTTTCACTTAACTTATGACCCGCCTTCAGATTTCGCTTATGCCGCTATGGGACAGCGGGATGCACAGCCCTGGAAACACCGCATTAGAATGCTCGCCCTGGAAGGCCAAATCTATGAACGCGATGCAGGTAATCCCAGCATGGCACAAATTGGTCGTTTTGATTTTGCGTTTTTTGCCGCTTTTATCATTCCACTTGTGTTAATCATGCTGCTGTATGATCTTAGAACCAGCGAGCTTGGCGCAGGGCGTCATGATTTATTGGAGGCAGCGACCGGGCAGCCATTCTGTTTCTGGCTGCTGCGTGCATGCCTGCGGGCGGGCGGGTTATTTTTGTGTCTCATTGCACCATTAATCATTGCCGGGATTATCGCAGGTACAACAGCCAGTAAACTGGCCCTGGCCAGTCTGTGGATTTTTGCTTATACCGCCCTCTGGACCCTGCTCTGTTTTTCTATTTCGGCATGGCGTAAGCCGGGTGCTGTGATTTTGATGACACTCATCACTATTTGGATATCGGCTGCTGTCATATTGCCAGCGGCGGGGCGACTTGCGATAGATAAATTAGTGCCGGTGCCCTCCGGTGCTGACATTTTGATGTTGCAGCGAGAGACCGTGAACGATGCCTGGGATTTGCCGAGACAGGCGACAATGGATGCCTTTTTCAGCCGTCATCCTGAGTGGTCTGATTATGAACCCGTAAAAAGTGCGTTCGAATGGCCATGGTATTACGCTTTTCAGCACGTTGGCGACCAGCAGGCCGAGCATTTATCTACCGCTTATCGAGATGGCAGGTTACAACGTGCTCGCATTGCGGCCTTGCTTTCACTATTGGCGCCCCCATCGCTTCTGGAAAGATCGCTGCAATCTCTGGCAAATACTGACTTGCATTCGAGCATAAGATACGAAGCAGGCGTTCGTACATATCATGCCGCGCTGCGTGCTTATTACTACCCCAAATTTTTTCGCAATGCGCCCTTCGATAAATCCTTACTTAAAAACTTGCCGAAGTTCGAACCTGGGCAATAGCCGGTAGAGAAGAAAAGCCAATGCCTGGATTCAATAGCAATAAACCTGCTCTGCTGTTTCTGCTTCTTCTGCACGTTTGCCTGAACGCCCAGGCAGAGTTTAGTATCGGTGGAATTCAAATCAAAAGTGGAACACGACATGATCTGAGCATTGGCGTGGCCGCTGGCGAGAGCGATCCGGAAACATTCATCCCGCTTACTGTATTACAGGGCAGTCGCCCAGGGCCTGTTATATTGATGGTTGCCGGGGTGCATGGTTTTGAATTTGCCTCTATCCTTGCCGCAAAAAGACTGGCTGAAGAGATTGATCCGAAAACACTTGGCGGCACATTTATTATCGTGCGAGTGGCGCATGTGTCTGCGTTTGAAGCCCGCTCGCCCTATGTTAATCCCTATGACCGCAAGAATCTCAATCGCTCATTTCCAGGCAAGGCCGATGGGTCCCAGACTGAACGCATCGCCTATACACTGTCGAATCAAATCATTCCCAGGGCAGACGTTGTTTTTGATGTTCACAGCGGTGATGGGGCAGAGTGGCTTGAAGCCTTTATTGGCGTTTATGGTGGTCCACTGGCAGCGAATTATCCTCTGGCACTGTCACTGGCAGAATCCTTTGGGTTTCGAAACATTGTCAGGTATAAAATGAACACGCAGGAGCAAATCGACCGGGGTCGATCCCTGAATCGACAAGCGGTGGCCCAGGGGTTGCCATCGCTACTGGTAGAAATCGGCGAAAATGGCAAACGGGATCCAAAGCATATTGAATTGATAGTGCAAGGATTCAAACGCGTGTTATCCAGGATGGAGATGATGCAATCACACGATGAGCAGCGCAAAATAAAACCACGCTATTTTGATGGTACCCAGTCAGTCAAGGTCAGGCATTCTGGTATTTGGACTCCGGTTGCAGCAGCAGGCCGCTATCTTAGGCAAGGTGAAATGCTGGGCCTCATTCATGGTTATACGGGGGCGGTTTTGGAGACTGTTGTATCCCCCATTGATGGCTATGCGCTTTACGGCTTGGCAGGCCCCCCAGTTCGCACTGGAGAGAGTATTATGACAATAGCCAAACCTGTGGATGGGCTGGAGTAGACTTAAACTGTGCCAGCTACTAGTCTGGCTATCAGACTATGAACCAGGAAGTGCCTGTCTATTAATACTTACAGAGGGTCATGAGAAGCAGGAAGTGCAGACTGGCCTCTCACCTGTCTGCGTGCGAACACGCACAGGCAGGCGAAGCAGTTTTGAGATAACAGAACAGCGGTTATCACGGCGATCATGAAAGCGACATTCGGTCGCTTTAAGATATAATCACAGCGCCCCAGGGATCCAATGAAAGCAACTGAATCAATGGGGTAGACAACAAATGGGCTGGTTATCTGGGACAGCCCCGAAATCATAAATAGGCCCAGGAGCGTCTCTTGCTATCTGCCGCCTTGAACTGTGCGATCGCCTCCCTGTGTTGCAGTGTCATATCAATCGCACTGATGCCTTGTAGCAGCATGGCCCTGGCAAGCGGGGCGATCGTGAAGTCATGGCACGTCCCATCGGGCGTAAGCACCTGTTGAGTCTCCAAGTCAATCTGGATGCGGTTTTTTGTTGGTGCGGACCTCACCTGCTCTGCCAGCCTGTCAACCACAGCGCGTTCCAGCACGATGGGCAGGATACCGTTATGAATGCAGTTATTGAAAAAGATACTGCCGAAACCCGGGGCGATAATGGCACGCATACCATATTCGGCCAGGGCCCAGACGGCATGTTCCCTGGAAGAGCCACAACCAAAATTATTTCCTGCCAGCAGGATGCTGCTGTCTTCAAAGCCCGGCTGGTTGAGGATGAATGCCGGATTGGGGCCGCATCGCCTCGTCCCCTTATACAGATAACGCCAATCGGCAAACATGCCATCAGCCAGCCCGGTTTTGGCGACCTGCTTCATCTCTCGCGATGGGATGATGGCATCGGTATCGACATTATCACGCATCAGCGGGGCGGCAATGCCGCTGTATTGGCGAAAGGGCTTCATGATGACCGTCTAAGGTTCAGCGATGTCCGTGATATAACCACTGAGTGCAGAAGCGGCGACGATTGCCGGGCTGGCCAGGTGAGAGCGAGTCCCTTTTCCCTGGCGATTTTCAAAGTTTCGGTTGGTGCTGGTGATGACCCGCTGGCCTTCGCCGAAACTCTCACCACCGGCATAAAAACACATGGAACACCCGGACTCACGCCACTCAAAACCAGCATCCAGGAAGATGCTGTCCAAACCCTCTGCTTCGGCCAGTTGCTTGACTTGTGAAGAGCCTGGAACGCAAATCGCCTTTACGCCGGCGGCTACCTTGCGCCCCTTGAGTATGCTGGCGGCCACCCGCAGGTCGCTCAAGCGGCTGTTGGTGCAAGAGCCGATAAAGGCAGCATCAATGGGGGTTCCGCGAATGCTTGCACCGGCTTTAAGGCCCATGTAATCCAGCGCTCTTTTTATCGCCCGGCCTTCGGCCTCCGTGCAGTGTGCCGGGTCGGGAATGCGCTCATGCAGCGTGATGGCGTGTTGCGGACTGGTACCCCAGGTGACGGTTGGATGTATCTTGCGGCAATTGATGGTGATTTCTTTGTCGAATCTGGCCGCTGGCTCGGTGTACAGCGTTTTCCAATAAGCCATGGCCTCTTCCCAGCGCGCCTCTTTTGGGCTGTAGAGCTTGTCTTTCAAGTAGCTGATCGTTGCATCATCGGGTGCGATGATGCCAGAGAAGGCAGAAAATTCGACCGCCATATTGCATAAGGTAAGGCGTGCCTCTACCGGCAGGGCGGCAATCGCTGATCCGGTAAACTCGATCATGTAACCGCTGCCGCCTGAGGTACCGTAGCGACTGATAAGATGCAGGATCATGTCCTTGGCACTGACCCCGGCAGCGGGTGTGCCATCAAAAACAACGCGCATCTGACGGGGTTTTTTTACCCTCAAGGTCTCGGTCGCCAAGGCGTGTTCACAGTCGCTGGAGCCGATGCCCCAGGCCAATGTGCCCAGCCCCCCCAGGGTACAGGTATGGCTGTCGGGACAGACCAGTGTGCAGCCTGGCAGCGCAATGCCCTGTTCGGGCGAGACCACGTGGGAGATGCCCTGGCGGGGATCGTTAATATCAAACAGGGTCACGCCGGCAAGATGTGCCTGCTTGCGGGTTGTCAGGATAAATTGCTGACCATTGGGGATCTGCGTGTGATCATCTCTGCCGGGAAAGGTATCGAGGATATGATCCATGGTGGCGAATACGTGCGCTGGATTGGCGACTTGATGCCCATCCTCGTGGATGCTGGCGAGAGCGATGCTACCCGTGCGTTCGTGGAAGAACACCCGGTCAAGGTATAACAGGCTGGAACCATCATCGAATTGGCGGATAAGGTGTGCATCCCAGATTTTGTCAAATAAACTGGCTGACATGTACACGCCTGTAAATGAGGATAAACTTGCTGTTTTTCAGCACGATAGCTGTTCTGGCCCGGCCTGGTTTAATTGCCTGTCATTCTACTTGAAGCTATGTCAGAATAATATATAAATATAACATTATGACTTTTTAATATTCTCTTTTTAGGAGTTGCATGTGTCTGAAAATTACGATCTGTTAATCAAGCAGGTGCAGGTGGTGCGGCCGAACCAGTCCTGTGTAGATGAATGTGACATTGCGATCAAGGATGGGAAGTTTGCCAAAATCACCCGCAACATCCCGGCCGGGCAGGCAAGGCGCACGGTGGATGGGCAGGCGTATCTTGCCTTTCCCGGTGCCATCGATGCCCACATGCATACCGGTATCTATTCTCATTTGAGCGAGGATGCGATTACAGAAAGCCGGGCGGCGGCGATGGGCGGGGTCACCAGCAGCTTAAATTACATGCGTACCGGCCAGTATTATCTGAATAAAGGCGGGCCTTATGCGGAATTTTATCCTGAGGTTTTGCGTATCTCGGAAGGGCGTTTTCATGTCGATTATGCGTATCATCTGGCGCCCATGAATGGCCAGCATATTGATGAGATAGAGGCCCTTATCAATGAGCACGGCGTTACTTCGTTCAAGATTTTCATGTTCTATGGCTCGCATGGGCTGCATGGGAAATCGGATGATCAAAGTGATTTCCTGATGATAGGAAAAGATGAGAAATATGATTTTGCTCATTTTGAATTCATCATGCGAGGAATTCGCAAGGCGATGGATCGCTTTCCCGATAAGGCAGCACAGATTAGCTTAAGCCTGCATTGTGAAACCGCCGAGATCATGCGTGCTTATACAAAGATCGTAGAATCAGAGAACAAGCTGACCGGCCTGCCAGCCTACAGCGCATCCAGGCCACCCCATTCAGAGGGTCTGGCGATCTTCATTGCTTCTTATCTTGCGAACGAGACTGATTGTGCAAACATCAATCTGCTGCATTTGACTTCGCGCAAAGCCGTGGTAGCGGCATTGCAGATGGCGGAGGTATTCCCGCATATTAATTTCAAGCGGGAAGTGACTATCGGTCATTTGGTGCTTGATACAGAATCATCCTGTGCCAATCATGCCAAGGTCAACCCGCCCATCCGTCCTCGTGAGGATGTGGAGTATCTCTGGGAGAGATTACTGGAGAAGCAACTGGACTGGGTGGTGAGTGATCATGCGTGCTGCAAACAGGAAATGAAAATCAATCAGGAAAATCCTGAGAATATATTTCTTGCCAAGTCCGGCTTCGGTGGCACCGAGTACCTGCTGCCGGCCTTGATCAGCGAAGGTACAAAACGCGGCATGAGTTATAACCATATCGCCGAGTTGCTCAGTTACAATCCGGCCAGACGTTATGGCTTAAACAGCAAGGGCGATATTGAGGTTGGGCTGGATGCTGATCTGGTGCTGGTTGATCCCAAAGAAAGCTGGGTGATAAGGGCAGCGGAGTCCGAATCACAACAGGGCTATACGCCATTTGAGGGGATAGAGTTAAGTGCCAGGGTAAAGCAGACCTACCTGCGCGGGCAGCTTGTTTATGACAACGGGGCGGTTGTTGGCGAGGCCAAAGGACAGTATCTGCACCGTCCTTATTAGCAATGGCGGCTTGATTGATGAGTGTATTATGTTTTAGCCCGCTTGCCTGTGTTCGTCTCCAGTGACATGGTCATTTGATATTGAAAGCGATCAGGATCATAGACGCCGTTAAGGTGATCGATTTGTTTTCCTTTTCGGTCAAATGCCCGGCGGATGAGTTTCAACAAAGGCTTTCCAGGCATAAGTCCCAGGGCATCCGCCACACCGGGCGAAGCCGCTTCAGCACTCAAGGTCTGCTCAATGTTGGCAATTTTTATCCCGGCTTTTCGCAGCAGTTCCAGTCTGGGATGCTGCTCAAGCATTTGCTTATTAATGACTGACTTGTCCAGGCCAAGAGACCAGCTTTCATAAAACGCAAAAGGCATGCTGTTATGACTGCGGATTCGGGTAATATGACATAAATTCAGGTGTTCATCTTCCAGCTCAAATTCTTCATTCATGCTGGCCGGTGGTTTGCTGAACCGAAGAGAAATCACCTTTATTTTGGTTTCACGCCCCATGTGTTCCAGTCTCTCCAGCATCCCTGTCAGTGGTGCAGTCACCGTTTCTGGCTGATACTTATAATGGACAAAGCTGCCGCGCCCCCGGTGCCTTGCAATGAAATTATCTGTGGCAAGATCGTGTAATGCGCGCCGGGCCGTGATGCGAGAGACCTTAAAGACAGTCGCCAATTCCTTTTCCGATGGCATTTTATCTCCATCGGCCAATATGCCACCGACGATGCAGCCTCTCAGCATGGAATACAGTTGATGATACAGCGGCGTCGGTGAATTCGGGTCCAGCACGTTTTTACTGTAAGCCCTTAGGAGTTTTTGTGGTCTATCACGCATGGCTGGATACAGGGTAAATAATGACATCCGTCAGGAGTAGTCGGCGCTGTGCATAGGTCACGACAAGAAACTGTCAGTCGGTGCAGGCAGTTTACATCACTTGCGCGCCGCTTTAAATAACCAATTCAATAGACATAACCTGGGGCAACTCCATCCATGGATAGCGGCGATGATTCTATCAGGGGTGACTGTTCACGCTTCTATGGCAGGACAAGGGCTGATCATCTTTATCAAGCCCCTCATCGGAAGAGTGAGGTTGAATTATTTATAATGTTATAATATTATACTAACCTAACAAAACCGTTTGCTGCTGAGAGTGGGCATTTATGGGTATTACTGAACTCGCTGTTTTACGCTGGCTGCATATTCTGGCGATGGTCTACTGGCTGGGTGGTGAATGGGGTGTTTTTCAAACGTCCTATCATGTCATCAACCCCAAATTATCCATGGATGAGCGCCGACGGCACATGGAAACGGCTTATCGTATCGATATTCTTGCCCGCACAGGCATTGTTTTACTATTGCCGTTGGGTCTGCACATGGGATTTCTATGGGGCATGCACCCTTACGGTGGTGCCTGGTTGGTCATCATGTGGCTGGCCTTTGCCGCCTGGCTGAGCTTGACATGGATGGCCTTCTTTAAGCGTGAAACCGATACCGGTATCCGCCTGACGAAGTTTGATGAGGCCATTCGCTTTGTGGTTATTCCCTTGTTGCTTCTGGCCAGCATCAGCTCCCTGATGGGCTATGGGCCATTCCGGGCCGGAGAGGGCGCGATGTGGTTTTCCAGCAAGATATTGATTTATTCATTGTTACTCATCATCGGTTTGAAACTGCGTTTTATTATGCGGGAGTGGACTGTGCTGTTCCGGCGGCTTGCCACCGAGAGTGAGACCGCAAGCATCGAGTTGACCCTGGACAAGTCAATACGGTTCGGGCGCAATATGGCTTACGTCTACTGGATTGGCATTGCAGCAGTTGCCTTCCTGGGTTCAGCCAAGCCCTTTTAATTCGATGTTAATGCACGACTTCCTGATAACCTGGCTATCCAACCATCCCGGATAACATCATTCATCTGGGGCAGCCCTTGGAATTAAACCCCAATAAAGGCTCTCTAGCCACCAGTATGGCCGTCCCATTCCCGCCCTCGTAACTCAACCCGCCTTATCTTGCCGCTCACTGTCTTCGGCAGCGCTTCAATAAACTCAATCTTGCGCGGGTATTTATAAGGTGCCGTGACGGTTTTTACATGTTCCTGTAGTTCGGCTTTCAGCGCATCGCTGGCGGCATGGCCGGGCGCCAGCACCACAAAGGCCTTGACCACCTCGCCGCGGATGGGATCCGGACTGGCGATGACTGCCGATTCGGCCACGGCCGCATGCTCAAGCAGGGCGCTCTCCACTTCAAACGGGCCGATACGATACCCTGCTGACAAGATCACATCATCGGCCCGGCCGACAAACCAGAAATAACCATCCTCATCCCGGTACGCCCGGTCACCGGTCAAGTACCAGTCGCCCCTGAAGGTCTCGGCGGTCTTCTCTGGATTGTCCTTGTATTCCTTAAACAAGCCCGGTGGCCTGATGGGTTTCACCTTAACCGCTATATCGCCCTCCGTATTGGCCGGCACGATCGCCCCCTCATTGTCCACCACATGCAACTCAATGCCCGGGACAGGCTTGCCCATAGAACCAAGGCGTGGTGCGATGCAGGGGAAGCTGCCACAGAGCAGGGCCGTCTCTGTTTGACCGTAACCATCACGAATGGTGATGCCGGTGGATTTTCTCCAGGTTTCGATGACCTCAGGATTGAGTGGCTCGCCAGCACCCACACAATGCCGCAGGCAAGCCGGCTTGAACGCCGATAAATCCTCCAGCACCAGCATACGATAGATGGTTGGTGCAGCACATATCGTGGTGATCGGATAGTGTTGTAACAATGCCAGCGTGCGCAGTGCATCAAAACCAAAGGTATGGTGGACAAACAAGGCCGCCCCGCACTGCCAGGGGCCGAAGTAGCTGCTCCAGGCCGCCTTCGCCCAGCCGGTATCACTGATGTTCCAGTGCAGATCATCCGGCCCCAGGTCCAGCCAGTATTCACCCGTGGTTCGATGGCCGAGGGGATAGCTGTGGGTATGGATACACAGCTTCGGGTAGCCCGTTGTGCCAGAGGTAAAATAACACATGAGCGCCTCATCAGCGCCCGTGTCGGCCGTAGCAAACTCGTCGCTGGCCGCTTGCATGGCGGCCTGATAATCAATCCAGCCATCTCTTTGGGCATCAACCAGCAGGCGGGCCGGCAGAGCGGCGCTGGCCGGTTCAATCGCATCCACCTTGGCGGCGTTGGCCGCATCGGTGATGAGACAACGGGCATTGGCCGCCTCGATACGATAAGCGATATCTTGAGTCGATAGCTGGGTTGTACCCGGAGAGATAACAGCGCCCATGCCGATGCAGGCGGTGAATGCCTCCCACCACGCCACCTGTCGGCTCAAGATGACAATGACGACATCGCCACGTTTTATGCCAGCGGCCGTCAGCACGTTGCATAATTTCCTGGAACGCTCACACAGCGCGGCAAAGGTGGTGTCGATCTGCATCCCCGCATCATCCACCCAGCGAAGGGCAAGTTTATTCTCATCGGCCGCCCACTTGTCCAGCACCTCACGGACAAAGTTAAACTGCCGAGGCTGCGGCCACTGAAAAGCGGCACAGGCTTGTTCATAGTCCTGCATGGCGTGTTGTGTCATCTCGCTGTCCTCATAACGTTATTTGAGCTGATTTTAAGGTAATGCTGGCAACAAGGCATTATCTCATCGTCTGGCGGCTGATAAAACTTTGTGTATTTGGTAAAACTTTTCTATCATTGAAAACAGGCTGATGACTCATCTATCAGGAGAGATAAATGCAGACGTGCTTAAGATATCTTGCGCCCATGCGGCCATCGTTATCTTTTGCTTTAAGCAAGACCCAGCTCATCGATCATCGCCTGGCGCATGATGAACTTCTGAATCTTGCCGGTCACTGTCATGGGGAATGCATCCACAAAGCGGATGTAATGCGGAATTTTGTAGTGTGCAATCGCCTCCTGACAATAAGATGTAAGCTCGGCGGCATCCATTTCAGCCCCGGTCGTTAATTTAACCCAGGCGCACACCTGCTCGCCGTATTTATCATCCGGCACACCAAAGACTGAAACATCCTGTATCTTGTCATGACTGTATAAAAATTCCTCCACTTCACGCGGATAAATATTCTCCCCGCCACGTATCACCATGTCTTTGACCCGACCCACGATATTGCAATAGCCGGCGGCATCAATCACGGCCAAATCACCCGTGTGCATCCAGCCAGCACCATCAATCGACTCGGCGGTCTTCTCAGCATCATCCCAATAGCCACGCATGACGTTATAACCACGGGTACATAGCTCGCCCTGTTGACCGATGCTGACTGTCCGCCCCTGCTCATCAATGATCTTGACCTGCACATGCGGATGAATGCGCCCAACGGTGGCGACCCGCCGCTCAATCGGATCATCAACGCTGCTCTGAAAACTGACCGGGCTGGTCTCGGTCATGCCATAGGCGATCGTGATATCGGCCATGTGCATCTCGTTGATAACCCGCCTCATCACCTCAATCGGACACGATGCACCGGCCATAATGCCGGTACGCAAGCTGCCAAGATCATATTGCTTGAAATCCGGCAGTTCCAGTTCAGCGATAAACATGGTCGGTACGCCATACAAGGCGGTGCATTTCTCATCCGCCACCGCCTGCAAGGTCAGGTCCGGATCAAAACCCGCACCGGGTATGACCATGGCAGCGCCGTGGGTAATGCAGTTCAGGTTGCCCATGACCATGCCGAAGCAATGATAAAACGGCACCGGAATACACAGCCGATCCGCCTCGGTGAAGCCCATTGCCCGGCCAACAAAATAGCCATTGTTCAGGATGTTAAAATGCGTCAGCGTGGCGCCTTTGGGCGAGCCGGTGGTGCCGCTGGTGAACTGGATATTGATGGCATCATCCGGTTGCAGGGTAGCGGCCAGTTGCCGTAGATGCTGCCGGTGTGCATCCGTCCCCAGTTGAAAAACAGTATCATAGTTCAGACAACCCCTGCTTTGCTCATCGCCCAGGCGAATCACGGTGCGTAGCTGTGGCAGCCGGGCGGCTTGCAATGCCCCCGCCGGGCAAGCGTCCAACTCTGGGGCAAGTGATTGCAACAGGGCAATATAATCGCTGCCCTTGAACTCGGCCGCCAGAATCAGCGCCTTGCAGCCCACCTTGTTCAGCACATAGTCCAGCTCATGCGCCCGATAAGCCGGATTGATATTGACCTGAATCAGCCCCGCCCGGGCACTGGCGAATTGCGCCACCACCCACTCGGCCACATTCGGCGCCCACACCCCCAGCCGGTCGCCCGGCTCCAGACCCAGGGCCAGCAGCCCGGCAGCGAAGGCGTCCACTTTTTGGTCCAACTCGGCATAACTCCAGCGCACCTGCTGCTGGCAGACGATGAGCGCCTCCCGCCCCGGCCAGTTGCTCGCCGCCGCTTGCAGGGCGTTGCCGATGGTCTGATAGATCAATGGCTTGTCACTGGTGCCACTGACAAAACTGGGTTGACTGTTCATGTCTCTTTACCTCAACTGTATGAGATCATGGTGAATATCGTTGCAGGAAACCGGTTTTTTTTCTATAGTTTACCTTAACGTAAACTTATTGCCAAACATTCATGCCCCAAACCTACTCTATCCGAGAGCTCGCCAGGGAATTTCAGATCACCCCCAGGGCCTTGCGTTTTTATGAGGACAAGCAGATCCTAAGCCCGCAGCGTGACGGGGCGAGGCGGGTTTACAGCGAGCGTGATCGCACCCGGCTGAAACTCACCTTGAGGGGCAAGCGTATCGGTTTTTCCTTGGAAGAATGCCTTGAAATTATTGATATGTATAACCCGGCTCAAGCGGATGGCAAGGCCGATGACACCTTGCAACTGCTGCGTTTGTGCCAGAAAATAGGCCAGCACCGGGCAGCGCTGCTGGGCAAGATGAACGACATTGAGGCCACACTCAAGACCATGGCAAAAGTAGAGCAGCAGTGCCTGGACAAACTCGTCAGGCAGGCGGCCTGAAAAATGCCACCTGAACAATCGAATTTTACGTTAAGGTAAACTCCTGGCAGATAACTGATGCACCAGACAGCCTACTCCAGCCTGAATTTCGACCTGGGCGAGACCGCCACCATGCTGCGCGAAAGCGTGTATGATTTTGCCCGGTCTGAGCTACAACCCATCGCCGCCGGGATGGATGAGAGCAACACCTTCCCCGAAGGACTGTGGCAGAAGCTGGGGGCGATGGGGCTGCTGGGCATCACCGTTGAGCAGGAATATGGCGGGGCGGGCATGGGCTATCTGGAACACGTGATTGCCATGGAGGAGATCAGCCGTGCCTCGGCCGCTGTCGGTTTATCTTATGGCGCCCACTCCAATCTGTGTGTCAACCAGCTACGGCGTAACGGCTCGGCAGCACAAAAACAAACCTACCTGCCGGCGCTTATCCGGGGTGAACATGTGGGTGCGCTGGCCATGAGTGAGCCGGGCGCTGGCTCGGATGTCATGGGCATGCGGCTGCGGGCGGATAAAAAAGGCGATCATTACCTGTTAAACGGCAGCAAAATGTGGATCACCAACGGCCCCGATGCCCATGTCCTGATCGTGTATGCCAAAACCAATCCGGCCATTGACCAGCGGGGCATTACTGCGTTCATTATTGAAAAAGGCTTCCGTGGATTTTCCACCGCACAAAAACTGGACAAGCTGGGGATGCGTGGTTCCAACACCTCCGAGCTGGTGTTTCAGGATTGTGAGGTGCCGGTGGAGAATGTCCTGGGCGAGGAGAACGCCGGCGTGCGTATCCTTATGAGCGGGCTGGACTATGAACGGGCCGTGCTGGCCGGCGGGCCGCTGGGCATCATGCAGGCCTGTATGGATATGGTTGTGCCGTATGTGCACGAACGCAAACAGTTCGGCCGGGCCATCGGCGAATTTCAACTCATGCAGGGCAAGCTGGCCGATATGTACACGACCTTAACCGCCTGCCGTGCCTATGTCTATGCCGTTGCCCGTGCCTGTGACCGGGGCGAGACCACGCGTAAAGATGCCGCCGGAGCGATCCTGTATGCGGCGGAAAAGGCCACACAGATGGCGCTGGAGGCCATTCAGGTGCTGGGCGGTAATGGCTACATCAACGACTATCCCGCCGGACGCCTCCTGCGTGATGCCAAGCTGTATGAAATCGGCGCCGGCACCAGTGAGATAAGACGCATGTTGATCGGCCGGGAGCTGTTTGCCGAATCCATGTAACGATACCGATCATCTGCTGCCAACATGAGCCAAGGGCCTGACATCCAGGGACATGACATTACTGAAATCGCAACTTGACCCCAACGCAGAAGACTTTCAGCGTAACCGTGCCGCCATGCAGGTTCTGGTGCATGATCTGAAAAGCAAGGTCGAACACATCGCCAGGGGCGGCGGAAAGGCGCAGGAAAAAGCCAGAGAAAAACACCTGGCGCGTGGCAAACTGCTGCCTCGTGATCGCATTAAACACCTGGCCGATCCCGGGGCGCCGTTTCTGGAATTATCGCAACTGGCGGCATATCAGGTCTATGACGATGAGACGCCTGCGGCGGGCATCATTACCGGCATCGGCCAGATCAACGGCACACAGTGCATGATTATCGCCAACGATGCCACCGTGAAGGGCGGGACCTATTATCCCCTGACGGTGAAAAAACACCTGCGCGCCCAGGAGATCGCCGAGATCAATCATCTGCCCTGTATCTATCTGGCCGATTCCGGCGGCGCCTTCCTGCCCATGCAGGATGAAGTCTTCCCTGATCGCGATCACTTCGGACGCATTTTTTACAATCAGGCGAGCATGTCGGCCAGGGGGATCCCGCAACTGGCCGTGGTGATGGGTTCCTGTACCGCCGGTGGTGCCTATGTGCCGGCCATGGCGGATGAGAGCATCATCGTGAAGAACCAGGGGACGATCTTCCTCGGCGGCCCGCCCCTGGTCAAGGCCGCCACTGGCGAGGTGGTGAGCGCCGAGCAGCTTGGCGGGGCGGATGTGCATACACGCACCTCTGGCGTTGCCGATCATTACGCACACAATGATCAGCATGCGCTGCAACTGGCACGCCGCCTGGTCAGCCATTTTAACCGGACAAGGCCGTACACGGTGAACACCCGGCCAGCCGATGCGCCGCTGTATGGCAGCGATGAACTGTATGGTGTTATCCCCACCGAGGCAAAAAAGCCATTCGACATCCGGGAGATCATCACCCGCATTGTCGATGGCAGTGAATTTGATGAGTTCAAACAGCGCTATGGTACGACTCTCATCTGTGGCTTTGCCCATATATTCGGCTACCCGGTGGGCATCATCGCCAACAACGGCATTCTGTTCTCCGAGTCTGCCCTGAAAGGCACACACTTTATCGAACTCTGCACGCAGCGCCGGATACCGCTGGTATTCCTGCAAAACATCACCGGCTTCATGGTCGGGAAAAACTATGAGGCCGGGGGTATCGCCAGGGATGGTGCCAAGATGGTCACCGCAGTCGCCACCACCAACGTGCCTAAATTTACCGTGATCATTGGCGGCAGCTTCGGTGCCGGGAATTACGGCATGTGTGGCCGGGCTTACAATCCCCGTTTTTTATGGCTGTGGCCGAATGCACGGATCTCCGTCATGGGCGGTGAGCAGGCCGCCCAGGTTCTGGCCGAGGTGAAACACGACAACCTGCAAGCCAGGGGCAAGGACTGGACGGCAGAGGAGCAGGAACGATTCATGGCGCCGATCCGGGCGCAATACGAAACCCAGGGACACCCGTATTATGCCAGCGCCCGGCTGTGGGATGACGGGATTATTGATCCCAAAGAGACACGCCGGGTGTTGGGCCTCGGTATCTCGGCAAGTCTGAATGCGCCGATTGCCGAGGGTCGGTTTGGCCTGTTCAGAATGTGATGCAAAGCAATTATCTCACAATCCAGACGGATGTACGCGGGGTGGTTGAATTAACCCTTGATCGCCCTGACAAACACAATGCCTTTGATGAGTATATTATCGCCGACATGACCCGGGCGCTGGATCAGATCGCCGCCAATGACAAGGCCAGGGTCATGCTCCTCAGCGCGGCCGGTAAGAATTTCTCGGCGGGTGCTGACATCAACTGGATGCGGCGCATGGCGAATAACTCTGAAGCGGAGAACCGCCGGGACGCTGATGCACTGGCGAGCCTGTTATATAAACTCCATTCCCTGGCAATACCGACGATTGCAAAAGTACAGGGGGTGACCATGGGCGGTGGCTGTGGCCTAGTCAGTTGCTGTGACATGGCGATTGCCAGCGATGATGCCCGCTTTGCCTTCAGCGAGGCACGAATCGGCCTGGTGCCGGCAACCATCAGCCCCTATGTGATCAGCCGCATCGGCGCCGGCCATGCCCGGCGGTATTTTTTAACGGCGGAGTCGTTTGATGCGGCCAGGGCCCGGGATATTGGTCTCATCGCCGAGCGTGTCAATGCCGAGGAGCTTGACACCTATGTCAGCGAGCTCATCAATACCCTGCTGGGCAACAGCCCTCATGCCGTTAAAGCGGCCAAACAGCTGGTGTGTGACATCGCCGGTAAACCGGTTACCGCCGAGTTAATGCACTATACCAGCGAGTTGATCGCTGACATCCGCACCTCAAGGGATGGCCGGGAGGGGCTGGCGGCCTTTCTGGAAAAAAGAACGCCGGACTGGTCAGGCTAATCATGTTTGATAAAATGCTGATCGCCAACCGCGGCGAGATCGCCTGCCGCATCATCAGGACAGCACGGCGCTTAAAAGTAAAAACCGTTGCCGTGTATTCAACGATCGATTCAGAGGCCCTGCATGTGAGCATGGCCGATGAGGCCATCGCCATCGGCCCGGCCCCGGCGAATGAAAGCTATCTGTTGATCGAGAGAATTATTGCGGCGGCGAATGCGAGTGCAGCTGAGGCGATTCATCCTGGCTACGGGTTTTTATCAGAAAATCCTGAACTTGCCAGAAGCTGCGCTGACAATGACATGATCTTTATCGGCCCGACGGCCGCCGCCATTTCGGCCATGGGTTCAAAGAGCACCGCCAAGACGATTATGACCGAGGCCGGGGTGCCGCTGCTGCCCGGTTATCACGGCGACAATCAGGATCCCGCCTGGCTGCAAAAACAGGCCGATAATATGACCTATCCTGTTTTGATTAAGGCGGCGGCCGGTGGGGGCGGCAAAGGCATGCGTGTGGTCATGCAGAGGAGCGCATTCGCCGCTGCCTTGGCGGCGGCCAAACGTGAGGCCATGAATGCCTTTAATGATGAGACGGTATTAATCGAAAAATACCTGCGGCAACCGCGCCATATCGAAATTCAAATATTTCGTGATACGCACGGCAACGGGGTTTACCTGTTTGAGCGGGACTGCTCGATGCAGCGCCGATATCAAAAAATCCTGGAAGAGGCGCCCGCGCCCGGGATGCAGGCAGAGCGGCGCCAGATGATGGGCCAGGCCGCACTCAAGGCCGCCGAGGCGATTGGCTACACCGGGGCTGGCACGGTGGAATTTATTGTCGATACCGATGAGAATTTCTATTTCATGGAAATGAATACCCGCTTGCAGGTGGAACATCCGGTGACGGAGATGATCAGCGGTCAGGACCTGGTGGAGTGGCAGCTGGGCGTTGCCGCCGGGCGGCCATTACCCCTGCGACAGGATGCGCTGGCCATCCGTGGTCATGCCATGGAAGCCCGCATTTATGCCGAAGATGCGGCCAATGATTTTCTCCCCTGCACAGGACAGATCACGCACCTGCGATTTCCTTCGGAGTCGGCCTGCGTCCGTATTGATACCGGCGTGCAGCAGGGCGATGCGGTTTCTGTGTTCTACGATCCCATGCTTGCCAAGCTGATCGTCTGGGCGGAGGATCGGCCGGATTGTCTTGCCCGGATGCAAACCGCCCTAGCGGCAACACAGATTGTCGGCCTCAAGACAAACTTGGATTTTCTACAGGCGGCGCTCGCACACCCGGTGTTGCAGGCAGGGGAAGTGACTACCGGCTTCGTTGCTGAACATGCCGGGGAGTTGCTCAAGGCAATGTATGCACAAAAGGCAACGGCTGCTGTTTATCAACTTGCCGCACTGTATCTTATGTTAGTTCATCAACAGCACAGCATGGCACGGGCGGCGGCCAGTGCCGAGCCGGACTCCCCCTGGCACCTGGCGGATGGCTGGCTGCTAAATCTGACCAGCAGGGAGGCGATCACATTGCGCGCCGGCTCAACAGAGAAAACAATCCAGCTACAGCCAGCGGACAGCGGTTTTATCATTCGCCTGGATAATACCGATACGGAGGCAGCAGGGCAGCTTGAAGAGCAGACCCGGCTCACCGCCAGACTGGGCAACAGACGGCTGCAAGCCGATGTCATCAGGGATAAGCAGCGGCTTGTCATCTTTCATGCCGGCCAGCGCTACGAATTGGAACGGCTTACCGATGCGTACGAAACACCGGCAGAGGAGGACGGCGGCAGACTTCTCTCACCCATGCCGGGGAAGATCATCGCCATACTCACAGCCAAGGATCAGGCGGTGAGCAAAGGTGATCCCCTGCTGATATTAGAAGCGATGAAGATGGAACACACCATCACCGCAAATCAGGCCGGGACGGTGGTGGATATATTTTTTGCCGAGAATGATCGGGTTGATGCCGGGGTTGAGTTGCTCACCATAGCATAGCCCACGGCATGGCAGACTGGCCGACAGTCAAGCAACCATCGGCGCTACTATACCGGAACGGATGGCAACGGCGGTGCGCCAGTCTCCAGTACACAATCCCTTCTTGAGAGAGCATGTCGATTGCATAGCGAGCGTTATTCGCCAAAGGTGATGTGCTGGCTTAAGGCCGCCTGTCGGGATTTTATTTTGGTACGCAGATACTCCATCGGTCGATCGCCTTTGACTCTGTTGCAATGGCTGCATAAAAGCTGATAGTTTTCATAATAATCTCCGCCGCCTTTTGATTTGGGTACAATGTGATCCACTTCCAGATGCTGTATTTCAAACACCGTGGCACAGGCATGGCATTTGCCGTCCTGCTCATGGTAGAGTCGCTGTTTAACGGCCTGATCAATGGACTCTGTTTTGATGTCCGTCCTGTTCGGGATATCCGCCCGATGAATAAAATCTTTAAATATCCCGGCATCATCGCTTAACCTTTGAATCAGAATCTCCGCCGCCCGGGTTTCAATATCAATACCGATCCATTGTCTGTTCAACTGCTGGGCGGCCACACAGGTAGTGGCACAACCGCAAAACGGATCCAGGACGATATCGCCCTCATTGCTGCTGGCCTTGATGATCCGGTGTAACAGCTTCAGCGGCTTTTGCGTCGGGTAGCCAGTTCTTTCCTTGCTGTGCGCGCTGACGGGGTTAATGTCAACCCATATCTCCTGGCCGGGAACCCCCGGCAATTCGCATAAATAACTCTTAAATCGTGGCACGCCTTTTTTGGAGAACACAATGTAACCATGCTCATAGAGCAAATCCAGTTTTTCCTTTTTTGTCATACGGCCTTCATGTTGCCCTCCCGTCAACTCACGCACGATTCTTTTGGGTATAGACCAACTCCTGCCACCATCTGCCGGATGATAACCTCGCCATTGCCCATCTTGAAAGTTCGTCCCAGGGCCAGTCAGGGTGACTAATTGGTAGGCGCCCCGGTCATCACTTTTATTAAAATATGCTTTCTTGTAGTCATCGCTGTACTCCGTGTAAATTCTGTTAAACCTGTGCGCCTTGCTTTTAACATAGAAAAAAATATTGTCTTTGTTTCTGCCAAATTGTTTAGGATCGTTGTGGGCAAACGTTCTTCTCCATACAATTTCATTTCTAAAATTCTCTTTGCCGAATATCTGATCCAAAACAATTTTCAAATAATGGGAAGCGGTAGAATCGCAGTGTAGATAAATAGCACCGGTGTTTTTTAATACGCGGTGCAGTTCAATCAGCCGTTGTGTCATGTAAGTCACATAGGCCATCATCGCCTTGCTGTGGGCGGCCTGAATGGATTTGATAAAGTCAGTCAGCAAAGGATAATCATCAATCAGTTTATCAAGATAGGCTTCATTCACATCCTGCCAACTCCACATGTCCTTGAAAGATGTGCCTGCCGCACGGCTGCCTATGGGGGCCGAGTACATCCGCTTGGAATTAAACGGCGGATCAAGATAAACAAGATTGACGCTCTCGCTGTTCATTCCCTTGAGAACGAATAAATTGTCGTTGCTGTATAAGGTGTTCGTCATCAGAACGACAGGATGGGGGCGGCAAGGCTCTGGTTGTCTGTTAAACTATGGTACAGCTTACCGCTATCAACAGGCATCAGTCATCCAGCTTGCTGGCCTGCTCCCGCAACAGAAATTTTTGCACTTTACCGGTTGAGGTCTTGGGCAGGGAAGTAAACACGATCCGCTTAGGGATCTTAAATGCCGCCATATTAGCCCGACAAAAATCAATCATCTCATCGCTGCTGACCGCCGCATCTTCTTTTAGGGAGATAAAGGCACAGGGGCTCTCGCCCCATTGCTCATCTGGCCTCGCGACGACCGCCGCCTCCAGCACCGCCGGATGTTGATACAATACATTCTCCACCTCAATGCTGGAGATATTCTCCCCGCCGGAGATGATAATGTCCTTGGATCGATCCTTGATCTCGATATACCCATCCGCATGCCACACCGCCAGATCACCGCTGTGAAACCAGCCGCCGGCAAATGCCTGCCGGGTGGCTTCTGGGTTTTTAAGGTAGCCCTTCATGACAATATTGCCTCGGTGAAACACCTCCCCCAGCGTCTTGCCATCCCTGGGTACGGGCTGCATGGTATCAGGATCAGCGACCATCACGGCCTCCTGCAAGGGATAGCGCACGCCCTGGCGGGACTTGAGCCTGGCTTGTTCCTCCACTGGCCGGGTATCCCACTCATCATGCCATTCACACACCACCGCCGGCCCGTAGATTTCTGTCAGCCCATAGACATGCGTCACGGGAAAGTGCATTCGCTGCATCGCCTCCAGCACCGCCGGCGGCGGTGCTGAGGCCGCCGTCATGACATTCACCTGGTGTTCAATGACCTGCTTCAATGTTGCATCTGCACTGGCCAGCAGGTTCAAGACGATCGGGGCGCCACACAGATGACTCACCCGGTGTTGTTTGATCAATGCAAAAATGGCCTCCGCACGCACGCTGCGAAGACAGATATTGGTGCCACTTGCCGCCGCAATACTCCAGGGAAAACACCAGCCATTGCAGTGAAACATGGGCAAAGTCCACAGATACACCGGATGCCGGGGCATATTCCACACCATCAGATTGGAGACAGCGTTCAGATAGGCCCCGCGATGGTGAGTCACAACGCCCTTCGGGTTGCCGGTCGTCCCGGAGGTGTAAGACAGGGCGATGGCCTGCCATTCATCTTCCGGCAATGCCCAGTCAAGGTCCGCCTGGCCTGTGGCTAAAAAGTCCTCATAACTCATCTCGCCGATAAACTCGCCCCCCTCATAGAGAGGATCATCCACATCGATCACCAGCAACTCCTGCTTCACCTGTGCCAGGGCCTGCTTGATCACCGATGAGAACTCTTTGTCGGTGAACAATACCCTGGCCTCGCCGTGTTCCAGCATGAAGGCGATGGTGCTGGCATCCAGGCGAATGTTCAGCGCATTCAGCACCGCACCAGCCATACCGGCCCCGTAATGCAGCTCATACATGGCTGGAATGTTCGGCAACATCACGGCCACGGTATCGCCAGGCCCGATGCCGGCCCGCCGCAAGGCCGCCGCCAGCCGACAGCAACGGGCATAGGTTTCTGACCAAGTGTAGCATTGTGTACCGTGGATGACCGCCGGCCGGTCAGGAAACACGGCAGCAGCACGGACTATGAAGGTCAGCGGCGAGAGCGGCGTGTAGTTGGCCGGATTTTTAGTCAATCCGTGTTCGTAGATGTGATCGGCGTGCATACTGTTATCTCTGTGATCAATTACCGCCCGCACCAGTCAGGCTGGCGCTTCTCAAGAAACGCATCAATGCCCTCACGTGCATCCTCGCTGTCCATATTACAACTCATGGTGGTGCTGGCATCAGCATAAGCGGCAGCTAAATCCATGTCCAACTGCCGGTAAAACAGCGCCTTGCCCATGCGTAGCGATAACGGGGATTTGGCCAGGATGCGATCCGCCAGTTGTTGCACAGCCCCCGGCAGTGAGTCAGCCGCCACCACCTCGTTAATCAGCCCAAACTCCCGGGCCGTCCCCGCATCAATAAACTCGCCGGTCAATAACATCTTCAGCGCCTGTTTGCGATGAATGTTGCGACTGAGCGGCACGGCCGGGGTGGCGCAAAACAGGCCGAGATTAATACCGGAGACAGCAAAGCGGGCAGTGGCGCTCGCCACGGCCAAATCACAGGCAGCGACCAGCTGACAACCCGCCGCCGTGGCAACCCCATGGATCATGGCAATCACCGGCTGCGGCAGCGTGTTGATGGTTTGCATCACTCGGCTGCATTGCTCGAACAGTTGCTGATGGAACGCCCGCTGCCGGGTTGAGCGCATTTCCTTCAAATCATGCCCGGCGCAAAACGCCTTGCCATTGGCCTTGATAATCACAACATGCACCTCGGCATACTCTGCGATCTCATCCAGGGCGGCTTGCAGGGCGGCCAGTAATTCCGCCGACAAGGCATTGAACTCGGCCGGACGATTCAGCGTCAGCCAGGCAATGTGTGAATCGATCTCGGTCAACAGCACGGGCGTGCTGGACAAATCATCTATTGCAACGGACATAATGAGCCATTGTACGCCACATTCGACCACAGGAAAAACCGAACAATCGCCTTGCCAGCGACCGCAGCGCCATAACGGCCGCCAGGTCTTGCCAATAGCCACCCGTGTGGCGCCATACCGCCAGGGTCAAGGCAGGCAATAATCAGAGATACGATCAGCCGCATGCAACAGGTCGGCATACGCCTCGGCTGCATCCGCCCGGCGGATGAGCAGGCTCATCATGGGTTGGCCGGCCATGATTGGCTGCCCCGGGTGGGGCAGATCAGCAAACCGCACCCGGCCATCAAGCCCCAGCCTCGCCTGCATGAGCCTGGGATCCGGCATGTTCAGATCGCTGGCAGCAAACAGATAGCCCTTGCCTATTATGGCTGGGGCGACTGCCGTGGCCGGTGGCCTGTCCCATGCAGGCAGGGGCTGTCCATGACAGGCGCGCTCATGCCGTTCAATCGTGTTGATGCCATACGCCAGTTCATACACCTCAACTGAAGCGGTATAGCGCGGATTGATCTCCACCAGATACACCGCATCGCCGGTCACGATCGCATCGATGCCAAAGAGACCCAGCAGGCAGAACGCACGCACCAGCAGCCGGCCCAACTGCTGCCAGTTCTCATACTCCCGGGCGGAGATGGTCAGGGGGCCGACACTGCCACAGTAGCTGTAGGGGGTGGCATTACATGCTGGCAAACCGACAAGCTGCGCGCTCACACCCAGCAACTCGCACTCGCTGCCATTGCTGATAAACACCGCCGAGCGGCTTTCGCCAGCGATAAACTGTTGCAGGTAACAGGCCGCCTCGCCAGGACGATGAGGGCCGCCATACCGGTAGTCCCTGATCCCGGCACCCCCGGCCCCGCACACCGGTTTCTCCAACCATTTGCCGGTGTGTGTCTGTGCCGATGATGGCGCAACAACCCTGGCAACCGGCAGCTTATGCCGTGCAATCAGCTCGGCAATGTCCTGGTGATCGTGCAATTTCTGGCACACCTGGCTGCCGTTACCCAGCAACGGCCTTAGCTGCTCCAGCGCTGCCAGCACCTCGGTGTGATTCTCCATCGCCCCGGTATATAAAAAAGGTACCGCCGGGGCGGCGGCCAGCCGCATCGGGATCGCATCGGGATAGGTACCGGCCGGGATCCGCTGGCCGGGGCCGGTGGCCTTGACATCCACATCGCCGAATTGATCCAGCCAGTAGATCGCATAACCGGCACGCCGGGCTGATTCCGCCGCCGCCCTGGCACTGGCACCGATAATAATGAGCCGCTTGTCTTTCATGTTATCTTTACATGCTGCCCGGCGGTATACTGCCCGGCCCTGCCGCTAAAGGTATCACACGCCTGACTTGACAATGCAACGCACCGTGACATTTGCTGAACACCACGGCTGGCACGAAGCCGAGTTGCACCATGCCCTCATGCAGCACGGGGCCGCCAATACGACCTGTTCATTGCGTGACTGTCGGCTTGGCAGTGGTCACCCCGCCGGTATCGCCCTCCCCGGTTTTGATGATGCCCTGCCTGATGCGGTGCTGGTGCGGAGCGTGCCTGCTGGCAGCTTCGAAGAGGTGACATTCCGGTTAGGCATCCTGCACGCCCTGCATGCTGCCGGGGTCTATGTCTGTAACCCGGCCAGCATCATTGAGCGCACCATAGACAAGGCCATGACCAGCTTCCTGTTGCTGCAACACCAGATCAGGACGCCGGATGTCTGGGTGTGCGAATCGAAGCAATGTGCGCGCGCTGTCATTCAGGCACAGCTTGATAACGGCATAAGGCTGGTGCAAAAGCCCTTGTTTGGCAACTGTGGCCGTGGCCTGAAACTGATTGATATGGCCGACTGTGAACTGGATACCGACATGATCAACGGCGTGTATTACCTGCAACACTATATCGATCAGCCCGATCATGCCGGCCGCGACTGGCGGGTGTTTGTCATCGGCCACCGGGCAGTGGCGGCGATGGAGAGAGTATCCGCCGGCTGGATCACCAACCGGGCGCGGGGCGGTGACTGCCTATCTGCCGTCTTGACCCCCGAATTACGGCAACTGGCCGAGCAGGCCTCCCGCGCCACCGGGCTGCACTACGGCGGCGTGGACATTATTCGTGATATGCGGGGAAACTATCTGGTGCTGGAGGTGAACAGCGTCCCGGCCTGGCGGGGTTTGCAATCGGTACAGGAGATCAGCATCGCCGAGCGACTGGCCCGAACCGTGCTTGAAAATCTGCCTTCAGAAACCCCGCCTTCCGGGGCAGGCAGCCGCCGCCAACAGCCAGCCGACATCAGCTAACAACCGGTACAGAAAAGACAAAATACCCAGGCGCAAGACAAGATTACCCCCACCCATCCAGTGGGCTGAATTAATCCCGGTATCCAGCCCGGTCATCTCCTGGCGTAATTGATGGGCATCCGCTCTGGTAGCCAGCTGCATCTGCTATGCCTGACCAGATGCCTCGCTGACGGCAATGCCCATCGATTGAGTACCAAATTGTTAGCTGCGAAGATAAAATGACCAAAAGTGGCAGCGATGTAGAAATAATCGAGAGGAGTCAATCGCCGTCACTCTTCAACATGCCGCCCGTCCGCACAGCAGGCGCCCGGCGGTGGACTGCCCGGCCGGTGTGCCTGCTGGATCACAGCGGCCTGCCCCAGCACCCGGACCGGCGGGTATAGCTCGCCCACCTCCACCCCCAGCGTCATGGCGATCTTGATCACATTCAGGCTCGCCACGTTATTCTCGCCCCGCTCAATGCGGCCATAATACGCACGATCTATGCCGGATTCGGCGGCAAACCCCTCCTGAGTGTACCCCTTCTCCTCCCTGACTTTGCGAATTTGCAGGCCCAGGGCGACTAATTGCGGGTATTTACGCATTTTTACAAAACTAATTGCGTAAAATGCTTGCGTCCACGGCTTATATATCCTACAGTGCCAACCGAAAACGGCTTATATGTCCCATTATGATCGCCAGGCGAACATGGCAGCGATACGAGAAGGCATGAAAAAGACGTAAAAACTGGCAGGCCGCATTGGCTAAATCGTTATTTAACAGGAGAAAACATAACCATGATGAGAAAGAAACAGCAGGGTTTCACCCTGATTGAGTTGATGATCGTGATTGCGATCATCGGCATTCTGGCGGCGATTGCCATCCCGCAATTTGCCAACTACAAACGCAAGGCGAACGACAAGGGCGCTCAATCCGATGCCCGTAACTTCCTGACTGCCGCCATCGCCGCATCCGAATAATCTGAAAGAGGAAATTAACCATGATAAACAAGACAATTAGCCTGGCAGCCATCCTGCTGCTGGTTGCCACCGGCCAGAGTGCGCTTGCTGAGAAGTATGACGAAGAAGGCCAAAATTGCTTCGCTGGAGACCCAGCCTCTGGCGCATGTCCAGTCCTTACTGGGACACCAAAATTTGTTAAAGAAAACTTTAGCTTCAATCTCTCCTCAGGTGTTGAGTTGCAGACGTTTGAGAACGATTCTGCCATCGTCGTGAATGCACGTCATGATGATGGGCTGTATAGATTCGGCGGCAGTTCTGAGGGCGGATCTGTAGGAAAATGTGACACCCAAAAACGAGTTCCTCCAACCGAGTGGACTGTGTACACCCCGACTGCGGTTACTATTTTAACCGGTGGCTGTCCTGATACTGCTTCTTCTCCCTAACGAATAATCCAGCGCCCCGAAAAACCACAGTAATAAGCGCCTGTCACCAGGCGTTTTTTTTTGTATAAGGAAGTACTTATGCCCTGAAGCACAGGGATGTGCGGGAAGGGCGTGTACAGGATGTACTGTACGCCGCAAGTGCAGGGGCAGGGATTGCTCCCGGCAATCCTGCTGCATTTCCACCATCCATGGCGGTCACGCACAGGAGCGGCGAGTACAGGATGTACTCTTGGGATTTTTGCTCCCGACAAATCCCAAGTACCTGCGTCCATGCAGGCAATACCTTAAAGCGCAGGGGTGTGGGGGAAGGGCGTTTACGGAATGCACGGTCGTGAATTTACTCCTGCATTCATGACATTTATCTCCAGGGAAACCAGAGCCGAGCGGCGTTTGCAGAGATGTACGCCTGGGATTTTTGCTCTCGGCAAACCCCAAGTACCTGCATCCATGCAGGCAATGCCGGTAAAGCACAGGGATGTGCGGGAAGGGCGCTTACCAACGTACATTGCACCTGCATTAATTTTCAAGGTATTATCATCATCCTGCGTCCTGATCGATATTGAAAACAGCATAAACCGATGCCCACCCCCGCCCCAAAAGCCCATCAAGCCACCTACCAGGACGTGCTGGATGCACCACCGCACAAGGTGGCAGAAGTCATCCATGGCGTGCTTAGGATGCAACCACGACCAGCCGCCCGTCATGCACGGGCGAGTTCGATTATCGGGGGTGAGTTGGTTAATCCCTTTGACCGAGGTCGGGGCGGCCCGGGCGGGTGGTGGATTGTCTTTGAGCCAGAACTGCATCTGGGTGAGGATATTCTGGTGCCCGACCTGGCCGGCTGGCGACGGGAGACCTTGCCGGTGTACCCGGATGCCGCCTTCTTCGATATTGCCCCGGACTGGGTCTGTGAGGTGTTATCGCCTTCAACCCGGCAGCTGGACTTGACCGACAAGCGCGACATCTATGCCCGTGAAGAGGTTGCTTACCTGTGGTTTGTTGACCCGGACGTGCGTACGCTGGAGGCGTTCCAACTCAACAGTGGCGCATGGTCGCTGATTGCCTCATTAGCCGGTGATGCCGCCGTCTCAGTCCCGCCATTCGATGCAATTACTTTCCCGTTAGGTGGGCTGTGGCCGGATGAGAGCAAGGCCGAGGGCTGACGAGGATTGACCATCAGGACAGCGCATTATTCCCGCCAGTCCAAAACCAGGGCGGCTGTCATGTCTACGCGGTCACGCTACAAGCCATGAAAGTTACGTCAATGTAAGGAGAGCAGCATGAAGACCCTGCGGCATATTATCCTGCTTGCGTTGCTATCGGCCATGCCCGGCCTGTTGCTCGCTGTCCAGCCGATCAACATCAACACGGCAGTCAAGGAAGCCCTGATGACGATCGATGGTGTTGGCGATCCGCTCGCCCAAGCTATCATTGACCACCGCCAGGCGCATGGGGACTTTGGCTCTGTGGACGAATTGGCCGAGGTGAAGGGCATAGGGCCTGTCATCCTGGATGAGAAACCGCAAGCGGCTGAGCACAAAGGGTTCATCGCAGGCCGTGGCGGATTGAACAGCACTGCCCATCACGTGTAAGCCATCTGATGTCCGCCCCCGCCCCAAAAACCCGTAAAGCCACCTATCAGGATGTGCTGGATGCACCGCCACACAAGGTGGCAGAAGTCATCTATGGCGTGCTGCGAATGCAACCACGACCGGCTATACCTCATGCTTGGGCAAGTTCTGTTATGGGGGGCGAGCTGTTCAACCCCTTTGGTCGTGGCCGAGGCGGCCCGGGCGGCTGGTGGATCGTTTTTGAGCCGGAGTTACACTTCGGTGAGGATATTCTCGTCCCCGATCTCGCCGGTTGGCGGCGTGAAACCTTGCCCAGTCTTCCCAATGCGGCCTTCTTTGAGCTTGCCCCGGACTGGGTCTGTGAGGTGTTATCGCCCTCGACCCGCCAGTTGGACTTGACCGACAAACGCGACATCTATGCCCGTGAAGAGGTTGCTTACCTGTGGTTTGTCGACCCGGACGTGCGTACACTGGAGGCGTTTCAACTCAACAGTGGCCTATGGTCGCTAATCGCCTCCTTAGCCGGTGATGCCGCCGTCTCTGTTCCCCCGTTTGATGCGATCAGTTTCCCACTGAGTGCGCTGTGGCCGGATGGGGAAGGGCAACCATCGGCGCACCGCACGCCTAAAAGCCAGAGATAACCCACCTGTACCCGCCCCCCTCAACCACCGGGATCAGCGGCAGGATGTCGCAGGCCGACACCGTTGCTGAACAACCAGGCCTGTTTTTAACTTCCCGGAACCCTCATCCGTGGTAACACAACAAACAGCGTACAGAATATGGCAAGCACAAAACCAAACATAACGCCTGTCATCCATTTCAACAGCCGCATGTCTTAATCAAACCTGGCCGATAATATCCGACTTTCTCGCAACCTCGGTATCCAGTGCCTGCTGAAAAGCCTGCTTGATGACCTCAGCTTCCGCTTTGCGCTCCGGTACACCCGCATCATCCAGACGCCGGACAAATTCTAACGTGTCAAAAGTCACTGTCTCATGGTTTCGCCGTCACCCTGACCTCATGCTAACAACAATCATCCTCATGGCTGTTTGAGTCCTGATCAGAAGCCCTGATCAGAAGCTCATTGACCGCCAGACCGCTGCTCTCTCCCACGACATCACAGGTTCAATAAGGTCAGCGCCTGGTCATGCAACGGCCGGCTGGCGGCCGCCACCACCAGCCCGCCGGTAGTCATCCCGGTGGCTGCCTCCGTGATGACAGAGTCACCCTGCCAGTCTGTGATCACACCGCCCGCCCCCTCAACCACGGGGATCAGCGGCATGATGTCGTAGGCCGACAGCCCGCCTTCGATCACCAAATCGACAAACCCGCTGGCCAGCAAACCATAGCCCACACAATCGGTCCCGTAACGGGAAAATCGGCACTGTGCCACCACGCGATGAAAAGCGGCCAGCGATTCGGCGGATGGATACATGGCCGGATGCGTACAGCAAACCACGGCCTCCGACAGCCGCTCACAAGGCCGGGTATGAATGGTACTTTTTCTGCCTTCATAAATATGATAACTGCCGCGGCCATCACCCGCCCAGGTCTCACTGGTAAACGGCTGCCGCATCGCCCCGGCCACACACCGCTCGCCATCCATCAGGCCCGCCAGGACCCCCCACATGCCGGAGCCGGCCAGAAAACCCCGGGTGCCGTCTATGGGATCGATCAGCCAGGTCTTGCCGCCGCCCGTCTGTGTGCTGCCAAACTCCTCGCCAATGATATTATGCCCAGGGTAAGCCGCCGCTATGCTGGCCCGAATAAATTCCTCCACTTCCCGGTCAGCCTGGGTCACCGGATCAAACACCCCCTGCCCCCGGTTCTTGTCAGCAACTGCCAGGGGCTGGCGAAAATACCGCATGGCATGAGCGCCCGCCTGCTCGATCATGCCGGTAAGGAACGCCAGGTAGTCCGCTGCCGGCCCCTGTGGTTCAGTCATCATCGGTTGCGGTTTTGTATGTGGTCTGATGTCATCCGCCCATGCCGCCGTTGCCGGGCGTGGGTGCTTAACATGCGGCCTGCCTGCCGACAGATTGCCGACCGATATCGGCATAAGGAAAGTCGTCCACCTGGATAATCTGCTCCAGCCGGGCATCAAAATCCCGCCGCCGGGCGGCCTCATCACGCCCCAGCAGGCCGATCTCTACGGCTGCCTCAAGGTGGTCAGGGCTGATCGTCCCTGGTGACTGGCCTGGCGAATGATTTGATAATTGACCGGCCTTGACCGCCGCCTGTAATTTTTGATCCACAGCGTCCATCTCATCGGCCTGGCGCAATAACTGCTCCAACTCGCCCATCGGGCTGGCCTCACCCGCCGTGAGCACGAGGCCCGCCATAAAGCGCCGCCGGGTCTCGGTATCGGCACTGAAGAGATTGGCCACCTGGGTATCCAGCCGATCTGTCGGCAGCTTGAAACGGGCGCCCAGGGGGAACACCGTGGCCTTCAGTTGCAGGGCGATGAGTCGGCTGGGGAAATTCTCGATCAGCCCCAGCATGGCCTGCTGGAACTGATACAGCAGATAGCGACATGCCCATTCAGCCAGCGGCCGGTCGGCGCCCGGACTGCCGCTGTCGGCATAGTGTTTTAACACCATGCTCAATAAATACAGATAGCTCAACAAGTCGCCCAGCCTGGCCGAGAGCATCTCCCGCCGCTTCAACGCCCCCTGCAAGCTGAACATGGACACATCAGCCGCTACCACCAGCGCAGCACTCAGGCGGCTGGCCTGTTGATAATAGCGTTTCAAGGGCGAGCCGGCGGGTACCTGGCAAAACACGGCAGCGGTCAGGGCGTGGATGAAACTGCGGGCGGCGTTGGCAGCAGCAAAACCAAGATGATTTAACAGCACCTCATCGAACTGCCGCTCTGCCTGGTAAGCATCAGCGGCGGCGGCCAGTTGCATCTCTTGCAGGATACAGGGATGACAACGCACCACGCCCTGACCGAAGATCATCAGGCTGCGCGTCATGATGTTCGCCCCCTCCACCGTAATCCCCACCGGTATGCTCTCATAAGCGGCGGCCAGATAATTCCTCGGCCCCTTCATCACGGCCTTGCCGGCATGAATATCAAACGCATCGTTGATGATCACCCGTGCCATCTCCGTGCAATGGTATTTCAAGATGGCGGAGGGGACGGACGGCTTGGCACCGCCATCCACGGCCACCGCCGTCTGCAAGCGGGCGGCATTGATGATATAGGCCAGCCCGGCCATGCGCGCCAGCGGTTTTTGGATCCCCTCCATATGGCTGAGTGGTACCTTGAATTGCTTACGCAGGCGGCTGTAAGCACCGGTTGCCGCCAGGGCGTATGCGCTTATCCCGTTGGCAAGGGACGGCAGACTGATACAACGGCCAGCAGATAAACAATTCACCAGCATCTGCCAGCCCTTGCCAGCCATCGCCGGGCCGCCGATGATGTATGCCAGCGGCACAAAGATATCCTCACCGCACACCGGCCCGTTGAGGAACGGATCACCCACCGGCAGATGCCGCCGACCGATCTTTAAGCCCGGCGTGTCTCTGGGTATCAAGGCACAGGTGATGCCGTAATCCTCTACCTCGCCAAGCAGATGCGCCGGGTCGGCCAGCTTAAAGGCCAGGCCAATCAGCGTGGCCACCGGCGCCAGCGTGATATAACGCTTCTCAAAGCTCAGCCTCATACCGATGATCTCCTCGCCGTGCCACTTGCCTTGGCAGACGATGCCCCGGTCGGGGATGGCGGTGGCATCTGAGCCGGCGGCAGGCCCGGTCAGGGCGAAGCAGGGGATATCCTCGCCGCTCGCCAGCCGTGGCAGGTAATGATTTTTTTGCTCATCGGTGCCGTATTTGAGCAGCAACTCGCCCGGCCCCAGCGAGTTTGGCACGACCACACAATTGGCGATCACACCCCCCACCACGGCAATCCGGGTCAACACCTCGGTTTGCGCCACCGCCGAGAGCTCCAGCCCGCCATAGGACTTGGGGATGATCAGCCCGAAGAACTTTTCCTGTTTCAGGTAGATGAGTATCTCCTCCGGCACATCGGCCAGCAGATGGTTGACCTGCCACTGATCAGCCATCTCGCAAAGCTGCCTGACCGGCCCGTCCAGAAACGCCTGCTCCTCCCGGCTTAACTCCGGTTTGCCGCAGGCATGTAGCTGTTGCCAGTCAGGTATACCGCTAAAGAGCTGCCCTTCCCACCAGACAGTGCCGGCCTCAATGGCCTCCTGTTCCGTATCCGAGATGGGCGGCAGATGCTGCTTGTACCATCGGAACAGGGGCCTGGTGAGCCAATCCTTGCGTAAGTTGTCCACGCTCAGCAAACCGAGGGCAAGGGTCGCCAACAGCAGCAGGAAGGACAGCACGATAGCCGCACCGGCAACCAGCGAGACCAACATCAACCCGGCGGCGGTGAGCGCGGCGGTACGCAGGCTGGCACGCCGGTAAGCCAGTGTGATGCCCGCCACCCAGAGCAGCAAAAAAACAATGAGCGTGTTCATAAAACACTCCTCTTCATGGATTGGGCATGATCTGACAGGTTAGCATGAGATCAGAGATGCCCGATTTTAATTCAAGCCAGCGCTGGCCGATATTGCCCCGGCGGTTTTGCACACCCATGATGCCTGTTTTCGGTTTTTGGCCTTATCGCCCAGCTTGCCACGCAGCGAAGGTCTTGCCTTGCCGGGCGAGTTGTTGCAGCAGGGGCGCCGGTGTCCAGTACCGCTCGCCATAGCGCTGACGATATTTGTCGATGCCTGCACACACCGTATCCAGACCAATATGATCAGCATAGTGCATCGGGCCACCACGATAACGCGGCATCCCGTAACCATTCACGAACACCACATCGATATCGCCCGGACGCAGGGCAATGCCCTCCTCCAGCACCTCGGCGCCCTCGTTGATCATGGCAAACAACAGGCGCTCCATGATCTCATCATCGCTGCTGTCATGTGCCGCCACGCCCAGGGCAGCGGCCTCACGCCGGGCTATCTGCATCACTTCCGGGTCAGGAATGGCCTGGCGGCCTTCGTAGCGATACACCCCCGCCCCGGTCTTTTGTCCAAGACGCCCCATGCCCACCAGCACCTCGCACATGCGGTAGTAAGTCGGGTCATCCGGTCGGTCGGCCCATTCGGCCGTCAGTTGCTGAAACACATCCAGCCCGGACAGATCCGTCACCGCATGTGGCCCCATCGCCATGCCCCAGTCACAGGCCACCCGATCAATCCGCTCCGGCGCCACGCCTTCAAGCAGCATCAACATGGCTTCGCGCACGTAGGGGAAAAACAGACGGTTGCCGACAAAGCCGAAGCAGACGCCAACCAGCACAGCCACTTTACGGATCCGCTTCGCCAGTGTCATGGCAGTCGCAATCACGTCTTTGGCCGTCCTGGCGGCACGCACGATCTCAAGCAAGGGCATGATGTTGGCCGGGGCAAAAAAATGCAGGCCAATCACATCCTGCGGGCGCCCGGTCGCAGCAGCGATGGCATTAATATCCAGGCTGGAGGTGTTGGTGGCGAGGATGGCGCCGGGCTTGCAGACAGCATCCAGGCAGGCAAATACTTCCTGCTTCACCGCCATGTTTTCAAACACCGCCTCGATCACCAGATCAGCCTCGGCAATGGCGGCATAGTCCACTGTCGGGCGGATGAGATCCATCGCCTGCTGCAACTGCGCGGTGCTCAACCGGCCCCTCTCCACGGCCGAGGTATACTGCTTGCGGATGATCTGAAGGCCGCGCTCAAGCCCGCCCTGGTCTGCTTCGAGCAACACGACCGGGATGCCCGCATTGACAAAGTTCATGGCAATGCCCCCGCCCATCGTCCCGGCACCGATGATGGCCACCTGCTCAAGTGGACGGGGGGCAATGTCCTTGGGCACATCGGGAATTTTGGCGATCTCTCTTTCGGCAAAAAACAAATGCCGCTGTGCCGCAGAATGGCTGGATGCCTTGCATTCATCGAACAGGCGCCGCTCAATCGCCAGCGCCTCATCGTAGGGTTTTTCAACCGCGGCCCTGACGCATTTAACGATCTGCCAGGGGGCAAAAAAACCGCGGGCTGTCCTGGCCAGGGCAGTTTCGTACTCGGCAAAAAAATCCGTATCAATGCCGGCGCTATCGACGGGCAATTCGCTCACGCGCCGCACCCCGGCACCCCGGCTTAACAATTCCTTCACATAGGCCAGGCCAGCTGTACGCAGTTCACCCTCTGCGAGCTTGTCTAGTACGCCAGCGGCCAGCGCCTCCGCTGCCGTGACGGGCTTGCCCGATGTCATCATGTCCAGAGCCTGTTTGACCCCGGCCAGCCTCGGCAGCCGCTGTGTGCCTGTTGCCCCCGGCAGCAGGCCCAGACTCACCTCCGGCAGCCCGACTTTGGCATCAGCGGCGGCCAGGCGGTAATGACACCCCATAGCGGTTTCCAGGCCACCGCCCAGGGCGGTGCCGTGGATTGCAGCGACGGTGATCTTCTCAGCGGCCTCAAACCGGGCCACCAACTCCGGCAGCCAGGGGTCTGCTACTGGCTTGTCGAACTCGGTAATGTCGGCACCTGCGATGAAGGTGCGGCCAGCACAGATCAGCAGGGCCGCCTCGGCTGAGTCATCACTCGCCAGTCTCTCCAGCGCCTCCCAGCAGCCCTGACGGACAGCATGGGAGAGGGCATTCACGGGCGGGTTGTCTATGGTGATAACGGCAACGGCATCAACAACTTCATAACTGACCAGATCAGGCATAACGGATTCCTTGCAATGTATTGTGTGGACAAGACCATGACGATCATCCTAATACAGCTTGTTTTGCATCACAATAAACGCCTCTCTATGGTTGGCCGCCAGCAGGACATTTGCTGGTATTAAAATAAGTAAAATTACCCTAAGCTGTCGCCAACAATACCCAGCAAAGAGCAGCATGACCCAGCCCACCGATACCGGCAACGCACCAGAGAGCCTGCGGGAGCGCATTGATAACGGCGATATGACGGCGGGGATACTGATTATCATCGGCTTGTGTTTCGTTCTCAATATGCTCGATGGCTTTGATATCGTCTGCATGGCGGTCGCTGCACCTAACCTGGCCGAGGCCTGGGGCCTGTCCGAAGATCAGCGCGGGTATATCCTCAGCGCCGCCTTGGTGGGCATGACTCTGGGGGCGATGTTGCTGGCGCCGCTGTGTGATCGCTATGGTCGCCGCCGAATGATCATCGCATCGGCACTCTTGACCGGTGTTGCCATGATCATCACCGGCCTGCTGCCCCGCTCGCTTATGCTGATGATCGGCCTTCGGATCATCACCGGCCTTGGGGTCGGCGTCATCCTGGCCACCACCACCGCCGTGGCAACCGAGTTCACACCGGAGCGTTGGCGCAATTTTATCGTGCCTTTGGTTATCTCCGGCTATCCCTTCGGTGCCACCGTGGTCAGCCCGGTCGCACAACACATTCTGCCCAATTACGGCTGGGAGTCGCTGTTCATGTTCGGCGGCCTGATGACACTCATCGCCGCCTTCGCTGCATTTTTATTATTACCGGAATCTGTCAGTTTTATGGCCAGCCAGACCGGGCGCCGGGGCGACTGGCGAGGCGAGATCAACAAGGCATTGGCATTCATTGGTCGAGCGCCGGTTGATGAGGTGCCGATAAGCCCGCCTGCGCCCAGGGCCGGGCGCATCAGCACCATCCTGACCGTCGATTACCGTGCTGACACCTTAAAACTCTGGCTGGCTTTTTTTGCCGGCTTTCTGAGCTTGTATTTTCTGCTGTCCTGGATCCCCTCGCTGTTTGTCATCAGCGGCCTGAGCCGGGCTGAAGGCATTGATGCCCTGTTCTTTTTTAACCTTGGCGGTGTGCTCGGCATTTATCTCTTAGGAGTCATCACCACAAAGCTGAGGCTGGGCAAAACCATTTCAGCATTTTATTTTATCGCCACCGCCTGCATGGTGTATTTTGCCATGCCACAGCTGGCACAACCGGACAGCCTGAACTGGCTTGTTTTTATCATGGGCTTAGGCATACATGGGGCTTTTACCGGCATGTATTCGGTGGCCGCCCGTGTTTATGCCGTCACCGAGCGGGCGACTGGTATTGGCTGGGCGATTGGCCTCGGCCGGGCCGGCGCCATCATCTCACCTGCCATCGCCGGCATCCTGTTAGCCGCCGGTTGGACGATGTACCCGATGTTTATCTTGTTTGCCGGCCCGATACTGATCGCCGCCGGTCTGATGGCAACGATGAAGGTGTAAGGCCGATACAGGCCGCATCGGCTGTGCCGGGGATGAACATATCGAGATGCCAGCAAACCCACACTGCATCGTATTGTTCAATATAATCCAGAAACCATAATCCAGAAACCAGCATAAGGTGACAACGCAGAACGATAGAACAGTCTCTTCGGCGGTTGTCCGCCCCGGCATACAACAGATCAAAACGCTGTGCCGATGTTAAAACCATGCACCAAGACGCCTGCCGTTACAATCCACCATAAAAGAGACAACAAGCCGGGCCTGGGCCGAACAGCCGCATCACCTGATGGTTCAGGTTGAGGCCATACAAGCGCATACAGCCAGGGCAAGCCCCGGCACCGCCACGGCCGCCATAGCCACACCGCCGTTGATCCTGCTGCCCACAGAGTAGCCGCCAACCGCTCAGGCCGGGAAATTCCGCAAGGTTTTGGGCTGTGCTTTTCGATCCGCCCGAGACATAATCCAGGCAATATGAGCCATTTACGCACACTGTAGTGATGTATTTTCGACCAGCCACCCCCGCCGACCTGTCACTGCTGCGTTATTGGGATAAGCAGCCGCATATCATCGCCGCTGATCCCAATACCGACTGGGAGTGGGAGACCGAATTGCTCAAACGCCCGGCATGGCGTGAGCAACTTATCGCCGAGGTGGATGGCAAGCCGATTGGGTTTATCCAGATCATTGACCCGGCCCTGGAAGAGACGCATTACTGGGGCAGGGTGGAAGATAGGCTGCGCGCCATTGATCTGGGATTGGTGAGGCTGATTATCTTGGCAAGGGCTATGGCAGGCAGATGATGCAGCACGCCCTGCACCGCTGTTTTGCCGCACCCGAGGTGACGGCGGTGTTGATCGATCCGCTTATCAGCAATACCCGCGCGCACCGTTTCTATGCGCGCTGTGTTTTCAGGTTCTTGCAATACCGGCAGTTCGGTGATGACAAGTGCAAGGTCTATATACTGAAGCGCCCGGATTCGCCATCCAGTATATGGCCTAATGCTGCAACACAATCTTGCCCATCTGCTGAAAATCCGCCATAAGGTTATGTGCGGCAATGATCTCATCCAATGGCAACACCCGATCGACCAGGGGTTTGAGTTTTTTCTCATTGACGAAATCCAGCATGTCGCTGAACTCCTTATTCGATCCCATCGTGGTGCCCTGGATGCGGATATGACGAAAAAATAACTTCGCCAGCGCCAGCCCCGCCGGAGGATTGCCCGTGGTCGCCCCGAAGAACACATACCGCCCGGCAGGCTTGAGCGTATCCAGCACGGCATTCATGCCCGCCCCGCCCGCACTGTCGATGATTACATCAAACCCTCCGGAGGCTTTTTTCAGCGTTTTCTGAAACTCGGCCTGCCGGTAGCTGACACCGCCAGCGGCGCCCATCGTTCGGGCTTTTTCAATCTTCTCATCACTGCCGCTGCTCACCCACACCTCGGCGCCCAGATTGACCGCCCAGAGCATGGCAAAGGTGGAGACACCGCTGCCCGCCCCCGTCACCAGCACCTTATGACCAGCGGCCACCTCACCTTGCGTAACCACAGCACGCCAGGCGGTCAACCCGGCCAGCGGCACCGCCGCCGCCTGCGGCCAACTCAGGTGCTCAGGCTTGGCATAAATGTCGGTCGCCGGCACACAGATATACTCAGCAAACGTGCCTTGATCGGGCATACCCAGCACCCGAAAATCCGGGCCGAATGCCGCCTGCTCATCGCCCCAGGCACGCGCCGGGTAGACCACCACCTCATTACCCGTCAAACCCACATCAACGCCCGCACCCACCGCATCGACGATGCCGGCCCCGTCAGAGCCGGCAATGCAGGGCAGGCGCATGTCGGCGTACTGACCCAGGGTGATCCAGTAATCACGCCGGTTAAGCGCAGAGTTCTGCAATGCCACCCGCACCTCTCCGGCGCCTGGTGCAGGGTCAGCCACATCTTTAAGGCGTAATTTCTCCGGCCCGCCCACCTCTTCCAGCACAACTGCCTTCATGTTTGCCTCTTTGGGTTTGAATATCCGCCCGCCAGCATAATCCAATCAGGCCATAATGCAATGCAGCCATGTCATGCCGCATTGCCAGCCCGTCTCTTTCCCATATTGTCGACAATCATTGAAAAATAAGTCAAAATATCTATACTTGTGCGCTTTACCTGCTTGTTTTGTTGACAATTACCGCACGGACTCATGCAGCCACTCTATCCTAAAGACAGCTTGACCATTGCTGATCGCCTGAGCGAGGAGTTGATCAAGGCGATAGTGAAGGGGCAGATCCCCTCCGGCAGCAAGATCAATGAACCGGAACTGGCGAGGGCCTATCAGATCAGCCGCGGCCCTTTGCGGGAGGCCATCAGGCGGCTGGAGGGCCTGCGCCTGGTGGTTCGTATCCCGCATGTGGGCGCGCGGGTGGTCTCGCTGGGCGCTGAGGAGTTGCTTGAAATCTACCATGTGCGTGAGGCGCTGGAGGGCATGGCGGCCAGGCTGGCAGCGGTGCACATGAGCCAAGCGGAGATCAGCGCCCTGTATCGCCTGCTGAACCTGCATGAGGCGGACATCAAGCAGTCGGGGAGATGCGATTATTTTCAGGAAGGCGGCGATCTTGATATTCATTACCGCATCATTCAGGGCAGCAGGAATGCGCGTTTGATGGAGTTGCTGTGCGGCGAGCTCTACCACCTTATCCGAATGTACCGCTACCGCTGTAGCCAGTCGCCGGAACGACCACAGGCAGCCCTGCATGAGCATCGTCATATTCTCGCCGCCATCGAGCAGCGTGATGGCGAATTTGCCGAGATGCTGATGCGCCGACATATCAGCACCGCCCGACAGGTGATAGAAAAAAATCATCACGCCATGCTCTCGCAAACAGAGGCAACCGCATGACCGATTCTGCCGGTCAGCGTTTTCGTCTGGCGGTTAAGGAAAACCAACCCTTGCAGGTGGTCGGCACCATCACAGCGCTGGCGGCAAGGATGGCCGAGCGGGCGGGTCACAAGGCCATCTACCTCTCCGGCGGCGGCCTGGCGGCCAATTCCTTAGGGCTGCCTGATCTGGGGATCAGTGCGCTGGAGGATCTGCTGATTGATATTCGCCGTATTACCGATGTGTGTGAGCTGCCCCTGCTGGTCGACGTGGATACCGGTTTCGGCGGGGCGTTTAATATCGCCCGTACCACCCGCAGCCTTATCAAAGCGGGGGCAGCGGCCATGCACATTGAAGATCAGATCGCCACAAAGCGCTGTGGACACCGGCCAAACAAGGCGATCGTCTCCCAGGATGAGATGGCAGACCGGATCAAAGCCGCCGTGGATGCCCGCACGGATGCAGAGTTCGTGATCATGGCGCGCACGGATGCCCTGGCGGTGGAAGGCATGGAATCTGCCATTGAACGGGCGGCGGTCTGTATTGAGGCCGGTGCGGATATGATCTTCCCGGAGGCGCTGGATTCGCTGGCGCAATATCGGCAGTTGCGCGCCGCCCTGTCCGTACCATTGCTGGCCAACATCACCGAGTTTGGTAAAACGCCTTTATTTTCCAGTCAGGAACTGGCCGGGGCAGGCGTGGATATCGTGCTGTATTGTTGTGGTGCTTACCGTGCAATGAACAAGGGCGCCATGGTATTTTATGAAACCGTGCTGAAACAGGGACACCAGCGTGATGTCATTGCCATGATGCAAACCCGGGAAGAGATGTATGACATACTCGGCTATCACGACTATGAACAAAAACTGGATGCGCTGTTTGCCAGACCATCGCCCGAAACCATCACCCAACAAAATGATTACCCAAAAAACGATTAATTAGGGGAATAACTGATGAGCGAGCATAACAAGGGTTTCAAGCCAAAGAAATCGGTTGCCCTGTCCGGGGTGCCGGCAGGCAACACCGCCTTGTGTACGGTGGGCAAAACGGGCAATGATCTCGCCTATCGGGGGTATAATATTCTGGACCTTGCAGAGGCTTGTGAGTTTGAAGAGATTGCCCATCTGCTGGTGCATGAAAAGCTGCCAACCCAGGCAGAGTTGGACGCCTATAAAGCCAGGCTGAAAGAGCTGCGTCGCCTGCCACAGCAGGTCAAGACCGCCCTGGAGGTCATCCCAGCAAGCGCCCACCCGATGGATGTATTACGCAGCGGCTGCTCCATTCTCGGTACGATCCTGCCGGAGTCAGCCGAACAATCCGCCGCCCAGGCTCGGAATATCGCCGATCGTCTACTCGCCAGCTTCGGCGCCATGCTGGTGTACTGGTATCACTACAGCCACGGCAACACGCGCATTGATGAGCAGACCGAGGATGATTCTATCGGCGGTCATTTTCTGCACCTGCTGCATGGCGAGGTGCCGCAAGAATCATGGATCAGGGCAATGCACACTTCGCTGATCCTGTATGCCGAGCATGAATTCAATGCCTCAACATTTACCGGCCGGGTGATCGCTGGCACGGGCGCCGACATGTATTCCGCCGTGACAGGGGCGATCGGCGCCCTGCGCGGCCCCAAACATGGCGGGGCGAATGAAATGGCGCTGGCCGTCCAGCAACGCTATCGCTCGGCAGATGAGGCCGAGGCCGATATCAAACAACGCATGGCACAGAAGGAGATCGTGATCGGGTTTGGTCATCCGGTCTATACCATTGCCGATCCCCGCAATGAGGTGATAAAAAAAGTAGCACAGCAATTATCAGAACAAAACAACGACATGCTGTTATACGATGTCGCCGAGCGCATTGAGCGCGTTATGTGGGAGTTAAAGCAAATGTTCCCTAACCTGGACTGGTTCTCAGCCGTCTCATACAGCATGATGGGCATACCCATGGCGCTCTTTACCCCGATATTCGTGATGTCACGGGTCTGTGGCTGGGCAGCACATGTGATTGAACAGCGCCAAGACGGCAAGATCATCCGTCCCAGCGCCAACTACACTGGCCCGGATGAGCAAACATTCACGCCAATACAGGATCGATAAAGTATTTGCTGAAATTTATCGGCCTGGCATTTGTATGTTTAATGAATATCAAAGGCGGTAAAATTGCCCTGTCCAAATGGAGCAATTTTTAATCCTTTTGGTTATCCTCAAAGCAGCCGAGAGCAATAGATAGGGCAGCTTTACTCCAGAATTATCAGCATCGGTAAAAACTTCTTTTATCATTGTTTACGATGAGATGGACAAAGAAATTTTTCAATCTCTCAATGGGTTTGGTTGCGAATTTGTTATTATATCTGATGGGGTATAATACGTTATGATGAACCTCATACGTTTACTCAGAGAAACAGCGGGCGTAACCCAGCAGGAGCTGGCGGCTCTGGCCGGAACTTCGCAGCCAACAATCGCTGCTTATGAGTCTGGAAAAAAATCACCCACGTTACGCACCATTGAAAACTTAGCGCAAGCGACAGGGTTGAACCTGATCGTAACCTATATCCCGGCATTCACCCGGGAAGATGAGAGAAGCCTGGCGTATCATCGGGCGATTGCGGAGCTTCTTCGTAAAGACCCGGCAACAGTTATTAACCACGCCCGGTGTAACCTAAGCAAGCTGTCCCAGACTCATCGAGGTGCCAGGTCCCTTTTCAGGCGTTGGGAGAAATGGCTGGAGTTAAACACTGACGAATTGATTGCAAAGATGCTTGATTTTGAATTGGAAGCACGGGAAATGCGCCAGGCTTCGCCTTTTTCAGGGCCTTTAAGTCCGGCAGACAGAATACGGATATTGCGCCAATTTCAAACGGACTACAAACCATGAACGGAAAACAATGTGAACACACGGTGTGCGCCGCAGGTGCTATTCTTGATGAGCATAAGGTGCTCATCATCGGCAGTCAGGCAATGCACGCATCGGTTAAACACACCATCCCCAAAGCTGAACGTTCTATCGAGACAGATATTGCCAGTTTTCAGGATAAGAACGGCAGCATGGCAGATCTGCTCGATGGCTCTATTGGTGAGTTTTCCCTGTTTCAGGAAACGTTTGGCTATGTATGCACAAGGCGTGACTGTCAAAACGGCAATGCTTCCGACCGGATGGAAAAACAGGCTGGTGCCATACAAAACACCCGGCACTAACGGCGTTACCGCTTATTGTCTGGAACGGCATGATCTCTGGATTTCCAAGGCCACAGCAGGCAGGCCATAAGGCTATGGCGTTTTGCAAAGCCTTGTTGGAAAGCAAACTGGTGAAAACAAAAAGTCTACGCTCAATACGTAACAAAGTACCTGCTGTTAATGCAGCCATACGGGCACGGGTTACGGAATTTATTACCTGCATTCAGCTTGACCATCCAGCCGCTGGTTGCACATACGATCTACCAACCACTGAACAAAAGGAGATAATACAATGACCAACCGGGGTATCCGAGATGCCAGACGACCTGCCCCCGATCAGCTGCTCCAGGACATCGCCGATTATGTGATCGACTTCAAGGCCGATGGCGAACTGGCGCGCGCCACGGCTTTTCATTGCCTGCTTGACACGCTGGGCTGTGCCATGCTGGCGCTGAATTACCCCGCCTGCACCCGGCTGCTGGGGCCATCGGTGCCCGGGGCAGAGATGCACGGTGGCGCCAGAGTGCCCGGGCTCCCTTATCAACTGGAGCCTGTCATGGCAGCATTTAACATCGGTGCGATGGTGCGCTGGCTGGACTTTAACGACACCTGGCTGGCGGCTGAATGGGGACATCCTTCAGATAATCTGGGCGGTATTCTGGCCGTTGCGGATTACCTGAGCCTGAAAAATGTGCGTGCGGGTAATGATCCGATGGTGATCGCCGATGTACTCACTGCCATGATTCAAGCGCATGAAATCCAGGGCGTGCTGGCATTGCAAAACAGTTTCAATGGGGTCGGCCTGGATCACGTGCTGCTGGTACGCATCGCCAGCACGGCGGTCGTCATGCGTATGCTGGGCGGCAGTCGTGAACAGATCATCAACGCAGTATCCAATGCATGGATTGACGGGGCGGCTTTGCGTACCTACCGACATGCGCCCAACACCGGCTCACGGAAAAGCTGGGCGGCGGGCGATGCCACCTCCCGTGCGGTACGTCATGCGCTCATCGCCCTGACAGGAGAGATGGGCTACCCCTCGGCATTATCAGCCGAGCACTGGGGGTTTCAGGATGTCCTGTTCAATGGTAATCACGTGCTGGCCGAAAGGCCGTTTGCCTCCTACGTCATGGAAAACGTCTTGTTCAAGATTGCCTTCCCGGCAGAGTTCCATGCACAAACTGCGGTGGAAGCGGCCCTCGGCCTGCATTCAAAAGTCAAAGACCGGCTGGACGATATTGCCAGGATCACCATCGAGACACAGGAGGCAGCGATCAGGATCATCGATAAAACCGGGCCGCTGGCCAACCCGGCCGATCGTGATCACTGCATTCAATACATGACCGCCGTTCCGTTGATCTTTGGTCGCCTGACAGCGGATGACTATGAGGATGAGGTTGCACATGATCCGCGCATCGATGCCTTGCGTGAGAAAATGGAGGTGCTGGAGAGTCAACAATTCAGCATGAATTATATGGCAGCGGATAAACGTGCGATCGGCAATGCCGTGCAGGTGTTCTTTCAAGATGGCAGCAGCACAGATAAGGTGACTGTGGAATATCCCATCGGCCATCGGCGGCGGCGTGAGGAGGGGATCCCGCTGCTGCTCGATAAATTCAAACGGGCAGTCGGCACCCGCTTTGATGCTGCACAACAGGCCGACATACTGGCCGCCTGTGAAGACCAGGCCAGGCTTGAAGCCATGCCGGTCAATGAGTTTGTGGATTTATGGGTCAAGCAATAAGCGATCTCCCATCGTGATTAACCGGCCCTAAGGATACTGTCCCAGGCAATCATGTCTATGCGAGATGACGATATCCCCGATCTGTTTTAAGGACGGGCGGCTTCCACCAGGGCCTCGGCCAGGATCTCAGGGCAGGTATAGCAGGCTTCATGATCGCCCGGCCGTTGTACCAGACGATAGACACCCAGGCGTTGTGCCATACGTGGATACCAGCCATACGCACCCGGTGGCAGGGCCTTATCGTCGGTAAAATTGATAAAACTTCTGGGGATGGTCAAGCGGAGAAATTCCCGCATCGCGATCTCCTCCAACTGCGGTTTTATGCAGACGGCTCGCAGCTTTGCATAAACCATTTTTGCAGTCGCCAGGTCTGCCGTATTGATGAAGCATTCACGGAAGAGGTTAAAAGGCAACAGCCACCTGCCGTGCTCGCCTGCTTTTCTGATCACAGCATCAAACATCCGCTGGTGTACCGGCGGCAAGACATCATAGATACATTCACCATGCTGCATGATCATGGCATTTTGAAAGACAACGCACCGGATGCGATCCGCCAGCCTGACGCTGACATCAGGCAGTATGATGCCAGCAAAACTGTGCCCGACGATAACAAAATCATGAATGTCATGCTGTTCGATATATTCAACCAGAGACTGCACGCAATCCTCTTTGCTGATGTATTCGCCCGCCTGCTCACCGTGGCCGGCCATGGTCGGGGCATAACACGCATGACCCAGGCGGTTTAAGTGTGCCATGACCTGCTGCCAGCAGGAACCATCGTGCATCGCCCCATGCACCAACACAAAACGCAGGCCGGCTTGCTCAGTCATTGACAGCGGCTTTCGGCAGACTCCTGTGCAGGATATACCATCCCGTGATGGCGGAGAGTATTGACCCCAGCAAGATACCCAGCCGATCATCAACGGCATAGTCGATCGCCCCGGCTTCAAATGCCAGCGAGCTGATAAACAGGCTCATGGTAAAACCAATGCCGCATAACACGCCGGTGCCGTATAATTGTGCCCAGTTGACGGAGTCGGGCAGCCGGGCAAAACCCAGCTTCACCGTCAGCCAGCATAGAACAAAGATGCCAATCTGGTTGCCTAAAAACAGACCGGCGGCGATCCCCATAGGCACGGGCGAGAGGATGGATTCCATGCCCAAACCGGACAGGCTGACGCCGGTGTTGGCAAAGGCAAATACCGGCAGGATAAAAAAAGCCACGGTCGGGTGCAGATCATGTTCCAGATTCTTCAACGGTGAGAAATTCTCATCGCCGGTTTTCAATGGAATAAAAAAGGCCAGGATCACGCCCGCCAGCGTGGCATGTACGCCGGATTTTAATACCGATATCCAGAGTATCATGCCGACAACGATGTAAGGCGTTAATGCGTAGACCCTGCGCTTGTTCAATATAAATAAGACGGCAAGGCAGGCAAGGGCGAACAACAATGAAGCAAGCGATAAGTTACTGGTATAGAAAAGGGCGATGATGATGATCGCTCCCAAATCGTCAATGATTGCCAGGGTAAGTAGAAATAATTTTAACGGCGTTGGCACACGATCGCCCAGCAAAGACAACACGCCCAGGGCAAAGGCAATGTCGGTTGCCGAGGGGATCGCCCACCCTCGCATGGCAACCGGATCAGAAAAATTAAAATACATATAGATCAGTGCCGGGCATACCATGCCGGCAAAAGCACCCACCGCCGGCAAGATGATCTGTTCACGGTTGGAAAGCTCGCCTTGCAGCATTTCCCGTTTCAACTCCAGCCCGACCAGAAAGAAGAACACGGCCATCAAACCATCATTGACCCAGAGCAACAGGGGTTTGGCGATGTGTAATGCGCCCAAGCGTATTTCGACCGGAGTGGATAACAACGCATCGTACAGCGGCTTGGCGGGCGAGTTCTCCGCCAACATGGCCAGGATTGCCGCAATGATCAGTAAAATGCCGCTGGCCGATTCCAGACGTAAAAATTCCTGGATCGATTTTTTGATCATGACGTGCCGGCCGGCTGTAGTGCCTCGGCGGCCAACAGGGCCAGCTTTCTATCCAGCCCCCAGCGATAACCGCCAGGCTCGCCCGTGCTTTTTATCACCCGATGGCAGGGGATGAGGCAAGCGATGTTGTTTCCAGAGAGGGCGCCACCAACCGCCTGAGCGCTGCCAGGCTGGCCTATGGATTTGGCAACATCTCCGTAGGTTGTCGTCTGGCCGTGGGGAATTTTAATCAGCGCATTCCAGACCCTGATCTGCGAATCTTTGCCTTGCACCAGTAAGGTAAACTTTTTCGGTTGATGGGAGAAAATTCTCTTCACCGTGTTTGCCGTTGCAGTGTGATCGGCAACACGTTCTGACAGCGACCACCATTGGTGCAACTCATCCGGCGCCTTGCCTTTATCCGGCGAATCCAAAAATGACAGCCAGCAGATTTTTTTGCCGGTCTGGGCGAGCAATACCTTGCCAAACAGCGTGTCATGAATGCCATAGGCTATATGCAGGTTTTGGCCGTCACGCCGGTATGTCTCCGGCGTCATCGACTCGATCGTAACAGCATGATCACACATGGGCGGCAATGGCAGCCAGTCCCGAAGGCGACTGTATTGCTGCTGCATGCAGCCGATGGCCTTAGCGATTTTATGGAAATTCATGGTATGGAATCTCATCAATGGCAGTCGGTGAAAATACGCCCTATATTAGCTTTAGCGCGGATGATTGGCGAGCCGAATATTGCATATGTTACTCATCAATGACAGGGCGCTCATACCAGGGCGAGCAAAGGCATCGGAAGCGTACTGCAACGGGCAGCAGGATAAGCAACACAAACCACCCCATGATCTTCCAGCTTGAATACCAGTCGACTTTTCGTGTTGAAGATACCACCGGGTTGTTTGTCAACATGATAAAAGCCATCGCCTGTTCTCGGCCCCAGCGCTTGATCGCCCGGGAAAACCACAACTCCTCACTGGCATAGACATGCTCACTAAACCCATTGACGGCATGAAAGGCATCCGCCCGACAATAGATGAAACAACCGGCGGCGAGTTTGCAGGTTTTGCCGGCCCAGTTCCAGGCGGCCAATAGACACCTCATGGCAGGCGGCATGGGCTTGTCCGCTGCCACAACAGCCCCGCCACCGACACATTCTCTCTGCACAAGATTATCCAGCGCTGTTTGCATAAGCTCGGCGCTGACCAGCGTATCTGCATCAATGAAAATCAGATACCTGCCTTTCGCCCGATGTGCGCCGGCATTTCTTGCCCGGGAGATCTGATTGATTGGTTCAAATACCACCTCAGCGCCCGCCGCCCTGGCAATCCGGGCAGTATCATCATGCGAATTATTATCAACAACGATGACCTCGCCTTGCAGCGTGATCGTTGCCCTGGCGGTGGCAATAGCGGCCAGCGTTGCAGGCAGATACGGCTGCTCATTATAAGCCGGGATGATGATGGAGTAATCGATGGCCATTTGCGGCTATTTTAACAAGTTGAGATCAGCATGACGGATAAAATATCTCAACTGCCAATCATGCAGGATGCCCCTTTTAATATTATCAACGAGACCACACTGACATTGGCTTAGGAACAACCTTATCGCTCAGCGGTAGAACTCCACGAAGAACGTGGTTTTGCCCAGCGGCATCACTCGATGCAGCACGGCAGGTTCAATCACTCCAGGGGTGCCCGGGCAGAGCACGTGGCTCTCGCCCGATTCCGTGATGTCGTAGCGAAGCTCGCCAGACTCAACGGTGATCACCGCCCAGACCCCCGGCTTCGTCTGGTGGTCCTTGGTGAGCGCATCGGGAATCGAGGTCTCATCAAAAGACGGCGTCCGGCGGTATGCCGTCACGCCGCTTGGCAGATGTTTCATTCGGGGCGCAGACCCGGCACACCGAACATGGCGAGCTTCAGGCTGTCGGCAACCCGTTGGGCGCGGTCAACGAACATCGCCGCGGTATCCGGTGGGAAGACGGCAGAGGCGCTCTCTTCAAACAGCAAAAGCCAGCGGTCGAAGTGGGCTGGCCGGACAGCGGCCAGGGCCTGATGCTTGACCAGCGGATTGCCCCGGTAACGATTTGTCCGCAACATGAGCGAAGACCAGAACGCCATCATGGTTTGCAGGTGTGGCTCCCAGTCACCATCGGGGATCACCTCCGCAAATATCGGGCCGAGTTCATCGTCCATGCGAATTCGGGCGTAGAAGTGGCGCACGAGATGCTCAATGGTCTGCTCAGAGACAACGGGTGCTGACATGGCATCAATAGCGGCGGATGGCGACAAGACTCATTTGGCTCAACTCAATGACAAAGGATGTTAGCACGCTGATTATAAGAAAAGTGACAAACTAGCACAGTCTTTCATTGCACAGTAAAACGCCGTCTGCATCGGCATACAACCAGGCGCCCGGCGTGAAAACCACATCACCGAACCGCACCGGAATGTCCTTATCGCCCGCCCCTTTTTTTACGCTCTTTTTGGGATTGGTGCCTAATGCCTTAATGCCGATATCGATGGTGTTGACAAGCACAGAATCCCGAATGCAGCCGTTGACGATGATGCCCTGCCAACCATGCTGTACGGCCATCCGTGCCAGCTTATCCCCCATCAGGGCACAGCGGATTGAGGCGCCGCCATCAACCACCAGGACTCGGCCGAGGCCCGGGGTTTCCAATGCGGCCTTGACCTGCGTGTTGTCTTCGTGGCATTTGACTGTGGCCACCGCACCGCTGAAACAGGGCTTTTTGCCATAGGTCTGCAACAAGACCGACAACACCTGCACCTTGCCTTCGTGCTCATCATATAAATCGGCGGTGGTAGGCGTCATCTAGTTGTTCTCACTCTCGCCTTGTTCTCTTCCCTCGGGCCGCCGCCAGTCTTCCACGACTTTTCTCTCCAGCCGGTTCAACGCCAAACTGTTTGGCTTGACATCTTCGGTCACCGTGGTGCCAGCAGCCACCGTGGCATGATCACCGATGACAAGCGGTGCGATCAGCGCAGCATTGGAGCCGATAAATACATGCTTGCCGATCACGGTTTTATGCTTGTTGAGCCCGTCATAGTTACAGGTAATCGTCCCGGCACCGATATTGACAGCCTCGCCCACCTCACTATCGCCGACATAGGACAGGTGGTTAATCCGGGTATTGCGTTGTATGGTGGATTTTTTAATCTCGACAAAATTACCGACTCGGACATGTTCGGCCAGCACCGTTTGTGGTCGGATACGGGCAAACGGGCCGACAGTACAGTGATCGCCAATGACCGCATCCTCAATCAGGGTATTGGCCTTGATGGTGACGTGATCGCCAATCGTGGAATGGCTTATCTGGCAACCTGGCTCAATGGTCACATGGCTGCCCAGGATAACCTCACCGCTAAACACGGCATTGATATCGATCATCACATCACTGCCAGTGGTCAAGCTGCCGCGGCAATCAAAGCGCGCCGGATCGCGCAGACTGACGCCCTGTCGCATTAACGTCTGCGCTTGGCGCAGTTGATAATGGCGCTCCAACTCGGCTAATTGCGCCCTGTCATTGACGCCTTTTATCTCCTGTTCATCTTCGGCCATCACCGTGGTGATCAGGATTTTCTCGGCCACCGCCGCCGCAACAACATCCGTCAGGTAATACTCCGCCTGTGCATTGGCATTATCCAGGGCAGCCAGCCAGCGCCGCAGCCACTTGGCTTTGACCACCATCATGCCGGTGTTTACCTCAGTGATGCGGCGTTGCTCGGCACTGGCATCTGGCTCCTCGATGATGCCAACGACCTCCCCCGCCGCATCCCGCACGATGCGCCCGTAGCCGCTGGCATCAGCCAGTCTGGCGACCAATAAGGCAATGCCGGTCTCAGCCACGGCGGCAACCAGATGCGCCAGTGTTCTATGGCTTATCAACGGAATATCGCCGTACAGGATCAACACATCATCGGTAACAGGAAGGCGATCGATCACCTGGGCAACGGCATGACCGGTGCCAAGCGGCTCGGCCTGCTCAACCCAAACCAACTCTGCCCAAGCCAACTCTGCACGAGGGAAACACGCCCTTAGCTGCTCACCACCATGCCCATAAACCAGGTAGATGGCGTTATGGGGCAGCCCTGAGGCGGCATTGATGACATGTTCCAGCAGGGGTTTATCGGCAAGCTGGTGCAATACCTTGGGCAGACGGGAGTGCATGCGCCTGCCTTTACCGGCAGCGAGGATAACAATGCTAAGGCTCATGGCGGGATCTCCCTGGCGTGCATGTACCAGCCGTCAATGGCGATCGCCTTGTCAGCCCTGTTTTACCTGATGGTGATGGTTGGTTAACGTCCGGCGCGTTTCTTTAACCGCCGGATCGCTTGCAGTTGGGCGGCCAGTTCAGCATTCTCCGCCAGGGCGGTGGCAAAATCGATGCTGGCCTCACGATCATGCAGCTGTCTCTCGGCCTCGGCCTTGGCCTTGAGCACCGCCGCCTCGTCGAGATCCTCGGCGCGCGTGGCGGTGTCGGAAAGCACGGTCACCACCTTGGGCTGGACTTCCAGCATACCGCCGGAGACATAAAACCCGGCCTCGCTGCCATCGGTCTGTTTCACGCGCACTTCGCCGGGGGCCAAGCGGGTGACCAGGGGCGTATGGCCAGGGGCGATCCCCATCTCACCAAGCACCGCCGGTGCAAACACCATAGCCGCTTCACCGGAGAAAATCTCACGCTCGGCACTGACGATATCAACCTGAATTGTGGGCATCGTGCTCTCGCTGCCTTACATTTTTTCGGCTTTTTCAATCACTTCTTCAATCCCGCCCACCATATAAAACGCCTGCTCTGGCAGGTGATCATAATCGCCGCCAACGATCGCCTTAAATCCAGCAATATTATCCTTCAGTGAAACATATTTACCCGGCGTACCGGTGAAGACTTCCGCCACACTGAACGGCTGCGACAGAAAGCGCTGAATCTTGCGGGCGCGGGCAACCACCAGTTTATCTTCCTCTGACAACTCATCCATGCCGAGGATGGCAATGATGTCGCGTAATTCCTTATAACGTTGCAGGGTATTTTGCACCGCCCGCGCCGTCTCATAATGGTCTTGTCCAACGACCAGCGGATCCAACTGGCGCGAGGTTGAGTCCAGCGGATCGACCGCCGGATAGATCCCCAACTCGGCAATCTGCCTGGACAACACCACGGTGGCGTCCAGGTGGGCGAAGGTGGTGGCGGGCGATGGATCGGTCAGGTCGTCCGCCGGGACATAGACGGCCTGAATGGAGGTGATCGATCCGGTCTTTGTTGAGGTAATGCGCTCTTGCAGCTTGCCCATCTCCTCCGCCAGTGTCGGCTGATACCCCACAGCAGAAGGCATGCGGCCAAGCAGGGCGGAGACCTCCGTGCCAGCCAACGTAAAGCGATAGATGTTATCGACAAAGAACAACACATCGCGGCCTTCCTCACGGAATTTTTCCGCCAGCGTCAGGCCGGTCAAGGCGACCCGCAAGCGATTGCCCGGCGGCTCGTTCATCTGGCCGTACACCATGGAGACCTTGGATTCCTCAAAATTGCTGGTATTGACCACCCCGGCCTCGGCCATCTCGTGGTAGAAATCATTGCCTTCACGGGTGCGCTCGCCCACGCCCGCAAACACCGACAAACCAGAATGCTGGGTGGCAATGTTGTTGATCAACTCCATCATGTTGACCGTCTTCCCCACGCCAGCACCACCAAACAGACCCACCTTGCCGCCCTTGGCGAACGGGCATACGAGATCAATGACCTTGATGCCCGTCTCCAGCAATTCGGTGGTCGGGCTGAGCTCGGTAAACTTGGGCGCACTTCGGTGAATGCTCCATTTCTCTTCGGCATCAATGGCGCCCGCCTCATCGATCGGATCGCCCAATACATTCATGATCCGGCCCAAGGTCTTGTGTCCGACCGGAATGGAGATGGGCGCACCGCTGTTATCGACTTTTAAACCACGTTGCAGGCCGTCTGTTGACCCCAGGGCAATCGTCCTCACCACGCCATCGCCTAGCTGCTGCTGCACTTCCAATGTGGTTTCCACGCCCTCGGCATCCACCATCAAAGCATCATAAACCCGGGGCATGGCCTCACTTGGAAACTCAACATCTACGACAGCACCGATGATTTGTACGATATTTCCAGCACTCATTGTCTTAATTCCTCAGTTGACGTCTCGATAAAATGTTCATTAAACGGCTGCCGCCCCGCCAACGATTTCCGACAGCTCCTGGGTAATCGCCGCCTGGCGCGCCTTGTTATAGACCAGTTGCAACTCATCGATGAGCGTACCGGCATTATCCGAAGCACTCTTCATGGCCACCATCCTGGCCGCCTGCTCACAGGCTATGTTCTCCACGACGTTTTGATACACCAGTGATTCGACATAACGTTGCAGCAGCTGATCCAGCACCTCTTTGGCATCCGGCTCATAGATATAATCCCAGTGATGACGCAGATCTTTATCTTCTGTTGCCCGGATCGGCACCAACTGCTCCACCACGGGTGACTGCGTCATGGAATTGACAAAATGATTCGAGGCAATGTACAACGCATCAATCTTCTCTTCTGTGTAAGAATCCAGCATGATCTTGACAGTGCCGATCAGCATGTCCAATCCTGGCTCATCGCCAATGTGCGCCTTCTGTGCAACGATGTTGGATTTAATGCGAGAGAAAAACCCCACCGCCTTGTTGCCGATGATACTCAGATCAATTTCTATTCCCTGACTGTCCCAGTTTTGCATCCGCTTCAGCAGATCACGAAACAGATTGCTGTTCAAACCGCCGCATAACCCCCGGTCGGTGGAGATGACGATGAGACCGACCCGCTTCACCTCTGACCGAGGTTGCAGGTAGGGATGTTTGTATTCCGGGTGGGCGGCGCCCAGATGCGCCATCACATTTCTGATCTTGTCGGCATAGGGCTGGGCGGCGCGCATGCGATCTTGAGCCTTACGCATCTTGCTGGCAGCCACCATCTCCATCGCCTTGGTGATCTTCTGCGTATTTTTAACGCTGGCGATCTTGGTGCGTATTTCTTTGCCGACGGCCATGTATCCTTACCAGGTGCTGTTTTTAATGAAACCTTCAATAGACGATTTCAAGGCCGCTTCAATGTCATCATCATAATCGCCGGATTCATTGATCCTGCTGATCAGGTCTTTCTGCTCGCCATGCATATAGGCATGTAGTGCCGCTTCAAAGTCGCCCACTTTCTCTAGTTCAACATCGTCCAGGAAACCATGCTCAACCGCATACAGGCTGACCGCCATAGCGGCCATGCTCAGCGGCGTGTATTGTTTTTGCTTCATCAATTCCATGACGCGCTGCCCACGTTCCAGCTGCTTGCGGGTGGCCTCGTCCAGATCGGAGGCGAACTGGGCAAAAGCGGCCAGCTCGCGATACTGCGCCAGCGCGAGGCGAATCCCGCCCCCCAGTTTTTTGATGATCCTGGTCTGCGCCGCCCCGCCCACGCGAGAGACCGATAGCCCGGCGTTGATCGCCGGACGAAAGCCGGAGTTAAACAGATCGGTCTCCAGATAGATCTGGCCATCGGTGATGGAGATCACGTTGGTCGGCACAAAAGCAGACACATCGCCGGCCTGGGTTTCAATGATCGGCAGGGCGGTGAGCGAGCCGGTCTGGCCTTTCACTTTACCATCAGTGAGCTTCTCAACCTCGTCCGCATTGATACGTGCAGCGCGCTCCAGCAGACGGGAATGCAGATAAAACACATCGCCCGGATAGGCTTCACGCCCCGGCGGGCGTTTCAGCAGCAGGGAAACCTGGCGATAGGCCCAGGCCTGCTTGGTCAAGTCATCGTAGATGATCAAGGCATCCTCGCCACGGTCGCGGAAGTATTCACCCATGGCACAGCCGGCGTAAGGTGCGATGTACTGCATGGCGGCTGAATCGGAGGCAGTGGCGGCCACAATGATCGTGTGTTCCATCGCCCCGTGCTCTTCCAGCTTGCGAATCACCACGTTAATAGAAGACGCCTTCTGGCCGATCGCCACATAGATACACTTGATGCCGGTGCCCTTCTGGCTGATGATGGTGTCCACCGCCACCGCCGTCTTGCCCGTCTGCCGGTCGCCGATGATCAACTCACGCTGACCGCGACCAATCGGCACCATGGAGTCAATCGATTTCAGCCCGGTCTGCACTGGCTGTGCAACTGACTGCCTGGCAATCACCCCGGGGGCGATCTTCTCTATCGGCGAGGAGTGCGTTGCGTTGATGTCGCCCTTGCCATCGATCGGGCTGCCAAGTGAATTCACCACCCGGCCCAGCATGGCCTCGCCTACCGGCACCTCAAGGATACGCTTGGTGCACTTGGCGGTATCCCCCTCACTGATATGCTCATAGTTACCCAGGATGACCGCGCCCACGGAATCGCGCTCCAGGTTCAGCGCAAGACCATAGGTGTTGCCGGGAAACTCGATCATCTCGCCCTGCATGGCATCGCTCAAGCCGTGAATGCGGGTAATACCATCAGACAGGCTGACCACCGTGCCTTCGGTGCGGGCTTCCGTGTCCAAGTCGAAATCCTGAATCTTTTTCTTGATAAGTTCACTGATTTCTGTTGCGCTGATTGACATCGCTGTTCCTCACTTTACCAAAATTAAACGTCATTTTATGTTTTGCATCAGTCCGTCCAGGAGCTGTCAAAACAGGAAAGGCCGCCATCGTTCCCGAGGCTTGCCTGGTATGCACTCCATCCCTGGCGATGGCAGAATTTTTATTTATTTTCCCTTCAAGCAAGCCTAAGCCCCAGTTTCTGTAGCTGACCGCTGAGAGAGGCATCAATCACTGAATCGCCGGTGCGGATGATCGCCCCGCCGATCAGGGATTTATCCACGCTGGTCGTGATGCTGACCTCCTTGCCCAGACGCTGACTGATGCGGCGGGCGATGGCATCCCTTTGGGCCGCATCCAACGCATAGGCGGCAATGATCTCCACATCCGCCTTACCCTCAGCACCAGCACGCATGGATTCAAACAAGCTGACAATTTCCGGCAGGTACTGCAAACGGCCAGCGGCAAGCAGTACCTTGACGAAGTTGATTGCCTGTGGCGCCAGATGCTCGCTGCCGATTTCTGTGATGATATCGAGAATCTGCTGGCGGGTCACTTTCGGGTTATTCAGCAGGGCAGACATCTGCTCATCGGCCACGATACGATTCAGCAAGGCCAGGCTCTGTGACCATTGCCCGGCAGCTGCCGTCTGTTGCGATAATTCAAATACCGCCTGTGCATAGGGGCGAGCGAGGGTGGATTTTTCAGACATATTTCCCGGCGCCCGCTACAACTCGCTGCTAATCCTGTTCAGCACATCGTTATGGGCATTGCGGTCAACTTCCCGCAGGAGGATCTGCTTGACGCCGGCCAGCGCCAGGGCAACGACCTCGGTACGCAGTTGCTCTCTGGCCTGCGTCTTCTCCTGCTCAATTTCCGCCTTGGCGGCGGCGAGGATCTGCTCGCGCTCCCGGCTGGCATCCTGCTTGGCCTCCTCAACCAACTCATCATGCCGCCTTTGCCCCTGGGCAACAATGCTGGCCGCCTGTTGCTTACCCTCATCAACCAGCTCGATCATCCTGGCCTCGGCCTCGGCCAGCATTTCCTGGCCTTTTTGAGCAGCTGCCAAGCCATCGGCAATGCGCGCTTCCCGGTCCTGCATCTGCTTTAGCAAAAGCGGCCAGATGTATTTCATGGTGAACCAGACAAAGATGGCAAACGCAATGGTTTGCCCGAACAAAGTGGCATTAAAATTCACGTTGGTGACCTCATGGTGTCGCGGCTTGTGGTGGCAGTCAGCCGCCCAGGTAGTTCAGAAACGGATTAGCCAGGGTAAACCACATGCCGATGCCGATGCCGATCATGGTCACCGCATCGATCAAGCCGGCCACCAGAAACATCTTCACTTGCAGCATGGGCGCCAGTTCAGGCTGACGTGCCGCCCCTTCCAGAAATTTACCGCCCAGAGTACCGAAACCAATCGCCGTACCAAACGCGCCCATACCAAGCACCAGAAGTACACCCAGAGATGTCGCCGCTAAAATTATTTCCATCTTAATCCTCCAAGAGAGTAGGTTAATAAATTCATAAAGTGCTTCCGCTGTCAGTGATGTTCATGCGCCATGCTGAGATAGACGATGGTCAACATCATAAAAACGAAAGCCTGTAACAACACGATCAAAATATGAAACACTGCCCAGATAAAATGCAGCGGCAGTTGCCAGAAACCCAGCATGGCGATGAGCAGAAAAATTAACTCACCCGCATACAGATTGCCGAACAGCCGCAATGCCAGCGAGACCGGCTTGGCCAGCAGCGAAACCACTTCAAGCAATAAGTTAAACGGGATGAAGAGGGCTTGAGCAAACGGGTTTTTGGTGTGAAACGGATGCAGGGCCAACTCGCCGATAAAACCGCCGATACCTTTGATCTTGATGCTGTAGAAGATAATCAGGAAGAACACGGCAATGGACAGGCCAAAGGTGATGTTCGGATCCGTGGTCGGCACCACCTTGAAATACACATGATGCGGATCAACCCCCAGGACATGCTCGCCAAAGAGTTGCGCCGTATAGGGCAGCCAGTCCACCGGCACCAGGTCCATGGTATTCATGAGGACAATCCAGACGAAGATGGTTAATGATAAAGGGGCAATCAGATCGTTTTTGGCATGAAAGACATCTTTGACATTGTTATTGACGAACTCGACGATCATCTCAATGAAATTCAGCAGGCCGCCGGGCGAGGTGGATGCGGCGGTGGCGGCGGAGCGTTTTGCGATGAGATAGAAAATGGACAGATAGGCGAGGCCAAGGAAGATCGACCAGCCCAGCGTATCCACGTTGACCGACCAGAAACCCATGGCCGCCACTTCCTGGGCATTGTGGGCGAAAGTCCACTCCGGCTGTTCCAGCACCTGACCGTGCCGTTCAAACCCTGCGGGCAACTGGCCGTAGACCAGATTTTGCAGGTGGTGTTGCATGTAGGAACTTGAGGTTAATTCTCCGCTTGCCATCGTGTTATTTTATCCTTAAATCCTGTCTGTTCAGATACGCCAACCCGTGCAGGTTGATGAATAACATTGCCGTAAACGTCAGTATCAATGCAGCAAAACTCAATGGCCTGATAGTCACCATGATCAGAGCAAACAGTATTGCCGTTACCAGCAGCTTGATCGCCTCAGCCGCATAAAACCATTTCAAGGCCAGTGCAGGCGAATCCGCTGCCGAATACCGAAAGGCATACCGCGCAAATAAAAAATTAGGCACGATATACGTCAAACCACCACAGGCGACAGAGTACGCCACGACCTTGTCAAATACAAAGAATAATCCGCATGACAGTATGACCGTGAGGACGACTTCCCCGGCCAGCAGCCTGTATGCAACCGCCCTGGCTGGCATCATCCCCGGCCAGCATCATCTATAAGCATATTCTGTGCCTGATTTTCCAACCCGTCGCTTGACTATTCGCTTATCGGGGCTATCTGCTTTTGGCTTGCATTGCCTCCCTTATTCCGCCAGCAGATGATGCGTTGGCGTCCAAGTATAAAGATTTATGCGGGTTGAATCAATATGCCGCAATGCACAAACGACTGCGCCCTGACCACTGTCTCTGGTCAATTTATTCGGGCAGTTTATTACCCATCCGGGCCAGGATCCCGTCCAGTTCATGCACTGAATTATAACGAATCCGCAACACGCCCCTGCCGTTTTTCTGGTGCCTGATGGCGGTTTCTGCACCCAGCTGTTCGGCCAGCGCGTTTTCCAGTCTTTGAATATCCGGGTCTTTCTTTTGCGCCCTCTTTTTCTTTTTATCTTCAGTCCCTTGCTGATCTTTAGCCAATGCTTCTGCGGCCCTGACGGTCAGCCCCTGGCGGACAATCTGCCGGGCAGCGGCAAGCTGCCGGGCGGCGGGCAGGCTCAGCAAAGCACGGGCATGTCCCATATCCAGCTTGCCGGCCAGCAGCAGCTGTTTTACTGGCGAGGCCAATTCCAGCAGACGTAACAGATTACTCACCGCTGCCCTGGAACGCCCCACAGCCTGTGACACCTGCTCATGGGTCATGGCAAACTCATCAATCAGGCGGGCCAGGCCAGCGGCCGTATCCAGGGGGTTTAAGTCCTCTCGCTGAATATTCTCAATCAGGGCGAGGCACATGCAGGCCTGATCATCCATCTGCCTTACGATGGCGGGTACTTCATGCAGGGCCGCCATTTGCGCTGCCCGCCAGCGCCGCTCGCCGGCAATAATTTCGAATTTCTCGCTGTTTGCCAGCGGACGCACGATGACCGGCTGCACCACGCCTTGCTGGCGGATGGATTCGGACAATTCCTGCAAGCTGTCTTTATCAAACTCAGTCCGGGGCTGGCAGGTGCTGCGCTGGAGCAGATCGACCGGAATATGTCGCAACTCCTCCGCCCCGTCCACGCTGGTAAAATCCGTGGCCGTGTTCGGGCCTAACAAGGCATCCAGGCCCTTACCCAAGCCGCGTTTTCTCGCCGCCATAGGATATCAGTCTATCGTTGGTTGTGTGTGGTGAGGAGATGCGCCCTCAGGCAGCCTTTTCCTCGCGGTTGAGCATCTCGCCGGCCAGTGCCAGATAGGCCAAGGCGCCGCGCGAGCTCTTATCGTATCTGATCACCGGCAGGCCGTAGCTGGGGGCCTCGGCCAGGCGCACATTGCGCGGGATGATGGTGCGATAGACCTTGTCACCGTAGCGCTCCAGCAACTCGGCTGAAACCTCGTTAGCTAAGTTATTGCGCGGGTCATACATGGTGCGTAACAGCCCTTCCACCTTCAGATGCGGATTCAGAAACCGGCGTATTTTTTTAATCGTCTGCTGCAATGCGGCCAACCCTTCCAAGGCATAATACTCACACTGCATGGGGATGATGACCGCATCTGCAGCCACCAGGGCGTTGATTGTCAGCATGTTCAAGGCGGGGGGGCAGTCAATGAAGATAAAATCATACGGGTTTTTGATGGCCTCAATCGCCCTGCGTAGGCGAACCTCCCGTGCTATCTCTTCCAGCAAGGCCACCTCAGCGCCGGTCAGGTCGGCATTGCCCGGCAGTAAATCAAAATCACCCCCCGGTGCGGCCACCACGGCCTCCGACAGGCCCCTCTCCGTCATCAGTACATCATAACTGCTTAACTTAACCCGGCCCTTATCCACGCCGCTGCCCATCGTGGCATTGCCCTGCGGGTCCAGATCAATCAGCAGGGTTGTGCGCCGAGTCGCCGCTATGGAGGCGGCCAGATTGACGCTGGTGGTGGTCTTGCCTACCCCGCCCTTCTGATTTGCCACCGCAATGATTTTTGTCATAAGTTTATCCCTGCATCACCGATGCCCGCCTGGTCATTATGGCATATTGGTCTGCTGCTGGCATCTAAGGTGCAGAAAGTCATGCCAGCGGTCATTTCCTGAGCAGCTATTTCTGATGAAGATATTCCTGGGGCGAATACTTCTGGGCAGATATTCTGGTGAATTTGCTGGCCAGCCTATTCGAATACGGGTTTGTCCAGCAGTTTTTTGTTACGACGAGGCTGGCCATCGGGCGGTTGAGAGCGACGATACACCGTATCGCCAGCCTTTTCCATTTCACGGGCGGCACGGCCAGCCCCGCTGCCATGCACAAAACTCCATGGCCGGCAGCGGCAAGCGGAATATACCGCGCCGACTCCTGCACCATAAAACAGGTCCGGGTGGTGGGCCTGGCGACCGTCTCGAACAGCGTGAGTGCAGCCAGGGCTTTGGCGGCAGCGTAAGGATTGCTGAACTCTGCCGCCGCCACGACAGTCCCGGCATCGGCAACGATCTTCGGCAGTGCCGCAATAACGCCATCCAGCAGCCCTTGTATGTAGTGTACTGCACCGGGGCTGCCAGCACCTCAATGATGTCAGCATTGAACAAGCTCATTTCAGCAGGATCGATAAATTCCCGGCGCACACCTAACATCGGATCAAAGGGCAGGATAAGATAGCCCCGGTTGGTCGGGGTCATGTCCGTCATGTTGTATTCTTTTATCCTTGCCGATAAGCAAGCAACGACTCAACGATCGCCTGACAGGAATCCGGGGCAAGTTTCGCGCCACTGGTAAACGCTCTTGCCTCCAGGTCCTCTGCCGGTCAGCACACTCATTGAGTATAGATCAAGCAAAGGGGCCACACCGATACAACCAAACTTCGACACGACCAGCTTAAACAAGGAATCAGATACGGGGGGGCGGCATCAGAATTGACTGGGGGGCAGTATATCAGAACCTCGGTTCACTGGCAGGGCAAGGCCACGGGGGTGGGTATGAGCTTATCACCAGCACAGACATTCTCCTCATCCCCCATGGAGAGATGCCGGCTTTTTATGGCCAACCCGCCCGGCGGAGATTTGCCTGAAACTTGCCTGACCTGACTACCTTAACCAGGCTTCAAACTCATCGCTGCTCATCGGCTTGGCATAATAATAGCCCTGCGCGCAATCACAGCCTAACTCCGATAACAACTCACACTCGGCCTGTGTCTCCACGCCTTCGGCGACGATCTCCAGGTTTAACTTGTGCGCCAGATCAATGCTGGACTCCAAAATAGCCTGCATGGCCGTATCCTTGTCAGCACCGAAGACAAAGGCCCGATCGACCTTTAGTTCCGTAAACGGAATCTGCTTTAATTGCTCCATCGAGGAGTAGCCGGTACCGAAATCATCAATGGACAAACCCAGCTTCCTCATACCCAGACGGGTCAGGGTCTCCAGGGCGCTGGCTACGTTCTGCATGATCTGTGTCTCGGTCACTTCCAGGATCAACACACGGGGATCAATGTGTTCGGCCTCTATCGAGGCAATAATAAAATCAAAAAATGACAACTCTTCCAGCGAGTGCATGGGAATATTGACAGACACCTTCATATCGATGTTCTTCTGCTGCCATTGCTTGACCTGCTCAATCGCCTTCCGGTAGATCAGCCGGGTCAATTCATTGATGGCGCCGATCTCCTCCGCCAGGGGAATAAACGAGCCAGGCTCCAGCAAGCCGCGGCTTGAATGATTCCAGCGTGCCAGCACCTCTGCCCCGGTGGTCTTCCCGGAGCTGATCTCAACCTTTGGCTGCAAGACAAATTCCAGCGCATCTTGCTTTAGTCCGGTAATTAACTCATCTTTATCGATCGGCACTGCCGCCATCCCCAGCCGGCCATCCGCCTGCTGTTTGAGCTCGGCCAGCCGATCCAGTAGCTGTGCTTTTGAGACCGGCTTTGAGATGGCGGTGAGGATTTTTAACTTATGTGCCTCTGCTAACTGGCAGGCGGAGGATAATATGCGCTCATCCTCACCACTCAGGAAGATGATGGTGCCTGCGTATTTTATCACGGCCAGATGCCGTAGAAACTGGATCCCGTCCATGACCGGCATGTTCAGATCGCAAATGATCACATCAAAGGGACGACTGGCATGGATCAGCTTTTCTATGGCGTCCTTGCCATTAACGGCAGCGATGATTTCGGTGATGCCTATCCTTTGCAACAACCTCTCCGTGAGCAAATAAGACGACACATCATCATCAACAAGCAAAAAACTAAGATGAGCAAGCCCTGGATTCATCACGGTGGTTTCACGCCTTTTTATTATTGTTCAGCGACATCATACGCCCGCATCGTTAGGCTATTATTAAAAATCAAGTAAAGTATTGTAAATTATGCGTTAGCCCGAAGTGTATCATTTAAGCGCTGGTTGCGTTTTGTTTCTCGTGTATTGACTGATGCAGGCGTGCATACACACCGCCCCTGCTGATTAAATCGCTGTGCCTGCCCTGATCAACGAGACGGCCATCGGCCAACACAAAGATATGATCAGCCGATTCAATAGTCGACAAACGATGGGCAACAATTAGACAGGTGCGATCTTTTTTGATCGCCTCCATGGCCTTTCGAATCAGGCACTCAGATTCTGTGTCCAGTGCTGAGGTGGCCTCATCCAGAATCAGCAGCGGGGCATCTTTTAGAAATGCTCTCGCCAGCGCAATCCGCTGTTGCTGACCGCCGGACAGACGTGCGCCGCGGTTACCCACCAGCGTATCAAAGCCCTGCGGCAGGGCCTGGATAAACGGCAACGCATTGGCCTTCTCGGCCGCCTTGATAATCATGGCCTCGGTAGCATCAGCCGTAGCACCATAGGCAATATTGTTTCTGACCGTATCATTAAACAGAATAATATCCTGGCTGACATAGGCAATGGCACTACGCAACTGACGTAAAGGCAGAGAACGGATGTCGCTTCCATCCAGCAGGATCTCCCCTGTGGCATAATCATACAAACGCGGGAGCAGATTCACCAGCGTGCTTTTCCCGCTGCCAGAGTGCCCTACCAGCGCCACTGTCATGCCCGGCTTAATCGTGATAGAGATATCCTCCAGAACCGGTGCCTTGCTGTCGGCATAACGAAAGCCAAGCCCTCGGCACTGCAAATGCCCGCCAACCTCCACAGGGCGTATCTTTGGTTCGTCTTTCTCTGCCGGCTGATCGATAAAACCAAAGACGCTCTCACAGGCCGCCAGACCACGCTGGATGTGTTCGTTAATGCGGGATAAGCGTTTGATTGGGCTTAAGATCATCAGCAAGGCGGCAAAAAAGGAATTGAACTCATCAACCTGCATCTCGCCGCTGGCCGCACTGGCGGCGGCAAGGGTGATGATCGCCGCCAGCGCAAAGGCGGTGATGATCTGTATAACAGGCGAGCTGGCCGCAGCAGCGATGCTGAATTTCATGTTTTGCAAGCGGTTTTTATTGGCCTGGCGGGTGAAGCGTTTCAGTGCCTGTGGCTGGCCACCATAGATCTTGATGATGCGATGGGCGCTGATGGACTCATCCAGTATGTGGTGTATATCGCCCATGGATTCCTGCACCTCTCGCCCCATTTTACGCAGGCGTTTTCTGATGATCATTAACACCATGGAGATAAACGGGCCGGCCAGTATCACCACCAGGGTCATCGCCGGATCAAGATACAACATCCAGGCCAGGAGACCGACAATGCTTAAAGTATCTTTTACGGCTGTCGTCAGGGCGGTGGTTGCCGCCTCTTTTAATTGCAAAACATCAAAGGTGAACTTGGCCGTCAGCGTGCCCGGGTTGACGGCATCCAGGCGGGCACATGGCAGCATGAGCAGCCGCTCAAACATGGCAATACGCAAGTCCATAATGACCCTGTTCGCTACCCAGAACATGGCAAACTCGCTGACATAGGAGGCGATACTGGCAACCGCAAATAACACCAGCACGGGCAAAATGATCAAACGAACAAGTTCGGTTTCCTGCTGGATGAATACGCCTGCGGTGATGTATTTAAACAGGGCGGCGATGGCCGGTGTGATAAAGGCCAGCACGACCATGGCAATGATGGCAACACAAAACCCGTGCCAATACACTTTGACATAAGACAATAACCGTAAATACAGAACAAGGTCATTTCTCTCTGGTGATGCTGACATATTCAGACGGACTTTCGCTCCGGTTAGGCAACTTAAAAGTATACAATATCAAAATCTCAAACCCATGCCGGCTGGCCGGCTGATTATGCCCGCTAATTGTGCGATACTTGGTGCATTAGTGACTTAACGGGTGCCCCAGCACAAGCCGCCTTCAGGATTTACGCATCAAGCATGTCAACCAGACACCCAATCATTGCCGTCACCGGCTCATCAGGGGCCGGCACCAGCAGCGTCACCGTGGCCTTTGAACACATCTTTCGCCGCCAGGGCTTGACCGCCGCACTGATCCAGGGCGACAGCTTTCACCGCCATGATCGTGAGCAGATGGACAAAGTGGTTGCGGCCGCTGCCCGGGAGGGGAGGAGCGTGACGCATTTCGGCCCGGAGGGCAATCTGTTCAGCGAGCTGGAGGCGCTGTTCAGGGGCTATGGTGAAAGCGGTACCGGCAGGCGGCGACATTATATCCACAATGATGCCGAGGCGGCAGCCTACGGCCACCCGCCCGGAACCCTGACGCCCTGGCAGAGTCTGCCGGTGCCCACGGATTTGTTATTTTATGAGGGGCTGCACGGCGGCCTGGTGACAGCAGAGCACGACATTCATCAGTATGCCGACCTGCTGATCGGCGTGACCCCGATCATCAACCTGGAATGGATACAGAAGATCTACCGAGACAAAGACGTGCGTGGCTACAGCGCCGAAGATGCCACCAATATGATCCTTGAGCGCATGCACGATTACGTCCACTACATCACGCCGCAGTTCTCCCGCACCGACATCAATTTTCAGCGGGTGCCGACTGTTGATACCGCCAACCCCTTCGGTGCGGTGCAGATCCCGACCAATGATGAGAGCTTTACCGTCATCCATATCCGCAACCGGCAGAAATGCCACATCGATTTTCTTTATCTGCTGAAGATGATCAACGGCTCGTTCATGTCCACGCCGTACACGATTGTCGTACCCGCCGGCAAAACGGATTTATCCATTCAGTTGATCATGGATCCCCTTATCAAAGGGCTGGTGGCGGAACAACGCACAGCAGCAGGCGGTTAAATTGTGCAATGCAATAACGGCGATTTCTGGAATTGGAGTTGACAAACCCGCCAGCGTACCAGTATTAAGACAGTCACCATAGAACAGAACCATGATTTAAGGAGACACCATGCGCTCCATCCTGATTCTCAACGCCAAGGGGGGGTGTGGCAAAAGCACACTCGCCATGAATATCGCCGGCTATTTTGCGACACAGGGCAAGAAAGTCGCCCTGGCCGACTGCGACCCGCAATCATCCTGCAATGACTGGCTGGCGGCACGGCCAGCCGATGTACCGCTCATCCGCCCCGTCAGGATCAGCGGCGATAAAATTCAGATTCAGGGCCAGGGCAAGGCAAGGCCCGACATGCTGGTGATTGACACGCCCGCCTCGGTGCGCGGGGGAAGGCTCGCCAATTACGTCAAGCTGGCGGAAACGGCTGTTATTCCGATGATGGCCTCGCCGCTGGACATACGTGCGGCTGAACACTTCATCGCTGAATTATATGGACATAGAAGGCTGATCAATAAAAAAATCAAGCTGGCCACGGTCGCCAATCGTGTGCGTGAAGATACGATTGCCGCCGCAAAGCTGGAGAACTATCTGCACGATATCACGCTGCCGGGCGGACAAAAACTCCCCTTTATCACCCTGCTGCGGGCAAGCCAGAACTATATCAAAGCGGCAGAGAGGGGGATCACGATATTTGAATTTTCCCCCTCAAAGACCCTGTATGACAGAGAGCAGTGGGAGCCTCTGCTGCGCTGGCTGAAGAGCAGCCGCAGTATGCCTGGCTAGGCTTTTGAGTTACCTTCAACCTCGCCGCCCGCAACAGCCGCCTCCTCTGCCAGAGGGGCGATGGCGGTGCTGTCCGGCTGATTTGACAGTTGTGTAGCGACAGCCAGCCCCGCCTGGTAGTATTGGGCGGCGGCTGCATCCCCCTGGCGTTGCAGTAGGTCGGCAAGTTCCTGATAGGCCTCCGGATTGGGTTGTGCAGCAATGCTCTGCTCCAGATATGCCCTGGCCTTGCCCCACAGATTATTTTTCCCGCTCAAGCGCCCCAGGCTTAACAGCAGCACGGCATCCTGCGGGTGCGGTGTGAGAAATTTTTCCATGGAGGCAAGCTGGGCACCGGGATTTTTGCCATTCACCAGACCGAACAGCCGGACCAATTCCGGCTCCCAGTGCTTTTTAATCGCTTTGTGCAGCATGGCTTCACAGTCCAGCGTCTCACCAAAGCGCAGACGCTCCTGCACATAGCTTGCCAGCAGATAGCTGTCCTGTCGCAGCCGGGCCGGGATGGCCTGCCAAAGCTGCTGTAATCCTTCCCGGCCATGCTGCATTCCGGTTTCCTGTAGCAGGCCGACATAGGCGGCCACCTGCCGGGCCTTTATCTCATCAGCAGATAACAGGCTTCTGCCGCCGAACTGTTGCAGCAGTTCAACCGCCTGTTGCCAGTGTTTTAATGCCGTGGTCGCATCCAACAATAACAACTTGACCTGTTCATGCCGAGGGCTTGCCGTGCTGAGTTTTTTTAAGGTAGCGTGGGCCTCCCGGTACTGTTTCTGACCCAGCTGCAATTCAGCCTGGGTCAAGGCCACGGCCAAGGGGGGATTATCATCCCCCGCCTGTGCCATACGAAGATAATGATCACGCCGTTCGATCTGCCCTTGCAACTGTGCTGCACGTGCCGCCCCCAGATAATTCGCTACCGGTTTTTTGCTGTAGCGCGCCGCTTTGCGAAACGCCACCTCGGCCTGCCACCAGTTGCCCTCCAGCATGGATAACATGCCGTTACTCAGGTAGTGTTCAGCCTGTCTGTGATTTTTGTATTCACGCCAGCGGGCATACCGCCGGGGCAAGGCCAACAGGCGACCGACAAAGATAAAGAGATAGCTGCAAACCAGCAGCAACGACACGAAGGCAAAGACAAACACCCCCAGACTGGTTTGAATCAGCCACTCACCCCAGGTAAAGACGATATGGCCAGGATCGGCAGCGAAGGTATTGCCCAGCAGCAGCGCAATGAGCAGCCCGGCGAGTACGATTAACAGAAATTTCATTCGTCAGTTGCTGTCATCGACCGGCGCTGCTCTGACTGGCTGGCAATATACGCATCCAGTGCAGCGATGGCATGAGAGAGGCTAGGCACTGCATAGTCAAGCTCCATCACCAGCATTCTCTCCAGCGAATCAAGCGCCGCAAGCACCTCATTATCCTGCGTATCAAAATACTGCTGTAACCAGCTAATAATCAACTGCACGGCATCTTTGAAGGCAGGCTCATCTCCCAGCAATACCGCCAGCCGGGCCGACTCGGCTTGCAGGCGCAGATTCTGATACAGAAAATAACGCTGTTCAGGCAGTAACGTGGCAACGGCCTGTTCGCCAGCCCGGCTGACATGCACCAGCGATTTCAACTCCTGCCAGATAAGGCCGGGCAAATCCCACCAGCCTGATGCCGGCGGCGATTCATCTGTCTGCACGGCGATGGTTTCACTTGCCGTCAGGATCATGGTGTTCAGCGGCAGGCGGTGTGTGCGATGCGCCAAATCACCCAAGAACAGACTCAAAGCCGGTATATCAATCTGCTCGATGGCTATTAAGTCGTTGATGGTGGTCATAAGCGGTTGCCGGACGGCAAGCAAGGCGGGATCAGGCAGCTGCTGCAACTGCTGATCGGCGGTTTGCAATGCCGGCAGGGCGGCGGTGATGTCTCTCTCCAGCAGCAAACGGTGCGAGGCCATCACCAGCAAATGCCTCACCTCGGCCAGCGCCCAGCCTGCATCGCTGTTGTTATGCTGATGCAGGGCGGCAAAATCCAGGCGCAATTTATCCAGCCGTGCATCCATGGCCTGTAGACTCATTGCCAGGGAGTCGGTTTGCTGTTTTAGACCGGCCAGTTGCTCTGTGGTGTTCGACAACGGCGCTCGCACCTGTGCCGACTGCTCATCGACACCGGCCTGTGATGATCGCAACTGTAAATAAAAATAACCGCTGGCCCCGATGAGCAGCAAAAGCAGCAGCACAAGCACCGGCCAGCGCCTGGGGCCGGGCGGCTCTTCAGCCGTGTTGTCTTGTCCTTTCACATTGGCCTCTTCTGTGCTGATAACATCTGTCTGCATTAATTCTCTACCTTAGAATTCTCTACCCTGTGTAATTGATACAAGGCCCGCAACAAGGCATCATCACTGGCCATATCCACCTGCCTGACATGGGCAAAACCGGCCGCCTGTGCCAGGGCGGCGATGCGCCCGCCAAAGACCAGTGCCGGTGTTCTGTACAGGCCGGCAAGATCAACCGCCGCGGTCATCTCAAGGAAATTAGCCATGCCTTCACCACTGGTAAAAATCATGCTGTCGGGCCTTGAGTGATTCCAGATTGTAGTTAATTGCAGGCGGCTTGTCTGTGGTTTATCTCGCCGGTATAACTCCAGCGTGTGCAAACTGGCACCACGCTCATGCAGGCTATCGTACAGCAACGCCCGGCCGCCATCGCCCTTCACAATCAAAATCCGCTTTGCCACTACGGCATGGGCAGCTAATGGCGGCAAATCCAGCAGCGCCTCGCTGCCCATGCCCGATTCAACTGACAGCACATCGCCGATGTGATGCTTGGCCAGATGCGTTCGGGTGCTATCGCCCATGGCCACAAGCTGCTTGCCCTGTAATGCAGCAAGCTGTCCGGCAAACTGCCGCTCAAACTGCTGTACGGCGGTTTGGCTGATGAAGATGATCAGCTCGCTGTCAGCAATCTGTTTGAGTGCCGCCTGGTGCTGTTCAGCCGATAATTGCCGCGCCCTGATGGCAATGGTCGGCAAGCGTATCGCACGGCCGCCTGATTGCTCAATCAACTGACACAGGCCGCTCGCCTGAGACTCAGGCCGAGTGACCAGTACGCAGCGGCCAGCAAGCGCAGTGTCATCGATCTGCATCTACCCCAAGCCCTTGGAGAATGTTATCCGCCCCCTGCTCCAGCAGCCGCCGACCAAGAACAGCCCCCAGTCTTTCAGCCGCCCGTCCGCCAGTCGCCGTCTGCCGGATCACCTCCGAACCATCCGGCCTGCCAACCAGGCCACGGAGCATGAGCTTATCCTGCAAAAGGGTGGCATACGCGGCAATGGGCAAATGACAGCCGCCATAAAGACAACGGCTAAACGCCCGCTCGGCAGTCACGCATGTCGCCGTCCGGCTGTCATGTAATACGGCTATCAGTGCCTGTGTCTGCTCATCATCCGCCCGGGTTTCGATACCCAGCGCCCCCTGCCCAACCGCTGGCAGGAGGACATCCACGGCGATATGCTCTTGAATACGGTGCTGCAAGTTAAGACGCTTCAGCCCGGCCGCCGCCAGGATCAGGGCATCATAATCACCGGCATCCAGCCGCGCCAGCCGGGTCGCGATATTGCCGCGTATGCCCACAAACCGCAGATCAGGACGCCAGGCCTTGAGCTGGCATTGTCGGCGCAAACTGGACGTGCCGATACACGCCCCTTCCGGCAAGGCAGATAAGGTGCTGAACTGGTTCGATACCAGCACATCGGTCGGGTCTTCCCGCCGCATGATCACGGGCAGGGCCAGCTGTGCTGGCAAATCCACCGTGACATCCTTCATCGAATGCACCGCCATGTCTGCATCGCCCGCCAGGAGGGCCTGTTCCAGCTCTTTCACAAACACGCCTTTACCGCCCATGCTTGCCAGGCTTCGGTCAAGAAAACGATCGGCGGCTGTGCTGATGCCGATAATGCTGATCTCAAGCCCCGGGTGGTGGGTCAGTAAATGCGTGCGGACATGGCCCGCCTGCCATAGAGCAAGCGGGCTTTCCCGACTGACGATACGTAATGTTTTCTTTGGCATGATTACGATAGACTCTTACCATGTCCCCGCCATCATGCTTACACTAATGCCGAAACGCCAGCACCTCAACCGGAAAACTGACATACGCACAGCAAGCCGATGAAGCTGGGCATCATTATGGATCCCATTGCCGGGATCAATTACCACAAAGATAGCAGCCTGGCGATGCTGCTGGCGGCACAATCACGTGGCTGGGAGTTGTTCTACATGGAACTGGGCGATTTGACATTTGCCGCTGATGTACCAAGGGCGATGGCGAGACGGCTCAAGGTGATGGCCGACCTTCAGTGCTGGCATGAATTTATCGATGAGACAGATATCGCACTGGCCGAGCTTGATATCATTCTCATGCGTAAAGACCCGCCGTTTGACATGGAGTATATCTATGCCAGCTACCTGCTGGAATATGTGGCAGCGGCAGGCACCCTGATCGTCAACAATCCCGCCAGCCTGCGTACGGTCAACGAGAAATTTTTCATCAAACAGTTTCCACACTGTATCGCCCCCACGCTGATCAGCCGGTCGGCCTGGCGCATCAAGGCATTTCTTGCCGAGCATAAACAGATCGTATTAAAGCCGCTGGGCGGCATGGGCGGTGCTTCTGTGTTCAGGATCAATGCGGGCGATCTGAATACCAATGTCATCATTGAAACAGTCACAGCACATGCCTCCCGGTTCGCCATGGCGCAAAAATTCATACCGGAGATCAGCGCTGGCGATAAACGTATTTTATTGCTGGACGGGCAGCCCCTGGACTACGCCCTGGCGCGCATCCCAAGGCCGGGCGAGAGTCGTGGCAACCTGGCCGCCGGCGGACACGGCGAAGGCGTTGCCCTGTCTGCCCATGATCGCTGGATTTGCCAGCAGGTCGGCCCCCGCCTAAAAGCCATGGGCCTGGTGTTCGTCGGGCTGGACGTGATTGGCGAGTATTTAACCGAGATCAACGTCACCAGCCCCACCTGCATACGAGAACTGGATGCCCTGTATGGTCTGGATATCGGCGGTCAGTTGATGGATCTGCTGGCCGACAAGCGGGGTTAAGCCTTGATGACCCGGCGGATCATTGCCGTTGGGTCTGCCTCAGGTGCAGTCCAATCCGCCCGGCCCGGATGTGTGAGCACGATGACTTTACTGCCATCAGCACTTTGATAAGCCCGGCTGCCCCAGCTACGTTTATCATAGTTTTCAATGAATTCATCTATCTGGCGGTTGGCGGCAACTCTTTCTCGCACAATCTCTCCAGCGCGTTTTCCGAGACATAAGATAGCCCTGGGTTCCAATTTATCTATTACCGCTTGATGAGGCGGCCAGCATTCCTCGGCTAATCGCCGAAACTCATGCGTAATATCATTTTCGCGCTTGGACCTTGGAAAGACAACATGGCTTGCTGGAACTACACCTGCCTGATAGCCAAGCCGATTAAACACGTGCAATACCCTTTGCTGCAATCCTGATGTGCCCGGGGGGAGACCTTTCCATGATTCATCACGATACGCTGACCAATCATCAGGGTCAGATTGCAACACCCGCCTGGTATGCCATTCAATAGTCTCGCTTGCTTATCTTGCCCGGATCTCCACCCGGATTAATACCTAACAGGTAGTAATCTGCTTTGCATGAGAAGGCGTCTCGCCCAGAATAAAAAACCGATCCTGATGTCTTTAAGGGTTGCGATGGGATATTTTTGGCGAATGCTTCGATCATAGAGATAGCCTGACTTGTTGGATGACAGGGCATTGTCAATGTAACCATATAGAAATCATTTTAGTTTTCTATCATGTTGCAATTATACTAAAGCCCCTGCCGAAGCAAAGACCGGATAACGTGAGTGCCACCGTAGCCATAAGCCCCCGGGCGAGTCTCGAAACCCCACCTGAAATCACGCCGACTGACCGGCTCAGCATGACCCTGTGTCTGGCGCTTATTCTGCACGGCGTTATCATCCTGGGCGTGACTTTTGCCCCCGAGGATGACCCGCCGCCACGTTATGAATCGATGGAGATCGTGCTGGTACAGCAGCAAAGCCAGAGCGATGATGAGGCAAAAGTGCTGGCACAGGCCAGCCTGGATGGGGGCGGCGAGATCACTGAGGAGAACAGCCGCCCGGCAACACCGCTGCCGCCGCCTTTCCCGGACAATCAGCCGGAACTGGCGGCACCGCCACCGAGCGAGGCACAACCGGCGCCAGCGGCGACAGAAGCTGTGCAGCAGGCAACGCCGGAAGCCAGGCCGCCGTCCGAGCAGCTTGATCAGATCGCTGTCGAAAATACGGAAGCAGAACAGGCAGCCACCGAGGTGGCAGAGGCACAACCGGCGCCTGCACCCGAGGCGGTGAAGGATGAGCAGACCAGCAAGCCCGAACAGAGAAAACGTCCCAGTGCCACCGCACTGCTCACTAACAGCTTCAAAATCGCCGCGCTGAGCGCCGAGATCAAACAAAAACTTAAAACCAAGGCGGACCGGCCAAAGCGTAAATTTGTCTCCGCCAGCACGAGGGAATATAAATATGCCGCCTACATGGAAGGATGGCGCGCCAAGGTGGAGCGAGTGGGCAACCTGAACTACCCGGAAGAGGCGAGAAGGCGCAACATCAGCGGCAGCCTGATCCTGGATGTCGCCCTGAACCCCGATGGCAGCGTCAACCAAATCGTGATCCGCCGCTCATCCGGGCATAAATTACTGGACGATGCCGCCATACGTATTGTCAAGCTGGCGGCACCATTCGCACCATTCCCACCGGCCATCAGAAAGGACATTGACATCTTGCACATCACCCGTACCTGGCAGTTTCTTAACAATCGCGGCTTTCGATAAAAAGCATAAATTTTATTCATATCAAAGCGGCCAGCAATCATGGATAGTCTTTTATCGCAGATCCCGCTACTATAGCGATGATGAACAGCAGCAACCTGACCAACCAGTTCCTGATCGCCATGCCTACCCTGGCCGATCCGAACTTCCACCATACGGTGACCTATATCTGCGCTCATAATGAAGAGGGCGCCATGGGTATTGTCATCAACCGCCCGCTGGAGTTGGAATTCGGCGAGATCATTCAGCAAATGGAACTGGAATCGGTGAATGAAGAGATTGAACATCTGCCGGTCTACCATGGCGGCCCGGTGCAAATCGAACGAGGATTCGTGTTGCATCATCCGAATGAGACCTGGGCTTCCTCCATCCAGATCAGCGATGATCTGGGCATGACCACCTCGTGCGATATCCTGGAGGCCATTGCCGCCGGCGAGGGGCCGAAACATCTGCTCATCGCCCTGGGCTATGCTGGCTGGGCCTCAGGACAGCTGGAAGCCGAGATCAAGGGCAACGCCTGGTTAAGCGGCCCGGTGGATGCCGAGATCATCTTCAACACACCGTGCAAACATCGCTGGACTTCGGCCACCTCCCTGCTGGGTTTTGACAGCCACCAAATATCAACGGAGGTCGGCCACGCGTGAGGCCAGCGACACTGCTCTGTTTCGATTATGGATTGAAGCGGATTGGTGTTGCCGTTGGTCAGACACTCACCGGCACCGCCACGCCGCTGGCCACCGTTGCTGTCAGTCATAACCGCCCTGATTGGCACCGCATCGACGCCCTGATCAGACAGTGGCAACCCCAGGCCCTGATTGTCGGCGACCCGCTGACCATGCAGGATGGCCGCCAGCCCCTGACTGAGGCGGCAGACAGATTCAGCCGCCAGTTGGCCGGTCGCTTCAAGCTCACCGTTGCACGTGCCGAGGAACGGCTTAGCTCCAGAGAAGCCGCCAGCCGTCATGGCGGCAAGGACAAACGTGATGATATTGCCGCCCAGATCATTCTGGAGGGCTGGCTTGCACAACAACACGCCACGGGATGATGTTACGCTGCTGCTGGCCTGGCATACGTAAGTTGACAGGGCAGACTCACCGGTCAGACTGACGCATGGACACAGGCCACATCGACATACAACACAGCCTCAGCAAGCTGCAAGGCGATCTGAAGGCCCTGCTAAAGCAAAACCAGCGCACCGATCCGGTGATTGTCGGCATCCACACGGGCGGCGTCTGGATTGCTGAACACCTGCATACGCATCTTGCACTGCCAACCCCCTTGGGCCGGCTGAATATCGCCTTTTATCGGGATGATTTCAGCCGCATCGGCCTGCACCCCCGGGTCACCCCGTCCGAGCTGCCGTTCACCATCGAAGACCGGCATGTGATTCTGGTGGACGATGTGCTGCATACCGGGCGCACAGTCCGTGCCGCCATGAATGAGTTGTTTGATTACGGTCGCCCGGCCAGTATCACGCTGGCCGTCTTGATCGACCGTGGCGGCCATGAACTGCCGGTCAGGGCCGATGCCGTTGCGGCAACGCTAAGGCTCAAGCCCAGTGAACATCTGAAGCTCTGTGGCCCGACACCCCTGACGCTGGAGTTGACGGCAACGGCATGACGGATTTAACCAGTCAACTGGATGAGAGCGGCAAACTGCAACATTTCCTCTCCACAGAATCCCTGCCCCGCCACATTCTCCTGGACATACTCAATACCGCCGAATCCTTTGCCAATGTCACCGGGCGGGCGGTAAAAAAAGTGCCGCTGTTACGTGGCAAGACCATCGTCAACCTGTTCTTTGAACCCAGCACCCGCACCCGCACCACGTTTGAACTGGCGGCCAAACGCTTATCTGCCGATGTATTGACCGTGAATGTCGCCACCTCGGCCACCCATAAAGGCGAATCCTTGCTGGATACCCTGCGAACGCTGCAAGCCATGCACAGCGATATGTTCATCGTCCGCCATGCCGAGAGCGGCGCCGCCCACTTTATCGCCCGGCATGTCGCCGCCGATGTGCATGTCATCAATGCCGGCGATGGCCGCCATGCCCACCCCACCCAGGCCATGCTGGACATGTTTACTATCAGGCAGCACAAGCCCGACTTTGCCTCACTCGGCGTGGCCATTGTTGGCGATATCGCCCATTCCAGGGTCGCCCGATCCGAGATTCACGCGCTGAATATCCTGGGCGTGAGCGATATTCGGGTGATTGCCCCAAAGACCCTGCTGCCGGTGCAGATTGAAACGCTTGGTGTTAAGGCATGTCATGATCTCAACGATGGCCTGGCCGATGTGGATGTCGTGATTATGTTGCGATTGCAGCGGGAGCGCATGCAATCGGCGCTGCTGCCAGGCGAGCAGGAATACTTTCAGTGCTACGGCCTGACTAAGAGCAGATTGCAGGCGGCCAAGCCCGATGCCATCGTGATGCACCCCGGGCCGGTCAATCGTGGTGTGGAAATTGACTCACAGGTGGCCGACAGCGCACACTCGGTCATCTTGCAACAGGTCAGTCACGGCATCGCCGTGCGTATGGCCGTGATGGCGATGATAATGGGCGTGCATACCGAGGTGCCCGCCTGATGCGTATCCGAATCAGCAATGCACGCATCATCAGCCCGGCAGATGATCTTGATTGCACTGGCGATGTCTGTATCGCGGCTGGCCGGATTGTCTCTGTGCCCGGGCCAGCGCCGGATTTTCAGGCCGAGCAGCAGATTGATGCGGGCGGCGGTCTGCTCTGCCCGGGCGCGATTGATCTGCTGGCGGATTTTCGTGAACCCGGTCAGGAACACAAGGCAACGATTGCCAGTGAATCGCATGCCGCGGCCAGTGCGGGCGTGACTGGCGTGGTGCTGACGCCGCACACCCAGCCTGTAATCGACACCGCCGCCGTGGTGGAGTTGATCCATCAACGTGCCGCACAGGCCGGTGGCAGTCGCATTTATCCCCTGGGGGCCTTGACCTCGGGCTTGTCAGGCCGGCAGTTAAGTGAGATTGCCGCACTGAAACAGGCCGGCTGCATCGCCTTGTCCAATGCCCGCCGGGCGTTTGATAATCTGGACATCATGCGGCGGGCGTTCGAATATGCGGCGAGCTTCAACCTGCCGGTATTCATCCAGCCCGAAGAGCCGGGCCTGAGAAACAACGGGCTTATGCACGAGGGACAGATCAGCACCCGGCTGGGGCTGCCCGGCATACCCGCCACCGCCGAGATAGTTGCGCTCAGCCAATGCCTGATGCTGGTTGAGCAAACCGGCGTGCGGGCGCATTTCTCCAAGCTGAGTTGCGCGCAAAGCGTTGAACTGCTCCGTGCTGCCCACAGCCAGGGCCTGCCGGTCAGCGCCGATGTGAGCATCAACAACCTGTACCTGACTGAAATTGACGTGGATGGCTTCAATGCGGACTGTCATCTGGCGCCGCCACTGCGTTGCAGCAGCGATCGCACCGCCCTGCTGGCCGGGGTAGGCGATGGTACGATTGCGGCGATCTGCTCAGACCATCAACCGCACGATGCCGATGCCAAGGCAGCGCCGTTTGGCGAGACCGCACCGGGGGCTTCTGCGATTGACTTGCTGATCCCGTTGACCATCAATCTGATTGAACAGCAGCAGTTAAGCTACCGGCAGGGCATTGCCGCCATCACCTGCAATCCGGCACGGATACTCACGCTTGACCGCGGGCGGATTGCCGCGGGCGAGGTGGCGGATCTGTTTATCTTCGCCGATACCGGCTGGACGGTGAACAATGACACCTTGCAGAGCCGGGGGAAAAACACCTGTTTTCGTGGTTGGGAGATGCCCGGCCGAGCGCATTATACCTTCATTGATGGCGAGCTTGTCCATGCCCCGGCGTGATACCATCCTGCTGGAAGAGGCGCCAGTGCTACAGCACGATAGCCTGGCGGCGGGGCAATACCTGATGCGTTTGCAGGCACCACAGATAGCCGCCCGCGCCCTGCCGGGCAATTTTGTCCACATCCGCTGTCATGCCAGCCTGCCCATGCGCCGCCCCATGTCGATCATGCGGGCGAATGCTGAACAGGGCTGGATTGACATACTCTACAAGGTGCAGGGCCTTGGCAGTGGGTTACTGGCACAGCAGGCCGTTGGTGATCGGTTAAGCATCCTCGGGCCGATCGGCAGGCCGTTCAAGCTGGCAGGCTATCAGGCGCGGCCTTTGTTGATTGGCGGTGGGGTGGGCATTCCGCCGATGATCTTTCTGGCGGAGCATCTGCGTACCTTCATGCCCGCCCTGGCCCCGCTGGTGATCATGGGATCAGAAGTGCCGTTTCCGTTCATCCCCAAGCCTTCACAAATCATGATCGGGCAGCTGCCGGCTGAGGTGATTGCCTGTATGCCGTTAATGGAGGACTGGGGCATCGCCAGCCGCCTGACCAGCCTGAACGACTACACCGGCTGCTTTAACGGCTATGTGACCGAGCTGGCCGACATTTGGCTGGCTGGCCTGACGGCCGACGAACGGCGACAAGTGGAGATCTTCAGTTGCGGCCCCACCCCCATGCTAAAAGCTGTAGCGGCACTGGCCGAGGCGTATGCCCTGCCCTGCCAGGTATCACTGGAAGAGTACATGGCCTGCGCCGTGGGCGGGTGTGCTGGCTGCACTGTTCCCATCTACGATGAGGGCCGATTAAGCGAAATGCAGCGCGTCTGTGTTGACGGGCCAGTGTTTGCGGCCAGCCAGGTATTCCCTGCCACGGCTTCAGGGCAAGGCGATGTTCGCTAATTCACGCACGGTGATCAGCGATCAGCAGTGCCTGCATCCCCGGTTGCACCTGCTGGTCGGTAAACACCAGCAGCAGCCGGTGCGGCGTCCGGTCACGGCGCGCACCAGGGCGTGTTTTGCCAGGCTGGCACAGATCCTGGCAGGGCAGTCGGCGCCGGTGATTATTGATGCCGGCTGTGGCACAGGGGTCAGCAGCCGGATGCTGGCTCGCCGCTATCCCGATCACTGGGTCATCGGGATTGACAAGTCGGCTCACCGGCTCGCCCGTGCCGGGTTGCAGGGCGATCTCATCTGGCAGGATAATTGTGTGCTGCTCTGCATGAAGCTGGAAGATTTCTATCCGCTGGCGGTAAGCCATACGTGGCAGGCAGAGCAGCAGTATTTCCTTTATCCCAATCCCTGGCCCAAGGCCCGGCACGTTCAGCGGCGCTGGTATGCCCATGCTGTATTCCCCTGGATCATACAGCTTGGCGGCAAGATTGAGTTACGCTGCAACTGGGCGCTCTATGCCAGCGAATTTATTGCCAGCTTCAGACATTACACTGACTATGTGACCGAGATGGCAACGATGACGCCCGCACCGCCTTTCCTCAGCCCGTTTGAGTGCAAGTATGCCGCCAGCGGCCAGCAGTTATACCGTTGTCTGGCTGTCAGTAGCCAGCATCCCCGGTTCTCTGTAGCCAATCATCGAAGGGAAAATAACACGCTATCGCCCACCTTGGTTTCTGCATGAGTTTAAGCGATTGTTTTATAAAACTATTTGCCGGAAAAATTGATTGTCCGGCAAACATGGCATGGTCTATGCAATATGTTCAGAGCGTAGCAGCAGAGGTTTTAACCATCAATTCACTCAACCTGTAAGAGGATACGATCATGAAATGGGATACACCACAGTACAATGACATTCGCTTCGGCTTTGAAGTCACCATGTACATCAACAACAAATAAGAGCCTTCTCTTAGCCAGAAAAGGGGCGTCAACGCCCCTTTTTTATGGTGCTTTTTTTATCGTCAGCCCTCGATGGTACAGGCGATTAACACTTGCCGATTAACACTTGCCTTTTATCTCATCGGGCAATCGCTGCTCATCCGTGGTTTATTTTGAGGCGGCGGGCAGGGGCTAACAACACTAGCCAAAATTGATCTTGGCTTCCAGGTTGGTTCGGGAGTCGGCATTATTCAGCGCCTCTTCCAGTTCAATCCGCCCCTCTCTGTACAGGTCATGCAAGGCCATATCGAAGGTCTGCATACCGCGCTGACCACTCTCGGCCATCGCTTCCTTGATCTCATCCAGCTGACCTTTGAGGATCAAGTCAGCGATGTGTGGTGTGTTGATCAAGATTTCAATGGCGGCACAGCGCTTGCCATCCACACCGATGACCAGACGTTGTGAAATCACGGCTTGAATATTCAGCGACAAATCCATGAACAACTGCTTGTGCAACTCAGACGGGAACATATTGATCACCCGCTCCATCGCCTGATTAGCGTTATTGGCGTGCAGGGTGGAGATGGCCAGATGGCCGGTATTAGCCAACTCCAGCGCCGCTTCCATGGTCTCGCGCTCACGAATCTCGCCAATCAATATGACATCAGGGGCCTCGCGCAGCGATGCCTTCAGTGCGGTTCGATAAGATTCGGTGTCCACGCCAACCTCTCGCTGGTTGATGATCGACCTCAGATTCGGGTGCGAGAACTCCACCGGATCCTCAATGGTGAGGATATGCCCGGCCTGGGTTTCATTGCGGTGGTTCATCATGGCGGCCAGGGTGGTTGATTTACCGGAGCCGGTAGCACCGACCATCAGGATCAGGCCACGCTTGTGATTGATCAGGTCTTTTAACACCTCGGGCACGGCCAGTTGTTCAATGGTGGGGATTTCTGAGGGGATACGGCGCAGCACCATGCCCGGCTCACCGCGCTGCCTGAACACATTCACCCGAAACCGCCCGGAACCATCGGGCATGGCAATGGCAAAATCCACATCATTGGTTTCTTCAAACTTGCTGATCTGGCTTTTATTCATGATGCCATAGGCGGCGGCCCTGGTGAGTTCGCCACGCAGTACCGTTCTGCCGACATTGCTGATCTTCCCCTCCATTTTGATCTTCACGGGTGAATTGGTGGTGAAGAACAGATCCGATGCGCCCCTGTCAATCATCAGTTTTAGATACGGCATAATATCCATTACAATGCAAACCCCATTTGCTCTTTATCTCGGTTTTTTAACAGCAACAGCCCCTGCCACGACTACATCATGCCCGCATCTTCTTCGTCTTCTTTCAGGCTCAAGTGATCCAGCCCGTCCATCGCCCCTTTGCTTTTCGCCGCCTTGCCTTCCAGCTTGATACGAAGGCGCAACTCGTTCATGGAGTCTGCACTGCGTAAGGCTTCCTCATAGCCAATCCGGTCGGCTTCGTACAGGTCAAACAGCGCCTGATCAAAGGTCTTCATGCCTAATTCGTTGGACTTGCCCATGATGCTCTTGACCTCGTGTACATCGCCTTTCAGGATCAAATCAGATATCAATGGCGAGTTGAGCAGGATCTCGATCGCCGCCACCCGGCCCTTGCCATCCGGGGTACGCAACAGGCGCTGTGAGATCACTGATTTTAAGTTCAGCGAGAGATCCATCAGCAGCTGCGCCTTGCGCTCTTCGGGGAAGAAGTTGATGATGCGATCCAGCGCCTGGTTTGAGCTGTTGGCGTGCAAGGTGGCCATCGCCAGGTGGCCGGTCTCGGCAAAGGCGATGCCAAACTCCATGGTCTCCCGATCGCGAATCTCACCCAGCAGGATCACATCCGGCGACTGGCGCAAGGTATTTTTCAGGGCGATTTCCCAGTCATCGGTATCCACCCCCACTTCGCGCTGCATGATGACGCAATTCTTGTGCGGATGAACATACTCAATGGGGTCTTCAATGGTGATGATATGGCCGTGACTGTTCTGGTTACGGTAGTCGATCATGGCGGCCAGCGAGGTCGACTTGCCAGAGCCGGTGCCGCCGACCATGATGATCAGCCCGTTCTTGGTCATCACCACCTCTTTTAACACCTCCGGCAGCTTCAGCTTGTCAATGTTCGGCACTTCGGTTTCAATCACCCGCAGCACCATGCCACAAAAACTCTGCTGCACAAAGGCATTGGCACGGAAACGTCCGATGCCGGTGGGCGCAACAGCAAAGTTGCATTCCTTGGTGGCTTCAAATTCTTTTAGCTGCCGGTCGTTCATGATGGCATAACACATGGCCTTGGTATTGTCCGCCGTCAGTGCTGTTTTGGATACCGGCGTCATCTTGCCCTGTATCTTCATGGCGGGGGGGAAACCGACGGTGATGAATAAATCCGAGCCTTTTTTATCGATCATGAGCTTTAATAAATCGCGCATGAATTTTATCGCTTGTTCTCTCTCCATAGCGTGCTTACTCCACAGGTAAATGCTGCATTGATAAGTTAGAAGTTATCTTTATTGGCGGCCTTTGAGCGTGCCTCTTCCCGGTCAACCAGGCCCTTTTGTACCAGCGCTTGCAGGTTCTGATCCAGGGTCTGCATACCAAACGACTGGCCGGTTTGAATAGCTGAGTACATCTGTGCAATCTTGTTTTCACGGATCAGGTTTCTGATGGCGGGGGTGCCGATCATAATCTCATGGGCAGCCACACGACCACCGCCCTTCTTGCGTAGTAATGTCTGTGAGATCACGGCACGCAACGATTCGGACATCATCGCCCGCACCATGTCTTTCTCCGCCGCCGGGAAGACATCCACAATCCGATCAATGGTCTTGGCGGCGGAACTGGTGTGCAGGGTGCCAAAGACAACGTGGCCGGTCTCGGCCGCTTCCAGGGCCAGCCGGATAGTCTCCAGATCACGCATCTCGCCCACTAAAATGACATCCGGGTCTTCCCTCAAGGCCGAGCGCAGTGCCTCGGAAAACCCCAGTGTGTCACGATGAATTTCCCGCTGGTTGATCAGGCATTTTTTGCTTTGATGGACAAACTCAATCGGGTCTTCCAGGGTGAGGATATGGCCGCGCTCGGTCTCATTTTTGTAATTAATCATGGCCGCCAGCGTGGTTGATTTACCTGAGCCGGTGGGCCCGGTCACCAGCACCACGCCACGGGGATACTCGGAGATGTCTTTGAAGATGGACGGGGCGTTCAGCGTCTCCAGCGACAGGATTTCTGAGGGGATTGTCCGAAACACGGCAAACGAGCCGCGGTTCTGATTCGCCGCATTCACACGAAAACGGGCCAGATCAGGCACCTCAAAAGAGAAGTCACATTCCAGAAATTCCTCATAATCCTTGCGCTGCTTGTCATTCATGATGTCGTACACCAGATCATGCACTGCTTTGTGATCCATGGGCGGGGCATTGATTTTTTTCATGTTGCCATCAATCCGCATCATGGGCGGCATACCTGCTGACAGATGTAAATCCGAGCAGCCGTTTTTCACGCCAAAGGCGAGCAATTCACCGATATCCATATATAACCTCCAGCAAGTTATAAATTTGACTAAAGTCTATTGTAGTTTGCGTTAATGACAAGTGTCATGCTGCATGGGGATACTGGTATCATACCAGCAAACCGTAAATCAGGCGTACATGTTACCGGCCTTATTTTGCCACAGACTACCCGATCATGAAAAATATTCAGGCCGCCTATCAGGCTATCAAAGATGAAATTGCCTCGGCAGAACAGCGATTTGGCCGCCCCCGGCACAGTGTCAGGCTGATTGCCGTCAGCAAAACACGCCAGCTTCAAGAGTTACAGCAGCTCATTGACTGTGGACAACAGGATTTTGCCGAAAATTACTTACAGGAGGCGGCTGGCAAGATCGCCGCCCTGGCCGATGAGCGGCTGAACTGGCACTTTATCGGGCCGGTGCAGGCCAACAAGACCGGCCCGATAGCCCGCTTGTTTGACTGGGTTCACAGTGTTGATCGGGAAAAAATCGCCCGCCGCCTGAGCCAGGCCAGGGCGCCCGGGCAGGCTGCCTTGAATATTTGCCTGCAAGTCAATATCAGCGGTGAAGCCAGTAAATCGGGGGCGGATGCCGACAAGATTGCCTCATTGGCGGCCAGCATCAGTCCCTTGCCGGGCGTACGGCTGCGCGGGCTGATGGCCCTGCCCGCACCGACCGATGATCTCGCCCGCCAGCGCCGGGCCTTCGCCCGATTGCGGGAATTGTATGCAGAGCTGCAAGCCGCCGGCCATGCGGTAGATACTCTGTCGATGGGTACCAGCCACGACCTGGAGGCCGCTATCGCTGAAGGGGCGACGATGGTGCGTATCGGTACTGCCCTGTTCGGGCCGAGGGACTAGCCTGTCGGCGGCATCTTGTTATAATCTGCATAAAAGTTCATGAACCAGCAGGGAAAAATTGCTGTTATCGGTTGCGGTAACATGGGGCACAGCCTGATAGGCGGGCTGATCGCCAATGGTTATCCGGCTGATCTCATCTACGGCATAGACCCGGCCGGGGAGCAACGGCAGGCCGCCGCGCGCTTGGGCATTCACGTATCGGCCGAGACCGATGCCACCCTGTCCGAGTGCATGGTGGTTATCCTGGCGGTCAAACCGCAAATGATGTCCACCACGCTGGCACAACTGCAAGACCTGTTCACCGCCACCATGCCGCTGTTCATCTCCGTTGCCGCTGGCATCAAAACGGCTGCCATCGCCGCCGGGCTGTATCCCGAAGCGGCCATTGTCCGGGTGATGCCGAACACCCCCTCGCTGCTGCAACAAGGCGCCGCCGCCCTGTTCGCCAATGCCCATGTCAGCGAGCAGCAAAAACAACGGGCCAATTTTATTATGGAGTCGGTGGGGCTTGCCGTGTGGCTGGAACAGGAAGAGTTGCTTGATGCGGTGACGGCGGTCTCGGGCACCGGGCCAGCGTATTTCTTTTTTTATATCGAACTGCTGGAGAAAATCGCCCGTGAATTGGGGCTGGATGCGGCCAACGCCAGGGCGCTGACGACACAAACCGCCCTGGGCGCGGCGACTATGGTCAGCCAGGCAGGGCAAACACCGGCAGCATTGCGCGCCCAGGTGACCTCGCCCGGCGGCACCACCGAGCGGGCTTTACAGGTATTGATGGACGGCCGGCTGGAGCAGCTATTGCGAGAGGCAGTAACAGCCGCCCTCAATCGCTCGATCGAGCTTTCCCAACAAGCAGGCAACAGCTGACATGACGGGCAGCCTGCCAGCACAAGCGGCACATTACCTCATCAGCACCTTGATTGGCCTGTATATTATCGCCGTTGCCCTGCGATTTTTGCTGCAACTGGTGCGGGCGGATTTCTACAATCCGGTATCGCAACTGCTGGTGAAAATCACCACCCCGGCACTGCTGCCGCTGCGCCGATTGCTGCTGAATTTTGCCCGCATAGACGGGGCATCCCTTGTGTTGATGCTGCTGCTGCAAATACTGGAGATCGGCCTGGCTCACCTGCTGCTGGACCGACCGCTGCCAAGCCTGCCTGGTCTGCTGGTGCTGGCGGTGGCTGAACTTGTCCGGCTGTTTATCTATATGTATATCGTGATCATCTTCATTCAGGCATTAAGCAGCTGGATCCACCCGGGGGCATATAACCCTATCACTGTGTTATTGTATAAACTGAGCGAGCCTTTGTTACGACCGGTCAGACGCCATGTCCCGCCTGTGGCCGGTGTTGATTTTTCTGCCTTGATTGTGTTGATCGCCCTGCCGCTGCTGTTTTACCTGCTGGTTGAGCCGCTGGTGATCCTGTCGAGATCCTTATAAAAATGCCAGACTTTATTGCTTTGTTCAGTATAATGACCTGACACAAATGCCGCTAAACTTAAAGATAAGGAGCGCTGTGATGATTAAATCGTTTATGCCCCTGATGCTGTTTACTTCGCTGCTGTGTGGTGCTGCTGTGCATGCTGAACAATCCAGAACCTTCGGCGATTACACTGTGCATTTCTCTGTCTTCCCCTCAGATTTGCTTAGCCCGGACGTGGCGAAAAACTACAAGATTAAACGCAGTAAAAACCGTGCGCTCATCAATATCTCGGTGTTGAAAAAACACATGGGCACGACCGGCCAGTCGGTCAAGGCAAAGGTTGAGGCGACCGCCACTAACTTAAACCAGCAGTTACGCAAGGTCAGCCTGAAAGAGATACAGGTTGAATATGCGGTCTACTATCTCGGCGAGGTACGCATCAGCCATGAAGAGACTCTGGAATTTGAACTCAATATCACCCCCCAGGGCGAGGATGCTGCGCTGAATTTCAGCTTCAGGCAGCAATTCTTTACTGAGTAGTCATACAAAGATAATTTCATTCCTGTCCCGCCCGTCATCTGCCTGTGCCGCCAAGCGTGGCAGACAGGGAAGCGATGGACGTCCCTTGTGCGAGATTTGGCTGGCGTTTACCGGTCACCGGGTTTTTCATATAATAATGGTAAGTGAAAAATTTTATAACATTAACACGCCCCTGGAAGTGCTTTTTAGCAAAAAAGTGACTCTACTACCTACTGTTAATGAGTTATTCGAGCTTCACTTGGCGTACCTTGAATACAGCATACTGGCGGAAAAAGACTACTTGAGCCGGACAGCTTACGGTAAAAGTAAGAACGGCAAACTCAGTAAGCATTTCTTAGCTCATGCTGACGTTGCCAAAACTGTAAGTAAGAACAGATCAACAATAACGAATTTATATTTTCAGAATGGGCAATTCTCTACAGGTTATGCCACCCACAGCCTGTTTCCGTATCGGGGAAAATTCCATCCGCAGTTGAGATTAAAGGGCTTATTAATGTCTTAGGTATCAAAAAGAATGACATTATTATTGACCCAATGGCAGGAAGTGGCACCACCAACATTGAGGCGGCGCTAATGGGTATTAATTCTTACGCCATAGATGTTAGTCCGTTTTGCCAATTAATGATAAGAGCCAAGTATGATGCTTTGAGCATTGATAAAAAACTTCTATCCGAAATAGAATTAAAGCCCGAGAAACTCTTTTCTTTTTTTAATCGGGGAAACCCGGTTGAAAAGATCGCAAAAACCAGTAAAGAAAAACAAAAAATATCCCATCTTGCTCTCTTGGCATTTTTAGATGCACTCGGCTACTCCAAACGCGTCATGCGCTCAAATCATGAGCAATTATTTGCCAAAGTGCTGAGAAGGTATATGGAAACCGTTAAAAATCTACTGGAGAACAAGCATATCAACCAAAGCACCTTGGGCGAACTCTGGATTCTCCCCGAATCCAGCGCTCTGGATATACAATTAGATAATAACTCAGTAGATGCGATAATTACATCGCCCTCGTATTCATTTGCCATTGACTACGTGGAAAATGACAAGGAACAGTTAGAGTATCTTGGCTACGATCCCACAGATTTGAAAAATAAACTCATCGGATTAAAGGGGGGAAAGAAAGCGGAAAAAATAGAAATCTACTTTAGAGATATGGACAAGTTTTGCGGTGAGGCCGCCCGCATATTGAAAAAAGAAAAATACATGGTGATTATAATTGGCTCAAATACTAATCAAACCGGAGGCATAAGGTTGGAGGAGAAGGTAATAAAATCTGCTGAAAATCATGGGCTGTTGCTGGTTCATAGCATTTTGAAGCCGATAAAGGGAATGCGAAATACGATGAGGGAAGAGTATATCTTGATCTTTGAGAAAACCGCAGATGATGCAATCAATAGAAAGCAAATTTAACACTGTAATAAATAAAAACACTTTTTACTTTTTCAATCCCAAGTTTGAAGAGGACTATGAGGGGTATATAAATGCCTTAAAGGAAACCCTGCTGAATGTTAAAAATAGAGTTGAAACAGAGGGATTAAGAAAAAAGATATTTGAAGATCTTATTGCTGAAAAAGAAAATGGGCTGAGGGCATTACTGGCGCTATCAGGCTTTTAAAATGAATATCTAAAGCGCTTAATCACCATCATCCGAATCGTCGACATTCCTGAATTAAACAGATCGGTCTACAAAGACTTGTGGTGCGATAAAACCGTACCTGAAAATGCTCAGGAGTGGTCTGATGATGCAATTTTACAACTTATAAAAAGTGTTGATACTTCTTTCTACAGAGGAAAATGATAGGGTATTGGATCCTTTTTCAGGCACTGGCACAACGGCAATTTCGGCAAAAAGGCTGGGGAGAAAATATATTGGGTTTGAGATAGATGAGTCTTATATAGCTATTTCAGAAGCGAAACTTGAAGCCACTAAACCTAACCATAAAATAGGAAATAGCTGGGTGAGTTTTTATTTGAATGAGGCAATAACCATAAGAAACAAGGATTGGAACAGTCTATCGAAATTTTTCAATATCCCTCAACCTGTATGTACTATTGACTTTGATAAAACCCTGTTAAAGGAGAAAAATCTGATACCTGAAGAAAAACAAGTTAAGTATCACCTGGACGTCTCTTCAATGAACCATAAACTGTGAGCAACAGATAGTAAACGCAAGTGTTTAAAGATTAAAACAATAAAATATATTTGATTATATTCAAAATAATAGCTTTGCAAAATTACTCTTTGAGCAGTCATTTTTTGAAGTATGGCGAGGCTTATCCCCTTCAGCTCATAACGGTTCCGGGATGTCAAAACTTTTTACCTCTACCACGCACAGCGACACCTGAAGGCAGTCTTGCCCGATGGGATCAGCGATACCCGCCTGCTAATACGATGACCGGCTGCTTTGTTGTTATATAAGCAACAAAAATGTTTCTTTGATGTTATTGAATCGAATTATGGCAGGGCTACTCTGGGCGTATAATTCTGTAACACGCTAACTTTTGCTTAGCTTAAAACCAATGAACTGGCTCATTAACCTGTTTAAAAGTGTCATTGGGCCGACGGCTGTCATGGCTGCTGGTACTATGGGCGCAGGCGCAGTCGCCTCTTTCATCCTCGCCGGGGCCTGGTTTCGTTATGAACTGCTGTGGGTGATGCTGATTATGCTGCCGGTCTTCGTGGTCGCCGTAGATAGTTCATCTCGCATTGGTGCGCTTAATCACGAACATGGCATGTTCTCCCTGATCTGCCAGCAGGTGCATCCCGGCATCGCCTGGCTGCTGCTTGCTGTGAATATTCCGGTACACCTGCTGATTATCATGGGACAGATGTCGGTGATGACATCCTCAGTTTTGTCTCTATTTGGTTTTTACCCGCCACAAGCCAATGCAGCAGCGCAGTCTATTCAGGCGTATCTGTGGGCTGAGGTGCTGCTGTCCCTGGTCTGTGCCGGCGGCATACTCTGGCTGATATTATCCCAGGGCTACGAGCGTATGCAAAAGGCCATGAGCCTACTCATGGTCCTGATGTTTGCCTGCTTCTTTATTGTTGCCCTGCGTGGCTTCAGCGAAATAGCGGATATTATCAAGGGGTTCATGCCCAGTATTCCTGCGGATTTGCCGATCCCGGGGACGGACGGCTGGCGTCTGGCCAACACATCCATGATTGCGATTGTCGGCAGTGCCTTAGCCCCCGCTGCCTTGCTGGGTATGCCCTATCTCTCTACTGATGCACAGGCGGATGCGAGCACGTTAAAACAGGATTTCCATAAGTCCCTGTTGAATCTGGGGCTCATCTTTGGCTGTTATGCCAGCTTTATCATCATCGCCGGAGGCTATGCATTGTATCCACTGCAACACCATGCACAGATAGACACGGTACATGAAGCGAGTAACGTGCTGGTGCATGCCTTCCCTGGGAGCATCGCTGGTATTGGCCCGCTGATTTTTTCTCTTGGCGTTATCATGGCGGCAATGACGACCATGATCGTGGCCGCACAGTTTTGCACGTATTTTTGTCTGGATATGTTTAAGCAGCCCTGGCGTTTTTCTGCGGACAACAAACCGTACCATTATCTGCTGGCATCTTTTCTGATGATTCCCGCCCTGCTGACACCCTTCTGGAGTTTTCCGGCCTTATTGAAGGTGGTGCTGCTGATGGGGGTGAATGTGATTGTGATCCCGCTGGTGTTTATCATCGTTCTTTATATGTTGAATCAGACCAGTGTCGTACAACATCACCGGGCTGAGTGGTGGCGTAATCTGATTATCCTGGCTGGACTTGTCTTGTCGCTGGTCTTGGCAACGGAAAACGTGCAGGATTATATTGCGGACTGACGCCTGATAAAACGAGGTATAACCCATGAGCTTAAAAAAACCTGTATTCAAACGACCCGACCATGTTTCACTCACAGTAGCCAATCTGGATGCGGCTATTCAATTTTATACCGACGTGATGGATGCCGAATTGGCATACCGCATGGGGCCGTTTGATTCTGCTGACATGCCTGCTGAGGAGGATGGTCGGGACTGGAGCGAGGCCCATATCAATGTCAAGGGCGCCCGCCTGGAAATTGCCATGTTACGCCTGGGCGATAACTTTGGGATGGAGTTATTCCAATATGAAAGACCCGGTGATACAAATCAAACTCCACCGAGAAACTGTGACATCGGCAGCCGCCACCTGTGTATAGAAGTTGATAATATCCAACTGGCGATTACTTTCCTTGAAGAAAACGGTTGCAAGGCAATGAGTGGCCCTATCACTATGGACAATGGCCCCTGTCCGGCATCACACTCCTGGTATGTGCTGGATCCTTTTGGCAATCAACTGGAACTGGTAGAGTATATATGAACGGAGAATTAAAATGAGACGTGAAGCGATCAATCCGAAATCCATGTATGGAAGTATTCAATATGGTTTTTCTCAGGCGATAAAGGCCGATGGTAAATCAACCATCTACTGTGCCGGTCAGGTTGCCTGGGACAAAGATTACAATGTGATTGGTGTTGATGATATCGGCGCCCAGGCCCGCCAGGCGCTCAATAATATTAAGACCGTGCTTGCTGAAGCCGGTGCCAGTGTGGCTGATATCGTGCGTATGCACACTTACGTGGTTGGCCATAAACCTGAATACCTGGAACCTGTTGGCATGGCGCTGGGTGAATTTTATGGCGATGTGACACCTGCTGCAAATACCTGGATAGGTGTGCAAAGCCTGGCGCTGCCAGAGTTTCTGATCGAAATTGAGGTCACTGCCGAGTTAGGCTGATTATTCTGCCTGCAAACATCAGCCTTTGAACCTCTCCCCCTTTAGTTGCCCGTTGTTAATTCATTTCTGTACACGGTGCCGCCTTTCATGATGAGCAGAATATTACGCAGGGCCTTGATGTCTTTCACCGGATCGCTCGCAAAAGCCAAAATATCTGCATACTTGCCTGCTGCCAGTGAACCGAGGTCTTTTTCGGCGTCCAGTAATCTTGCCGTTTCTATAGTGGCTGAGCGAAGTGCCTGCAGGGGCGTCATACCTGCTTCAACATAATACTCAGCTTCACGTACAGTGGCGGTGGTTCCATCAGTCGGCGCTGCGGGTAACTGATCCGTCCCCAAAGCGATACTCACCCCCTCTTCTATGGCCATCTGTAAGGCCCTCCAGTGGTGCTCGCCGACTGATTCGCGACGTGTCATATACCATTTAGGTGTGCCAATTTCTTCGAAGAAGGGAGCTAAAGCCGGCTGGCTGACTAAAATAGTCGGCACCAACCAGGTGCCTTCTTTCCTCATCCGGCGTAAGGTTTTACGATCAAGAAAATAACCATGTTCAATGCTGTCGATACCGGCATCGATTGCTGTATTGGTGGCCTCGGGAGAGCCGGAATGCGCGGCAACCTTTATGCCAAAACGATGGGCAGCATCAATAACCGCGCTGATTTCTTCCGGTGTCATTAATGCTTCGGCAATATCGCCACCATCCGTAGCGATACCGCCTGAAATCAAAATCTTGACCCACGTAGCACCAGCACTGATCTGTTGACGTGCCGCTTTTACCAGCTCATCAGGGCCGTCATGGTAAACCTGACCTTTTTCTGCGCCATGTCCTGCCGTTATGGCGAGCGCTTCTCCTGCGCTGAAAATACGCGGGCCAATTGCCTGTCCTTTCCTGATTGCCTTATCCAGGGCCAGGTCTCCCCACCTGTCATCACCGGGCAGGCGTATCGTTGTAATACCCGCCAGTAATGTCCTGCGGGCGTTATCAGCCATACGCAGCACCAACTCGCCTTCGGTTTCATTGGCCAGTTCCGCCTGCATTTTTCCAGGCAATTTCAACCCCAGATGCACGTGCATATTCATCAGCCCGGGGATCAGCCATGTGCTTTTGGCAGCGATGATATCAGCATCGGCAGGGACTGTTATCTCATCAGCACTGCCTGTTGCTGAAATCCGCTCACCGCTGATAAGAATAACCGCATTCTCAAGCGGAGATTTCCCATCAAGGTCAACGATTGTGCCGCCAACAATGGCCGTGATCTTCGCAGGCTCTGTGGCTTGAGCAGATACGGTCATCAGCAGCAGGACAATCAGGCTGATGGGTATGCAGGTTTTATTCATGTCAATTTCCTCTTATTTCAAAAATGATTACATCGATAATGGCTATTTTTGTTTACTCAACACCCACGCATCCACTTCTTCTGCAACAAGTGATAAAGGAAGCGGGCCATTTTTCAGCACAGCATAGTGGAATTCACGAATATCAAAATCATCGCCTAAAACGGCCTGTGCCTTTTCTCTTAATTGAAGGATTTTTATCATCCCAATCTTAAATGCCGTTGCCTGACCGGGCACAGCCAGATACCTGTCAACAGCACGTATATTATGCTCCACCGAACTGGCGGTGTTCTTATTTAAGTAATCAATGGCCTGTTGACGACTCCATTTTTCAGCATGCAGGCCGCTATCGACAACTAAACGACAGGCACGCCATAACTCTCCTGCAAGCCTGCCAAATTCCGTATAGGGATCAGGATACAGGCCCATCTCCTCTGCAAGATATTCAGCATACAAGGCCCACCCTTCGGTAAAAGCGGTGTTCGACCACCAGATATAATATTTGCGAATGTCGGGGATGTGTTGCTGTGATTGCATCACCGATAATTGTAAATGGTGGCCGGGAATACCTTCATGGGCGAGCAGTGCATTGAGATCATAGACGGCGTTACTTGCCATGTTATACATCCCAAGAAAAACCGTCCCCGGTACGCTGCCGTCCGCTGTGCCCGCGGCATAGAAACCGGCTGGTGCGGACTGCTCTCGATAGGCTTCTATTCGTCTCGGCACAAGTTCATGTGCCAAATCCATTGGGAGGATATCGTGAATACGACTTTTAGCCTTCTCAATGATGTCATGGGCCCGTTTTAGATATTGTTCACGCCCTTGACGTGTATTTGGATAATAGAATTCAGGGGCGGTCTTCAGGTAAGAAAAAAATGCTTTTAAGTCACCTTTAAACCCAAGCTCCTGTTTGATCCGGTTCATTTCCTTATGAATACGTGCGACTTCTTTTAAGCCCAGGGGATGGATTTGGTCAGCACTGATAGCCGTTGTTGTATATTGCCTTAATAAAAACTGATAAAATTCTGCGCCATCAGGATAGCGCCAGAGACCATCATCGCTGATGTGTTTTATCCTGCCGTGTTGTTCAAACGTATCAATTAAACGCTGATAGGCAGGCATAAAATCATTTTGCATCGTTACCTTAAAATCCGTCAGAAGACTGTGTATTGTTTTATCATCTGCATCAACATCTGTTAATTTTCGTTTGAAATCCGCTAACAAAATATTATTGTCATCCTCGCCTTGCAGCGTACCTGATATGACTGATTTTGCTGCCTGAACTAATCGTGGTACGACACTTTCTGCCAATAGAAATCCCCTGCCTTCCCGGTCCTTAAAAAGTTCGATAAATTGATCAATGGGCACGTCCACTGTTTTCATGGCAGCAATATAGGCACGGGCATCTGCTGCTGTATTTATTTTAAATGACCCGGTTAACAAGCCCGGTATTTCCAGGTGTATGCCGACGATCTGATTGACCGGGCTGAGATGGTAACGCCAGGCATGACGTTCAATCCGCAGTTTCAGATCCGCTTCAAAGGCGCGATAGTTTAATTTCCCTTCAGCATTTAACCTTGAATAATCGAAGTCATTATGCAATGTATAAAGGTCCAGCCAGTTTTGTCGCAGCGCTTCATTGCTTTGTTTGATTGATCGATCATGCCATTGAGCAAAGTGTTTTCTCTGCCCTGATTTAAAGGCTAATTCCGGATCCTGCGACAACGTTCTGTCGTATATGCCCTGCAAAAAATCAGCCAGACACACAGTCTCATCAGGTTTGAATTCACCTGCGTGAACCAGAGACGGGATGAATAAAAGGACGGCTAAAAATACACCAGGGGCAGGATATGTATGACCTTTGTTGAACATGAGCGAGCCAGCTCTCATTGCAAATAAAAAACGACCCTTCTGTATCTACATTAAGAGGAGATGATGCAGGAGGGTCGTCTGTGGAAACAGTTATAGTGGCTTGTCGAACGTATAGTTTATCCGCACACCATAACTTCTGAATGATGGCTCGGCAAAAAGCCCACCGGCAAACGCCTTCTGATAGGCATTGGTATAGTACTTCTCATCAAACAGGTTTTCCGCATAAGCCACCAGGGTGAAATCCTTATGCTCTCGCCAGGGAAAACCCTCTTGTATCAGGCCAGCAATCAGGGTTTTTGTCTGATGTCGATAACTGTATTCCACACGGGCAAAACCATCATACCCATCCATGACAGGAAACGTGTATTCCGCATCGGCAGAGACAGTCCATTTTGGCGACAGGGGTATTGATGTCCCATCCAGTGTTCTATTCATGCCATCAATAAAGGTGACGAATTTATCAAACTGTGCGTTCAGATAACCCACATTGAAATTGACAATCAGGTTATCAATCAGCAGGGCGGTAGCAACTAATTCCACCCCCTTTGAGGTTGCTGATTCTGCATTGTCAGTGCCGGCAAACAACTCGAATTCGCCATCAGCATTGATACCGGACTGCTGAAAGTTCGTCTGTAAATCAGACCATTGCATATAAAACAGGGCGGCGTTCACACGCAACCTGTCATTAAAGAAATCGCCTTTTACACCCAGCTCATAATTCCACATGATTTCCGGATCATAAAAATCCGCATCCGTCCCGGGGAGAGGGCTGATCTGTGTCCCGCCCGACTTGAAGCCCCTGGAGATCGTGGCATAAGCATTTATCTCATCGGTGAACTGATAGTTAGCCGAGAAGTGAGGCGAGAAATCCTTGAATTTATTTTTCGCAGACAATACCTGCACAAAGCCACCGGAAAAACCGGCAATATCTGTGTTGATAATTTCTTCACTGTAACGACCACCGATGGAGGCGGTCAAGCGGTCAGTTATTGCATATTTACCCTCCCCGAACAAGGCCCAGCTATCCGCACTCGCACTGTCGTCCTGACTGTCGATGAGTTGGGGAGGAAACCTGCTGCCCGGCCTGGCAAAGGTTCGATTCCAGATGGTCGCATCATTATCGGCATAGATTGCCCCGATATTCCACTGCCAGCGCCCGGCATCCGTATTCTTGATTCGAAGCTCTGTGCTAAAACTCTGGCGCTCAATATTTCTGAACTCTCTGAAGGCATCAATGCTGCTGCCGTCAATATCTCCGGCCAGGCTAAAATCAGAGCTTATGGTGCCGGTGATACTGGTTATTCTAAGGTCGGCAATATCATAATCGATCCGGCCAATAATATTACGATAGGCGGTGCCAACATCCTGCGGGAAATCGCTGTTGACTCGTGTCCTGTTATCGGGATAAAAGCCGACTCCGTCCGGCGTTGGATCAGCCGCACCATCGCCATCGGTGTCCGGCAGGTTGGCAAATAACGTACCGCCGGCAAAGGTTGAGAAGACACCGGTTGGCACACCTTCGCGCATACCCACCTCCTCATCCATAATGCTGGCAACCACATCTACCGTTAAATCATGCGTTGGCGTGTAGCGTATGGCCAGCTTGCCATACTGATATTTTGAGGCATTGCCATCACAGTTACAGGCGGGGTTGATATTTTTTATGTTTCCATCGGACTGTGAATATTTTATATTTGCCCGCACAGCTAACACATCCTTGATGACTGGCACATTCCCCATCACCTCAACATCCCGGGTATCAAAGTTTGAGTAGTCGAACATAATTTCCCCTGCATACCTGGTCGCATCTGCTTTTTTAGACGTCACGCTGATCCCGCCCCCCAGCGCATTCTGCCCAAAGTAGGTGGCCTGCGGGCCGCGCAGTATTTCAATACGTTCTATATCAAAGATCGGCGGATTAGAGGTGCTGGCAGAGACACTGAAGTCGTCCACATAAAACCCGAAGGTGGAAGGTTTGAGTGGATTGTTGATAGCTAAGAAGTCAGTAACCCCGCGAATACTGAGTCGACGCCGTGATTTTGCACCATCTGTTGTGAAACTGGCATTGGGTGAACGGATAATATAATCACCCACATCATTGAACATGAATTTATCGATCGCTTCTGTAGTGAACGCACTGATACTGATCGGCACATTCTGTAGCGATTGCTCTCGGCGCTGTGCAGTCACGACCACCTCTTCCAGCATCAGGCCATCCTGTGCAATGGCCTTGTGCGTCAGGCTCAAACTCGAAATCAAACTCGCAAACATAAAGTACGTGATGATTTTGCTATTACTTTTCATAACTCTCACTCCTCATAGGCGGCTCTATCAATTTCTAACATGATGATGACTCACTGCTCATTCCCGGCCTTTACTTCATCAGCCTTAGGATCCTCATAGCTAAGAAAATCAACCAGGGCTATTTTTCCGTTCTCAATCACGGCATAGCCCATAACATGGGACAGGCTGTCCTGCCCGTCAGCACGGGAGCGGATTTTGTGATAGGTAAATATCCGATTGCCTGACTGGAAACCCTCTTCAAAAGGCAGCACGATTTCGACAGACTCAACTCGCTGCTGAATTTTTCTGAAGTGTTCAACCAGGTTTTTGATTCCGCTGACACGCTCAGCACCATTAATTACAATGGTCGCATCCTCGGTGTAATAACGGCGAAATGCCTGCTCCGTAAAACCGTCCGAGTCTTTTATTGCAGCGTTCCACCAGGCGAACATGTGTACCAGCACATTGTCGTTCTCATCAGCAGCAACAGCCGTGCCGACAAATTGACACAATGACGCTATTACCATGATCCTGATTGCTCTTTTCACTCAATGCCCCCCGTTATACAGACGATAAAAAAGCACAGTGCGCTAAGTCTTTATCTGCTGACGGGAAAAGCGATGCCCCAGCCGGTACTCTGCACAGGATTGAATTTCACTAAAATTGAATAATTGTTTCAATGACAGTGATTGATACATTTTGTTGCTTTACAGGCAAATTAAACCGGAAGGTAAGGACGTGTAATGCAGGATTTTAAAGCGGTCGGGGCCGGGCTTGACCCTGGCTCAGGGGAGACTTGTCTGTATAACAGATCTCAGATAGGTCTCAATGCTTAATAATAAGCGGTAGGCACCGATGGGTAATTGCCTGCCAATCCGGGTGATCAGGCTGGTTTGCGTAGAGTTTAAGGTGTTACTTTCAGTTGGTAATGCCTTCAGCTCACCGTTGATTAGTTCCTGTTGCACCACCAACTCCGGCATAATGCTTACCCCTCTGCCAGACTTGACGAAATCAGTAATCAGGGCGAGTGAGTTTGTGATCATCGCTGCCTCAAGAAACACGCCCTCTTCCCGCTCTGCAATATGAATAAGCTGGCGAATACGATAATCCTCTTCCGGCAAGCCGATATTCTCTCCGGCCAGCGCCGAGAGTGTCGTGGACTTTTTGCGACTAAAAGGATGCTTTTTGTTGACGATCACCTTGAGCGGCTGCGGCAAAGTAAGGCGGGCGCGAATCTTCGGATCTCTGGGTACATCAAAGATCAAACCCATGTGTGCCTCATCTTCACGCACCAGATCTACGACACTGTTTGTATTGGTGACGACTGCCTGCACTTTCATGCCGGTGTAGTGCTGCATGAATGCCTGCAACATGTCACTGAACTGTTGTGTTACAAAGGCCTCTCCCACCGCCAATAAAATTTTACCCGTGCGTATGCTTTTAAGCTCTCCAACCCTGGACAGGAAGGCCTCTTCCTGTGAGATTCTTTCTCTGTAATACGAACATGCCGCCTCTCCCGCTTCTGTTAATTTTATCCTGCGCCGACCTTTTTCGATAAGTGCAAGACCTAACTCTGTTTCCAATGCCCCTATCTGTCGGCTGATAGAGGATGTCGCCACGTCCAGTTTTTCACTGGCGGCCCGCATCGTTCCAAGGCAGGCTGATTCATATAAATAGCGCAGGCGGGTATCACTTGGCATTATTATATAAGACAGATTTGTGATTGGCGTTTTTACTATTTGCACAGAATGCAACGAAAATCATAATATATTGTTATTGAAACAGATAGCAAATAATTGTAGCTTGCTGGCTTTCGTGCGGATAATCAGCATTCTCTAAAATCTCAAATCAAAAGAAATAAAAACAGCCGACTGGAGATACCTTGGTATGGATAGACATTCCGTTAACTGGCGAGGCTACATTCCCGCTGTTACTACACCGTTCACTGAAGATGGCGTCCTGGATATCGATGCTGCAAAACATCTCCTGAACTGGATGGCTGAACAGAATATGCATGGTGTGAATATTCTTGGCACACAAGGCGAGTGGTTTAGTCTAACAAAAGAGGAAAAGATCAAACTGCTTGAGCTTGCCGGGAAGTTGTTAAAAGGAAAGCTGACATTGATTGCTGGCTGTAACGCATATACTGCGAATGAGGTCATCGAAAATACGGCTATTGCGGCGAGCAGCGGTTTTGATGGTGTCCTGGTGACTCCTCCCCCATATATAATGCCCACGGAAGAAGAAATTTTTCAATACTACCAGGATATAAACTCAGCTACTGCTCTTCCTGTCTGTATTTATAACTGGCCACCGGGTACCAATGTTGATATGTCGCTTGGTTTATTTTTAAGGCTTGCTGAATTGGACAAGGTTGTCGCTATAAAAAACTCTACTGCGGATATGACTCATTTCCTAGACGTATTTTTTGCCTTGAAAGATAAAGTGCGTATCTTTGGTGTGCCGATGAACGAGTTAGGAATTACGCTGGTGCAACACCATAGCGCGGACGGTACCATGGGCGCTGGTGGCATTCTGGGCCGCGATCATCCAGAGTTTTTTAATGCCATCTGGAGGAATGATATCGAAACAGCAAAATCAATGGGTAAGCGTGATCAGGCTTATATGCAGGCCTGGTTCAAAGCAGACTACACCGGCAAGTTTGGTTCAGCGCAGGCCATCTTTAAAGAAGCCTTAAATCAACAGGGCCTGCCGGGGGGGTATCCAAGGCCACCAATACTGCCGTTATGCGATGAGGGCGTTCAACAGATCAGGGCAACACTGATAGAACTCGGTAAAATCCAGGCGTAGAATGCAAAAATATGATGTTGCAGTCATTGGCGGGGGATTAGTCGGCTGTGCATCAGCCTACTACCTTTCCCAATCGGGCGCTGATGTTATTCTGCTTGAACGTGGTCAGATAAACGAAGGCGCGTCTGGACGAAACGCCGGTTCCCTGCACTTCCAACTGGAACAACGTCTCGTCAAACACAGGCAGGAACTTGCCGAAGCGCTTGAACATTATGTTGCCCTGACTCAGATTGCCATTGACCATTGGCGGAACATAGAGCAGGAATTGAACTGCGATCTGGAAGTGGTCATGGAGGGCGGCTTTATGGTCGCAGAAACAGACGATGAGACGAGACTGCTGGAAGAGAAATCTGCAATCGAGAAGGCCCAGGGACTGACCGTAGAGCTGCTTGAGAGAAAGGATATCCATAAACTTGCGCCCTACCTCAGCGACAAAGTACAGGCGGCTCTGTTTTGTCCTCATGAAGGTCATTGTAACCCGCGTCTCTTAACACCCGCTTATGCCAGAGGCGCGGCGGCGAACAAGGTGGAAATTCTGACCAATAAAAATGTTACGGGACTCTATAAAAAACAAGGGAGGTGGCAGATCAAATTCACCAATAATCAAATCAACAAAAATGGCGACGCTGTTATCGCAGAGATGGTTTTAAATGCCGCCGGGGTTTGGGCTAATGAGGTTGGCCTGTTAGCTTCTGTTGATCTGCCGCTACTGCCCGTTGGTCTGATCATGAATGTCACTGAAAAAATACCCAAAGTCATTCATCATCTCATTCAACATGTCGGACGTAAACTGTCCATGAAACAAGTTAATGACGGCAATGTCCTGATAGGAGGCGGCTGGCTGGCAAAGCTGCAACATCAAGATGGAAAATGGCATTCTGAACGCCCGGCATTGATTCATACGGACACTGTAAAGGAGAATCTGCGTACTGCTGCGAGCATTGTCCCATTTGTAAGAGACCTGCACTTAATAAGAACCTGGACAGGCATGACTGCACTCGCACCGGATCAGTTACCCATCTTAGGGGCGGTAGATAAGGCCTCCGGCTTTTATATCGCTGCCGGTGGTTCGGCTTTTACTTATGGCCCGACTTATGCTCGCCTGATAAGCGAACTTATTCTGACCAGCTCAACCTCTTTTCCAATCGCCCCTTATGCGGCGAGTCGTTTTCAATAGGCAAACCTATCATGGCAATAAGACTGACCAGGAATGTAGAGCGCCCCGATGCTCTCACACTTATCCTTAACGGTGAGACCGTCTCCGCCTATGCTGGCGAGACTGTTGCTACCCTGCTGTTTGCTGAAGATATTCATGTTTTCTATAAGACCGATGATGCTCAGGGGCATGCGCCTTTCTGCAATATGGGTACTTGCTTTGAGTGTCTGGTCTATGTCAAACGCAGGCATTGCAGTGACTCTCCAGCCTGGGTGCGTGCCTGCATGACTGAAGTGGAACAGGACATGCTTATTGAAACCGGGCATCAGATAAACAGTAAACATAACTCACATGAGAACGGCTGAAGTTGTCATTATTGGCGCAGGCCCGGCCGGAATGGCAGCGGCCGAACAACTCATCGATTATGATCTGGATATCCTGATCATTGATGAACAAGCTAGTCCGGGAGGCCAGATATATCGCCAACCGCCACATGCATTCAAAGTCGACAACTGGCTGTCTTCCCGCATCTATAAAAATGGTAAAAGTCTGCTGAAAAAGGTTTCAGAAAATAAAAAAATAAATTGGTTAACACAAACAACGGTTCTGGGAATAACGCAAAGCGATGACAATGAAACAAACTATCCACACAAAATAACGACATGTAACCGTAAGGGCATACAAGACATACAAACAAAATCACTTCTGATTACGCCGGGATGTCATGACATGTCCATCGTGTTTCCAGGATGTCATTTACCCGGGGTAATGGCGACAGGGGGTATTCAAACCCTGGTAAAAAGCCAGCAGCTTATTCCGGGGGAACGATTTTTATTTGCAGGCACCCACCCTTTACAGCTTATCGTCGCCGATCAGATCGTGCAGGCGGGTGGCGAGGTGGTGGGCATGATATTTGCCCAGCGCTTCTCTCAAGTGTTTGCTATTTTAAGATCACCCTCCGTGCTTATTCGTCATGCCGGAAAATTTTTATACCTTGCAGGCGTTTTACTTCGCCTGATAAAGGCCGGCATCCCGATTCGTTTTTCCGAAACGTTGATACAGGCAAATGGCAAAGCAAGATTAGCAAGCGTCAGTATCGGTGCTATTGACAGATCAGGCGATATTAAAAAAGATACCGTTCGAGAAATTTTATGTGATCGTCTTGGTATTTGTTTTGGTTTTCTCGCCTCTTCTGAACTGGCACGCCAATACGGCGCCGATTACTCATGGTCAAGTGCAGGCGGTGGCTGGGTAATAAAACACGATGAATGGATGAGCACTGGCGTTGCTGGCGTGTATGTGGCGGGTGAGATAACCGGGGTCGCTGGAGCGGAAGTCGCAGCCGCAGAAGGCAGGCTGGCGGGATTGGGTATCGCTCAATATCTGGGAAGACCTGGTTCACAGGCCGCTTTGCCTCTCTTTAAAAAAACCCACAGGCGTCTACAGCATTTGAATCAATTCGCCAACATCTTAAAATACCTTTCCTATCCAGGTGGAAAATTACTGTCACAACTGGCAACCGAAGAATCTATATTATGTAAATGTGAAAAAATCACATTGGGTGAATTTAAACAGAAGCTGGTGGAGCATCATCATATCAGCAACGCAGGCGCTGCTAAATTATTTTCGCGTACCGGAATGGGGCTGTGTCAGGGACGTTATTGCCACTATTACATGACAAAAATCCTCAGTGAACATGGCGCCTTGAGCGAGCAGGATATCGGCCCCTTTACTGCCCGCTTCCCGGTCAAGCCAGTGACAATCAAGTCGTTAATCAAATAAACCCTGGTCTGTAGATGCCATCCGTCTGCCTTGGGAACATTGAACCCCTTCGGATTGCCGCATTTAAGGAGGAACTGACGGAGTCGCAATCGGCAGGCGCAGTGGGGTTGGCGGAGGCGCAAACATCGGCCATTGATTTCCATCATCAGCGATTGCTCGCCGAGTATGCCGCCGATGCCTTTAGATATCGATGTCGGTCACAAGGAAAAACCATTCTCTCTGGGAATGAATATGGCGTCTTTTCTTGGCGACTGGCGCTGGCGATCAGCGTGTTCTTCCTGTTTTATCGCTACTGAGGATTGTTTTCGACAGCGCTACAGGTCGTGGTGTTGATTGCCGTGTCCCTGCTTACACTGGTTGCAACTTTTTATATGATGGAGCGGGAGAAGACCGATTATTTCGCCAAACTGCTGGCCCTGCTGACCTTTGCCTGTTACGAAGTAACGCTGGCTAAGGCAAGCTCTATGAACCCTGAATTGTTGCAGTCAGCCCACTTTAAGGAAATTTTAGATTTATGACATTTTTGCTTATCGCGCTTTGAGGATTCACGCATGAGTTATTCAGGACATGTTTGATTTCTTCCGGGCAAACGCAGTATCGGTGTAGACAATGCTATCCCGGCGTTTGGTATGAGGCTAACTCAAATATCATACTCGATGATCAACGGCGCATGATCGGAGAAGCGCTCGGTCTTGTAGATCGATGCCGTTTTGATACACCCTGCAAGGCCCGGCGTTACCACCTGATAGTCAATACGCCAGCCAATGTTCTTCGCCCAGGATTGGCCCCGATTTGACCACCAGGTATACTGTTCCGCCTCTTGATTGACCTGCCTGAAGGCATCCACCATGCCCAACTCTCCAAACACTTTGTCCATCCAGGCGCGCTCTGCCGGCAGGAAACCGGAATTTTTCTGATTACCGCGCCAGTTTTTAATGTCGATCTTTTTATGGGCAATGTTCCAGTCGCCACAAATGATAAACTCCCGGCGCCTCCGCCGCATTTTTTTTATCTCTTCTTCAAACCGGGCCATGAATTCATATTTGATCGCCTGCCGTTCATCGCCGGAAGTGCCGGATGGCAGATACAAAGAAACCACGCTCAGCCTGCCAAAATCAGCCTGCATAAACCGGCCTTCCTGATCAGCCTGCGCCCAGCCCAGGCGATCGATCACCTTATCGGGTTTTGTGCATGAATAAATAGCCACGCCACTGTAGCCCTTCTTCTGTGCAGAATTGAAAGATGCATGATAGTCGGCAGGATGGGTAATGGCATCAGCAAGCTGCTCAACCTGTGCCTTGGTCTCCTGTATGCAGACGATGTCCGCCCGCTCTTTTGCCAGCCAGCGAAAAAATCCTTTTCTGTATCCGGCCCGAATGCCATTAATATTGATGGAGACAATCCTCATCTGCTTATCGTTGTTATCTTTTGCGTCATGATAACAGATTCACGCCACACCTGATCTATACTGCAAAGAGTTAAGAACATGATGCAAGTGCGGGATGATCGCCATGCAAAATTATCAAACAGAATTTATCCGCTTTGCCATGCAGGCCGAGGTGCTGAAATTTGGCAAATTCACCTTAAAATCCGGCCGCCTCAGCCCTTACTTTTTTGACAGCGGGCAGTTTAATGATGGAGAGCGTCTGTTGCGTCTCGGCCAGTTCTACGCCCGGGCCATCCAGGCCGCAGGGATTGAGTTTGACATGGTGTTTGGGCCAGCCTACAAAGGCATCCCCCTGGTTGCCAGCGTGGCTATCGCCTATTCACAGCTTTTCAAGCGCAATCTGCCGTATTGTTTTGACCGCAAGGAAGAGAAAGATCATGGCGAGGGCGGCCTCACGCTGGGCGCCCGCCTGTCAGGCCGGGTACTGATCATCGATGATGTGATCACCGCCGGCACTTCGGTCAATCATGCGGTAGAACTCATCCGCCAGCAAGGGGCAGAACCCGCCGCTGTCATCATCGCCCTTGACCGGCAGGAGCGGGGCGAGGGCGGTGAGTCTGCCATCAATGAGATAGGAAAACATCACAATCTTGAGGTTATCCATATCATTGATCTGGCTGATTTGATACGGTTTTTATCTGCCGCAACCGGTTACGATCATGCACTTGGGCGGCTTAAAGCCTACCGCAACGACTATGGAGCATAAGCAGGTTACGCCAGTGCGTTCATGTTGTATAATGGCGTATATCAAAACCTGTAACCACCACAACGAGGAAACAGTTAAGGAGAGATCATGAAAACCTGTAAACCCATCTGCCTTGGCGCTTTTGCGCTGCTGTTCATTTTCACTATAAGTGCATCATCCGGGGGTGCTTATAAATGCTGGACCAACCATGAGGGCGTCAGAGAGTGTGGCGAGAAGGTGCCGCCGGAGTTTGCACAAAAAGGCCACCAGGAACTCAGCAGTCAGGGCATAGTAAAGAAAGAAAAAGAGCGCGCCAAGACCGAGCAGGAGTTAGCGGCGGAGGCAAAACAGGCGGCGCTTGAAGCGGAAAAACAAAAGAAAATACAGGCACGGACACGTAAGGACAAGATGCTGCTCGATACCTTCGGCTCCGCCGATGATATTCAACTGACACGGGATGACAAGATCGCCGTGATCGAGTCTTCAATCACATTGACCGCCAAACGCACTGAAAAAATCAGCGAGGATTTGCAAAGACGCCGGGCGGCGGCAGAGAAACAGGAACTGGGCGGCAAGACACCAAGCCCGGAGGTACTGCAAGAGATCGAATCCTTGGAGCGTCAGGTGAAAAATAACAATCAATACGTGGCCGATAAACGCCAGGAGATTGAGGACTTAAAGGCCACTTATGCCGCCGACATGGCACGGTTCGACAAGTTAAGCAGCGGCGCCATCCCCGTGGGCAGCCTGGAGTAACACCTCCTACCTGAACAAGCCGACCTGTAACACCTGCCACTGCTCCGCCAGCCCGGTGGTGGGTTTGTTTTTGAAATCGCTGCGAACAAACTGACTCATGCGCCCCTCAATCAGCACCACAAGCTGGCTGGCGCTGGCCTCTATGGTTGTCGTCACTCTGGCGCTATTGTCCAAATTGGCTTCACGCAACACCTGTTTTAACTGCGTTTGTATACGGTCAAAAAACCTGCTCGCCCTGATACGCAGACGATCATGCTCACCAACCAGCACATCGCCCAGCAGAAGGCGTGTTATGCCCGGGTTTTTCTCGGCAAACCCCAATACCAGCCGCATGATCTGCTCGCATTTTGCCGTTGCGCTCACATCCCGGGCGATAATTCGGTTAATCAATCCAAACACCGACTCATCGGCAAAATCGATCAGGGCTTCGAACATCTTTGCCTTGCTGGCAAAGTGCCGATAAAGCGCCGCCTCCGAAACACCCACCGCCCTCGCCAATGCCGCCGTGGTGATGCGTGAACCCGGGCGCATCTCCAGCTCGCTCGCCAGCATCTCCAGTATCTGCTGCTGACGATGGGATCTGGCCGGTGGTGCGTTCATCAGGGCCGGGCGCCCTAAAAGCCGGGCTGAATATTGACCGCCGTCAACAAGCGCCGAAACTCGGCCTGAATCCGATCAAGCGCAGCGGCGTCCTCGGCCTCAAAACGCAACGTCAGGCAGGGCGTCGTGTTGGATGGCCGTATCAAACCCCAGCCATCAGCAAATTCGACCCGGAGGCCATCCAGCCCGATCACATCAGCACCCGGAAAATCCATTGTCTGTTTCAGCTTGTCCATCGTGGTATGAAGCTGCTCTTCAGCCAGCGCGATCTTAAGCTCAGGCGTTGATGCACCCTCAGGCACCTCGGCAAATATATCTGCCGCACTGGCCCTTGCCTTGACCATAATCTCCGCCACACGTGCTGCGGCGTACATGGCATCATCAAAACCATACCAGCGCGCTTTGAAGAAGATATGGCCGCTCATCTCGCCGGCCAGCGGTGCCTCCAGCAGCTTCATTCTTGCCTTGATCAGCGAATGCCCGGTGCGCCACATCTCCGCCCGACCGCCAGCAGCCTCAATCACGCTTTTAAGGTAACGACTGCATTTGACATCATAGATAACCGCTGCCCCCTGATTGTGCGGCAACACATCCTTCGCAAACAACATCAACTGCCGATCGGGCCAGATGATCTTGCCCGTATTGTCGATCACCCCCAGCCGATCACCATCACCATCAAAGGCAAAACCGATATCTGCCTGTTCAGTGTTGACTGTGGCAATCAATGCCTGCAAGTTTTCCGGCTGTGAGGGGTCAGGGTGATGATGGGGAAATCGGCCATCCACCTCGCAATACAATTCAATCACCTCATGCCCCAGGGTCCTGAACAGTTGCGGTGCGACCAGCCCGGCAACGCCATTACCGGCATCAACAACGATCTTCAATGGCCTGCCTGCTGGCGGCGAGGTATCCGCTGCAATCCGCTGCACATAGTCGGCAATGATCGCTGTGGTCTGTAGATCGCCCCGGTTATTGTTCTGGCCTGATTCGAAATCACCATCAACCACGCGCTGATACAGCCGGGTTATCGCGCCCTCCGCCAGAGTGTCGCCAGCCAGCACGATCTTCAGGCCATTGTATGCCGGCCCGTTATGACTGCCAGTCAGCATCACGCCGCTGTTTGCCGACAGGTGATGCGTGGCAAAATACAGCAGGGGCGTTGGCACCATGCCCAGATCGATCACATCCCGCCCGCTGGCGCATAGACCGCTTATCAGGCTGCTCGCCAGTGCCGGGCTGGACAACCTGCCATCACGTGCCACAATGATCTGCTGCTCGCCCCGCTCGGCCGCCTCCGAACCGATGGCCCTGGCAATTTTATCGACAACATCAACAGTAAAATTCCTGTTTGTCAGGCCGCGAATATCATAAGCACGAAAAATCGCCGGATCGACAATGCAGTTATCTCTTTTGTTTGCCATGGCCATCTCCTTTGTCTGTGGCGACAGAGGCAGGCATCGCCGCCGCCTCTGCTGAGGGTGGCGTTGCGATCATCGTGACATCCTCGCCCACCATGCCCCGGGAAACCGGGGTAATAGATCCTTGTGTACCCATGTTTGGCAGATTGGGCACCAGCTTCTCCATACCCGGATGTGCGCCCTGCATGATCGCCTTGACTGCACCTGCATAAACAACCTCCCCATCTGCTGCAAAACCAGCCCTGCCGCCGGATGAGCGTTTGCGTAGAAACAGGCCAACGGCCAACAGCAGCACAGCCGCCATCGGGAGAAACAGGCCGCCATTTAACACGGATCCCGCCGCCGTATCGCCAGACCAGTACACGATTTGCCAGCGGCTATGGGCTACCGGTTGGGAAATCACCTCGCCCGCCCTGGTGGATGCGGCGCCGACCGTAGTTAAGGTGAGTGTCTTGTCGCTGCCCGTGGCTTGCCGTAGTTCCATATAGCCATCCAGCACGGTACCCGCCAGCAACGTATCCAGCAGGGACACATCCAGGCTCAAATGCAGCAGACCCACGAGCTGCCCATCGGCATCCTGGATGCGCTCTATCATGACGATATGCGCTTGCGGGCTGGCATTAAAATGCACTTCCGCCTTGATCGGCTGTCTGGATTGTGCCGCCTGGCTGAGTAAATTCACCGAGCGAAAACCCAGCGGCGGATCACTGTCTGCATCACGCTTAACATTATCGGGCTTTAAGATTCGCAATCGCAGGCCGGCATCGAACTGCCCGATAAACTCATCGCCCTGGCGCTGTAGCAAGCTGGCATCATCGGCCTTGAGCGCCTGCCTGATTTGGGTGTTTTTGCTCAGTTGCTGTAATTGCCGGACGTAGGCCGCCACCAGCTCGCTGCCCGCATCGGCCATTCCCTGCACAGCACGCTGTGCATCCTCCAGCCTGCTGGCTTGTCTCGCCTGCGAGAACTTGCCGAACGCCAACCAGGCACCGGCCAGCACGCCTCCCCCGACCAGCAACAGCAATAAGGCGGGCACGGCACGGCCCGCCAGCCTGGCGTTAAGTCGCCCCCGGTGGCTCCGCTTGCGCTTGCCGACAGCCGCCTGCATCATGATGAGCTGTACCCTGTGAGCAGACGGGCGGGGCGGGTTTGGTTACGTTTATGCCGATACTGTGTTGCCACCAGAGCGATGAGTTGGCGCGCCAGCTTATCCTTGGATGCCAAGGCCAGCCGCTGCTCTCCCGCCTGCCAAAACAGATGCAGGGCACTTTCCCGGTCACCAAACCCGCACTCGGCGCCGACCTCATTGGCCACGATCAGATCCAGCCGCTTGGCCTGTAGTTTCTCCCTGGCATGATCGGCCACCGCTTCGGTCTCAGCCGCAAAACCGACAGTAAAAGGCGCATCCTTTGCCTCGGCCACGGCATGTAAAATATCCGGCGTTCTCTGCAACTCAAGGGTTAATGTTTCACTCGTCTTTTTGAGCTTCTGGCCGGCACGATTAAGACAGGCATAATCCGCCACCGCCGCCGTGGCAATAAAAATATCCGTCTGCCCAATGTCCTGCATCACGGCAGCATACATTTCTCTGGCCGTTGTCACGTTCACTGTGCGGGCAGATGCAGGCGGCGGCAGCGTGACCGGCCCGGAGACCAGCGTCACCGCCGCCCCGGATTCCATGGCCGCCTGTGCTATGGCATAACCCATGTGGCCTGAGCTGTGATTGCTGAGATAGCGCACCGGATCAATCGGCTCCTGGGTTGGCCCGGCGGTGATCATCACGGCAACACCGGCCAGGGCCTGGGGCTGAAACAAGCCCGCCACCGCGGCTGTCAGTTGCTGTGGCTGCAACATCCGTCCGGGGCCAGTCTCGCCACAGGCCTGCTCGCCACTCGCCGGCCCGGCGATAAGCACACCACGTTGTTCTAACAGATGCACATTGGCCTGGGTTGCCGGGTGTTGCCACATCACCCGATTCATGGCCGGGGCGAGCAGCACCGGCACATCGGTCGCCAGGCACAACGTGGCCAGCAGATCATCCGCCATGCCCTGAGATAATCTGGCCATGAAGTTGGCGCTGGCCGGAGCGATCAGGACACAGTCCGCCCAGCGCGCCAGCTCGATATGGCCCATGCCTGCCTCAGCCGCATGATCCAGCAACTCGGTGGCGACCGGCTGCCCTGACAGCGCCTGGAAGGTCAGCGGCGTGACAAACTCACGGGCAGAGCGGGTCATCACCACTCGCACCCGAGCGCCATGCTTTCGCAATTCTCGCACCAGATCAGCGCTCTTATAAGCAGCGATACCGCCGCTTACCCCCAGCAGAACACGTTTGTTGGCGAGCGATTGCATGGCGCTAGTTTACCTGAAATATAGCGGTATAATCGTTATTTTTGCCGGGCCCTGGTGGCTTGCAAAATGCGCTGGCGGGCAACGACAGAGACCTGATTTAAGGATGCACATCAAGCACTGGCCAGAGGCCGAACGCCCACGGGAGAAGCTGCTATTGCGTGGGGCGCAATCACTCAGCGATGCGGAACTGCTCGCCATTTTCTTAAATTCCGGCTACCGTGGCACCAACGCCGTTGAGTTGTCCCGGCAGATGCTGAAAGAGCTGAACGGACTCCGCAACCTGCTGGAACAGGATTCAAAAATTATCAGCCAATTCAAGGGGCTGGGCAAGACCAAATGGGTGTTGCTACAGGCGGCACTGGAACTGGGGCGCCGCTATCTGGAGACCGGCCTGATGCGGGAGTCGGTATTGCACAACCCTCAAGAGACCAAGCGTTTTGTCTGTGCCTGGCTCAAGTCGCACAAGCAGGAAGTCTTTGCCTGCCTGTTTCTGGATAATCAGCATCGCATCATCGCCCGTGAGCAATTATTCAACGGCAGCATCAACAGCGCCAATGTGTATCCCCGTGAAGTGGTGAAAAGAGCGCTGTACCACAACGCCGCTGCCGTGATCTTCAGTCATAACCATCCCTCCGGCGTTGCCGAGCCCAGCCATGCCGACCGGCAAATCACGCTAAGACTCAAAGAGGCACTGGCCCTGGTGGATATTCGGGTCATCGATCATCTCATCGTTGGTGATACAGAGGCCGTCTCCATGGCAGAGTTGGGTTATATCTGATCGGATACGCCGGTACCGCTGGCACTTGGCAGGGCCGGCGGATATGTGTAAAATTCGGCCTCTTTCCTTAAACCAGTTTTTTAAGAGTGTGTTATGTCCAGAGTATGTCAGGTCACGGGTAGGCGGCCTTTGGCAGGCAATCATGTCTCCCATGCCAACAACAAAAGCAAGCGGCGTTTCCTGCCCAACCTGCATCGGCGTAAATTCTGGGTGGCGAGCGAGAACCGCTGGGTCAGGCTGCGCGTGAGTACCAGGGGCCTGCGTATCATCGACAAATCAGGCATTGATCAGGTGCTGGCCGAGTTGCGCCAGCGAGGCGAGAAGGTCTAGGGGAAGATCATGGCAAACAGTGCAAGAGAGAAAATCCGGCTGGAGTCCTCGGCGGGCACCGGGCATTTCTACACCACCACCAAAAACAAACGCAACACGCCCGATAAAATGGCGATTAAAAAATACGACCCTGTTGTACGCAAGCACGTCATCTACAAGGAAGCGAAGATCAAATAGCAGCGCCATGCCTGCTGATACGCTGACAAGGGCGCACCTGGCGCAGCACTTCCAGATGCTTACAGCCATTGAGTGTGCCGAGTTGTTCGGTGTTTCTGATAAAAAGTATCAGCCCCGCAATCTGCCCGAAGATGCGGCAACGATGTTCGCCGGATATGTGGGCAAGGACTATGCTGGCGGGCGTGGTTTCCTTATTTTGGCAATCAATCCGGGGGGAGTGAGGTGATGTGCGTGTGCAACGCCCTCCCGAAGATGAGATATTCTATCCCCTGATGACCAGCTTCAAGGGCGCAGATGAGCAAAATGGCGAGATAAGATTCGAGGCGTTGAATGCTGCCTTCAAGAAAGTGGTCATGGAATGGAACCTCTGGCGAATTTTATCGCCGACCCTGGAGGCGGCCGAGTAACGATCGATGAGGTTGCCTATATGAACGTTGTTCCTTACAGAACCCGCGCAGATCGAATGCCGCCAGCTGCCGTGCGCCGGACGGCCTGGGCCAGGATCGTTGCCCCTACGATTGAATTGCTTGCCCCTTGCGCGCTTATCACGCTGGGGAAGAAGGCAGGCAGCGTGGTGGGTAAGCTATACGATGGTTCACTCACGCACTACTGTGTTCGACGAACCCACCGAGACAGCTACATACACCAGGAAGCCCGCCGTGTTCATGCCCTTATGCGTACTGAGCTGAAGGCGGCATAATCATGCGCTGCTGGCGATGCTCAAATCCAGGGTTAAATAGCGGACCATAATGTATGGTTCTGAACGTGACTAAAAGCCGTGGGCATGAATAAGTTAAAGTGCGCTGTATTTGCATTGGCACTGGGTATGACGGCATTGGCCTTAAAGGCGGATGATCACGTAATCATTACTGAGGCCAATATCGAGTGGGACCTACTCAACCCGCCGAGAGGTGATGCAAGCCCAAGAGCAGCCGCCCTATGGGGAGATCCCACTCAGGATACAGCCACAGGGATGTTGGTGAAATTTAACAAAGGGTTCTCTTCGCCACCGCATATTCACAACATCACTTACCGGGCTGTCGTGATCAAAGGATTAATACATAATGACGACCCGGCAGCAGAAAAAATGTGGTTGCCAACCGGCTCATTTTGGACTCAACCGGCGGGCGCAAACCACATAACAGCAGCCGATGGACAGGATAACCTCATTTACCTGGAAATCGACAGTGGCCCCTATCTTGTCCTGCCGGCGGAGAGGGCGTTCGATAGCGGCGAGCTGCCAATCAACATGGCTGAACGCAACCTGGTCTGGCTCGATGCTCAAGATGTGAAATGGCTAAAGAGAAGCCAGGTTAAAATAGCCTGGCTGTGGGGCAGATCTGACTTGGCTAATGGCAGCTTTGTTAAACTGCCAGCGAATTTTAAGGGTAGCATCAGAAACGATAAGGGGTTAAAAGCCGTATTGGTGAGCGGTAAAGCCACCCATCAATGGAATAATGAAAAAACCAAAACCCTGTTATCGCCAGGCAGCTTCTTCAGCTCGGCAAGCAAAGGTGAACATCACGTGTATGTTGAGAATGACGCGGTTTTCTACATTAACTCAAGCGGCAGGTATACTGTAGAGTAATTATGCCATCACAACGGCATATTGACTGGAGACACCACACCAGGTGCTGCGGTCGCAAATGCAGGCTCAGGGATTACTTGGGGATTATTAAGAAACAAAATATTCTAAAGATGCCTTCTACGCTAACGAAGTGATACTGATGCGGGCTACGAAAAACAGCAGGGGCGTTCATGCTTGACTCAGGAAAAGCCACGGATTATTGCGAAGACATCTGGCAGTCCAGCATCATCGGTGAGTTGACCGAGTACATCAAAGTCCCGAATAAATCACCCGCATTTGATCCCGACTGGCAGGCCAACGGTTTCATGGAGGCGGTGGTGGTGCAGTTTGCTGATTGGATCGAGCGACAGCAGATTGAGGGCATGCAACTGGATGTTGTGCGCCTGCCCGGTCGGACGCCTTTGCTTTTTATCGAGATCCCGGGCGAGTCGGCAGAGACTGTGTTGCTGTATGGCCATCTTGACAAGCAGCCGGAGATGACCGGCTGGCGTGAAGACCTCGGCCCCTGGAAGCCGGTGCTGGAGGGCGACCGGCTCTATGGGCGTGGCGGTGCCGATGATGGGTATGCCATTTTCTCTTGTCTGACGGCTGTCAACACCTTAAAAAAACAGGGGCTCCCGCATGCCCGTTGTATCATCATCATTGAAGCCTGTGAGGAGAGCGGCAGCTACGATCTGCCCTATTACATTGATGCCTTGTCTGAGCGCATCGGCCAGCCTGATCTCATCATTTGTCTCGATTCTGGCTGCGGCAACTATGAACAACTCTGGTGTACCACGTCCTTGCGCGGCCTGATCGGCGGTGAGCTTAAAGTACAGGTGCTGAAAGAAGGCGTTCACTCCGGTGATGCCAGCGGTGTCGTGCCTTCCAGCTTTCGTATCCTCCGCAAGATACTGGGGCGGATTGACGATGCGGCCAGTGGCGTCATCACGGATCCGGGATTTAACACGCCCATTCCTGAGCATCGCATTGAGCAGGCCAGGCTGGCGGCGGCGGTACTGAACAAGAATGTGTACCGTAAATTTCCCTTTCTGGCGGATGTGCAGCCCGATGAGAGTGACCCGGCAGAATTGATCCTTAACCGTACCTGGCGGCCTGCCCTGTCGATCACCGGTGCCGATGGTCTGCCTGCCATTATCGATGCGGGCAATGTATTGCAGCCCTTCACGGCGGTCAAGGTCTCCCTGCGTCTGCCGCCCACCTGCAATGCCAGACGGGCGCTGAAGAAATTACAGGCCATGCTGGAATATGACCCGCCCTGTGGCGCCAGGGTGACTTTCAAGCCGGACTGGGAGGCCAGCGGCTGGCACGCACCGCCCATGGCTGACTGGCTGGAGAAGGCAGTCAATCACGCCTCACTGAATTACTTCGGCAAGCCGGCGATGCAGATGGGCGAGGGCGGCTCGATTCCGTTTATGAGTATGCTGGGGGAGCGATTTCCGACCGCACAATTTATGATCACCGGTGTGCTCGGCCCGCATTCCAACGCCCACGGGCCGAATGAGTTCCTGCATCTTCCCACCGCAAAAAAACTCACCTGCTGTGTGGCCGAGGTGCTGGCCCGGCATTTCCAGGCTGCTGGCAACAACAGATGACCTCACGCTCTCCGGTAGACCCTGTGCATCTTTTGATGTATTCAAGAGAACAGCGATGAAGGCCGGGCTTATCGGTTTGGGTGCGATGGGCGCGGGCATGGCGATGAATCTCGACAAGGCCGGACACCTGCACAAGATATGGAACCGTACGCAAAGCAAGGCCGATGCGATTGCCGCTGCCACGGCAGCCAGCAGTACCGGGACAGTGGCCGAGTTGGCGAGATATTGCGAACTCATTATAACCAGCCTGCCACGGGATGAGGATGTGCTGGAGGTGGTGGCCGCCCTGTTGCCGGGCATACCGGCGGGCAGCATCGTGGCAGATACCTCTACCGTCAGTGCCGAGACGGCGATTAAGGCGGCCGCCCTGTTAAGCGAAAAACAGGCAAAATTCCTGGACTGCCCGGTCTCTGGCGGTGTGGAAGGGGCAAGGCAGGGCACACTCGCCATGATGGTCGGCGGCGAGGCGACCACCCTGGCGGCGGCTGAAGATACCCTGGGCGCCATCGCCCGCCGTATCACGCTGATCGGGCCAACGGGCAGTGGTCAGGCATGCAAGGCCGTCAATCAAATTATATGTGCCGGCCTGTATGAGTCTGTGGCCGAAGCCCTGGCCTTTGGCAAGACGGTCGGGCTGGACCTGGCGAAGGTGGTTGAGGTGGTATCGGGCGGGGCGGCGGCCAACTGGGTGCTGGATAACCGCAGCGAGTTCATGATCAACGAAGCCTTTCCACCGGGTTTTAAGGTCAATCTGCACCTTAAAGACTTGACTATCTGCAAGCAAATGGCGAGCAGGGCAGGCATTAATGCACTGCCGATAACCGAGATTGCCATGGCCGATTACAAGGCATTGATTGAACAGGGCAGAGGCGATGAGGACAGCTCCTCGGTATACCGCTTGAAAGGAACTAAAACTTAACACCGGGCATCTGACTATCCAGGTTGGCCACGGTTGACGGCAACGTTGTTTTATGGAGAATAGCGCCGCCCGACAGATTGGCTGCCCGGCCCTTATCTGCTTAACGGCCAGCCGGCGAATGGGTTGGCTGGCGGACAAGTAACTGACTGACTTTTGCAATGACATCGGAAAATACTGCCCCTGCAATCGAGGTTAAGGCGTTGGATAAACGCTTCGGCCCTATCCATGCGGTAAAGGAAATTTCTTTTTCCGTACAACATGGCGAGGTGCTGGGTTTTCTCGGCCCTAACGGTGCTGGCAAATCCACCACCATGAAGATGATCAGCGGCTTTCTGGCGCCAACGGCCGGTACTGTGTTGGTCAACGGTCATGCCGTCACTGACTCGCCGCTGGCGGTCAAGGCCGCCATTGGCTATCTGCCAGAGGGGGCGCCCGCCTATGCCGAGATGACAGTCAGCAGTTTTCTGAACTTTATTGCCGAAGTCCGTGGCTTCAGTGGGGCGGAAAAACATAAGTGCATTGAACACGTGGTGCAGTTGATCAACATCGAATCTGTACTGCAACAAACCATTGAGACCCTGTCCAAAGGGTATAAACGGCGGGTGGGTATCGCCCAGGCCCTGCTGCATGATCCGAATGTGCTGATCATGGACGAGCCCACCGATGGCCTGGACCCGAATCAAAAACACGAAGTACGCCGGCTGATACAGCGTATGGCGGCCAAGAAGGCCATTATTATCTCCACCCATGTCCTGGAAGAAGTGGATGCGGTGTGCAGCCGGGCGATTATCATCGCCGCCGGGCAATTACTGTTTGATGGCACACCGGCCGAGTTACGCAAGCGGTCAGCAGCCCATGATATTGACGATGCCTTCCGCCAACTGACCAGCGAATTTTATCAAAGCCAGGGGACATCAGGGCAATCATGAGCATGAATAACATCAAGGCGGTGTTAAAGCGTGAGTTGTACGGCTATTTTTCCACGCCGCTGGCCTATGTGTTTATCGTTATCTTCCTGTTGCTCAACGGCATATTCACCTTCAATCTGGGGGCATTTTATGAGCGCGGCCAGGCCGATCTGGAGCCGTTTTTCCGCTTTCATCCCTGGCTGTATCTGTTCCTGATCCCGGCCATTGCCATGCGGCTTTGGTCTGAGGAGAGAAAGAGCGGCACGATTGAATTGCTGATGACGCTGCCGGTCTCCATCATTGAAGCGGTGCTGGGCAAATTTCTTGCCGCCTGGTGTTGCAGTGCCATTGCCCTGGCGCTGACTTTTCCGATCTGGATTACCGTAAACACCCTGGGCGATCCGGACAACACGGTCATCGTTGCCGGCTATATCGGCAGCCTGTTGCTGGCCGGCGGCTCTCTGGCCGTTGGCTCCTGCATCTCTGCCACCACCAAAAGCCAGGTGATCGCCTTTGTCATCAGCGTCATGATCTGCTTTCTGTTCATCCTAAGTGGCTTCCCGCTGGTGCTGGATTATTTTCAGGGCTGGGCACCACAGGCACTTATTGATGCGATCGCCTCACTCAGTTTTCTGACCCATTTCGAATCGATCAAACAAGGAGTGATCGATATTCGCGACATAATCTACTACATCGTATTCATTGCTTTTTGGCTCTATGCCACTGTCGTTGTTATCGAACACCAAAAGGCGAGCTAGACATGCACAATCGACAGATCATCTCTGGCACCGGGCTGCTGCTGGCCGGCGTATTGGCGCTGGCGATCATCATCATCGCCAATGCCGTTTTCACCAGCCTGCGTATCGATCTCACCGAAAACCGCCTGTTCACCTTATCCCAGGGCAGCGTGAATATCATCACCGCGCTGGATGAGCCGGTCACCCTGGATTTTTATTTCTCCGCCAAGTTGCTGGCCGACTTGCCACAGTTACGCAACTACGGTAACCGCGTGCGCGATTTGCTGGAGGAGTTTGCCGCCAAATCTGGTGGGGCTATCCGACTCAGCATCATTGATCCGGAGCCATTCTCCGAACAGGAAGATCAGGCGGTTGCCAGCGGCCTGCAGGGCGTCTCTGTCAATGCCGCCGGCGATCGTGCCTACTTTGGCCTGGTCGGCAGCAATGCAACCGACGATGAGGCCATCATTGCTTTTTTTCAGGCAACACGGGAGGCGGCACTGGAGTATGACATCACCAAATTGATCTACAACCTGGCCAACCCGGACAAGCGCGTGGTGGGCGTCATCAGCCGCCTGCCCCTGTTTGGTGACCCGGCCACAGGCACCAGCCAGCCCTGGGCCATAGTCGATGTGATGCGCGAGTTTTTTACGGTACGCGATCTGGGGACGGAGCTGACCGAGATAGCAGCTGATGTGGATGTGCTGATGCTGGTACACCCCAAAGAACTGACGCAAGAGACGCTGTATGCCATCGACCAATACCTGCTCACTGGCGGCAAGGGGCTGATCTTTGTTGACCCGCTGGCCGAGGCCGATGCCACCCAGGCAGACCCGGCCAACCCGTTTGTCATGCCGGAGTTAAGCTCGGATCTGAACGTATTGCTGGATGCCTGGGGCATCAGCATGGCAAGCGACAAGATCGCCGCCGATGCTCAACTGGCCATGCGCGTTCAGACCAGCAGCCAGCGCGGGCCGGTGGAGGCCAATTACCTGCCCTGGCTGCGGATCACTGAGGCGTTTCTCAGCGCCGATGATTTCAGCACCAGCGAGTTGAAGCTGATCCATGTAGGCACGGCGGGCATTATCGAACAGCAGGAAGGATCAGCGCTGGAATTCACGCCGCTGATCCAGTCATCCGCACAATCCATGCCGATGGAGCGTGATCTGGTGCTATTCCAGCGCGACCCGAACGTGATGCTGGCCGCCTTTGCCGCTGCCAATCAACAGCAGACCTTGGCCGTGCGGCTCAATGGCACAGCGCAAACCGCCTACCCGGACGGCCTTGTAACAGACGAGGATGCCGCCGCCCCGCCAGCCAGCGATCAGGCCACCCAAGGCGAGTTGAATGTTATCCTGGTGGCCGATACAGATATCCTGGCCGATATATTCTGGACCCGGCGGCAAAATTTCTTCGGCATCGACATTCCGCAGACCATCGCCAACAACGGCGACTTTGTGATCAATGCCCTGGAAAATCTGGCTGGCAATACCGACCTGATAAGCCTGCGTAGCCGGGGCGAGTTCTCCCGACCATTTACCAAAGTCGAAGCCATTCGTCGAGAGGCAGAGCGGCAATTCCGTGACCAAGAGCAGCAGTTGCAGGCCCGGCTGGATGAGACCGAGCGCAAGATCGTCGAGTTGCAACAAGAGCGGGGTGAGGGCGATTTGCTGCTCTCGCCGGCACAGCAGCGGGCGATTGAAAACTTCCGCCTGGAACAGGTGAAAACCCGCAAGGAATTACGCGCCGTGCAACATGAGCTGCAAAAAAATATTGATCGCCTGGGCGCACAGTTGAAGTTCTTCAACATCGCCTTGCTGCCTTTGATGATCATCCTCTTTGCCATCGTGCTGGGAATATTCCGTTCACGCCGCATGGGGTAGCTGGCATGAAAAAACCGTCTTTTGCTATTTTCGCGGCTATCACGCTGGTGCTGCTCATTGCCGCACTGTATATCAGCCAGCAGCGGGCGCCTCAAACCAGCCATGCCAGCCCGCTGCTGCTGCCCGATTTGGGCGATGCGATCAACACGATCGATCAGCTTCGTATTGCCAGCGCAGAGGCACAGATTGATATTAAAAAACAGGACGGCACCTGGGTGATCGAACAGGCCGACAACTACCCCGCCCAATTTGACAAGGTCAAACAAACGGTGGTGGCCGTCGCTGATTTAAGGCTGTTAGCAGAGAAAACCTCTAACCCGGCGCTTTACAATCGGCTGGGCGTTGAGGATATTACGGACGCCGGGGCCCGTTCACACCGGTTGACATTCGCTGCGGCGGGTACACCCGTGGCCAGCTTGATCATTGGCGATGCCCGGCACAGCAAGTCGCCAGCCGACCGACCCGGTTTGTATGTGCGTCATCCCGACAGCAAACAGGCATTGCTGGTGCTTGGGAGTGTGGCAGTCTCCGCCAAGCCAGCTGACTGGTTTGATAAAAACGTGCTGGATATCAACAGCCGGGAGGTCAAGTCCATTCGGATAGCACCGGCCGGCAAGCCGCCCATTGAACTAACCCGCAGTGATGCAAACGCTGATCTGATGCTGGCAAATATTCCCGCCGGAAGGGGCGCCCAGGCCGATGTCATGATCAGCCAGATGGGTACGCTGCTGGAAGGCGTGTTTGCCGAGGCAGTCAGGCGTGAGAGCAATCTGCAACAGGCCAGCGAGGTTGCCAGCTTTACTGTGAATACGTTTAACGGGCTTGCCGTACATGGGCAGGTGGTGCAGCAGGAAGAGCAATTCTACACCTTATTCTCTGTCACGGCAGCGCCCGTTGCCGAGACTGCCGAACAAACGGATACCGATGAGTTGAGTATCATTGAACAGGCAGAGCAACTGCAACAAGCCGTTGCCGGTTGGGGGTATGTCCTGCCACAACACAAGACAGATCTATTCACCAAAACCTTAGATGACCTAACTCATGACAAGGATGAGGCCGAGGAATAGAAAAAGCTACCTTAACCCTCCAGCGCGCCCAGCCTGCACATCGACCCTGCCCCCAGGGCGTACAACCATCTCCTGCATTACCCTCGCCACTTAACGATATTATCCTTGTGTTGCAACAGGCCATGAAGGATCATACTGACACCCTTGCCGAGACTGAAAAACATCCGTCCAACACGCCAGGATAAGACAGCGCTTTACCGCTAACAGATGGCGGTCATACGAACCGACCTCATAGGCACAGGCGTGATTCCAGTCACCGCCATGCCAGTCACACACATACCCATAACCCGCATTAATCGTTATACTCGGCGGCGGATAAATGCCAAGCATTTCAGATAGCTGATGACATTTCAGGAATTGATTTTCACGTTGCAGGCTTACTGGTCTGAGCAGGGCTGCATCATCCAGCAACCGCTGGACCTGGAAGTCGGTGCCGGCACTTTCCATCCGGCAACCTTTCTGCACGCTGTCGGGCCGGAGCCCTGGCAGGCGGCATACGTGCAGCCATCACGGCGTCCCGCTGACGGTCGTTACGGGGATAATCCGAATCGGCTGCAACATTACTATCAGTTCCAGGTGCTGTTAAAGCCCTCGCCGATGGCTATCCAGGAACATTATCTGAACTCTTTGCGGGCGCTGGGCATTGACCCCCTGCTGCATGACATTCGTTTTGTTGAGGATGACTGGGAATCACCCACGCTGGGCGCCTGGGGGCTGGGCTGGGAAGTCTGGTTAAACGGCATGGAGATCAGCCAGTTTACCTATTTCCAGCAAGTGGGCGGATTGGAATGCCGACCGGTCTCCGGCGAGTTGACTTACGGCCTGGAGCGCATCGCCATGTATTTGCAGGACAAGGACAGCGTCTATGATCTGCTCTGGACGACCAGGGGCCAGCAGAGCATCACCTATGCTGATGTGCATCATCAAAATGAAGTTGAGATGTCGGCCTATAATTTTGAACAGGCCGACACGGCGATGCTGTTCCGCCATTTTGATGAGTATGAACAGCAATGTAAGTTATTGCTTGATCAAAACCTGCCGCTGCCAGCGTATGAGATGGTATTAAAAGCATCACACACATTTAACCTGCTGGATGCCCGTTGCGCCATTTCCGTCACCGAAAGACAACGCTTTATCTTGCAGGTGCGTACCCTGGCAGGTGCTGTGGCACAGGCGTATTTCGATAAACGCAAGCAGCTGGGTTTCCCGCTGTGCAGTGAGGGCCAGCCGGCATGACAAGCACCAAAGACCTGCTGGTGGAAATCGGCACCGAAGAATTACCACCCAGGGCGTTAAAGCCTCTGGGGCTCGCCTTTGCCGAGGGGATAGAATCGGGCTTGACCAAACAGCGGCTGCGACATGGAGAGATGATCTGGTTCGCAACGCCAAGACGCCTGGCCGTGATCTTCCGTGCCGTGCAGACAAGACAGGCTGATACCGAGGTGCAGAAGCGAGGCCCGGCCTTGCAGGCAGCCTATGATAAAGACGGCAAGCCCACCCGGGCGGCGATGGGGTTTGCACATGCCTGTGGCATCGCCGTGACTGCGCTAAAGAGCATGAAGACCGATAAGGGCGAGTGGCTGGTGCACAGGCAGCAGCGGCCCGGGCAGGAGACCACCGCCCTGCTGGCGAGCATCATCAACAGCGCATTGCACGCCTTGCCCGTGCCAAAACGCATGCGCTGGGGCGAGGGCGAGGTGGAATTTGTGCGGCCGGTGCATTGGTCGCTGGTCATGTTTGGGGCTGAGGCGGTGGCTTGCGAGATTCTCGGCACGAGGGCATCAAACCAGACTTACGGGCATCGGTTCCATCATCCGGCGGCGATCAACCTGGCAAACACAGACGAATATGCCACAAAGCTATATGCGCCGGGTCGGGTTATCGCCGCATTTACTGAACGGCAACAGCGGATTCGGCAGCTCATTCACCAGAAGGCCACAGAGGCCGGGCTTGATGCGGTGGTTGATCCGGCGCTGCTGGATGAGGTAACCGCCCTGCTTGAGTGGCCGGTGGCGGTGCTGGCTTCATTTGATGTTAAGTTTCTGCAATTACCCGAAGAGGTGCTGATCGCCTGTATGCAGGATCAGCAAAAATATTTTCCCTGCCGTGACCGCCACGGCAGGCTGAGCGAAAAATTTATCTGTATCGCCAATATCGACAGTAAGGCAGCCGAGCAAATCGCCAGGGGCAATGAGAAGGTGATCCGCCCCCGGCTAAGTGATGCCGCCTTTTTCTGGCAGCAGGACAGCAAACAAAAACTGCACGAGTATATGGCCGGGCTGGAGCAGGTTATCTTCGAGCAAAAGCTGGGTAACTTGCAGCAGAAAACCCGGCGCATTGCCGGGCTGGCGGTTCAGCTTGCCACCTCCCTGGGGGTTGATAATCGATGTGTTGAGCGGGCGGCACTGTTAAGCAAGTGTGATCTCTTAACCCGGATGGTGGCAGAATTTCCCCGGCTGCAAGGCGTGATGGGCCGCTGCTACGCCCGCTTGAGCGGTGAAGATGAGGCCGTGGCGGTTGCCCTGGATGAGCAATACCGGCCACGTTTTGCCGGCGATGCCCTGCCCCGCCAGCAAGATCGGGCAGATCCTGGCGCTGGCCGACCGGCTGGATACGATCGTTGGCATGTTCGCCATCGGCAAAATGCCCAGCGGTGAGAAAGACCCGTTCGGTCTTCGGCGTGCCGCTATTGGCAGCCTTCGTATCATCATTGAACGTGAGCTGGAACTCGATCTGCACCAGTGTATTGAGGCGGCCGCAAATGGCTTTCCGGCAGCCGTCAATGCGGCAGCGGCGACAGATGCGGTGTTGCCGTTTATGCTGGAGCGATTGCGGCGCTATTATCTCGACAAGGGAACCGCACCGGGGGTATTTGATGCCGTGCTGGCCGTGCAGCCGACCCGGCCCTGGGATCTTCACAAACGCCTTATTGCCGTGACCGAGTTCAGCCAGAGGCCCGAAGCGGCAAGCCTGACAGCCGCACACAAGCGCATCGCCAATATCCTCAAACAGGCCGATACTAGCAGAAATGAAATTGATGCAGCATTATTGCAGGAGCCGGCAGAACAACGGTTGGCGAATGACTTACGCACAGCACAACACACCTGCACCCCCCTGCTGGAGGCAGCAGATTACCCACAGGTCTTGAACAGACTGGCCGGTTTGCGGGACAGTGTCGATGCGTTTTTTGATGAGGTGATGGTCATGAGCGAGAATCAGCAACTGCGAGCAAACCGCCTCGCCCTGTTAAAAAATCTGGCCGACATGTTCATCACCACCGCCGATATCGCCCGCCTGTAACACATAACGATGAGTCTGATTATTCTGGATCGTGATGGCGTGATTAATCACGACTCGGACGATTACATCACCTCAGAGCAACAATGGGAGGCCATTCCCGGCAGCCTGCAAGCGATCGCCCACCTGTCCCTGAACGGCTACCGCATCGTGGTGGTCAGCAACCAGTCGGCACTGGCGCTCGGCATCTTATCTATTGAGGACTTGCACCGGATTCACCAGAGGATGCTGACGCATCTTGCACAATACGGCGGCGTGATCGAAGCGATATTTTTCTGCCCCCATGCCGCCGGGGCGGGCTGTGGCTGTCGCAAACCGGCAACCGGCCTGCTGGAGGATATCAGTGACCGCCTGCGTGTGTCGTTGCAGCATGTGTATTTTATCGGCGATAAGCTAACAGACATACAGGCCGCACAGGCAATCAAGGCAAAACCCGTCCTGGTCAGAACCGGCAAGGGCCAGGCCGAGCTTGAACGAGGCGTGATCGCTGATGCAGTTCCCGTGTATGACGATCTGGCCGCTGCGGCGGCATCTATCCTGGAGCAATGCTGAACATGATGCTGTCTCTACGCGCCCTGCTGTTCTACACCGGCATGGCCCTCGCCACCATGATCATGGTGCCGGTTTCGCTGCTGCTGCTGCCCATCCCCTACCCCAGGCGCTTCGGGATTATCGCTAACTGGGCGCGGTTTAATCTATGGTGGTTGAAGATCACCTGTCGGCTTGATGCCAACATCAGCGGCCGGGGAAACATACCCAGGGCGCCTTACATTATCATGTGCAAACACCAGTCGGCCTGGGAGACGCTGGCCATTCAGCTCATCTTCCCCGCCCAGGCCTGGATCCTGAAGCGTGAGTTATTATGGATCCCCATCTATGGCTGGGGCCTGGCGAGTATGCAGCCGATTGCCATTGACCGGGGCTCGGCAGTGCATGCACTGAAACAACTGCTGCGTGAGGGCAGTGAAAAATTACACCGTGGCCTGTGTGTGGTGATCTTTCCTGAAGGCACACGCACACCGCCGGGCAAGCGCCAAACCTATCAGGCGGGCGGGGCCATGCTGGCGGCGAAATCCGGTTATCCGATCGTGCCGGTCGCCCATAATGCCGGCCACTTCTGGCCCCGCAGCAGCTTCACCAAACAGGCCGGCGTGATCAACATGGTCATCGGCCAGCCCATCGCCGTGGCCGGTAAAAGTGCCAGGCGACTCACAGCGGAAGTGGAAGCGTGGATTGAAGGCACGGTCAAGACACTGCCACAACCCTGATGCGTGCAGGCGATGGTCTATGTCTACTCTGGCTTGACGCTGATAGTGTTTATCGCCTTGAAAGGCTGCCGCAACAGGCTGAAAATATTGGCCGTATCCGTCCCCCTGAACTCCTGTAGCCCTATCTGCATCGCCTCATGACCGCCCAGAGGCTCGGCCCGATAGGTGCCAAACAACCGGTCCCAACAGGAAAAATTAAACCCGAAATTGCTGTCAGTCTCAGGACGATTGACCGAATGATGCACCCGGTGCATGTCTGGCGTTACAATGAGGGTGCGGATAATCCGCTCAAGCGGCAGACTGATGCGTACATTGCCGTGGTTGAACAGGGAAGTTGCATTTAAGATGATCTCAAAGGCAATCACCACGCCTGGCGGGGCGCCGAGCAAAATCACCACCGCCATTTTAATCAGCATCGACAGCAGGATCTCCAGCGGGTGAAAGCGCACCCCCGTGGTGACATCAAAGGCGTGGTCGGTATGGTGTACCCGGTGCAAACGCCACAGCCAGGGCGCCTTGTGGAAGGCGACATGTTGACCGTAAATAGCCAGATCAAGCAGCACAAAAGCCACGATGGCCTCCAGCCAGAAAGGCAGATGCAGCAGGTATAACACGCCTGTGGCCTGTTGTTCTGCCTGCAATGCCACAGCCACGGCAGCAAACCCGGGCAACAGGCGCACCAGAGAGGTGTTGATAAAGACCAGCAATAAATTCGTCACCTGCCTTTTTTTATGGCCGGGCGTTAATTCTCGCCGCGGCAGCACGGCCTCCCAGGCAAACATGCCGAACAATACGGCAGTAAAACAGCCCAGGCGAATGATTGCCTCTTGGTCGATCAGCCAATTCATGGGAATATTAGACTACAAATTGACAGCACTGTTTGAAAAACATCGCAGAGAGAGACATGCCCGCCGAATCCATCGCCGAGTTCCCCGCCATGCGTATGCGCCGTATGCGTGAACACCGCTTCAGCCGGGCGCTGCTGCGGGAGACTGTGCTGACGCCGGCCGATCTGATCTACCCGGCATTCATCATTGAAGGCAACGGGCGGCGTGAACCGATACCCTCCATGCCCGGCATAACACGGTTAAGCGTGGATGTCCTGCTGGATGAGGCAAAACGCGTGCTGGCTCTGGGCATCCCGGCGATGGCGTTGTTCCCGGTCGTGCCGGCGATCAAAAAAAGCGCCGCTGCCAGCGAGGCGTGGAATGATGCGGGCTTGATCCAAACGGCGATCAAGGCGCTGAAAGACCGTGTGCCGGAGTTAGGGCTGATCGCCGATGTTGCCCTGGATCCCTTCACCAGCCACGGCCAGGATGGTCTGCTGGATGAGAACGGTTATGTGGCCAACGACATCACCCTGGATGTGCTGGTCAAACAGGCCCTCTCACAGGCCGAGGCCGGCATTGACATCATCGCCCCTTCCGACATGATGGACGGCCGGGTGGGGGCGATACGCCAGGCACTGGAGAGCGAAGGCCATGCAAATACCCGCATCATGGCCTACTCGGCGAAATATGCCTCGGCGTTTTATGGCCCTTTTCGGGATGCCATCGGCTCGTCCGGCACGCTTGGCATGAGCGGCAAGGAAACCTACCAGATGGACCCGGCCAACAGCGATGAGGCGCTGCGGGAAGTGGCGCTGGACATACAGGAAGGGGCCGACCTGGTCATGGTAAAACCGGGGATCCCCTATTTGGATGTTCTCTATCGAATTAAACAGGCATTCGGTATGCCAACCTGCCTGTATCATGTCAGCGGCGAGTACAGCATGTTAAAAAGCGCCGCGATGGCTGGCTGGCTGGATGAGAAGCAAACCGTGCTGGAGACCCTCACCGCCTGCAAGCGTTCCGGGGCGGATGCCATCCTGACCTATTATGCTGTGCAGGCCGCCGGCTGGTTGTAGCGCATCCTTAGCCGGCCAGACGTCTCTCCGGGGGTAAATTTTAAGCCGCCATCTACCGCTTCGTGCCCAGCATCCGCAGCTTGCGGGCCAGCGTATTGCGTCCCCAGCCAAGCAGTTTTGCCGCCTCCTGCTTGTGCCCGCCGGACTGCTGCATTGCCTGTTCGATCATGATCTGCTCAACCCGCGGTATAACATCACGCAGAATAGCCTGCTCGCCGTTTATCAGGCTGGTGCTCACATATCGCCGGAGTGGCGACTCCCAATCGGCACCCTCCGGGAGTGGCGATTCCCGGTCGGCAGCCGCTGGTTTTTCCAACTCCGGCGGCAAATCGCCGAGGTGTATCTCATTGCCCGGTGCCATCACCGTGACCCAGCGGCAGAAGTTTTCCAACTGCCGCACATTGCCCGGCCAGCCCAGCGTCATCAGGTGTGCCATTGTCGGCTTCAGCATGATCTTGGCTTCGCCTCCCAACTCCTCAACAGCACGTTGCAGGAAGTGCGTCACCAGCGCCGGAATGTCCTCACGCCGCTCTCGCAGGGCCGGCAGGTGCACACGAATAACATTCAGACGATGAAACAGGTCTTCTCGAAACAGGCCGTCCTTAACGCGCTGTTCCAGATTCTGGTGCGTTGCCGCAACTACCCGCACATTCGCCTTAATCGGTGTACGTCCGCCGATGCGGTAAAATTCGCCATCGGCCAGCACCCGTAAAAACCGCGTTTGCAAGTCCGCCGGCATGTCGCCTATCTCATCTAAGAACAGGGTGCCGCCATCGGCCTGCTCAAAGCGGCCGGGACGTTGACTGTCTGCGCTGGTAAAGGCGCCTTTTTCATGCCCGAACAACTCTGACTCCAGCAGGTCTCTCGGTATGGCCGCCGTGTTCAAGGCGATGAACGGGGCGGGGCGGCGGGCGCTGTGTTTGTGCAGGGCGGCGGCCACCAACTCCTTGCCGGTGCCGGATTCGCCGGTGATCAACACCGTCAGGTTGGAACTGGACAATCTGGCTATGGCGCGAAAGACCTGCTGCATGGACGGGGCCGAGCCGATAATATCAGCCGCCCGATCTTCCCTGGCCGTGGCCGCCTTGTCTTTTGGCAGCCGTTGTTGCAAGGTCTTTGCTACCAGCGCCATCAGCTCATCCACATCAAATGGCTTGGGCACATACTCATAAGCACCGCCTTGAAATGCAGATACCGCCCGCTCCAGATCAGCATAGGCCGTCATGATAATCACCGGGATATTCGGATAGTCTGTTTTTATCTGCCGCAACAGGCCAAGGCCATCCATACCGGGCATACGGATATCGGAGATGATCGCCGCCGGACGCTCGGCCTTCAGCCGGGTTAGCAGGCTTGAGGCGTTCGCAAAGCAGCGGCTCGCCAACTGCTGCCTCGCCAGCGCCTTCTCCAGCACCCAGCGGATCGATTTATCGTCATCAACGACCCAGATGGTTTGCTCAGTTCTCATGCACACAGCCCACCGGCAACGACACCCGAAAGCAGCTTTGCCCGTCCAGCCGCTCATATTCAATCGCCCCGCCATGCGAATGCACCAGCGATTGTGCAATCGATAAACCCAGCCCGGTGCCCTCGGCCCGGCCGGTTACCATGGGGTAGAATATCTGCTCGCTGATCTCCTCCGGCACGCCCGGGCCGTCATCCACAAGCTCTATCACCACGACCAGCTTCCAGGTTTTCTGTCTTATTGTGCAACATCGCCTGATGCGCGTTTTGATCAGAATGCGGCCCCGCCGGTCAACCGCCTGCCGGGCGTTCTGCATGATGTTCATTATCACCTGAATCAAGTGTCCCCGGTCAGCGTCCAACAGCGGCAGGCTCGGATCATAGTCACGCACAATCTTCAGCCCCGGCTCACCTTCCGTGCTGATCAGATGACAAACATATTCCAGCACTTCGTGGATGTTCACGGGCGCAATCCGGCGCTTGACCGAGGGCGCCAGCATCCGATCCACCAGGCTCTGCAGACGATCGGCTTCGCTGATGATGATGCGGGTGTATTCCCTCAATGCCGCATCCGTCAACTCGCTTTGCAATAGCTGGGCAGCACCCCGTAACGCCCCCAGCGGATTCTTGATTTCATGTGCCATGCCGCTGACAGACTTGCGGGCGGCCTCATGTACCGCCGTCAGCCGTGCCTCCCGCATCACCCTGGAGTGAGAATCTGCATCAATGATCTCCAGGATGACCTGATTGCACTGTTGATCCTCCAGCACGGGCGTCACCATACAATCCACGGTCAGCAACCGGTTGGCCGCCAGGCTCAACTCCAGGCTCCACTCCATGTACGGCTGGCCAGTGGTGATGGCACGCTGGATATTGTCAACCAGCACTGTGGCGTGCGGCAGCAGCGCATAGGCATTGTGACCACAGGCCTGGCGCTGGCTGAGGGAAAGCAGGTTCTCGCCAGCGGTGTTGATGTCTAACAGGCCAAGCTCCCGGTTGAACACCAGCACGGCGGTGTGGATATTGTTAAGCACGTTGTCGTTGGCTGGCGGCATCATGTGCATACCGGCGGCATGTTATGCGCTATGCTGAGGCATGGAAATATTGGCGCACGCCCTGATGTTGTCATTCGGCATATAAACCAGCAGGTAAAGACATGGGGCGGGAAGCCGGCACAAATGCCGTACCGGCGGCCTGGTCGCTGCCCCTGGCTTATGCGGGTTGCCGTGTCGGCGGGCGGGTATAGGCACGAAGAGCGGCGGCAAATTCCTGCAGCGCACAGATGCCTGTTGCCTCGGCCTGCCGACACCAGGACTGCAAATCCCCCAGCAGGCTTTCCCGGGTGGCGCTTTTTTGCAGCCATAACTGTTGCAGTTGTTGTTTCAATTCATATACCTGCCTCAGCCTGTCACTGTTGGCAAACACCTGTTCGAGATTATGCAGGGCGTTTGCGTCAAGCAAAAACTCATGCCGGGTCAAATAACGCCGCCCCCGACGGAGTAATCTCCTCGCCCGCCGACTGGCAGCAGAGGCCTCCTCCTTATAGACTTGCCCTACCACCGTCCGGGCATAAACCGCCATGATATGCAGGCGATTACTGATGATCGCCTGCACCGTATCCAGATCAATGGTCTGTTTGTCATGGTCAAAATGCGGCACGGGCGCCAGCCGCCTGACATGCGCCAGGCGAAGGCCAGACAGCAGACGGATGTAAAACCAGCCGAGGTCAAATTCATACCATTTGTTGGAGAACCGGGCAGCACCAGCAAAGGCATGATGGTTATTATGCAACTCTTCGCCGCCGATGAACACGCCGAGAGGCAGGATGTTGGTTGAGGCATCGGCCGATTCAAAATTGCGGTAGCCGCACCAGTGACCCAGGCCGTTGATTACGCCAGCGGCAAACAAGGGAATCCAGAGCATCTGTACCGCCCATATCGTAAGGCCCGGGGCGCCAAACAAAACCACATTGAGCAGCAACATCAGGCCAATGCCTAAGCTGCTGTACGGGATATAAATGTGCCGCTCCAGCCAGTCATCCGGGGTTTGGTGGCCGTATTTCTCCAGCGTTGCCGGTTGGGCGGCCTCCTGGCGATACAGCTCGGTCCCTTCGGTCAACACCTTGATGATGCCGTGTTGTGTCGGGCTGTGCGGGTCTGCCTCGGTCTCCACTTTGGCATGGTGTTTTCTGTGTACGGCAACCCATTCTCTCGTCACCATACCCGTGCTCAGCCATAACCAGAAACGAAATATATGGCTCATCAACGGGTGTAAATCCAGCGCCCGATGGGCCTGGTGACGATGCAAAAACACCGTGACCGAGATGATGGTGAGATGGGTCAGAAAAAGCGTGAGCAGCAGATACGCCCAAACGGGCAGGTCATGAAACATACAGGCACCACTTGCAGGTTGATTTAGTCTGCCGACATGCTAACCGGGATTGCGGCGAGGGTCTACTGTTTGTATGAGTCCACCACCTATTGCCCTTTTTGTTATAGTTAATCATGTGCTGCACGGGGTTGTAATCGCAGCTCTTTATGCCCCTGTCTGTGTACAGACAGGGGCGTAGGCCGCCCGGTTTGACCGGCCAGAGTGGTTATTGCTGCCTGCGTGGGCTAATTCAGTTCTCTGGACACTGACCTGTTTAGACTAATCCCGGATTCGCTGCTTGAATGGCAAGCATACGATGAGTTTTTGACGGGATACGCACCATGAATTTGCCACGGTAATTTTTAAGCGCAGGGGGTTCTGACGTATTCTCATTATTTTTGCTCATGTCAGCCAGAGAAGCCTTGACGGGTTTTCCTATACCAGCGAGCGCTTTTTCAGTTGAAGCGAATACCTTGTGGAGCGCAACTTGAACAGTTTTTTATGCGACTGCCTTTTTAACTGGAATTCTATCAGGTAACAACTCTACCCAGGTATTGCCATTGTGTTCTAATACTTCACCACCAACAAAAATGTCCTTGGAATTGAAACTTTTGATTGTCCTTGGTGATGCTTCTGCATCTTTAGCAAGGCACATTACCATCAAACACTTACTGCCGTTTCTAATAAGTTCGGCGTGCTCATTACGCTCTTTGTAGCCAAGGTGATCTTCCTTGCCCTCATATTTTTCATGATGAGTGATCATCACAAAATGGCGATTATCACGCGTGATTCCACGATCTTGCCAAACCCTTAAAATGACAGCGCCATCTGATTCTCGGACGCTGCCCCAAGACCATCTTTGATTAGCCAGCGGTGCATTCAGTCTGTTAAATAAATCAGTAACGGACATAACTCAAATCCCTTTAGCTTTGCATGGCTTCGAAATAAATGGACAAGGGCATATCCGGTTACGCTATGATAGGTCAAAAGCGAGAATTGAAAAATTGTTTCTGGTATTGCGAAACCTGCCCTGCCTTGATTTTTGCACGGAGTTATTATCCACCCTGTTGTGGCAGTTTCTATGGAATCCTTAAAGGGATTGGGGTGATGGTCTGACCAAGGTCCAGGGTGTAACGCCACTCAGGCAGGGCATCATCATTTTTCTGTTTGCGGTAATAAGCAAATACTCGGCATTCTCCTTGGCTTGAAACTGTGAAACAGCGCTGTGCATTTTTTTCAGCGAACAGAGGGTGTTTTGCATAAAGCGACGCCGATTTTCCGTTCTCTTATCCTCTTCATTCCAGTCATAGAAGATCAGTATTTTTAACGGGCAACGCCAATGCAGTAACTTCCACATTTCATGGCCAACATCATCGCTGTTCTCATGCTCTATGATGGCATAAAGCCTGGACGGATACTCTCCCGCCTCCAGTAGATTCTCGCCACCATAAAACACAGCATCTATCGTATACCACTCAACGCCATAACGTAGCGACTCATCGAACTGGCGGAGTTTTTCTGCTGTGTCTTTCAGTACACCATTATCATCACTATTATTACTGAGCATGTAGGCTGTCCAGGCCCGATTCTGTACATAAGCTGCCAGCAACTTTTCGGCATCAGCATCGTAGCGATCTTGCAGAACCTGCTTAAACGCTGTAATAAATTTATCGGCAGTAGGCATATTCGCATCCTCAAAATCATTTCATTCTCGCCCGGACAGTATTATCATCATGGAAATGGAATCAACCGGACGTTCTTTTCAAAGAATGCCTTGGCCGGGCGGGTGCTTTAACAGGCGCAATCTGCAACACGCCAGCACCACTGGATTGATTTATGCACGATGACCCGCTTGTCAATGTCGCCCATGTCAGCCGTTATTACGGCGGCGTGTGTGCAGTCAGTGACATCAGCTTTACCCTTGGCCGTGGCGAGGTTTTAGGGCTGCTCGGCCCCAACGGGGCGGGCAAATCCACCACGATGAGGATGCTGGGCGGCGTGCTCTTTGCCAACAGCGGGGAGATCACGATTGCCGGTCATGCCATGTCGACTGCCGCGCGCCAGGCCAAGACACACATCGGCTACCTGCCGGAAACAGCGCCGCTGTACCCCGACCTGACCGTGGATGAATACCTGTCATTCGCTGGCAGGCTGCGGCAGCTAAGGGCAGACCGCCTGCAAAGCGCGCAGCTCAACTGCAAGATTCGTTGCGGCCTAGAAGATTGCGGAGGGCGATTGATCGCCAATTTGTCCAAGGGGTTCCGGCAACGGGTGGCTATCGCCCAGGCGATCATTCACTCCCCGGCCGTGGTGATTCTTGATGAGCCAACGGCTGGCCTTGACCCCAACCAGATCCTTGAGATCCGCCAGCTCATTGCTGAATTGGGCGAACAGCACAGCGTCATCCTCTCCAGCCATATTCTGCAGGAAATACAATCATCCTGTAGCCGTCTGCTGATCATCCATCGCGGCCGGCTGGTGCTTGATAAGGCAATGCAGGATGTGAATGCGGCAGATGGCAGCCGGGCGCTGATTGTGGCTTTTGACCGCCCGCCATCGCCGGAGGCCTTGCAGGCAGTGGATGGGGTGGAACAGGTGGAGGAGCTGGATCAGCGGCGCTTTCGCATACGGCACAGCCGGCAGGATACCGCCACTCGGCTGGCCGAGCAGGCCGTTAATAAGGGCTGGGGGCTGCGTGAATTATCGCCAGAGCATCGCTCTCTGGAGACTGTTTTCATGGAGTTGACACAAAACCAGGACAACGGATCAGCATGAGCAACAGTTTCACCATCGCCAGAGTCGAATTGCTCAGATTGTTCAAATCGCCCCTGGCCTGGTTATGCCTGGCCTTTTTGCAACTCCTGCTGGGCATATTTTTCTTTACCCTACTGTATCAATTCATGCAGCCAGCGGCCACCCGGGCGCAGTACGGGCTGACAGAAACCGTGATCGTTGGCGTGTTTCAGACCTGTGGCATGTTGCTGCTGCTGCTCAGTCCGATGATTTGTATGCGCCTGTTCAGCGAGGAGTTACGCACTGGCACCATGGATTTATTATCATCATCGCCCATCGCTATCAGGCAGATCGTGCTGGGCAAATACTTAGCCACCGTGGTTTTTATGGGTTTACCCATTCTGATCTGCACCAGCATGTTGTTATCCTTAAATCTTGGCACGCAACTTGACGGCGGGCTGTTCCTGTCAGCGCTGGTGGGTCTGCTGCTGCTCAGCATGCTGCTGGTTGCCATTGGCATGTTCAGCTCCAGCCTGACGAGACAGCCGGCGGTTGCTGCTATCACGGCATTTATTATCAGCTTTATGTTATGGATTATACATATCGCGGCGGCGGGTGCTGCTGCCCGTGTGGCGGACATTGTCAATTATTTATCCCTGCTAAAACATTTCAACCAGTTCCTGCGCGGCCTGGTGACGGCGACTGATCTGGCGTATTTTATCCTGTTCACCCTGTTGTTTATTCTGCTCACCATCTGGCGGCTGGACGCCCGGCTGGTGTATGAATAGTGATCTGCCATGCAACTCAAACAACCCGCACAAAACCGGCTGAACAACATGGCCACCCTGCTGTTGCTGTTGCTGGTGACCGGCCTGCTCGCCTTCGCCAGCACGCACATCGGCTATGAGGCCGACTGGAGCAGTCACGGCAGGAACAGCCTGTCGCAGGCCAGTATTGCAGTGCTGGCCGCCATGCCCCGCCCGCTCAAGGTGCACGCCTATGCCAGCGACAATCCGGAGTTGCGCGAACTGATAGCGCGATTTATCGACCGTTACCGAAGACACAAGGCGGATATTCAGCTTGAGTTCATAAACCCGCTGATCAGGGTAGAAGAGGCGCGCCATCTCGGCATACGTATCAATGGCGAACTGGTGCTGGAATACCAGAGTCGCCTTGAGCATGTCTATACTGACGATGAGGAGGCGTTTACCAATGCGCTGAAAAGACTGCTGAAGGGCGAGCATCGCTGGGTCTATTTTCTTGAAGGCCACGGCGAGCGCAGCCCCTTGGGCGAGAGAAATTACGACTACAAAACATGGGCAGAGGAGCTGGCCGGGCAGGGTATCCGTACCCAGCCTTTTAATCTGCTGGAGATCAACACGGTGCCGGACAATGCGGCGGTGCTGGTCATTGCCAGTCCGCGTGTGAGTCTGGCAGCGGCGGAGATAGCGCTGATCCTTGACTACCTGAAAGACGGCGGCAACCTGCTGTGGCTATCTGAGCCGGGCGAGGCGGCAGACCTTGATACACTGCTGCACTATTTCTCTGTCAGCAAACTCGATGGCGTGATCATTGATGCCTCCACGCATTTGCTCGGCATCAGCCGCCCGACCGTTGCCGTTATCAGCCGCCGCAATTATCCGCCACACCCGGCAACAGCCGGCTTTGCCCTGTCCACTTACTTTCCCAAAGCCGCGGCATACCAGGCACAGCCAAACAAGGACTGGACGGTACAACCCCTGCTGCAAACCGGCGAGCTGTCATGGCTTGAAACCGGCTCGCTTGAAGGCGAGGTAGAATTTGATCAAGGCCGCGACATCAAGGGCCCGTTAGCCCTTGGCCTTGCCCTTGAACGCACACACCCAAAAGACAAACGCCAGCAGCAGCGGGTGGTCATCATTGGTGATGGGGATTTTCTGGCTAATGGCTACAGCAGCAGTGGCGGCAATGCACAGCTGGGCCTGCGGCTGCTGACCTGGCTGGCCGGCGATGATGAACTGGTGGCGATCAGCGGCAGCAACAAGCCCGATGCCGAGCTAAATCTCGACAATGCAACACTCGGCCTGATCGGCCTGTGTTACCTTCTCCTGCTGCCCGGTGCCTGCTGCATCGCCGGCTTCGGTATCTGGTGGCGAAGAAAACGGCTATAAGTGATACAGTCGCGCACGTTCTTTAATTTTGTCCTGCTCGCCATCGCCGTGCCGCTGTGCTTCTGGGTAGCATCTCGCCCGCAACAAAGCGAGCCACAACATGTGCTGTTGACCGGCATAACAGGCGATGCCATCAGGCATATCATCATCAACCGGGCAGGGGCTGAGGCTGTCGCTTTCCAGCGCTTTCGGCATTGGCAACTCACCGGGCCGCTGAAGGCTTATGCCAACCCGGGGCGCATAGCCTCCATGCTGACGCTATTGCAAAGCCGCAGTTATGCCCGGTTTGATTATGGCGACATTGCCGATCTTGAGCCGCTGGGTTTATCAGCCCCCAAAATCCGTTTGCAGCTTGATGACCAGAGCTTTTATTTCGGCGGCACTGATCCGCTGAACAACCACCGCTATGTCCGGGTTGATGATGAGATTCACCTGATCAAGGACCGGCTGTATCCGCAACTGCTGCAACCGGCGATGTTCTTTATCAGCAAACAGGTATTGCCGCCGGACTCGACCATCAGCCATATCCGCCTGCCGGGGCTGACGATACATCGGCAGGCGGCTGGCTGGCTGGCAACACCGGCCAACGGCTTGACGCAACAGCAACTCGGCACGATCATTGAGCACTGGCAAGTGGCGGAGGCAGATACGCTGACACCCATCACCCGACAAACAGGGGCCGACACAGTGACTGTTACCGCCGATGGCCGCCGCATTCAATTTCATTATGTGGTGGCAGATGGCCGTATTTTCCTGATCAGAGAAGATGAGAACAGGCAATATGAACTCAGCGACCGTGTTGCCAGAATCCTTGGGTTACGATAAGGAAAGACCCGTGCCTGAATTGCCCGAAGTTGAAACCACTCGGCGAGGCATCGCACCGCCCCTTCTCGGCAAAAAAATCAGACAGCTTATCGTGCGTGAGCGGCGGTTGCGCTGGCCGGTGTCCAGCCGCCTGGCAAAAAGGCTTCAGCAACAACAACTGCTCTCGGTAGGACGGCGGGGCAAATACCTGCTGTTTCAGCTGGATTCCGGCTGTATCATCTGGCACCTGGGCATGTCCGGCAGTATGCGAATCCTGCCCCGGCCCGGGGCGCCAGAGAAACACGATCACGTTGATCTGATCATGGACGATGGCACCTGTCTGCGGTTTCGTGACCCGCGCCGATTTGGCTCCATACACTACACCAGCAAACCGGTTGATGAGCATAAGCTGTTACGTCACCTCGGCCCGGAGCCCTTATCCGCCGCACTGACCGCCGAGTATTTATTTATGAAATCCCGCGGACGCAAACAGGCAATCAAGCACTTTATCATGGACAGCAAGACCGTTGTCGGGCTGGGCAACATCTATGCCAGCGAGGCCTTGTTTGCCAGCGGCATACACCCAAAACGTCAGGCGGGCAGGGTCGCCTCAGGCCGTTATGCCGGGCTGGTGCGGGCGATACATGCGGTGTTGACCCAGGCCATGGAAAAAGGCGGGACGACATTGCGCGATTTTACTGACAGCCGGGGCCGGCCGGGCTATTTCCGACACGAGCTTGCCGTGTATGATCGCAAGGATGAGAGTTGCCGGGTGTGCCGCCGGCCGATCAAACACCTTCGCTTAGGCCAGCGCGCCACCTATTATTGCGGCGGCTGCCAACGCTGAGGATGGCGCATTGCCAGAACACCGGCAGGCTATTTATCAACCATGGCCTTGCCCTCGCCGCGCGGGTCGCTGGCCGCCTCCAGGGTGTTGTTGTTCTCATCCCAGGACCAGAGGATGGCCTGCATGTTGCCATACCGCCAGCCCCTCTCTTGCAGGGTATGCCCCAGCGCCTGCAAGCCCTGCACTTCATAATCGGACAGGCCGTGCTGCTCGTAGCTTACCTTATCGGGCAGATACTGATGATGATAACGGCGCACGCTGACCCAGTCCCTCGGCGGCCTGCCGGCGGCAAACTCCAGCGTACCCAGCAGCACCATGCTGATGATACGGCTGCCGCCGGGGGTACCCAGGATACCGACCGCATTCGCCGATTCCAGAAACGTGGGGGTCATGCTGGATAAGGGCCGTTTGCCCGGGGCAATGGCATTCGCCTGATCGCCAACCAGGCCATAGGCATTGGGCGTTTGCGGTTTGGCAGAGAAATCATCCATCTCATTATTGAACAATACGCCTGTGCCGGGGGCAACGAAACCGGCGCCGAAGGGCAGATTGATGCTCAAGGTTGCCGCCACCCGATTACCCTCGCTGTCCAGCACAGAAAAATGGGTCGTCTCTGCGCCCGCCTGAGAGATGCCCGGCGTATCGCCGATGCGCTCGCTTGATGTCGCCCGCTGGCTGTCAATCGTCATGGCCAGACCCTGCAAATAATCCGTGTTCAACAGGCGCTCGGTCGGCACGGTGATAAAATCAGGATCGCCAAGGAAGACCGCCCGGTCCCGGTAGGCCCGCCGCATCGCCTCGATGATGTGATGCTTTTTCTGAACTGTCGTCATCGTATCCAGATCAAACAGCGCCAGCATTTGCAGCGCCTGCGCCAGCACGATGCCGCCGGATGAGGGGGGCGGGGCTGAGACCACACGAATGCCCCGGTAGTGCGTGACGATCGGTTCACGCTCAACAATGCGGTAATCTGCCAAATCCTCAAGACTCCAGTTGCCGCCATTGTCCAATGCGCCCTTCACCAACAGGCGCGCCACCTCGCCCGCATAAAAACCCTCTCTGCCATGCTCGGCAATCGCGCTGATGGTATTCGCCAGATCCGGCTGCCTGATCCGGTAGCCCAGCGCCGGGACTGCCCCATCTTGGAGAAATATCCCGGCAGCTTCCGGGTACCCGGCCACCACATCGCGCCGGAACGCCATCAGCCGTTGATATCTTGGCGTGACCACAAACCCCTCTCGGGCGTGTTTGATCGCCGCCGCCAGGGTTCGCTTCAGCGGCAGCCGGCCATACTGCTCGGCCAGATAAACAAGCCCGGCCACCATGCCGGGGATCGCCGCCGCCAGCGGGCCGTTGATGGAAGCCGTTCGGATAATCGCATCATCGGCATCTCGATACATGCGTGCATGCGCCAGGGCGGGCGCCCTCTCCCGGCCATCAATCATGACCTGCCGCCCATCGGCCTGACGATGCAATAGCCAGAAACCGCCGCCGCCGAAACCCGAACCATAAGGCTCCACCACACCCAGCACTGCGCTGATAGCAACAGCGGCATCAAAGGCGTTGCCGCCTTGTCTTAGCACCTCCATCCCGGCCTCGGTGGCTAATGGCTGGGCGCTGGCCACGGCGTTGCCGGGCGGCCCTTCGGGCGGACTCTGCTGTGCCGCTGTGAGTGCAGAACAGGCGAGCAATAACAGAAATAACGTACCCTTCATAACGCGCTGGCGGGTGCTGACTGGCCGGTCAGCTTCAGATACTTAGCATACAACTCGGCGCGGGTCTCCATATACTGCGGATTGACCGGAATGCAATCCACCGGACACAAGCTCACGCACTGTTTCTCATCATGATGCCCGACGCATTCTGTACACAGGTTCGGGTTTATCTCATAAATCAATTCGCCCGGCGAAATCGCATTGTTCGGACACACCGGCTCACACACATCACAGTTAATGCAGGCAGCGGTAATCATCAAGGCCATTTTCTATCCGCCCGTCTTGAATTTTTTGTACAGCGCCTCGCTCACTTTGTGGTGAACGAACGGGGTGATGTCGCCATCCAATGAGGCTATTTCACGGATCAGGCTTGAAGAGACATAGTTCAGGTGTTGGGCCGGGGTAAGGAAAATAGTCTCGGCCTCCGCATACAGCTGACGGTTCATGCTGGAGAGTTGAAATTCATACTCAAAATCTGACACGGCGCGCAAACCGCGAATGATTATCCTGGCCTGCCGGTCCTTGGCATAGGCAGTCATCAGCCCGGAGAAACTGGTCACTTCAACATTATCCAGATGCGCCAGCACGGCCTCGGCAAGGGCTACCCGTCGGGCCGCTGGAAATACGGTTTTTTTGGTGCCGCTGCTGGCAATGGCAACGATCACCTGATCGAACAGCCGCGCCGCCCGCTCGACAATATCGCTGTGTCCGTTGGTTATCGGATCAAACGTCCCCGGATAGATGGCAACTCTGGCCATTAATCACTCCCCCTGTGACCATCGTGATGACCGTTGTGGCGATCATGCACATACAAACCATAGTGAACCTGCCCGGCCTGTGCCGTCTTTACCGCCCTCAGCCGGGCAGTATGTAACCGGCTGCCCAGTTCAGTCTCGGCGTAAACACAGGCCCTGCTGTGCAAGCATCCCGTGATTGACAGCAGCCGGCAAGACTGTTGCATCAAATCGGACTGAAAAGGCGGGTCCAGAAAAACAATATCATATTTTACGGTGTTCTGTTCCAACCAATCCAGCGCATCCTGTCTGATTATCTTAACAGCGTCCGCTCCCAGCCTGGCTTGGGTGTGCTGTAACATGGCGATGGCCATCGGGTCTGTATCCAGCATAACCACATTGGCCGCCCCCCGTGACAGGGCTTCAAAGCCCAATGCGCCCGAACCGGCAAACAAATCCAGGCATACCGCCCCTTCAATGCGGGGGGACAGCCAGTTGAACACGGTCTCTCGAATGCGGTTCGGGGTAGGCCGCAAATCGCCTGAGGCGGCCACGGCAATGTTTCTGCCGCGCCATTTCCCGCCGATGATACGCACTTGCCCAGGACGATGTCTGGCGCCGTGTTTACGGCCTTTCTTGCTTGTCATCCGCGCGGGAGTTATTGCCGTTGTTATTACCATTGTTATCGCTGGGGCCGACCAGAACCGCCACCAACTTGTCCGGGTCAATATGTTCGGCAAAGGCGCGTTTGATCTGCTCAACTGTCACGGCATTCACCTGGTCAACATAGGTGTCAAGATAATCCAGGGGCAGGCCATAAAAACCGATGGTGGCAACATAATCCAGAATTTTGGCATTGCTGTCGAGGCGCAAGGGAAAACCGCCGGTTATATTTAACTTCGATGCCCGCAACTCGGCCTCGGTGGGGCCGACCCGGGTATACTGCGTGATCAGCGTGCGTAACAACTGCAACGCCTCCTGCTGCTGCTCGGCCCGGGTCTGCAAACCGGCCACAAACGGGCCTTTTTCCCGGCGGGGGGAGAAATAGCTGTAGACGCTGTAGCTCAGGCCGTGCTGATTACGAACCTCTTCAAACAGCCGGGAGACCATGCCCGACCCGCCCAGCACATGGTTGCCAACGTATAGAGGAAAATAATCCGCCTCGGTGCGCGCCATGCCCGGCTGCCCCAGCAGGACATGCACCTGCGATGAGGGATGGGAGATGCGTATCTCATCGCCCGCCGCAAGCCCGCTGACCGCGGCCAGCGGTGCTGGCCGTTCTCCTTGCGGCAGATTGGCGGTCAGCCTACCGGCCACCGCTTCAGCCTCGGTGCGCGACAGGGCGCCGACAATGGCAACCAGGGCGTTATTCGCCGTGTAATAGCGCCGATGAAAGCCGATGATGTCGGCCCGGCTGATCGCTTCAATGCTGGTCTCGGTGCCCTCTTTTGCCCTGGCATAGGGGTGCGCTTTGTAAATAGCGGCAAAGAAATTATCTCTGGCGATGGCGCCCGGCGATTGTCGCTTCGCCTCCAGTGCCGTCAGCAGGCGTTTTTTCTGCCGGGCAACCGCCTGATCAGGGAAATCAGGCGAGGCGAGCACCCGTGCCAGGTTGGCCAGGGCAGGTTGCAGGGCTTGCCTGTCTGTCAGGCTGCGTAAGCTGACCGAGGCACTGTCAAGGCCGGCACTTGCCCGATACACCGCCCCTGTGCGCTCAAACTGATCGCTGATTTGATTCGCATCAAGGCCGCCCGCCCCCTGATCCAGCAGGCCGTTGGTCAATAGCGCCAGACCGCCCATCTCATCCGGGTCACGTACGCTGCCCGCATCAAACAATACCTTGATATCGACTATGGGCAACTCGTCTGTCTCAACAAAGAACACCCGGCTGCCGCCCTCGGCCTGCCATTTGACGATGTTCGGCCCGGCATAAGCGGCGGGCAGCAGGCAGATGAATAAAAACAGGCCCTTATCGCCCATGTCGGCCCCCCGCCGACGGCGCTCGCTGTGCCGCCGTTGGCACCAGCGGCAGCGGCTCCAGCATGGCAACGGTCAAACCATCCGCCTGCAAATATTTCTTCGCCACCGCCATGACCTGCCGGGCGGTGACCGCCTTGATCTTCTCGACATACTCATCCGCCCGTTGCCAGCCAAGGCCGTTTGCCTCCAGCATGCCCAGCACCAGGGCCTGATAAAAAATCGAATCCTTCTCATAGATATCCGCCGCCACCACGGCGATCTTCACCCGCTCCAGTTCCTGTTGTGTCACCGGCCTGGTTTGCAATAAATCTATTTGCTCGTAGATCGCCCGCTCCAGTTCAGCAAGGCGCTTGCCTTCCACCGGCACAGCACGGATCAACAGCCTGCCATCCAGCCGATCGATGAGGGAGTACGATGCGCTGGCCGTGGCCGCCACCTCAGCACCACGCACCAGGTAACGGGCGAAGCGGGAACTGCTGCTGCCACTTAACACATAATTCAACACCTCCAGGGCGTAAGGCTCCCAGTCGGCGATGCTCTCGCTCTGCAATGCCGTCTTGTATGATGGCACTTTATAGACCATCAGCAGGCTGGGCAGCCGGGCCGGACGCTTCACCACAAGGCGCTTCATGCCCGCCTGCCTGACCTCGGGCCGGGGCCGGGGCGGCCTGATTTCTCTCATCGGCAAGTCGGCAAAATACTGCTTTGCCAGCGTGTAAACCTCGGCAGCAACGACATCGCCGACAACAACGACTATCGCATTATTCGGGGCATACCAGCGCTGATACCATTGCTGCAAATCCTGCCGGGTCATGGCATTTAAGTCAGCCATCCAGCCCACCACCGGATGCCGGTAGGGGCTGGTCTGCCAGGCCGTTGCCATGGCGGCTTCGTACAAATAGGCGCTGGGCCTGTCTTCAGTACGCAACCGGCGCTCTTCCTTGACCACTTCCATCTCCTTTGTAAAATCCTGCTCTTCAAGCAACAGGTTACGCATCCGATCAGCCTCCAGCTCAAAGCTGACCGCCAGCCGTGATTTTTCCAGCGTTTGATGATAAGCGGTGTAATCGGCGCCGGTAAAGGCATTGTCACGCCCGCCCTGCTCGGCAATGATGCGGGAAAACTCGCCGCCCGGGTATTTTTCCGTGCCCTGGAACATCATGTGTTCCAGCGCATGAGAGATGCCGGTGATGCCGGGGTGTTCGTAGCTGCCGCCCACCTTGTACCACACCTGCGAGACCACCACCGGGGCACGATGGTCTTCTTTCACCAGCAATTTCAGCCCGTTCTCAAAGACAAATTCCTGCACCTGTCCGCCTGCTGGCAGCGGCATCGCAAGCAAGGTCAATACAACACATAAATAGCGCACAGCGGCCTCCGATGGTTTTCGCCCCTATTATGCCTGAACACAGATCACTCTGTCTGCCCGCCGGTTAGAGTCGGTTCGGATTTAGTAGTTCTCCGACGTTGCGCCGGTCAATGCTCTTAGTGTTGGTTAGAGTCGGTTCGGATTTAGTAGTTCTCCGACAGATAATGTTACGATAGCTTATTAGCATATCGCCACACTATGCCCGGATATCATGTCTGCCAATAACTCAGGAGAACGCGCGTTGTTTAGCCGCCTCAGTCGGGGTCTGGGCAAGACTCGCACCGCCTTCATGAGCGGCCTGGGCGATCTGCTGCACGGCAAAACCGAGCTCGATCAGGCCACTCTGGAAGCACTGGAGACCCGCCTGTTACAGGCCGATTTGGGCATACACACCACCATGCAGATCATCGACAAGCTGCCGGGCAGGCTGCAACGTGTTGAGCGTGGAGATGACCACGCCATCATGCGGGCGCTACAGCAGGAACTGCTGGCGATTTTGCAGCCATTACAGGCCGATGCCGCCCTGCTGGACAGCGACACCAGGCCGAGGATGATATTGCTGGTTGGCGTCAACGGTGCTGGCAAGACGACAACCGCAGGCAAGCTGGCCAGTTTATTACAACGCCAGGGCGAGGATGTTTTGCTGGCCGCAGGTGATACCTTCCGAGCAGCCGCTATTGAGCAACTGCAAAGCTGGGGGCAACGCAGCAACATTCCGGTTATTGCACATCAGGCGGGGGCGGATTGTGCTGCTGTTATCTTTGATGCGCTGCAATCCGCCCGGGCAAAACAGGCGAACACCGTGCTGGCCGATACCGCCGGACGGCTGCACACCAAGGACAATCTGATGGCGGAGTTGAAAAAAGCCGCGCGCACCATCAACAAACTCAGCCCCCGCCCGCAACAGGAAACGCTGCTCGTCATCGATGCCACCGCCGGGCAAAATGCGCTCATCCAGGCAAGGCGGTTTCATGAGGCTATCGGGCTTGACGGCATCATCCTGACCAAGCTGGATGGCACGGCCAAAGGCGGGATTGTCTTCTCTCTGGCGCAGACGCTCCATATCCCCATTAAATTTATTGGTATCGGCGAACACACGGACGACTTGAGGCCGTTTGTCGCTGAGGATTTTGTCAATGCCCTGTTGAGTGTGAGATGAGATGATTCGATTCGCCGATGTCAACATGTCTTACAACAACGGCCAGGAAGCCCTGCACAAGATCAATCTGTATATTGAACGGGGCGCGATGGTGTATGTGACCGGTCGTTCCGGTGCTGGCAAAACCACGCTGTTAAGGCTCATCGCCCTGGTTGAAAGACAGGCACACGGGCAGATCATCGTCAATGGTCAAAACCTGAGTCGCATCACCGGAAACCGCATCTCGTTATACCGACGCAGCATTGGTTTTACCTTTCAGGATCATCGGCTGCTGAATGATCGAACCATCTTTGACAATGTTGCCCTGCCATTGATCGTCGCTGGCTATTCCTACCAGGAAACGCGCAAGCGCACCCATGCTGCGCTTGATAAAGTCGGGCTGCTGGCGAGAAAAAATGCCATGCCGCTGGCGCTGTCCGGGGGCGAACAACAGCGCGTTGGGATTGCCCGAGCGGTGGTGCATCAGCCGGTATTATTGCTTGCCGATGAGCCAACCGGCAATCTCGATCCGGCCTTGTCCTGGGACACCATGAAATTGTTTGAACAGTTTAATCAGGTTGGCGTCACCGTGCTGATCGCCAGCCACGATCTTGACATGATCAAAAAACTGAAAAAGAAGATCATCACCCTGCGGCAGGGCCGCCTGCTGACTCATATTGGCGAGACCGTTAAACGTTGAATAAAGGCAAACGGCTGAAGGCCAGCATCAACAAAGCGCTGAAAATCTGGCTGATGCAGCACGCCCAGGCATTTGTCTTCAGCTTAGGGCAGCTTTATAAAAACCCCTTAGGCACGGCATTGACCACGGCGGTGATCGGCATTTCTCTGGCACTGCCTGCGGGCTTTTACCTGCTGCTGGAAAACGCACAAAAACTGGCCGATAACTGGGAAGACAGCGCGGATATTTCGTTATTCCTGCAACACAGTTACACCGAGGAACAGGCCGCTTCGTTAGCTAAACATGTGCGTAACATGGATGGGGTATTGGGCGTTGCCATGATCAGTCGTGCTGACGCCCTGGCGGAATACCGGCTGTTATCCGGTTTTGATGAGGCCCTTGATCTGCTGACAGAGAATCCCTTGCCCAACGTGCTTATGGTCAAGCCTGAGACTGATCTGAGCGCTGCCGACAGCCAGGCCCTGCTGGTACGCCTTCGGCAGTTGCCACAGGTGAACACGGCACAGTTGGATCAGCAATGGGCGCAACGGCTGTTTTTGATCATGGAAGTCGCCCAGCGTACCGTCCTGCTGCTGTCTGTTATTCTGGGGTTTGCTGTATTGCTTATTGTCGGCAACACGATCAGGCTGGCCATCTACCACCGCCGCCAGGAAATTGAGATACACAAGCTGTTCGGTGCCACCAATGCCTTTATTCAACGGCCATTTCTTTACTATGGCCTGCTGCATGGCATCATCGGCAGCCTGATCGCCTGCCTCCTGCTGCAATCTGCCGTCATGGTGCTGCATGCGCCGGTCAGCCGCCTGTCCGCCCTGTATAGCAGCGATTTCGAGCTCGCCGCCCTGGGGCTGTCCGGCGTGCTGGGGCTGATGCTGGCTGGTGCCCTGCTCGGTGTTTCAGGCGCATTTTTCTCGGTGCAGCGTCATATCAAGACGATCGACCCGGTGTGATTTCAGGCAGTCTGCAAGGGCCGACTGAACTTTCGCTGGAATTTTCACTCCGATGATTAGCACTCTCTGTCAATGAGTGCTAAAATTCATTTTGGCTTTAAGACACAACCAGGAGCAGTCAATGAATAACAGTCTGATGATGCAAATGACCGTGCCCTCTGGCTCGATTGATGCGTACATTCAAACAGTTAGCCAGATTCCCATGCTGTCGGCGGCGGACGAATTGGCGTTGGCCCGGCGCTTGCATGAGCAAAACGATCTTGAGGCCGCCCGCCAGTTAGTGATGGCTCACTTGCGCTTTGTGGTCAGGGTTGCCCGGGGTTACAGCGGCTACGGGTTATCGCAATCCGACCTGATTCAGGAAGGCAATATCGGCCTGATGAAGGCGGTCAAGCGTTTCGATCCAAACGTCGGGGTACGGCTGGTCTCCTTTGCCGTGCATTGGATACGGGCTGAAATGCACGAGTTTATTCTACGCAACTGGCGCATTGTCAAGGTTGCCACCACCAAGGCACAGCGGAAATTATTTTTCAATCTGCGCTCCAGCAAAAAGCGGCTGGGCTGGATGAATCAGGATGAGGTTCGGGCGGTTGCCAAAGACTTAGGGGTCAGCAGCAAAGATGTGCTGGAGATGGAGAAGCGGATGAGCGCCTATGATGCCTCGTTTGACGGGCCTGGCGAGGATGATGGCACCGAGGGCTTGAGCCCGTCCGGCTACCTGATCGATGCCCGGGGCGGGCCGGAGCAGCAGCTTGAAACCGAGCAGAGCGCTTCGCAAACCTCGGCCAGTCTGCTGGCTGCACTCAAGGGCCTTGATCCACGCAGCAAAGAGATCATCCAGAGACGCTGGTTAAACGAAAACAAGGCCACACTCAAGGAGCTGGCCGAGGAATATCAAATCTCGGCCGAGCGGATTCGGCAGGTAGAGCATAGTGCAATGCAGAAGCTGCGCGCCGGGCTTAACCAGGGCGTGGCGGCGCCCTGAACAGACCAGCGCAGTCATCAGAGCCATGGCCAAACAGCCGCTGGCCGCCATGCGCTGCCTGTGCCTGCCCCAGCGTTGATGGCAATGCTTAAATGAACAGAAAAGAGACCAAGGCAGGCAGGTAATGATCGAGCAGGAGAAAGGCAAACAGGCCCGTTAAATACCAGACGGAATAGGAAAACGTCTGCATGGCGATGCGCTCATCGCCGGTTCTCATCAATTTAAGCGCGTAGTATAAAAATATCAGCCCCAGCACAACAGCACCCAGCAGATAGCACTCGCCGCTCATTAAGGTAATGTAAGGCAGCAGGCTGACGATGAACAGGATGAGCGTGTACAGCAGGATATGCAGTTGGGTAAATTCTGTGCCGTGGGTAACCGGCAACATGGGAATGTCGGCCTTTGCATAGTCCTGCCGCCGGTAGATGGCCAGCGCCCAGAAGTGCGGCGGAGTCCAGGCAAAAATGATCAGAAATAACAGCAGGGCGTGCGGGTCCAGCGTGTTGCTCACGGCCGCCCAGCCTAAGACCGGTGGTGCCGCACCCGCCACGCCGCCGATGACGATGTTCTGTGGCGTAGCACGCTTGAGATACACAGAATAGACCACGCCATAGCCAACCAGAGAAAAAAACGTCAACAGCGCCGTTAAGGTGTTTACCAGAAACACCAGCACAACCATCGAGGCAACACATAACAGCACGGCAAACAGCAAGGCGTCTCTGGCGGTGATGCGGCCCTGTGGCAAGGGCCGGCCCCGGGTGCGGGACATGAGATTATCGATCTTCTCATCAACCACATGATTGATCGCCGCCGCCGAGGCCGCCGCCAGCCCGATGCCCGCCGTGCCCGCCAGCAACACCTGCAAGGGCACCAGATCCGGGCTCGCCAGCAACATGCCGACCACGGCAGTGAACACGATCAGGGCAACGATCTTCGGCTTGCACAACACCAGATAGCTTCGCCAAGCGGTTATAAACGGAACGCCGTCAGTCATCATGTGCCATTAGTCCCGTGCCTCAAAACTCAAGTAGGTGATAGTGACAACACTCAACAACAGCAAGGTCCCCACAGCATTATGCGCCACGGCCAGCGACAGCGGCAACATCAGCACCACGTTGCTTATGCCCAGCACAATTTGCAGCACCAGGATCAACACCATGATCATGGCCGCACATCTTGCCCCCGGCACCCTTGTCTGCAACAGTCGGAACGCCAGCAACAGCCCCACACCCAGGACGATGAGCGCGCCCAGCCGGTGTGTGACATGGATGGCCGTCCTGCCTGCCGCATCCAATACGCCGCCCTCATAATTAATACCGAGTTCCCGCCAGAAGGTAAAGCCCGCGGCAAAATCCATTGGCGGCAGCCAGGCACCGTTACGACAGGCCGGGAAATCCGGGCAGATTAACGCGGCATAATTGCTGCCCGTCCAGCCGCCCAGAAATATCTGCAAGGCCAGCAAGGCCAGCATCAGCAAGGCATAGGGCTTGACCGGCTGTAGCCCGGACAGGCCCGGCCGGGCAAACCGCAGCTGCCGCAACAACAACAAAAACAATAACGATAACACGGCCATCCCGCCCATTAAGTGGGCCGAAACGATCACTGGCTTGAGCAATAACGTCACCGTCCACATGCCCAGTGCGCCCTGCAAGATGACCAGGGCAAGTATGGAAAAACTCAAGCCCAGGTATTGCCTGTAGGCAAACAGCGACAACAGGGTAATGCCCAGAACAATCACGCCGAGACCCGCACCCCCATAACGATGAGTCATCTCTCGCCAGGCCTTGCCCTGATCATAGGGGCGCCCTGGAAAGGCCGCATTGATCTCCTCAGCCTGACCGGCAGGCGGCACGATCAACTCGCCATAACAGCCCGGCCAGTCAGGGCAGCCCAGCCCCGCATCCGTCAGCCGCACATAAGCCCCCAGCACAACCACCACATAGGTCACACAGACCGCCAGTGAAGTCACAAAAAACAAGGGCGTGCGTGCCATGCCTAACCTATGCGTGAATATTTTAGCAATCGCTGCATATCCCTGATGATCCCTCTGGGATCGGCATCTGCCTGAAATGCCATCATCAGATTGCCCAGCGGGTCAATCAAATACAGGCGCCGTTGAGAAAATGGCCGATCCTGCTCACCCACCTTGAACAGATCATCATACTCAGGCTTGTCCAGCTGGCGGCTGGACAGCATCAACTGGCCCTGGTAGTCCTTGATTTGCTGTTCGCTAAACAGGTTTCTATCATCGGTGGTATGGATAACAACACGCTGTACCCGGTGTGCATACTTGCTCGTGGCCAGCCTGATCTGTCGCATCTTGTATATGTTTTGCTCGCACGCAGCGTCGCAGGGGCCATCAAGCAGATACAGCAGGCTCCACTTGCCGTGTAAAAAAAACTCGCTGGATTGTGGTGCGGCCGGATTATGTAACTGAAGATTTTCGATCGGCCTTGGCGGGTCAATTAACATGCCATTATGCGAAACGGCAATCTTGCTGACATCAGAGAAATTCAGCAGGTAAAAAGAAATGGCAAACGGCGATGCACAGATAAGCAGCAGCAGCAGCAATGTGCCGAGTTGTTTGCGTTGTTCGGGCGTCATTGATCACACCTCCGTTCAAGCTGATTTTTTGATCGTCAAAAACACATAGATTAACAGCAGCGCAAAGGCCAGGGCGAAAAACTGAAAGGCATAGCCCAAGTGCTTCTCCCGACCAAACCCCGGTGGCTGCCATACCCGTTGCAGGCCGTCCGGTGCTGGCGGTTCAAGCCTCACCACATACGGCAACAGACGCCAGCCATTTTCCCGGGCAATATCATCGAGGATCACTTCCTGTACACGCATTATAGTTGGCGTTAGCTGTTCTGGCACATGTTGCCCCAGCAACACCGTCTGCGGCGGCGGCTTTATGATCCCAGCCAACGCTACCCGTCCCTCAGGGGTCGAAAACTGTGGCGGGGTATTTCTGTCCAGGTTAAGCGGTAGCCAGCCACGATTGACCAGAACCTCGGCACGATCCGGCAGGATAAAACGGGTGTAAAGATAATATCCGCTACGACCGGACAACGTCCTGTTATCCAGCAGATAAGATTGCCCGGCATCATAATGACCATGCAGGTTTACCCGGCGCCAGTGCATGACATCTTTGTCCAGCCTCTCATCGCCCGCTGCCGTCAACTCCCGTGGTTCAGCCTGGTGGCGCTGCTCGTAGTCTTGCATCAACTGCAATTTCTCATCTGCACGTTCAAGCTGCCAGAAGCCCAGCCAGACAAACAGGCCGGTCAATAAAACGGCTGCCAGACTGGGGACTAATCTGGCCTTAAACACCCAGGCCATGGCCATTTACGCCGGGAAACAGGTTCTTTTTACCGAAAAGCCCGCTATACTCGTGGCTTTTCAGCCCAATACGGTTTGTCATGTCTGCGGCCTTGTTATTTAAAATCGCTATCGGCATCATTTTGCTGCTCATCTTAGGGTCGCTGGCTTGTGGCATGTTCTTTTTGATAAAGGACAAAGGCCAGTCTGACAGAACAGCGAAATCCCTGACGTTTCGCATCAGCCTTTCAATCGCACTGTTTACGCTTTTGTTTATCGGCTTTGCCGCCGGCTGGATAACGCCACACGGAATCAGCGGTTGACAGATAGGAAAAGGCGCTGCCGGGGCAGCGCCTTTGCATGAATCCGCCGATGTTACCCGCTTACGGGTTATCGGCTTACAGCCAGTAGACAAAGATAAACAGGCCCAGCCACACCACATCAACAAAGTGCCAGTACCAGGCAACGCCTTCAAAGGCAAAATGGTTATGCTTGGTAAAATGCCCGGCCATGGAGCGAAGCAAAATGACCAGCAGCATGGTCGCCCCCATGGTGACGTGAAAGCCATGAAACCCGGTCAGTATAAAGAAAGTAGAGCCATAGATGCCGGAGTTCAGCGTCAGGCCCAGGTCCTGATAGGCATGGACATACTCATACGCCTGGAAACCGACAAAGATGAAACCCAGCGCCACCGTTGCCGCCAGCCACCAGCACAGCCCCGTCCGGTTGCCTTTTTTCAGATCCCAGTGGGCGAAGGTGACCGTTGCACCGCTGCTTAACAGAATGGCGGTATTGAGCGCCGGTATGCCCCAGGCCGGGATCACTGCCTTGATTTGGGTATATTTCGTTTGTGCCGCATCAATGACCATGTCCGGTGTCGACAGCAACGGCCAAATCGCCTCAAAGCCCGACCAGAGAAACTCGTTCGTTGCCGCCCCATCGCCCTCGCCGCCCAGCCACGGAATGGAGTAAATCCGAGCGTAATACAGGGCGCCAAAAAAGGCCGCAAAGAACATCACTTCAGAGAGGATAAACCAGCCCATGCCCCACCTGAAGCTGATGTCCACCTGCTGGTTATAGCGACCCGCCAGGCTTTCATCAATCACATCTCGGAACCAACTGTAGAACATGTAAATTACCGCCGCCATGCCAACGCCAAGGATGAAGGTCCCAAGACCTGAGCCGTTGAGCATGATGGCCGCTCCGACAAAGCTAAGACACAATGCGACAGAGCCAACCACCGGCCAACTGCTGGGTTCAGGAATATAATAAGCACCCGATGATAAATTAGACATAAGCTATCCTCTTTATTAAATAGGCCATGCCCCGGAAGCGCCAGCTTCGGCGTCAATTTCCAGAGGGGTTTGCGCCACCTTGTTCTGTCCTTCGGCCAGATTGAAAAACGTATACGACAATGTTAATGATGAGAACCTTGCGGGCAGCGCCGTATCAACAATGAACTTTACGATGATTTCTTTGCTTTCTGCGGGCAGCAACACCTGCTCATTGAAACAAAAGCATTCTGTTTTGTTAAAATAAATCCCGGCCTGTGGCGGCGAAACGCTGGGGATCGCCCTGCCGGTCACCGGCCTGGTCGATTTGTTACGCACCATAAACACGGCCTCGGACAGCCTGCCCGGATTGACCCTCATCTGTCTGGCAAGCGGCTTGAACTCCCAGGGAATGCCTCTGATATTGGTATCAAACACCACGGTAACAAGCCGCTCATCATCCCCGCTTATCGCTGATGCCTCAGCATCACTGATACCAACAACCTTGCCTCTGCCGGTCAGATCACAATATGCCTCATACAGCGGCACCAGGGCATAGCCAAAGCCGAACATAAAAACCGCGCCCAGCAGCAACAGCCCGACGGTCTTTTTATTGCCCGTTTTATTGACTGTCTGTGCCATCACTTACAGGTGCATCAGGATGAAGCCCAAATAAACCGCCAGGGCAATACAGCCCAGGACCACCGCCAGCCTGATGTTTGCGCGCCGGCGCTGTGCAACACTATGTGCATCGTCGTGTTCTGCTATCTTGCCTCTCCCCTAAGAACGTGCTGTGGCCATGCCCACCTGTGGCGGCGTGGTAAACGAATGAAATGGCGGCGGCGAGGGCAGGGTCCACTCCAGGCCCTCGGCCCCCTCCCACACCTTATCGGTGGCCTTCTCTCCGCCCCGCACACACTTGATCACCACCCAGACAAAGATCAACTGACTCAAACCAAACACAAATCCACCAAGGCTTGAAATCATGTTCCATTCAGCAAACTGGATGTTGTAGTCCGGGATCCGCCTCGGCATACCAGCCAGCCCCAGGAAGTGCTGCGGGAAGAACAACACGTTCACAGAGATAACCGATATCCAGAAATGCAGCTTGCCCAGCTTCTCATCGTACATGTGCCCGGTCCATTTCGGCAGCCAGAAGTAGCTGGCCGCCATCAGCGCAAACACCGCCCCGGTCACCAGCACGTAATGAAAATGGGCGACAACAAAATAGGTGTCATGATACTGAAAGTCGGCCGGCGTGATGCCCAGCATCAAGCCGGAGAAGCCGCCCAAGGCAAACAGAAAAACAAACGCCACCGCAAACAGCATGGGGGTTTCAAAGGTCATGGAACCCCGCCACATGGTGGCCATCCAGTTAAATATTTTCACGCCCGTGGGTACGGCGATCGACATGGTGGCGTACATGAAGAACAACTCGCCCGCCAGCGGCATCCCCACGGTGAACATGTGGTGGGCCCAGACAAACAGCGACAGAAAGGCGATCGCTGCTGTTGCGTACACCATCGAGACATAGCCAAACAAGGGCTTGCGGGCAAAGGTCGGGAGGATCTGTGAGACGATGCCAAACGCTGGCAGGATCAATATGTACACCTCGGGATGACCGAAGAACCAGAAAATGTGCTGGAACATGACCGGATCGCCACCCCCGGCGGCAACGAAAAAACTGGTGCCAAAGTATTTATCCGTCAGCAGCATGGTGACCGCACCGGCCAGAACGGGCAGGGAGACGATCAACAGAAAGGCGGTGATGATCCAGGTCCAGACAAAGAGGGGTAACTGCATGAAGCCCATGCCCGGCGCGCGCATATTAAACACCGTGGCGATGATGTTGATCGCCCCCATGATCGAAGAAATGCCAAGAAAATGCACCGTAAAAATCAGGAACGGAAACCCATCACCCAACTGTGAAACCAGCGGCGGATACATCGTCCAGCCGCCCGCAGGCGCCCCGCCCTCCATAAACAGCGTTGCCAGCAACATGGCGAAGGCAAACGGCAGGATCCAGAAGCTCATATTATTCATCCGTGGCAATGCCATGTCCGGCGCACCGATCATCATCGGAATCATCCAGTTCGCCAGGCCGACACCAGCGGGCATGACCGCACCAAAGATCATGACCAGGGCGTGCATGGTGGTCATGGAGTTAAAAAACTGCGGGTCGACAAACTGTAGCCCGGGCTGAAACAACTCGGCACGGATGACCATCGCCATCGCCCCGCCGATAAAAAACATGATCAGGGCGAACACCAGATACATGGTGCCAATGTCTTTATGGTTCGTGGAAAATAACCAGCGTCTTATGCCTGTCGGCTTGTGATCGTGATCATCGTGGTGGTCTGCCTGGCTTGCTGTTTCGCTCATAATCTTTGCCCTCTTTAATCGATCTTCAAGTAGTCGATCTTTATCGTCTCAAACTTTATCGTCTCAAAATGTAATAATGGCCTGTTGTCTATCCCGTGTCTATGCGGGGCCTATCTCATGCCGGCAATGGTTGCAGGCTGTACCAGATCGCCCACATCATTGCCCCAGGCATTGCGCTCATAGGTGACCACGGCGGCCAGCTCGACATCGTTGAGTTGTGACCCGAATGCTGCCATGGCCGTGCCTGCCTTGCCGTTCAGCACGATATCTATGTGTCCCTCGATGGGACCTACCGTGATCGGGCTGCCAACCAGCGTGGCGAAGGCGCCGGGAATACCCTGGCCGTTAGCCTGGTGACAGGCCTGGCAGAAAGTGGCATAAACCTGTTCGCCTTTCTCCATCAACTCGGCCATCGCCCACTCCCGATCAGCCCCGGCATTCGCATCGGCGGCGGCCACCATCATCTCGCCAACCCAGTCAAAGTAGTCATCTTCGGAGACGGCCTTCACGACGATCGGCATAAAGGCATGATCGCGACCACAAAGTTCAGCGCATTGCCCGCGGTAGGTACCCTCCTCTTCAATCAAGGCCCAGGATTCATTGATAAAGCCGGGAATTGAGTCGCGTTTCCAGCCCAGATCAGGCACCCACCAGGCATGAATAACATCAGCAGCGGTGGTCAGAAAACGAATCTTGGTGCCGACCGGCACGACCAGCGGCTTGTCAACATCCAGCAGATAATGCTCCATCTCGTTCGGATCAAGGCCGGATTTTAACTGCCGTATCTCGTTGCTCTCAGCATCCAGCGCACTGAAGAAACTGAATCCCTCATCAATATACTCATATTCCCATTTCCATTGATAGCCCGTGACCTTGATGGTCATGTCGGCATCGCCCGTGGCCTCCATGTTGATCAGGGTCCTGGTTGCAGGCACCGCCATGATGACAAGGATGAAGATCGGGATGGCCGTCCAGAGGATCTCCAGCCGGGTGCTGTGATGAAACTGGGCGGGCCTGGCGCCCTTGGACTTGCGGTGATGATAAATAGACCAGAACATGATGCCAAACACCGCCACCGCAATGGTGCAGCAAATGTAGAAGATCAGCATGTGCAGATCATAAACCTCGCGGCTCAACGGGGTGACGCCTTTGGTCATGTTAAGCCCGTACTCGGCGTGAGCGAGCGAAGAGAATAAGAATAAAATGGGTGATGAAACAGCTACGCAGCAGCGCTTTACGGTTTTACCCAACATGCCTTGTCCTCAGCGTTATCTATTAAATCAACAGGTATGATCAGCGGCCACTAGATCGCCAGCTTTAACTCTTTGGCCAGGCAGCAGCGCTCATGCTCATTCAAAAACCGCCCGACTTCGACCTCTTTGCCGTGTGAGCGTATCAGCAGCCGGCTCGGATGCCAGTCAGCATCGGGCCGTATCAACACAACTTTTGCCCACTGGCGCTGAAAATTGTAGGAGCGGTTCGGGCGATGCCGACCTGACTCAAGCAACACCGCATCGGGGCTGATGGTAATAACCTCTTTAATGCCACCGCGCCGTGCTGTTACATACAAGGCCGCCCCCAGCAACAGCAATTCGAGGCCCGCAAAAGGCAGCACCAGCAGCAGGCCCTGTAACCAGAAATACATGCCAACCGCCAGCGTCACTGCCGCAATACACCCATAAGCGAGCAGCAACCCGTTCCAGGCCATGGGCTGGTTTGGCTCAATGACAAACATTTTCTGTTGTTGTGCTGCCTGACACTCACTGACCATGACAAACGTGAAAATACCCTAAGCCGTGCTTGATTGATCTTAAATCTTTATCGGTTACCGCTGCGATAATATGCCCAAACAAGCCCCCTTATGCAAGCGGCAAATAACGCTTTTTTGCCCGAATTTTCTCTAAAATTCAGAATGATGCAGCACAAAATATGGACAAATTCAGGCCACCAGTTGAACAACCCTGTCTGGCGGCATCATTATGCGGGACCACGGCCAGAAGCGGTGCCGGAACAGCACCTTGCAGACAGGCGAAAGTCACCTCAAATTCTTCATACTCCGAATCGATCTGGTTGGCGACCCAGCCCGACAAGACACAATCATCCGCCCCTATCGCACGGGCAGTCAGCAGGGCATGATTGATACACCCCAGCCGCATACCCACAACCAAAATCACGCCAAGATCCAAGGCCCTGACAACATCCGCCCAGGACAAATCGTCAGCCAGGGGCACCGACCAGCCGCCCGCCCCTTCCACCAGCACCAGGTCGACACCATCAGCCACAGCCGCATAACAACCGCTGATGGTCTCCGGCTCAATATGTACGCCCTGGCGGTGTGCGGCAAAATGCGGCGCAATCGGCGCAGCAAAGGCATAGGGATTGTGCTCGGCATAATCCCGTGGCAGGGAGCTTTGCGCCTGAAGCTGCAAGGCATCGCTGTTCTGTAACCGACCCTCGTGCTGCTCGCACCCGCTGGCAACCGGCTTCATCCCGTTTACTGTAAAACCCTGGCCTTGTAATTGTGCCATCAACCACCCGGTGACCCAGGTCTTGCCTATCCCGGTATCGGTGCCCGTAACAAAAAACCCCGCCGCCGTCATGGCTTCTGCCGGCGGCCTATCGCTGTCACCGGTATCGCCACCGGGCTGCCTGCCATCGGCACTCCCGCCTGCGATGGCCACCAGGCATGACCATAAACCACTTCAAAGGTGGCTGGCAATCGCGGGCCGGGGAAGTCCCGGTCATAGGCCGCGGCCAGACGGGCAAACATGGCGGCTGTTGTCAGCGTCTTGCGTCTGCCGCGATTGACATTCGCCGCACCCAGCGCCTTTAACTCCCGCATCAAGGCATGAACATCATCGTACAGCAGGGTAAACCGCTCTGTCTGCAACACGGGCTGTTCAAACCCGGCCCGGATCAGATCCTGCCCCAGATCGTGCATATCAACAAAGGCATTCACATGCACATGGGCATCCACCGCCCGCCAGCTCTCTCGCAACTCCTGCAAGGTGTCCGGGCCGAAGCTGCTGAACAGAAACAGGCCGCCGGGCCGCAACACCCGACCACACTCACGCATAAGTTCCCCTGGCGAGGCAATCCATTGCAGCATGAGATTGGAGATGATGAGGTCTACCGATTGATCCGGCAGCGGCAGGTCTTCAGCATCCGCACAGATGAAGGTGTGCCTGGAAAAAAACCGCCTGTCATGCCGCCGTGCCTGCCGCAACATGTTCAGCGCATAATCCAGTTGCAACACCCGGCTTCTGGTGAAGATGGTGCTGACCTTCCGGCCAACAAACCCTGTCCCTGAGCCCAGGTCCAGCGTCACAGCAGGCGTTAGGCGAATCAGCTCAAGCTGTTCCAGCAGATGCCCGGCCACTGTGCGCTGTAACTCGGCCACGGTATCATACTCGCCCGCGGCGGCATCGAAATTCTGCCTGATCCGGTGTTTCTCGCGCTGATAGGCTTCGGTCATGGCGGTGCCAGCCTCTCCTGCATTACCGCCAACCCATCAAGCAGCAAGGCGACATCGGCCTGGCTCAGGGCGGCAGTCAGGCTGATGCGGAGCCGCTCGGTGTTTTTCGGCACGGTAGGCGAGCGGATCACCCCGGTGATCATCCCTCTGGCTGCCAGCCAGTCGCCCGCCCGCACGACATCATCGTTGCCTTTTATCAACAGGCCCTGCACCGGCGTCATGGAATCGACGATGCCAAGCCCCCGTACCTCGGCGCCATGACGAAAAAAGGCGATCAACTCATGCAATTTTTCCCGGCGCCAGTTCTCTTTTGCCACCAGGTCAAGCGCCTGGCTGGCGGTTGCCGCCAGCGCCGCCGGCAGGGCGGTGGAATACATATAACTGCGCCCTCGTTGCAGAAGCAACGCGATCAGCTTCTCCGTGCCAGCAATAAAAGCCCCCTGCACACCCACGGCCTTGCCAAATGTCGCCATCATCAAAGGCACATCATGGCTGGCAAGCCGATGGTGGCGGATGCTGCCGGCCCCGGCTTCGCCCAGCACGCCAAAGCCGTGTGCATCATCGACCGCCAGCAGGGCATCGTGCCGCTTGCACAGGGCGGCAATGGCGCCCAGATCAGGGACAGCACCACTCATGCTGAACACGCCCTCTGTGATAACCATCTTCCTGCCCGGTTCGGTCAACATGGCGTCCAGCTTCGGCAGGTTCAGGTGCGGATAGCGCCTGAGTTTCGCCGCCGCCAGCCGGCCTGCATCGATCAACGAGGCATGGTTATGCTTGTCCATCAGCACACAGCTCCGGCGGCAGTCGGCAAACGTGCCAACCAGGGCGAGGTTGGCCAGGTAGCCGCTGGTAAACAGCAGGGCGCGGGGATAGCCGGTCAACTCACACACCCGGCCCTCCAGCTCGGCATGGGCACGGCTGTAGCCGCAAATCAATGGCGAGCCGCCGCTGCCGATGCCATACTGCCTCACGGCCTCTTGCAGCGTCTCTACCAGGCGCACATCATCAGACAGCGCCAGATAGTCATTGCTGCAAAAGTCTATTGGCTGCCTGGCCGACCGATCACTTCCATGGCGGCTGGCAGCCGCCTGCGGAAACCGGATGAGCTGCTGGCGCCAAAGACCCTGCCTGCAAATCGCATCCAACCGCTGTTGCAGCCACTCCTGCCCGGCCACTTGCGGCTAGGCCGTTGCCGTGTTCGAGCGCATCCCCAGCCGGGCAAACAATGCCTCATCCCTGCCATACGCCGGGTTTTCGGTAGTCAGCAGTCTCTCCCCGTAGAAGACCGAGTTGGCGCCGGCATGAAAACACAGGGCTTGCAGGCTGTCGGTCATCTCTGCCCGTCCGGCAGAGAGCCGCAGCCGGGCAGTCGGCATGAGAATGCGGGCAATGGCAACCGTCCTGACCAGATCAAACTCATCAAAATTGCTGTCTTTTGCCAATGGCGTACCCGCCACCTTGACAAACAGATTGATCGGCAGGCTTTCGGGATGCTCTGGCAGGTTGGCCAGGGTTTGCAGCAGGCGGGCACGATCTTGCGTTGATTCGCCCAGCCCTAAAATGCCACCGCAGCAGACCTTGATCCCGGCATCACGCACATGTTGCAGGGTTTGCAGGCGATCAGAATAGCGGCGGGTGGTGATAATTTTCTCATAATACTCAGGCGAGGTGTCAAGGTTGTGGTTGTAGTAGTCCAGCCCGGCGGCGGCCAGTTGCTCTGCCTGCTGCCCTGTCAACATGCCCAGCGTGAGGCAGGTTTCAAGCCCCAAGGATTTGACACCACGCACCATCTCCTCCACCTGCTTCAGGTCTTTATCTTTCGGGCAGCGCCAGGCCGCACCCATACAAAAACGCCCGGCGCCACTGGCCGCCGCCGCCTCGGCAGCGCACATGACCTGCTCATAAGACATCAAGCCCTCTGCCTTCAGTCCGGTATCATAACGGGCGCTTTGCGGGCAGTAGGCACAGTCTTCCGGGCAACCGCCGCTTTTTATGTTCAGCAGCGTGCTTAACTGCACCTCGTTAGGATCGAAGCATTGCCGGTGAACACCGTGTGCCTGATGCAGCAGATCATTAAACGGCTGCCCGTACAAGGCGATAACCTCATCAAGTCGCCAGTCATGACGGGGCGGCGGACGGGCGTTTTGTTCAATGGCATTAATTTTATGAACCGGCGGCATGGACAGGTATCCTTTAGAAGAGCGTCAAGGCATCTTAGGCAGCACGGGATATTTGTCAACCTGGAGGGGCGTGGTGGTTGACTACTACTTTAAACTTAAACAGTTACTCATCACCCTGCTGCCACAGGTTTGTGCGCTATGCAGTGAACCGGTGGCAGAGGCGGCACTTTGTGCGGCCTGCACCGCCCGGCTGCCGGTCATTGAGCCGTGTTGTTCCCATTGCGGGATCAGCCTGCCCTGCACTGCCGTGTGTCCCGACTGCCTGAAGCGCCCGCCTGTTTATGATCACTGTGTTGCCGGGTTGCAATACAGCTACCCGGTTGACCGCCTGATCCAGGCAATGAAATACCGCGGTCAACTGCACTTGCTGGCCAGCCTTATGCTGCCACTGTCGCGGCGGCTGGCCAATTTATCAGGGCTGCCGGATTGTCTTGTTCCTGTACCACTGCATGTGCGCCGCCTGGGCTGGCGCGGCTACAACCAGGCCGGACTCATCGCCAGAGAATTAAGCCGGCGGCTTGATCTGCCGTGTATTGATCAGATGATAAGTCGCACTCGTCACACACAGGAACAGGCGAGGCTCGGGCCGACACAACGCAAGGCCAATATCAGCAAGGCATTTCGGCTCAACGCTGCGGTCAATTACCAGCATGTCGCCATCATTGATGATGTCGTCACGACCGGGGCGACCTGCAATGAGTTGGCGCATTTGTTAAAACAGGCGGGAGTGCAACGGGTGGTTGTGTGGGCGCTGGCCAGGGCCGGTAGCCGATAGCCGGCAGGCGGTGGTTATGTGTCCAGATTCTCCACTGTCAGGGCATGTGCTTCGATAAAATCCCGCCGTGGCTCAACCTGATCGCCCATCAAGGTGGTAAATATCTCATCAGCAGCCACCGCATCTTCGATGTTGACCACGGACAGGGAGCGGGAGTTGACATCCATCGTGGTCTCCCACAACTGCTCCGGGTTCATCTCGCCCAAGCCTTTATAGCGCTGCACATGCAGCCCCTTCGATGCCTCCTCCAGCAGCCAGTCAAAGCCCTGCTTGACCGAGCCAACCGGTTGCTGCTGCTCGCCTTTGATCAGCCTGGCATCTGCCAGCGTGAACTGAGCTTCCAGCATCACCAGATTTTTATATTCAACCGATGCAAAGAAGTCGGGGTTAAAGAGGCTCGTTGACTCCATGCCGTGGGTGTTGATACTGATTTTGCCGCCGTATTCACGTCCATTGGGTATGGCAAAAACTTCCCAGGTATACCGGCTCGCCTTATCGCTATCTTCTTCAAGTCTTTGATTTAGAATAGAAAAATATTCTTCTACGCGCTGCTGGTAAGTACAGTCACGGGCGGTCAGTAACGGCAGGGCACGCATCTGCTGCAAAATGGCCTCAGGATATCTCAGGCCAAGGCGCTGCAATTCCTGTTGCATCTTTAAGTACTGGCGCCCCAGCTTTGCCAGTGCTTCGCCCTGGATCACGCTGTCGGCATTGATCTTAAAGGCAACGTCTGCCAGGGCCAGCTCCATGAGATAGGCTTCCTTCTCAGCATCGTTGTTCAAATAGCGCTCCTGCTTGCCTCGCTTGAGCTTGTACAACGGCGGCTGGGCGATATAGACATGGCCCCGCTCTATTAACATCGGCATCTGCCGGTAGAAGAAGGTCAACAGCAGGGTGCGTATATGGGAGCCATCCACATCGGCATCGGTCATGATGATGATCCTGTGATAGCGCAGTTTATTGATGTCGAACTCCTCCTTGCCAATACCGCAACCCAGGGCGGTAATCAGCGTGCCGACTTCGGCTGAGGACAGCATCTTGTCAAACCGGGCCTTCTCTACATTCAGAATCTTGCCTTTCAAGGGCAGGATCGCCTGATAGCGACGATCCCGGCCCTGTTTGGCAGAGCCGCCGGCCGAATCGCCCTCCACCAGAAACAATTCCGAAGCGGCCGGGTCTTTCTCCTGACAATCCGCCAGCTTGCCCGGCAGGCCAGCCACATCGAGGGCGGACTTGCGCCGGGTCAACTCACGTGCCTTGCGGGCGGCCTCACGCGCCCGGGCAGCATCCAGTATTTTCTCGCATATCGCCTTCGCCTCGGTAGGCCGTTCCAGTAAAAACTCCTGCAACTTCTCCAACACCGAGGATTCCACGGCTGGCCTCACTTCGCTGGAGACCAGCTTGTCCTTGGTCTGTGAGGAGAATTTGGGATCGCTGACCTTAATGGATAACACAGCCGTTAGGCCTTCCCGCACATCATCACCGCTGATAGCAATCCTGGCCTTGCTGTTGTAACCGGTTTTTTCCATGTGGTTATTCAGGCTGCGGGTGAGTGCGCCTCGAAAACCGGCCAGATGGGTGCCGCCATCACGTTGCGGAATATTGTTGGTGAAGCAGAAAATATTCTCCTGGTAGGAATCATTCCACTGCATGGCAAGCTGCACTGCCGCCGCATCACGCTCGGCATTAATGTCAATCACTGTCTCATGCAGGGGGGTTTTATTGCGGTTCAAGTGCTTTACAAACTCAGCAATCCCGCCAACATATTCAAACAGATCTTCCCTGCCGCTGCGCTCATCAAACAGGCAGATCCTGACCCCGGAATTAAGAAAAGATAATTCGCGCAACCGTTTCGCCAGAATGTCGTAATGAAACTGGATATGGGTGAAGACAGTCGGGCTGGGGAGGAAGCGAATTTCGGTGCCTGTCTGCCCGGACGCCGCTACCTGTGCCAACGGCGCCTGTGGCTCTCCCTGCCGGTATTCCTGCTTGTAGATGTGGCCCTCCCGGTGGATTGTCAAACTGAGCGATTCGGACAGGGCATTCACAACCGACACCCCGACACCATGCAGACCGCCGGAGACCTTATATGAATTGCTGTCGAATTTACCGCCGGCATGCAGGGTGGTGAGAATGACCTCGGCCGCCGATACGCCCTCCTCGTTATGAATACCCACGGGAATACCCCGGCCATTGTCAACCACAGTGATAGACTCATCCCGGTGAATGATCACGCTGATCTCAGAGCAATAACCCGCCAGCGACTCATCAATACTGTTATCCACCACCTCAAAGACCATGTGGTGCAGGCCCGTGCCATCATCGGTATCACCGATATACATGCCCGGCCTTTTTCTCACCGCATCCAGGCCCTTTAAGACCTTAATCTTGGACGAATCGTAGTTATCTTCTTCCAGCATAAAAACCCCTAGAATAAAGCCATGATCTTACCATGGATTGACCTCGCCATGTTTCACGTGAAACAATTTTTCTTTAAATAAATCAGTAACGAAGGGGTCGTTTGTGGTGGTCATGAAGACCTGGCCCGGATACCCGCCATAGACTTCTGTGATGCGCTGTTTGGCCGATTTATCCAGTTCAGCGAGAAAATCGTCCGCCAGCAAAATGGGGTATTTTCCTGTGTGTTTGTGGATAACCAATGCCTGTGACCAGGATAGGGCGTTTATCAGTAATTTAATCTGCCCTCTTGAGTAGGAATGGGCAATCAACCCGCCATTGACGCTGATAGCCAGCTCACTGCGATGCACACCGTATCGTGTTCTCGCCATCTTGACATCCTGCTGACGACTTTCCTTCAAACACGCCGCCAGGGACCTGCTATCCGGCCAGCCCGGCCGATAGAGCAGTTGAGGGCAGTCGACGGCTAATTGACCAGCGACTGATTCAAGCTGCTGCAACAACGTCTGTAAATACTTTTCTCTGGCGGTATTTATCCTGATAGCCGCCTTAGCAAGCTGTCTTTCCCACACATCAAGCTCTTCCTCCATGCCATGTTGCAATAGATAATTACGCTGTTTCAGGGCCTTGTGATAATTGCGCCAATGCTCAATGTAGCCATGTTCCACGTGAAACATCGCCCAATCCAGCCATTTCCGCCGGTGAGCCGGTGAGCCAGTGACCAACTCATGGCTATCTGGCGTTACCGGGATGACCGGAATCTCGGCGGCCTGTGATGAGACTTTTGCAACATTCTGATGATTAAAACGAATGGCTATTTTGCCCGAACCACGCTCAATACCGGTGGTAAGGCAGCCATATTCAGGGTGTTGCAAACCAGCACTGATTTGCAGGGTCTTTTGCTGATGATTAACCACATGATTAATGCGCGGGGTACGAAACGAACGGCAACGGCTCAAGCAGTGAATCGCCTCCAGCAAGGCCGTTTTACCACTGCCATTGTTGCCAGAGAATACATTAACATCGGGGTTTAGCTGCAGTTGAACATCCAGTAAATTGCGAACAGACTTGATCCGCAACCATTCAAGATGCATGCAGACCTATAAACGCATCGGCATGACGACATACCGGCAACTGTCATCATTTTCCGCCAACAATAAACAACTGCTATTCGGATCAGGAATGCCCAGCACAATCTTATCCCCTTTGATAATGCTAATGGCATCAAGCAGATAAGAGACATTAAAACCGATATCCAACTCCGGCCCACTATAGTCAACCTGCATCTCTTCTTCGGCCTCCTCCTGCTCAGGATTGTGCGCCAGGGCCATGAGTTTATCCTTGGCCAGCTCAATACGGACTCCGTGATACTTCTCATTCGACAGGATCGAGGCCCGCGTCAGGCTTTGCCGCAACAATTCACGATCCGCCACCACTGGCGTGGTACTTTGCTCAGGAATAACACGCTTGTAATCCGGGAACTTGCCGTCAATCAACTTGCTGGTAAAGACCTGATTCTCAAGTGTGATACGTATGTGATTCTGGCTCAGAGAAACACAGGCCTCAGCATCAGAGGCCGTCAGCAAACGGCTTAATTCCAGCACCCCTTTGCGTGGCACGATAAGCTGCCGTGCAGCAGGCACGTCAATCGCTGCCTGCATCTCGGCCATTGCCAGACGATGCCCATCTGTGGCGACAGCCCGTAACCTGCCGTATTCCACTTCCAGCAACATGCCATTCAGATAATAACGCACATCTTGCTGTGCCATGGCAAAAGCCGTCTTATCCAGCAATGCCTTGAATTCGGACTGCACCAGCTTAAGCTCAATGTCACTGTCTGTCGGCTCGATTCGAGGGAATTCTTTCGCCGGCAATGTCACCAGCGTGAAGCGGCTTTTGCCTGATGAGATCACCGCACGATCACCAGAGATAGAGAAGTTAATGTCTGCCTGTTCCGGCAGCGCCCGACAAATATCCAGTAATTTACGGGCTGGCAATGTGCTATCACCCGCCTCGGGGAAGTCGCCCGGCACGGCAACGCTAAGCTCAACCTCCATATCCGTACCAACCAGGTTGATCTGCCCATCGCCAACACGCAACAACAGGTTGACCAAAACAAACAAATTCTGCCGCCTTTCTATAACAGCATTGACGGATTGCAAAGCAGGAAGAAGCTGCTCTCGTTTAATAATAAATTTCATATCTATATTTGTATGATTATTATTTGGTGTCGTTGATTTGTGTATTAAGTTGATAAATTCAATTAAAACAAAGAGTTAGGCTAATTTTTTTATGTTCCTTCTGCTGCATTAACTGGGACTTGGCTGTGATTGGATTGTGCATAACTGGCAGGGCCTGCCCGCCATACCATTTATCCACAGGCTTACCCACTCACGATGTTAATATGTTCGCCAGATTTTTGTAATCCTCTTCAATCCGGGTATCACCCTGGCGCAGGGCGGCAATTTTACGACAGGCATGCAGCACAGTGGTATGATCACGACCACCAAAGGCATCACCAATTTCCGGCAAGCTGTGATCTGTCAGTTCTTTCGCCAGCGCCATGGCCACCTGCCGTGGCCGGGTGACAGAGCGACTGCGCCGTTTTGATAAAATATCAGCAATTCGTATCTTATAGTATTCAGCGACAATCTTCTGGATATTCTCCAGGGTCGTTTGTTTGTCCTGCAATAATAACAAGTCTCTAAGCGCTGCCTGGCAAAACGCCAGCGTGATCGGCTGGCCGGTGAGATTGGAATTGGCGATAACACGATTAAGCGCCCCTTCCAGCTCTCTGACGTTGGAGCGGAACCGTTTGGCAATGAAAAAAGCCACCTCATCCGGCAACAAGGTATTGTTTTGTTCAGCCTTGGCCTTGATGATGGCCACCCGTGTCTCTAACTCCGGTGGCTCTGTAGCGACAGTCAGGCCCCAACCAAAGCGGGATTTCAATCGCTCTTCCAGGCCATTCACCTCTTTTGGGTAGCGATCACAGGTCAAGACGATTTGGTTCTGGCCTTCCAGCAAGGCATTGAACGTATGAAAAAACTCTTCCTGGGAGCGCTCTTTCCCGGCAAAAAACTGAATATCATCTATCAGCAGCACATCCAGCGAACGATAATAACGTTTAAATTCGTTGATTGAATTGTGTTGCAGGGCCTTGACCATGTCAGCAACGAATCGCTCAGAATGCAGGTAAGCGATATTCGCCCCGGTTTTCTGTGCTTCCACGGCATGGCCGATGGCATGCATGAGATGGGTTTTGCCGAGACCCACACCGCCATAGATAAACAGAGGATTGTAGGCCAGACCGGGATTCTCGGCGGTCTGTATTGAGGCCGCCCGGGCCAGCTGGTTCGACTTGCCCTCAACAAAAGCAGCGAAGGTGAAGTTAGGGTTCAGGTTGCTGGAGTGTTTCGCTATCTGTCTCATCGGGCGGGTTTTTTCGCCCCCCCCGGCAGTGCCGTGTCTGTTCGATGGTGATTCAACTGCTGGACTCTGGCTGCCGACACTGACAGAGACGATGGCATTGGCGTAGCCATCAAGGCCATGCAGTAATTCTTCGATACGTTGCCGATATGTCTCGTTGATCCAGTCCAGCACAAAGCGGTTCGGTGCCAGTAACTGCAATGAGTTGCGTTGTTCGATGGCCTGTAATGGCCTGATCCAGGTATTGAATTGCTGCGGTGATAATTCGCCTTCAAGTTGCTCTATACATGATTCCCATACAGACATTTGCCAACCTTAAGCCCTTAATTGTTTGTCAGGTGAAAAATGAAATTTTTAAATACGATGACACAGATCGTCATCCAGTATATCGTGTTTATAGAAAGTTATCCACAACAGCAAAGCCCTTGCGGCAAAATTGACAAGGGCGGGCTGCAATCAGTAAGATAGGCGGTCTTTTTAACGTAGCCGTGGAAAGCTGATGAAACGCACGTATCAACCGAGCAAACTGAAGAGAAAACGTTGTCATGGTTTTCGTGCTCGTATGCAAACCAAGGGAGGTCGCCGGATCATCAAGGCACGTCGTGCCAGGGGACGGAAGCGCCTCTCTGCCTGATCGTAAAGTGGCTGCTTGGCAGGGTAGCCGTTGTTCAGCCGGCCTTGGGCGGCAGTACAGATTAACGCGGCCAGCCCAGTTCAGGCGTGTCTTCTCATCCCGCCATCGCTCCAGGGACAAGTATTTCACGGTGGTAGTCCAAGCCAACGACAGGGCGTATGCCCGGCTTGGCTTGGTGATATCAAAAAAGTCCCTGCGGCTTGCCGTGCTGAGAAACACGATGAAGCGGCTGATACGTGAGAGCTTTCGTTCTCATCAGGACCTGCTCAATGGGCTGGATGTCGTTGTTGTCTCTCACAAAAATATCGTCACCATCAATAACCATAAAATCCGGCGCGCTTTGCTGCAACATTGGAAAAAAATACGGCGGTGCAAAAATTAGTTATCTCCCTGATCACGCTCTATCGCCTGTCTCTGAGCCCGTATCTTGGTCAGTCGTGCCGGTTTCACCCCGTTTGCTCGGCCTATGCGCTGGCGGCGATAGAGAAACACGGCCTGCTCACAGGCGGTTATCTGGCGCTAAAAAGGCTGTGTCGTTGCCATCCCTGGTGTGCCGGGGGTTGGGACCCGGTGCCTTGAGCTGACCAGCCGATGGATACCGTTCGCTTCCTGCTAGTCATGTCCCTGGTGCTGGTCTCCATGCTGCTGTACGATGCCTGGCAGCGGGACTATGGCACGGCCAGGACAACCCCACTACCCGCTGCCGATAGTGAATCTGCACCCACCGTGACCAGCTCGGATCTGGCCGAGTTGCCGACAGCACCTTCAGCCACTCTGCCAACGAGGCAGATCAGCACCGCGGATAAACCGCCAGGGGAGCAGTCGGCTGACTATGTCAATGTCTATACCGATGTCTTGCATCTGAGGATCAATACGCTGGGCGGGGCGATAGAATATGCGGCGTTACTGGACTATCCTGTCAGTGTCAAACAACCGCAGCAGCCGGTGATCTTCCTGGATAACAGCGATGAGTTGCTGCATGTGATACAGACCGGCCTGCTGGGTGAGCAGGCGCCGAATCACCAGCAGCGCTATGCCAGCACACAGCGTGATTACCGCCTGGGCGATACTGAGCAGATTGACATACCACTCACCTGGATGGCGGCGAGCGGTGTTGCTATCACCAAGGTATTCAGGCTGAAACGTGGCAGTTACCAGATAGCCATCGATTATCTGATCGATAACCCGACCACAGAGCCGTGGCAGGCCAGCACCTATGCACAGATAAAAAGGGATACCTCCGGTGCCGGTCACAAGCTCATCTACACCTACACCGGTGCGGTCATCTCCAGCCCGGAAGATCGCTACAGAAAAATAGACTTTGATGAGCTTGAGGAAAGCGAGCTGGCGATAAGTATCAAACATGGCTGGGCGGCCATGATCCAGCATTATTTTGTCTCGGCCATCGTGCCGACAGTGACCGATGTCGCCTATCAGTTCTCCAGCAAGGCGCTCGGTAATGATCGCTATCTGGTCAGGACGTTGTCCCCGCCGTGGGAGGTGGCGCCGCAGTCACAGGGACGCCTCAGCAGCCGCATCTATGTCGGGCCGAAGCTACAGCATCAACTGGCTGAGGCCGGTGAAAGCCTGGAGTTGACCGTGGATTACGGCGTGTTGTTCTTTCTTGCCAAGCCGCTGTTCTGGTGCCTGCAGCAGTTTCATGAGCTGACGGGCAACTGGGGCTGGGCTATTATTTTAGTCACCGTGTTGCTGAAGATCGTCTTCTTTCCGCTGTCGGCGGCAGGCTATCGCTCCATGGCGAACATGCGCCGCCTGCAGCCCCGCCTGATGGCGATGAAGGAGCGTTACAAAGAGGATCGCAACGGCATGAACCAGGCCATGATGAGGCTGTACAAGGAAGAGAAGATCAACCCCTTTGGCGGCTGCCTGCCTATTCTGGTGCAGATCCCCGTTTTTATTGCCCTGTACTGGGTGTTGCTGGAGAGCGTGGAATTACGCCAGGCGGATTTTATCCTCTGGCTCAACGACTTATCCAGCCCCGACCCGTACTGGGTGCTGCCGATAGTGATGGGCGTTACCATGTTGATACAGCAGCGGCTCAACCCCACGCCCATGGATCCCATTCAGCAGAAAGTGCTGGCGATCATGCCCTTCGCCTTCACCATTTTCTTCGGTTTTTTCCCTTCCGGGCTGGTGTTGTACTGGGTAGTGAACAACATCCTCTCCATCGCCCAGCAATGGCAGATCACGCGCCGCCTGGAGGTGGCTGGCACAGGCACGGGGAGTAACACATAGTCACCATGCCCGGATGATTACCCAGGCAATGGAGCAGGCCCGCACCGTAACCGACACCATCGCAGCGATTGCCACGCCGCCAGGCCCCGGCGGCATTGGCATCGTGCGTATTTCCGGGCCGGCCAGCACGGCCATCGCCGAGCAGATCTGTGGTCAGCTGCCACCGCCCCGGCAGGTAAAGACCTGCACCTTCAAGGACCGCCTCGGCACGGTTATTGACACCGGTATCGTGCTGTATTTTCGCCGCCCTGCTTCTTATACCGGCGAGGATGTGATCGAATTACAGGGCCATGGCGGCATGGTGGTGATGACGATGTTGTTAAACAGCGTACTCGCCTGTGGTGCAAGGCAGGCCAACCCGGGCGAGTTTACCGAGCGCGCCCTGCTAAATGGCAAGCTGGACATCAATCAGGCCGAGGCGGTGGCCGAGTTGATCAGCAGCCGCTCAGAGCAGGCCGCCCGTAACGCCCTGGCAACCCTGGAAGGGGAGTTTTCAACAGTGATCAACGGCTTGTTGCAGCGGTTGATCGATGCACGTGTCTATGTTGAGTCGCTGCTGGATTTTCCCGAGGAGGAGATCGGCGCTTATGTTGCCGGTGAGTTGCCGGTGTGTATCCAGCGCCTGGAGGCGGCCATCAACCGTCTGCTTGCCCAATCCAGGCAGGGGCGGCTGTATACGCAAGGGCTACAGATTGCCATCATCGGCCGACCTAACTCAGGCAAGTCGACCCTGTTAAATCGCTTGTCAGGGGCAGAGCGGGCGATCGTGACAGACCAGCCGGGCACCACGAGAGATACATTGCAGGAAGATATCGTAATCGCCGGGATCCCGTTTCGCCTTACCGACACCGCTGGCATCAGGCAAAGCGCCGACAGCATAGAGGCAGCCGGCATCGAGCGGGCGATCAGCGCAGCACAGCAGGCCGATATTATCCTGCATGTGATCGACCTCAGTCTTGCTGGTTCGCAGACAAGCATTGAAAGGCTGATCAATGATCGACCACCAGCCCAGGGCATTAATGTCTTCAACAAGATCGATCGGCTGGCCAGGGCCGCCGCGGTTACCGAGGCAGGGGTTTATCTGTCTGCACAAACCGGCGAGGGCCTGGAGTTGTTGCGGCAGTTGATCATCCGTCGGGTGAGCGAAGATGTCGGTGGCGATACCTGTTTTGCTGCCCAGCAACGGCATGTGGCCGTGCTGCAAACGCTAAAAACCCGGCTACGGACAGCCTGGCACGGGTTTGCAGGCACGCAGGCGCTGGAATTGCTTGCACAGGACTTGCGTGAGATGCAGCAGCAGCTGGGCACGATCACCGGCGAGTTTGCTGGCGATGACCTGCTGGGGGAGATTTTCTCACGTTTCTGCATTGGCAAATGATGCGATGCCACGGCAAGAGGGCAACATCAATACCCTGCTCTTCATCACCTTGAGCAATATCGGCGATGCGGTATTGACCACGCCCGCACTGGTGCTGTTGCATCAGCTTTTCCCCGCCGCTGCCATCGACATTGTCGGCGATCAGCGCTCTGTCGCGCTGTTTAAAAATTGCCCTTACAGAAGGCATGTGTACCTAAAGCACAAGCACAGATTGCTTCGTGGCAGCATCGATCTGATCTGGCGGCTGCGCCGTAATCGCTATGATCTGATCGTTGATCTGCGTACCGGCATCTTGCCGTCAGCGTTACGGGGGCGATTAAAATACACGCATCGGCAGGGCAAGACGGCAACCCATGCGGTAGAGCAGCATGTCAGCGTCATCTGCGAGCTGACCGGAGACCGGGCGATCCCCGGCACACAGATCTGGCTGGCAGAACAGCAGCAGCAATTCGCCCGCCAGCAGCTATCGCCGCTCACAGGAAGGGCGTTGCTGGCGATAGGCCCGGGGGCGAACTGGGAGAGAAAAATCTGGCCCTGGCGGCGTTATGCTGAGCTTGGCACGAGGCTGGCCGATGCCTGTAGCGGGCTGGTGCTGCTGGGCAGCCGGCAGGATAAGGGCCTAGGCGATTCGATCAGGGCCACAGTCAGCCTGCCCTGCATTAATTTATGTGGCAGGACAACCCTGCTGGAGGCAGCCGCCGTGCTGGAACGGTGCGGGCTGTTTATCGGCAACGACTCTGGCCTGGGGCATCTGGCTTCAGCAGTCGGCACGCCGACCTTCACCCTGTTCGGGCCAGGCCAGCCACAAAGGTATCACCCCTGGGGCGATAAGGCCGCCTGGTATGTCGACCCGCAAGCGGACATCGGCCGGATTGAGGCAGGGCTTATTGAGCAAAAAGTGCGGGCACATCTGGCGGCGCTAGGCTTGTGGGGTTAGGTTACGTTGATGCGCCCACCGCTTAACCCCATAGCTCGCCCTGCAGCAGGCCGTCTGAGGTCAGCTGTTCAACCACTTCTGTCACGGTGAGATCGGCCAGCGCTGTCGGCACGAAACGGGCCTTGTCTTTGTCCAGGCTGATGACATTGGCGGCCTGCCCGATGCCATGGCAGCGGCGCCAGTCCGTCGGGCCGAACAGGCCGTAGACCGGGAGGTTGCAGCAGGACAATACGTGCATGGGGGCGGAATCATTGGTGACGGCGAAGCAGGCTGCCTGCCCAAGTGCGATGATCTCTGCAAGGGAAAAGCGGTTGGTGGCGTCTTTGCCAGCGAGCCTTGCCAGGCGGCTGTTCAACTCGGCATCGGCATCCGCCCCCAGCCAGATGACGGCATACCCCGCCGCCTCCAGCACCTCGGCCAGCAAGGCAAAATAAGGCCAGCGTTTTTGCGGATGTTGCGGGCTGCTGCCAGCATGCAGCAAGGCCAGCTTCCTGTCTTGTAATCCGTTTAACTCAAGCCAGTTTGCCACCTTGTCCCGATCATCCAGCCCTGGCGGCAGAAAGGGTTTTTGTGCTTTGGCCTTGATGCCGGCAGCACGCAACACCTCCAGCATACGATCAAAAATATGATCTTGACCGTGCCATTTCTCCGGCGGATGCAGATGATAGGGAAAATGCGGATGGTTGCCACAGCGCCGGGCGATGCCGGAGAGGGCGCAGTAGATGCCGCTGCGGTGGCTGGATTGCAGATCGTAGGCCAGGGCGAAACCCTGTTGCCGAATCCAGGCCAGGGTTTTAAGGGCGGCAAAAACTCCCTTGCGGGGAAATGCCTGTACAGTCAAGTCCGACCAGCGCACAAACAGCGGTGCGAAGGCGGGGCTGGTCAACAGGAAAACGGCCGCATGCTGATGGTGTTGCTGTATCTGTGCGATCAGCGGCGTACTCATGATCACATCCCCCAGCGCGCCCAGCTTGATGATGAGCACCTTCTGCGGCTTGCTATGGTTCTCAGGGCGATCATGCCCGAAGAGTTGTGCCAGGGCGATACAGAGAATCCACCAGCCAACCGAAGACCAGTAAGAGCCATAGAAGGCATAATGTGCATTGATCGGCAGCCAGGCAACGCCGGCACACAGCAGCCAGGGCATGAAGCGGTGTTGGAAGGCAAGCTGCCTTCTGCCGATGAAGAGCAGGTAACAGCAGAAAACAGTAAAGCCCAGCAGGCCGATGATCCCGGTCTCGGCGGCGACCTCCAGCAGAAACTGGTGCGGGTGGGTGGTGCTGTCATGCTCGTCCGCCGCATAGTCCTGGTAGACGTAACGAAAGCCCCTGGGGCCGATGCCATTGATTGGGTTATGTTTAAAGACATTCAGGCCGGTTCGCCATGCCGGCAGGCGTCTTGATGTGGCCTGATTGATCAGCTCATAATCGCCGCTGAACAGCAGCAGCGCCTTGTCAACGCGCTCTTTCGCAGGCGGGTATTGCCAGGTGAAGGCCAGCAGGTACAGCACCGTGGTGGCAAATGGCAGAAGCAGCCATCGCGGTTTGATATCGCGGTGATAAGCAAAGAAATAAATCGCATAGGCCAGGCCGCCGATTGCTGCCGTGATCCAGGCCATGCGCTTGCCGCTGAGCAGCAGCACCAGGAAAAACAGCACCAGCAGCAGCCATGATCCCCGGTGACGCCGCCCGTGCTGGTACAGAAACTCAAGGTAGAAAGGCAAAAATACCGCCACGGCATGTCCCAGTCGTATCTTCGGGTGGAACATGCCGGTCAGTTGCCCCTTGTATTCGTAGGGATAGCCCAGCAGGTTATGGCCGAGAATAAATTGCAGCAGGGCATCAATGATCCAGACGCTGAGAATCACAAAGACAGCCAGGTTGATTTTTTCCAGAACATGTTTTTGCCGTATCGACAAGATAATAAACACCCCGGCAAAGAAGAAGTGGACATAAGCCGCCGTGGTCTTGATTGCCCTGGATGGCATGACGGCATCGGGCAAGGACAACAACTGCGGCAGCCACAGAGACAAAAAGCAGATTGACAACGCCAGCAGGGCCGGATCATCCCGCAGGCGTTGCGGCATTTTCAGCACACGGTAAAGACCGAGCAGCGCCATGATGAAAAACGGCAGGTTGAACAGGGCGCTGGTACAAAACAGCAACGGCACCGAGGCGATCAACAGCACAGCATAATGCTGCCGCAGCAGCACCCCGTATTCCTTGAACCTGCCCGGCATTATCAACATGCGGCCATGTTAGCAGGGCGGGGTACGGGTTTGCCAGAGGGTGCGTTCGGCTGGCCGGTTGACAAAGAGGCCGATGATGTCAGAAGTCTGCAAGGCCCGGCTATTTATATCTCTTCTCGCACAAAAAGCCAATGGACGGGGATATCCTCTTCGGCATCAGTTGCAATGGCGAAGTGTGTTTTTTGATGATGTTTACGTTTTGGCAGCTTGATCCAGACGCCATTGAGCCGCTTCCACGTCTTTGTGACGGAACTCCGCCGAGAACCGCACGATCATCGCCCCCCACCGTCTGCCCTTTAGAGTTCCATCTTCACTATGCGCTGAAGCTCACTTTGAATTTCTCCACTGAGAATAAGGCGTTGCCTTGCGCCCTCGATACCCAATGCTCCAGCATGGTGATGAGGTTTGTCGGCACGCAGCCTTCTCCTCGCCGCCTTGGATGCTTTGCTTGACGGCTTAACTCCATCCCCGGCGAGGCGCCCTGCCGGTTTTTGCTCATCACAACCCGCCTGATTATTCGGGCCGCCATGCTATCGCCAATGAAGACGGGGGGCAATCCCAGACCGCCGGTTCAAGGTCTCGCTGGCCGGCGTGTGCCATGCAGTTGCTCATAGGCGGCGATGGTCTGCCCTACCATGTTCTCCAGCGTAAAAACATGTTCTGGCCGGATCGCTGGCGGTCGCCGCAAAAAGGCGACGATGGCCTGCGCCGCCCCGCCAGCATCATGTGCTGGCACCAGGCCGGCAGGCTGTAGCGCCGATAACACCTCAGCAGCGCCCCCATGATCGTAGGCGATCACCGGCACCCCCAAAGACAAGGCTTCCAGGCTGGTACGGCCAAAGGCTTCAGGTGTTCTTGCCAGCGATAACACAATGTCTGAGACGGCCATGACCTCACGCATGTCATCGCGATGGCCGATGAAGCTGATATGCCGTTGCAGGCCCCTTTGCTGCACAGCATCTTGCAGGGCGCGCATGAAAGGCCGTTTTTTCGGATGAGCCCCGCCAGCAATCAGCCCATGCACCGGCCGGCCTTGCTCAACAAGCCGCCCGATGATGCCGATAAAATCCTCATGCCCCTTGCGGCGGGTGATTCGGCCAGGCAGGGTGATCAGTTGTTTATCTTGCAGATGCGGGTATGCCTGCCGCCAGTTGGTCAGCCAGCCACTCTCCGGCTGATAGCCAAAGGGATAAGCTGCCCGGTCAACCCCGCGGTGAATAAGCCGCACCTTGCCCATGTCCGTGTGTTTGTAGTTTTGTGCAATATAATCGCGAATGTAGTTTGAAATGGCGATCACCTTATCGCCAGCTGTCATGATTTGACTGTAGCGGTTGACGCTGTAGACGCCGTGTACGGTGGTGATGAAGGCGGGCGCCGTGGCGACTTTAAGTTTTTTCAAGGCCAGCCAGCTTATCCAGGCCGGCAGGCGCGAGCGGCTGTGCAGCACGTCTATCCCATTTTCCCGCACAAAGTGCGCCAGCCGGATCACCAGGGCCAGAGTGGCTAAGGATTTTCTGCCTATAGGCCAGTTGTAATGCTCGCTGCCCTCATCGCACAAGCGCTGCCTCAACCGCCCGCCTGCGCTGATCACGATAGAGCGGTGGCCTCGTTCAACCAGCCCCCTGGCTATCTCCAGCGTGCCGCGCTCCACGCCACCCACCTCCAGGGCCGGCAGGGTTTGCAGTACCGTCAGCCTCATGGGGCGCTGCTGCGATCAAACAGGCCGCGCCCGATCAGCTCAGCAGCACAGCGGCTTGCCTCCTGCACGGGCGGGCCTGGCGGTGGGAGTTTTCCGTCCGCCTGCCAGTCCTGATAGCGACAGACCCGGCCTTCTGCCGCCAGCTCATCCACCGCCCGGTGCAGGCGGCTGTAGCGTTTGCGCGGCATGGGCAACAATCCCACCCGTGCGCCTGCGCTCAAGGCGTCATATATCATGGAGATGCTGTCCTCGCCCACCCAGACAGAGTACGCCCGGTCCAGTTGCCGGGCCAACCAGCCGGGCGGGCAGTCCTGCCAACAGGTAAAGTGAAGATTCTCCTGCCTTAACGCTTGCAGGTGCTGGCGCAAGTGGGGCGAGCTGCGCGGTGAGTCGCTGATGCGCCAGTGTATGTCCGCACACCTCTCGGCAACGGTATCTATGGCGGTGAACAGCACAGCATCACCGTCGTGGTAGTGTTTGGAGGCCCCGCCAAGCAGAATCAAGCCCTGCGATCGATCCTGATTTCTTGCTGGCCTGATACGGTTCACCGCCCCACAGGTGAGCAGGATACGGGCGGAGGGAAGCACCTCATCGTGTTGCGGGATCAGGCAATAATCAAACCAGCCCGTCGGCACACCAGGCCGCATCAACACCACCGTCTTTGCGCCGTACAGATGACCGGCCAGCAACACCGAGCCATGCGTGGCATGACCGGCGGCGATGATGACATGTGGCCTGGCTGCATCATCATCAGGCGGATCATCAGGCCAGGCGCGCACTATCAGGCCCTTGACCAGCCCGGCCCGGCTGACTGCTGGCACGCTGAGGCTGTTAAGGGGGTGTCGTTCTTGCAGGGCATCAAGCAGGCCAAGGCTCTGGTTGTCATGCCCGGCCCGGCCATCGGAAATACGCCAGAGAACAGGAGGGGTGTCGTGCTGCAATGCCGGCCTTTAAGTGCCGGCTGCCTTCAGGCTGAACTCAGCACCACAGTAAGGGCATTTGGCCTCGCCGGTCTGTTCAATGGGCAGGTAGACCCTGGGGTGCGAGTTCCACAGGCTCATCTCTGGCAGCGGGCAATGCAGGGGCAGTTGTTCCGGGCCAACGTCATAATGCTGTCGGTCATTGGGCGTGGCGTTTTGTTCGGTGGTCCCGGTCATGACGTTAAGCACCTGCCAGGGTCAGCCAATGGCGTTTGGCCTGATCCTTGCCAGCGGTGGCGGCGAAAAACCGCTCTTGCAGTTGGGTGGTTATCGGGCCTCGGCGGCCCTGGCCGATGATGCGGTTATCAAGCTCGCGCACCGGGGTAACTTCGGCCGCCGTGCCAGTAAAGAAGACCTCATCAGCCACATACACCTCATCGCGGGTCAGGCGTTTTTCCCTGATTTGTATGCCCAACTCATGGCAGAAGATAAAAATACAGTCGCGGGTGATCCCTTCCAGGGCGGAGGTCAGATCCGGCGTGTAGATGATGCCGTTGCGGACGATAAAAATATTCTCCCCGCTGCCCTCAGCCACATAGCCTTCGTTGTCCAGCAGCAGCGCCTCATCGTAGCCACATTGCACGGCCTCCTGCAGGGCCAGCATGGAGTTGATGTAATGACCGTTGGCCTTGGCCTTGCACATGGTGATGTTGACGTGATGGCGGGTGAACGAGGATGTCCTGACGCGGATCCCTTTTTGCAACCCCTCCTCGCCCAGGTAGGTGCCCCATTCCCAGGCGGCAACCGCCAGATGCACCTTGAGCGAATCGGCGCGAATGCCCATGCCCTCGGCACCATAAAAACACACGGGACGGACATAGGCGCTGTTCAGTTTGTTCTTCGCCACCACAGCACAGCACGCCTGATTGAGCGTCTCGGCATCAATGGGGATTGCCATCTGCATGATATGGGCGGAGCGATACAGCCGCTGCGTGTGATCCTGCAGGCGAAAGAGCGCCGTACCCTTGTCGGTCTGATAGGCGCGAATGCCCTCAAATACGCCCATGCCATAATGCAGTGTGTGCGTGAGGACATGCACCCGGGCCTCCCGCCAGGGCACCATTTCGCCATCGAACCAGATCACGCCGTCGCGGTCCGCCATTGTCATCTTGAGGTCTCCGTTGGATAGGTTGTATTCAGTAGCGAGGCATTATTGCATCATATTTAGCTACTCAATGACAAACAAAAAATCTATCATGCGTTTTGTGCTGGCGCATCCAGTCGCCATGAGCCATGTTAAATTAAGGAACAGATGATGATAGAAGAAATGACCCCGCCACAGGCCGCCCGGCTGCAACAACAGGGCGATGCCGTGCTGCTGGATGTGCGCTCACAGATGGAGTTCAGTTATGTCGGACACCCGTTGCAGGCCGTACACGTGGCCTTGCAGGAGCCGCCGGGCTGGCAGGTGGCGGCGGATTTTGTCGAGCGGGTGGCAGAGCAGATCCCGGATAAAAACACGACCATACTCGCCCTGTGCAGAAGCGGCGCCCGCTCCATGCTGGCGGCCGAATTGCTGACGGCGGCGGGCTATGGCCGGGTGATCAACATCAAAGAGGGATTCGAGGGCGATAAGGATGCGAACAATCAGCGCAGCACCCTCAATGGCTGGCGCTTTCATGGCCTGCCCTGGGAGCAGTGTTGAGCGGCGGGCAACAGCCTTGACGCCATCGATCGTTTGATGCCGACGACCACAGATAGCCCGGCGCGCCCAGCGGGTGTTGCCCCGCGTTCGGGCTTGCTGCGGCGCTGTCTCTGGCGGCTGCAAGCGCTGGCGCTCATCGGGCTGTACTGGTGGCCGGCAAAGGCGCTGAGTCCGGCGCATGCCTCACGCTGGCTGGGCTGGCTGGCGGCTGTTGTCGGCCCCTTGCTGCCTCGCCATCGGGTGGTGCAGCGCAACTTGCAGCTCGCCTTCCCAAAAAAAAGCGCCAGCGAACGGCGGGCCCTGGCGCGTGCTGTGTGGGAGAATATTGGCCGTACTGCCGGGGAGCTGCCGCATCTGCCATCGCTTTTTGCCCATGGTGATGAGCGCATCGTGCTGCTGGGGGCGGAACACCTGGAGGCGGTTAAGTCCTCGGGCAGAGGGGCGGTCTTCGTCTCCGGCCATTTTGCCAACTGGGAGGTCATGCCGCTGGTGATCTGTCAGCGGCTTACCGACTGCCTGACGGTCTATCGTGCCGCCAACAATCCGCATATTGAGCAGCGCCTTGTTCGCTTTCGTCACAGCTACGGTGTGCATCACCGGGTGGCCAAGGGGCGTGCTGCCCCCCGTGCCCTGATGTACGCCCTGGCCGCTGGCCGGCCGGTTGCCTTGCTGAACGATCAAAAGTTCAACGAGGGTCTGGCCGTGCGATTTTTCGGACAGCAGGCGATGACCTCTCCGGGGCCGGCACACCTTGCGCTGAAATATGCGGTTCCCGTGATACCGGTGTCTGTTTGTCGGCGCGCCCCGATGCGTTTTGTGGTGGAGTTCCATACCCCTTTTGTGCCGGCAAACACCGGGGACAGGGCGCAGGATATTCAGCGCTGTACCGAATGGATCAATGCCTTTCTTGAGCAGACCATCCGCGCCAATCCGGCGCAATGGCTCTGGCTGCACCGCCGCTGGCCGGAGAAGTACCGATAGCGTGTTTCTGTCAGGCCGTACCCTTGTGTTCCATGCCAGCAGAGAAAAAACGGCTGAGGTACAGGCCGGATTCAAACAATAACCACACCGGTACCGCCAGCATGATCTGCGAGATCACATCAGGCGGGGTGAGCAACATGCCAGCAGCAAAGGCGGCGACAATGACATAGGGCCGCTTGGTTCGCAGACCCTCCTCATCAGCAAGGCCCGTCCATATCAGGATCAGGGTTGCGATAGGGACTTCAAAGGCCATGCCAAAGGCCAGTGACATTTTTAACACAAAATTTAAGTAGTGGCTGATGTCGGTCATGACAGTAACCCCCTCGGGGGCGAAGGCAGTAAAAAATTCAAATATCACCGGGAATACAACAAAGAAAGCAAACGCATTGCCCAGATAGAACAGCATGATGCTGCTGCACAGCAGGGGCCGGGCAAGGCGCTGTTCGTTCAGGTACAGGCCGGGGGCGATGAAGGCCCAGGCCTGGTAGAGAATGTAGGGTGCGGTGATCAGCACAGCGACAAACAGCGTGAGTTTGAACGGCACTAAAAACGGCGAGGCAACTTCGGTGGCGATCATGCCGCTGTTCTCCGGCAGGTGGGCTAACAGCGGCCCTGAGATCAGGGTGTAGATCTCGCTGGCAAAAAAACTTAACACCAAAAACACAGCAAAAACACCGGCCAGCGAGCGCAACAGGCGGCCACGCAACTCGGCCAGATGGGCGATCAGGGGCAGTTCAGGGTCCTCTGGCTGGGGCGGTGCAGAATCCGGCATGGGGCGAATTAAGGGGTTTTTTGATCGGGCGGCGGCGCGTCATGAATCGTGTTTTTATCCATGGTGTTGTCCGGGGCGATCCTCATCAGGTCGTTCATGCTGTCCAGCCGGGTCTTTAAGTCCCTGCCCTCGTCCAGTTCCAACTCCCGCTCTATCGTATATTTTGTCTCGGTGACAAAACGGCGGATACGGCGCAGCGCCCTGCTGGCATCACGCACCATGCCGGGCAGCTTCTCCGGGCCGGCCACCAGCAGCGCCACCGCAGCGATGATCACCAACTCCCAGAAGCCGACATCGAACATGCTGCTGTATCCCTGTCAGCTTGTGCCGGGGGCTCTCTCGGTGCTGTTTTTTGTCGGCGGCTGCACTTCTCCTTCAATAACCCGGCCTTCCGCTGGCGCTTCAGCACCGTTCGTCTCCTCATCCTTCATCGCCGAGCGAAAGCCCTTGATGGCACTGCCCATGTCCGCACCTATGGTGCGTAGCTTCTTGGTGCCGAACAGCAGCGCCACAATGGCGAGAATGATGCCCAGCTCCCAAATACCAAAACTCATAGTCACCCTCCACAAAGCAAAACCGATCAGGGCAGCCTTAACAGCCTGGCCGCCCAAGTCAGCAGTATACTACAGCTTTTATTTGTCTCTGGCGGCTTTTTCTGTGTGACCGGACAGGCCAAAGCGGCGGGTTAGCTCGGCCAGTACCGCCTTCGGGGCAATGTTCTTGTGGCACAGCAGCACCAGGCTGTGAAACCACAGGTCGGCGGTTTCGTGGATGAGCGCTTTATCTTCCTCGGTCTTCGCTGCCTGGATCGTCTCTTCGGCCTCTTCGCTGATCTTGGCGGCGATCAAATCGGTGCCGCCCGCATACAGCGAGGCAACGTAGGATTCTGCTGGCCGGGCCTGTTTTCTTTGCTCCAGCACCGCGGCCAACTCGGCCAGCACCTCGGCCTCGTTCATGCTCTCTCGCCATACAGTTTATCCGGCTCAATTAACACCGGCTCGACCGCCTGCCATTCGCCCTCATTAAGGCGCAGAAAAAAACAACTGGCCCGGCCGGTGTGACAGGCTACCCCGCCGGCTTGCGTGACCTGTAACAGGATGGCATCGGCATCGCAGTCCAGGCGGATCTCATGCACCTGCTGAAACAGGCCGGAGCGCTCGCCTTTATGCCAGAGCCTTTGCCGTGAACGTGACCAGTAGACGGCTTGTTTTAAGGCCAGCGTCTCCGTCAGGGCGGTGCGATTCATCCAGGCCAGCGTCAACACCCGCCCGCTGGCCTTGTCCTGGGCGATGGTCGCTACCAAACCGTCCCGGTTCCAGTTGACCCGCCCCAGCCATTGTGCTGTCTCATCATTCATGTTGTGCTGACATTCTTAATAAACGGCCAGGCAGAGTTAATTCAGCGCTCATCAGGCAAGCCATTATGCACCGCTTGCGCGGTGCCTTTCCAGCAACGGCCCCTGGTCCTGCCGCTCATCCCGTGCATAAAAAGCGCTATCGCAGTTGGTGATGAGCGCCTCAACCATTGGCCTGCGGTTAGCCTCGCTCGCCCCAACGTGATAGAAATGCGCCCTGGTCAGGACGTTAAACTGGCTCCATAGCGAGTTAATGTATTCATTTTCCCGGTAGTCGTTATGATGCCAGGTGGACAAAATGAATTTACCCGGCGCCCTGGATAATGCCTTAAACAGCGCCTTCTCAAGCTGGCCATCCCAGCCATTGTAGTAATCCGTGTGCCGGCCAAGGTAGGGGGGATCGCAGTAGATCATATCCTCAGCCCCGCCCGCCCTGATGGTCTCCTCAAACCCCTGGCATGTGAAGATAAAGTCCCCGGTCTGTAACCGCCGGGCAACATGGGAGACCTGATTGACGATCTTCGTAATGTAAGCCGGTGCAAAACGCCCGGGCTTTCGGCAAAAAGGCACATTGAAATCCCCCTGACGATTAAATCGGATCATGCCGTTAAATCCCGCCCGGTTTAGGAACAAAAAATCAAGCGGCTGATGATCCTGATTGAACCTGTCGCGTATTTTATAGTAATGCGCCTCGCCCTTATCCGCCAGCCTTGCGCCCTCTTGTGCAAGATTAAAGCCGACAACACCCGTGCCCATGAACGGCTCTATCCAGCGGCCTGCAAGTTCACGATCCACCAGGCGGCCAATCCACGGCACAAGTTTTGTCTTTATGCCCTGGGGTTTTATCGGCGGTGTGCTTACCTTCATGTCGTGTTCTTACTCTGTCGCCCTGTTATTTTAAAATAGCAATAACACCCCAAATAATATTGTGATAAGCCAGACGGGTGTTTTTAATTTGACGAGTTCGGTCTGATCGCGTGCGATTTGAGCCAACAGTTTTTTAATGATTTCTTCCGTCCATTCCGCCTCTTCGCATATTTCAACTGTAGACCCATATTCTGAGAAGTCTGGTTTTGTGATTTTTGGATACTTGAAGTTTTGTCTCGGATTGAGTTTGCACCGCGTAGTTAAATTTAAGTTAAATCCACCGACATCGCCCAACTCGGGCGGTTTAATGTTACATTCCGCCGGCTTTATGATCTTTTGTTTTATGGACTTTCCCTGTCTATCGTCATAAAGCGTGTTGTCATAAAGCACTTTAATGTTGTCCCTAAAGTTGTGGGGATGATAGATGGTACCACTATAGAATCCGGTTGCTTTATCCAGGCTAAACGTGGCGACATCAATCATCCTGGCGCTTATCAACCCAGCCAATTTGTGAAATCTCTGTCGAGGTATGCCCAGGTTTATTCGCATCACACCATAATCGACATCAACATCATCTTGCTTCTCATTAAAGGTATAAACAACAATACCCCCTTCTTTCTCATCAGTAGCGACTCTTATCGCAAGAGAAAATTCAGCTATGGGTGTGTCGGTACCGAACAGTGAGAATAAAGGAGCATCGTGAAAATATTTTCCGTCAGTGCAGATGCCGGGATGCAGTACGGCGGTGATGACTTCGCCTTCTTCAATTTCCCGTCCATCCTTTTTTTTTATTGTCCCAAAGAAACGAGCCATCACTATTATGTACATATACTTGCTGCTCCAGGCGCAGTTCGCTGGCCGTAAAATAGATTTCCTCCTGCCAAGGCGTGAAACTCCCACTCTTTCGCCCGCCTTTGCTATCGATTTCCTCAAGGTGCCAGCCATGCGGACTGGCCTCCTCAACCAGTCTGATTTCTTTTTCCAGGTCATGGCTCATTAGCGTGATCCTCCAAGCCTTTTTTTGTTGTCATTTTCCCGCCGTGTCTTCAGGCGAAAGCCGCACCTCAATGCCGTGTTGCGCCAGGTGGTGTTTTGCCTGTCGTATACTGTGCTCGCCAAAGTGGAAGATGCTGGCGGCCAGCACCGCATCGGCCTTGCCTTCAATAATGCCTGCTGCCAGATGCGCCAGGGAGCCAACGCCGCCCGAGGCGATCACCGGTATAGGTACGGCCTCGCTGACAGCCCGGGTCAATGCCAGATCAAAACCATCACGACCACCATCCCGGTCCATGCTGGTGAGCAGGATCTCACCCGCACCACAGGCGGCCATCTGCTTTGCCCATGCTACGGCGTCAATGCCCGTGCGGTTGCGCCCGCCGTGGGTATAGACCTCCCAGCCCCGACCGCCCTCATCTGGCGCATCAGCCAGCATCCCTGTGCGCTTGGCATCGATCGCCACCACGATGCACTGTGAGCCAAATTGCGCCGCCGCCTCCCTGACAAACTCCGGCCGCTGCACGGCGGCCGTGTTGATGCTGAGTTTGTCCGCCCCGACATCCAGCAGGTGCTGTATATCGGTCAGTGTACGGATGCCGCCGCCCACGGTTAAGGGGATAAACACCTCGCCGGCCACTGCCTCCACCACATGCCGCAGGGTATCGCGATTATCACTGCTGGCGGTGATGTCCAGAAAGACCAGCTCATCCGCCCCCTGTGCATCATACTGGCGTGCCACTGCCACCGGGTCGCCAGCATCAATGAGGTCAACAAACTTAACGCCTTTGACTACCCGCCCGGCATCCACATCCAGACAGGGGATGATGCGTTTGGCCAGCGCCACGGTCAGCCCGGGCAGAGCGAGTTGATGAGTTCCAGGGCGGCCTTGAAATCCAGCGCACCTTCGTAGATCGCCCGCCCGGTGATGGCCCCGGCAATGCCTTCCCCCGCCACCTGACAAAGCGCCCGCACATCGTCAAGGTCTCTTATGCCGCCCGAGGCGATCACTGGAATGGTGATCTGCCGACACAGGCTGACCGTGGCTTCAATGTTGACCCGGGTCATCATGCCGTCCCGACCGATGTCGGTGAAGATGATCGCCGAGACGCCTTCCTGTTCAAAGCGTTGTGCCATGTCAGCAGCATCGTGGCGCGAGAGCTTTGACCAGCCATCGGTGGCCAGCTTGCCGTCTTTGGCATCCAGGGCAACGATGATATGGCCGGGGAACTCCAGACAGATATCCGCCACAAAATGTGGCGTGGTCACGGCGCGGGTGCCGATGATGACATAGCGGACGCCCGCATCCAGATAGGTCTGGATGGTGTCCTCATCACGAATGCCGCCGCCTGCTTGAATATCGATGTGCGGGTATTGCTCGACAATGGCATGGATGATGTCGGCGTTGGCTGGCCGGCCGGTTTGCGCCCCGTTCAAATCAACGATATGCAGCCGCTTCGCCCCGGCCTCAACCCAGCGTGTGGCCGCCGCCAGCGGATCATCGCCGTACACCGTCTCGCAGTCCATATCACCCTGGCGCAGACGCACACACTTCCCATCTTTGATATCTATGGCGGGGATCAACAACATGATTTGCTTCCTGGGTACGTGTGGTTAAACCGTGTGTTATTATAAATTCTGATCAGCCCGATGGCATCTTAGCACAGTCTGCCTGACAGGTAAGCGACCGCCTAATGCGCCTCATCCCAATTCTGGCCGCTGCCGATATCTACCAGCAGGGGGACATCCAGCAGCGCCGCCTCACCCATCAGCCGGGCAATGGCCGGCTGGTATTTTTCCGCTGCCTCCGCCCGCACTTCAAACACCAGCTCATCATGCACCTGCATGATCATCTTTATCTCATCGTTGGTCTGTAGCAATTCCCTGTCGATGGCGAGCATGGCGCGCTTGATGATGTCGGCGGCTGTTCCCTGCATGGGCGCATTGATGGCGGTTCTCTCGGCATACTGGCGCCGGGCGGCATGGCGTGAGCGAATCTCCGGCACATACAGCCGCCGCCCAAACAAGGTCTCAACATAGCCGGCCTCTCTTGCCTGCTCACGTACCTTGTCCATGTACGCCCGCACCGCCGGATATCGTTGAAAATACCGGTCGACATAGTCCTGGGCGGCACTTCGCTGTATGCCTAATTGCTTTGCCAGCCCCCAGGCCGACATGCCGTATATCAGGCCAAAGTTGATGGCCTTGGCCGCCCGCCGTTGCTCGCCGCTGATCTGTGCTGGCGGCAGCGCAAAGACCTCGGCAGCCGTGCTTTGGTGGATGTCCGCATTGTTGTTAAAAGCCGCCAGCAAGGTCTCATCACCGGACAGGTGCGCCATGATGCGTAATTCTATCTGCGAGTAATCAGCCGCCAGCAGGATGTGACCCCGGGGGCAGGTAAATGCCTGGCGTATTTTGCGCCCGGCCTCGGTGCGTATGGGGATGTTTTGCAGGTTCGGATCAGAGGAGGATAATCTTCCCGTGGCGGCGATGGCCTGATGGTAGGAAGTGTGTACGCGGCCTGTGTGGCGGTTGACCAGCAAGGGCAGCTTGTCGGTGTAGGCCGATTTCAGCTTGTTGACGCTGCGGTGTTCCAGTATCAGTTTCGGCAGCGGGTAATCAATAGCTAACTCCTGCAACACGGCCTCGGCGGTGGAGGGCTGCCCCTTGGGGGTCCTGGATAATACCGGCAGGCCCAGCTTCTCATACAAAATCGCCTGGATTTGTTTCGGTGAGCCGATGTTAAAACGCTCGCCAGCCAATTCAAAGGCATCTTGCTCAAGCACCTGCATGGCCTCGGCCAGCCCCTGGCTTTGCTCGGCCAGCATGGCGGTATCGATCTGCACACCGCCTCGCTCCATGTCCGAGATGACGCTGAGCAGCGGCAGCTCGATGTCGGTATATAACTCACAGCACTTTTTCTGTGCGGTGAGTTTTGGCCACAGGTGCTGGTGTAGTTGCAGGCTGATGTCGGCATCCTCGGCTGCATAAGGTGCGGCTTCGGCCAGGGCGATCTGATTAAAGCTAAGCTGCTTTGCCCCCTTGCCGGCGATGTCCTCATAGCGGGTGGTTTGCCTGTCAAGGTATTTTTGCGCCAGCGAATCCAGATCGTGGCGGACGGCGGTGCTGTCCAGCACATAGGACTGCAACATGCAATCGTGGGCGATGCCCCTAAGGGTAATGCCGTAGCGGGCCAGCACATTTTTATCGTATTTCAGGTTTTGGCCGACTTTCTTATGCTGTGCTGACTCCAGCCAGGGCCGAAGTTCTGCCAGCACGGCAGCCCGTCCCAGCTGCTTCGGTGCGCCGGGGTAGTCATGCGCCAGCGGCAGGTAGGCCGCACTGTGTGCATCGGTGGCGAATGACATGCCAACCAGCTCGGCGTCCATGTAAGCAAGGCTGGTGGTCTCGGTGTCAAAGGCGGTAAGTGGGGCGGCGTGTATTCTCTCCAGCCACGCCTGCCAGCCTGACTCATCCAGCAGGGTGATATAGCCTCTCTCCGCCGGGTCTTTTGCCGATGCGCCCCTGTGTTCAGCTTTTCCTGTGCCGTTCAACTCAGGCAGCCAGCTTCTAAAGCCCCAGCGCACATAGTGCGCCCCCAGGGCGGCGGCATCCTGCGGGCAGATGAGCAACTCCGGCGGCGCTACGGCCAGTGCCACATCGGTCTTCAGCGTGATGAGCTGCTTGTTCAGCGGTAACTGGTGCAGGCTGTCTCTTAAGTAGCCGCCCACCTTGCCCTTGATGCTGTCAGCAGCGGCGATGATCCCCTCCAGCGAGCCGTACTCGGCCAGCCATTTTACGGCTGTCTTCGGGCCGGCCTTGTGTACGCCGGGAATGTTGTCTGTGCTGTCGCCGATGATGGCAAGGTAGTCGATAATCCGCTCCGGCGGCACGCCGTATTTTTCTATCACGCCGGCCCGATCGTAGCGGGCGTTATTCATGGTGTTGATCAACGCGATATCGTCATTGACCAGTTGCGCCAGGTCCTTATCGCCAGTGGATATCAGCGTGGTCATGCCAGCCGCCTGCGCCTTCACTGCCAGCGTGGCGATGACATCATCGGCCTCCACCCCATCAACGCATAATAGCGGCAGCCCCAGCGCCCGGATGATCTCATGCAGCGGCTCGATCTGTACGATGAGGTTGTCCGGGGTTGGCGGCCGGTGTGCCTTGTAGTCGGCATACATGTCGTTGCGAAAGCTCTTGCCTTTGGCATCGAATACCACGGCAAAATAGTCCGGCTGTTCTTCCCGCAATAATTTTCGCAACATGTTGACGACACCGTACAGGGCGCCGGTAGGCTCGCCCCTGGCGTTGGTGAACTCCGGCATGGCATGGTATGCTCGAAACAGATAATAAGACCCGTCCACCAGCACCAGGGATTGTTTGTCCATGGCTGGCATCATCCCAAACCTGCCCAGTCAAGGCAATCACCCAAGGCAATCACCCGGGGCAATCATCATAAGCATTGTAACGCCAGGCAGGATGGCGGATACTGACGGCCTGCATTTTATGTGATCTGACAGCACAGGCGATAGGCGATGAGATTGATCCCGGTATATATATTGGCGTTATTCCTGTCCGCCCCTCTCGTTAAGGGGCAGGATGGGCCGCCGCCGCTTGACGATGTGCCTTTGCCGCCAACGTTGCCCGACCCGCTGAAAAGCGGCGAGGCGATTGAGCCGGAGGTGGTGATCATCAGGACGGACGAGGCGGTGATTGAAGAGTATCGGCTCAATGGCAAGCACTATATGACCAGGATCACGCCCGTTGTCGGCCCGGCCTATTATCTTGTTGATCGTGATGGTGATGGGCAGATGGAATCACGCATGAGCGAGATCTATGATGATTTTCACGTGCCGCAATGGGTGCTGTTTAGCTGGTAGTTAAGCGGGGGCTGGCGTTAGTGGTCTGCTTGTGCGGTTTTTTTTGCAAGAGGAACAGGTATTCAAAATTCTCCCCGTCACCATCCCGAAGCCAGTCATTCGTCCACTTCATGTGAGACATCACATGCCGCCTGTGCGCTATCCTGACAACGTCAATGATCGTCCCGTTGCGGGCAAGTATGTCGGTTAATTCGGTCGCGGTGGCGCGCCCGCCAGAGCTGTAGGACAGGACAACACAGGGTGAAATCGTGTTAAGGATCAAACGCTCTATCGCCTCAATAACCATAAATCTGCCGCTTGTTGATCTGCGGAACTCTTCAAATGCCGACCCGCCCGCCGTATCGGCACAATCCTCACGCCGCCGGGCAGCACCGACCAGCCGCGGCTGATCGTTCAGGATGATGGTCTTCCACAGGTGATAATAAGACGCATAACGCACGCGGGAGGGCGGCATTTTTTCATTATTGGAGCCGTAGGGCGGATCGAAATAGGCCACATCCGCCTGTACCTTTGCCGTCAAGCCCACCGCATCTTCGTTAAACACCTCATGCTGCTGGTCTGAACGTATCAGGCGCGGCAGCTCAAGCTGCAAGGTATTAAACGAGCGCGGCGACCATGCCTTGAGATAGGAGACATAATGCCCCAGTGTGCTGTCGACCCGCTCCAGGGCCAGGATCAGGCTGGTCAGCGCCACCTGCCGCTCATCATGCGCCAACGCCAGGCGGTCTATCTCATCCCGTATGCCATCCAGCCGGTTCGCATTGGGCATTTGAAACGGCTTCTTTAAGCCATCCTGCCCTTTCGATAAACGCCCGGCCACCACCTCGCCGCCGTAATGCTCGGAAAACCAGCCATGTCTTGGGGGGACGGCATTTAAGTGATCGATAATACCCTGGTAGTGGGCATCGCTTCGGTGTGCCTTGAGGTAGCATTCAGCAAAGGTCTTTGTCCAGATGGCCGTATCGTTGACGAGCACCTGATATCCGGCCTGGGCGAGGGCTTGAGAGACCCGTGTCGTTCCAGCAAACCCGTCCAGTACCCGCCTCGGCCTGACCTTCGCGATCATGTTCAGGATGGGCGCTATCAGCCGGGTCTTGGCGCCGGCGTATTTGATGCCCTGCGTTGTTATATCCTGTGGCGATACGCTGCCGAACAAGTCCGTATGCAGCACGGTCAGGCCCCCATGTTCTTTTTGATCCGCGCTATGTCGGCTTTGATCTCACGCAGGGCGCATTCATGCCCCTGCCGGGTGGCCGCCAGCGCCTGGGAGAGAAGAGCAACGAGACAGGCATTGTGGGTATAGGAAACCCAGCCATCGGTCAGCGAGTTGAAGTAGCGCAATCCTTTTTGCGTATGCGTCCACAGGCCGCGCTGCAAGGCATTCGCCGCTGCATCCCCATAGCGCACCTCACAGATATACCCGCCTTCGTTGTCATAGAAGCGATAGACGGGATGTTTGCGCCGCCCGCCCGCCGCTTCCAGAGTGATACGGTCTGCCGCGTGTTTGGCGTGCGCCGAATCAAACACCAGTATGTTGCATCGCTGATTGTCCTCATCATAGATCAGGGGAAGTATGTTTATATTTCCAAATGCGGAAAATTCAGGCGTATCCCAAAGATCGGCCAGCACCTGACCGGCAATATTCGCTCCCAGCGCTTGCAGTGCCGGGAACATGACCGCACTTTTGTCCGTGGATAATTGCAGCGGACCATCGCCGTATGCCTTCAGGCTGATGGGGATCTCCTCCCGGGTTATCTCGTTGATCACCGAGATATCTTCTTCGTTGGATTTTGCCCGATATAAGTCCTTGCCCACATGCCGGGAGGTGAAGTCATACATGTACTGGTTAATAAATTCAGACATGGCTATCTCGGCCAAATCACCGTGGGTTTTATTGCCAATCAATCGCATGGTGAATATATTGCTCAAGGTCGTAATGATAAGCCCCGGGTTTTTTGAAAACAGCAGTTTTAATCTGTCAGTGAAGTCTTTGTAGGCAGACATATTTCCCGTCCGTCCAGTGTTTGGAATATTATCCAGAAATAATCGGCCATCACAAGGATTGGCCGGCCCTCGCTCTTATGGGGGCAACTGTCAGCAAGCCACGCAAGGCAATAGAAAATCAAGGCAACAAAAACACAGCGGCCAGCCCCAGGAACGTCATGAAGCCGACCACATCCGTGACCGTGGTCAATACCACACCGCCGGCAATCGCCGGATCTATGTTCATGCGTTTTAGCATCAGGGGTATCAAGGCCCCGCACAGGGCGGCCACCAGCAGATTGATGATCATGGCCAGGGCGATGATGACCCCTAAGCCCTCATCGGCAAACCACAGCCAGGCCAGCAGGCCAACCACCAGCGCCCATAAGGCGCCGTTGATCAGGCCCACGGTGCTCTCCTTGATGATCAGCGCCCGGCGGCTGGCGCGGTTAAGCTGGCCCAAAGCCAGGGCGCGGATAGTGATGGTGAGGGTCTGGTTGCCGGCGATGCCGCCCATGCTGGCGACAATGGGCATGAGGATCGCCAGCGCCACCAGCTGCTGAATCGTCTCGGCAAACCGGCCAATCACCCAGGCGGCGAGGAAGGCCGTCAGCAGATTGATCCCCAACCACAACGCACGGCCTCTGGTACTCTGCAAAATCGATGAGAAGGTATCATCGTCCACCACCCCGGCCATGCTCATCACGGTATGTTCGGCCTCATCCTGGATCACATCGACCACGTCATCGATCGTGATCCGGCCCAGCAGTTTCTCATCCTCATCCACCACCGCCGCCGAGATAAAATCGCGCTGCTCAAACAGCCGGGCAACCTCCAGCGCCGAGTGCCTGGCGCTGATGCCAACGCTGGCCGACATCACCTCGCCCACTGTCCGCTCGGCCCGGCTGGTCAACACATCGGCCAGCGTCAACGACCCCAAGTAGCGATTCTCCCGGTCTACCACCATCAGGCTGTCGGTGTTCTCCGGCAGGGCGGTGCGCTGGCGCAGGTAACGGGAGACGACATCCAGGCTGACATCGGCACGCACCGAGACCACATCGGTATTCATCAGCCCGCCGGCGGTGTCCTCGGGGTAGGACATGAGCGAGGCAATGCGCTCACGATTCTGCACATCCATCGCCAGCAGCACGGTGTCAGCCACCTCCTCCGGCAGGTCTTGCAGAATGTCGGCGACATCATCGGTATCCAGGTCCTGGGTGACTTCAGCCACCTGCTCCGGCGGCATCTGCTCAAGCAGTCCGGCGCGAATCGTATCCTGCACCTCTGACAACACATCGCCGCCAACCCCCGGATCGATCTGCTGCCAGAGCTTCGCCCGCTCCTTGCCGGGCAGGGCCTCCAGCAGATCGGCGATCTCGGCGGGGTGCAACTGGCTTAACAGCGATCGCACCTGATCAAGGTTGTCGGCATGCAGCTGCTCAAGCAGCGAATCGTGTGGGGTTGCCTCGCTCATGGTCCTGTGCCGGTTACGGGCGGGCAGTGTAACAGCGTTGGCAGCCCTTATAAAAAGGCCGAGATAAAAAGGCCAGGCTGGCTTATGGCCGCTATTCAGGCGGGGGGGAGAATTGCTCCAGGGCGATTTGCACCTCCGGGCCGGATTTCGCCTTCAGGGCAGCGGCGGCCAGTTCCAACAGCTCGGCCATGTTGCTTTCCATGATGATTTTTTTTACTTGCAGCAGATTATTCGGATGCAGACTGAACTCGGTCAAACCCATGCCCAGCAACAGGCGGGTGTATTTGGGATCGCCGGCCATCTCGCCACACATCGCCACCGGTATGCCGGCCTGCTTGCCCGCCGCCAGCGTGGTTTGTATCAGTCTCAGGACGGCCGGGTGCAACGGATCATACAGGTAATTGACTTCATTGTTTACCCGGTCAATGGCGATGGTGTACTGGATGAGATCGTTGGTGCCGAGGGATAAAAAATCCAGATCCCTGGCGAAGATGTCGGCGCAGATGGCAGCCGCCGGCACCTCGATCATGCCGCCAATGGGGATATCATGATCGAAGTCAACGCCTTCCCGGCGGAGCTCGGCCTTGATCTCATCAATAATGGCGATCACCTGCAAGGTTTCTTGCGGGCTGGATAACATGGGCAGCATCAGCCTGACCTTGCCGTGTGCCGAGGCGCGCAATATCGCCCTGATCTGTGGGCGAAACAGCCCCGATTCCCGCAAACACAACCTGACAGCACGCAGCCCCAGGGCCGGATTTGACTGCACCGCCCCGCCCTGATGGCCGCCGTCAACCTGTTTGTCAGCCCCCAGATCGACGGTGCGAATGGTCAGCGGCAGGCCGGCTAGGGCATCCAGCACCGACAGGTAGGTGGCAAAATGCTCCTCTTCCTCTGGCGGGTGTTCCCGGTTCATGTACAAAAACTCGGTGCGATACAGCCCGACACCGCTCGCCCCGACCTGCCGGACGATGTCAAAATCCTGTGGCAACTCGATATTGGCTTGCAGGGTGATGGCGATGTTATCTGTGGTTTTGGCGGGCGCTTCTTTCAGGGCGGTCAGCGAGGAGTCATACGCCCGGTCCTGCTGGCGTTTTTGCCGGTAATGGGCGAGGATGTTCTCATCCGGGTCAATGAGCATGACACCGCTGCCGCCATCAATGATAACCAGCTCATCTTCCTTTACGTAGCGCTCAGCTTCGTTCAGCCCGACGATCGCCGGCACGCCCAGGCTGCGGGCCAGGATGGAGGTGTGGGAAGTCGGGCCGCCATGTTCTGTGGCGAAGGCGGCGATGCCGTGATGCTGTATCAACACGGTATCGGCCGGGGCCAGATCATCGGCGATGACGATATAGCCGGCGAGGCGACTGTCCGGCTCTTCGTGCCGCAACGGCGTTTGTTTTAGCAGAATGCGCTGCACCCGGTTGACCACATGCCCGATATCGTCTTTGCGGGTGCGTAGATAGGCATCGTCCATCTCATCAAACACGCTGACCAGCGCATCACGTTGCATCTTCAAGGCCCACTCGGCATTGAAACATCTCTGCCGGATCAGGCGTATGGGCTCGGCCAGCAGGGCCGAGTCATCGAGCATCAGCAGGTGGGTGTCGATAAACGCCGCAATTTCCGAGGTGGTTTCGGCGGGAATATGATCCCGTATGGCGTGCAACTGTTGTTTGGCCTGATTGACCGCCTCGTTCAGCCGGTCAACTTCCGCCCCGATGCCTTCGCTGGCAATCATGTATTCAGGAATATCCAGCTGATCACGCTGAATGATATGGGCCTTGCCGATGGCAATGCCCCGTGAGACCCCCATGCCATAGAGCGATACGGTCACTCTGGTTCGCCAAAGCGATTTAAGATCAGCGATTCCAGGCCGTGCATGGCCTCGGCCTCATCGTTGCCGCAGGTGGTCAACTCAATCGTGGTGCCTTTCGCTGCCGCCAGCATCATCAGGCCCATGATGCTTTTGCCATTCACCTTTTTGCCATCGATGATGACGTTGATGTCCGCTTTGAAGGCGGATGCCTTCTGCACAAAGGCCGCCGCCGCCCGGGCGTGCAGGCCCAGCTTGTTGATGATGGTTATCTGCTTGCTTAACATGGTACGTCATTCAAGCTCGGCGATGCCGTCCCGCCCGCCGGTGATCGCCTTCTCTACCAGTTCGGCCAGGCTTAACTCGTGGTAGTTAAGCACTCTCAGCAGCATGGACAGGTTCAGGCCGGTGACGATGCGAACGTTTTCCATGGCCAGCAGCCCGCCGGCGATGTTGCTGGGCGTTGAGCCGATCAGATCGGTCAGGATCAAGACGCCGGCGCCGCTGTCCAACTCATGCACCAGCTCCCGGGCGTGATCGTAGACATCCTCCAGATCACAATTACGGGCGGCGGTGAGGGCCTTGGCGGGCATGGGGATCTCGCCCAGCATGTTGGTGGCGGTGCCAAGCAGCACCGGGCCGATGCCGGTATGGCTTAAAATTAGCAGACCTGCTGACATTACATGTCTCGGTGTTTGACTTGCGGTTTGAGGGTGTCATTGTCAATCATCGTGCTGAGTTTTTCTACTATATAAACCGATCGGTGGTGGCCGCCGGTACAACCCACGCCAAGGGTAAGGTAGCTGCGATTCTCGGCGATGAATAGCGGGATCCACTTGTTCATGAACGCAGCGATGTCGGCAATCATGTCGGTGACGGCGTGTTCTCTGGCGAGGAAGGTCTGCACCGGCTCATCCAGGCCGGATAACTGCCGTAGGTGTTGGGTACCAGTGCGGGTTAGGCAGGCAGCGGACATCAAAAATAAAATCGGCATCCCGTGGCGTTCCGTGCTTGAAGCCGAAGGACAGCAACTGCATCGCCAGGCTGCCGGCTGTTCCCCGGACGATCAGCTCCCGTATCCGCTGGCGCAATTCATGTACGCTGGTGCTGCTGGTGTCAATCGTCAGATCGGCGATGGCCGAGATGCCCTCAAGCACCCGCCGCTCTTCGCTGATGGCCTCTGCCAAGGCTACGGTTGCCGATGACAGGGGATGTTTGCGTCTCGTTTCGCTGAAACGTTTTGTCAAGACCTCATCAGCCGCATCAAGGAAGATGATTTCCGTGTCAAGGCCGGCGGCCTGTAAGGCGTCCATCTGTTGCTGCAAGGCGCTGATCCGACCCAGGCTGCTGCGTACATCAATGCCAATGGCAACCCTTTCCGGCCTGTGATCGCCTTCTTGATCGCCCCCTCGAGCTCCTTGCGTAATGTGTGCCGGGAGCTGTGCCAGCAGCGAGATGGGCAGGTTGTCTATGCAGTAATAGCCGGCATCTTCGAGCGTATGCAGGACAACGGATTTGCCGGCACCGGATGAGCCGCTGATGACCGTCAGCCGGGGCGGTTCAGCCTTCACTTCTGCCCTTGACCAGCCGCTGCTGGTGATCGATAAAGTCCCTGGAGGAATCATAGCCGCTCATCCTCAGCACATGATTACGCACGGCGCTTTCAACCAGGATGGCCATATTGCGCCCGGGCGCAACGGGCAAAGTGATTTCGGGAATATCCAGATCAAACAGCCGGGCCTGGCGATAGCTGCCCCCCAGCCGGTCCAGGGTGTTCAATGCTTCTGTCTGCATGCGCTCCAGGCGGATGATGAGGCGCAGATATTTCTCTTTTTTTACCGCATTCTCGCCATACAATCTTCGCACATTAATGATGCCAAGGCCGCGCACCTCAAGGAAATCCATCAGCGCATGGGGACAACTGCCGCGCACAATATCGGGGGCGATTTTTGAGAACTCCGGGGCATCATCGGCAATCAACCGGTGACCTCGGGTGATCAGTTCCAGCGCCAGTTCGCTCTTGCCGGCGGCACTGGGGCCGCTGATCAGTACGCCGATGCCCATCACCTCCATGAACACGCCATGCACGGTCACCACATCGGCAAACATATTGGTCAGGAAATAGCGCAAGGTGTCCGATACCCTGGCGCTGACCGTGGCGGTCTTGAACAGCGGCACATTGGTCTGATTGCATTTGTGTACCAGCACCTCGGGCGCCTGGCAGTCATCGGTGATGATCATGCAGACCGGCTGGTGTGCATAGATTTCCCTGAGCGTATCTTCTTGCGTGATATCACGCAGCTTGTGGAGAAAGTCCAATTCCACCTTACCGAGTAGCTGTACCTGGTGCGGGTGAATCAGGTTCAGATAACCCACCAGCGACTTGCCGATATGATCTCGTCTGGTTGTCTTGGCGATTGCCTCCCGATCATCGCTGACCGCCGGGGCCTGTGGCGGGTAGACGATTTCCGGTACGACCACCCGTTGCCCGCCTTGCCGGCCGGCTATCCATTGCAGGTTCAACAGCTCACCATGCCTCTGGTACAAATCATCCACGGTGATCTTGTTGACGATGTTGACCATAGCTTCAGCCTGTCAGCAGTGCAAACAGGGCCTCGATGTTATCCTCAGTACGCAGTTTGGTCTGCAAGTCTGCCTGGCTGAATTTCTCTGCAATCCGGGCGAGGATTTGCAGGTGTTCCTCGGTGGATTCCTCCGGCACCAGCAACGCAAATAATATATCGACCGGCTGTTTGTCGGTGGCGTCATAATCAATGCCGGATTTCAGCCGGACAAAAGCCCCAATCGTCATGTCGCCGTTTTTCAGCCGGCCATGCGGCAGAGCGATGCCATTGCCAAGACCGGTGCTGCCGAGCCGCTCCCGGCTTAACAAGGTGTCGAACACCTGCCCTTGCGACAGGCTGTCGCTGGCGCTGGCGAGCAGTGTGGCAGTGGCCTCCAGCGCGGCCTTCTTGCTGCTTTTCTCCACGCCACAGACGATGCGGCTGGCATCAAGGATGTCGGCAATCTGCATGATGTTCCCTCTCGCCGTTATCTTAAAGGATGAGGCCGGGGCCTAGCCACGATGACGGGTCAGTTTCTCTTTGTGTTTTTTTACCTGACGATCGAGTTTATCTGTCAGCTTGTCTATCGCCGCATACATGTCGTTGTGTTCGGCATCGGCGTGAATATTGGCGCGGTTGACATGGATGGTGGCCTCAGCCTTCTGGCGCTCTCTCTCGATGCTCAAGATGACATGGGCATGCGTGATGTGATCAAAATGGCGCGTTATTTTTTCCAGTTTGGTCTCTACATAGGATCGTATTGCAGGGGTGATATCCAGGTGATGGCCGGTAAGGTTGAGTTGCATGGGTTCTCCTTAAAACCTAAGGGCTTGTTGGGTTGGGGTGCAGGCGTTGCCCGGCCAGTAAGCATGGGGTTGTTGCCATTTCTCTTGCCGGGCAGAAAGCCTTTAAGATCAGGCCAGCCATTTGCGCTCATTGGACGGCGGTATGGCCATGGGACTCTCGATACTTGGCGACTGTCCGGCGGGCAACCCGGATCCCCTGCTCTGATAACAGGGCGGCCAGCTTGCTGTCGCTTAACGGCTTTTCCGGCGGCTCGGCCTGGATGAGTTTTTTTATCAGGGCGCGGATGGCAGTCGATGAGCAGACGCCGCCCTGTTCGGTGTTCACGTGGCTGGAGAAAAAATATTTCAGCTCAAACACGCCGCGTGGCGTGTGCATGTATTTCCTCGTGGTCACCCGTGAGATGGTGGATTCGTGTAGGTCAAGGCCATCGGCAATGTCGTGCAGCACCAGCGGGCGCATCGCCTCCTCGCCGTATTCCAGAAAAGCGCGCTGCCGCTCAACAATACTGGTGGCAACGCGCAGCAGGGTCTCGCCACGGCTTTGCAGGCTCCTGATAAACCAGCGTGCCTCCTGCAAGTGATTCTTGAGCGAAGTGTTATCACGGCTGTTATCGGCCCGTTTGACCATGCGGGCATAGCCCGGATTGATGCGTAGCTGCGGCACCGCCTCGGTGTTCAATTCAACCTTCCACAGCCCTTTTTTCTTGCTCACATAGACATCCGGCACGATATATTCGGTATGGCTTGCCTGCACCTGATTGCCGGGGCGGGGGGTTTAAGGACTGGATCAGGGCGATCACCTGCACCAGTTGCGCCCGCTCCAGCCCCAGCTTGCGTATCAACTGGTTATAGTCATGGGCGGCGAGCAGGGGCAGATACTGGCTTACCAGGGTCTTGGCCGGGCCCAGCCAGGGCGTCTCATCATCGCATTGGTTTAATTGCAGGTGCAGGCATTCCTGCAAATTCCGTGCGCCGATGCCAGTGGGGTCAAGCGCCTGGACCATGTGCAACACGGCCTCGATCTCATCCAGCCCAACCTCGGCCAGGTTGATCGTTGCATGGATATCCTCAAGGCTGCACGTCAGATAGCCATCATCATCCAGGGAATCGATAATCGCGATGGCAATCGCCCGGTCTGTCTCTGAACGGTTGCTTAGGTTAAGCTGCCAGCGCAGATGCTCGGCCAGGCTCTTCTCGCTGCCATCCCGGTTCTCAAAGCCGTTGTATTCGTATGCTTCCCGGCTGCGGTGAGAAATGGCATGGCTATCGTAGATATCATCCCATGCCGTATCTACCGGCAACTCATCGGGAATGGTATCGGTCTCTGCCAGCACCTGCGTATCGGCAGGTTCGGGGGCGGGCGCATCAGCGGCCTCGGCTGTCGGCGGCAGCGGATTCTCGCCCTCGCCCTCATCCAGCTCCAGCATCATGTTGGAATCCAGCGCCTCCTGGATCTCGCCGTGCAACTCGGCGCTGGATAATTGCAGCAGCCGAATGGCCTGCTGTAATTGCGGCGTCATGGTCAGGCTGTGACTGAGCTTGAGTTGCAGGGATTGCTTCATGGTGAAATTTTAGCGCAAAAAGCGGACTGATTGCTGTCTCCTGATAAGAAAAATTACAATTTGAACTGCTCGCCCAGGTAGACCTCTCGCACCCGGCTGTCGGCGAGAATGGCCTCGGCGTTGCCTTCGGCCTGTATTTTACCGTCAATGACGATATAGGCGCGGTCGCACGATCCCAAGGTTTCGCGCACATTATGATCGGTGATCAATATGCCGATGCCAATCTCGGCCAGGTAGCGGGTAATGCGTTGTATGTCGCTGATGGAGATGGGATCGATTCCGGCAAAGGGCTCATCGAGCAGCAAAAAGCGCGGCTCGGTGGCCAGCGCACGAGCAATCTCAACCCGTCTGCGCTCACCGCCGGACAGGCTGATGCCAGGATTATCTCGCAAATGACTGACATGAAACTCGTTCAGCAAGGCTTCCAAGCGTTGTTTGGCCTCGGTACGGCTTAAAGTGCGGCGGGTCTCCAGGATGGCCATGATGTTCTCGGCCACCGTGAGCTTGCGAAAAATGGAGGACTCCTGTGGCAGGTATCCCAGCCCCAGGCGGGCGCGCTTGTCCATCGGCAATGTGCTTATTTCCCGATCATTGAGGCAGATAGTGCCGGCATCGGAGGGAATCAGCCCGACGATCATGTGAAAACTGGTCGTCTTGCCGGCCCCGTTAGGGCCGAGCAGGCCGACGATCTCGCCGCTGCTCACCGACAGGCTGACATCGCGCACCACCTGACGGGCGCGAAATTTCTTTGACAGGTGGTGCACGGCCAACACACTCATGGGCAAGCTCCTGCGGCGGTCATGGCGCTGCTGGTTGGGGTGCCGGGATGATCTTGCAGTCCGCCGGCAGGGCGGGCGGCGTGGTGGCCACCGCTGTCCCGGCATCGTCTTTTCTGATCACCAGCTTGACCCGCGATTTCTCCTTAGGCGGTGCTGCATTCGGCAGCACTTCTTTGGGCTGGTTAAATGCCTTCACCCGACTTAGCAGGGTGTCGTATTCAATGCGCTCGCCCGTGATGACGGACTCCTCCTGCTTAACACAGGCATCGCCGATGAGTATGATCAGGTTTTTCTGCTCATAATATTCCATTTGATAGGCAACGGCCTGATCGTAGATGGTGCTGTCATCGGGCAGTTGCCGGTACGTGGCATGTTGGCCCTGCATGATCATCGAGTCCAGCTCGTTATCTTCGGTGTAGTAGACTGTCATCTCATCGCCGGTCATCTTGATAGAGCCTTGAATGACGATAACATCGCCGGTGTAGATGCTGATGTTTTTCAGATCATCGAGTTCCGCCGCATCGGCTTCAACCTCGATCGGCTGATCCTTGTCCGTTGTCAGACCATAAGCAGATGCGGCGAAGATAACCGCCAGCAGCATCAGCAGAGACTGACTAACCGCCCGTGCTGGCATCAATCGTGGTTTTTTCATGGCGGATGATTTCCAGGCGGCTGTCAGGCAAAAAAGCACGCATGCCTGTGCCGGTGATGATTGAATCGCTGGTGGTGATCCTGGCGTAGTTATCTGTCTCTGCATACTCATCATTCAGCAACACCTGTACTTCGCTGGTCTCTACCTGCATGACATAATTTCCAGCCTCATCATACTCCCACAGCCTGACAGCCCCCTGCAGAAAAACAACCTCATTGCCTGCGGTCGCCCAGCCCTTATCGGCCTTGATATACACGGGCAAGCGGTCCGTTCGAAATATCTCCATGGTCGGTTTTAACATCTCGCTGGTGTCATTGTCAGCATAATGCGCCAGGTAGACGGCATAGAGCTTGTGTTTCGGTGTGCCATCTTCTGCCATCGTCACGGTAGTAAAGTCCTCCAGATAATAATCCGGCTCATGATAGTCAATGGCGGTGCCGGTGTTCTGCACGGCTGACAGCCGCTGCAACAGCCAGGCACTGCCGGCTGCTGCCGCAATGACCACTGCCAGAATAAACAGGCGCTGACTCATGTCGGCCTTGCCATCAGGCGGCACCGGCGAGGTGTGCTGTTTGATCTGCTCATCCCGCTGTAGGCGCCCGCCCCGCCCTGGTGCCTGTCCGGCAGACTGATCCCGTTATCGCCTTGCGGTTGTATTGCCGTTCGGCCAGCCCGCCAGATCTCCCGGCGCTGATCAGCAAAACCCAAGCGGGCAAGACAGGGCGGGCAGGTGATGATGAGCGACATCATCTGCACCAGCGAAGCCAGGATGCCCCAGGGCCGCTTTCGATGGCCTTCGCTCTCAGGGTTGCTGACATGAAGACCCCTGTCTCTGTCTTGAGCCGCTTCGCCTTCGATCACAAAACAAACACAGCCCGGCACGCCATCAACAGCGAAGATCGCCCGCCGCCCGTTGGCCATTTTTGCTCGGGTCAGCACCTTAACGCCATGCCGAAGAGCCGCCATGTTGCCCGCCCGGCAAGCGGCTTTTGCCCGGGCCGGGGCGCTCATACCACCTTCGCCCTGAGCAGGTCGTGCATGTTCAACACCCCGGCCAGGGCGCCTCCATCGTCTATCACCAGCAAGGCGTTGATTTTATATTGCTCCATAAGTTGCAATGCCTCGGCGGCCAGGGCATGGCTGGGGATGGTTTTGTACTGGCGCGTCATCACCTCGCCCACCCTGATGTTGTGAATATCCTTGCCGCCATCGAGGGTACGGCGCAGGTCGCCATCTGTAAAGACACCGCTCAACTGCCCGCCCCTGTCGGTGACGGTCGTCATGCCCAGGCCCTTCTCGGTCATCTCCAGCAGCGCCCGGCTGAGAAGTGTCTGCTCGCCGACTGTCGGTATGTCTTTGCCTCTGTGCATAATATCATCAACCCGCAGCAGTAATTTCCTGCCCAGGCTGCCGCCGGGGTGTGCCCGTGCAAAGTCCGCCGGTGCAAACCCCCTCGCTTCCAGCAGGGCAACGGCCAGCGCATCCCCCATCGCCAGGCTGGCCGTGGTGCTGGCCGTGGGCGCCAGGCCCAGGGGACAGGCTTCTTTGCTCACGCTGACATCCAGGCTGACCGATGCCGCCCTGGCCAGCGTTGAGCCAAGGTTGCCCGTCATGGCGATCAGGGGCACGGCCAGCCGTTTTATCACGGGCAGCACGGTGATCAGCTCCTCGGTCTCGCCAGAGTTCGACAAGGCCATGACGACATCGCTGGCCGTGATCATCCCCAAATCGCCATGACTGGCTTCGCCAGCATGGACAAAGAAGGCTGGTGTGCCGGTGCTTGCCAGCGTGGCCGCTATCTTACTGGCGATATGCCCTGATTTTCCCATGCCCAGCACCACCACCCGGCCAGTACAGGCCAGCATGTAGCGACAGGCGTTGACAAATCGGGCATCGATGCGAATCGCCAGACGGGCAACCGACTGCTGTTCGGTCTCAATCACCGCCTGGCCTGAGCGAATCAGCCGGGCGGTGGCGTCATCATCTGCCTGTTGCTGCATGGGTTAAGCGCTGACTAACAGCAGGGTTTGATAGGTAATGAACACGAGCAGCAACGCCCCTCCCTCTTTCCGGTCAAATCGGTTTTTGCTGTGCTGTAACAGCATGATGCCCATGCTGAGCATCAGCAGCAACATGACGGCGGCATCACGATAAATGACAGCCCTGCCGAAATCAGCTTCATGGATGATACCCGGAATGCCCAACACCATTAACATATTAAACATATTCGAGCCGATAATATTGCCGATGACAATATCCGCCTCGCCCTTCATGACGCCAGCAATGGAAGCGGCCAACTCCGGCAGGCTGGTGCCGACAGCGATAATCGTCAGCCCGATCACCAGCTCGCTGAGGCCCAGTCGGCGGGCGATAAACACGGCGCCCTCAACCAGCATCTCAGCGCCCAGCAGCAGGACAATCAGGCCGAACAACACCAGCAGCAGTGATTTGCCCAGATCCGGGCGGCTGCCAAACTCCTGATCTAAGTCTTTTTTCAAGGGATCATTCTGCTGTGAGCGCCCGGCAAGCCAGACGACCCAGCCCAGCATCAGCCCCAGGGCGATGAGTAATATCAGGCCGTCCGGCGCAGTCAGGCGGCCATCGAGCATCAGGGCCATCGCCAGCAGGCTGGCAGCAAGCATCAGCAAGTATTCTCGCCGCAGCGTGTCTGATTGCACCAGCAACGGCTTGAACAACACGGTGGCGCCCAGCACCAGGCCAACATTGGCGATATTCGAGCCGATGGCATTGCCGATGGCGATAGCGGTCTTGCCGTCCAGCGCTGCCACCACACCAACCAGCACCTCCGGCGCCGAGGTGGCTGTACCGACGATAGTCAGGCCAATGATCAGCGGCGAAACGCCTAAGCATCGGGCCGTGCCAGCGGCGCCCAGGATGAAACGATCGGCGCCAAATACCAGAAAGACAAGGCCGGCAAGCATGAACAAAAAGGCAGGTAACATGATGTATGTATCTCTTTTTTAAGCGATAATGCCAGATACACTGCTGCTGTAAAAGCATCTGTGCGGTTTTTCTTGCGTTATTGCTCTGGCTGCGGTTGGATCAGAGAACCTGCGCCAGGCGGAGGGATGGATGATAATGAAGGCCATGCTGCTGGCCGCCGGTAAGGGCCGCCGTATGCACCCCTTGACCGATGCGCTGCCGAAACCCCTGTTGCAGGTCGCTGGCAAACCCCTGTTGCAATATCATATCGAAGCCCTCGTCGCCGCCGGCATACGGGATATCGTGATTAATCACGCACGCTATGGTGAGATGATCGAGGCGCACTTCGGCACGGGCGAGCGTTTCGGGGTTACCATCCGCTACTCGCCCGAAGGCGATGAGCCGCTGGAGACAGGTGGCGGCATCAAACAGGCCCTGCCTTATCTCGGCAGCGCCCCCTTTCTTGCTATCAATGCCGACATCTGGACGGATTACCCGTTTGCACGGCTGCTGTGCGCTGCCATCACGCCGCCGCATCTCGTTCTGGTGCCGAATCCTGAACAGCATCCGGCGGGCGATTTTGCCCTGCAGGATGGCCGGGTGCAGAACCAGGGCCTTGAGCGGTATACCTTCAGCGGCATCGGGCTTTACTCGCCGGAGATGTTCAGCGCTGTCAGGCAACGGGCATTTCCACTGGCACCGCTGCTGCGCCAGCAGATAACGGCAGGCCAGGTCTCAGGCGAGCTGTATCACGGCCAGTGGCATGACATTGGCACACCAGAACGGCTTGCCGACCTTGCTTGCCTTATCTCTTAGTATAAGTAAGCATTCACTTCGTGCATACTGATCATGATTGCCGAATGATGAGGCGGTTTTTGGCCTGCTGCTGGAACACTTTGCAAGAACAAGGCCCATCGTGCCACTGAGGCATGACCCTGGAAAGCCGCCAGCATGATTGCCTTTATCCGTGCTTTGACCTTACAATGATCGAACAAAAACGCCCGACCCGCGCCCATGACAAATAACACCGCACGGGCTGTTACGTTGAGTAACAAGAGACCACAGACATGAACATGGCGACCTTGATGATGACGACTGTCGGCACAGGAGTATCCCTGGCCGGCCTGATGATTGGCTTGGTGGCCTGGCTTCGAGCCGATACCCGCCGCATGGAAGATCGATGGCAGACGGATATGAAAGTCCTGCGTGAGGATATGCGGCAGATGGAAGATCGCTTGCAGGAAGAAATCACGGCAGTCCGCAAGGACATCAACGCGTTGCGCGAGCGCACGGCACACCTGGAAGGGCTGCTGGACGGGTTGCGCGAGGCCATTGTGGCAAGGGCGGTGGCCTGATTGATATCATTCCAGACTCACCTACAATAGCCAACCCAACGAACAGCAGACAAACAGCAGCAGCACAACCATGACAAATTCCCGCACCAACACCACTGCAACAATGAGACGATGACCCCATGAGCCAAGTCGCCTTTGACACATTGAAGTTTACCGAGACCCTGAAACAAGCCGGTGTCTCCGAGCAGCACGCCAAGGCCGAAGCCATCGCCATTCAGGGTGCTTTTAGTGAAGCCCTGAACACCCAGGTGGCGACCAAGGCGGATATTCAGAAGCTGAAGGACGACGTGCAGGCATTCAAAGAGGAGATAAAAGATGACATGCAGGCATTCAAGGACGAGGTGAAAAAAGATACGCAAGGCTTGAAGGATGACGTAACCAAACTGGGCGCCAGGATGGATAACCTGGATACCGGGCTAACGGCCAGGATTGACACCGTGGATACCGAGCTAACGGCCAGGATTGACGCCGTAGACACCAAACTAACGGCCAAGATTAATTTGGTTCACTGGATGGTTGGTTTCAATCTGGCTTTTACCCTGGCCATGTTCTGGAAGCTGTTCAGCCAGTAACCCGACAAGCACCAATGACAAATAACCCAAATTCAACAAACGACAGGAAAGCAACCATGACAAATTCCCGAACCAACACCACTGCAAAAATGAGACGATGACCCTATGAGCCAAGTCGCCTTTGACACATTGAAGTTTACCGAGACCCTGAAACAGGCCGGCGTTCCTGAACAGCAGGCCAAGGCCGAAGCCATCGCCATTCAGGGCGCTTTTAGTGAAGCCCTGAATACGCAGGTGGCGACCAAGGCGGATATTCAGAAGCTAAAAGACGAGATACAGGACGTAAAGGCAGAGCAACGTCTGCTAAAGTGGATGATTGGTTTTAATCTGGCCTTGAGCTCGGGTATACTATTTATTTTGCTTCAGAAATAATGGTTTATTTGCTGTGGCGCATCAAACAACGACAACGGAGCTAAGACAACAATGCAGATACCGATGATAAGCATGACCATGATAAACCACCCCACCAGCGAACACCTTGACGCCACCGCCGTGCCAGATAATCAACAGTTGAGCCGCCGCTTCTCTACTGCCTGCGGTTTATCAATCTACCCCCCCACCCCCAGAAATCACAAATAAAAACAAGCGCTTAACTAACCTACCTAAAAAATCTCACAACCGGAAGCAGTGCTGCCATCCAGAACAGCGCCCCCATTCCCCCACCAAATCCCGCCGCGCCACAGGCTATTTGCTCTGTCTCTTTGCCTTGACCGGCCTTGCAACACCGCTCTGGCCGTTTCCTTTACCGCAGGCGATAACTCGACACCCCCGGATGCTACCGGAAATCCCTTCTACACCCTGGATGGGAACAATCAAACCGGCAACGTACCCACAGGACAAACCCTGGAAGCCGATAGCGTGAACAGGCCGCAGGCCGTGCATCTTAATAGTGGCACTGACCTCAGCCTGGATATCAGTGGCACCCTGCGGCTGATGGGCAGCACTTCTGGTCGCAGTGCGCTCTGGGCGCAAGCTGATGGTACGAGCACCAATCCGAACACCGTCCGCATTCGCAGCACTGGCCTGTTGGATTTGCAAAGCACCGGCGACGATTCCGCAGCGGTGTTTATAGAGGGCGCTCATACCAGGCTGAACCTGGATATGGGTGGGCGCATCCGCAGCACCCACAACCATGCCGTGGAATTTGGAAGCCGTACTAACAACGTCACCATCACTGTGGCCGGCACCATCACCACCGAGGGCCGCAGGGTGGGGGCAGTCAGCGGCAGGAGCGCTATCAGGAGCACGAACTTTGGCGCTATTAATAATGCCACCATCCACATCATGAGCGGTGGCCTGCTGGAAACCAACACCTGTCTGCGGGCGGACACCGCCGCCTGCCCCGCCAATGCCAGCACCTCCAGAGGTTACGGTATAAGCATTGCCGGGGAAAACGCCAATATCACCCTAGGTACTTCGGGGACTGGCATCAGCTTTGATGAGACGACCGCCAGCAATAACGCCCGTATTCTCACCCAGGGCCCTGACTCCCACGGCATCCGCCTTTTTGCCGACGGGAACGCGGCGACAACCAATATCGGCCGCATCACCACCTACGCCGACAGCCTGATCAGTACCACCGGCGCTGGCGCCCACGGCATCTTGATTGACAATACCATTGGTGCCACCAATACCGCCCCAGTGGCGCTGGATTTAGGCGGGCGTATCGAGGTCACCGGTGCCAATGCGGTGGGCCTGCAACTTAGTGACGCCAACCTCGCCCTGGCCGATGTGGATGGCGATACAACCAACGGCGGCGAAATCCGCATTACCGGCGGGATCAGCACCGACGGTATCGCCGCCGCCATTCGCGATAGCAGTAACACCAGCATTCGGCTGCTGCTCAATGGCGCTGCTATCACCGGCGATATTGATCTCGGCGCCGGGGCGGATAGGCTGCTCTTCAACACCGGCAGCAGCATCACCGGCATGGTGACCGGCGGGGCAGGGAATGATATGTTCGCCCTTAGCGCGGCAGTCACGGGCGGCCTCACCGGTGGGGTGGGCAATGATACCCTGATTCTCAACACCGGCGGCAGTATCGCGGGCAATGTTGACCTCGGTGCGGGTAGCGATACCCTCTCCTACGGCAACCGCAGTGCGGCGGTGAGCGTGGCCCTCAACGGCAGTGATGCTGACGGTTTTGCGGGCGATGCCACCGACACCGGCGGTTTTTCCGGCGTCAATGCCCTGACCGCTGGCAGTGCCACGGACGATGCCCTTACCGGCTATGATGCCGATGCCACCTGGACGCTGGGCGCTAACACCTATGAGGCAGAGGGGCAGAGGCTCACCTTCCGCAACTTTGAGAATCTCACTGGCGGTGCGGGGGTGGATACCTTAGCGGGCAGGGATGCCGATGCCACCTGGACGCTCGATGGCGGCATGGATGAGACCTACACCACGGGCAGCGGACAGAATGCGGAAACCCTGCGCTTCCGCAATATCGAGAACCTGACCGGCGGGGCGATGACCGCTTCAACCTGAGCGGGCTAATCACGGGCAATCTGACCGGCGGGCCCGGCGATGATGTGCTGACCCTCACCCTCAACACCGGCGGCTTCCTCAATGGCAATGTGTCCCTCGGTGCGGACAGCGACACCCCCTCTTATGCCAACCGCAGCACGGCCGTCAGCGTGACCCTGGCTTCCAGCGCCGCCAATGGCTTTACCACCACCATGGGCGGGGCCACCGGCATCACCGGCACGGTCAGTGACATCAACACCCTGACCGGCGGCACGGGTATGGATACCCTCACCGGCTATGATGCCGATGCCACCTGGGAGATAGACGGCGGCATGGATGCGACCTACACCACCGGCAGCGGACAGAATGCGGAAACCCTCACCTTCCGCAACATCGAGAACCTGACCGGCGGGGCGATGATGGATACCTTCACCATCAGCACCGACCACACCGGCAACCTTGATGGTGGGGCGGGCGATGACAGCTTCACCCTGAGCGCCGGTACCCTCACAGGCAACCTCACTGGCGGCGATGGCAATGATCTGCTGCGCTTGCAGGACACTGGCCGCCTCACCGGCAGCCTCAGCTTGGGCGCGGGCAGCGATACTCTGGACTACAGCGCCCGCAGCACGATGGTGGCCGTCGCCCTGACCGGCAACGATGTCGATGGTTTTGCGGGCAGTGCCACCGACACCGGCGGCTTCACCGGCGTGAATACCCTGACCGCTGGTAGTGCGATGGACGATGCCCTCACTGGCTATAACACCGATGCCACCTGGACGCTGGATGGCGGGGCGAGTGAGACCTATGACCCGGCGGGCAGCAGCAACCCGACCATCAGCTTCACCAATTTTGAAGACCTCGCCGGCGGGGCCATGGCCGATACCTTTGACGTCAGTACGTTCTACATCGGCAGCCTCAGTGGCGGGGCAGGCGATGATGTCTTTACCTTGAGCAACGCCCTGTTTGGCAACCTTAACGGCGGGGATGGCGATGATGCCTTTACCATCAACACCGGCGGCAGCCTCACTGGCACCGTGGCCCTCGGTGCAGGCAGCGACAGCTTCTCTTACGGCAACCGCAGCACCATAGTGGCCGTCACCCTGACCGGCAGCGATGCCGATGGTTTTGCGGGCAGTGCCACCGACACCGGCGGCTTCACTGGTGTGAATACCCTGACCGCTGGTAGTGCGATGGACGATGCCCTCACCGGCTATAACGTGGCCGCCACCTGGACAGTCGCCACAGCGGGCAACACCTACGGCACTGGCACGGGGCAAAATGCGCGCAGCCTCACCTTCTCCGGCTTTGAAAACCTCACCGGCGGCGCGATGGCGGACACCTTTGAGATCCGCACCAACCACCGCGGCAATATCAACAGCAGCGCGGGCGATGACATCGTCGCCCTTTATGGCTCTGTCACCCTCACCGGTGTCGTTAATCTGGGGGCAGGCGGCGGGGATTTTCTGCAATTTAACAACCTGGGCTCGGGCGACTTCACCCTCACCGGCAGCGATGCCACCGGCTTTTCCGGCACCCACTCGGCGATTACGGGCGGGTTCCGGGGCGTAAATTCACTTGCTGCCAACGACCCCCCAACCGGCGGCGCAGTCCACAACCTGATCGGCCTGAACCGGAACGCCACCTGGACGTCGGATAGCCAGGGCATACGGTATGCCGTGACCGAAGGCACAACCACCCGCAGCCTGGGATTATTCCATTTTGAACAATTCACCGGTGGCACGGGCAACGATACCTTCAATGTGGGCTTCAACGACGATATCGACATCAATGGCGGGGCAGGCGATGACCGCTTCAACCTGAGCGGGCTAATCACGGGCAATCTGACCGGCGGGCCCGGCGATGATGTGCTGACCCTCACCCTCAACACCGGCGGCTTCCTCAATGGCAATGTGTCCCTCGGTGCGGACAGCGACACCCCCTCTTATGCCAACCGCAGCACGGCCGTCAGCGTGACCCTGGCTTCCAGCGCCGCCAATGGCTTTACCACCACCATGGGCGGGGCCACCGGCATCACCGGCACGGTCAGTGACATCAACACCCTGACCGGCGGCACGGGTATGGATACCCTCACCGGCTATGATGCCGATGCCACCTGGGAGATAGACGGCGGCATGGATGCGACCTACACCACCGGCAGCGGACAGAATGCGGAAACCCTCACCTTCCGCAACATCGAGAACCTGACCGGCGGGGCGATGATGGATACCTTCACCATCAGCACCGACCACACCGGCAACCTTGATGGTGGGGCGGGCGATGACAGCTTCACCCTGAGCGCCGGTACCCTCACAGGCAACCTCACTGGCGGCGATGGCAATGATACGGTCATCCTGGACGGGGATGCCCGGCTGGTCGGTGATATTACCCTGGGGACAGGCGATGATACCCTGACCTTTGCCAGTGCCGATGTGCGCTTCTTTGGTCTGGCCGATGGTGGCCCCGGCATGGACACCCTGAATGGCCTGCAACTGTTCACCGAGGCCAGTGCCACCACCATCTTCCGCTTCCGCAACTTTGAGAACGTCAATGGTGAGACAGAACTGCTGACCAACCTGCCGGTAGTGGCGATAACCGAAAACAATGGGGCAAGAGGATTTGCGCCTCGCCCTGTGGCTCCGGTAGTGCCACCGGTGGTTCCGATGCCTCAGCCACCGGCTCCCGTGGTTCCTCCTGTAGTGCCTCCAATGCCGATAACTCCTGTGAATCCGATGCCGGTCGCTCCGGTGGGTCCCATGCCGCCTGCTACGGGAACGGACAGCCAACCCATCACCCCGCCACCGCCAGGCACACCCACCCCAGGCACAGGCACGGGGACAGGGACAACGACACCGCCCACCCCAGGCACAGGCACGGGGACAGGCACAACACCACCGCCCACAGGCGGCACAGGCACACCCCCACCGCTCACCACCGGCACGGGGACAGGGACAACGACACCGCCCACCCCAGGCACAGGCACGGGGACAGGCACAACACCACCGCCCACAGGCGGCACAGCCACACCCCCACCCCCATCCCCGACCGACTTTGCGGTGTTGGCGGCGGCCTATTGTGAGGCCACGGGGACAGCCTGTCAGCCCGCCACCGCCACCCGACCGGCCACCGTCACACCGACCCCGCCAGCACTCCCTGACCCGACCACCCTGCCCGATGAGCCTGCCAGGGCAGCCGCCCGTGACCGCTTCCAGAGCCAGGTCGAGAGCTATGTCTATGTTGACCCCACCGGCCCGTCCGTACAAGCCTCTGCCGTGGGCGCTCTGACCACCACCATCAACACCCTCATCAGTCAACGGCTGTCCGCTTATCGCCGTGCTGCCCGCCCACCGGTGCAGGTGGCCGCCACCGCCCTGCTGCCGGGGATGCTGGCCAGGGGAGAAGACCCGCTCATCTGGGGAGAATTGTTTGCTTCTGACCGGCAACGGGGACGGGATGGCCGCACCCTGTCCTACTCCCATGAGTACCGGGGCGTGTTGTTCGGGGCCGAGCAGCGTTATGGGCAGGAGGCCGTGCTGGGGTTGATGCTGGGCTATGCCGATGCCGATGTCAGCACCCACATCACGGCGCTGAATGTCGAGACCGGCAGCCTCTTCGGGGGAGTGTATGGCCGTCTTGACCTGGCTGGACTGGCGGTGGATGTGGGGCTGAACTTAGGCTATGAAGAGCATGACAATCAGCGCTTTATCCCCCAGCAAAGACAAACTGCCGAAACCAGCACCCACAGCTTCTTTATCAACCCGTCCCTGACAGTCAGCCAGAGCTATAGGGTAGAGGCCCTGTCCGGCCGGGCAACCTTTCGTCTCACTCCCTCCCTGAGCATGAGCTACACCGCCGCCTTCTATGGGGACTACACCGAGCGGGGGGCAGCGGGGTTTAATCTTAGCGTTGATAGCCGCACGGCCCATAACCTGACCACCCGGCTGCAACTGGGTGGCGACTGGGCGCTGCCGAAGAGTAACAGCGGGCTGGGGCTGCGCTTAGGATTACAGAGCCGCTTCACCGACAGCAGTGACTTTGAAGGGACTTTGAGTGGGGCGAGCTTCAGCTATGCCAGCGATGCGGATAAGAGCGTACACAGCCTGTATGTCGGTGTGGATGGTCGGCACGAGCTCCGTGATAATCTCAAGCTGCTGGTCGATGTGGAATACAACCATGATGTGGGGGAGGTGAGTGAGCGGGCCTTGAGTGGGATTGTCAGGTTGGAGTATGCCTATTAGGTGGGGTGGGATGACGCAGGGGCGACTGCTCAGGATGGCAGTAACCCGTCATTCTGAGCGTAGCGAAGAATCTATGGTTCTGTGTGATAGATCCTTCGTCACTTTGTTCCTCAGGATGACGAGAGGGAGGGCAACTGCTCAGGATGTGACAAGCAGCACGTCATTCTGAGCGAACGACTACAGGGATGTAGGAGGTAGAGAATGTCAGGAACACATTATCGAGGTAGAAAACGTCGGGAACAGGTTTTCGAGCGAAGAATCTATGTGCTACTGCAATAGAGCCTTACGGTCGCTCGAAAATAGGCCAGGGATGGTGGGATACGTGATGCTTATAGCGGGGGGTGCTGATCAGAGGGTTCTTGTTTGTATGTGCCTTGGCTGCCGGGTCATTGCAGTGACTGCGGCTGCACGCCATGCGGTATGTATGCTAGTATCAGCGTCCCGACCAGGTGAGGCAGAGCGATGAGCGCCGTGATGTTTGATACGCTGAAATTTACCCGTCGACTGAAAGATGTCGGTGTGTCGGTGTTGAGTGGGGCGATAGCAGTCCATCGCAAGAGGCAATGGGTGGCGGCAGGCGTGTAGGCAAAAGATGGCACCTGCCCGGTCAGTCGTTGGCGTAGACAGTCGGGTCGGTGATGCTGGCCGCTGTGAAGCCCTGACGCCGAAACCGACAGGCATCACAACGGCCACATGCCTGGCCTGCTTCGTCTGCCTGATAGCAGGAGATAGTGAGATCATAATCCACACCAAGGCGGCTTCCCGTTCGAATGATCTCTGCCTTGTGCATGCCGATCAAGGGCGTATGGATAGCAAAAGACTGACCGACAAGCCCTGCCCGGGTGGCCAGCCGGGCTGTCTCGGCAAATGCCTTGATGAATGCGGGTCGGCAGTCGGGATAACCGGAATAATCCACTGCATTCACGCCAATGAAAATATCACTGGCCTGGCGGGTCTCTGCATACGCCAGCGCAAAGGCCAGAAAGATGGTGTTTCTGGCTGGCACGTAGGTGACGGGAATGTCGTCATCCCCAGCCTTCGGCACGGCTTCAGGGCGAGCTTCTGGCACGGCGATATTTTTATCTGTCAGTGCCGAGCCGCCAAGCTCCCCCAGCGCTATTTTTATGATTTTATGTTCAACCGCCCCCAGGTGGTGCGCGATGTCCCTGGCCGCACGGAGTTCAACCTGATGACGTTGCTGATAGTCAAAGCTCAAGGCATGGCAGGCGAACCCCTGCTGGTTGGCCATGGCCAACACCGTGGCCGAGTCCAGGCCGCCGGAGAGCAGCACGATCGCAGGTGGCTTGTTCAATGCTGAGGCCCCTGTGCAGTTGAGCGTGGTCAGTCGGGCGGGGCTGATGCGGGCGGCAGGGGATCTTCGGCATCGGCTTGTGCTGCTTGCGGCAGGCTGGCGAGCTGCTGCAAACGCTCGCTGGCCAGGCGTGCTACCGTGGTGCCAGGGTAGGTATCAATCAGCCCCGTGAGGGTTTTTCTGGCGGCATCGATCTGCCCCAGTTCCTGATAGGCATAGGCAATTTTGAGTTGCGCCTGTGTGAGTTTTTGGCTATCGGGGTAATTCGTGATCAGATTGCTGTATTCGGTCAACGCCTGTTGATAGGCGGCGGTAACAAAATAGGTTTCAGCCAGCCAGTATTGCGCCTTGTCAGACAGGGCGCTGTCGGGATGAGACTGCATGAAGGCGATAAACGCCTTAATAGATTGATCGTACAGGTTATCATTCAATAGCTTAAAGGCGTGTTGATAATCGGCCCGCGCTTTTACCGGGTCGGATACTGGCGCTGTCGGGATGCTCTGCTCCGCTGCTGACGGGTCTGCCGAGCTCGCTGGCCCGGTTGATGGCGTGGCCTCGGGCCGGTTGATCATCTCTACCGTCAGATTCTGCGCCGTTGCCGGTCTGTCTGCCTGGTGCTGGTCGGAGTGAACAGGGGCCAGCGTTGCCAACGGCGGGGAGGGGTTCTCATCAGCCGGGCCCGGCTGGGCAGCGGCCGCCGAGGAGGCGCCGCGACGCTCACCGGCTTGCAGCCGTTGATCGATATCCACATACAGGGCGCGCTGTCTTTTCTTTAGCTGTTCAAGGCGGTGGTCTTGTAATTCCAGCTGCCCTTGCAACTGTTTGACCTGATCCTCCAGCGCTTGTACCTGTTGCAGCAACTCCAGCAAGGCATGGCTGCTGAGTAATTGTTCAATGCGCGCAAGGCGAGCGGCTGTCTCTGATTGATTGGCCGATTCATTAGCCGCCCCGGCACTGGTCGAGAGCAGTAACAAGCAGGCCAGGCAGGGCAGGGGTGATGTCAGCTTGCGCTTCACAGTGCCTGATTGTAAACGATTTCGACACGACGGTTTTGCGCCCAGGACTGCTCATTATGGCCGGTGGTGATCGGTCTCTCCTCGCCATAACTGCTCGTGCGTATTTGCGAGGCGGCGGCGCCCAGCAACACCATTTGCTGCTTGACGGCCTCTGCCCGCCGTTCACCGAGCGCAAGATTGTATTCTCTTGAGCCACGCTCATCGGCATGGCCTTCCAGCGTCAGGCTATGTTCGGGGTGCTGGGCGAGAAAGGTGGCATGGGCGGCGATGGCATCATTGAACTGTGGCTGGATGGTGCTGCTGTCATAGGCAAAATAAATAATACGCACCGACAAGGCACTGTCCGGATCATCCAGCAGACTCAAGGGCGAGCCGCTGTCAGCCCCAGCCCCGTAAGCGGTCGCCGCCCCGCCAGCATCGTCCATCGCCCCATCGCCGCTATCGCCAGGGCCAGCGCTGATCGATCGATCCTCAACACGGGCGGCCTCTTCTTTTTTGCCGGAAGATGTGCAGGCGGTCAGTGTCAGGGCCAGCAGCAGGGCGAATGATCGCCGCAGGATTTTGTTGAGCATAACGCAGTCTCCACGTACAGGTTCTCAGCATACCATTCATTCATGCCGATGTTTATTGTTTCGGGAAAGGCCCCCAGGCCGGTTCACGCACCTCGCCATCCTGCAGGGCGAGCCGCTGGTGTACTTCGCCGTCAGCCGACACCGCCGCCAGCTCAGAGCCACGGCGGCCCGTTTTGGCGTAGATGATCATGCTGCCATCCGGGCTGAAGCTGGGTGATTCGTCCAGCGCGCCGCCGGTCAGCAGGGCGAGGTAATTGCTGCTCAAGTCCAGCCAGGCGATACGGTATTGCCCGTCTTTGCCGGAGACCATCGCCATGCTCTTGCCGTCCGGTGCATAGCGCGGTCTGGCAAAATAGGGGCCATCGAAGGTCAATCTTTTCGGGCTGCCGCCGTTTAGCGCCACCTCGTAGATCTGTGGTGAGCCGCCCCGGTCTGAGGTGAAGGCCAGCCTGTTGCCGTCCGGCGCCCAGCCTGGCTCGGTGTCAATGGCGCGATTGCGGGTGATGCGCTGTAACGAGCGGGTGGACAGGTGCAGGACATAAATTTCCGGGTTGCCATCCCGGGACAGGGTCAGCGCCAGGCGGCTGCCGTCCGGCGAGAAGGCCGGGGCGCTGTTGATGCCGGGGAAGGCGGCGAGTCTCTCGCGCTGCCCGCTCTTAATATCCTGCACAAAGATGGCGGAATTTCGTCCCTCAAACGACACATAGGCCAGCGCCCGACCATCCGGTGACCAGGCCGGGGAGAGCAGCGGCTCGGTGGATTCCAGCAGCACCTTAGGATGAAAGCCATCGGCATCGGCGATTTGCAGGGTGAAGCGTTGATCCTCTGCTCTCACCCCGGTGACCGTGACATAGGCAATCCGGGTGTCGAATGCCCCGCGCTGCCCGGTCAGCTTCTGGAAGATGATATCGCTGATGCGGTGTGCTGTGCGGCGCAGTTGCTGGCGAGTGGCCGGGATACGAAAACCGGCAAGCTGCGAGCCGGTATAGACATCCAGCAGCCTGAACTCGACATCATAGCGGCCCTCGGCGGTTTGTTTCAGGTTGCCAATGACAAGGGTCTCCATCTGCAATAACCGCCAGTCCTTAAAATTGACCTCGCTGTAGCTGTTCGGCATTTGCGGCATATCGGCGGCATCCATGGTGTCAAACCGACCGCTGCGTGCCAGGTTGTTGGCGATGGTGAGGTGCAGATCAGCAGGCGGTTTGCCGGGCTCGCCGTTCCAGCCGAACGGGACGATGGCAATAGGCAGGGTCTTGTTCACGCCAGTGATGTCGATCACCAGTTGCTCATCGGTCCTGGCGTGTTGGCCCAAGATGAGCAGGCTGCAAAGCAGGGGCAAAATGCGAATGGCACGTCTCATTGAATATTCATCCTCAGTCAGGGCTGAATCGAAAAGTAAAGTTGCGTAATGGCAGTCGGTTAAATAGCTTCGCATCACCGGGCAAAGGCAGCGGTGAGGATTTCTCCACGGCGGTGATTGCCCGCCGATCAAAGATCGCATTGCCGCTGGATTTTTTGAGCGTCACGCTGATGACCTCCCCGCCCGGCACGGTCTGCACTGACAAGATGCACTCAAGGCCGAGCGGCAAGCCGGTTTTATTGAAATTATTATTTACCTTGCGATTGATGTTGGCAATAATGCCTTGCAATAGCTGTTGATCCTGGTGTTTTTGCTCTGCCGCCCGCTCTTCGGCAAGCTGTTTTTTCAGCGCCTTTTCTGCCTGTTGTGCCTTGCGCCGCTTCTCCTCTGCCGCTCGTCTCGCCTCTGCTTCCTGCTGCCGTTTTCTCTCCGCCGCCTCCTGCTCTTGTTTTAACCTCAGCTGTTTGCGTTTCAATGCTTCGGCGGCCTCCGCCTGCTGTTTTTTTATCTCATCCAGCCGTTTTCTTTCCTGCTTTTTCTGCCGTTCGGCCTCGCTGGCTTGCTGCTGCAAATCCTCACGCCTTCTCTCCAATGCTTTCTGCTCCTTCAGCTTTTGCTGCTGTTTTTGTTTTTCTATATCTTCCAGCCGCCGCAGTTCCTGCTCCACCGCCTTGCTGTTGACAGCGGTGGCCGTGATCATATTCTCCTGCGGGCGGGGCATGGGGCGAGGGGCTGGCGTGTTATCGAAGCTGAACAGGAGCAGGCCGCCGATGATGATATGGATGAGCAGGGAGCAGGCAAAAGAGCGCAAGGTTAAAAACGGCATGTTGCATTACTTTTTGGGCGTCATTTTTCGAAGCATCATTTTTCGGGCATCACGTTATCAGGCAGATCGGTCACCAGGCTAACCCGGTCAACGCCGGCATTTTGCAACAAGGCCATGACCTCGGCGATGTGGCCATAGGCCACATGCCGGTCGCCTTTCACCAGCACGGGCAGCCGCTGGCGGTGTTTGAGCAGGGCGGCCACCCGGTTGACCATGGTTTGTGCGGCCACCGGTCTATCCTGCTTATCACCGTAATTCATGTAATAGTTGCCGGCTTTATCGATGCTGATCACCAGCGGGTCTTTGGTGTCGGCCGGCAGGGTCTCGGCGGCCACTTCAGGCAAATCTATCTTGATGCCCTGGCTTAACAGCGGGGCGGTGATCATAAAGATGATCAGCAGCACCAGCATCACGTCAATATAAGGCACCACGTTGATCTCGGCCAGGGGTCGTTTGCGTCGTCTCGGCTTCATGTTGGCCTCGTTGTTATTGGTGGGCGTGTCTGTGCAGTATGGCGGAGAACTCCTCGGTGAACGTGTCGTAGCGATTGATCAGCCGCTCCACATCGTTGGAGAAACGGTTATAGGCGATGACGGCCGGGATGGCGGCAAACAGGCCCATTGCCGTTGCGATCAGTGCCTCGGCGATGCCGGGGGCCACCATGGCGATGGATGCCTGCTGCACATTGCCCAGCGCCCGAAAGCTGTTCATGATCCCCCAGACGGTGCCGAACAGGCCGACATAGGGGCTGGTCGAGCCTACTGTGGCGAGAAAAGACAAGTGCGTATCCAGCCATTCGATCTCCTTGTTCAGGGCGACGCGCATGGCGCGCTGCGTGCCTTCCATGACGGCATCGGGATCGATGTTGTCCTGCTTACGCAGGCGGGCAAATTCGTTAAACCCGGCCTCGAACAGTTTTTCCATGCCGACGGCATCATAACGTGAATTGCTGACCCGGGCATACAGTGGTGTTAAGTCCTCCAGTGACCAGAAACGCTCTTCGAAGGCGTCCGCCTCACGCCGGGCATCGTTCAAGGCGATGCGTTTTTTGAAGATCATCGTCCAGGAGATCAGCGAGGCCAGCAGCAGCGATAACATCACCAGTTGCACCAGGGCGCTGGCGCTCATGATCAAATGCAGGAAGCTCATATCAGCCGTCATGATCAAATTTTCCCCTCATCTGTGCCGGGATACGTTTTGGCATGTAACTGTCACTGTCGAGAGCGGCTATCTTTATCAGGCCGGTGCACAGTATGTCAGCATCACGCCGGACAGTCTGCGAGCATATTATGCTGGCCGCATTGACCGTAGCAAAGCCCGCCGTGATGGTTAGCAGGTCATCAAGCCGTGCTGGTTTTTTATACTCGATGGTGAGCCCGCTTACCACAAAGATCAGCCGCTCGTGGCGGGCAAGCAGCGGATGGGTATAGCCCAGTGATCGCAGGTATTCTGAACGCGCCCGCTCCATGTATTTCAGGTAATTGGCATGGTAGAGAAGCCCGACCGCATCGGTATCCTCATAATAGACCCGCACAGTGCAGCTAAATTCAGTCATGTCATCCGCCTGTCTGGCCTTCCTGGCTGTCGGCGGCAAACAGATCATGAGCAAGCTGATGCCCCTTCGGCAGGTCCAGCCCGAAGTGCAGCCAGGCGTTCTTCGTGGCCACCCGGCCCCGCGGGGTACGCATCATAAACCCCTGCTGGATCAAAAAAGGCTCAATCACATCCTCTATGGTATCGCGCTCCTCGCCAACGGCAGCAGCGATGCTGTCCAGCCCCACCGGCCCGCCATCAAACTTCTGGATAATCGCCAGCAGCAGCCGCCGATCCATCGCATCAAAGCCATGCTCATCCACGTTTAACATGTTCAGCGCCCGTTGCGAAGTGTCTGCCGTGATACGCCCGTCCGCCTTCATTTCACTGTAATCGCGCACTCGGCGCAACAGGCGATTGGCGATGCGCGGCGTACCACGGGAGCGGGCGGCGATCTCATTTGCCCCCGCCGCTTCCACCGGCACGGCCAGGATCTCGGCCGAGCGGCTGACAATATGGCCGAGATCAGCCACGGAATAAAACTCCAGCCGCTGGACGATGCCGAAACGATCGCGCAACGGCGAGGTCAAGAGACCGGCGCGGGTAGTCGCCCCGACCAGCGTGAACGGCGGCACATCCAGCTTGATGGCACGCGCCGCCGGCCCTTCCCCGATCATGATATCGATCTGATAGTCCTCCATCGCCGGATACAGAATCTCTTCCACCACCGGGCTTAGGCGATGAATTTCATCGATGAACAACACATCCTTAGGCTCCAGGTTGGTCAGTAGGGCGGCCAGATCGCCCGGGCGCTCCAGCACCGGGCCCGAGGTCTGCCGCAAGCCGACCTGCATTTCATTGGCGATGATATGCGCCAGGGTGGTTTTGCCCAAGCCGGGCGGGCCGAAGATCAAGACATGATCCAGCGATTCATTGCGCTTGTGCGCTGCGCCGATGAATATCTCCATCTGTTCGCACACCGCCGGCTGGCCGGTATAATCCTGTAGCCGTTGCGGGCGGAGCGTGGTCTCCACGGCAATATCCTCAGCCGAGCTGTTGGCGGAGATGACCGAGCCGGGTTTACTCATAACAGGGCCTTATTCTCTACGGTTGCGTTGTCAGATGCCAGTCGGTTCAAAGCCATGGGAAGCTGAGTTTATGATAGCCCCAAATCAATATTCAGGGCCGCTGCTCGCCGGGCTGATCGGGGTTATTTTACCGAAGCCTTGAGGGCATCTTTGATCAGTGCTTCGCTGTCTGCATCCGGTGCCGCCACCGCCAGCACCAGGCGGCTGGCCTCCTGTGGTTTATAGCCTAAGGCGATCAGCGCGCTGACCGCCTCATCCACCGGATCAGCCGTTGCGCCTCTTCTCGCCTTGCCCGGTGGCGAGACCGGCTGACTGGCCGGCCAGTCTTGCAGCCGATCCCGCATCTCCACGATCAATCGCTCAGCGGTTTTTTTGCCGATGCCCGGCAGCTTCACCAGCCGGTCGGTATCGCCGTGTTGCACACAGTGATAGAAGGCGTCCGCCTCGATACCGGAGAGGATCGCCAGCGCCATCCTGGCGCCCACGCCGTTTACCTTGATCAGGTGGCGGAACATGCGGCGCTCGGCCACATCGCCAAAGGCAAACAGCAGATGAGCATCTTCCCGGACGATCAGATGGGTATGCAGCCGCACCTCGCTGCCGATCTCCGGCAGGTTATAGATGGTGGTCATCGGTGCTTCCACCTCATAGCCCACGCCGCCCACATCGATCAAGAGGTGCGGTGGCTGTCTCTCCAGCAAGACGCCTTGAAGCAGGCTAATCATCGCCAGCGCCCCCGGCGTATGCCGCTCACCCCCGGCATCCGCCGTACGGTCTCCCGGCAGTGGCCATGACACAGGGCGATCGCCAGGGCATCGGCGGCATCGGTTGGCGGTGATTTCGGCAAACACAGTAACACCCGGATCATGTGCTGCACCTGTTGTTTTGCCGCATGGCCCTTGCCGACTGTGGCCTGTTTCACCTGATTGGCCGTGTACTCATATACTGGCCGCTGGCGGTTGGCACAGGCCGTGATGGCGGCGCCCCGGGCCTGGCCGAGCTTCAAGGCAGAATCGGCATTCTGGTGCATAAAGACTTTTTCTATGGCCGCCTCTGCCGGCTGATACTCTGTGATGATTTGCTCAAGCCCGGCGTAGATCGTTTGCAGCCTGGCGGCCAGCATTTCGCCCTGGACTTTGACGATGCCGAAGGTAATGCAGGCGGCATGGTTGCCCTGCATGTCAATCACGCCATAACCGGTGTTCACAGAGCCGGGATCGATGCCCAGGATCCGCACTACCGCCATGGGTGAGGAGAGCGCCATCCGCTACATTGGGCGCCTGCCATGGGATCAGGCCAGCAACTCAGCCGGCACATCGGTGTTGACATAGACCTGCTGCACATCATCCAAATCATCCAGCCGCTCCAGCAGCCGTAGCAGGGCGGCCGCATTGGCGGGATCGAGCGTGCTGGTGGTGTTGGCGTGCATGGTGATCCCGGCGGCTTCCGGTGTTAGCCCCTGGCCTGTCAACGCCGCCTTCACATCGACAAAATCATCCACCGAGGCCAGCACATCATAAGAGCCGTCAGCATTGTTGATCACATCCTCGGCGCCCGCTTCCAGGGCGGCCTCCATGAGCTTGTCCTCATCCGTGTCGCTGGCATAGGATATCTGCCCGACCTTGGTGAACATCCAGGCAACCGAGCCATCGGTGCCCAGCTTGCCGCCGCATTTGCTCAAGACATGGCGCACCTCGGCCACGGTGCGGTTGCGGTTATCGGTCATGCAGTCCACCATCACGGCCACCCCGCCCGGGCCGTAGCCCTCATAACGCACTTCCTCAAGGCTGTCACTCTCGCCGCCTCCGCCGCCCCGCTTAACCGCCCGTTCAATCGTATCCCGGGCCATGTTGGCCGCCAGCGCATTGTCGATAGCCGCCCGTAAGCGCGGATTGGCCGCCGGCTCCTCGCCACTCAGCCGGGCGGCCACCGTGATCTCGCGGATGAGTTTGCTGAACAGCTTGCCCCGCCTGGCGTCCTGTCGGTTCTTGCGGTGCTGAATATTCGCCCATTTACTGTGGCCAGCCACATTGGTTTCCTTAGGATAACTGTGCTGGCCAGTCTAGCAGTTACAGGGGCGAGCATAAAGTGTTGGACAGTGGCTTTGTGTGCTGGTTTGAAATGTAAATTATACGGCAGCGATTTTTAACAACTTACAACTTAGCTGATCGTCTGTTGAGGTGGTGAGCAATAATGTTTTCTGTGCCCGGGTTATTCCCACATATAATAACTTGGCATTGCTTTGCAATTCCTCTTGATTGTTTGAATGCTTGCCTACCCCGATAACTACCACATGGGAAAACTCCAGGCCCTTACTGCTATGAAAGGTTGATACGGTAACTCGATCAATCATACGATTGTAAGCATCTTTAGACTGGCTGTCTTTCATCTGTAAATGAGGAATTTCTGCCTGCTTAAGACGCTCGCTCACCTTACCGCCCGTGTCGTGGTAGAAATAAAGCACGGCTATATCGGCCCATGATGCGCCTTGTTTATGCCATGTTTGCAAGCATGATACGGCATAACGCATCTCCTCTGTGAAGCTGTTGAACTGATGCACTTCAGGCTTATCGCCATGTGTGCCTGCCGCCTCGGGTTCAATAAGCACAATATGCCCATCGTCAGTCTCGCCTGAATCAACATAAGGAAGAATAAACTCATAGGCGAATTGCAGAATTTCTCGAGTATTTCGGTAATTCTTGTTTAATATGGTAGTACGGCCTCGAGCCTGTATCCCAACGCTTGCATAAGTAAAACCCAAGCCGGGACATTGCTTGTAAATCGCCTGGGCATCATCATGAATAAACAAGAGTGATTTGCTCTCTGGGTCAACCATTTGAACGATCAACTTCAGCCATTTAGCCTCAAAATCATGCCCCTCATCAATCAATATAGCACCGTACTGTGCGCGCGGAATCTGCTCATTATCCACCGCCTTTATCACGGATTGAACCTGGCGGTTCGGAAACTCTTCTTCAGATTTTATGACATCCACATCATGTGTCTTTAATTGCTTGGCGCACCAGCCGTGGAAGTGATGCACCTCTACTTTCTCGCCGATGCCTTTTGCGGAAATAAAAGATCTGAGCATGGCTGCCAGGGATCTGTTAAAACACAATACCAGAATTGGCTTGTTGCTTATCTGTGCTAATTGCTGACAACGGTAGCCAAGAATCAAGGTTTTGCCAGATCCCGCAACACCGTGGATCACGCGATGCCCTTCTCCCAGACCGCGTGCCAGTTTTTCCTGTTTGATGTCCATCATACTGATGTTATCGGAAAAATTTTGTGCATTCTGATCCTTGTCAAATAACGTCACTTGTCTGTTATCTATGCGTAACTCTGGAAACAGATGCCAGCGAATACGGTCAATTTGTCGCGTACTTAATTTATTCCCAAACTGGTGGTTGAACATGCCCCATAACTGTTTTTGAAATAGCTTGGCATCACGCTGCTCAGAGAGTTCATCCTTGTAAATCAGCTGATGATCCGGCAATACTTCTTTTCTTTGATTTTCATCTGTTACGGCTTTGTGGATTTGCTGGCGATCTATGTTTGTCAGCACTGCGCCCCAGCCATAGGGCACTAGAAATTTGCCTTTATGCTTGCCGTCTTTATGTCGTAGACAGGGATCGCGGGACAACATGTTTATTACGGGATAAATATATTGCCGCGCTTGCTCCAGCGGATTATCTTTTCTGACCAACCCCTTGTCTGTTAATATTTCCGCACCCAATTTGTCAATTTTGTTCAGGGTGCCGGGCTTCCAGTCTTTCACCTCTAGGAACAATAAACCACGGCCTGGATTCAGGATAATAAAATCAGGATGCTGGCGTTTTTCACCTATCGGAACGTTATACCAACAAAGACAATCATCTTCCAACAGGGACTTCAGGCATTGAGTTAACTTTCTCTCTCCCGTTGTCATGCGGCTCCGAATCAATTCATTAAGCGGTGGAATGATTTCTGCCAACGTCATCTATCCTGATTAACCTGTTTTGATGACAATCAGTATCTCAACTTTTCAGGAACACTTCAAACACAAGAAAAATTCGACTGAAAACGCAAGCCTTATACACATCTTCCTCCCTTGCCGTTTTAACGCCTCTGTCGTTTGCTATTTTTCCCTCGGGGTAATTTTATCCTCTGCTGATCTGCCACCACCATGCTCAAACCGGCCCTGTCGCAGGAAGTGTTCGCATTGCCAGGCCGCTTGCCGTGATAGCAACAGGCCAAGGTGCGAGGCCCGGATGATGAGATGATCGGCCATGTTCTCAAGCCGGGTCTCGGCCACGGCCACCGTGCCATCACTGGGTTGAGGGACTCCCGCCATCATCAGACCGAGGCCCAATCGCACGCTGCCAGCAATGCTGCCGAGTTCGCATCGGCCCTCCCAGGGCGGGATGGCACCGGCCAGGCCGGCCTGTACGCTTTTGCCAAGCAGCCGCCTTGTCGGCCTGAAGCGCAGCAATGCCCTGGCGGCCTGACTTGACTGATGCGGTGTGCCCAGGGTGACGATGCGGCCGGGTCGGTGGTCATGGCGCCCGGCGAAGTAATGCCGTATGACGATACCGCCCAGGCTATGGCCGATAAAATGCACCACGGGATGGTCAAGTGTGCGGATGAACCCGGCGAGTCGTTCTGCATTGGTCGCTGGTGCGTCACGCACGCTGCGGTAGCTGAATTGATACGTATCGAACCCGTACCGCACCAGCCGGTAGCGCAACAAGGCCATATCCAGGCCATTGACCCACAGGCCGTGTACCAGCACGATGGCGGCCTCCGTGCAGGACATGATGACGGCCTAGTGGCTGTCAAGCATCATTGTTGCCATAGACCGGCGGCTGGTGTTCCTGGGTGAACTTCAGCAGCCGGGTGATGGGGCGGCGGGCCTGGTCAATAATCTCGGCATCCAGCCGGATCTCATGCTCGCCTGTTTGCAGTATGTGCAGCAGCTTGCTCAAGCTGTTCATCGCCATCCAGGGGCAGTACGCACAGCTTTTGCAGGTGGCGCTGTGGCCGGCAGTCGGGGCGGCAATAAAGGTCTTCTCCGGGGCGGCCAGTTGCAACTGGTGGAAGATGCCTTTGTCGGTGGCGATGATGAAGGTGTCTGTGTCCAGCTCGGTGACGGCCTTGATAATCCCCGTGGTGGAGCTGATGACATCGGCCTGTGCCACCACGCCCGCCGGTGATTCCGGATGCACCAGCACCCTGGCCTGCGGGTAGTCCTGGCGCAACTCGGCCAGCTCCCGTGCCTTGAACTCCTCATGCACAACGCAACTCCCCTGCCACAGCAACATCTCGGCGGCGCTCTGTTGCTGCACGTACTCGCCCAGATATTTGTCCGGCGCCCAGATAATCGGCTCGCCTTTATCGGCCAGGTATCTCACCACGTCCACCGCACTGCCGGAGGTGACCATCCAGTCGGCGCGCGCCTTCACTGCTGCGCTGGTATTGGCGTAGACCACCACCGTATGTTCAGGGCGGGCATCGCAAAAGGCGGTAAACTCATCGGCAGGACAGCCAAGATCAAGCGAGCACTCGGCCGCAAGATCCGGCATCAGCACCCGTTTTTCCGGATTCAGAATCTTGGCCGTCTCGCCCATAAAACGCACGCCGCAGACGATCAGGGTGTCTTTGTCAGACTCATGCCCGAATCGTGCCATGTCTAGCGAGTCCGACACATGCCCGCCGGTGGCAGCGGCCAGCCGTTGCAGCTCGGCATCGGTGTAGTAATGCGCCACCAGCACGGCGTTCTGCTGCTCAAGCAGGGTCTTGATCCGTTCGATCTTGATCTGGCGCTTTGCCTCATCAAGCTGCTCATGGACGGTCTCCGGCACCTGGCTGGCGGGCAGACGATAGTCTTTGAGTGTCATCTCGCTTCTCATCTCGCTTCTCATCTCGCTTCTCATCTCGCCGCTCACTTGACGATGGCGAGTTGTCCGGGGGTCTTGACCTTATAGAGCATGGCCGGCCTGTGGCTGCCGTTACGGCGTCTCTCGCCGGTCTCCTGCAGGCAGTCATAGGCCATCACCCGTTTGCGGAAATTGCGCTTGTCCAGCGGCTCATTGCGAATGATCTCATAGACCTGTTGCAGCTCGCTGAGCGTGAAACGGGGCGGCATGAGATTAAAGGCGATGGTGGAGTAATCCAGTTTTGCTGCCAGGCGTTGCTGTGCCAGGGCAATGATGTCGGCATGATCAAAGGCGAGGCCGGGCAAGTCTGTCACCGGATGCCAGGCGGCGGTGCGGGCATCGCTGGCCGGGCGCAGGGCGAGCTGGCTGGCCGCCATCAGCGCATAGTAGGCGATGGTGATGACGCGCTCACGGGGGTCACGGTCGGGCTGGCCAAAGGTATACAGCTGCTCTAAGTAAATACCGCTGATGCCGGTCTCCTCTTCCAGTTCACGTACCGCACAGCTATCGAGGTCTTCTTCACTATCGACAAAGCCGCCGGGCAGCGCCCACTGGTTCTGGTAAGGCGGGTTTTCGCGCCGAATCAGCACGACCTGTAATTGCTGCTGCTGGACAGTGAACAGGGCGATATCGGTGGTAACCGCCGGATGCGGGCAGGGATAGTGGTACATAACGGCCTTGCGTGCTGTTGATACACGCAAATCTTAGTGTATAAATTACACTAACGCAAGTCGGTCATCATCGCCCGGACGGTTTGTCGGCTTTTATCGGTTTAATGCCCAACTCGCGCAGCTGCTGGCGGCTGGCCGCCGAGGGGGCGGCGGTCAGCGGGCAACTGGCTGTCTGGGTCTTGGGGAAGGCGATGACCTCCCGGATGCTGCTCGCCCCGGCCAGCAGCATGACCAGCCGATCCAGGCCGAAGGCGATACCGCCATGGGGCGGGCAGCCATAGCGTAAGGCATTGATCAGAAAGCCAAACTTCTCCTGTGCCTCATCCTCATCCAGGCCCAGCAGCGAAAGCACGCTCATTTGCAGTTCGGCATCGTGGATACGGATGGAGCCGCCGCCCAACTCCAGGCCATTCATCACCAGATCATAAGCACGTGAGACGCTCTGGTCGGGCGAGGCTGTCAGGGCGGCCGGGTCTGGATTGACCGGCGCGGTGAACGGATGATGCAGGGCGTGCCAGCGCTTCTCATCCTTGCGGTATTCGAACATCGGAAAGTCCACCACCCACAGGGGCGCCCAATCCCCGCTCAGCAGCGCCCGGTCTTCGGCCAGAAGATCACGCAAGGCAGACAGGGCATGGTTGACTATGCTGGCCTTGTCCGCCCCGAAGAAGATCAGATCGTTGTCCTCGGCTGCCGTGCGCTTGAGGATGGCGTTCAGAGCCGCATCGGGCAGGAATTTCAAGATCGGCGACTGCAAGCCGGCACGACCCTCGGCCAGCGCATTGATCTTGATATAAGCCAGGCCGCTGGCGCCATGCCGACCGACAAAAGCCGTGTACTCATCAAGCTGCCGGCGGCTTAGCTGGCCGCCCTGTGGCAGTCGCAAGGCGGCCACGCGCCCATCCGCCATGGCCGCCGGGCCGGAGAAGACCTTGAACTCCACTCTCTTCATGACATCACTTAGCTCTGTCAAACGCAGCGGGTTACGTAAATCGGGCCGGTCGGTGCCGAAGTTGGCGATGGCATCCGCATAACGCATGCGCGGAAACGGCCTTGGCAGATCAACGCCCCTGACTTGCTTGAACACTTGGCACAGCAGCGCCTCCATGAGATCGATGATCCCGGCCTCATCAACAAAGGACAATTCGATATCCAGTTGGGTAAACTCCGGCTGGCGATCAGCGCGCAGGTCCTCATCACGGAAACAACGGACGATTTGATAATACCGATCCATGCCGGCGATCATCAGCAGTTGTTTGAACAACTGGGGCGATTGCGGCAGGGCGAAAAACTCGCCGGTATGGGTGCGGCTGGGCACCAGGTAATCGCGCGCACCCTCCGGCGTGGCACGAGTCAGCAGCGGCGTTTCAATGTCGATAAAACCACTCTCGTCAAGAAACTGGCGCAGGCAGCGGGTGATCTGGTGGCGCCGCCGGATGTTGTGCTGCATCTGGTGACGCCGCAGATCGATATACCGGTAGCGCAGGCGGATGTCATCGTGTACCTGTTCATCGTCCAGTTGAAACGGCGGTGTGCTGGCCTGGTTGAGGATCTCAATGCTGTAGGCCAGCACCTCGACTTCGCCCGTGGCCAAGTCCGGGTTGACTGTGCCGGTCGGCCGGTGTCTGACCTTGCCGGTGATGCGGATGACGTATTCGTTGCGGATACGATCGGCGATGGCAAACGGCTCGGCCCGATCCGGATCAAAGACGATCTGTGCCAGGCCCTGGTGATCACGCAGATCGATAAAGATCACGCCGCCGTGATCCCGGCGTCTGTGCACCCAGCCACACAGGGCAATGTCTTGTTCAATGAGGGCGGTGGTCAGCTCTCCGCAATAATGACTACGCATGGTGGGTCTCAAGTTGGCTGGCTGGGGAAAGCGGGCATCTTACGAGCCAGCCCTCGTTTAGGCAACCGCATCTGGGCAGCGACTATATAATGTCGCATCAGGGACGAGCAGCGGTATCATGCCCGCCGCCAGACCGAGCCTGCAATCTGTGCGCTAGTCGGTCGTGCTCTCGCTGGTGGCTTTTTTAGTTGTCGTCTTGCCGCTATCGTCCTCTTTTTTCTCTGCGGGCGTGTCTTTTTTATCGGCGCCTTTCTCATCCTTGTCTGTTGCGGGTTTATCGTCAGGCTTGACCAGATTTTTCTGCGACTTGCCTTCCTTGAAATCCGTCTCATACCAGCCAGCACCTTTTAACCGGAAGGCGGCGGCGGAGACCAGCTTCTTCAGGCTGGCCGTACCGCAATCCGGGCAATCCGTGAGTGCGGCATCAGAAATTTTCTGCAATTTTTCCAATTTCTGGCCGCAATCGTCACACTGGTATTCATAAATGGGCATGGATTTCGCCTCACACCTTGAAAAAATGGCAAAATAGGGTTGAAGCCTGCAAATTTCAAGTGCTGAATCGCATTTTACCCTGCTGTAGAACTTCGGTATCATCGCCGCTTTTCAACACCCGATGCCGCAACATGCGATACCCGGGCGCCAGGGATGGATGTGTCGTGGTGTCATTGCGATGAGGGTCGTTAGCTCAGCCGGTAGAGCAGCTGACTTTTAATCAGTTGGTCGCAGGTTCGATTCCTGCACGACCCACCAATCAAAATCGCCATTGCCTGGTTGCCGGGCGGCGGGATGATGGCATTGCAGGCCCTCTCGCTGGCAAGCAGCTTTCCTTATCTGCCGGGTCATCATCATGATGTTTGCCCTGTTCAAGGGGCTTTGAAGCAAGCTATGATGCTGCCCCAGCGATTCAACCAAGGCGAATAGTATATGCCGGATAAACTTAACCGGAGCCTGCACCGGGCCAAGGTAGGTAAAAAAGACGAGTTCTATACGCAGTTGGCCGATATAGAAGCTGAATTGCGGCACTATAAAAAGCACTTCAAGGGCAAGGTGGTCTATTGCAACTGCGATGATCCGCGCATCAGTAATTTCTTTCATTATTTTTCCTATGGATTTGAAGCGCTGGGACTGAAAAAACTCATCACCACCTGTTACAAGAACCAGGATATGGATTTGTTCAGCCGGCACGATGCTGAAAAGGCGATCTATCTTGAATACGAGGGCGATGAAAACGCTAACCGCGTGCCCGACCCCGAAGAAATCGGCATTCATCACTTGCAAGGCGATGGCGACTTCAGGAGCGCTGAGGCGATTGCCCTCTTGCAGCAGGCCGATATTGTGGTCACCAACCCGCCTTTTTCGCTGTTTCGGGAATATGTGGCGCAGTTGATGGAATATGAGAAGAAGTTTGTCGTTATCGGAAATAAAAATGCCATCACCTATAAAGAAATTTTCCCGCTCATAAAGGAAAATAGGTTGTGGGTTGGCAACACGCCAATGAGCAGAGACTTGTTGTTTGATGTACCGAAAGATTACGCAAAAGAATTGCAGGACAAAGGGAAACAGGGGAGTTCGTATAAGATTGTAGATGGAGTTGTGAAAGGTCGTTCCCAAAGTATCTGGTTCACCAACCTCGACCATGTCAAACGCCACGAGGATCTGATTTTATACAAAACCTACACCCCCGAAGAATATCCCCGATATGACAACTACGATGCGATTAACGTCGATAAGGTCAAAGACATTCCCATGGACTGGGATGGGGCAATGGGCGTACCGATTACTTTCCTGGATAAATACAACCCGGAGCAGTTTGAGATAATTGGCTTAGGCATATCTAATTCTGGAATAGAGATTGGAGTAAGACCCTATAAACTAGAACACAAAAAGTATAGAAAAGAAATCCAAAAAAGAGGTGCAGTAGACGGAGACTTGTATATGATTACAAACGGAGTTGTGGATGTTCCTTATGCCCGCATTCTCATCCGCCACCGCGTGAGGGCGGCGTGACCGCCTACGGCCCCATGCTGGATATCTGCCCGAATGATCCTCAAAAACAAAAGATGGTGAGTGTAAAAATTACGATATAATTGTGATAGAGCTATCGACCAAAAAACCGAAATTTACAACTCAAAAATATTATGTACCAAAATATTGACATAGAGAATTTCAGAAGCATCAGGCACCTGAACATCGAAGATTTAGGCAGGATCAATCTTTTGCTTGGCAAAAATAACTCGGCCAAAACCACAGTGCTGGAGGCTTTATTCCTTCTTTTTGGGGCGAGTAATCCTGAACTCATACTCACAATACACAACTTCAGAGATTTCTTTCTCAGTGAAGCAAATGACTTGGGTTTTGTTTTCCACAATCTTGATTTTAACAATACCATCAAAATCAGGGCATCGTCCGGCGAGCAGAATAACGGCACAGACGAAGATTTTAGAGCCGTCTCCATTTCGCCTTATTCTTCATCTGAAAACACAATAACAAGAAAGGCTCAAGCGGAGAAAGTGCGGGCTGATGTTAAAAATTTTTCCTATGATTCTGCCATAAAAGAAGATGAAATTAATGAATTGGTGCTGGATGCAATCATTAAGAAAAAGCATTCAGAACAAAGAAAAATCGAAAGTAAATTAACTTTTAATAGAGCTGCTGCTGGTTTTAACCTGGTCACGCCTCGTGATTATGCTGAGAGTGTACGTTGTGTCTATGTGACGCCCAAGGCACCTCTTTCCCAAAATCTGCAAAAAGAATTGGAGCATTTGATTGTCAATAAACAGCATGACAATCTGATTGTGATGTTAAAGGCGATTGATTCAAGAATCACCAGCATTTCTCTCGGAACTAATCAAATGATTTATGCGGATGTTGGTATGCAGCAGCTTATCCCGCTCAATTTATCTGGCGATGGCGTAAGGCGGTATTTATCGCTGCTATTGGCTATGTATAACTCCAGAGGCGGCATTGTGCTGATAGATGAACTCGAAAATGGTATTCATTTCTCTACGCTGGTTGATTTATGGGACAGCCTGATTCGGCTCTCACAGGAATTGAATGTGCAGTTATTTATCAGCACTCACAATATCGAGACGCTTCGGGCTTTAAAAGTAGCGTTGGAGCAGGAGAAAAATAAAGATTTTCAACCACAGGTAAGGGTTTATACATTGAGGGATATTGGCGGGGAACATAAATCCTATAAGTATGACTTTGAAAGTTTTGAACATGCCATTGATCAAAAAATTGAATTGAGATAAAGCATGGTCAAGCTGTTGGTTGAAGGAAAAAGCGATTTGAGGTTTCTTGAAGATCTTATTGAAGTAAGACTTGATAAAAACAAAGCCACTGACTTTGAGATAACAGAAGTAGGAGGTTGGAATAACCTTGAGAAAAATACACCCACAATAAAGCGCTTGAATGACGAAGGTCACAGCGTGAAAATCATTTTTGATGCCGACGATGATTACCAAGAAAGAAGAGCATATATCGAAAAGTTTAAGGCTAATAATAATCTGAATTTTGATATTTTTCTGCTTCCAGACAATTCATTGAGCGGAGACCTTGAAACGTTACTTGAGTGTATCGCAAATGATAAACACAGGCGGGTTTTGGATTGCTTTCAGCAATATGAAGACTGTCTGAAAAAATACGAAAAAACCTATGCTCTTCCCATTAGAAAGTCCAAAATATACGCCTATGTTGACGCCTTTCCGAAAACCAATGAACAGAAAAAAGAGTTGAAAAAAGAAAATTTTTTCTATAAAGATTCGGAAATATGGAATTTAGACTCGGAAGCATTAAGGCCACTGGTTGATTTTCTCAATAGAGGAATTACACCCTCCCAGCCATGATGAGTAGTTGAGTTGCCGATGTTCCTTATTTGAGAGTCTTAATAGAAAACCATGAAAGAGCCTGATAAAAACCTGAATAAAGCGAATATATTAAACGATATAACATCACTTATTATTGAACTGCGCGGGCATCAAGTCATTCTGGACAGCGATGTGGCGGCTATCTACAGCGTGCAAACCCGAGATGTCAACCAGGCGGTTAAAAATAATATAGATAAATTTCCGCAGGGATATATCTTCGAACTCAACTCAAGGGAAAAACAGGAGGTGGTGGAAAATTTCCACCACCTTGAGAAGCTGAAATTCTCCCCGCAACTTCCCAAAGCCTTTACCGAAAAAGGCTTGTACATGCTGGCGACTATCCTGAAATCAAAGCAGGCCACGCAAGCCGCCTTGCAGATTATTGAAACCTTTGCGAAGGTGCGGGAATTCAGCAAGGTGGCAAAATCTCTGGCGATAGAAAAAGACAAATCCGAACAGGAAAAACTCATTGCCAGAAGTGGGGAGTTGATCGGCGATATTCTCAATCAGGAATTTGCCGGTGATACCCGCAGCGAAACCACGATTGAACTCAATCTCGCCATGATCAAAATCAAACACACCATCAAGAACAAAAAATGAAGATAGAACTCAAAGAAATCACCGTTCGCGAATTGACGGAGGGCTATCAAGATAATCAGGAAAGCGGCGTGACCGGCTACGGCGGCAGGCTGGATATTCGCCCACCCTATCAAAGAGAATTTATCTATAAAGAGAAACAAAGGGACGCGGTGATTGATACCGTTAAAAAAGATTTTCCACTGAATGTGATGTACTGGGCGGTGCGAAAAGATGGCAATTTTGAAATCATAGACGGGCAGCAGCGAACGATTTCAATCTGCCAATATACAAAAGGGGATTTTTCTTTTCAGGGCCTTTATTTTCATAATCTGCAAGACGATCAGCAGGCGCAAATTCTCAACTACAGGCTCACGGTGTATTTGTGTAGCGGCACAGACAGCGAAAGACTGGAATGGTTCGAGACCATCAATATCGCGGGCGAGAAACTGACCGATCAGGAATTGAGGAATGCGGTGTATGCCGGTTCCTGGGCGACCGATGCCAAGCGTTATTTCAGCAAAACGGGTTGTCCTGCTTACGGGCTGGGAAGCAATTATTTAAGTGGCACGCCCATTCGTCAGGAATACCTTGAGACGGCGATAAAATGGCTAAGCGGAGATAAGATAGAAGACTATATGGGCAAACACCAGCATGAACCCAATGCCAGTGAATTGTGGCTTTATTTTCAAGCGGTGATTAATTGGGTGCAGGCGGTGTTTCCGAAGTATCGTAAAGAAATGAAAGGGCTGCCTTGGGGTCTGTATTACAACCAGTTTCAAGGCCAAAAATTTGACTCTAAAAAATTGGCAGAAGAAATTGCCAAACTAATGGAAGACGAAGATGTCACTGCCAAGAAAGGTATTTATGAATATCTTTTAACCGGCAAGGAAAAGCATCTTAATATCCGTTCTTTCAGTGCAAGCCAGAAACGAGAAGCCTACGAAAGACAAAAAGGCATTTGCGCTGTGTGTGATGAGCATTTTGAACTGGAGCAAATGGAAGCCGATCACATCACGCCCTGGTGCGAAGGTGGCAAAACGGAAGCGGACAACTGCCAGATGCTTTGCCGGGAAGATAACCGGAGGAAGTCCGGGAGATAAATAGCGCCTTGGGGAAGATAAACAGCCGACAGATCATCGCTTGGCATCGGGGCGCTCTCCGGCGGCGCCTGGCAGGACCAGCCTTACAAGCGTTCAAAGCCGATCAACTCCTGTGTGTATTCAGTCGGGTATTGTGCTGGCAGGGCATATTCTTTTCTGACTTGCTTCACCAGTCCTGCACCGGGGCAATACCATTGTGTCTCTTCGGCTTTGACCGTGCGTATGCCCAGCATCAGGTGTTTGGGAATATCAGCAAAGCCGATGCCGTCAATCCGCATACAGTCATAAAAGCGTCCGGCGGGTGTTGCCAGGGCATCTTCCATGCTGCTGATCTTGTAGTCCATCGTCATATCACGGCTGATTTTTCGCATATCATCTGCCAGTTGTCTTGGCAGATCGAATAAAAACAGACGGGTGGGTACCGTCCATGCGGTGCCTGGCTGTAAGGGGTATTTGAGGACTCTGATCTGTGTTTTGCCGTCTGGCCTCAGCCGGTAGAGGCCGTCTTTGTCCGTGAAAAAATGATAGCGCTTGCCGTTGGCTGATACCTGTGGGTAGCGTGTTTTATCATCCACGATCTCGGCCGGCACACTTCTTATGATAGCTCTTTGGGTGAAGCCTTTATTTAATATGGTCTTGTGGATTTGGTAGTGCCATTCCAGCCCGGCCTGTAGCGGGAAGTAGTCAAGAGCGGCCCGAGGCTCACAGGCCGATACCAGCAGTAACAGGGCGATGCGGCATGGCCTAGGCATTGTGTCGCTTTCTTTTCATGTAAACATAATAAGCGAGACAAAAAACGATTAGCCAGCCGGTGCTGGCATAACCCAGGGGCGTGTCATATGTGTTTGTCAGCCAGAAAAAACCGGCATCAGGTGCGTAATTGGTGAGTTTGGTGATCGTCTTATCACCCATGACAACCGCCGTATGCAGGCCGATACAGCAGAGGAGGTTGCCGGAGAAGTGTCGCATCATCGCCAGCAGCACACCTAACATGAACAGGGTGAGCATGGCATCATAATACACAGGCTGGGAGAAGCGAATCACCGCCTGTGGCAGGGCGTTAAGACCGGTTGACCAGGTGACAGCCGTGTCCGGGCCGGGATCTGGGTATTTCAGGTAATGCACCGCCGCATAGGTCAGGCTGGTCATTATGATGGTTAAGACCAGTGGGCTTTGCTGGCGAAGGCCAGCGTACATGGCACCGCGAAAAATCGTCTCTTCAATCAGCGCAACGACCATGCCGGTCGCAAGACCCGATAGCAGCAGCATCGCCAGGCGGCTGAAGCGCATCGCAAAACCGCTGTCCAGCCGGTGGGCGCCAAACCCCAGCAAGGTGATTTCGATGACGGCCATCAGCCCCAGGCCGATGATGAAGCCGTGCAGAAACTGCCGGCCTTTGTGCGGCGGGCTGTAGCCGAGGATGGCAGGGGAGATCCCCGCATAACGTGTGACATACAGCAGGCTGATGAGCAGGCCGCATAATAATGTGGTGTGCGAGATCACTCGCCGAAAACTCGCCTCCGTGATGGTCGTGGTCAATTCATAAACCGGCCAGGCCAGCACGGCGGCCAGCACGATGGCGGCTAAAAAAACCAGGATGAAGGTAAGGATGGGGCGCAAAGATACTCTCTGGCAGATTACGTTGATGCAGCGATGGTGCTTGAGTTTAACGTATCAGCTTTAAGTCCCGCTCGATTTCCAGCTCTCTTTCCAGGTGCACCAGCCGTGCCTGTATGCGCTCCTGCTGGTAGTAATCAGGCCGGGGATTTTTCTGTGCCAGCGTATATCTTAATTGCTGGATGGCAACACGTGTCTCGCCGGTCAAGAAATAATATTCCGCACTGGCAATATGGGATTCGATCAGGTTGCCAGATTCCGCTTCCGCCCGCATCAGCAGGTTGTAGTAGGTGATGTCGGGCGTGCTGTATTTGCCAGAATTGATCAACAACGCCTTGGCACTATGTGGCCGGTCGGCCTGCAATAACAAGGTGGCGTAATTGATGATCAGCGGGCGGTAGTCAGGGTAAATCTCCTCTGCCTGCTGGTAGATCCTGATGGCATCATCGTAAGCACCGGCGGCGGCTTCAACCTGGGCGGCGGCGAGCAAAAACGCACTGTTCTCCGGGCTCTCTGCCAGCAGCCGGCGCAGCTGCTCTCTTGCTGCCGGGTAGTCGCCGGCGGCGGTGAGTGCGATAGCATACCCGTAACGTGCGATCATCAGGTGTTTCTGATCATTGTTTTGCAACTGCTGGCGATAAAACGTGACCGCATCGTCGGGGTTTTTGTGTGCCTTGACGATCAGCCGGGCCTTGATGTAGTGATAGGTCTGGCTTTCTCGATAGGCGAAATCCGGCGGGTAGCTGGCCGCCCGTGCCTGGGCATCGGCGATGCGGCTATTGGTCAGCGGGTGAGTACGCAGAAACTCCGGCGCCTGGGCTGAGTAACGGGCATTTTTTTGCAGCTTCTCAAAAAACCCCAGCATACCATGGGGATTAAATTTCGCCCGGGCCAGTAACTGCATCCCCACCCGGTCGGCTTCCTGCTCATTTGCACGGGTAAAATTGATGCGCGCCTGGGCCGCCCCGCCCTGCACGGCCGCTATCGCCGCCTGACCCGCCGAGGGATCCATCGCCGCCACCAATATCGCCCCCAGGGTCGCCGCCAGGGTCGGGATGCTGAGTCGTTGTTGCATCTCAATCGAACGTGCCATGTGTTTTTGGGAGACATGCGCGATCTCATGTGCCATCACGCCGGCCAGTTCGCTCTCTGATCCTGAATTGATGATCACCCCGCTGTTGATGCCCACAATGCCGCCCGGGGCGGCGAAGGCATTGATCAGCACATCGCTGATCACGAAAAAGGTGAATTGCTGCGTGTTGTTATCGCTTTGGGCAACCAGCCGGTAGCCAATCGACTGGATATAGGTTTCCACTTCCGGGTCGGTGATGATGTCGGTTTGCTTGCGGATCTGGCTTAAAAATGCCTGCCCCAGGCGGCGTTCAAACTCCGGGCCGATGATGCCGCCGGTGGAATCGCCAATATCGGGCAGGTTCAGCGTGGTGGTGCTGTGTACGCTGAGGCTGAAAAATAACAAACACCAGCCAAGTTTTCTGATGCGGGCAGCGGTTGGTCTGTTTGCGTATGTATACATCACTGCATATCATAGAGTTTGGTTTGTGGGCAGAGTTCGGACTGGCTTACAATGGCGCCGGCCCGCCGTCTGCCGTGCCAGTTACAACGGCAGTCTACCATGTGCCAGCCACTTAATCAGTGTGAAAATGCAACGAGGCAAGCCGCAAGAAAATGTGCGCCACTAGAAATGCTTTTTATGCCCAGTCCGGTGGGGTCACTGCGGTCATCAATGCCTCAGCCTGTGGTGTGATTGAGACCGCCCGGCAACATCAAGACCGGATCGCCCGCCTCTATGCCGGACGTAACGGGATACTGGGTGCATTGACCGAAGATCTGATTGACACCAGCGCTGAGTCGGCTAAGTCGATCGCCGCCCTTCGCCATACGCCCGCCGGCGCCTTCGGCTCCTGTCGTTATAAACTCAAAGGGCTGGAGGAGGGCCGGGCGGAATATGAGCGCCTGCTGGCGGTATTCAGGGCGCATGATATCGGCTATTTTTTTTACAATGGCGGTGGCGACTCCGCCGATACCTGCCACAAGATCTCACAACTGTCAGAAAAACTAGGCTTTCCCATACAGGCGATCCATGTGCCGAAGACGGTGGATAATGACTTGCCCATCACCGATACCTGCCCGGGATTTGGCTCGGTCGCCAAGTATATCGCCATCGCCACCCGTGAGGCGGCTTATGATGTCCGCTCTATGGCCAGAACATCCACCCGGCTGTTTGTGCTGGAGGTCATGGGCCGACATGCCGGCTGGATCGCAGCGGCCGGCGGGCTGGCTGCCGATGCCGATAACGACATTCCCGTGCTCATCCTGTTTCCGGAGGTGGCCTTTGATGAGGGCAGGTTTATCGCCGCCATGCGCGATAAAGTCGCCCGTTATGGCTATTGCACCGTGGTGGTTTCAGAGGGGGCGCGCTGGCCGGACGGGCGATTTCTGGCCGAACAGGGTACCCGAGATGCCTTCGGTCATGCCCAGTTGGGCGGGGCGGCGCCGGTGGTCGCTAATATGGTGAAACAAGAACTGGGTTACAAATTTCACTGGGCCGTAGCGGATTATCTGCAACGTTCAGCAAGACATATCGCCTCCAGGACAGACGTAGAACAGGCCTATGCGGTAGGCCGGGCGGCGGTGGAGTTAGCACTGGCGGGCGAGAATGCCGTGATGCCGATCATTGAGCGCCTGAGTGACAGCCCGTATCAATGGCAGATCGGGCAGGCGCCATTGACGGCGGTGGCGAATGTGGAGAAATGCGTGCCGCAGGCGTTTATCAGCGAGGACGGGTTTGGTATCAGCGATAGTTGTCGCCGCTATCTCTATCCCCTGATCCAGGGCGAGGATTATCCGCCTTACAAAAACGGCCTGCCGGATTATGTCGTGTTGAGAAATGCGCCGGTTAAGAAAAAACTGAATACAGACTTTGAACTTTGTTGATAACTGAGTAAAATTCGTGGCGCTTTTCTTTCATATTCGGGGCCTTGCCCCTTTCTGTTAATCAGCTAACGATTTTTAAGGGGATCACATGTCACCATTATTATTTACCCTGCTGTGCGGGGCGCTTGCCATCGTCTATGGTATCTGGTCAGTGCGCTGGATCCTGGCCCAGCCACAAGGCAATGAGCGTATGCGTGAAATTGCCGCAGCGGTGCAGCAGGGCGCTTCGGCCTATCTGAACCGGCAGTACACCACCATCTCCTATGTCGGTGCCGTCTTGTTTATTGCCCTGGGCGTGCTGCTGGACTGGGCGACAGCGGTGGGTTTTCTGATCGGTGCGCTGTTCTCCGGGGCGGCGGGCTACATCGGCATGAATATCTCCGTGCGTGCCAACCTGCGTACTGCCGAGGCAGCGAGCAAGGGCATCAATCCGGCACTACAGGTGGCCTTTCGTGGCGGTGCTATCACGGGTCTTCTCGTCGTCGGGCTGGGGCTGTTGGGGGTGGCTGGCTATTATGCGCTGCTGGTGCTGCTGGGTTTTGAACTGGATGCCATCCTGCATGCCCTGATTGGGCTGGGCTTTGGCGGGTCGCTGATCTCCATCTTCGCCCGTCTGGGCGGCGGCATCTTCACCAAGGGGGCGGATGTCGGTGCTGATCTGGTGGGCAAGGTGGAGGCCGGGATCCCGGAAGATGATCCACGTAACCCGGCGGTGATTGCCGATAATGTGGGCGATAACGTGGGCGATTGTGCTGGCATGGCTGCCGATCTGTTCGAGACCTATGCCGTGACCGTGATCGCCACCATGCTGCTGGGCAGTCTCTTATTCCCGCAAGGCGATGCAGGCGGCGTGTTATATCCGCTGGTGCTGGGGGCTGTGTCTATCGTGGCCTCGGTGATCGGTACGTTTTTTGTTAAATCCGGTGCTGGCGGCAGCATCATGGGCGCCTTGTACAAGGGGCTGATCGTGGCCGGCGTGTTAGCCTTGGTCGCCTTTTATTTTGTCACCGGCTGGATACTGGGCGATACGGTGATCCTGAGTGGCAGTGAGGTGGCGGCTGTCAATGTGTTCTACACGGCCTTGATCGGCTTGCTGCTGACGGCAGCATTGGTGTGGATCACCGAATACTATACCGGCACTGAGTACAAGCCGGTGCAACACGTGGCGGCGGCCTCTGAGACCGGTCATGCGACCAACATCATCGCCGGTATCGGCGTGTCCATGAAGGCGACCACCCTGCCAGTGATCGCCGTGTGCGCCAGTATCTGGGGCGCCTATGAACTGGCTGGCCTGTATGGCATTGCCATTGCGGCCACGTCCATGTTATCCATGACCGGGATCATCGTGGCGCTGGATGCCTTTGGGCCGATCACGGACAATGCCGGCGGCATTGCGGAAATGGCGGAGCTGGATGAGAAGGTTCGCAACATCACCGACCCGCTGGATGCCGTGGGTAACACCACCAAGGCGGTGACCAAGGGTTATGCCATCGGCTCGGCCGGGCTGGCCGCATTGGTGTTGTTTGCTGATTACACCAATGCCCTGGAGAAGGAGCTGGGTTATAGCGTTGATTTTCTGTTGTCTGATCCCATGGTGATCATCGGCCTGTTTATCGGCGGGCTGGTGCCGTATCTGTTTGCCGCCATGGGCATGGAGGCGGTGGGCCGGGCGGCGGGGGCGGTGGTGCTGGAGGTCCGTCGCCAGTTCAAAGAGATCCCCGGCATTATGGATGGCAGCGGCAAGCCGGATTATTCCCGTGCTGTTGATCTGCTGACCAGGGCGGCCATCAAGGAGATGATCCTGCCGTCCATGTTGCCGGTGCTGGTGCCGGTGCTGGTTGGGGTGATACTGGGGCCGGTGGCGCTGGGCGGGTTGTTGCTGGGGACGATTATCACCGGCCTGTTTGTGGCGATTTCCATGACCACCGGCGGCGGGGCCTGGGATAATGCCAAGAAGTACATCGAAGATGGCCACTGTGGCGGCAAGGGCAGTGAGGCCCACAAGGCGGCGGTGACCGGGGATACCGTGGGCGATCCATATAAAGATACCGCCGGCCCGGCGGTCAACCCGCTGATCAAGATCATCAACATTGTCGCCCTGTTGATCGTGCCGTTGATTTAGGTGCAAGCACGATGAGTAACCGGCAATGCCATGCAGTCAGCCTGGCGTTTTTGTGTTAAGCCGGTGTTGTTCTTGATCGGGCCTATCCTGGGGCCGATCCTGACAGGGCTTTTGCCTGCTGTCCTGGCTGAGCCGCGTCATTTCTCCATGCTGGATTTCTGGCAGCAAAAATGCGATGCGGGTGATACCCGTGCCTGTGTGCGCTTGCAGGGTTCCCGGGCAGATGTTGACAAGCTGGCAAGGCTGGATCAACGGGCCGAGGAGTACGGCAGGCGCATTGATCAAGACGCCATGCTGGGATCGGATGGCAAGCCGAAGTTAGCTGCTGCCTATCGGCAGGTGATACGGGAATTTATTGTCGCCGAGCATGCGCTGGGCAACGATGAGTTATCTTATGATGAGATGACGGTCGCCTACTGCGCTGATCATTATCACCACTACTGGACGAATCAAAAGCTCTGGTGGCCGACAGATGAGAACGGCAAGCCCGACTGGATAGGGATCTATTTTTATGTCATCGATCATTATTACGGGGTTTGCCTTCGGCGTTATTTTAATTAACGTTAATATTGCATTTACACAAAAGTATTGCTGTCTCATATAGAGGCAGCCCCATGATCCCTGAATAGCTTTCTTTGATTTTTGAAATAAATTCTCCTGCTTTGTCTATGGGGGCTCTGAATAAGTCTCGTTTTTAAAAAGTGGTTTGGTATTTCAGTTTTGCTCACGATATCTGAACAATGATTCATCTTTTTCAGCCAGATTTTTTATCAACCACAACAAAAAGTGCAATATGTGGCAAACCTATACATAGTATGGACTCTTAATCAGAGGGCCATTAAAATAACCATATAGTGACTGTATTGATTGGGGTGACTTTGAAGACAGAAAATGATGTTTGATCAAAGACTAATCGCCACTGTGCAAAAATGACACCGAATAACTTTTTTATGACAACTGAAGACATGGAATTACTAACGACCAAAGAAGCCAGCCTATGGGCGAGTAGTCATCTGAGAAGAAATGTAACCACTTCAAACATATCGTATTTAATACAGTACGGTAAAATTCCGAAATATGGCAAAAACGGAACCACCGTCATCAGCAAGGCTGATTTGATTAACTACTATGAAAGTTTTACCGGCCAAAGAGAAGTCAACTGGCGAGAAAAACTTGGAGAAGACCTCAACTGGGCACTGTCATTTGATAACTTAAAAGAAAAAGATACTACAAAACACATCCATAGACTCCACCTGTATAAGGGAAAGTTTATTCCGCAGCTTGTCGAGTATTTTATTGACGACCACACGGACAATTTCAAAACCCAAACCTATTTTAAAAAAGGAGATATTATACTAGACCCGTTTTCAGGCAGCGGCACAACGATGGTGCAAGCAAATGAACTTGGAATACACGCCGTTGGAATAGATATCTCGGCATTCAATACGTTGATTGCCAATGTAAAAATTGGCAAGGTTGATTTTCAGAACTTATACGATGAAACGCAAAGAATTACATCCGCTTTAAAGGACTTTATTGCACATAACGCCAATGCCAAATTTGAAAATGAATTGCTTGAGGAACTGAATATTTTTAACAAAGAATACTTCCCGTCACCCGAATACAAAATAAAGATTCGGCAAAGAGAGATTATTGAACGGAAATATACACCGACAAAAGAAAAAGAATTCGGTGCCATCTTCGATAGTTTGCAAAAAAAATATCAATTGAAAATCAAACAAGACAATGCAGTCACTTTTCTTGAAAAATGGTACCTTGAGCCGGTAAAAAAGGAACTTGATTTTGCTTTTGAGCAATTAAAAACCGTTAAAAACCCAACTACAAAAAAAGCTATTGCCATCATTTTAAGTAGAACAATTCGCTCATGTAAAGCAACAACACATGCCGACCTGGCCACACTGAAAGAGCCGATCACCAAGACTTATTACTGCAGTAAACACGGTAAAATTTGTAAGCCTCTTTTTTCTATACTGTCCTGGTGGGAACGTTACACTAAAGATATGATAAAACGTTTTTCGGAATTTAATCTATTAAGAACAGAAACCTATCAAAAATGCCTACAGGGAGATGCTCGAAATATTAATATTTTTGACGCTCTGTCCCTAAAGAACCCTGCATTTGGGAAGTTGGTAAAAAAGCAAAAAATAAAAGGTATATTTTCCAGTCCCCCCTATGTCGGACTGATTGATTACCACGAACAGCACGCCTATGCTTATGATTTATTCGGTTTTAAGCGTAATGATAAATTGGAAATAGGCCCTCTTTTCAAGGGGCAGAGTAAAAAAGCAAGGAGCGACTATACCCAGGGCATTACCGATGTGCTCAATAACGTTAAACAATACTTGCAGGAGGATTATGATATTTTCCTTGTGGCAAACGATAAATACAGTTTATATCCGATCATTGCAGAAAAGTCGGAAATGCAGATCGTAAATCAGTACAAAAGACCGGTTTTAAACAGGACGGAAAAAAACAAATCGGCTTATGCGGAAATCATATTTCATTTAAAAGAAAAATAATGGCCCTGACTAAAGAGCAGATAAAGTCAGTTGAGGAAACGATCAAACAAAGCCTGCTAAATAGATTTAAAACCTATAATCCGGAACCGGCAGTAATGCCTTTCCATACCAGGCTGCTTGGCAAAGACAGGCTTGCACTTTATGCATTTATCCATTCATTAAATACCAGTTTTGGAACAAGTATCTTTGAACCGGTTGCGGTTTCACTGGCATTAACTCGGTTTAAATCCGCAAAACTCCAGACCAGGTCAGGCTCCCAGATTAGCACACAGGCACAATATGAAATTCAGAAAATTATGGATGGTCTGACCTCTGCTGATCGAAGGCCGGACAAGCAAGAGGAGATAGAAATAATTCGTGAAGTTTGCCAGGAAGGTGAAATTCGCACAGTTAAACCAACAAGAGTAGATGTTTACCTTGAAGATGACAAAGGAGAGATTTACTTGATTGATATAAAAACTGCAAAACCGAATAAAGGTGGGTTTAAAGAGTTTAAACGAACCCTTTTAGAGTGGACAGCAACAGCGCTGTTAGAAAATCCAGACACAAATATTAATACGCTTATTGCAATTCCGTATAACCCATACGAACCCAAACCTTATAGCAGATAGACAATTGCCGGTATGCTTGATCTGGAAAAAGAACTGAAAGTTGCGGAAGAGTTCTGGAATTTTCTTGGAGGGGAAGGAGCATATGATAGTTTGCTCAGGTGCTTTGAGCGAGTAGGCATTGAAATGAGGGAGGAAATTGATGATTATTTTACAAGGTTCAGATAAAAAACATTTCTCATATCACTAACTCATTACTGCCTCATAAGATTTAGGGGGTTCCGAACAAGCCCCGGTTTAAAAAATTTGAGTTTTATTCACGATATTTGCACGGATGACCCATCTTGGGCAGCCTGATTTTCTTAGCAACCACAATAGATCGATTTGTTCTATACTAGTGATCCACTCTCGCTTGCTCATCTAAAGATTGACTAAAGCATACAGGTAAACACCTGCGCGGCATTTTTTTCCAATCCCCGGTAACGGGCTTTATGATATCCAAAGACCTGTTCCGCTCGGGTAGGTGCCCGGTAGTCCCTTGTGTTAATAAACCGCTAACAAGTCCATTTTAGACTTGGCTTAAGGTAAGCAAACTAAAAATGTGTTTTTTAGTTTGCTTACAAATTCAATGGCTCGTCGTCATTGAATTTCGCAGCGCTTCTTGGTCATAGGGAGCGTTGATTAAGTCAGCGTTTCCTTAAATTTGTTCAAGCAACTCTCTGCGGCGTGGAGATTTGGAAGCAAGATAGACCCGGGTCATGTTACTGTCTGTGTTATTTCCTGTGATAGGGGTGGTTCCTCAGAATACTCGTTGCGCGATATAATTGTTCGACTAGGAGAACACGCACAAGACCATGGGGTAGAGTGTAATTTGATAATGACCATACTTGATCTGCCTCCTCGATGATCTGTTTGTGTAAGCCGTCCGCACCGCCAATTATAAAATTTATACTGTTATTGTTGATCATCCAGTTAGCAAGTGTTTTTGGTAAAGTCTGGCTGTTTGCCTTCTTCATCAAGTACGATAGTGCTGTGGCCCGGATCCATTTGCTTATTGATTTTCTCTCCTCGGCCAGCAACAGGTCATCATGGTTACTTGCGTGGTTGCGTTTTGCCGCCGGAATTTCAACCAGGCGTAAATGTCATTCCCCAGTAAGCCGCTCTGTATACTCAGATACCGCCTGACCGATCCATTCACGACAACATAAATCACGATTTCCATTTAGTCAGGATTGTCTTTTCACCTGATTGTCCACTGCCCAGAGTTTTTCCAGTTGGTAGTAGCGGCGGGTTGCAGGCTGCATGATGTGGGCGATCACATCACCAAAATCCAGCAGGATCCATTCGCCCTGCTGTTGCCCTTCTATGCCAAGTGGCCGGTAGCCGTGTTGTTTGGTGGTTTCAGTAATTCTCTCGGCAATGGCCTGCACCTGCCGGGCAGAGCGGCCGCTGGCAACGACCATGTAGTCAGTGATGGAGGTGATGGGTTCGACATGATAGGTTTGCATGTCGGTTGCCTTGAGGTCCTGCATGGTGCGGGTAATCACTTTAAGTAATCTCGTCATGATGATCGGTATAGCCTGTTTTTCTGAATGTAGTCAAAGACACCGCCCGGCAGCAGCGATCTTGTTGCCATCGCTTCGGGCTGTTGCCGGATTGCCGTGGCGGAGATATCCATAACGGGCTGGCCTAAGCGATAGATGGCCCCGGCCTTCTGCTCATGCAGTGTCTTTTTATCGGTGGTCAGGCGCTGCTCCAGCACTTGCCTCATCGCCGGGCTGAATGCCGTGAACTTGCCCTGCTGCCGGTTCAGCACCACGACATGGGCATAGCTGAACAGGTGTTGCCAGTCCTTCCATGCGGGCAAGGTATGAAAGACATCCTCACCCATGACAAGACACAGTATTCTGGCGGTTTGTTTTAATGCCTTCAGCGTATCTATGGTGTAACTTCCGCCCGGCCGCTGAAGTTCGATCTCATCGACAGTAAGCTCCGGGTGCTCGGCGGTGGCAAGATGCAGCATGGCCAGCCGGTGTTCGGCGCCAGCAAGCAGGGCCGAACGATGTACCGGTTGCCCCACCGGGATGAATCTTACCTGGTGCAAATCAAGTTCCCGGCAGCAGTGGCAGGCGATCTGAATATGCGCTTTATGTACCGGATCGAAACTGCCGCCAAGCAGACCTGTGGGGCGGGTCACTTGGCTTTGCGGGCGTGTGGTGGGCGGCGGCGGGCAGGCACAGGATAATGGTTGTGGCCAGGTGATTGCGATGGGCCTTACTCTCTTATATGCCCATCGCCCAGCACGATATATTTTTGCGATGTCAGCCCGGCCAGGCCCACCGGGCCGCGGGCGTGGAATTTATCCGTGCTGATCCCGACCTCGGCGCCCAGGCCGTATTCAAAGCCATCAGCGAAGCGGGTTGAGGCGTTTACCATGACCGAACTGGAGTCCACCTCGGCCAGGAAGCGCCGTGCCCTGCTGTAGTCCTCGGTGATGATGGCATCGGTATGCTGTGAGCCGTATTTATCAATGTGCTGCATGGCCTCGTCCATGTCGGCGACAATCTTCACCGACAGGATGGGGGCGAGATACTCGGTGGCATAATCCGCTGCCGTGGCGGCCACGGCAGCTTGCACCAGCCTGCATGTTGCCGGACAGCCGCGCAACTCAACGCCCTCATCCAGATACAGGGGCGCCAGCCTGTCCATCACGGCTCGTGCCACCGGCTCGGCGATCAGCAGGCACTCCATCGCATTGCACACGCCGTAGCGCTGGGTCTTGGCATTGAAGGCGATGGCAACGGCCTTGTCGATATCCGCCCGGTCATCGATATAGACATGACACAGCCCGTCAAGGTGTTTGATGACCGGCATCCTGGCCTCAGCGCTTACCCGCTCAATCAGCCCCTTGCCGCCACGAGGCACGATCACATCGATATATTCGGGCAGAGATAATAACTCGCCGACCGCCGCCCGCTCGGTTGTGGCGATGAGTTGCACCGCATCCTCGGTCAGGCCAGCGGCGGCCAGGCCAGCACGGATAGAGACGGCGATGGCCTGATTGGAATGGATCGCCTCAGAGCCGCCGCGCAGTATGACCGCATTGCCGGATTTCAGGCACAGACCGGCGGCATCGGCGGTGACATTGGGGCGGGATTCATAAATGATGCCGATCACGCCCAGCGGCACCCGCATACGCCCTACCTCAATGCCCGTGGGGCGGTAGTGCAGCTCGCTTACCTCACCAACCGGGTCGGGCAGGGCGGCGATCTGCCGAAGGCCCTCGGCCATCTCCTCGATACGTGCATCGGTGAGTGCCAGCCGGTCCATGAGCGCCGCTCCCAGGCCATGCGTTTTGCCCTCTGCCAGGTCCTGCTCATTCGCCTGCTGCAATCTAGCCCTGGATTTAAGGATGTTCTCGGCGATGCGGCCAAGCGCTGTGTTTTTGCGGCCTGCTGTTGCCTGTGCCATGAGCTTGCTGGCCGTGCGTGCTTGCCTGGCGATGCGGATGACATCGGCTTTCATGTTCATGGATAACATCATAAATGGGAATACATGACTTGCAACCGTTATTGTGTCGGGGCGGGTGGCCTGCGGTGCAGGCATGGGATGGGGTGTTTATGTGGGCAAAACCGGCGTTGCCGCAGGGGTGGGCAGTGCGGTACCGCCAAGCTGGAAGATGAAGCTCTCCAGCAGTTGCCAGCTGTCGGCCGCCTTGGCGCCTTTTAACGATTGGTCGATATAAGCCGCCTCGCTTAACATGCGGCAAAGCGTTCGTCTCGGCAGCCTGTGTGCCAGCTGCTTGTAGAGGGCCTTGCGCTGTTGCCAGATGCGGTATTTGCCAAACACCTGCTCGCTGGCCGCTCCCTGCTGAATTTCATTACAGACCTTGTTGATACGCCGAAACTCCCACATCAGGGCGGCGAAAATAGCGATAGGCTCTGCTCCCTCATGTCTTAGCCCCAGCAGCATCCGGCGGGCACGTTCCAAGTGACCGGCACAGGCATTTTCGATGAGATCAAACACCTCAAAACGTGCATTGTCCGTGACGGCGTGCAAGGCCGCTTGCAGGCTGATCTGTGGCTCACTGATCATCAGGCAGAGTTTATCTATCTCCTGCTTGGCGGCCAGCAGGTTGCCTTCAACCCGCTGGGCAATCACGTGGGCGGCATCCTGTTCGATGTTTTTTCCGTACTGTCGACACCGCTGGCTTATCCAGCGCGGCAGGTGTGCCGGTTTGATCTCCCACAGCTGGATGATGGCACCGATGCTCTCCAGTGCCTTGAACCATTTTGTCTTCTGTGCCTGCTTGTCCAGCTTCGCTGAACTGATGAGCAATACGTTTTCCTTCGCATGGTTTTTCGTGTAATCGAGCAGGGCGGCGGCGCCTTCTTTGCCTGGCTTCTGGTTATCCAGCCGGAGTTCAATGAGTTGCCGGGCAGAGAATAATGACATGCTGGTGCTGGCCTGTTGCAGGCGATTCCAGTTAAATCCTTTTTCAACCACCAACAGCGTGCGCTCGTTAATCCCCTCTGCCCGGGCGGTGCGGCGGATGAGATCAAGGCTTTCAAGCCGTTGCAGCGGCTCATCACCGCTGACATGGTAGATCGGCAACAGCGGCGGTTTTTGCAGGTGCGTTGGCAGTTGTTCTGCTTTAAGCCGCATGGCGAGGTTGCCTGACGTATTACCTGGTGATGGCGTTGAGGTGTCGTATCACCGCCTGGGCAGCCTGGGTGATCAACTCGTTCTCCAGCAGTTGCTGTTCTTCAAATTTACTCAGCACCGCATCCTCATCAAACGTGTAATCCCTGGTCAGGGCGATGCGCTGATTGTGCAGCAGATCGCCTCCTCCCCCCACCTTCCTGATGGTCAAAAGACAGGTATAGCGGATGGTAAACTCCTCGGCCTTGCCAGTGGTGGAGGAGACAGTGAGGATGTTTTGCTGTAACGACTCATCGCTCACCAGCAATTCATAGTCGGCGGCGGTGCGTTCTTTTCGTAATCCACCGCCAAGCTGCTGCTGCAATGCCTGATAGATGCGCTCGGCATTCATGCTGTGCAGATAAACGGCGATATCCGGGCTTTTGGTTTGTGAGCCACGCAGATGAAACCCGCAGGCGGGCAGCAGTAGCAGCAGGCTGAGAGTAAGACTTAAGCCGACAGAGGGTTTCATTGCCTGGTTATCGTTGATTTAAGGGACATCGTACTGCCGATGGATTCTACACCTTACGATGCGGGCTTTACAACAATGTTGATCAGCTTGCCCGGCACAACGATGGTCTTGATGACCGGCCTGCCGAGGATGTTTCTTTGCACCTGGGTATTGGCCAGTGCGGCTTGTATCTGCACGTCTTCTGTCGCCTCTACTGGTACGCTGATCTGTCCCCGCTTTTTACCATTGACCTGCACGATCAGCGACAGGGTGTCCTGGGCCAGTGCCGCCTCATCCACTTCAGGCCAGGCGGCATCGATGATGCGGGAGTCGTGACCTGAATGCCGCCATACCGCATCGGTGATATGCGGTACGATGGGCGAGAGCAGCAGGGTAGAGACCATCAGCCCTTCATGGCGGATAGCCCTGCCATTCTCTGAAGTATCCGCACGTCGGCTGAGGGCATTGATCAATTCCATGACCGCCGCAATCGCCGTGTTGAATGTGTAGCGGCGGCCGATGTCATCGTTCACTTTGGCAATGGTCTGGTGAATCTTGCATCGCAGCTGCCGCTGTGTCTCTGTCAGTGTGTCGCCAGCGGCCGGGTAAGGGGCGGGGCGGCGGTAATTCTCCCGGGCAAATTTCCAGTATCGCCTCAGAAAACGAAAACTGCCTTCAATACCGGCATCCGACCATTCCAGGCTTTGCTCCGGGGGTGAATTGGACATCATAAACAGGCGCACCGTATCAGCACCGTAGCGCTCGATCATGTCCTGGGGATCAACGCCGTTATTCTTTGACTTGGACATCTTCTCAATGCCGCCGACAGTCACCGGCTTGCCATCGGCACGTAGGGTGGCCCCGGTCAGGCGGCCTTTTGCATCGCGCTCAACCGCCACTTCTTTATGATTAAAAAAGATCTTGCGCCCCTGCTCCTCTCGATAAAACGTCTCCGCCACCACCATGCCCTGGGTCAGCAGGTTGGTAAACGGCTCATCTGTATCGATCAGACCTTCATCGCGCATCAGCTTGTGAAAGAAACGGGCGTAGAGCAGGTGCAGCACGGCATGTTCAATGCCGCCGATATACTGATCCACCGGCAGCCAGAAACGGGCGCGTGCATCCAGCATGGATGCCTTATTATCAGGGCAACAATAACGGGCAAAATACCAGGATGATTCAAAGAACGTATCAAGGGTATCGGTTTCTCTTTGTACGCGCTCGCCGGTTTGCGGGTGAATGACGTTTTGAAAACTCTCCAGGGTATTAAGTGGCGAGCGCACGCCGGTAAACTCAACATCTTCTGGTAATTCAACCGGCAAATCCTCTGCCGGTACGGAGCTTGAATTGCCTGCCTTATCCACAAACATGGGCACCGGGCAGCCCCAGTAACGTTGCCGTGAGATCCCCCAGTCACGTAAACGATAATGGGTTTTGCGTCTGCCTGCATCGTGTGCTTCCAGGAATTCTGCAATCGCCGTGAAAGCCTGCTCCGATGTAAGGCCATCAAATCGACCTGAGTTTTTCAGTATGCCTTTTTCTGTATAGGCGCCGGACTCAATATCCAGATCACCGCCATCGGCGGGGTAGATCACCGGCAATATGTCCAGATCGTATTTTTTAGCGAACTCCCAATCCCGTTGATCATGGCCTGGCACCGACATGACCGCCCCGGTGCCATAACGCATCAATACAAAATTTGCTACCCACACGGGCACTAACTCATGGCTGACAGGGTGAATCACATTCAGTCCCAGCGACATGCCTTGCTTTTCTATCGTCTCAAGTATTGCTTCTGAGGTGCCGGTTTGTCTGCATGTTTGCAGAAAAGCCGCAATGTCAGCATTCGTGTCTGCCACGGTCAAGGCGAGAGGATGTTCCGGCGCCACCGCCATATAACTCGCACCCAGAATTGTGTCGGGGCGGGTAGTAAAAATACGCAATTTGTCATCACGGCCTTGCAGTTGAAAATCCACCTCCACCCCTTCGGAACGCCCTATCCAGTTACGCTGCATAAGGAGTACAGCATCGGGCCAGCCCGGCAGGTTATCTAATCCCTCCAGCAACTCATCGGCATAAGCGGTGATCCTCAAAAACCATTGCGGGATTTGTTTTTGCTCCACCAGCGCCCCGGAGCGCCAGCCCCTGCCGTCAATGACCTGCTCATTGGCCAGCACGGTCTGATCCACCGGGTCCCAGTTGACGGTGGCGGTTTTTTTATACACCAGCCCTTTTTCATAAAGCCGTGTGAAAAACCACTGCTCCCAGCGGTAATAATCAGGACGGCAGGTGGCGATCTCGCGGTCCCAGTCATAGGCAAACCCCAGCCGTTTTAACTGCCCACGCATGTAATCAATGTTTTGATAAGTCCATCTCGACGGCGGCACCTGGTTATCCATGGCGGCATTCTCGGCCGGCAGGCCGAAGGCATCCCAGCCCATGGGTTGCAGGACATTCTTGCCCTGCATGCGCTGATAGCGGGAGATGACATCGCCGATGGTGTAATTTCGCACATGGCCCATGTGCAGCTTGCCGCTGGGGTAGGGGAACATGGACAGGCAATAAAACTTTTCCCGGTGCGAATCTTCCACTGCCTTGAATGACTGATTGTCCCGCCAGTACGCCTGTACCTCGGCCTCTATCGCCTGGGGTTTGTAGTGTTCATCCATCGTTGTTTAACAAAGGCCATGCTCAAAAGCGCTTCAATATACAGGCACTGTGTCAGGCTCACAAGGCGGACGGGTGTGGGTTCTGGCGTTGGAATGACCGCTGCATCGGGTGTATTGTATGGGCATAAGCGGGAGCTTGCCCACTGTCAGGCAACCCAGGGTGGTCGGATAATCGGTAATAATGAGCAGAAGGCATTACAATGAATGTGAAAGAGGCATGTAAAGCGTTCATCGGGCAAAAATATAATGCATTAGAGAGCGGAGTTAAGGAGGTTCAACCCGATCATATAATCAATAACATTCTTGAGCGGGGGAGTACCGATTTTACTCAATCGTATGCGTATGGAGTCAGAACAAATATTCATCCTTCAGACAAAGCCGTGCTTTATTGCCATCATTATTATTTTGATATGCACTTTTCCAGTTCTTATGCGGTGTTTGATGCGTGCTTCAAAAAGGTATTTGGCAGGTGTTTCAAGCCAACGGATTTTGACCAGGCATTGTTTGTTGATTTTGGCTGTGGCCCCGGCACCTCGGGCCTGGCCTTTGCGGAATGGAAAGGGGATGCCAATTTTTACTATATCGGCATAGATCGGGCTGGGCCTATGTTGAAAATGGCCGAGGATCTGTTCCGCCGTATCGGGATGCCGGAGAGCAATTTTTTTATTCGCAAAGGCTCTGATTTTTTGAATGCCTTGAACTTTGACAAGACATATCCACATTGGCTGGACAGCCCGGTTGTGCTGCTGAATTTTTGTTTTAGCCTGGCACCAGCCACCTTCAAAGGGAACACGTCAGGGATGTTAAGGCTATGTAACAGCCTGTCTTCCTTGCTTGGCAGGTTCAAGAGCGCTGAGGCTTATGTTGTGTATCAAAACCCTGTGCATCATTCTGAGAAAAACTTTCATGAACATTGGGAAATCTTAAAACGTCAACTCCTTAACTCCACACTGTTTTGCCGCCCGGTGAATTATGGTCGCGAAAATTCAGTGCATTGCGAAATCCTTCATGTTAAAGATAGCTGAACAGGCCGTGCTATTCCCTCAGCCCCGTCCTGATATCTCGGAGGCCGACATGCAGGCGATAACCCGCCAAATCCCCGGGCTGGCATACCGGCTGGCCTACATCACCGAACAGGAAGAGCGGGACTTGCTCGCCTGGGTGGATGGGCAGCCGTGGATCACTGATCTGAGGCGGCGTGTGCAGCATTACGGCTGGCGGTATGACTACAAGGCCAGACGGATTGACTCCGCCATGCGGCTGGGTGAGTTGCCCGCCCGCCTGGCCGGGCTGGCCGAGCGTCTTGCTACCGATGGGATTGCCGGGCAACTGCCGGATCAGGTCATTGTCAACGAATATCAACCGGGGCAGGGCATTGCGCCGCATATTGACTGCAAGCCGTGTTTCGGGGAGACGATCATCACCATCAGCCTGGGCGGTGCCTGTATCATGGAATTTACCAGGGATAAATCAAACAGCAAGCAGGCCAACAGGATTAAGGGCATCTATGCTGTGGAGGAGACCGGGCGATCAGAAAAGCCCGTGTCCCTCTGGCTTCAGCCCCGCAGCGTGATTGCCATGCAGGCTGCTGCCAGGCGGTGTTGGCGTCATGGCATTCCGGCACGCAGATCCGACACATGGCACGGCGTGAAATTCGGCAGGGTGCGCCGGGTTTCGCTGACATTCAGAAAGGTCATCGGCTGATACGATGATATGCGGCCTGTGCTGCATCCCACCCCCTGTTGCCACCGATCGGAAAAATAAAAACATCCGCCTTCGCCCGGCGGCTGCATGGCAGGCTCTCCTCGGCGGGTGAAGACCACCGCCCCAGAGTTTACGTCTGAATATTTACGTCAGAACTTGTAAAACCGCCTGACCATGTCTGCCAGGCAAGCACGACGGCAATGGGCTACTGCGGCTTGTCCGCGCTCAGTCGCTCACGGTTTTTATTGACCACCGCCGGGCCGATGCCATGCACCTTGGTCAGGTCATCTGCGGAACCAAAATGGCCGTGTTCTTTTCGGTAGTCAATGATCGCCTGCGCCAGCTTCTCGCCCACCCCATTGAGTTCCATCAGGGCTTCCTTGTCAGCCGTGTTGATATTGATCGCATCGGCGGCGAACAAGAGGCCGGGGCCGGATAACGATAACAATGCGAGTAAAATACCATGCCGTATGATCTTCATACTTTTTCCCCTTACGGTTAAATGCCAGTTTGTACTTTTGTTGTTTATGTACATAGCAGAGTCAATCCGCACCAGCCGCCTGCAATGACAGGACTATGGGACAGGATTATGGCCTCTGCTCGTTGATCACTTCAAACACGCTCAGGGTACCGTTTTTCTCATTGGCTGTATAGATGTAATGCCGGTCCTGTCCGGTATCATGATAATAGGCGAGGCCCTCCGGGGCGATCTTTCCGGCCTTGGCAGAGGTGTTGATGGCGGCAAGGGCGATCACTTTCGGATGGGCAGGCTCGGCCAGCGAGATCAGCGCCAGCGCATTCGCCCGCTCCAGGCCAACGGCAGCGTAGTTCACGCCAGCGATGGCAAAGCTCACCACCATTTCCGGCTCGGCGCCCTTGTTATCACTGCGCGATTCGGGATAGCTGCCTTTGGCAAAGGCGGCCTCGTCAATCTGGTTAGCCGTGTCACCCAGATAAGCGCCGCTATCGGCGGCAAACACACTGACCGTGCGCCCGCCCCCCAGCGGAGCGCCCGCCGGTGTCCTGGCGGCCTTGGGATCGGTGTCGCCCTCATCGGCGGTGATCAGGTAGCGGCCATCGGGCGTTATCGTGATGCCGTCCGGCTCTCGCAGGGCGCGGCGGTTATCGCTGAAATCAACCACGCCATCATCAGCAATATCCATCTTGTGCTGTGTCTTGCCGAGGCCCACCGCCGTGATCACCTCGCCCCGGGCAACATCGATCAACACCAGGCCGTTGTTTTCCTGTAGCGTGACCCAGGCCTTGCCATCGGTGGTGAACACGCCGTATTCCGGCTCCAGCAACATCGGGTTGTTATTTGGCAGGGGCAGCAGTATGGCCTCCTCTCCTTTCTTTTCTTTGACTTTCACCTGCTCACCGACGAGGGTGCCAATCACCGCCTTGTCATCGATCCGGCCATCGTTATCAAAATCAAGACCGGCATCCTCGCTGGCGATTTTGCCATCGCCGTTCCAGTCCACCGCCCGCTCCAGCATCCGGCCATCGGCGGCGCTGACCATGCCGGGCGTGCCGGTCAGATCGCCCAGCATCACCTCGCTGGCGCTCGCCTGCTGCGGGCCGTTACGCAGATCAATCAGGCTGATGCTGCCCGCCGGACTGGTGAAGGCGCCAGTGGCTTTATCGTAGACGAAGCCTTCCGCCTCGTTGGGTATCAGCGCGGTATGCCCCGGCTTATCAATGATGACGGCATCCGGCCCCACGCCCACGGCCAGGCGCTTAATCAGCGTGCCATCGCTGGCCGAGCGCAACTCAACATGGCCTCTGGCCAGCGGCTGTCCGGCCTTGATGGCGATTAGGAAATAATCATCATCAGGGTGCAGGGCTACCGAGGTCAGCGTCTCGCCAGCGGCGAGTTCGAGCCTGAAGGTGTTGATGATGCGTGGCTGTTCCGGCACGGCCAGACTGATCATATCCACCCGGGCCTGCTTGCTGTTACTTACCGCAGCACGTTTGCTGGCCGCCTGGATGCTGATGATTTCCGTGCCTTTCTTGACGCCCATGTTGTGCATGCCGTGATGCACCAGCGTAAGCTCGGCGGCCATGCAGGGATTGATGATGACCATGCCAAGAGCCAGGCAGATGCTGACGGTGGTGTTTGATGTGTTCACTGGTTGTTTCTCTTTTTCAGTCCCACCGTCAGGTTCTTCCGCTCGCCGCCATAACGCCATTATCGGCAATAGGGGCAACCTCCATCCTGTGCCTCGTACCTGATGCGCCTGTCAACTTCAATATCAAGTAACAAAAAATTGGGGGTGATTGGACAAGATTGGGTAGCAAGCTAATCAATAGGTGCTAAAAGTCTCGGATCAGTAACAAGACGACGAACCTGATGTGCATGATCTTCATTAAAAACATTGCCCTCACACCAGGCGCCGACAGAGTTGATATCCAGCTTGGCACACTGAGGCCGAACACGCCAGGTAACCTGTAACGGAGAACAAACCTGCTCGGTATAACTCGGACCTGTTGTCGAACCCATAAACTGAACAGGCTCACCGGTATTGGAGGGAATGATTTTAGGCTGATGATAACCATTGACCTTGCCTTTAGCATAATCCATGTCTCTAAAGTCCAGCGCATCAGGATCATTAACCAGGGTGAAGACCTGGGTCTCTACACGGAGATCAGGGTTGGCGCAGGCATCAGACAAGCAGGAACCCAAGCCCGGCCCGGGACCAACATCGCAGCTAGTATACACCCAGTGTACCTCAATGGTGTCACCTGGATTCAAGCCCTTACATATTTTATCCTCGGGCAAAACCAGTTCAGCTTCGGTCAACTCTTTGGACATGGCACACTGATAACCTCCATAACCCTGCTCACCATCACCGGCATAAATCGCAAAGTCTTTGGCTTTATGTTCAGCATGGGCGTGAAAATGAATATTGCAAAGATTCATCTCTTCGGAAGGAGGCGCCAGAGAAAATTTCACCGCATTCTCACCGGCAACAGAATCAATATCCCGTGGCGTTTGGCCGGCAAAGCCAACACAAACATCTGACTCATCTGACTCGACGGTTTTTTTGTCATGATCTCCGGCTGAAGCAGTACCAGGCAGGAAGCAGGCTGTGAACACAATACACACGAGGGTTGTTTCTCTGGCAACAGATAGATACATTATCTAAAATCCTCACAAGACTTATCTCCCGGCATTCAAACACCCGTCAGGAGATAAGTCAATATAAGCACAGCGTCCATCCACCCGGATGTTCGATGAGCTCACTAACTCTGGTTGTGGTGCAGGTATCATGGGTCTCGCCTGCGCTAAAAATACAGTTGCGAGCGCAGCATGAAGGCGGAAGGCTCGGCGCCATCGTTCTCACTGCCGTTGTCCAGATCAAGCACCTGTACGTAATTCGCCATGAAGCGCACGTTGTTATTCGGATACCAGTTCAGCCCCACGGTCAGGTTCTTCTCCTCGCCGCCAAGCACGTCCTTGTCGGTCAGGTCAAGGCCGCTGAAGCGCAGCCCCAACTCCCAGGCGCCGAAGCCACCCTTGCCCAAAGGCTGGCGTACCCTGGTCTGCTTGAATGTACCGCTCTTGGTGCTGTAACGGCGGCTCTCGCCAGTCAGATAGTAGCTGCCATAGACATAGTAACCGTTATAGGTCGGCTCTGAACCGCCGCCACCACTCAAGCTGGCGCGTATCCATTCGCCTTGCAGGCTGAACGGGCCATAGACACCGGCCGCCTCCAGACCGAGCAGCGAGTAACTGTTAGCATCCTGATTACCGGTGTTCACCAGCCGCTGGGCGCTGGTATGGATTTCCGGACGCGCCCGAAACCTGACTTCATTATCGCTGTCCAGCTTGCGGTAACTGCCGGCCAGGCCAAGGTGCAACACCTTGTCTTCCTCGGCAACAGGCGCATACGTTGCACGACCGGTCAACGACCAGGCGGGCTCGCTGTCCTGCGTATCAAAACCATCACCGAACAGGCCGCCAGCGATAGTGAAATTATTGCGATGATGTGTTATCTGTATACCAGTATTACGTCCAGGCGCCAGATCATTGGGCAGGGCGCGCTCCATGAAGGTGATGTACTTGGAGCTGTTCATCTCTTCCAGGCTGAACGGCTCCTTGTCGCTGCCGATAACAATTTTCGTGTCCTTAAAGCCCTTGTAGGCCAGCGTCCATTCCTTGTTGTCCACCTCGTTACCCGCAAAGTCAGTCTGGAACTTGAAATCCCACAGCTTCCACAGCGTCCCGCTGAAGAAAATCCGGGCACGGCGAAATTCATGTCCAGTCAAAAGCTCAGTTTTCTCTCCATCGCGGCCAGCATCCTCGTTGACAAAGGCATAGTCATACATGATACGCCCGCCGATGCGGAATTTATTATCGCCCTGCTTGATCTCCAGCTTGCCCCTGGTGTTGATCGTGGGCAGACTTTTGGTCTTTTTATCGAGACTGGCCTGCATCTCATTGACCTTGCCTTCGACCTGCTCGCCATCGGCCCGGGCGGCATTGATCAGCATCTCATATTCGGCGGCTGACAGGGTGCCCTTATCTCGAAGGACCTTGAGCAGGTCCAGCATGGCATTGTTGACGGCGTATGCCGGGGCGCCAGGCAGAAGGGTAAAGGCCATCGCAACAAGCAGGCTGTAAATGGACTTCGTCATTGTTCTAAACACAGTTCTTCTCCTTGAGAGTTGGATTTGTAGAAAAATTGACTGCTGGCGCACTGCCCGCCTGGTACAGCAATTTTTATAAGGTATAAAAGTTTTCGTGCGTGGCAGACAGTAGGCAGGCACTGTTAAGTGGACATGAACATAATATGACAGCTGCGTTAAGCCTGTCCGCTGGCGGCATGACAGCATGGGTTAGGGGTCAGGCGATAAATGGCTAATCACGCCATGTTTTTAAGCTCGGTATCGGTGTGGTATAGCAGAGGCAAGCGTTGGATTAACGTTACAGATGGTGTGAGTGGGGTATGTGCAGGTGGGGATTTAAAAGCGAACAAAGTATCAGATTAACTCAACGTCCCTGGGGCGAGCCACGTGTCAGATAAAATGAGCCAGCGGCCCCTGACTCCGGGGTCCCGGGGCCCCAGGATAAAGTCCCTCATTTTTTCTGATTCCACATTCAAGATAAATTGGTGGGTATCGTCATGGGCTGCTTTGTTTAGAGCGATGACATAATCAGGTCTGGGGCAGTTTGACGATGGAATCAAATCAGCCTCTCTCCCCAGAAACTCTCCCACTATTGCGCGGTACGTGGCTGTTTCTTTATCGTCATCGATTAAAACGAGCGTATTCTCCTGTGGGGTTGTCGCTTGTTGAGTTTTAGGTGCATCTGCCTCTCGGGCTTCAACAAATGTGAGTTTTGAGAGCTTTAAAACATCCTCGCTGCCGAATAAGGCCTTGGCCCCGATTATAAATTTTATTGCCAATGATGCTTCATAGGCACGTGTCTGCTTATCAACATCAACAGCTTGCCAGGCATGACCACCCACACAGAATATTTTCCTGCCTGTGTCCTCTGCAGAAGAGGCGGGCAGACCGGCAAAACCGGAGATAACTGCTGTCGTTAGTAGTGTTCTCAGTAACGACGGGTGCATTTTTTAAGATCCCGGCCTAATTGGCGCAATCTGTAATATGAAGCTGGCCAGGGCATAGGCCATCGCTGGTAGAGAAACCCCAAGCAAAAAATGATAAGGCAGAGAATCCTGCCCTCTTCGTGGGGTAACGATCAATCCGAACAGGAAGCTGATGATGCCCATCAAGCCAAGACCCAGCATGAGAGAAAGTTCAGCATCAAGAAATAAATCGCCTGGCAATGTTGAAAATGAAAGTGAGGCAAACGATATGGTAAGCAAGGCGCCGTGAAATATGAAACTGCCAAAAAAGCCGCCATAAATCGCACCAGAACATGATGATCTTCCCCGTCATTCCGCTTTATGCCCTGTAGCAATTTGCTAAAAATAATCATTACATTCCGCATTCCGATACTCGTTAAACTTAACTGGTAAGGCTAGTTAAAAAGAGAGCCCGTTGCAACCCTTTTGCGGTGAAGATCAACCGCATCAAGACTGGATTGGGCAGCTATTTTACCTGATTTTTCTTAGTATCAGGGCATTATTGCCGTTTTCCATTGCCAACTCGAAAGGCTTTGATGGTGTTGTCTTGAAAATCCGACTGCAAGGCTTATCAAGCATGTCATTTGCTTGTAATATTTCTGCTGTGTAATGTTCCCATGCCAAGAACAGGGTCCCATTATGATGACAGGCAAAATCCTCATTGTTGAAGATGAAGAGCCGATCAGGGCGATGTTGGGCTATACCCTGATGAAGGAGGGGTACAGCCTGAGTGAGGCCGTTGATGCTGAACAGGCACGGTCGATCATCGCTACTGCCAGGCCGGATCTGGTCTTGCTTGACTGGATGCTGCCGGGGATGAGCGGGGCGGATTATGTCCGCCGTATGCGCTCTGATCCTGACACCCGCAGTATTCCCGTCATTATGCTGACAGCCCGTGGCGAGGAAGTGGACAAGATCAAAGGGCTGGACATAGGTGCAGATGACTACATGAGCAAGCCATTCTCCACCAGGGAGCTGCTGGCCAGGATCCGCGCGCTGTTACGCAGAACCGGGCCGACAACGGCAAAGCCGAAGGCCAGTATGGATGGTCTGGTGCTGGATGCGGAGACCTTTCGGGTGACGGCGGATGAGAAACTCGTTGCCCTCAGCCCGACCGAGTTTCGCCTGCTGCATTTCTTCATCACACACCCGGAACGGGTATACTCCAGAGGCCAGCTTCTGGATCAGGTCTGGGGACAAAATGTCTACGTGGAAGAGAGAACCGTGGATGTGCATATTCGGCGATTACGAAAAATCCTGCGGCCTTGTGGTTACGATAAACATATCCAGACGGTGCGAAGCGTGGGCTATCGTTTCTCCAGCAAGCACTGATCTGCCCTGCCATGTGCCCTGATCTGCTGCGATTAGGCTGGGTGGCCGGGCTGGCCATAGTGCTTGGCCTGCTTTTCAATCAAGTTCTGCTCTGCCTGTCCCTGGCGCTGCTGGGGTTGCTGTGCTGGCAATATCGGGCGATCAGCAAGGTATATCGTTTCTTAAAAAATGCAGCCCTGGCCGATGAGCTGCCAGACATGCCGGGGGTTATCCATGAGATCGTCCGGGAAATTGATTCTCTGCGCGCTTATCATCGCCTGCGGGAAGAGAAGCTGAGTGGTTTTCTAAACCGTTTCCAGGCCGCCACCCGGGCCCTGCCGGATGCGGTGATTGTGATGGATACGCAAGGCCGTATTGAGTGGTCTAATCAGCGCGCCCGGGATTATCTTGGCATTGCCTCGCCCCGCGATAAGGGGCTGCGCCTCTCTCATCTTATCCGCCACCCTGATCTGGCTGATGTTGGCAATGCCGATGCCGAGCTGGTGATAGACTCTCCCTTGCAGGCCGGGCTGAAGCTGGAGATTCGGGTCAGCCGGTATGGCGAGTCCAGCTTGTTGCTGGTGGCACGGGATGTGACGGAGATACAACGGATTAACCGGATGCGTAAAGACTTCATTGCCAACGCCTCACATGAATTACGCACGCCGCTGACCGTTATCTCAGGTTATCTGGAGGCCTTCGATGGCGAAGCTGCCAACTGCCCGCCCGCCTGGCAGCCGCAGATAAGGCAGATGCGGATGCAGGCCAGGCGGATGCAGAACCTGATTGAGGACTTGCTGAAATTATCCAGCCTGGAGAGCAGCTACAACGATGCCGATGAGCAGGTCAAGGTGGGCGAGTTGCTCTCGCTTATTCATCATGAAGCACAGACCTTGCGCGCTGACTCACACCATATATTCTACCTGGAGACCGATCCGGCCCTGTATGTGCGCGGTGATCACGACAACTTATACAGCGCATTCTCCAATATCATCTTCAATGCCGTGCAGTATACGCCCCAAGGTGGCGTTATCCGCATCAGGGGCTACGTTCAGGATGCGGCACAGGCTGTGGTGGAGGTGGCCGATACCGGTGAGGGGATTGCACCGCAACATATCAAGCGGGTAACCGAGCGCTTCTACCGGGTGGACAAGGGACGTTCCAGGGAACGTGGCGGCACCGGGCTGGGGCTGGCCATTGTCAAGCATGTGATGGTACAGCATGGGGCGGAACTGGTCATCTCCAGCGAGTTGGGCAAGGGCACCACGATCACGTGTATTTTCCCGCCCAGGCGCCTTGTCCGCCCTGCCGGTCTGCCCCCGGCAGCTGCCCTGCCTACCTGCCCGCTTAACTCTGTGCGCTGATCCTTATAATCGTCATATTCCGTTAATAATTGTGTCATCAAACAGCGACAGGCTGTGCGGTGCAAGTTTGATGATGTGCAAACCTTAACGGAGGATTAACCGCATGAAAAACAAGCTAATGTTACTTATCAGTCTCACCCTGGCAGGTCTGCTGCCTGTCTCAGTCACTGCCGTTGAGGTCGATGCGGCACTGGCGGATTACCAGAAGGTCAGCGGCGTGTCCGGCGATGTCATCAGTGTGGGCTCTGACACGCTGGCTAATCTGATGACATTGTGGGCGGAGGAATTTAAAAAGTTCTACCCGAACGTCAATGTACAGATTCAGGCCGCCGGTTCATCAACCGCCCCACCGGCATTAACCGAAGGCACTTCGAATTTCGGGCCGATGAGCCGCAAGATGAAGGACAAGGAGATCGCCGGCTTTGAGGCCAGGCATGGCTACAAGCCCACCCCGGTTGCGGTTGCGATCGATGCGCTGGCGGTGTACGTCAACAAGGATAACCCCATCCAGGGCATGAGCATCGCTGAAGTGGATGCCGTCTTCTCGGCCACGCGCAAGTGCGGTCATGGCGAGGATATTACCCGCTGGGGGCAGTTAGGTCTCACCGGCGCATGGGCTGAGCGGCCGATTCAGTTATACGGTCGTAACTCCGTCTCCGGCACCTACGGGTATTTTAAGAAAAAAGCCCTGTGCAAAGGGGATTTCAAGGATAATGTCAATGAGCAGCCGGGCTCTGCCTCGGTGGTGCAGGGTGTGACCAAGTCCATCAACGGCATTGGCTATTCGGGCATTGGTTACAAGACCTCAGGCGTGCGCGCCGTAGATTTAATTTTTGCCGATTGCGATTTCAAAGTTAAGGAATGAAAATCGAACATGCCTCTGTACGTTTCTGGTTCAACGCTTGTATTAACAACGGATCAAACGTTGAAAAACATTTCGCCAAACGATAGGTTTTGACCGCCGTGTTGCGTTTCAAACGCTGATCTTTTACATGAGAGCGTAATGTTGAAACATTGATTGAATATAATTAGTTTTAGAGATCGGTAAGTTGAATAAATTTTTCGGAGGAGTTTGACGATTAAAACTGGTTGGTAAGCAAGCGTCGTGAGAGAGAGATCGCAAAAAGCTTGCGCTCTTTTCATCAGCAAAATATCCAAAATATTCGTCCAATGCGATCGGCTCTAGCCGGGAATCGAACGAGTCAAATGTTTTTGAGGAAATTGGTAACTAGTTTTATTCTTTTATATGCACTGCAATTGTGGTAACTAAAAAAGCAATGTCTTTCCTGGCCTACGGGCGGGAAGGACTAGGCCAGGACTTCCTTTTGTTGGGTCTAGCTTTCTAGACTTCCTCTTGTTGGGTCGGAGGCAAATATCAGCTCTGCATCGCCAACAGTGCATAGCAATCCAGACAAACCTACCGTAGAGCATCTGGAACGTACCGTACAGCGGGACAATGCTGTTTCGGGCTATTAGCCCTCATCAGCCGCCCTCAGGTACGATACATTCACCTTCCAGAACGAATGATCTTGTCAGGATCACTCATCCCTTCGGATAAATATATCTTAATGAATTTAACTTTTGTGGTACGTATCCACTGCGTGTGGTTACGTCATCGCGCTGGTCAATTCTTTGCGTGTTCAGGGTGAAGAGCAATAACTAAAAAAGCAATGTCCTTTCTGGCCTACTGGCGGGAAGTCATGACGACTTCTTCTTGTTGGGTCGGAGGCAAATATCAGCTCTCCATCGCCAACAGTGCAAAGCACTCCAGTCAAACGTACCGTAGAGCGGAACTGCGCTGTTTCGGGCTATTAGCCCTCATCAGCCGCCCTCAGGTTAAATACATTGATCTTCCAAAACGAATGATCTTGCCAGGATCACTCATCTCTTTGGATAAATATATCTTAAAGAATTTAACTTTTGTGGTACGTATCCACTCGTGTGGTTACGCCATCGCGCTGGTCAATTCTTTGCGTGTTCAGGGTGAAGAGCAATAACTAAAAAAGCAATGTCCTTTCTGGCCTACTGGCGGGAAGCCATGACGACTTCCTCTTGTTGAGTCGGAGGCAAATATCAGCTCTCCATCGCCAACAGTGCAAAGCACTCCAGTCAAACGTGCCGTAGAGCATCTGGAACGTACCATCTGGAAGATGAATGTATCTTACCTGAAGGCGGCTGATGAGGGCTAATAGCCCGAAACAGCGCTGTCCCGCTTTACGGTACTGCAATTGTGGGTCGATATTTCTATTCGCACTACTGCCATTTTTGCAGTAACTTTTTTCTTGTTAATTTTTACCGTATTGGACAATTTCATTCAAAATTCTTTTTTTCCTATTGTTAGTTTCTCTTAATTTGCTATGTTGGGGTTTGATTAGAAAATTCTCTCCCAATATGTGGTTTCATAAGTTGAAATTTATCAACTTTTCCTGTTGTTTAGAACATATGAGTTGGCGATCCATGGTGGAACCCCATTCGAACAAGCTGTTGAACTTGACCCAAGCATAATGCGAAGAGGTATGTTACGACCTAATCACGGTGAAATTTATGTAACGCTTATGCTGTAAAAATTTTGATGATAACGTCATCCGTCATTGTCACATCTTCATCATACTCGCGGAATTTGAAGCGTCTAACGAGTGGCGGGGTCCATCTCCGCGGCTTAACGCCTGGGAAACACAGCTTCGAGGAAACATCGCAGGAGTAGCGACTAGGGTGGAGTGAAAAAAGTCAAGTGTACCAAAATTGGCAGTTGACCCCCAAAATACATTTTAACACAATTTTTTGTCGGTGCCACTTAAGGGGTGCAGGCACATCCCCCTTAAAGTTTCCTAAATCGGCCATTTTATCAAAATGTCGATATCTCAGCAACCACTAATGCTAGAAAGTGGATCAGTGGCTCAAAATGACCGGAAGGTACAAGTTTATGTTACTTCTAACAGAACATTTTTGTGTACAGGTACTATAAAATGACTATTTTTGCGAAAATGTTACTTTTACAAAAATTTAGTGCTCAAGTTCAACATTTCTCTGAATTTGGTTAACTTTTGCACAAAACTTATTTTCTCAAATTTCATTCATCACTGGCTATTCGTAGGATAGTACAAATGTTTACTTTCAATATTTTGCTTTGCATTAAAACTGACAAACAACAGCAATAAACAAAAGCAACTTCATATTACGTGACATTCAGGAAATGATTTCTTGAAATGGAATGGAATTTCTTTCCAAAATGATCTCAAATTTAATATTAATACACTGGTGAAATACACTCCTCACTTCACAAAAGTAAGAAAATCATTTTTACACACACATAAAAAAGTTCAAACAGTTTGTCATTTAAAGTCAGCAAAATGTTACACATTAAATTGTTTATTTTTGCGTCAATAGCATGGCATTAGTCTTCTGGACTTAATTTTCTGTCTCATCGTGCCGTCTCTTCGATCGAAACCTTCAACGGCAGTAGCAGCTTCTGTTACTAACTGAATGTGGCGTTCCACTGCTTGGTTATGGCACGGATAGTTTAGCTCAAGTTTGTTTGTGGCTAGTTGTTGCAAAGCGTTATCTGACATACATGTGGTAGCTAGTGGTTCATGCATGTTGGGAAGGTGTAAGTCTGACATTTCATAGTATACCTTGGCTCCAGCATTTACCTTCGGAAAAACAAACATCCGTACTTGATCTGTTCGTTCTAGACGTTCACCTTCTTGTTGGGAATTCTGAATTCGGATTTGAAGAATTTTGTCTACCACCACAGCGCGAATGTTTTGATCATTATCTCCAAGCATGGCTAAAAGTGTGTTTTCATGATGGGCAAAGAAAGCATTGTTTTGCAATACCTTCACACCAACATCAGTGACAACAGCATTTGAAAAATTGGAAATAAGTCT
>CAXMWX010000008.1:0-34004 GCA_963422205.2 Gammaproteobacteria bacterium | reverse complement strand
TAATCAGGCTGGCTTAACAAACTGTGTCCCCACGCCTGAGTCGGTGAGAATTTCGTTGATGAATGAGTCGGCATCGCCGCGGATAATATGGGATTTATGCACACCATGTTCCAACGGCAGCAGGCAGGCTTGTACCTTAGGCAACATCCCGTTACGGATCACGTTGGCATCGATCAGTCCCTTCACCTCTGCTGGAGTCAAGGTAGATATCACGCTCCCGTTGGCATCCTGCACACCATCCACATCGGTCATCAGGATAAGTTTCTCCGCTTGCAGTTCACTGGCCACCGCACTGGCAACCTCATCGGCATTGACATTAAAACCCGGCTCGCCGGTCACCTGGCTGGCGGTGACGGCTGGAATGATGGGGATCTCATCAACTGCCAGTTGCCTTAGCCTTGCGGTGTTGACATGTGTCGGCTCGCCGACGTAGTGTAATTCGATTTTTTTTTGCCGGGCACGCACGATGTCGCTGTCACGATCCAATATCACCCCGGTATAACCGCAGGCATCTATGCCGTCTTTGATGGACTGGCTGATCTCGATGAAGACCTCGTGGGCAAGTTCCAATACCTCCCTGGGGCTGACTCGTAACCCGCCGATCTTCTCCGGCTGTAACCCGAGTTGCTGCATTCGGGCGTCCACCTGCTTTGCCCCGCCGTGAATGATGATGACGTTAATATCAAGGCGTTTCAGGAACACGATATCGCTGATCAGCGGCGGGAGTAAACTGGTATTATGAAGAATAGAACCGCCTATCTTCAGGACGATCTTCTTGCCGGCAAATTCTTCCAGATAGGGAATGGCCTGCCGCAGGGCCGGGCCGTCAAAGTGATGTTGTTCGGCCAGTTTGCGTGCGGTTTCCAGTAATAAAATCTTGTGCTGCATGGTTAGCGGTCTTTATTGGATAAATCGCCCGGGCAATAAGCCAGGCAACAGGCTAAAAGGCGTGGCATCATATTGATTCCCGCTATAATCTGCCAAATGGTTGACTGATATGCAAATTTATGTGCAATACGCGGCTATATCACTTGCTAATTAAGCGGATATGGGTTGATAATGACAGCCGGAAAACAATGAGCGTGACCACAAGATGACCGAAGATAATGATGATACAAAGACCGAAGCGAGGACGATGTGGTCGGAGACGCTGCTGGAGGCCTTGTGTATTGCTTGTGACAAGCAAAAAGATGATGCAACCATCAAGGATATTCTGAAGGACTTGCTGTCAAAAGGCTATGAGAAGCCCTATTTAATTAGCAAAGTTGAGAAAAAAATCGGCCCGGAAGCTGGCGATCGGCTGAAGTCGATTTTAGGGGGCGGAGGTTCTGCCCGTAAGGTGAGCAAAAAAAGGGCAGTCAGAAAAAAAGTGGTCAGAAAAAAAACAGCCAGTAAGAGAAGGCTGGTACAACAGCAAGAGGGATTCCTTGCCAGGCTCATGAGTTTCTTTAAGAAATAGCCGGCAGGCATCACGAATTGCGCTGCCGGTCAAGTGCGTTATGAGAAAGCAACAACGTGAAATCTACATAAACCAATGAGCGGAACCGCCCTGTATCGTGCGCTGGTATCTGCGGGCGCACCACAAGAAGAAGCAAAGCAGGCAGCAGACGAAATTGACGATATGCGGTCAATTTTGATCGAGATGCGTACAACGACCCGATGGATGCTGGGCCTGATGTTAGTCATCCTGGCCTTCATCCTCAAGTTGTCATTCGCACCATAGCAGGAACAAAAGCTGCAATCGCTGTTTGATGTCACCCGTAAGACAACCTTCTACAGCGCGCCCCGGCATCTGCCGTGCGTATCGCCTTGTCCCCTTTGCGCTTTTTGATAAACACGCCCACCACCTCCCTGCCCTTGCCCGCATCGCATCACACCCACACGCCCATGACTGTCTCTGAGCAGGATGAGCAGACATCGGCCTTCTTATCCCGGCTGTTTGGCGAGCAGACACTCCGCCTGACAAGGCGGCTGGATGTCGCCGACCTGCATATCAACGATGCCATGACCCAGTCTATCGGTGCCAGTGTGAGCGAATTGAAACGGCTGAAAGGCGATGTGTCTGGACAAAAAGCCTATATCGCCGGCCTTGAAGAGGGTGCACGCCTGCTGCTTTGCCTCTGGGTGACAGATATGGCCCTGCATGAAAGATTGCGCTGAATACTTAATGGGTTTATATATTTAACTCCACCTATTTTTCTTTCTATATTGGAGATAAGGATGATATGATGAGCAAATCTACAATTTCAGTGTTTCAGTTATTCGAAAGATTTCCAGATCAGGAAAGTGCAAGAACGTATCTCGAAGAAAAACGTTGGCCTGAAAGTATAACGTTTCCCCGTTGTGGTTCTGAAAAGATTACAAAGCGACAAGGTGTCCGCCTTGGATATTTCCGTTGTCAGTCGTGCAAGCAGGAATTTACAGTCAGAACCAATACCATTTTTGAACGCTCCCATATCCCCCTGCATAAATGGATATTCGCGATCTATCTCATCGTGACATCCCGTAAAGGCATATCATCTATGCAGTTGTCGAGGGAACTGGGTATCACGCAAAAGTCTGGTTCATGCTTCAACGCATTCGTGAAGCCTGTAAGGATGACAATGACGATGATTTCCTTGGTGGTATCGTTGAAATTGATGAAGCCTATGTGAGCGGTTTAGAGAATAACAAACACACCCCTAAACGCACCGAAGGGACGCAAGGGCGTTCCACCAAAACAAAGAAAGTCGTCGTTGGTACGAGAAGTCGGGATGGACGGGTTAAGGCGAAGTCTATGGATCGTGTAAATACACGTAATATGCAGGAATTCATGGGTCAGAAGATTGCTCAGAGAAGTACGATTTCAATGGATGAAGCGACATTTTATAAGCGGATTCGTGGGTATCATCATGTCCTCGTTAATCATTCAGTGGGTGAATTTGTGAATGGCATGGCATCAACGAACGAGATTGAATCCATGTGGGCGGTGTTGAAGCGTGGTTATCAGGGGACACTTCATCACTTCAGTAAGAAGCACATTGATCGTTATATTGATGAATTCGTATTTCGCATGAATGATGGGAATGTGCGGGTTCATACGTTGGATCGCATTGATGCGATGGTTGGTTGTGCATTTGGTAAGCGACTGACGTATGCAAATTTAATTGGATGAGAAGAATTCGAATGATGCAAAAACGACCGAAAAAATATGAGAACGATTTACATTTGATATTTCAAGGGGACGCCCTTTGCGTACTTCGGGACGATATACCTGACAATTCGGTTGATCTTATTTTCGCCGACCCGCCCTACAACATAGGGAAACGCTTTGGCGACTTTGACGATAAGTGGCCTTCTGATGAAGCCTATGCCGAATGGTGTAAGGTTTGGCTTGATTTGTGTTTAGACAAATTGACCGACCATGGATCAATGTACGTAATGACCAGCACTCAAGCGATGCCTTACCTTGACCTGTATCTTAGATCAAAAACCCACATCCTCTCTCGGATTGTTTGGAGCTATGACAGTTCTGTAATGCAGGCCAAAAAGCACTATGGATCAATGTATGAACCTCTACTGTTTTGCGTGAAAAACAAGAAGAGTTATACCTTTAATGCCGATGATATCGCAGTAGAAGCAAAGACGGGAGCCAAAAGAAGGCTGATTGATTATCGCAAACCTGTCCCAACTCTGTACAATTCAAAGAAAGTTCCCGGTAATGTGTGGGAATTCTCCCGCGTCAGATACCGTATGGAAGAGTATGAAGACCACCCCTCACAAAAACCCGAAGCACTTCTTGAAAGATTGATTTTAGCTAGCTCTAACAAAGACGACACAATACTTGACCCTTTTTCTGGAACGTTCAGCACCTGTGCAGTAGCAAAGCGATTAGGACGCAAAACCATAGGAGTCGAATCTCACAGTAAGTATGTGGATATTGGGCTACGGCGAGTTCTGGAGTTCACCGAAGTAGACGGTAGAGTTTTGACCGCACCGCAAAAAACCACCAAGCAGAAGAATCGAAATGGGATCAAGAATGCTCGTGCAGAGGAGGCTGTAGAGGATCTGTTCTATGCCAGTAAATAAACACGGGTTCACCGAAAAAATTGTATCGATAGTCAGCAATAAGACTGGCTGTAATGGCGAAGAAGCTTTGGAGAGAAGCCCTTTACTGCAATATCTCAACATCAAGACAAAGGCTGCGGACAGAAGCTCAAAGTCTAGAGCGAGCTTCGCAAATCACTAAGCTCTTTACGTTCTCATCGAAGATTACTTAGCACATGGTTTTGATGGGGACTTGAACTATACGGATTATGAAGGTTCACAATTTTCTTGTTTATTCAAACGCCAAAGGGAGCTTCCGTTCGGTAGCAAATTACAGAACCACGCTTTGAATCATAGACTGAACGAAGAGTTCAGAAAGTACTTCCCATTAGAAGACTCTCTTCCAATCATCAGGGACGTTTCATCAAACATATACTGGATCAATGAGAGCCTAATAAAAATCAGCGTTGACGGAATGCCTGTAAATTTGGCCTCTTCAGTTCTGGAAATTGTCAAATTCTATGTTGCAGTAAGAATGGCATCTTTCAATTCATTTATGGATGAGTGTGCTCAACTTCTTGAGATCGAAAACAAAGATATTTCTTCAGCTACCAAATTCATCAAGCAACTTTTGCAGCCAAACGTGGATGCTCGTGTTTTCGAGATCGTTAGTTATGCCATTTTGAAACAACATTATTCTGAGAGGATTCTGTTCTGGGGATGGTCGCCCGAAGAGCTGAATGAAACGAGTCTCACTCTATTTAAGACAGGCAGGACAAATGCAAATGATGGTGGTATTGACTTCGTTATGCGTCCTCTCGGATGATTTTTCCAAGTCACTGAGACCGTATATGCAGGCAAGTATTTCTTAGACATTGACAAGGTGCAGAGATATCCAATCACTTTTGTCGTGAAGACCGAAGAAATGACAGACACAATCAAGGAAAAATTACGCATCCAAGCGACTGCTAAATATGGCATCAAAAGGATTGTTGATCGCTATATTGAATGTGTCGAAGAGATCATTAATGTTCCAATGCTTCTATCACAATTTGATACGATTGTTTCAGAGGGAAAAATCAAAACCGTAGTTGAGGAAATTATCTTCCAGAGCAGAGTGGAATTCAATGTCGAAGAAGAGAATAGTGGCATACTAGCCTTTGATATGAGGCACACCGATGCCGAAATCACAGATTAATTTCGTAAATTTGACAATGCTGGAGCCAAGCATATAAATTCCATGCTTAAACACCAACAGGAGTCCCTGATGAGCGAGAAAAACACTTACCGTCGGCTGTACCCCGACCTGCCCGAGCCCGAATATGAACCGCTGGCCTTCACTTCCCGGCCGGAAGATGAGATGCTGCAACGTGCACAGGACTGGTATGCCGAATGCAACCGCCGCCGCACGACCCGGCATTTCTCCCAACGGGCGGTGCCAAAAACCCTGATCGAGCTGGCGATAAAGACTTCCAACACCGCCCCCTCCGGCGCACACCAACAGCCCTGGCATTATGTTGCCATCAACGATCAGGCATTGAAGGAGAAGATTCGTGCGGCCTGTGAGGAGGAGGAATATCGCTCCTACACCGAGCGCATGACCGATGCCTGGCGCCTGGCCCTGGCGAAGCTGGGCACCGACTGGATTAAAGAACACATCACCGATGCCCCCTGGATCATCGTGTTATTCAAACAGCGTTATCAGGTAAACGATAAAGGCGAGAAGATCAAAAATTACTATGTTGAGGAGAGCGTTGGCATCAGTGCCGGGCTGTTCATCGCCGCTGTACACCATATCGGTTTAACCACACTGACCCACACGCCCAACCCGATGAATTTCTTAAAAGAGTTGTTAAACAGGCCGGCCAATGAAACGCCGGTACTGCTGCTGCCCGTGGGCTACCCGGCAGATGATGCCAGGGTGCCGAAGTTAAGCCGCAAACCGCTGGCTGACATCGTCCAGTGGAATCAGGGCTGATTTTAAGAATCTGCATTGTTTAAACATCTAAAATATATGAATAGAAAAATACAACGCCCTGTCTTCTCTCTGGAAGAGCAAACCGGCGATCATCTGCTGTTCGGAAGTCAGGATTATGACTTGTTAGAATCGCTGTATGTTCACCCGGGCCTGGGAGATGCCATATCGGCTATCTTGTGGAGTTATTATGCCTTTCTTTGCGATGCCCACATATCGCCACTGGAAAATTACAGGCACTGGCACAGCGTATATAAAGCCATCCATCAAGTCACGCAAATGATCGAAGAGCCGCTTAGGAATCTCGTCAAAACCCGGCCTGACACAGCGAATTTGGTATTAGCGAAAGACCAGACTACGGTGAGCATTTACAAGAAAAGCGTCACCTCCCCGGTCTACATTGATATTTCATTGAACGCCAAACTGTTGACAAAATGGAAGGGATGATTCTGTTCGTTTAGACCTGCCGCATGGCCCCGTAGAACCTTGCAAGCTCTGAGGCAAACGCTGCTTCTGTGAGACGAAACGGCTCACCCCGGCAGCCGTGCAGCAAAAATACCGCGCTGGCCTTGCACCTCCCCCAAGGTATGCACACAGTAAGCCAGGGGCAGCACAGACACGTTGACTTGGGTGATAAGCCGCTTTTGCTGATATCGTACCGTCATGGCATCATCATGGCGGTTTTTACCCGAACACAAAACGGCATAGCGCATGAATGAATTCCCGCAGGCAGACGGGCTGATTTATCTGAACCATGCAGCACTCGCCCCCTGGCCTCAGCGCACCTTCGATGCCGTGGCCCGGTTTGCTGCTGAAAATGTCCGCTATGGTGCCAGCCGTTATCGGCAGCATTTCAGCGACAAGGAGGCCGAGCTAAGGCAGCAGTTCAAGACATTAATCAATGCCCCTTCAACAGACGATATCGCCTTGCTGAAAAGCACCTCGGAGGCCATTTCTGTGGTCGCTGCGGGCTTGGACTGGCGGGCTGGCGATAATGTAGTCAGTGCCGATGAGGAATTCCCGTCCAACCGCATCCCCTGGGAGGCACAGGCCAAGCACGGCGTCACCCTGCGCCAGGTCAGCCTGCATTGCCCGGAGCCGGAGCAAGCCCTGATAGCGGCCTGTGATGAACATACCCGCATCCTGGCGATCAGTTCGGTGCAATATGCCAGCGGGCTTCGTCTCAAGCTGGATAAACTTGGCCGGCATTGCCGGGCGCATAATATTTTGTTCTGCGTGGATGCCATTCAAAGCCTGGGGGCCTGTGCCTTTGATGTGCAGGCCAACCAGGCGGATTTCGTCATGGCTGACGGGCATAAATGGATGCTGGGGCCGGAGGGCATTGCCCTGTTCTACAGCAGGGCAGCGGTGCGTGACCGGCTGCGCCTGCATCAATACGGCTGGCACATGGTTGAGCAGGCGGGCGATTATGAGGCGATGAGCTGGACGCCTGCCAGCAGCGCCAGGCGCTATGAGTGTGGCAGCGCCAACATGCTGGGCATCCATGGCTTGTCAGCCAGCCTAAGCCTGTTGCTGGAGGTCGGGATCCCCAAGGTGGAGCAGCAAATCGCCGAGAAGATCGATGTTTTATATGCCGCCCTGTCCAGGCTGAAATCCGTACATATCAAGACCAGCGGAGATCAACAACGCCGGGCCGGCATTCTTGTCTTTCAGGTGCTGGATGCCGATCATCACGCCCTGCACAGGGCCTTGCTGGCCGAGGGCATCATCTGCGCGCATCGTGGCGGCGGCATTCGCTTCTCACCGCATTTTTATACCCCAGAAGCCCAGCTGCAACAGGCGGTGGATGCCGTGGCAGAGATCATCGCCTCCCCTTAAAACCGCCAGCAAGGCTAATGAAACAAGGTATGGTAGTTCTGTGTCGTGGCGGCAATGACGTTTTCGACCGCTATCTCTTTCAGCTCCGCTATGCGCTCAGCCACATGAACGAGATAGGCGGGTTCATTTTGCCTGCCCCGGTGCGGCACCGGGGCAAGATACGGTGAATCGGTTTCTATCAGCATATTTTCCAAAGGCACGGCCCTGGCGACTTCATGCAGCCGGGTCGCATTCTTAAACGTCACGATACCGGAGAAGGAGATCATAAAATTCATCGCCATGGCCTCGGCGGCGGTCTCCCAATCTTCCACAAAACAGTGCATCACACCGCCCACCGCCCGGGCCTCTTCCTGCTGTAATATTCTCAACACATCCGCCTTCGCTTCACGGGTGTGGATAATCAGCGGTTTGTTGATCTCCCTGGCCGCCTGGATATGGGTGCGGAAGCGCTGGCGCTGCCAATCCAGGTTGCCCTCGCTGCGAAAATAATCCAGCCCGGTCTCACCAATCGCCACAATGCTGTTATCATCAGCAAGTTCAACCAGCCGGGCCACGCTGACCTCCTCGGCACAGGCGCTGTTCGGATGCACACCCACGGAGGCGGCGACATCGTCATGTTGTTCAGCCAGCGCCCTCACTTCGGGGAAAGACGGCAGGTCGACAGACACGCATAACATCTGCCCTACCCCGGCCGCCCTGGCCCTGGCAATGATCGCCGCTGTGCCATCAGGATGCTCAATCATGTTGAGATGACAATGGGAATCGACCAGGGGAGTGTGCATGGTGGCGGCTTATGCCTGGCGGGGAAGCTGGCTTATCCGATGTGTCGGGTTGGTCATGCTGGCTAGATGGTGTGGGTGGGCCGGTCAGATTTCAGTGCACCGGCCAGTTGGTTTTCAATCTTGTTTCTGGTCGCCCCTTTGTCCAATTCGCTAAATTGCACACCGATACCGGCCGTCTTGTTGCCCTGCGCCCCTTTGGGCGTGATCCAGACGACTTTACCGGCAACGGGCAGTTTTTCCTTGCTGCCGGTCAAGGTCAGCAGCATAAAGACCTCATCGCCGATTTTATAGGGCTTGGCAGTCGGTATGAACAGGCCGCCATTTTTGATAAACGGCATATACGAGGCATACAGGGAACTCTTGTCACGTATGGTCAGCGATAAAATGCCTTGTCTGGGGTCTCTGCCGCCCGGTGCGCTCACGTGTTATTCTCTCCGGTGTTTCAAGTAAACTGCATCTGCCAATAAGCGATAAACTCTTCCAGCTGGCCTTGTTTGTTCAGATTATACGGCCCGGTTGCTGCATAATAACCCGCCAGCAGGCGATCATAACAGCCCAGTAAAGTGGCCAAGTCTAGTGCATTTGACAAATGATGTAAATCCTTATTTATCTGTGACTTATCCGCATCTCTTGAGAAACCGATACATTTTAGCCTGACCATCATGCCAAACAGGTTGAGCAGCCAGTGAAATAGCGGCTTTACCTCGTATGCCAGCCACTTTTCAGCCATCATCACCGCCTCAGCCTGCCCATGCTTCAAGGCGATAAGGTCGGCCGTAATCTGGCGGAACTCTGCCAACGTCCCCGCCTCATCCAGCGCCAGGACCTGAAGCGGCGCCCCCTGTGCCAATGCAAGCAGCGTGGGCAGTGCTTGTGTTTGCAGCCCCCGACTACCCAGCCAAGCCATGGCCATCGCCGTCTCTGCCGGGGGGAAATGCAGCCGCTGACACCGGCTTCTGATCGTCGCCGCCAGCCGGGCCGGGTGATGTGATAACAGCACCAGCAGCGCATTGGCGGGCGGCTCCTCCAGGGTTTTGAGCAACGCATTGGCGGCACTGCGATTCATCGCCTCAGCCGGCGCCAGCACCGCGATTTTGTATCTGCCATTGTGGCTGCTGAGTTGAATAAAAGCAATCAACTCCCTGATCGCCTCCACCTTAATCGGCTTGCCATCCTCTTCCGGCCTAACCCGTCGGACATCCGGGTGTGTGGCGGCGGCCAGCAACGCCTGAATGGAGGCCGCATCGGCGGCATCACGGCATAATACATACGCCACCAGATGCTCCACAAACGCCATCATGCCCATGCCTTCAGCCCCGGTCAGCAGCAGCGCATGGGGCAGCCGGTCGCTGTCGGCCACCTGTTTGATCTGCTGCCATTGCGATTCCTGCCAGGGATAGATCATGCCAGCAGCCCCAGACGCTGAAACAATGCCTTGATGTCAGCGCCCACCGTGTCGATATCCCTATCAGCGGCAATCACATGCACCCGGTCAAGCTGCTCATCGGCCAGCGTGAGATAGGCTTGGCGGACCTGCTGAAAAAATGTCTGTTGTTCGGCTTCAAAACGATCCTGCCCCGGGTGTTTGATCTGGCGGGTACGCACCCGCTGTAGCGCCAGCGGCACGGGCATATCCAGCACGATGGTCAGGTGAGGCTGTAACCCGGCCTGTACCAGTTTCTCCAGGGCAGCGACTGCCTGCCGGCCGAGACCACGTGCCGCGCCCTGATAGGCATAGGTGGCATCGGTAAAGCGATCACACAAGACGATTCTGTCTTCCGCCAGGGCAGGACAAATGCACTCCTTCACATGTTGTGCACGGGCAGCGAAGATCAGCAGTAATTCGGTCATGGCGCTGATTTCGCTGGCATGATCCTGCAACAGCCATTCACGGATCACCTCGCCCGCCGCCGTCCCCCCCGGCTCCCGTGTGAGTACGATGGCATCGCCGTGTTGCTCACGAAGCGCAGCATGGGCGAGCTGAAGCTGGGTGCTTTTGCCCACGCCTTCTATGCCCTCAAAGGTGATAAAGTAGCCTCCCTTGATCATGGTGAGCGTCTGCTTAACTGGTATTTTAGCACGGCGGCATTATGCTCCTTGAGCGTGGCAGAGAAGTGGTGAGAGCCATCACCTCGGGCGACAAAATACAGCGCATCGCCCGGTGCCGGATGCAGGGCGGCATGGATGGCCTCCCGCCCGGCGGCGGCAATCGGCGTCGGCGGCAACCCCCGGTAGCGGTAGGTATTATACGGCGAGTCGACTTTCAAGTCCTGGCGTGTGAGGTTGCCATCAAAGCGCTTGCCCAGGACATAGATCACCGTCGGATCTGTCTGTAGCCGCATGCCGTGTTGCAGGCGGCGCACGAATACGCCGGCAATCCTGGCGCGCTCTTCCGGCAGGGCTGTTTCTTTTTCAATCAGGGAGGCCATGATCAACGCTTCATAGGCCGTGGCATAGGGTAAATCAGCCGCCCGCCCCTGCCATTCCTCCGCTAACACCAGCACCAGCTTATCATAGGCACGGGACAGAAAATCCACATCACGCATACCGGTCGGAAAGTGGTAGGTATCAGGATAAAACCTGCCCTCGGCGGCCTGCCCCGGCTTGCCAATCGCCTGCATGATGGCGGCAGGTTCGGAGGATTTTACGGTGTGCTGCAACCGGGGTGTGGACTGAATGGCGTGCAGGATGTCGTCAAATGTCCAGCCTTCCACCAGCGTCAGCGCATGTTCTACCACCTTGCCGGCCACCAGCATATCAAGCAGCTCAAGCGCCGTCATGCCCGGAGTGATGGCATATTCTCCGGCTTTGATCGAACCGGCCACGCCGCTGTGGCGACCATGGAGAATCAAATAATCCGCCTGTTCCAGCCAGGCCCTGGCCTGTAATTCACGGGCGATGGCCGCCAGCGACAGGCCCGGTGTGATGAGCAGTAACTCAGCCTTGCTGATCTTGAGCGGGCGGCGTAATTCCTGCTGGATATCCTGATACAGCCAGTACAGCACGGATACCATGATCACCAGCGACAGACCGAAAACCCAGGCGATTTTTCTCATGTTAAGCCGGGATAACCTGTGCTTGGCGCAAGCGTGAACGGATGGTATCGATCAGGGGCGGCAGCCGCAGCGTCCTGCCAGCATAGGCCCGCACCGCCTGTACACCACGCAGGCTATTGGTAAAGAACATCGCCGTCACCTGCTGTAGTTCGTTTTCTTTGACCTGCCGCACCTCGGTATCAAGGCCGAGTTGCTCGGCCAGCCGCAGCACCTCGACCCGGACGATGCCTGCCACGCCAGTGTATGTCAGATCAGGGGTGATCAGGGTCTTATCATGCAGCAAAAACACGTTGCTGGCGGTGCCTTCGATCACATCGCCGGTCACATCCAGCACGATCCCCTCATCACACCGCTGTGCCTCTACCTCCCGCCGTGCCAGCACTTGCTCCAGGCGATTTAAGTGTTTGATCCCGGCCAGCACCGGGTTACGGCCTGCGGGCATCTGGCACAGACAGGCGGTGATGGTTGTACTGGTCGGGCTGTCAGGCCAGGGGCGGGAGGCAATCATGCGGGTGTGGCGGATCTCCGCCGGAATGGGGTAGCCACCTGTTGACTGCCCCCGGCTGATGATCACCTTGAGGATGCCGTCCTGCTGTTGCCCGGCCACCTGCCTTGCCTCTGCTTCCACAGCCGGCAGGTCAACATCCGCTATGCCCAGCCGCCGACACCCGGCGTGCAGCCTGTCCAGGTGTGCCTGCAAACATAACATCCGCCCGGCCACCACCGCCATGGTCTCAAATACGCCATCACCAAACTGCACGGCGCGCTCCGTGGCCTTGATGAGATCAGTCGCCTGGCCGTTGATGAGCATCATCCGCCGGGCTGGCCGTTATGTTGTTGCCCGCAGCGGCTGCACCGGACAACCGGACCTTGTGGACGGCGGGGAGTGAAGTCAGACCCGCTGGAAGATGAGTGTGCCATTGGTGCCACCGAAACCGAAGGAATTGGACATGGCGATATCGATTCCCATGTCTCTGGCTGTATGGGGGACATAATCCAGATCACAGGCCGGATCAGGGCTATCCAGGTTGATTGTCGGTGGTGCGATCTGATCGCCCAGCGCCAGAATGGAGAAGATCGCCTCAGCCCCCCCTGCTGCCCCCAGCATGTGGCCGGTCATGGATTTGGTTGAACTGATCGCAAGGGCCCCTGCATGCTCCCCGAACACGGCCCGGATGGCCTGGCTTTCGGCGATATCGCCGGCTGGCGTGGAGGTGCCGTGGGCGTTGATGTAGTGTACCGCATCGGCATTGATCGCCGCATTATCCAGCGCATTCCGCATACAGCGTCTTGCCCCGTCACCATCCTCTGCCGGGGCGGTCATGTGATAGGCATCGCTGCTCATGCCATAACCTGTCAGTTCAGCGTACATGTTGGCGCCACGGCGGCGGGCATGTTCGTATTCTTCCAACACCACCACCCCCGCCCCGTCACTTAAAACAAAGCCATCCCGCTCGATATCCCAGGGGCGACTGGCACGTTCATGGGCATCATTGCGGGTAGAGAGCGCCTTGGCATTGGCAAAACCGGCCAGCCCGGTCGGGGAGGTCGCCATCTCGGCCCCACCGGCGAGCATGGCATCGGCATCGCCATATTCAATGATGCGCGCCGCATCGCCGATATTGTGTGTGCCGGTGGTGCAGGCGGTGACGATGGCAAAATTCGGCCCCTTCAGACCAAGCTGGATTGACAGGTGGCCGGATATCATGTTGATGATGTTACTCGGCACATAAAACGGCGAGATACGGCGCGGGCCGCTGGCAAGCAGGGTCTGGGTGCCTTTTTCGATTCCGGGCAGGCCGCCAATGCCTGACCCGACGGCCACGCCGATACGGGTGGCATTGGCCTCGGTCACTTCCAGCCCGGAATCCCGGAAGGCGTCAATCCCCGCCACCATGCCGTAATGGATGAAAGGGTCCATCTTCCGGGCCTCTTTAGGGGATATATAAGCCGTTACATCCAGGCCGCGGACAGAGCCGCCAAAGCGCACCGGATACGCACTGACATCAAAATGCGTTAATGGGGCAATGCCGCTCCTGCCGCTGAGGATAGTCTGCCAGCTCTCGCTTACCGTATTGCCGACCGGGCTGACCAGCCCCAGGCCTGTTACCACCACCCTTCTTTTCGTCATGGCTGCTTGGCTCATATACAAGAAAAAGGCCGCCCATCAATCAATGCGCGGCCTTCTGTGTATAACTCTGCTGCTTATTCGAGGTTTGAATTAACGTAATCAATGGCCTGCTGGACGGTGGTGATCTTCTCTGCTTCCTCATCCGGGATCTCGGTCTTGAATTCCTCCTCCAGCGCCATCACCAATTCAACCGTATCCAGTGAATCAGCACCCAAATCATCCACGAAAGAAGCCTCGCTTGTGACCTCGTCTTCTTTCACCCCCAACTGCTCAACCACGATTTTTTTTACTCGTTCTTCAATACTGCTCATTTGCTTTAGACCTCTCTAAATGCTACGCCTACTGGAAGCGTGTGTAAGGTAAGTGAAATATAATCAACTTGCAAGCCGCTTGTTTTAATAATAAAAATAGTCTTATTTTACAGTTAATTATAAAAATTATCTAAAATTAATTCTAACTTGTATACAGCCCGCCATTGACATGAATAACCGCACCGGAGATGTAGCTGGCAGCCGCCGATGCCAAAAACACAACCGCCTGTGCCACCTCATCGGCCGTGCCCAGACGCGCTAACGGGATCTGTGCAAGCAATGCCTGTTGCTGTGCTTCTGGCAGGGCCGCTGTCATATCGGTGGCGATGAATCCCGGTGCCACGCAATTTACCGTGATACCCCGGCTGCCGACTTCTTTTGCCAGTGAGCGGCTGAAACCGACCATGCCGGCCTTCGCTGCGGCATAATTGGCCTGACCGGCGTTGCCTGAGAAGGCGACCACCGAGGTGATATTGATAATTCTGCCATAGCGTTGCTTCATCATCGGCCGAAGGCACAGCTTGCTCAGGCGGTAAACCGAAGACAGGTTGGTCTCGATCACCTGCTGCCACGCATCATCTCGCATTCGCAGCATCAGGTTATCCCGTGTAATCCCCGCGTTATTGACCAAAATGGCCGGAAAAGCTGCCTCGCCCTGCAAGTGCTGTTGCAATTCATCGATCGCACCGGGCATGGTGACATCCAGAACCAGCCCCTGCCCCTGAATATCGGCAGCCGCCAACTCGGCGGTAATGTTTTCCGCCCCGGCCGTGCTGGTGGCCGTGCCGATGATGGTGGCCCCCGCCTGCCCCAGCGCCCTGGCGATGGCCTTGCCAATGCCTCGGCTTGCCCCTGTCACCAGCGCGGTCTGCGACTTCAGATCACACCTCATGCCGCCACCGCCCGCAGGGTTTGTTCAAGCGTGGCTGCATCGTTAAGGGCATGATGATTGATCGCCTTGCTGATACGCCGCCCCAGCCCGGTCAGCACCCGGCCCGGGCCGCACTCAACGCTCTGTGTCACCCCCATCCCGGCCATCTTCAAGACCGATTGCCGCCAGCGCACCGGGCGGTAGAGTTGCTCTAACAGCGTCTTTCTGATGATGTCGGGGTCGCTGTTCACATCGGCATCGGTGTTTTGGATGATCGGGATTGCCGGCGGCTTGAACGGCAAGGCTTCCAGCACCTCGGCAAACGCCTCGGCGGCCGGTTGCATCAGCACACAATGGGCTGGCACACTGACATCAAGGGGTTTTGCCATCTTTGCACCCCGTGATCTCGCCCCGGCACAGGCACGCTCAACCGCCGCCGCCGTGCCGGCGATCACCACCTGTCCGGGCGCATTGAAATTGGCCGCTGATACTGCCCCATCGGCCGCCGCCTGATCGCATATCTGGTCGACCGCCGCCTCATCCAGACCGATGATCGCCGCCATCCCGCCCTGCCCTGCCGGTACCGCCTGCTGCATCAAGCGGCCCCGCTGCTGCACCAGGCTGACGGCAGCGGTAAAGTCCAGCACCCCGGCACACACCAGCGCCGCGTACTCTCCTAAGCTGTGGCCGGCAACCACATCCGGCCGCCTCCCCTGCTTGGCGCACCAAAGCTGCCAGATGGCATAACTGGCACTCAACAGGGCCGGCTGGGTCACTTCGGTGCGGTTTAACGCCTCCTCGGGCCCGGCCTGCACCCGTTGCCAGAGATCATAGCCCAATTCTGCCGAAGCCAGCGCAAAGGTCTCTTGCACCAGGCTGTTATGGCGGGCCAGGTCGGCGCACATTCCGATGGTTTGTGAGCCTTGCCCGGGGAAGACAAAGGCAAGTTTATTCATGCTGTTACTCATCGGTGATGTGAAATCATCTTAATAACGTATGAGGGCAGCACCCCAGGTGAAACCGCCGCCGACTGCCTCCAGCAGCAGCATGTCATCCCGCCGGATACGGCCATCCTTGACGCCGGTATCCAGTGCCAGCGGGATGGAAGCGGCCGAGGTATTGCCATGATCGGCAACAGTCAGGATGACGTTGTCCATGGACAAATTCAGTTTTTTCGCCGTTGCGCTGATGATGCGCTCATTCGCCTGATGCGGCACCAGCCAGGTGATGTCGGCCTGGTCGATGCCCGTGCCAGCCAGCGTCTCATCAACGATCTCCCCCATCGCCTTGACGGCGAACTTGAATACCTCGCTGCCCTGCATGCGGATATGCGGATCATCCGAGGGGGCGGAGATGCCGGAGGGCACCTGGAGAAGGTTTGCATATCGCCCATCGGCATGCAGCACGGTCTTGTAGACGCCCGGCGCTGCCGACCGTTCCAGCACCACCGCCCCGGCGCCATCACCAAACAAGACGCAGGTGGTTCTGTCGTGCCAGTCAAGCAGCCGGGAGTTGATGTCCACGCCGACCACCAGCGCCCGGCTCGCTGCCCCGGTGTGAATAAATTTATCTGCCACACTCAGGGCGTACACAAAACCGCAGCAGACCGCTTGCAGATCAAAGGCCGGGGCGGCATTGCTTATGCCCAGCCGGGCCTGGAGCAGGCAGGCGGTGCTGGGGTAGATCAGATCCGGCGTGGAGGTGGCCAGGATGAGCAAGTCAATGCTGTCAACGTCAATGTCGGCAGCCGCCAGGGCGCGCTGTGCGGCGGTACAGGCCATGGTCGATGCCGTCTCATCCGCTGCGGCGATATGCCGCTGATGTATGCCGGTACGGCTCTGTATCCACGCATCCGAGGTATTGACCAATGCCTCCAGCTCGGCATTGGGCATGATTCGTTGCGGCAGGTAGCTGCCCGTGGCAATGATCCGGGAATACGACATCGGCTGATGATGATCTAATCGCCAGCCAGCAGCTTTTCCAGGCGATGGTTTATTCGGTCCGGCACGTTTTTCTCCACTTCAAGCATCGCTTCTTCTATGGCATGGGCAAAGGAAATTTGATCGGCACTGCCATGACTCTTGACGACTATGCCCCGTAATCCCAGCAAACTGGCGCCATTATAATGCCGCGGATCAATTTTTTGATTGATTGCCCGCAGCACGGGCAGGCAGACCGTGGCGGCCAGCCGCCCATAGAAGGTACTCTCAAAAGTCGATTTTGCATGATGGGTCAGCAAAGCGGCCACGCCCTCGCTGGCCTTCAGGGCGACATTGCCGACAAAACCATCACAGACAATCACATCGACTTCGCCTGTATACATATCATTGCCCTCGACAAAACCATAATAATTCAGGTGGCTGTTTGTCAGCAACAAGGCCGCCTGTTTGACCCGGTCATTGCCCTTGATCTCCTCAGCACCCACATTCAGCAGGCCGACAGCCGGCTGCGGCATGTTATGCACAGCGCTGCTGAGTTCCACCCCCATGACGGCAAACTGAAATAACTGCTCGGCATCGGAATCCACATTCGCCCCCAGGTCAAGGATGCAGGTATCGCCATTAATGCCGGGTATGGTGGTGCAGATTGCCGGTCGATCGATACCTGGCAGCATCTTCAGCACAAAACGTGAGATGGCCATCAGGGCGCCCGTATTGCCGGCGCTGACGCAGGCCTGTGCCTGGCCGTTTTTCACCTGCTCTATGGCGATACGCATGGAGGAGTCTTTTTTGTTACGCAATGCGAGGGAGGGCGGCTCGTGCATCGTCACCAGCTCGCGCGCATCAATCAGCTCATAGCGTGTGTTGTACGTGGCCGGAAATGACGCCAGCCTGGCTTCCAGGACCTCTTTCTGCCCCACCAGCAAGAGATACAACTCCGGGTGTTTTTTCAGGCTCTGCAAGGCGGCCGGGATGATTTCATCCGGGCCGTGATCACCGCCCATGGCATCCAGGGCAATACGAATCGTCATGCTGGTACGTTGCAGATGGCGGTTAGTGCAGGCGTGGACGGCTAGACCAGCCGCCGGGCACGGCTAATCCGAATCATCGGCAGTCTGGATGACCTGGCGGCCGCGATAATACCCCTCGGCGCTGACATGATGCCGCCTGTGTACCTCCCCCGTTGTCGGCTCAATGGAAGTCGTCGCTGGCATCAAGGCATCATGCGAGCGCCGCATGTTACGCCTGGATTTGGACTTTTTGGTTTTTTGAACGGCCATGTTTCACTCCTTATCAAGGTTTTTATCTTTTAAGTAAATCCTGCAACACGGCAAACGGACTCGCCGCCGTGGCACGATGCGGCTGCATCACCTGCGTTGCAGTACACCGGGGGGCGGTATGCACCGGGGCGACCGGCAATGCCAGCAAAAGCTCATCCTCAACAAACTCTGCCAGATAAAAATGCTCACCGCCATGCGCCGAATCATGTACCAGCGGCTCAACCTCCGCCTGATGGTGCGGGATGTCGGCCTCATCACCCACTATCATGACTGCAACGGCACTGGCCAGTTCAAGCCTCATGGGCAGCAAACATCGCTGACACAGCACCTCAACACACAGCCTGACAGTGCCTCGAACATGCACAGCGGCCGCCTCGTCCTGAAAAAACCGCAGCACAGCTTGGGCCATCCCATCGGTGTGCTTGACGGCATCCTTGAGGCGGTTCATGCTATCTGCCTGCAAGCCCCCCTTGAGTGTCTCATTGACAGCAGCCAATCGGAGTAGATCAATAAACGGCGGCAACTCTGGCGGCATCAGGCGGGCAAGTGTAGCCACAGTTGGCGTGGCTGTCAAAAAGCCCGCCGCAAAATTGACCAGAAAAACTGACATGTTACTTGTGCTAACTTATTGACTTGATAAGCATTTATATGTTGCCATGAGGGTATACCTGAAAAACTGCACCGATGATTACCATGCACCTGATACTGGCCTCCTCCTCCCGCTATCGCCGAAGCCTGCTTGAGCGTCTGATACGCAACTTTCGCTGCATCTCACCGGCGATTGATGAATCGCCACAAGCAGACGAGAGGCCAGTGGCGCTGGTCTACCGCCTGGCCCTGCAAAAGGCGCAAGCCATCGCCAGGACGGAATCCCCCGCGCTTGTTATTGCCTCTGATCAGGCCGTGGTTGCCGCCGGCGAGTTGCTGGGCAAACCGGGCGATAAGGACACGGCCATCGCCCAGCTACAGCAGCAATCCGGCGAGAAGGTCATGGTCTATACCAGTGTGTGTGTGCTAAACGCCAGCACCCGGCAGGTGGAGGTGGATGTGGTGCCCGTGGAGGTTCGCTTCCGTGACCTGTCGCTGGCCGAAATCGAGCGCTATGTCGATAAAGAGCGCCCCTGGGATTGTGCCGGCAGCTTCAAATCCGAGGGCTATGGCATCACGTTGTTCCAGTCCGTACTGACCGAAGACAGCACGGCACTGGTCGGTTTACCGTTGATAAAAACGGCTGAATTATTGCGCGCCCAGGGCTTGAATTTACCTTAAATAAATATTTTAACTATCTATTTATATTGAAAATAATTTTGACTCATAAAATGATTATAGAGGCTTGCCCCGATCTGTTTGGCAAACCGTTCCAGCAGGTTGTCCCGATAGCTGAAATCAACGATATGCTCGGCATTGATCAGCTCTCTGGCAACATAACCGGGGCTGCCAAGCCCGTCCACCAGCCCCAGCGCCACCGACTGTTCACCCGTCCAGATCAGGCCGGAAAATATCTGCTCATCATCGGCCAGCCGGTCGCCCCGCCCGGCCTTCACCACCTCCACAAATTGCTGGTAGATGTCATCCAGCAAGGCATCGGTATGCACGACTTCGCCTGGCTTTAGCGGGCTGAAGGGGTCCAGCCAGGCCTTGTTTTCACCGGCATACATCACCCGGCGTTCGATGCCGAGTTTTTTTATCGCCTCAACAAAGCCGAAACCGGCCATGATCACACCGATCGATCCCACCAGGCTGGCCTTGTCAGCGTAGATATAATCCGCCGCCGAGGCGATGTAATACCCGCCGGAGGCGCAGATATCGCCGATCACCGCATACACGGGAATATCAGGATGTGCCTGCTTCAGGCGCATGATCTCATCATTGATATACCCCGACTGCACCGGGCTGCCGCCGGGGCTGTTGATACGGATGATGAGGCCCCGGGTGTTCTCATCTTCGAAAGCACGCCTGAGACCCCGGGTTACATCATCCGCATTCGCCTCTGTGGTGCTGGCGATCGCCCCGCTGATGTCAATCAGTGCGGTATGCCCATCTGTGCTGATCTCCGCATCAATGCCGCCAGTGCGCTCTGCCAGGTAAATGACAAAAAATGATAGTAAATACAGGCTGATAAACAGCTTAAAACCAATCCCCCAGCGTCTGGCCAGACGTTGTTCATGCAGAAACTCACGGGCAATCCGGTTGACGATTGCCTGCTCATCCGGTGCTGCCCCGGGCCGGGGGGTGGTCTGTTGTTCTGGTGTGTTGTTATCCATTGGTGTTACCGCCGTTGTGCATCACGACAGTATACATGCTATGAACTCTGACAGACAATCCATAACGGAGGACAGAGGACGGAGGTCAGAGGACAGAGGGGCGCAAGTAGTTGATGTTTTAGGTTATTTTTCATTCAGTATACGATTTTAGCAGGGCCTGTAAATCCGCCGTCAAGTCGGCCTTCAGGCAGCGCTGATGGCCTGTCAGCGGGTCTGGAAAGCACAGTTCGCTGGCATGCAGGAACATCCGCTTCAACCCGCGTTGGCGCAGCCGCTTGTTGGCCGCTTTATCGCCATATTTTCGATCGCCAGCCACCGGATGACCCAGATAGCGCGCATGGACGCGAATCTGGTGCGTTCTGCCGGTATTTGGCGTGATCTGGACGTGGCTGGTATCGGCGAACCGCTGCAAGCGTTGAAAACAGGACACCGCCTCTTTGCCCGCCGGATCAACCGCTACCATGCGCTCCCCCGCCACCTGGCGGTTCGTGGTCAACGCCACGGCAACAGTCTCCCGCCGCGGCTGCATGACACCGACAAGCAGGGCCTGGTAGGTCTTGTCTATCTCACCCGCTTGGAAGGCCGCATGCAGCCGGCGCAAGGTGGGCATGTTGCGTGCCAGCAACAGACAGCCGGAGGTGTCCTGATCCAGCCGGTGTACCAGTTGCAACTCTGCCTTGTCTGCCTGCATGGTATGGCGCAGCAAGTCAATGACGCCATAGCGGCGCCCCCGTGCCGCTGTGTACCACAAGGCCGGCCGGCTTGTTGATGGCCAGCACGTTGGCGTCCTGGTAGATGATGCTGTCTTTGATCAACCCCAGCAGGTGCTCCGGTGGCCGGCTGGCCCTGGGCGGTTGTGCTGATCTGACGGGCGGCAGGCGCAGCTGATCGCCGGGTTGCAGCCGATAGCCCGGTTTTATCCGACCTCCATTGATCCGCACTTCACCCCGCCGCAGCATCTGATAGACCCGACTTTTGGGCAGGCTGTTAAGATATGCCAGCAGAAAATTATCAATCCGCCGTCCGGCATGTTCGGAATCCATCCTGAGAAGGTTCGATTTCCTGTTAATAATCCGAGACATGTAGGAATTTTTGCATTGCCGCCCAAGGCCAGGCTTGGTATAGTAAGCCCGTCAATCCAGCGGATTGACCAGCCTGCAGGATAAGCGATCAAAGGGCATTTGTCTTTATGTGATGCAGCGGGTAACAGATGTAACCATCCGAGCGGCACGCCGACTGGTTGCGCCGTTTGCCCCCTCATCCAGCAGATTCACTTAGGGATGTATCTTGCAGCGCACAACTTACGCCGTGCAACGATACAGGCACCCTGGGGGTTGCCCTGGATTACCCGGGGTTGTTCTGGGGTCAGATTTTCAGTACGACTAGCCCCTGGCTGAACGGCCAATGTGACTGGGCAGCTTGGCCTGCTGTCAGTAAATGCACGGGTCAGGGGCCTGGCCGCCGCACGGGCGGGCACATGATTTTAAGGAAATAACAATGAAAAGAATGTTGATTAATGCCACGCAGCCGGAAGAGTTGCGGGTGGCGCTCGTGGATGGGCAAAAACTTTACGACCTGGATATCGAAGCCACGGGCAGGGAGCAGAAAAAATCCAATATCTACAAATGCCGCGTTGCCCGTATTGAACCGAGCCTGGAAGCTGCTTTTGTCGACTATGGCGCCAAACGTCACGGTTTTCTGCCCTTCAAGGAAATTGCCCGCCACCTGCTTGATGATAAAACCCAAGGACACAATCAGGGACACAATCGCGGCCGGGTCAATATCAAGGAAACCCTGGACGTGGGCATGGAGATGATTATTCAACTGGAAAAGGAAGAGCGCGGCAACAAGGGGGCGGCGGTGACCAGCTTTGTCAGCCTGGCCGGGCGTTATTGTGTGCTGATGCCGAATAACCCGCGCGCCGGCGGTGTCTCCCGGCAAATCGGCGGCAGTGATCGCTCGGAAGCACGGGAGGCGATGAGTACGCTGGAGGTGCCGCAGGGCATGGGCTTGATCATGCGTACCGCGGGCGTGGGGAAAAGTGCCGAAGAGCTGCAATGGGACCTGGACTATCTGCTCACCCTGTGGAGATCTATCAAGGTCGCCGCCAGCAAGAAAAGCGCCCCTTTTCTGATCTATCAGGAAAGCGAGGTGATTATCCGTGCGATTCGGGATTATCTGCGTAACGATATTGCGGAGATATGGATTGATGATGCGAATATTTTCGATCGTGCGCGTGAGTTTATGCACCAGGTCATGCCGCATAACCTTGATAAACTCAAGCTATATTGCGAGACCGAGCCGCTGTTCAGCCGCTACCAGATTGAAGGACAGATCGAGACCGCCTTTGCGCGCGAGGTGCGACTGCCTTCAGGCGGCTCTCTGGTGATCGATCATACCGAGGCGCTCACCTCGATCGACATCAACTCGGCCCGTGCAACCGCCGGCGATGACATTGAGGAGACGGCGCTGAACACCAACCTGGAGGCGGCTGATGAGATCGCAAGGCAGTTACGTATCCGCGACATGGGCGGGCTGTTCGTCATCGACTTCATCGACATGATGCAAAACAGAAACCAGCGTGCCGTTGAGGGGCGGCTGAAAGATGCCATGCGCGTGGATCGTGCCCGGGTACAGATTGGCCGACTCTCACGCTTTGGTTTACTGGAAATGTCGCGACAGAGATTGCGCCCATCCTTGGGCGAATCCAGCCATATCCCTTGCCCGCGTTGCGATGGCCAAGGCACCATACGGGATGTGAAATCGCTATCGCTGGCGGTGTTGCGCTTCATTGAAGAGGAGGCCATGAAGGACTTGACCGGACGTATTACCGCCCAACTGCCAGTCGATGCGGCCACCTTCCTGTTGAATGAAAAACGCACATCCCTGCGTGAACTTGAAGAACGGCTGGATGTGGCCATCGTGATCGTCCCCAATGCACAGATGGAAACGCCGCAGTACAGGGTGGTTCGCTACAAAATTTCCGATATGGAACAGGACAGGCAGCAGAAAAGCAGTTATGAGCTGGCCGATAAAAAACAGGACAACATCCTCGATACGCTGTCGGGTGAATCCGCCCGGGCGGTGGAAAAACCGGCAGTCACCCAGACCATACACAGCAAGCCCGCCCCGCAGCAAACCAGCACGGGCAAGAGCCTGGTCTCCCGCTTGTTTGGCAGCCTGTTCGGGACGGAAGACAAGACCGCTGAGGAGGAGAACACACACAGCCCTGGTGATCGAACGACACAGACGAATCGCCGCCGTCGGCGCCGTGGCAGCAGCACCCGCAATCAGCGCCGGGGGGCACCTCGCCAACACAGGCAGAATGCGGCTGACAGCACGACACAAACACAAGATAACGACAACACCTATAACCGTAGCCGCAATCAACGTAACCGCAGCGGTGGTCAGCGCCATGGCAACCGTCAGCAGAACCGGAAGAGCAGCGCACATCGTGACCCGCAAAGAAATCATCAGTCCAACCAACCGGCAAAGGCGGACGAGATGACCGGCGAGCCCGTCCAAAAAGCGACACCTGATCCCATGGCAAGCACCCCCGCTGACAGGGACGCCGAGCCTGGCACGATGTCCGGCAGCACCGTGCAAACAGCGGTCAAAGCCGATGTGAAATCACCTGATACCGCTGCCAGCAAGCACAGCGCCGTGACGGCCCCCCAGGAAAATATTAAGGGAAACAGGCAGGGAAATGACGGCAGGCCCGCCACAGAAGCAGCAGAATCAGCGCTCTCCCTGCCCGGCCCTCATTCGGATACCTAAGATACTGACAATGCACAGCCATGCGAAATGCCGGCCATGCCCCTGCAACGGCAACGGCGGTGATGTGTGCATTGACTGGCCGATGCGTGCGCTTGATTTGATGTTATCCGGCGCGCCACCTGACAGCCACCTGCCCTGCCCCGGCTTATCGGCAGCAAACGCAAGCTGGCAGTATACACAGGCACGAAGACATGCCTGATGTTATGGCGGTATCTCCCCGCTATGCTCACGTGTGGCATGAAAACTGATCTCCGGCCAGCGCTCCATGGTCAGAGTTAAGTTGATGCTGGTCGGGGCAAGATAGGTCAGATAATCCCCGCCATCCAGCGCAATGTTATCCGCTAACCGGGCCTTGAAGTGTTGTATTTGCTTTGCATCGGCACAGCTTATCCAGCGCACCGTGGCCACCGGCACCGGTTCGTAACTGCAATCGACTTTGTATTCTGTCTGCAAGCGCCAGATAACGACTTCAAATTGCAACATACCCACCGCCCCGACAATCAGATCGTTGCAGCTTAGCGGGCGAAATACCTGGATAGCGCCCTCCTCGCCCAGTTGTAGCAAGCCCTTCAGCAGGGCCTTGGACTTCATCGGATCACGCAGCCGCACCCGGCGAAACAACTCCGGCGCAAAATGTGGTATGCCGGTAAATTTCAGCACTTCGCCCTGGCTGAAACTGTCCCCTACCTGGATGGTACCGTGATTGTGCAGGCCCAGAATATCGCCGGGGCCGGCCTGCTCTGTGGCGGCACGCTCACCCGCCATGAACGTCAGGGCCTGACTTACCTGGATGTCTTTGTTTAACCGGACATGCCGAATACGCATCCCTTTTTTGAACACACCGGAGCAGATCCGCAAAAAGGCGATGCGGTCTCTGTGGGCGGGGTCCATATTGGCCTGGATTTTAAAGACAAAGCCGCTGAACATATCCTCATCAGGCAACACGGTGCGTTGCCGGGTCTTTCGGGACACCGGGGCGGGCGCATACTCAATCAGGTAGTGCAGCATCTCGGCCACGCCAAAATTATGCAGTGCCGTGCCGAAGAACACCGGGGTCTGGCGGGCGGTCAGATAATCCTGCCGGGAAAAAGACGGGCAGGCGGCCTTGATTAGTTCGATCTCTTCAACCACCGGGGCGTACTGCTCAACCAACAGGTGTTTTGCCTGCTCGCTTGCCAGCCCTTTAATGACATGGGCAGATGGTGTTTCCGTGTTTTTTTTATACAGGATGATCTCATCGTTCGGGATGTGATAGATGCCCAGAAGGCGGTTGCCCATCCCGACAGGCCAGGTCACCGGGGCGCATTCAATGGCGAGCTCCTGTTCAATTTCATCCAGCAGGGCTACCGCCTCTTTGCCTTCCCGGTCTAATTTGTTGATGAATGTCAGGATAGGCGTGTTACGCAAACGGCAGATATCCATCAGCTTGACCGTGCGCTCTTCCACCCCCTTGGCAACATCGATGACCATCAGGGCGGAATCAACGGCGGTCAAGGTGCGGTAGGTATCCTCAGAAAAATCGGCATGGCCGGGCGTATCCAGCAAATTGATAATTTTGCCCTGATAGATGAACTGCATCACCGCACTGCTGATAGAGATTCCCCGTTCCTTCTCCATCTGCATCCAGTCAGAGGTGGCATGACGGGCGGCTTTTCTCGCCTTCACCGTGCCCGCCAGTTGAATAGCACCGCCATAGAGCAATAGCTGCTCGGTGACTGTGGTCTTGCCCGCATCTGGATGGGAGATAATGGCAAAGGTACGGCGTTTATTTACCTCATTCTTGACAGCATCATTCGCCATGCCCGTTTCCTGTACGTGCTGTGGACATCAGCTTGTGCATCGTTCGCACCGCATTTTCCAGGCCGGTAAAGACCGCCCTGGCAATGATGGCATGACCAATATTCAGTTCAGCAAGCGCTGGCAGGGTGGCGATTGGCTGCACGTTATCATAATTCAGGCCATGCCCGGCGTTGACCTGCAACCGGCATGAGATGGCATGATCTGTGGCGGTGGCTATTTTGCTCAATTCGGCCTTGCGCCCGGCAGGGGTGCTGGCCTCGGCATAGGGGCCGGTATGCAGCTCTATCATGTCAGTGCCGGTCATCGCCGCAGAATCAATCTGCTGCTCATCGGCATCAATGAATAAAGAGACCTGACAGCCGGCCTGCTGCAAACGTGCCACAGCAGCACGAATCCTCTCCCCCTGCCCGGTAACATCCAGGCCGCCTTCGGTGGTCAGCTCATCACGCTTCTCAGGCACCAGGCAACAATAGGCCGGCTGAACCTGCTCGGCAAACCGCAGCATCCCTTCGGTCACGGCCATTTCCAGATTCAATGGCAGGCGTAACTCCTCTTTCAACCGGATAACATCATCATCCTGTATGTGTCGCTTGTCTTCACGCAGGTGTACCGTAATCGAGTCCGCCCCAGCCCGGGTGATGATCGCCGCCGCCTTGACAGGATTGGGATACGGCGTTAATCGTGCCTGGCGCAGGGTGGCAATATGATCAATATTAACGCCCAGTTTGATCGGTTTTATCACGGTGGCCATGCTCATCCTGCCGGCTGATCATGCGGGCTTCTGTTATGCAGATAGGCTTGGTAGAGCACCCTGCTGGCCAGCTTTTTATCGCCCAGGAGATCGCCCAGCACATACCGCATCAACCGCTTTGCCTGCCGCCTGCTGTCTGCATCTGCCAGGTCCTCATCGGCCAGGGCCAGCAGTGTTTTGCCCGTACAGGAGACGATGTTATCGCTTCCCGGCCTGCACTGCACCGGCCCTGTTTGCAGATGATACTGATAATCGCCCAGCCGTTGAATGGCATTGCCGTCACTGTCTGTAGCCAATACCAGGCCGTAACCTAACGCTGCCAGCAGCCGCTTTTCAAAGATACGCAACACGGCCTCTTCATCGGCCTGATTAGCCAGGGCGGCCAGGGCCGCTTCATAGGCTGAAAAAAGCCCGCCATGGGGTTCATGCTGATGCAACAGCCTGACCAGCAACTCGTTCATATAAAAAACGGCCAGCAACAGGCGCCCGGCCAGATGCCACGGCGGGCCGGCAGGCTCGATGGCTGTGAGGGTGCCCATCTCTTTGCGTATCGTCCAGGCCATGTTTACCGGCCGGCCGACCTGCATCAGGGCACGTTTGTTATTCTTTTCTTTTCGACCGCCCCGGGCAACCAGACGCAGCCTGCCAAACTCTGCTGAAAATATGTCTAAAATCAAACTCGTCTCACGGTATTTTCTGCCGTGAAGCACATAACAGGGATGCAGTTCGACACGCATGGTCAGCCCGATTCGACATAGCCCAGTTGTTTCAGGGCGTTGATGTCATCGCGCCAGTTTGGCTTTAATTTTATCCAGCTCTTCAACACGACTTTTTTATCCAGCAAGCGCTGCATCTCTGCCCGGGCGGCCTGGCCAATCTGTCGTAATCTTGCCCCTTTCTCACCAATGATCATGCCCTTGTGGGATTCGCTTGCTATCCATATCGTGGCATGGATTACCACCAGCTGAGGCCCTTCATCATAGCTGTCTATCGTCACTGTCGTCTTGTGCGGCAGCTCATCACCCAGCTGCAAAAACATCTGCTCTCTCAGGCACTCAGCAACGATGAAGCGCACACTTTTGTTCGTGATTCTATCAGCGGCATACACCGGCTCACGCATCGGCATATACGCATGGAGTTTTCGCTCCAGCCGGTCGACATCTTTGCGCCTTCTTGCAGACAGCGGCATGATCTCGGCAAATGTATAAACCCTGCGTAGCTTCTCAACAAACGGCAGCAGGGTACGTTTGTCTGTTACCTGATCCACTTTGTTCAGCAGTAAAATAACCGGCGAGCGCCTGTTGCCCAGCAAGGGTAACATCAGCTGCTCTTCCGCCTGCCATTTCAGGGCAGTGCATACCCACACCACCGCATCACAATACGACAGGCTGTTCACCACCTCCTGATTCATCAGGCGATTTACCTCAGCGGTGTGTTTTGTCTGATAGCCTGGCGTGTCAATGAAGATCAACTGGCCGCTTGCTGTGGTCTTTATGCCTTGCACCGGCCAGCGGGTGGTCTGCGGCCTTCTGGAGACGATACTGATCTTCTGCTTGATGAGGGCATTGAGCAGAGTCGATTTGCCCGTGTTTGGACGCCCGATGATGGCAATATAGCCGGTTTTGAACTGTCTGCCTTGCGACATGCAACTGACCGGCTGTCAGGTGTGTTGTGAGTTCAGCAAGGCTATCATCTTGTCGGCGGCTCTTTGTTCAGCCATGCGCTTGTTCGTCCCTTCAGCGATGACAGACTCATCCATACCGACAACACAGCACTTGATAGAGAAGGTCTTGTCGTGATCCTCGCCCGTCTGTTTGATGATCTCATAGGCGGGCAGCGGCAATTTCCTGGCCTGTAGATATTCCTGCAACTGTGTCTTCGCATCTTTGTGAATATGCTCAAGCGTGATCTCATCCAGCAATACCTGATACAGCGTGTTGATCACACGGCGGCATTCACAAAAGCCCGCATCCAGATAGATCGCCCCGAAGATGGACTCGACCGTATTCGCCAGGATGGATTCCCGGCGCCAGCCGCCTGCCCGTCTCTCACCGGTGCCCAGCGTGATGTGTGCGCCCAGATCAATCCCCCGGGCGATTTTGGCCAACGTCTCCTTTTTCACTAATGAAGCGCGCAGGCGCGTGAGCTGACCCTCATCGGCCGTGGGAAATTTGCTGAACAGGCCCTCGGCAATCACAAAACCCAGGATTGAATCACCGAGAAATTCAAGCCGCTCATTATTGTGTTTTTTATGGCTCCTGTGAGTTAAGGCGAGGTTAAGTAATGCCGTATCCTTAAATTGATAACCAAGCTGCTTGCCAAATTGAACGAGTTGCCCGGCCACCTCAAGGTCCTGTCAATGGCACCTCATGCTGGAAGTTGAGCTTTAAGAAGATATCGGCAACCAAGACATTGTCCATTTCAAAAAATATTTGCAGGGTGGGAGGCGAACCATCCTTGTGCTTGATGATCTTCATGTGTTTTCTGATCTCCCGGGTGCTGTTGGGGATTGCTGTGACACTGTTAATGCTGAAATTTTTCTCCAGCAATTTGGCAATCTCCTGTTTTGACCCGGACACTACCTCAGGCCGGGCGGCCACCGTGTTCATGGAGGTAATAACCGCAAACTTTTGTGTATACAGCGGGAAGAGGCGCAAGGCGAACAGCGTCATGATGGCAATCAGGCCGAGCACAAGCACAAGCCCCAGAAATGATATGCCGCTTTGGTTGTGGAAGGATTTTCTCATCTGTGATACCTCTCGGTTAGTTTCAGTAAAATCTTCACTGCTGGCTGGTAGTTAGTTACCTCATCTACTGATAACATGGCAGCGATTATATCACTCTTGAGCCAATTCTGTCCCATGCAACATCCCAGGAGTTGAATTTAAGCAGCCCGCCACTGCTCCAGTTCATCCAGATAAAGAAGGCCCGGCCAACCAGATTCTCATCCGGGACAAACCCCCAGTAGCGGCTGTCCTTGCTGTTGTCCCGATTATCCCCCATCACAAAATAGCTGCCCTCCGGGACGATCAGATCCACATTATCACTCATCATCGCCGGATAGTCCGGTGGCAACATGAGAATATTGTGTTGCAGGGGGCCAAGCTGCTCCCGGTATTCATACATGCCATTATTATCCCTGGCAATGCCATCGGTGTGGAAAACACCGGTCAGCGACAAGGGCATCTCCTTGCCATTGATGGTGAGTTTTTTATTTCTATAGACCACATGATCCCCCGGCACACCAATCACCCGCTTGATATACGGCGTTTTCGAGTCCACCGGGTAGCGAAAAACCACAATGTCCCCCCGTGCCGGCTCGCCCAGATCAACCACTTTTTCATTCACGACCGGCAGGCGGATCCCATAGTCGAATTTATTGACCAGGATAAAATCACCGTGCAGCAGGGTGGGCGTCATGGAATCTGAGGGAATACGAAACGGCTCAAACAGAAAAGAGCGCAACAGCAACACGAGTAAAAAGACCGGGAAAAAAGAACGCGCATAATCAACCACGGCAGGGTCAGGGCAGGTCTCGGTACCGGCCAGCACCCGGCGCTGCGGGGCAAAAAACCAGGCATCCGCCGCCCAGATCAGGCCGCTGCCGGTTGTCAAGATGAGCAATAACAGGGAGAAATCAAAATTCATGAATTTTTACCAACGTGCAGTATCGCCATAAAAGCCGTTTGTGGGATCTCGATCGTGCCAAATTGCTTCATCCGGCGTTTCCCGGCTTTCTGTTTTTCCAGCAGCTTGCGTTTTCGTGTGACATCGCCGCCATAACACTTGGCGGTGACGTTTTTGCGTAGCGCTTTTACCGTCTGCCGGGCAATGATTTTTGAGCCGATGGCCGCCTGGATCGCCACTTCATACATCTGTCTCGGGATAAACTCCCGCATCTTCTCGGTCAACTCCCGGCCCCGTCGCTGTGCCAGGTCCCGATGCACAATACTCGACAAGGCATCCACCTTCTCACCATTGATGCGTATATCCAGTTTCACCAGCGGTGCTGGCTGATACCTGACAAAGTGATAGTCAAATGACGCATAGCCCTTGCTGGCGGATTTTAATCGGTCGAAAAAGTCTAACACGATTTCGCTCAACGGCAGCTCAAAGGCCAGCGCCACCTGCTTGCCGACATAGTGCAGCTTTTTCTGCCAGCCCCGCTTTTCAATACACAGGGCGATCACCGGGCCAAGATAATCCGATGGCAGCAGCATGTCTGCCTGGATGATCGGTTCCCGGATGGCCGTCATCCTGTCCGTGCCCGGCAAGTCGGCGGGGTTATGGATATACAGGGTATCGCCCGCCGTGGTCTCCACTTCATAGACCACCGTGGGCGCGGTTGTAATCAGATCAAGATCGTACTCTCGCTCCAGCCGCTCCTGTATGATTTCCAGATGCAGCATCCCCAAAAACCCGCAACGAAACCCAAACCCCAGGGCCCCTGAGGTCTCCGGTTCATAGTGCAGGGCGGCATCATTTAAGCGCAGCCTGGCCAATGCCTCACGCAAATCCTCAAACGCCGCCGAGGTGACCGGAAACACACCGGCAAAGACCCGGGGCTTGACCGTGGCAAAGCCGGGCAAGGCCGTTAAGGCTGGTTGCCGGGCTGTGGTGATGGTATCACCCACCGGTGCGCCGGCGATTTCCTTGATACCGGCAATCACATACCCCACTTCGCCACAGGCAAGCTGCCCCCTCGGACTTTTTCTGGGGGTGAACACGCCCAGCTCATCAATGATATAGTCCTGTGCCGTTGAAAACACTCGTATTTTTTGCCCCTTGTGCAATCTGCCATCGATGATACGCACCAGCGAGACCACCCCCAGATAATTATCAAACCAGGAGTCAATGATCAGCGCCCGGGTTTGGGCATTCGGATCGCCTGCCGGTGCGGGAATATGCTCAATGAGGCTCTCCAGCAAGGCCGGCACACCGGCCCCGGTCTTGGCGCTGACCTGCAATGCCTGGTCGGCCTCCAGCCCGATGATCTCTTCTATTTCCTTAATGATTCGCGCCGGATCAGCGGCGGGCAGATCAATTTTGTTCACTACCGGAATCACGGCAAGATCATTCTCTATCGCTAAAAAACAATTCGCCACCGTCTGTGCCTCCACCCCCTGTGCGCTGTCCACGACCAGCAAGGCGCCCTCACAGGCCGACAGCGAACGTGACACCTCATAACTAAAATCCACATGACCGGGGGTATCAATCATGTTGAACTGGTACGGCTCGCCGGACTGGCTGTGGTATTGCAGGGCCACGCTTTGTGATTTGATCGTGATCCCCCGCTCTTTCTCCAGCTCCATGGAATCGAGCACCTGTTTTGACATCTCGCGCGCAGACAAGCCCCCGCAATGCTGGATAAACCGATCAGCCAGGGTCGATTTGCCGTGATCAATATGGGCAATGATCGAGAAGTTTCTTATACGCTCCATGCTATTCATCTGGATGTGAGACGGCGACAGGTTACGTGAATGCGGGCGATTCTAGCGTATTCATACGATAAGATAAAATGGGCAAAAAATGCGCCGAAGAGAACTGGACAGCCTGCTGCTTAACCCGATGGGTATCAACGGCAAGGCAGTTGTTTGCTGTGCTGGTTCAGCCAGCCCTCCACCTCGGCACGCACCACCCCCGATTCACTGATGATCCTGTGGCGATGTTCCAATACCGGAACGCGGGCACCATAGCGGTGCAGCAACTCGGCATCCCCATCAATTTTGATGACATGACAGACACACTGATGCCGACTGGCAAGCGAGGCGAGCAGCACTTCGGCATGTTGGCACGGCTCACAGGCGGCTTTGCTGTATAAAAACAGCTCCAGCGGCACGGGGACTATTCCAGCTTGAGGGCGAGGAAGGTCGGGGCACCACGCCGCTGGATCAGCACGGGTATGGATTTATTTTCAGGCAGCCCGGCGATCAGGCGGGTGAAATGGGCGACATCGTTGATGCGCTTGTTATTCACCATCATGATCACATCGCCCTCACGTATCCCGGCCTGTCGGGCCGGCCCGTCCATCACCTGTTTGACCAACACGCCGTGCCTGGGCAGCTTCAGATCAGTACGCATCGCATCGTTGAGATCGGCAACAACGATCCTCATCTTATTATCCGGCGTCTCTTGTTGTTCTGCGGGCTTGCGTTGTTGGGCAAGTGTTTCTTTGGTCTCCGGCAGTTCGGCGATCACGACCCGCAAGGTCTTGCTCTCGCCACGCCGGATAATCTCCACCGGAACATTTTTATCCACGCCGGTCGCACCGACCATGGGCGGCAGGTCGGATGAGAAGGCCACCTCGCTGCCATCATAACCCACGATCACATCACCCACTTCAAAACCCGCAGCAGCAGCGGGGCTGTCCGCCAGCACCCGGGCAACCAGTGCGCCCATCGGTTTGTCCATGTCAAATGATTCGGCCAGATCTCCGGTCACATCCTGGATCAACACCCCTAACCAGCCACGAGACACCCTGCCCTTGGTGCGTAACTGGGTGTACACATTTTTCACCACATCAATGGGGACAGCGAAAGATAATCCCATGTAACCGCCGGTGCCGCTGAATATCTGTGAATTGACCCCGATGACCTGGCCATCCAGATTAAACAGCGGCCCGCCGGAATTGCCCGGATTGATAGCCACATCGGTCTGGATAAAGGGCACATAGCTTTCATTCGGCAGATTGCGGCCAATCGCACTGATGATGCCCTGGGTGACTGAATAGTCAAAACCGAACGGCGAGCCGATGGCCAACACCCACTCCCCCACCTTCAAATCCGCAGACGTGCCCAAATCAAGCAGCGGCAAATCATTGCCTGCAATTTTCAGCACCGCAATGTCGCTGCGCTCATCCGCACCGATCACCTCAGCGACAAACTCCCGCCTGTCATTTAACCTGACCAGCACCTGTTCTGCATTTCGGATGACATGATAATTGGTGATCACATAGCCGTCTTTGGAAATAATAAAGCCGGAGCCCTGCGAGGGGGGGCGGCGAAAATTGTTCTGATCTTCCGGCAGTTGCTCAAAAAAACGCCGGAAGTATTCATTAAAAGGGCTGTTCTCCGGCAAGTCAGGGATCCTGAATTGCTCCGGCAGCTTGCCCCCCTTGCCCTTGCCAGTCGGCGGTTTTGATACTGAGCTGATCTTCACCACGGCGGGCGAGTTTTTCTCAACCAGGCTGATGAAGTCCGGC
>CAXMWX010000007.1:0-213507 GCA_963422205.2 Gammaproteobacteria bacterium | reverse complement strand
GCCTGACCACAACGGCCACGATCATGTTCGGTCATGTAGAACGCCCGATACACTGGGCGCGACACCTGCTGCGTATTCGTGATTTGCAGGCTGAGACCGGCGGTTTTACCGAATTTGTGCCGCTGCCTTACGTACACATGCAGGCACCGCTGTACAAAAAAGGCCGCAGCCGCCCGGGCCCGACGTTTCGCGAGACCCTGCTCATGCACGCGGTGGCGCGGCTCGCCCTGCATCCGCTGATCAGGAACATTCAGGCCTCCTGGGTCAAGCTGGGCATGGCGGGGGTGATGCAGGTGCTGCGTGCCGGAGTGAACGATCTGGGCGGCACCTTGATGAATGAGAGCATCAGCCGGGCCGCCGGCGCCAGTCATGGGCAGGAATTTGTGCCCGCGGCCATGCGGGATCTGATCCGTACCGCCGGTCGGGTACCGCAACAGCGCACCACTCGCTACCAACCGTATCATCCAGGAATTGACTCGCCCCCATGCGATCAGGATGCCGGCGGCGGGCTGTCTGAACAGCCGGCCATCTTGTAACCCAGGCCGGTCTATGCTGCCGCACGAGCGCTTTGACTACGCTGCCATGCCTCGGCGGGAGAAATTAATCCTGCCGGATCAGGCCCGGATGGCGGTGTATCTGGTGGTGAATGTGGAGGCGTGGGATATTAACAAGCCGGTGGCGCGCGAGTACGTCACCGCCCCTGCCGGCCTTGCAACAGTGCCGAATATTCCCAACTGGGCCTGGCATGAATACGGGATGCGGGTGGGGGTTTGGCGCATTATGGATGCCCTGGTCGAGCGCGATCTGACCGCCACGGCAGCGATCAATGCTGCGGTCTGCCTCGGCGCCACAGAGCCGGTTGCCCGGGCGATGCGTGATGCGGGCTGGGGGTTCATGGGGCATGGCTTTGCCCAGGCCGCCATGCACGTTGTGGCTGATCAGCAAGAAGAGATCACCAACGCCTTCGCCACCTTGCGGGACTATGCTGGCAGCGCCCCCAAAGGCTGGCTCGGCCCCGGGCTGCATGAGACGCTGGATACGCTGGATTACCTCTCGGCGGCGGGGTTTAAGTATGTCTGCGACTGGCCGCTGGATGAGCATCCGGTGATGATGCGTACCCGTCATGCGCCGATCATGGCAATGCCGTACAGCCTGGAATTGAGCGATTTACCCATGATGGTCGTGCATCAGCACACATCGGATATCTGGCTGCAACGGGTGAAAGATCAGTGTGATCAACTCCATGCCGAGGGCGCCAGCCAGCCGCGCATCCTGTCCATGAGCATCCATCCCTATATCATGGGCGTACCGCACCGGATCAAATATTTCGCCGCCGCCTGTGATTATATCCTGAGCAAGGCGGATGTCTGGTTTACCAGTGCCGATGCCATTTACGACTGGTACATGCACCAGCGAGGCCAGGCGTGATTGTTGCCGCATAACTTGCTGCATAACAGGGGGCGTCCGCAGACAAGACGCAGCGCCCTGTTTTCGCTAAACTGCACACCATGCAATATTACTTTTAAGGGTGAACAGCATGACTTTAACAACACAGACAGACAAGATATGGACGAGCGACTTGAACCGGACCGAAGCCATCCTGTCGCCGTTTGATCGCAACGAGCCGGTACGTTTTTATGACACCACTCTGCGGGACGGCGAGCAATCGGTGGGTGTATGTTTTAGCCCGGAGGAGAAGTTTCAGATCGCCTGTATGTTGAGCGAGCTGGGCGTTGGCCGCATTGAGTCCGGTTTTCCACGGGTGTCGGCGGATGATACACAAGCGGTAAAACGGATACTGGATGCCGGGCTGGATGCGGAAATTTGGGGTTTTTCACGCGCGGTGCAGGCGGATATCGACGCCCATAGTGAATTAGGTACAGAGCATATCCTGATCGAGATCTCCACCAGCGATCTGAAGATCAAAGCCTATGGTTTTACGCATGATGGCGTGATGAGGAAAGTCGCCGAGGCGATCCGATATGCCAAGGATCAGGGCATCAAGACGGTCAATTTTTTTGCTGTGGATTCCACCCGCAGCGATCTCGGCTTTTTGCAGGATGTGTATATGAATGCGCTGGCCGCCGGTGCTGATGAGATATCCGTGGTCGATACCATCGGTGTCTGCTCGCCGGAGGCGGTGGAGTGGCTGGTCGGCCAAGTCAGCGGCTGGGTCGGTGACAAGGTGCCGATTCACTGGCACGGGCATAATGATTTTGGTCTTGCAACAGCCTCGGCGATTGCGGCGGTCAGAGGCGGTGCTCGCTGGATACAGGGAACGATCAATGGTATGGGTGAGCGCGCTGGTAATGCAGATATCTGCGAAGTCGCACTGGCGTTACAATGTTTGTATGACATGCCGGTGGAACTGGATCTGGGCAAGGCGCGAGACGTATCAAAGCTGGTACAACAAGCGGGGGGCTATACCGTCGATGGCTGGAAACCGGTCGTGGGCGAGTTTCTCTACACCCGAGAGAGTGGGGCGGTGGCCAACCAGTTCCACATCCCCGAGGCGATAGAGCCATACTCAGCGGATATCGTCAAGGCTGAGCGCCGCATCGTGCTGGGCAAGAAGAGCGGCTTGTCTAACATCAAACTGAAAAGCGAGGAGTTGGGGCTGGCCATTCCAGAGGAGAAATATGCCGAGGCGCTGGCCGAGGTGAAACAGCTGGGCGCCCGCCAGGCGCGACTGGTGAGCGATGATGAGTTCAGAGATATTATCGCCGCGCTTGTTTGAGGTGAACGCAAGGCATAAGGCTGCCCGGTTGAGGCGCGCACCATGGCCGAGTTGAGCAGCGTGTGCGTGGTCGGCGTTGGCGCCATCGGCAGCCTGCTGGCTGGGCATCTGGCGATGGTGGTCAAGACCACAGCGCTGGTGCGTCGGGCAGAGCATGCCCGGGCTTTGAATGCACGGGGCCTGACCGTGAGCGGTAAATCTGAATTATGCGCCCGCCTGACCGCCGCCACGCATCCGGCTGATCTGGATGATGCGGCCTGTGATCTGTTGATCATCGCCACCAAGGCATCGGCGGTTAAGGCGAGCGCCCGCACCTTACAGGGCTATTTTCCCCATGCCCACATCCTGATGATTCAAAATGGGCTGGGTTGCGAGGAGATGCTTGGCCGTTATGGGGATTGGCCAATTATCTCCGGCGTCACATTTATGAGTGGTACACGACACTCCGATACCCATGTGGAATATGAACTGGATACGGCCACCTGGATGGGACCCTGGGCTGAACGTCATACAACCTATGAATATGTTAAGCAGGTGGAAGCGTTGATGAATAAGTCAGGATTGAAAGCGGAAGCCTATGAAGATCTGTTACCACACCAATGGTCAAAATTGATCTTTAATTCAGCGGTCAACAGTATTGCTGCTGTGACCGATCTTCCTCATGTTAAAGCATTTGCGCTACAGGACAGGCTGGAAGATCTGGGACATTTGGTCTATGACATGATGGATGAGGCAAAATGTATTGCCGAGGCACGGGGCGTCACCCTGGCCGACGACCCCTGGGAGATGAATTGCCGGGCGGTGGGGCAGGGCACAACAGGCGGGGAAGAGTATGCCCATATACCATCAATGCTCGATGATGTACGCAATAAACGATTAACCGAAATAGACTGGATAACGGGCGCTATAGTACGGGAAGCTGAGAGGGCAGGTATTCCCGCCCCTTACCATGAAACGATGTATCGACTAGTGAAGGCGTATGAGTCTTCATGGTCACGAAAAGATAGGGGACACTGAAAATAAAAGAACAGGAGTCATCGATGAAAGTGTGTATTGTGGGTTGTGGTGCCATTGGCAGTCTGTATGCAGCACATCTGGCCAGATTGCATGATGTTGAAGTATGGGCTTATGATCTTTGCAGGGAGCATGTTGATGCGATCAATCAAAACGGCCTCAGGCTGACGGGTTTAAGTGATTTCACTGCACCGGTGAATGCCCGTACCGCCGTCAGCGACATCCCGGCCTGTGAGTTCGGCATCATCGCCACCAAGACGCTGTTTACCCGTGTTGCCATGGAAGCGGCGGCACCTGTATTTAAAGATGGTGCAGTCTGTTCCGTGCAAAACGGTATTGGCAGTGAAGACATCGTGGCTGAATATGTGCCGCGCGTGATACAGGGCACGATCTTCCCGGCCGGGCATCTGATTGCCCCGGGCATTGTCAATCACGATGCGGGCGGCAAGACCTGGATCGGCCCGTTCGCCGACAAGCCGGCCAGCATGGAAGAAGTAGAGACGTTAGCCGACGCCCTTAACCGCAGTGGCATGGAGTGTCTGGCGATGGAAGACGCCCGCGGTGCCCAGTGGACGAAGGTGATCTTCAATGCCGCCAGCAATGCGATGGGCGCCTTGACCCGTCTGCCGCATGGTGTTGCCTGCGATCAGGAGGGGGTACGTAAAGTGATGTCAGCGTTGGTCGCCGAGGGTGTGGCCGTGGCCGCCGCCCTGGGGGTTACGCTGGACAGCGACCCGGAAGCCCTGCTCGATTACGGCAGAGAGAAAGCCTACTACCACCCGCCCAGCATGTTGCAGGATGTGCTGGCCGAGCGGCTAACCGAGGTGGATGCCTTGAACGGCGGCATTGCCCGCCTCGGCCGGGAGCTGGGCATACCCTGTCCCATGAATGAAGCCTGCGCGGCGATCATTAAAGGTCTGGAGGTTTCCTGGACTCTGGAATACCCCGAAAATTAAATCGATATCAATACGCAAAGAGGAAATAAATCATGACTGATTATGTCAATCGTTTTCGCCCCAGTCAGGCTGAAATTGACCGGCGTTATGCCAACGTTCGTGCCGCCATAGCAAAAGAAGAACTGGATGCGCTGATAGTAAGCGGTAGTGAATATACCGGTTTTGAAGGTGCTGTACGTTATATGTGTGGTTTTGTCATTCTACACCGCTATGCCTATGTGGTGATCCCGGCTGACGGTGATCCGGTCTGCGTCTTCCCGCGTGAGGCTACCTGGGTGGGGGATCATACGGCAACGTTTATACCAGACCGGGAGTTTCCCGCCCATTGCGGCGAATGGATGACGGACTACTTAAAGGGCAAAGGCGCCAGCAAGGTCGGCGTTTATGGCCTGCAATATATCATCAATGTGCGCGACTATACGCCGCTGGCGGCCAATTTTGACCTTGTCGATTTTGAGACTGAGTTTGATTATGTGCGGGCGCAGAAAAGCGATGAGGAGATCGCTTCTGTGCGGCATTCGATGGCGATCAACAAGCAGGGGGTGTTGGAGGTGATCAAGGCATTTGCGCCCGGCAAGACCGAGGCGGAGTTGATGGGCGTCGCGGAAAACACCTTTGCCGCTGCCGGTTGCGCGCGCAATACCATGGACATGGTGCAAGTCGGGCGAAACGGCTCACTCGCCCCGCAGATGATTTTTCCAACGAACCGACCTGTAGAGGACTCAGACGGGTTGATGTATGGTCTTGAGATCTCCGGCGAAGGGGGGCACTGGGTGGAGTTTTCACGGCCCATGTTTCCCGCCGGCATGGATGACACCACCCGCGAGATGATGACGGCCTATCAGGAATTCCACGAGTTGGCCAAAGAACACATGAAGGCCGGTAATACGGCGGAGGAGGCCAGCAATGCCTGCATGAAACCCATCTTTGATCGCGGTTATCGCTCCGGTCATGTATGCGGTCATTCCATCGGTATGACCATGATTGAGATGCCGCGCATCGGTGAAGGATTTGATTTCGTGTTGCCGGAAAACATGGTGTGTTCCATGCACCCCCACTTCATGAATCAGGAACGCACGCATTCACTGTATTTTCAGGAAACCTACCGCGTGGGCAAAGACGGCGGCGAGCCATTGTCCGGCGTACCGATCAAGGCTTATGAGGGTGGGGAGACGGCTTTCTAAATAGCCTGAACTAGCGACGGGTATGACAGACCCCGGTGCAGTACATTATCAACCATAACAAAAAGGGAAATAGGTGGTGGACTCATACAGAAATTTGCTTTCATCACGCGCAAAAAGTAGGCGCGTCTTAGCCGGTGGCTTATGCAGCAATCAATAAGAAAAGTATATGCCGGAAATTAGCCGTTTCTTAGGAATCGTAATTGCGATGTATTATAATGACCATGCTCCGCCACATTTTCATGCCCAGTATGGCGAAAATGAAATGAGAGTAAACATTCTTACAGGTGAAATTCTTTCGGGCGATTTCCCTCGTCGAGCAAAACACCTTGTATTAGAATGGCATCAATTACATAAAGATGAGTTGCTTGTCGACTGGCGGCTTGCTCAAGAGAGAAAGCCGCTCCAGAAGATTGCACCGTTGGAGTAAACATCATGACGCCAAAATTGACCAATGCGAATTATATTGATGGCTATAAAATTGAAGTGATATTTTCGGATGGTAAAAGTGCAATCATCGATCTTGAGAATGAGTTATGGGGTGAAGTTTTTGAACCGCTCAAAGATCTTGCCCGATTTCGCAAATTTGTCGTAGACCCTGAGTTGAAAACCATCGTCTGGCCCAATGGAGCGGACCTTGCTCCAGAATATTTGTATCAGCACGTAGCTGCATAGCCGGGCGCAGCACAGCGTACGCTACGTGTGCTGGACTTGCCGCTGCGTGATATGCCGCGTAGTACCTGGCTCATTTATTTTCAAGTCGATGCTTTCTTATTAGTATCATTAATGATATTATAAATTCATGGCGCACATCGAAGATATTCTCATTCAAATGAGGAAAAACCCACGGGGTATTCGCTTTAACGAGCTATGCAAAGTCTGTAATGCATACTTTGGTGAGCCCAGGCAATCAGGCACCAGTCACAAAGTTTATAAAACGCCGTGGCAAGGTGACCCTAGAGTGAATATTCAAAATGCCAAAGGCAGGGCCAAACCTTATCAGGTAAGGCAAGTCCTGAAAGCTATTGAGCATCTGGAGACCCAAAATGACTAAAGACTATGATCGTTACACATATCGTTTAACTTGGTCTGAAGAAGATCAGGAGCATGTTGGTTTGTGTGCAGAATTTCCCGGTTTAAGCTGGCTTGATAAAACCCCTGAAAAAGCACTAGGCGGTATCAGAAAACTCGTAAAGCGTTGTTTGACTGACATGATCAAAAACGAGGAGAATACGCCAGAGCCCATTGCGCTTAAAAATTACAGCGGTAAATTCATGGTGCGTATAGCGCCGGAAACGCACCGTATGCTTGCCATTCAAGCAGCGGAATCCGGCATCAGTTTGAACAGGTTGGTATCCAGCAAGCTGAGTTAGCCCTCGCATGTAACCATTCTGGCAAGTGGACGCAGTTGCTGATGCACCTGCTTTGCTGAAGCAGGCGTTATATGGATTAAATGAGTATATCTGTGAAACAAACAGGCAGATTGCTTTTGCTCAGGGAGGCCAATGTTTTTCCTGTTCATTTTAGAAGTTTAGCACTTATTCTCTGGTGCTTAACTTCCCAGGACTTGATTTTTATATTACGTCCTGATCAGACATGTTCCGGCCATTTTCGCGCAGTATGCAGGACACTGAGTATGTGGATTGCTTCATCTTTGACCCTATCTAAGGTACGATACAAGGCATGTCTGAGAGCACCAATTCACAGGAATTTTTGACCCGGCCTGCACGCCCCATCTTTCGGTACGTTATCAGGTTTCGCACGGCGGCTTGAATCGTTTTGGTAAAATCGTAAGCGGCGGCAGGGTTGTCCTGTACGATATAATCCTGAATCTGTGCTAATGCTTTTGCTGCTGGCTACGTCCAGATAATCCGCTGCGTGGGTAAAGATAGCGGCGAACCCTTGTCCGGCGTACTGATCAAGGTGTATGAGGGAGGGGAGACGGCGTTTTAAAAAGCCTGAACTGGGGACGGAAATGAACAGACCCCGGTGCAGGACATCATCAATTTTTTTTTCAATATGATATGTAAATTGATGAAGGCGAAGTATCTCCCGCCCCCGATTTTGGTGAACCCTTTGTGTGTTTCGTCATTGGGCGTAAAAAATACCTTTTCTCGTTCTCGCTTTCACTCTATATACTACAATGTAAGAGAGTGCGCGGTTTCATTGATACGTAAGAAAAATAAGCGAAAATACCCTTGTCAGTTTATTCCGAAGTTGGGGGAGAGAGGCCAGGGATGAGAACTACATGAACAAGCTCACGCTATTGCTAATCGTGGTCATGATCGGTGTCGCTGGTTACACCGCAAGTGGCCCATTTATAACGATTCATCAGATTCGGGAGGCCATTGAAGCAAGCGATTCTGAAGCGCTTTCGGAAAAGGTGGACTTTTCTGCCTTGAAAATAAGCTTGAAACATCAAATAAATATGCTGATGATGGCCGAGCTGGCATCGGAGATAGGGAGCGATCTGTTTGCGGCACTCGGCATGGTGTTTGTTACAAAGCTAGTAGATGGCATGGTTGACTTGTATGTAACGCCTACAGGCTTGACCAATCTTATGTCTGGAGACAGACCTACTATCGATGAAGAAAGTCTTGAGCCTATGACGAATTCGAATCCATTTGAAGATGTCAGATACACGTACGATAACATGAGTAAGTTCTCAGCCTGGGTCCCGTCGGAAGACGGTGGTGAGACTCGCTTCGTGTTCTCCCGTCATGGCCTGACCTGGAAGCTGAGCAACATCATCTTTCTTTAGTCACTCTTTGATAAAGGATGAGATGGCAGCGTTGCTGAGTCCGAAGTGGCGCGGTGAATTGGATTACAATCATTTTATGGATTCACAATGCAGCTTTCGAAACGCCAAGATGGAAGACATCAAGATCATTTTTGAGATCGGCAAGGCGTTCTCTCAGGATTCTGAAACAGAATAGTTTGAGTATGCTTTGGCCTAATAAGTCGCTGCAAGTGACGTTTGATCCGTCACCCATTTTTGCTGCCGGTGATGTGAGGCGTATAAATTTCTATCGCCACCCTATCTTAATTATACTACCATGTATTACAAGTAACTATATTGAGATGGCGCTATGAGTATTACCAGTATTCAGATCCCAGATGAGGTGGAAAAGCCCCTGGAATCCCTTGCTAAAAAGCTGGATAGAAGTAAGCATTATCTAATAAATCAGGCTATTAAGGAATTTATCGCCAGACAGTCACTTGCGGATGCAAGATGGCAGGATACGTTCGCAGCGTTGGAATCTATCAAGGCGGGCAAGGCAATCAACGAGCATAATGTGAATAGTTGGCTGAATAGCTGGGGCACAAAAGATCGGAAATCACCGCCCGGATCATGAAGATAAAATGCAAGTCAAATTTGAACTAGATCATCAAGCTTTCAGTGCACAACTTGCTGTAGAACTGATCACTGGAGGTCTTACGGTTATTGATGCTATCGAAAAACTTTTATCAGAATGGTTCGAAAAATCTGTTTTGGACTCACTCAAGGTTTTGCTCATCAAAGCGCCAAGAGGCGTGGTACATCCTTCTTATTATAAAAACAGGTTTCAAAACTTGGCGATACTCAGTCAGGAAGGCTATGCGGCCTGTTATTCAGAAGTAAGATTTTCAACGGTAAAAAATAATAATGCAGTGTTGGCCGATATTAAGATAAGAGGTGTTGAGGTTGACGAACTATTCTATGAACTCGGTCCATATGTGTACAAACAAAAAGAATTAAAAACGCAAATTAATCATACTATTCGTATCAATGAGATAACAATTCCGCCGGAAGTTTTTAAAAATGTACTTGATGAGGTAAGAGATAAAATCTCTCAACCATATATTGCTAATCTTACTAATGGGTGCGATCCAATAGAATTTAGAGCTGAAGGTTTTCAAACAGTATCATTTGACCACGTTATTACAGGATAACGTCTTTTTTGCCGATGTCACGCGCCAGCACATATGGCTATGCTGAAAGATGTGAAGGCAATAGTAGGAGGTTATATGCCCAACTCGTGGCCACACCATACTATAAATATGCTTGAATCAGCATTATACGCAGATGAACTTTGCCACTTTTGTATATCGGAAAAATATGGGCATGAAGTATCCATCGAACGTTATGGCACTCAGATTCATACAAACTATGCACCCTATGTGGATTTCTTGTTGTGCAGTACCTATATGGATCACCGCACATCAAAAGCTGAAGCCAAGCGTCGACTAGGGATTGGTAAATGGAGGCGTGAGGGCGAACTTTATGAACTAGTCACCAAACTTTTTCCACGTAACGTTATACGCCGTGAAGCTTCACCAAAATGGCTAGGACGACAACGTCTGGATATCTATTTGCCGGAACTGTCTTTAGTACTCGAACACCAAGGAAAGCAACACTATACGCCGATTCCAGTGTTTGGTGGAGAAGCTGCATTCGGGGAAACAAAAAAGCGAGATAAATTGAAACGCACCCTATGCACAGAAAACGATGTAACCGTTGTCGATATAAGATATGATTACCCCCTAACTATTTCTAATCTACGTTCCAGATTAAAGCGTTGGCTGGTTTAATCCTACCGAATTGGAAAACCGCATAATTGAAGCAGATCACATTTCAGTTTGACGATGATCTATTTTGATCACTCAGTTACTGCAACGATTCTCCATAGCAAACTTCGTAAGTCCCAAATAACTCGACTATGATCCAGACCCCGGTTGCTTTTCCAGATCTGGATAAGGTTTGAGCATGAGGATCAGTATTGCGCCTAGCAACACCAAACTTGCCACAAACCAGAGGGCGCCAGTATAGTCTCCATGTTGGTCATGGTATTTTCCCAGTACAGGTGCCCCGAAGGCCGAGCCAAACTGAAACGCGGCGAACATGATGCCGTAGATTTGCCCGAAAGCCTTTGGGCCGAAGTAGCGGCTGCATATATAGGCGATCTCGCTGATTTCCGAGCCGGTTGCGAGTCCGACACACACTGCCGCAACAAAGACCAAGCTGCCTGTCGTACCCGTTGCGAGTATGGCGATACCGGCAATCAGCAGGAAAAGAAAAAAAGCGGTGACATAGGGTGCAAAGAAATAATCCATTAAAAAGCCTGCCATGATCCGGCCAAAGATGAGTCCCACTCCCAGTGCCGTCATACACAGGGCCGCTGTTTGTGCCGGTACGCCTCTGTCTGTCAGCATGGGCACCAGATGGGCTAAGATACTGGTGATACCCACGCCTACTAAAAGAAACGACAATAAAATCACCCAGTAGCTGCGTGTTTTTGCGGCCTCTCTACCGCTGAGTCCGATGTTCGGATCAGTAACAACCTGGCCTCTTCCTTCTGAAGATATTGTCTCGTCAGTCTCTCCATCGGGTTTCAGCCCCAGCGCCTCTGGCCGTTCCTTTAACACGAAAACAGCCATAGGAAGGGCAAGTAAAAATATGACGATGGCAAATACGGCATAAGCCGTTCGCCAGCCGTGTTCAGCGAGGATAAATTGCGCCACGGCAGGCACCAGTGCTGCACCCACCCCGAAACCGGAAAGGGAAACGCCCAGGGCGATACCACGCCGCCGTGCAAACCAGGCGATCAGGACACGGGAGTAACTTTGCGGCAAGGTGCCAGCGCCAAGCAAGGGGATAAGAAAATACAGGGCGTAGTAGTGCCAGATATTCGGCGTCAGTAAAGTCATGGATGCAACACACAGTCCCATCATAATGATGGATGGGATCAAGGCACGTTTCACACCGATTTTGTCGATCAGAAATCCCAGGGCAGGGGAGGCCAGCACAACGGCGATGTTGGTCATGGTCAGGGCAAAGGACATCTCGCCCCGGCCCCAGCCAAATTCTTTTTGCAGGGGGGCAACGAAGATCCCAAAGGCGAAGACCGTAAACATGGTGTAGCTGAGGCCCATGCCGACAAACCCGGTGGCCACATTCCACCAGCCGTAGAAAATCTTTGTTTGAGTATGACTCATGAAAAAGCGCTTATCATCGCCACGCGACTCAGGATGACAGAATGAAACAGTAACAGAAAAAAGCCCTTACAGTTGCACTTCCTCGGCAAGCATATAACCAGGGGCAGGCGTGTCTTCCAATGACCAGCCACCCATTAAATAATGATGCACAATACGGATTGCGCTTAAACCCACATGTTCCTCAAACCCGTCCAGATCGCCGAACCGGTCTCGCAGTTTGTCGGCCACATACGCCTGCATGGGCTCGTATGCCCAGACAGGGACAAATTCTACAAAGGCATGCTGACAGGCTTCCTGTATTGCTTCGATATAATCACAACCTTTTTCAAACCCGGCGCGATCCGTCACGTCATAGCGTCCTGGTACAAACGTATGCCAGTCCAGTTCCAGAAACCCGCGCATAAAGGTAACGAAGTTGGCTAAATGAATATCCGGTAACAAACCGTAACGGGCATTGGCGAGGATGGTGTCCGAGGAGAACAGAATTTTCTCTTCGCTGAGGTAGCAGACCAGATTACCTGATCCGTGAGTCGGGCCAGGGTTCAAAAGCACTAAGTCCACACCATCGACTGTGATGTCGTTTTTTGTCCCGGCGATGACCCTTGTCGGTTGACGTTGACCCTGGGCTGCACGCAGTTTAACGACTTTTGCACAGATCTCATCGGCAATGATTTGTGCATCAGGCGCCAGGTCTTCAGCAAAACCCGCGTGATCCAGATGATCGTGAGAATACACAATAACGCCAATGTCTTTATGGGGAAGGGTTTGCCCAATCGCGCGTGCATAAGCGCGTGCTTTTCCCGGTGTACCGAAAGTATCAAAGGCGATGACACTGTCATTGCCTTCAAGAAAAATACTGCGATACACACCATCACTGATAGTCCAGAGACGATCGGAGAGTTGTGTCACCCTCATCTCTGGTTCAAAGGCCAGGTATTCTTGCGCTTTATCTGAAGTAAACAGCCCGCTGTTTTCAGCCATGATGTATTCCTCCAGATTAAAACGGTGTTGTATCAGGCATGATATTCCCTGCTATACCCCAACCACCGGTCAGGTATTGCTGCATGTAGCGCGATAAGTTCATGGCGCAGTATTCATGGTAGCGAAACAGATGGCCGAATGCCGGTTTTAATTTCTCTGCCGCATAGCGAGACAGCACCGGCCAGTCATGCGGATCGACCCCATCAATGATCGCCTGCTGGGCAAACTCGGCCATCTCCTCATAGTATGTCAGGTTATCCATAAAGCCTTGACGATTGGTGACCCAGAAATGGCCGGGGATAAACAGATCCCAGTCCAGGCTAAGAAAACGTTTCATGGCAGGGATGTAGGGTGTCAGATGCCAGTCAGGAAAAAACGTGTAACCCACACCCGGAATGACGGTATCTACCATAAATAGGATCTTATTTTCCGGAAAATAAGCCGCGATATTACCATCGCCATGGGTCGGTCCCGGATAAAGCAATTCAAAATAGACGCCGTCCAGCTCATACGCTTCGCGTTCACCGTCCCAGATTTCTGTTGCTGGTAGCTGACCATCTGATTTTCTTGCAGCAACGACATCGGCACAGAGTTTATGGGCAATGACGTCAGCATCGGGCGCCATATCCGCAGCGTAACCGGTGTGATCCAGATGATCGTGAGAGTAAACTATGGTGTGAATGGGTTTTGCAGGGAAGACTCGACCAATAGCCCCGGCATAGGCCCTGGCGGTGCCCGGGGTTGTCAACGTATCAAAAGCAATCACCCCTTTGTTACCCTCCAGGAATACAGAACGATAAATGCCTTCGCTGACCGACCAGATGTTATCACGCACCGGCGCATAGGAAATGTCCCGCCAAGCGCCCATGATCGGGTGCGGCCTGGGGATGGTGAAGATGCCGCCATGATCACAGCCAGCGGGCGGGTGGTTAGGTTGATGATTATCAGGGGCTTCGCTCATGGATGATCAGTTTACCACAAGCCGCCGCCAGAACAGCGCTGGCTGGGGTCATTGCACTCTCTATGACGGTGTTGTTCTTGTCCTTCGCATCGCTCTGCGCTAACGCAGTTGCAGCTTCGCTTTCAGGTAGTCCATACCGCGCTCGCCCTTGATGCGGTTACAGCTGCCACAGAGCAGTTGCAGGTTTTCAAGATGGTCGGTGCCGCCCTTCTCGCGAGCGATGATGTGATCGATCTCCAGGTGCCGTACCTCGAAATGGGTGTTACAGCCAGCGCAATCGCCGCCCTGTTCGCCGTAAAGATATTTCTTGTTGTCGGGATGGTTGTAACGCTTCAGCCTGCCGATGTCGGTACGCTTCGGAATATCCTCGCGCACGGCACCCTTGAAGAACAGGCCGACTTCATCGCGCATCCGAAGTTGCACAAGTTCTGCCGCCTTCGGGCTGATGTCGATGCCGACCCATTGCCGATGCTCCATCTCGGCGGCGATGCAGGCCGTGGCGCAACCGCAAAACGGGTCAAGCACCACATCGCCTTCGTTGGAACTTGCCAGAATAATGCGCCGCAGCAGGGAAAGGGGTTTTTGCGTCGGGTAGCCGAGGCGTTCTTTGGCTGTAGAACCAATAATAGGAATTTGCCACACATCAGACAGCGCAACCTTTGTTTCACCCATTCTGTAAACAATATTAAGGCCGTCAGCCTTTGCCTTTTTTATTGCACTTTTTGCCTTCTCTTTATCATACACCAGCAGTTGCGGGTTGCCTTGAGGCTTATGTCTCCTAAACCCTCTTTCATAGTCTTTTTTTGTGCTCTTGGCACCACTTAGGAATTGTCTGTTAAAACAATGCTCTCCTTTCTCTTTACAATAAGCCAGGAGAACATCATGATTTTTTTGATAATGCCTGGCGGCATTTGTATATTTGCCGTAGTGCCATATTATCTCATTAAGAAAATTACTCCGCCCAAACACCGCATCCATCACCAGTTTGAGATAATGGCTCATCGTGGGGTCGCAATGCAGATAGATGCTGCCCGTGGGTTTCAGGATGCGCTGCATCTCCAGCAGCCGTGCTGCCATGTAGGCGAGATACGCCTTGTCGCTGTTCGTTATGCTCGCCAGCAATATGCGATACAGCGCCGGGTGCTTGGCCTCGATCAGGTTGATCCACTGCACATCAATATCGGTCAGCGTCCAGGTGTCTTTGAACTCGGCCCCCGCCGCCTTTGAGCCGATGGGGGCGGCGTAGTTGGTTTTGGAATTAAACGGCGGGTCAAGGTAGATCAGATCGATACAGGCGCTGTTCATGCCCCGCATGATGGGTAGATTATCACCGGTCCAGACGCTCTGGTTCGCCCAGTTGACTGGCATGTTATCTCCTGACGATCGCTCTGTTTATCGTGCTGCTTATCGTTTGGGGGAGGGCATCCCGCCCCGTCGGCGTGGCTTGGCATTGTAGCGGTGCCGGGATGCTGCCGCAATACCGGCTCGCCATGAATGCCGTCGGTCAAAGATAACGGGCTTGCAGCAAAGACGGCGCGCACGTATCCTTGAAAGCTTAAGTTAAGCCGCATCATGCCATCATCTGATCCTGCGATTATGTCCGATAATATGACATTCGATTTTGACCAAAACGAAACCCGTCCGCTACATGAGTTCACCGAGCAGGCGTACCTGGATTACTCCATGTATGTCATCCTCGATCGGGCGCTGCCACATATCGGCGATGGCTTAAAGCCGGTGCAGCGTCGCATTGTCTACGCCATGTCGGCGTTGGGTCTGGGCGCCAGTGCGAAGTTCAAGAAATCGGCGCGCACCGTGGGCGATGTGATTGGCAAGTTTCACCCGCATGGCGATGCGGCCTGTTATGAAGCGATGGTGTTGATGGCGCAGGCATTCAGCTATCGCTATCCGTTGATCGATGGCCAGGGAAACTGGGGATCAATGGATGACCCGAAGTCCTTTGCCGCCATGCGCTATACCGAGTCGAAACTCACACCGTATGCACAGGTTTTGTTGTCCGAGCTGGGGCAGGGCACGGTAGACTGGCTGCCAAATTTCGATGGCACGCTGGAGGAGCCGGCGTTGTTGCCCGCCCGTCTGCCGAATGTGTTATTGAACGGCGTGACCGGCATTGCCGTTGGCATGGCGACCGACATACCGCCACACAATCTGCGTGAGGTAACAGCCGCCTGCATCCGGCTGCTGGAGGCGCCCGGGACTGGCATTGATGCGTTGTGTACCCTCATCAACGGGCCGGATTATCCCACTGAGGCGGAGATCATCAGCACGCCGGCAGAGCTGCTTAACATCTATCAAACGGGCAGCGGCTCGGTCAGGATGCGTGCCTGCTGGGAGAGAGAACAGGGCAATGTGGTCATCACGGCCCTGCCGCATCAGACCTCCGGCGCCCGCATACTGGAGCAGATCGCCCTGCAAATGCAGGCAAAGAAGCTGCCCATGCTGGACGATCTGCGCGATGAGTCCGAGCATGAAAACCCCACCCGGCTGGTGTTGGTGCCGCGCTCAAATCGGGTCAATCTGGACGATCTGATGTCGCATCTGTTCGCCACCACGGATCTGGAGCGCAATTATCGGGTCAACCTGAACATGATCGGGATCACTGGTCGGCCCGAGGTCAAAGACCTGAAGACCATCTTGCAGGAATGGCTGAGGTTTCGCACCGAGACGGTAAAAAGGCGACTGCAACACCGGCTGAAGCGGGTTGAGGCACAGATCCACATCGCAGAAGGCATGGTTATCGCCTACTTGAATATTGACAAGATCATTCAAATCATCCGGGAAGAAGATCAACCGAAAGAGGAGTTGCAGCGGCGCTTTACATTAAGCGCTACCCAGGCAGAGGCGATTCTTGAGTTGAAACTGCGCCGCCTGGCCCGGCTGGAAGAGATCAAGATCAAAGGTGAGCTGGATGAGTGGCAGGCACAAAGAAACTCCTTGCAGGCTGTTTTACATTCCCGTAACCGGCTGAAGACGCTGTTGAAAAAAGAACTCAAGGCCGATGCTGAACGCTACGGCGATGACAGGCGCTCGCCTATCCGGGCACGGGCCGAGGCCAGGGCGATGGATGAGACGCAACTGATGCCGACCGAGCCGGTCACGGTCATTCTCTCGGCGAAGGGCTGGCTGCGGGCGGCCAAGGGCCATGATATTGATGTCAGCAGCTTGAGTTATCGTGCCAATGATGCGTTTCGTCATGCCGCTTATGGCAGGAGCAATCAGCCAGCGATTATCCTTGATTCCACAGGCCGTTGTTATGCCATCATGGCGCACAGCCTGCCTTCTGCACGCAGCCATGGCGAGCCAGTGTCCAGCCGTGTGACGCCGCCCGATGGGGTCGCCTTTGCCGGTGTGATGATGGGCGAGCCGGATACGCCGTATTTTCTGGCCAGCGATGCCGGTTACGGCTTCATGGCGCGCCTGGCCGACCTGACAGTGAAGACCAGAAACGGCAAGAGCGTGTTGACCGTGCCGGCGGGTGCTGGTGTTCTGCCGCCCGCTTGTGTCTACGACCCGGCGCATGATGTTATCGCGGCGGTGAGCCGTGCTGGCCGGTTACTCATCACCGATATCGCCGGGTTTCCACAGTTAGGCAAGGGCAAGGGAATCAAGGTGATGCAGATCCTGACCGCTGAATTACAGCGCCAGGAAGACTATGTCGTTGCGTTGACTGCCCTCAGCCAGGGCGACAGCCTGCGCTTGATTGCTGGCGGGCGCACGCTGACCTTAAAGCCAGCTGACATGGATACCTATTACGGCGAGCGCGGCCGGCGTGGCGTCCTGCTGCCGCGTGGCTGCCGACAGATCAGCCGCTTGATCACGTTGCGTAAAATTGACAGGGAAACGACATAAAATCAGCCTCAAGGCCGGCCTCATCGCACAGCGGGGGAGACGACTTGCCTTCATGCGGGCTGCTGTGCGGCTTGAAAACCGCGGCTTTGGCCTTATGATCTACCGCAGTGCATTGATGAGGAACACACGACTATGATGCGGATTGCATTATTTCTGGCGACCAACATCGCCATCATGATGATTTTGACGCTGGCCATGCGGCTGTTTGGCATCAGCGGTATGCTGGACGAGCAGGGTATCGGCATTGATCTGAATAACCTGCTGATCATGTCGGCGGTGGTTGGCATGTCCGGCTCGTTTATCTCATTGGCCTTATCCAAGTGGCTGGCGATCAAGGGCGTCGGCGCCAGGGTGATCACGCAGGCGGCCAACCCCACCGAAGGCTGGCTGGTCAACACGGTGCGGATGCAGGCCGAGCGCGCTGGCGTTGGCATGCCGGATGTGGCGGTGTATGAATCACCGCAGCCCAATGCCTTTGCCACCGGCATGAACCGAAACAACGCACTGGTGGCGGTCAGCAGCGGCCTGTTGCAGCAGATGCGCCGGGATGAGGTGGAGGCGGTGCTCGCCCATGAGGTCTCGCACGTGGCTAACGGCGATATGATCACGCTGAGCTTAATTCAAGGCGTGGTGAATACCTTTGTGTTTTTTCTCTCGCGCGTGATTGGTTTTCTGGTAGATCGGATCGTCTTCAAGGTGCAGCGCGGTCATGGTCCGGCTTTTTGGATCACCGTCATCATCGCCCAACTGGTATTGGGGATCCTGGCCAGCGCTATCGTCATGTGGTTTTCCCGCTGGCGTGAGTTTCGCGCCGATGCCGGGGCGGCCGAGTTGGCCGGGCGCGAGAAGATGATCGCCGCCTTGCGTGCCTTGCAGCGACCGGCCAGCCAGCAGGCACTGCCGGATCAACTGGCCGCGTTCGGCATAGCAGGCGGCCTTAAACACCGCATGGGCAAGCTGTTCATGAGTCATCCGCCCATTGAAGAGCGCATCGCCGCCTTGCAACAGCCGAATTGATGCCAGCAAGCCGCTGCTCAAAAGGGCGTGGATTAGAATCGTAGGCCGTTTTATACAGAGAGATAACCGCCATCATGACCCGCTACGCCACCAACGAATTTAAGACCGGTTTGAAATTGATCATCGATGGCGACCCCTGTGCCATCCTGGAGAACGAATTTGTCAAGCCCGGCAAGGGCCAGGCATTTAATCGGGTGAAACTGCGTAACCTGAAGACCGGCCGGGTGCTGGAGCGCACCTATAGATCGGGCGAATCGGTTGAGGCGGCCGATGTGCTGGACAGGCAACTGCAATACCTCTACCACGATGGCGAGTTGTGGCACTTCATGGACACCGACAGTTACGAGCAACTGGCCGCTGATCGCACGGCCATGGCCGATAGCGCCCAGTGGCTGAAGGGCGAGGAGCTGTGCGAGGTGACCTTATGGAACGGTGCGCCGTTGACGGTGCTGGCCCCCAATTTTGTTGAGTTGCAGATCACGGAAACTGATCCGGGCGTTAGGGGGGATACCGCTTCGGGCGGCTCCAAACCTGCCACGCTGGAGACCGGCGCCGTGGTCAAAGTGCCTTTGTTTATCGAGCGGGATGAGGTGATCAAGGTGGACACGCGCAGCGGCGAGTACGTCGGCCGTTGCTAACATCCGCCGATCTTCCATGGCCTTTGCCCGACATCTTTTCTGACAGCACGCCATGACGGCCTGGCGGCAGGGGATGCTGGCCGCACGGGCGGAATTGTACCGCCTGATCCGATCGTATATGGCTGAGTCCGGTGTGCTGGAAGTCGACACGCCCGTGCTTGGCGCCGCTGCCAATACCGACCCGCAGGTCGCCCCGTTGAGCACGCTTGTCAACCATCCAGGCAAGCCCGACCAGCAGCGTTACTACCTGCATACCTCGCCGGAGTTCTGCATGAAACGCCTGCTGGCAAAGGGCAGTGGGGCGATTTATCAGATCTGCAAGGTGTTTCGTGATGCTGAACTGGGCGGCTGGCATCAGCCGGAGTTCAGCCTGCTGGAGTGGTATCGGCCGGGATATGATCACCGTGGGCTGATGATGGAGATCGACCGCCTGCTGGGGCGGCTTGGCCTGCCAACGGCCAGCAGGATCAGCTATCAACACTGTTTTCAGCGCCATGTCGAACTCGACCCGCACCACAGCACGATGGCTGAATTGGCGGGCAGGTGTCATCGGCAGGGATTTGATGGCCATGGCGAACGGCGCGCCGTCCTGCTGGATTTTCTGTTCTCCCGCCTGGTTGGCCCGCATCTGGGGAGGGAGTCTCCGGTGTTTGTTTATGACTATCCAGCTTGTCAGGCCGCCCTGGCGCGTATTCGTCAGGACGATGTCCCGGTGGCTGAGCGCTTTGAGTTATTTATCAACGGCATGGAACTGGCCAATGGCTTTCATGAGTTAGGCGATGCGGATGAGCAACTGCAACGCTTTCAGGCTGAGAATGCGTACCGCAAGCAGGCAGGCAAGCCGACGTTGCCCATAGACGATGGGTTTATCAGTGCCTTGCAGGACGGGCTGCCGGCCTGTGCGGGGGTGGCCATCGGCCTGGATCGCCTGCTGATGGTATTAACGCATAGCCAGTCGATTAACGATGTGCTCAGTTTTCCGCTGGATTGACCTGCGGCTGGTCAGCATATCTTCGGCTGGCGCCCGGCCTGCTCGGTAAAGTCTTTGGTTTTGAGTCGATATCCAGGATTGCCCGGAGGATTGCCAGGAGCAATCCCTGCCCTTAGCATTGCGGCATACGACCGCCAGGGAAGGCGGAGCAGCCATCGTTCCTGACGATGGCTTTGCACACACTCCATCCCTGAAGATAAATGCCGTGAATGCAGGCGCAAATTCACGACCGTACATCCTGTACGTAATTGCGGTATGCTTGGTGTATGCTGTTCCCTGAGAATATCCTCGGTGAGCAAGGGGCTTTGTCTCTGCTCATTGATGACTTTGCACCACGCCGGCAACAACTCGCCATGGCCGATGCCATCGAGCAGGCGATTGCAGATGCTGAATCGTTTATCTGTGAGGCCGGTACCGGCACGGGTAAAACCTTTGCCTATCTGGTGCCGGCGATACTTTCAGGCCAGAAGGTCATCATATCCACCGGCACGCGTCATCTACAGGATCAGTTATTTGCAAAAGACCTGCCGCTGGTATGCCGGGCCATTGACCGGCCTGTCCATGTCGCCTTGCTCAAGGGCCGGGCGAATTATCTGTGTCTGCACCGGCTGGGACAGGTGCAGGATACGCATCGTTATCTGGATGCTGCCTCCCATACACAGCTTGTCGATATACGCACCTGGGCGGAGCAGACCACCCATGGCGAGTTAAGCGAGTTAAAGCAGATCCCGGAAAATACGCCGTTACGCCCGTTGATCACCTCCACGACTGATAACTGCCTGGGGCAGGCGTGTGATCACTTTCGTGATTGTTTCGTCTTCAAGGCCAGAAAACAGGCGGCTGAGGCCGATGTCACGGTGGTCAACCATCATCTGTTTTTCGCCGACATGACATTAAAAGAAAGCGGCTATGGCGAGCTGCTGCCGGCCGCTGAGGTGATTGTGCTGGATGAGGCGCACCAGTTGCCCGAACTCGCTTCGGAATTTTTCAGCCAGAGTTTGAGTAGCTGGCAGATGCTGGCACTGCTTGGCGACAGCCGGGCGGCTTACTATGAGGAAGCCGCTGATTTGCCGGATTTTCTCGCCTGCCTGGATAACATGGAAAAAGCCATAGGGGACTTGCGCCTGGCATTTGCACAACCGGAAGGACGGCTGGGCTGGCGTGAGGCAGCAACGGCGGAGGTGAAGCAAGCCTTGCAAGGATTAATGGATAAAACCTTTGCCGTGCAGCAACTGTTGCAGGCATTTGCCAACCGTGGCAAGGCGCTGGATCACTGCTACAAACGCATAGAGGCCGTGCTGACGATGCTGGATGATTTTAATGAGTGCAGCAGCAATACCGCCCCGCTGATCCAGTGGCTGGAGTTACGCCGCAAGGGCTTTTTGCTGCACCAGACGCCGCTCGATATCGCCAGCACGTTTCAACAACGCCTGGCCGATTATGATTGCCTGATGATCTATACCTCGGCCACGTTGACGGTCAATACCCGGTTTGATCATTTTGCCAATCAGCTTGGCTTGTCAAACACCCGGGCCAGGGCCTGGGAGAGCCCGTTCGATTTTGCCAATCAGGCCCTGTTGTACCTGCCGACTGGCCTGGCCGACCCACATCAGCAAAACTATACGCAGCAGGTCGTCGAAGCCGCCCTGCCGGTATTAACCCTGACCCGGGGGCGGGCGTTTTTTTTGTTTACCAGTCATCGTGCCTTGCGACTGGCGGCTGAGTTGCTGGCCGGGCAGATGGATTATCCCCTGCTGGTGCAGGGCGATGCGCCCAGGACAGAGCTGCTGGCGCAGTTTCGCACCAGCCGGCACAGCGTGCTGCTGGGTACCAGCAGTTTTTGGGAAGGCGTGGATGTGAAGGGCCAGGCACTGTCCTGCGTGATTATCGACAAGCTGCCGTTTGCCGCCCCGGGTGATCCGGTGTTGCGTGCCAGAATGCAGCACCTGGAACAGCAGGGGATTAACCCGTTCATGGCCTACCAGCTGCCCGAGGCGGTGATCAGTTTGAAGCAGGGGATCGGGCGGCTGTTGCGTGATCAGCGGGACTACGGCGTGTTGATGATCTGTGATCCGCGCCTGAGCGCCAAATCCTACGGCGAGGTTTTTCTACGCAGCCTGCCGCCCGTTCCCCGCTGCCGTGACTTGCAGGACGTTGCACAGTTTTTCAGACGCCATGAAGCCGGGCAGGCGTGATGCCAGCAGCGCTGATTCTCATCGATTAAAATTCCAGATGACGTGGTGTGCGCGGATACGGAATCACATCGCGGATATTGCTGATCCCGGTGAATAGCATCAACAGACGCTCAAACCCCAGGCCAAAGCCGGCATGGGGCGCCGTGCCATATCGGCGCGTATCCAGATACCAGCCGTAGTCCTTTTCAGCGAGACCGGATTCGGCCAAGCGTTGCTGCAAGACAGTGTAACGTTCTTCACGCTGGCTGCCGCCGATCAACTCGCCGATGACTGGCAACAGAATATCCATTGATGCCACCGTCCTGCCATCATCGTTTGCACGCATATAAAACGCCTTGATCTCTTTCGGGTAGTCATACACGATCACCGGCTGCTTGAAGTGTTGCTCGGTTAAAAAACGTTCATGCTCGGCTTGCAGATCCCTGCCCCAGTCAATCGCATACTCAAACCGCTGGCCTGATTGTTTGAGGATATCCAGCGCCTCGGTATAGGGCAGGCGGATGAATTCACGCTCGCTGATCGTTTGCAAACGGGCGAGCAATGTTTTATCGACAAACTGGCTGAACAAGGCCAAATCATCAGCACATTCATGCAGCATAAAACCGGCCAGGTAACGCACCAGCCCCTCGCCAAGCTGCATGGCATCCGTGAGATCGGCAAAGGCGATTTCAGGTTCGATCATCCAGAACTCGGCGATATGTCTGGCGGTGTTGGAATTCTCGGCGCGAAAGGTCGGGCCGAAGGTATACACCTTACCTAAACTCAAACAGTAAGGCTCTACCGCCAGTTGCCCGGAGACCGTCAGGCTGGCCTGCCGGGCAAAGAAATCCTGATCATAATCGATCTTTCCATCGGTAATGGGAATGTCTGCCAGATTCATGGTTGTCACCTGAAACATCTCGCCCGCCCCTTCGCAATCCGCAGCGGTAATGATCGGCGTATGTATCCAGTGAAAACCGCGCTCCTGAAAGAAGCCGTGTATGGCATGTGCCAGGCGTGAACGGATCCTGAACAGCGCACCGTATTTGTTTGTTCGTGGCCGCAGGTGCGCTATCGTCCGCAGAAATTCATCGGAATGCCGTTTTTTCTGTAGCGGATAATCGGCCGGTGCTGTCCCAAGGATGATCACCGACTGCGCCTTCAGCTCCCATGCCTGGCCTTTGCCCGGCGAGGCCACCAGCGCGCCGCTGACCCGGAGGGCGGCGCCGGTGTTGAGTTGGCGCACCTGATCAAAATCATCCAGAGTCGAATCAACGATGATTTGCAGGTTGCCCAGGCAGGAGCCGTCATTGAGTTCAAGGAAAGAGAAATTCTTTGCATCCCGTTTGGTTCTCACCCAGCCGGCGACCGACACCGCTTCTCTGGCGGCCTCGGCTTGCCGCAATGTACTCACCGAACAGGGTATCGTCATGTTTTGCGGGCCAGATGCAGCCCATCACCGACCGGCAGCAGGCAGCTATCAACACGCACATCTTGATGGATAAATGTATTTAACTCACGGATGGCAACGGTCTCTTCTGTTTGATCCTCAGCAGCAACACGCCCATCCCACAGCGCATTGTCCACCGCCACCAGCCCGCCGGGGCGCAACAATTCATAAGCGATGCGGTAGTACGCCAGATACTCTTGCTTGACCGCATCGATAAAAATAAAGTCAAAGCTGTTTTGCCTGCCCTGCTGCATTAAGGATTGCAGGGTGTCCAGGGCCGGGGCGAGCCGTAATTCTATCTTCCCGGTCACAGCCGCTGCCGCCCAGTAGCGTTTTGCGATACGGGTGTATTCTTCGTTGACATCACAGCAGAGGATCTTCCCGCCGGCGGGCAGGGCGCGCGCCATGCACAGGCTGCTGTAGCCGGTAAACGTGCCTAATTCAAGCACGTTTGTTGCGCCGATGAGCTTGATCAGCAGGGCAAGAAACTGCCCCTGTTCCGGTGCTATCTGCATCCCGGCGTGGGCATGGCTTGCCGTCTCTGCACGGCACTGTTGCAACACTTCATCTTCCTGTAGTGTGACGCTCAAAAGATAGTGATACACGGCCTCGGTCAGGTTCAGTGTTTGCCTGGACATGTTTGCTTACATTCCCATGAATGATGATGAGAGTTGTCACCCAAAAAACCACCCTCTGCCGCATTATACAGATAAGTGATACGCATATCGCTGCGGATCGGAACACGCATTTTGACGGCACTGATACCCAGCAGAGCCTGGCGGCGGTACTGGCCTTGATTGCCGAGCAGGAACAAGACGCTGATCTGCTGCTACTCACCGGGGATTTGGCCTGTGACCCGGCAGTGGCGGCCTATGAGAGACTAAGCCGCTTGTTGCATGCCGTCAGCCTGCCCATCTTCTGCCTGGCTGGCAACCATGACGACCCGGCGATGATGCGAGCGCACCTGCGGGCAGCGAATATTTATCTCAATAAATCGCTTAGCGCAAATAACTGGTCTGTGCTGCTGCTAAACACCTGGCAGCCGGGCCGCCCGTCCGGGCGCTTGAGTCGGGCGGAGTGGCAGTTCTTGCAGGGCAACCTTGAGCATAATCGGCATGATCACATGCTGCTTGCCCTGCATCATCACCCCTTGCCCTGTGGCAGTGCCTGGATGGATGCCATGATGCTGGAGGATGCCGATGCACTGCTCGCTCTGTTGGCCGATTATCCGGCGGTAAAAGCCCTAATCTGGGGGCATATTCATCAGGAGTTTGCATATGATGATGGCCGCTGCCTGTATCTCGGCAGCCCGTCAACCTGCGCCCAATTCAAACCGTACACCCGGCGGCATGAACGTGATGCACTCATGCCCGGCTACCGCGTGCTGAACCTGCATGCAGACGGCCGCATCACGACCACGGTCAACCGGCTGGCCGGGGTTTAGCCGGCTTGCATTGCTGGTATAATGTGGGAGACTGCCGCGTTGCCGAAATTAAAGGACAGCAGCATGACTCACACGATCAAAACCACGACTCTGCATGCGCTGCATCAACAGCATGGCGCACGCCTGGTGGCGTTTGCCGGCTACCACCTGCCCATACAGTATCAACACGGGATCAAGCACGAACACCTGCACACCCGCCAGCACGCCTCCTTGTTTGATGTCTCGCACATGGGGCAGATTCAGATCAGCGGTGCGGATGTGCTGGCCGGTTTGCAGCACCTGGTGCCGTCTGATCTGGACACACTGCCAACTGATCACAGCCGCTACAGCGTATTGACCAATGCCGCTGGCGGTGTGCTGGATGATTTGATCATCACGCCGCGCACGGATGGCGTGAGGCTGATCGTCAATGCCGCCTGCAAGCAGCAGGACGTGGCCTGTCTGCGCCAGCATTTCGGTACTGATGCGGCGATCAGCCTGCTGGATGATCATGATCTGCTGGCATTGCAGGGCCCGGCCGCTGCCGGGGCTCTGCGTGACATCATCCCGGCCGTGGATGCGTTGCGCTTCATGCAGGCCGGACAATACCACGTCAACGGCGTGGAATTGTTTATTACCCGTTCGGGGTATACCGGCGAAGATGGCTTTGAAATCAGCCTGCCAAACAGTCATACCCAGCCGTTTGTCGAGCAGCTACTCTGTGCCGAGGCAGTCAGGCTTGCTGGCCTTGGCGCAAGGGACTCTTTGCGTCTGGAGGCCGGCTTGTGTCTGTACGGGCAGGATCTTACCCCCGATATTACCCCGGTGGAGGCCGGGCTGGGCTGGCTGATAGCGAAAAAATATCGGGCCGATGAGGGGGCAAGCCCCTGCTTCCCCGGGGCAGAGTTGCTATTGCGACAGCTTGCCGAGGGCGTGGAAAAAGTGCGTGTCGGCCTGCGGGTATCTGGTAGAATTCCCGTCAGGGCAGGTGCTACAGTAACCGCTGCTGACGGGGCTGCCGTTGGCAGGATCAGCAGCGGTGGTTACGGGCCAACGGTCGCCGCCCCTATAGCGATGGCCTACGTGCCGCCGTCATGCGCCCGGCCGGGTACGGCCTTGTATGCTGAGGTGCGCCACCAGCGGCTGGCACTGACCGTGGTGCCGTTGCCATTCGTTGAACATCGATACCATACACATTGAGGATACAGATGAGCGAGACCAAATACACCGAAGAGCATGAATGGCTGCGTGTCAATGCCGCCGGAGAGGTCGTGATTGGCATCACGCACTATGCACAGGAGCAATTAGGTGACGTGGTGTTTGTTGAGTTGCCGGCCATCGGTGCTTCCATTGCCGTTGGTAGCGAGGTTGCCGTGGTGGAGTCGGTCAAGGCAGCCAGTGATATCAAGGCACCGCTGTCCGGGGAAGTGACCGCGGTCAATGACAAACTGCACGATGCACCGGAGCTGGCCAACGCCGACCCAGAGGGCGAGGGCTGGTTCTTTGCCATGACGGCGCAGGACATCGCTGCACTGGATGAGTATATGGATGAGGCGGCCTATCAGCAGTTGATTAACGCCAGCTAATCCCGCCCGTCCCTGCCAGGTGAGCGCCGGGCGATTGTTAGGGCAGGGCGGTCAGGCAACACCGGGCATTGGAGCAGATAACCATGACAACACACCGAAAGACGCTGGCAGAGCTGGAGATGCGGGGCGACTTCATCCGCCGCCACATCGGCCCTAACAGCCAGCAAATCGCCGATATGCTGGCGGCCTTGAAGCTGGATACGCTGGAAGACATCATTCCTCAGGCCGTGCCCGAGGCCATTCTTAACCAGGACGCACTGGCGCTGACCGAGACGATCAGCGAGCGCGCCGTGATCACCCATCTAAGAAAGATGCGCGAACGTAACCGCGTGTTTATCTCCATGATCGGCATGGGCTATTACGGCACCATCATGCCGGCTGTCATCAAGCGCAACGTGCTGGAGAATCCGGCCTGGTACACGGCTTATACGCCTTATCAGGCGGAGATCAGCCAGGGGCGGCTGGAAGCCCTGTTGAATTTTCAGCAAATGGTGACCGACTTGACGGCGATGGAGATCGCCAATGCCTCCATGCTGGATGAGGCCACGGCGGCGGCTGAGGCCATGACCATGTGCAAGCGTGTCGGTAAACACCCCGGCACGGAATTTTTTGTCGATCAGGACACCCACCCGCAAACCCTGGCCGTGCTGCAAACCCGGGCGAGATACATGGGTTATGAGGTCATCATCGGCGACCCGCAACAGGACATGAGCCGGGGCATAAGCCAGACACAGCCCTTCGCCGTGCTGCTGAGTTATCCCGGTTCCAGCGGCCAGGTGAATGATCTGCAAGCCGTCATTGCACAGGCCCACGACTGCAAGGCACTGGTCATCGTGGCCTCGGATTTACTGGCACTGGTCGAGTTGAAGCCGCCCGGGGAGATGGGCGCGGATATCGTGATAGGCAATTCGCAGCGGTTCGGTGTCCCCATGGGCTACGGCGGGCCGCATGCGGCCTTCTTCGCCACCCGCAAGGCGTTTGTTCGCGCCATGCCGGGGCGTGTTATCGGCGTATCGGCAGATCAGCACGGACAGCCAGCCCTGCGTATGGTTTTGCAGACCAGAGAACAACACATCCGTCGAGAAAAGGCCACCAGCAACATCTGCACCTCCCAGGTGTTGCTGGCAGTGATTGCTGGCTTTTATACCGTCTACCACGGCCCCAAGGGCCTGCGCCTGATTGCCAGCCGGGTACACCGGCTGATGCAGCTCTTTGTCGCTGGTCTCGCACAGCACGGCATTGAAATCAGCACGCCGGTATTCTTCGATACCGTGACCTTCAGGCTGCCCGGCAAGGCCAGACGCATTGCCGCACGGGCGCGGGAAGCACGTATCAATCTGCGCGTGATTGATGCGGATCACTTGAGCATCGCCTTTGATGAGACCACCACCCGCACCGAGTTGAGCGTCCTGTGGCAGGTATTTATCGGCCGTGAGGCCGCAGCGCTGGACAGTGATGCGCTTGACAGCACATTGGCAGAATGCCTGCCCGAAGCACTGCGCCGAGACCGCCCCTTGCTGACCCATCCGGTATTTGAGCGTTATCACTGCGAGACCGAGATGATGCGCTACATGCGCTCACTGGCACGCCGGGACATTGCCCTTGATCGGGCGATGATCCCGCTGGGCTCCTGCACCATGAAGCTGAATGCAGCGACTGAATTACAAGCGCTGTCCTATCGTGAGTTCAGCGCCATGCACCCGTTTGCGCCGCTGGATCAGGCACAGGGGTATTTGCAGCTGTTTGATGAGCTGGAGGAGATGTTATGTGATCTGAGCGGGTTTGCCGCCTTTACCCTGCAACCCAATGCTGGCTCTCAAGGGGAGTACACCGGCTTGCTGGTGATCCGCCAATACCATGCAAGCCGGGGCGAGATGCACAGAGACATCTGCCTGATCCCGGCATCTGCCCACGGCACCAATCCGGCCAGTGCGGTCATGGCCGGGCTGCGTGTGGTAGTGGTGGCCTGTGATGAGCAGGGCAATGTGGACGTTGCCGATTTGCAGGCCAAGGCAGGCCAGCACAGCGAACGGCTGGCTGCCCTCATGATCACCTACCCCTCCACCCATGGCGTATTCGAAGCGGCGATTGTTGATATCTGCAAGATCATTCATGCCCACGGCGGGCAGGTGTATCTGGATGGGGCGAACATGAATGCGCTGGTCGGAATTGCCAAGCCGACCACCATCGGGGCGGATGTGATGCACATTAATCTGCACAAGACCTTTGCTATTCCGCACGGCGGTGGCGGGCCAGGCATGGGGCCGGTGGGCGTTGCCGGCCATCTGGCGCCGTTCCTGCCCGATCATCCGGTGGTCGATGGGGTGAACCCGGCAGCCAATGAGCAAGGCACGATCGGCACTGTCTCGGCAGCCCCCTGGGGGTCGGCCAGCATCCTGACGGTCTCCTGGGCCTATATCGCCATGATGGGGGCACATGGGCTGAGGCGGGCAACGATGGTGGCGATACTGGCGGCCAATTACACGGCGCATCGGCTGCGGGATCATTATCCGGTGCTCTATACGGGTAAAAACAACATGGTGGCGCATGAGTGCATCATTGATCTGAAGGGGATCAGGGCGGCCACCGGGATCACGGTGGATGATGTGGCGAAACGCCTGATTGATTATGGATTTCATGCCCCGACCATGTCGTTTCCGGTGGCCGATACCTTGATGATTGAGCCGACCGAGAGCGAAAACAAGCGCGAGTTGGATCGGTTTTGTGATGCCATGATTGCCATCCGGCAGGAGATACAGGCCGTAGAGCAGGGGATTGCCGACCAACACAACAACCTGTTAAAGAATGCCCCACACACGCATAATCTGTTGCTCCAGGAAGACTGGGATAAACCGTACACGAAGCAGCAGGCGTTTTATCCCATGCGCTATATTCAGGATGATAAATACTGGCCGCCGGTCGGACGCATTGATAACGTCCAGGGCGATAAGCATCTGTTTTGCAGTTGCGTACCGGTAGAGGAATACGCCTGACCACTACCCCCACAACAGCCCGCATCAGCCAGAAAAGTCATCACCATCCTCTCAGCCGCCACCAGACCAGGTCGCCTCCCCGGTTATCCCATCCCCCCATCCCTGACCGCTATCCCCGCCCATCATCTCTACCCGCTTGTCGGTCAGTCTTTTGCCATCCATACGCCCCTGATCGGCATGAACAAGGCACAGATCATTCGAACGGGAAGCCGCCTTGGTGTGGATTATGATCTCACTATCTCCTGCTATCAGGCAGACGAAGCAGGCCAGGCATGTGGCCGTTGTGATGCCTGTCGGTTTCGGCGTCAGGGCTTTCACAGCGGCCAGCATCACCGACCCGACTGTCTACGCCAACGACTGACCGGGCAGGTGCCATCTTTTGCCTACACGCCTGCCGCCACCCATTGCCTCTTGCGATGGACTGCTATCGCCCCACTCAACACCGACACACCGACATCTTTCAGTCGACGGGTAAATTTCAGCGTATCAAACATCACGGCGCTCATCGCTCTGCCTCACCTGGTCGGGACGCTGATACTAGCATACATACCGCATGGCGTGCAGCCGCAGTCACTGCAATGACCCGGCAGCCAAGGCACATACAAACAAGAACCCTCTGATCAGCACCCCCCGCTATAAGCATCACGTATCCCCAACCATCCCTGGCCTATTTTCGAGCGACCGTAAGGCTCTATTGCAGTAGCACATAGATTCTTCGCTCGAAAACCTGTTCCCGACGTTTTCTACCTCGATAATGTGTTCCTGACATTCTCTACCTCCTACATCCCTGTAGTCGTTCGCTCAGAATGACGTGCTGCTTGTCACATCCTGAGCAGTTGCCCTCCCTCTCGTCATCCTGAGGAACAAAGTGACGAAGGATCTATCACACAGAACCATAGATTCTTCGCTACGCTCAGAATGACGGGTTACTGCCATCCTGAGCAGTCGCCCCTGCGTCATCCCACCCCACCTAATAGGCATACTCCAACCTGACAGACTAAAGGCTTGCGAAAAAAATTCGCCATTGATGCGAAAGATGGCTGTGCAGTGGTGTTGACTATGTCAACTTTCGTTGGATTTTCGCTGCTGGACTGTTAGGGCAAGGGGCTTACACTTCCGATCTGTCCACCTGCCTGCTGACCCGTCCGCTCACTCACCCCTGATCATTGCTCTAGGCATTGCTGATCAGCACTTCGCCTGCTTCTTTCCGTTTGCCTTTATTCACTGAGTAGTGGGTCTTGATGGCCTCGATGTGGAAGCTCTTGAACAGCTCTCTTATCTCCGGCACATCGTTCAGTGAGAGGATGAACCGGCCTTTTATCTCGCCCAGCAGTTCACTCAAGGTGACGAAGTCGTCCCGGTGGAACAGGTCTTTGCCATAGTAGTGTTCACAGCGGTAATACGGTGGGTCAAGGTAGAACAGGGTCTCATCGCCATCATAGCGTCTTATGAAGTCCTGGTAGGGCAGGCATTCAATCACGACACGGGTTAAGCGGCTATGGAGATCTTCGAGCATGGGCGCCAGCTTGGTGATGTCAAAGCGGGCGGGGTGGACTTTATCTGTAGCAAAATTCTGTCCGGAGGGTTTACCACTGAAGGCGGTGCGCTGTAAGTACAGGAAGCGAGCAGCACGTTCCAGGTCGGTCAGGGTCTCAGGGGCTGTTCGGGTTAAGCGTTCGAACTCGGCTCTTGTGGTGATCTGGAAGCGCATCATCTCCATAAAGGCGACATAATGGCGTTGCAGGATACGAAAGAAGTTCGATACCTCCCGGTTGTAGTCGTTGATGACTTCACTTTTTGCTCGCTCAGGTCGTCTTAAGAATATCCCGCCCATTATGTACAGGGATGTACGGTATGCCGATTTTGCAGCAGCAAAAACCGGTGCCGATAAAGGGTTCAGCATACGATGACAGGGATGTCATCGGTAGAGCGAAGCAGGAAGCCAGAGCCGAGCAGGTGTGGGGGATGGCCTCAATGCGACTGATGATGGTCTTGGCCAGTAGTATTTTGCCGCCCACATAGGGGGCAACGGGTTTGACGGCTTCGGCGGTTGTGTTCATGTGAGCTTATCCTCTTGTCTACTTTCTGTTACGCTCCCCCTCGCCGCGTACGTGGCAGGGGGGCTTTAGGTGGCTCACTGGTCTTATCAGTGATTCGCTGGCCGGTGGGGTGGGCTAACACCTTGCCGGTCGCTCCTCTTTATCTGTCTCTTATGTTGCTATGTGTTCATGGTCGTCTCCTTTTCGTAGTGGCAGTCATGGCGGTGGTATAGACCTGCCCTGGGCTAATGCTGTGGGTAGCCGTCTGGATGATGTACTGCCCCGCATGGCGGTGGTTGGTTAAGGCCAATAAGCGCTCGGCCTTGGTGTTCGGGTCACCGGGCAGGGTGATGGCGATGTCTACCTCGGCACGCCCGAGTTCGGCCAGTTTCGCCCTGGCGGCAGCTTCGGCCTCGGCCTGGGTGGTGTAGGTTTCCTTGAGTGTGTAGCTCTGCCCGCTCTCACCAGCCGTGACCGCCTGCTTCTGCGGCATCTCGGCGCTCTGCCAGTGGGCCTTGACCTGGCTCACCTTGGCCCGTCCCTTGATCGTCCCACGGATAAAGACGCCTCGTGCCTGGGCATTTACGTGAAGGGCAGGCAGGGTGTGACCGCTGACCGACCTGGCCGCATCTTTGGGTACGATAATCAGTTGGTTATCAGCCAGCTTGGTGATGGCATCCAGGGGTTGGGTCAGACGGGTGAGTAAGGCCAAATCGGACTCCCCGCGCTGATCCACATGGCCTAAGGGAGTGGCGTTGAGTTCAGCGTGTATCGCCAGCCGATGGCCGTGGCGCTCGGCGATCATCCCGGCCAGCGCACCTAAGGTGATGTCATCGTAGCTGGCATCTCTGGGGGCTTTGATAGGGCCGGTGAAGCGGGCGCCGGTGGCGGCGATGGTCAGGGTGCCGGCTTTATCGTCTGTTTCCAGCTCACTGACATGGTAATAGCCCATATAGACACCGTTCAGCCAGAGTTTCAGGCTGGCCTCGATGGGTGGCAGGATGATGTGCGGGTGGCGGTCGTCCAGGGTCAGTGCCAAGGTGTCGGAATCGATACCGGCATTGTCGGTGACAGTTAAGGATACCAATCGGTCAGCGATGCGGGCGGTTTTATCATCCCCGTTAATGTGTATCTGCAAAGTCACTGGCAACATACTAACTCCACAACTCAATAGCCGCTTCGGGCGCTGGCCTTGGGATGTCGGGCAGGGTTATCGTCATGCCCTCGGGCAACACCGCTGGTTGCTGTTCCAGGCCGGGGTTAGCCGCCAGGACAACGGGCATGGCCTCTGATGGTTTGATGTCGGGATAGTGCTGGTGACATAGCGCATCGAGCATATCGCCATTCTGAGTACGGATGACGGAGGACAGACTTGCCTGCGCGCAGCGCGCAAGCAGGGGACGGAGAACTGAAGACAGACTGGCGGCATGGCGCTTTGCGCCATCTTTATGTTCTGTCCTCTGTATTCTGCCGTCTGTCATCTGTCTTCGCCCCATTGTTTCAAGGTCATGCTGAAGGCAATGGTGAGCAGGGTGCCATCACCGAGCAGATCGCTGTCATTGAACGCTAGCTCGGTCATCACCCAGCGCCCGCCGTAGCGGGCAGCCAGTTCGCCATTACCCACCAGCAGCGCCAGCGGTTCACCCTTGTCGGCCTCACGCTGCATGGCCTCAGGTAACGTTAAGTCCCTGGCTGCTTTGACGTGTATCGTGCCGTTTAACTGCAAGGTGATGATCTCAGGCCCCTGGTATTGCAGGGCGGGCTTTCGGTTCAGGCGTGTCTGGGATGGCCAGCGCCAGCTAAGTGTTCGGTTCAGCCGGTCATACTCCGTGGTAGCGAGGCTGAAGGGGAACTCGCCGAGCATCAGTTGGGTCGGCATTCAGAAATCAGACGACAGAAGACCGAGGACAGACTGTAGAGGATGCCGCTCTGCGGCATACTTTATTTTCTGTCCTCCATTCTCCGTCATCTGTCCTCCGATCAGTCATGCTGGCGGGCACGGGCACGGCGGGCGGTGGCCTGGTTGGCTGCCTTGAGTTTCTCGACCACCAGCTCAGTCAGACGCTGCTCATCCATGCCGGGGCTGGGGGTGACGGTGATGTGGTAGCTGTGGGTGCTGTTATCGGTGTGTTGTGTGCTGGGCGGTGCTTGTGCTGCGGTGATAACAGGCAGGGATGCGGGTAGTGCTGCCTCGTCCGACTGGGCAGCTACGGGGGCCGCAGCCAGTGCTGTGCCCATCAGGGCAGCAGAGGCGAGTGTGGTAGCAGATGTGTCCGGTGTGCGTTTTGCCCCATCATCCGAGGAGAATAACCCGACCAGGCCATCGGCCAGCGCGTTGCCGGACATACCACCGATGATGCCGCCCGCAATGCCACCAATAGCAGTACCCACCACCGGTACAATGGAGCCTAAGGCCGCACCCGCTGCTGCCCCGGCCAGCGCCCCGCCGATGCCGCCCGCCTCGCGGCTGATCTGGGCGGCTTTCTCCCCGCCGCTCAATGTATCATCCATCAAGGTCGTGCCAATGGCCAGGGTACCGATGCCTGCGCCCACCAGCCCCAGTTTGCCTTTGAGCATCCCGCCAGCCTTGCCCGCCATGCCGCGTAAGCCCCTGCCCTTGCCACCACCCATCACAGCCGAGGCCAGGGCAGTCTCGGCAGCGGATTTTCTGGCGGCATAGCCGAGATAAGCCAGCGTTGTGGTCAAGGCGGCAACGGCGGTAATCACCGGGGCGATGACCGTGGCAATCAAACCCACACCCGCCACCGCCGCCATGAAAAACCTGGTCAAGCGGCTGTTGTTATCGACCAGGCGGCTGATCCATCCGGCAGCTTTCTCAAGCCACGGCATCAGTCTCTCCAGGGCGGGGATGAGTGCGCTGCCCAGCCGTTCTTTGATGACGGCAAAGCGCTGCTCAAGGATATGCAACCGGGCATCCATATTGGCATCCATTGCCGATGCCATCGTCTGGGTAAAGGCCGTGCCCTGTTGCTGTGCCTCTGCCAGTGCCTGGGTGTTCTCCCGGAAGGCATCCTGCTGCCCCCACAAGGCCTTGAAAAACTCCACCGCCTCAGCCGTGCCGAAGGCCTCCTGAATGATGGCACCCGTCTCGGATGTGTAGTCCTTACCAAAAGCAGCCTGCATCTCTGCTATCAACGCCGGCAGGCTGCGCAGGTTGCCGTTCTCATCCAGGGTTTCAATCGACATGCCCATCTTCTCAAAGCGGGCTTGTGCCTGGGCAGCCGAGCGCTCCAGCGCCTTCATGGTGGTGCCAGCCACACCGGCTTCCATCTTTTGCTGCAACATACCCAGGGCGGTGAACTGCTCGGCCAGTGAGATGCCGGATTCAGCCAATCCTGAGCCCATCGACTGAATGGCCTGCTGCATCTTCGCCCCATCGGTCTTGAACTGCTGCACCGACTTGGCCAGCGAGGCCGAGAGGATGTTGCCGAAGTCCCGGTTACTGATGGTCTCATACAGACTGTCCTTGAACGACCCATAACTGGTGGCAAAAAAACTGGTCATCTGCCCCACCTCGGCCTTGGTGGCCTTGGCGGTCAGCGCCGCCATCGCCGTCATATCGGCGACCCCGGCATCATCTAAGCTGGCAATGCCGCTCTTGATGTCATACGCTGCTGAGACAAAGGCGGCGGTGGTCACCCCGGCCAGTTGGGTGGACAGCTCCCGACCACGGGCGGCGATCTGATCCACCCCGCTTTTATCCATGCCCAGCGAGGCCAGCTCGCCGCGGGAACGCGCAACGGTACGCATCTGGGCAATGGGCTCTGCTACCATACTCAAAGCCCCTTGGCCGAGGCGATGCACGCCACCGGCCACCAGGGAGATGTTGGCGGCTTGTTGCAGGGTGCGGTCGTAGTTGGCCCGGGCAGCGGCCACCTTATCGGCTTGTTTGGCCATGCCTTCCATCTTGCGGGTAGCGGCGGCCATATTACTGGCAATCTTACGCTGGGCCTCACCTAAGTTACGGGTATCTATGCCTGCACCACGCAACTCACCGCGCAGGCGTTTCAGCTCATCGCGTTGCTGCTGGTGCTGACGTTTGAGGTTGTCAGCATGTTTCCTGGCCGCCTCAAACTGCCGTTGCAGTTGTTTAGTCGGCTTGGTGGTGGCGGCCAACTCCCGGCCTAGCTGGGCTGTGCGCTGTTTCGCTCTATCCATCTCAGCAGCCGTTTTACCCAGGCGTGCCGAGAGGGCTTTCAGGTGCGCTATCGCTTGGCCTTTACGCCCCAGGGCGCGCAGCTTTTTCTGTCCCTCGTGCAGACGTCCAGCCAGTTTTTCAGACACCCCGGCAATCTTCGCAGCCGAGGCACTGAATTTATCCACCAGATTGACTTCGGCTGAGACATTGAGCTGGGTCATGCTATACTTGGCCTATGGATAATGACTCTGATCTTAGCCAAGCATACCGCAGAGGAGTGTGGCGTTTCTGTTGCATCATCTTGAGCCCGGTGATAGCCATAGCCATCTTAAGTGGCTGGTTTATGTGCTCGGTATACGGCACCAGTGTTGGCACGTTTCTGGGTGCAGCCTTAGCGGGCGGTCTGGTAGCGGGCCTGGCGATGCTGTGCTTTGTTTGGGTCATTGGCATGATGATGGAAATGATTGAGACAGTTCGTTCTATTTTCGACTAAGCACCGCCCGCTCCAGCGCCAGCGTGTGGTAGGCCATTAACTCCTCCAGTGGCATCTGCTTCATGTCTTCAAGAGACCAGTGAAACACCACCGCCAGATTGGCCAGCATGGGGCGCATCTTCTCCGCCCTTAGGCTAAAAAACCCGCCACCTGCTCACTGGCTGCATCAAAGTCGGCCGCATCCAGTTGGCGAATGGCATCAGTGGACAGACCGCTCAGTTGCGAGAGCAGGACAATGCTCTTGGCCATGTTACCGCTCTCTCGCTCCATGACTTCCAGATCGGCGACCCTTGCCCGGCGCAACTCAAGTGTGCTTATCTGTTTGCCTTCATCCTCAATCGGATAGGCGAGTGTGATTTTCTCCATTGTGTTCTCTCCTCTGGGTTACACCAATCCGGTGGTGCGCTTTAGGCGCTTGTTGAGATCGGCCGTCATGGATTTGCCATTTAGCCTGACTTCATTGGCCTGGCAGTCGTAGAACACGACCTCTTTGCCATTGATGGTCAGCGTGTAGACTTCCGGGAAGATGCCGAAACTTAAAGAACTGTCACTGTCATCCGCCCACTCATCGCCTTCCAGGGTGTTCCAGGGGCCGGTGATGGTCACGGTCACGGTGCGGGGATCCTCCGGCCCCATCACACCAATCAACTGCACGGGTTTCTCTGAGCTCTCAGGATGACCCACCAGGCCAATCACCTCGGGCGGGTAGTCCTGCAAGGTCACTTTCAAGTCCTCCAGCTCCCATTTGCCGGTCTGTAGCTTGCGCATCCCGGCCAGCCCTGGGCTGGCGACATCCTTCATCTTCGGTTGCGGGTAGATGATAGCGGCCTTGGTGGCCACGCCGATAAACTCCTGCCCGTCAATAAAGCAGTTCATGCCTTGTAAGATTTTTATACTCATAGTCGTGCTCCTGATTCGGAGGACTGAGGACAGGAGACGGAGGACGGACAATAAAGTGCGGCGAAGCCGCTCCTTACAATCTGTCTTCTGTCCCCCGCCATCTGTCCTCAGGTTGCAATGCGGTCAATAATCTGGTTGTTGTACTCGGCGGTGACGTGCTGCCTGAAAACAAGCGTCTCAGCGACATTAAAGAAGCCCAGCTTATAATCAAAGTAGGCCGTGTTGGCCTCAGCGGCGGCTTTGTTCAGCTCCGCATTCAGCCAGCATTCCCCGCCAGCAATCTTGCCAGCGAGTGTTAGCCGGCGGATAAAGCGGTTGACCCGGTCAATCATAAACTCGTAGTAGCTGGTGGTTAAGTTTCTGTCCACGTACTCCTCATGGGCCGCCATGATGGAATCCCCCACCAGATAGCGCAGTCGCTGGTGCGGGATGAGCATCCCGTTCGCCAGCCGATTGCCCCAGAACACCGGCCCGCCTTCCTTATTTATCACGGTACCGATGTCATTGGCAGACAAGACATTGGCCAGACAGGTCTTGGAGCCGCGGGTGTAGTCCACCGAAACACCCGGCCCGGTGATGCCGTAGAGCCGATGGTTGGAGGGGCTGTGCCAGTAGCCATGCGCATAATCAATCCGCACGATATGCCCGGCCACCGAGGCGGAGGCCTCACGGGTGATATAAGCCTGGCTATCAGTATCAAACAGCCGAATCCCGTTATCGACAAACAGCACCTCATCGTAGCGGTTCTTATCCTGTATAGCGGCGGATAAGCCATCGGATTGCCCATCAATGATGGCCATCCCCCGGAGCTTTTTGGCAAGGGCTTCCAATGCTGTCCCCACCGCTTCTATCTGACTGAAGCCCGGACAGATAAACAGCCGAGGAATCATGCCGAGGGTAGCCTCAGCGTTCAGAATCGCCTGCATGCCGGTGAAGGTGTTGGTCTCGTTATCCACCGTGCCGATGAGATGAGCCACCTGTGCGCCCTGCTGCTCGGCGGTGGTACCAGTCTCGGTATCGGCCTCGGCTACCCGCACCACGATGACTAAGGTGGGCTGCTGGGCATAGATGTCGTTAAGGGCATTCGCCAAGGTGCCACGGGTGCCGGCCTGGGCGATGTCATCGGGCTGACTGACCAAGACGGGTGTGTTTAAGGGGAAGTGGTCAGCATCGGCATCGTCCGCCGTGGCGGTCAAGGCAATGGTGGAAGCGGCCACCACCTCAATGGGTTTGTCCAGGGGTAAGTAGCGGTGCTCAACACCGTGGAGTTTGTTTCGCATCGTCATAATGACTCTCCTGTGGTATCAGATGGGGTTGTGGGTGTGTGGTTGGCGAGTGCCTCGGCCACGGCGCTCGCCCTGCGTTCAATATCGCCCATCACCACTTCCAGTCCTTTGGTCTGATAGGGCAGTCTGACCTCGCCGGATTCAACCCTGGCGAGAAAGGGACTGGCGAGGGTAGCAAAGGGGGCGGCGGCCTCCCTGACTTCGGCCAGCGTGGTGGCAGTGTGCAGGTGGCTGACCAACATCGCAACGTGATACAGCAGTAGCTGTGTGGCATCGGCCGTGGTGCCGAGCAAGGACAAGGGATCGCCGGCTTCAGCTTTGATGTCTGCCCGCAGGCGTTTTTTATGGATGTGGGCGACCTCGGCTTCGGCCAGGGCCACCGCCTCATCGTGGGTCAGTGTGATCTCCTCAGTCATGGTCTAATCCTCGGTCGGCTCTTCCAGGGCGGTGAACGGTATGCGCTGCACATACCAGCGGGTGTTGTATTGCTCAGTCAGTACCGCTCTGGCGGTGGCACTGTTCTCATCGGCCAGGCGTATCAGGTTCAGCGGCCAGTTCGATGAGAAGCGGTAGCGCAGCCCGCCACCCCGCAGATAAATCCCGCTGTGGGTGTAGTTGGTATTGGCAGCGCCGTACAGCGCTACCCCGGTGGCATTGATTTTCTCTCGCCTGGCATAGCCCATATAGCGCAGGTGCGAGGCGGTTTTGTGGTATTGACGGAAGTATTTCAAGACCTTCATATACTCAGCATCACCGCCCCAGGGCGCATCATTGCCCTCTAGTTGCAAAAGCAGGGACGCCACCCGATAGGGCTGGTCGTAGTCGTTGGGAAGCACGCCCTGGTTCCAGCCGTAATGGCGGCTGATCTCCAGTTTGCCTACGCCGAAGCGATTATCGGGAAACTGCCAGAACACCGGATACAGGTAATTGGTCGAGCCGGCGATGGTGATGGTCTGCACATGGCGTTTCTCGGTCGTACCCTCCAGGGTGGTCAGGCGCCCATCCTGCGCCTGCTGGCTGCGGTTATAGGTGCTAAGCGGCGCATACTCCCCGTGGGCATGGGCATTACCCAGATGCCGGGTCAGCGCATCGGCCTCGGCCTTGGTGGTGAGCTGGCTGACCACCCAGTCATAGAGCGAGCGCACAGCGCTGGCCAGGGCCAGCTTACTGGGGCTGGCATCGGTATAGCGGCTGGCGGTAGAGAGCCGGGACAGACTCAAGGTGCCACGGGTAATCTCACTGGCATTGTGGTTATGAGCGCTGGCCGCCTTGCCATTCAAGGCCGCTGGCAAACCAGAAACATCATCAATACCGATAGCATTCAGTTCAGATAGCAGTTGCTCCACCTGGGATTTCAGCCAGGCCGTGCGGTTGGCGAGTTGCTTGGCCTGGGTGTTACTGATGCCGTCCGGGCCGCCGACGACCGGGTCGGTGGTCTCCAGTTGGTAGACAGTATCCTCCCACTGTGATTGCTCGTTAATGTCCGCCATAGCTTAAGCCTCCATCGTAGTTAATCTGACCATCGCGCTGGTGCTGCCCGTTGTGTTTACAAGAGGCATAGTAGATGCGCCTTAAGCGCGCATGGGTGGGCTTAAATGCCTGAATGTAACGGCGCAGCGTGTTCAGTGTATTGGCATCGGGGATAGCACCGGCTTGCAGATAGACATCAAACTGATACCAGGTAAGGGTCTGGCCGTAGGCAATTGCGCCGTTGCGGGTAAACGTGCCATCGTGTTTCCAGGCCACAAACTCGCGCAAGTAACTGTGACCATAACCCAGGATAGCCAGTGCTTTGATCAGCCCTGCCGGGGTGCCTTTCAAGCGATGCAACTCCGGTGCTTGCTTGACCATCTGACGCTTTACTGCCTCCGGCCAGTCATCACCGGTTTTTGCTCCTGCAAAACCGGCATACCGTACGTCCTGTACATACCAGAAGTCCACACTTAAGGCGGCGGCTAATTGTGGCAGGTGGTCAGCCGGGCAGTTATCGGCATCCCACAGGGTTAAGGCAGGTGAGACAAGCGCATTCAGCCGCTCACCAGCGGCCGCTTCCAAGGCGCGTTCTCGCAGGGCATACTGACTGGGCAATAAACTGCTCATGCACCCACCTCGGTGGTGATATGTATGGCGGTACAACGGGGCGCCTGGGTCAAGGTGGCTTCAATGTTGTGCCAGCCGGTCAAGGTGACTTGTATGACACCGGGAACATGCAGATGATGGTCAAGGAAAGAGCGCACCACCCGACCACCTATCTGCATCTGCTGATTGGTATAGGCTTGGATGGCGGCCAAGGCGTGTGCCTTGACCTCATCTGCGGCCACCCCACCCGCAAGGATAAGCCTGGCATTGATCGCATAGTCCAGCATCTGGCAGGGCAGCACGGACACCCGGATGGCAATCGGGCGCACGGCCTGCGGCTGGCCAATGGATTGATCGTTGAACACGGATTCAATCCGTGCCTGCAAGTCATCGCTTAACTCACCGCTGTTGGTCAGCACATAAATCCCGACCTGACCCTCGGCCAACTCATGCGCCTTGGCCCCGCGTATCGAGGGGTCAACGTTGAGTACATGCCAGACATAAGCCCCATCGGGGCCGGCCACACTGACCGCTTCCGGGCTTAAGGCAATGCGCTGGCGATAGGCCGCATCGCCCTCATCCGGTAATCTGACAGTGCGGTGGTACGTCATACCGATATGATCGAGATACTCACCTGTTGCATGTTTCAAGGTCAGGTTCAGACAGGCACGGTTGTACTGCTGGCGCAGCAGCATCTCGCGGTAGTTGCAGGCACGGATGATGCGGTAGTCTGGCGCCTCCGGGCCGGCCAGTTCCATATCATACTCATCCCGTAACCACTGGATGGTCTCGACAGTGATCTGATCATGAGTGAGCTGCGGCACGTATTCAACTTCTGGTAACTGTGCTAAATCAATAGCCGTAGTCAGCACACTGTTCATGCTGAACTCCTTGCCGCTCCTGTGCGTCCCTGCACCCGCGGCCTACCGTACTTCCTGTACATAAGGTCAATGGCGGCGGTAAAAGCGCTCATGCTGCCGTCCTCACGGGTGTGTGCAGGCGGATGTCCTGCCCTTGCCAGAGGGCATGAACAGTTACTGTCGCGGTGTGGCTCTTATCCGGCGTCAAGGCAAATTGCGTGATCTCTAAGTCAAACAATCCATTGGGCTCGTGCAGGATTCCCATCGCCAGACGAGCAAAGACCCGCATGGCAAAGTCGTTATCCATGTTGCGGTCAATCAAGTCATCCAGGCGCATGCCTTAGTCGCGCGCCCCCACTAAGCTGCCACGCTCGGTATTGACCGCGTCAAGAAAGCGCTGGCGCAGAAAGTCAAGGCCACCGATTGCTTGACCGGTCTCTTTGTGCATGGCTGACGGGCTAATCGTGCGCATCGTTCTAACCCATCGCCTGCTGGGGCGCCGAGGTGGTGCCGCCATTATCACCGGTATGCGTGTGACCATCATAGGTATCTCGCATCGCCCGCATGTGGTGATTGTTGTTGTCAAATTGATCGAGAATATCGCCCGAGCATTCCAGGGTAGCGCTGTTGACCCGCACTTTTTGTGGTGCATCAATCTCCAGCTCACCGCTCAAGGTGAGATGCAGCGTGCCCGTGGTGCGATTTAATGTCAGTTGGTTACCCTGGCCGAACGCCATCATGAGTTGCTCCGGCTCATCGTCAGGTTGCGGGTGCGTCTCGGTATAGTTCGCCGGCAGTACCCGGCCCTGGCGGGTGTTGCCACCCGGTGAGATAACCAGCACCGCTTCGCCCACCTCCAGTGGCCACCAAGCAATGGCACTGGCCGCACGGGGTACGATAACTGGCAGCAGGGCGGTCGTCTGTGGCACATCTGCCGTGCCATAATCCACCCGCACCCGATAGGGCCGATGCTGCACTTCACTCACCACACCTGTGATGAGGGTATCATTCACCTGCCGCTCCAACTTGGCCACCCGCAAAGCCAAGTCCATGATGAGATCATCGCTCATGTTCAGATGCCGGAGGACTGAATACGGAAGACAGATTCAGAAATCAGAATACGGACGACAGAAGTCAGATAAAGGATAATTTTATTCATACCCGTCTGTCCTCTGTTCTCCGTCCCCTGCTTGCGCGCTGCGCGCAGGCAAGTCTGTCCTCTGAATGTCAGTGTAATCGTCCACATGGTCAGGGCCAATCTCCGGCTCAATGCCCAGCATCACCCGGGCCGGTGTGTCAAACACGGGCGGCTGACCGACGTCCATGCGGACAGGCTGGATAAAGGTGACGCCCCATAAGGTCACCGCCTTGTTATCCAGGGATACCGTGTGCAGGTTCTGCGCCCGGATAGAATCTGCTGTTACACCCCGGCTCAAGGGCGCATCAAAGGTCTGCTGCGGCAGGGTGATGATGAGTGTGTTGACCAACTCAAGGGCCACCGCATCGCGGGATTGACCCGGCCTGTCCTTGGTCAAAATGGCAATGGCGCAATGCAGCCTGCCTTCAATACGTTTGCGCAGCACTTCTTCACTGTCGCCTGGGTGCAGAGTCTGTACCGGTATCACATTGCAGCCGGTCACCTCCAGACGCTGGGCGGAGATGAGCAGGGCGGGCGCCCGACCAGCGAAGCGGTCTAAGTCCCGCTCGGTAAACCGACCGTTATAGCGAGCAATGCTCACCGACTCCGGGAACAACGGCGCCAGGGTATGGATGATGTGGTCGAGCAAGGCATTGATCATGCTGGCGCCGCCCCACTCAAAAAGGCATTGATTAAGTCTGTCATCTCGCGCTTGTTATTGCTGCTCACGCCCAAGTATTGCCGCTGCGGAATGTTCCTGTCATCGTCTCCATACTGATGGGTGGCGGCATAGATCAGATCACTGCCCCAGAAGGCGGTATCGCCGTCTGTGCCGGACTCGATGCTGTCAATCAGAGCGCCCTCATTCTCCAGCAGGGCATGGCCACCGTGACGCCTGGCGGCATAGACTTCTGACCAAGTAGGCCAGGCCTCCCCCGCAGGGCTTGCCTTTTCTGTCGCCAAGCGCCACCGGGTCTGGACTTCGCCAGCAAAGGCCAGGGTTGCTAACAAGTCATTCAGGTCAAGCGCAGATAGCCTGGCTAACTCGGCGTTCAGAAGACTGAAGTCAGAAGACAGACGACAGATGACCAACTTTACTCTCCGTCCTTCGTCTTCCGACCTCTGTCCTCCGTCTTCCGACCCCTGTCATCTGAATCTGTCTTCTGTATTTCGGTTTCTGTCATCTGAATGCGCGGGTCGGCCTTGATCTTCTCCAGTTGCTCAGGAGTAAAGGCATCGACCGGCCATGCCTGCCAGTCCCTGGTGTGTGCCACCCCGCCACGCCAATACTGCGTGACCCCGTCAGGCAGGTCTTTCACCCGGGTCTTGAGCGTGCTGTCTTTACCCATCGCGCCGTCCCTGGCGCCCTGCTCGTCCGTGCCGTTGGGCTGGGTTGTCTCTTCTGCGGTTGCACCGGTCTCGGTGGCGCCGTCTCTTGTCGTGGTCTTTTTACGTCTTAGTGCCATGATGATGCCTCTAGTTAAGTTACAGGTGAATAATCAAAACGTTCGGTTATCCCGATGGAACTGCCGCGCCCTGGATGTCACCGCCATCGTGTCCTGATGTGCATCATCGACATCATTGGCCTGTTCGGGCGCGCCTAAGCTGACTTCGCCTCGTACCACACCCCTCAAAAATGCAATCGCGTCCTCATAGCGCTTGCGCTTATCTTCGGTTACCCGGCTATCACCGGATAAGCGATAGATACTGATATCCACCGCTACTCGCTGAATAGCTGTCGGTATCGGCTCAAGCGGCAGCGCATAGCGCTGACCCACATAACCATCGATCTCGCCACTGGCATCGGCTATGGCTTGGGTTACCCGCTCACGGGCATCTTCACCACTGCCCACCAGTACGGCATAGTCCTCCGCACCTAAGCGCGCCTCAATGTCGGCTGGTGTGATATACATGTCAGAGAACGGAAGTCGGAAGACGGAGGACAGATTTTAGAGAATGGCGCTCTGCGCCATACAACCACTGTCTTCTGTCCTCAGTCATCTGTCCTCTGAATCACAGATACGGGCAACACAAGACCTCGGCGGTGTTGCGGTAGACGTTGCTGTTGCCACCGTCGATGAGCTCGGCTTTCAGTATCTTCAATGCCTTCTCTTCCAACGAGGGCGGTACGACCAGTAACTTAGGACTAACTTTGAGTTTCTTATCGCCATCACCAGTAAAGCCCATCATCGCGGTACGGGCCGCCACATAGTTCTCCAGGGTTAAATCCGCTTTTGAACCATAAGCCATCTGCCAGAAGCCAAAGCCCGCATTACAGCGCAAATCCGCCCCGTAACGATAGGCATCGCGCAGGAACACGCCCTCATCCGCCGTGTCCGTCATGGCCTTGAACGCCGGCGCCCGGCGGAGTTGATAGATCAGCGGCTTCAAGGCACGGGACGTGTCCAGCAGAAACCAGGGCGTCTCGCTGCCCGCCTGCATGTTGGAGATGAGCACCGCCGTACCGGTGCCATCGGCATTCGGATACACCGGATGCTCGGCATCAAAGAAGTTCTGCCCGTCATAGCAAGCGGTCGTGAAACCCGCCGCCCAGCAAACCAAAGACCAACTCATCGGGAAACCTGGCCGCCTCCTGACCCATCTCCATCACCATCGGGCTATAGATGCCGATCTGATCATCCTCAATCTCATCACGCCCGACCTCCACCGAGGACTCGTATTTTTTATTCGTGACCTGATAGCTGTGGGCTTTCAAGTTCTTGAACACCCGCTCGCCGACCCATTCCCGAAAGCCTGGCCACTTGCCCAGCCAGCCGTAGGTGTTGGACTTGGTGCTGGATGGCACCTGCGTGGCCACCTGCTGCCATTGGGTCTCGGCACTGCCGAGCGCATCCTGAAAGATTTTGTTAAAGCCTGTGATAAAGGGCCGTGATTGCCTGCGGTGTGATAATCATCGGTTAGCTCCTGTGGTTGTATGTGCGGTGTGCGCGGCCTTGGCCTCGGTCATGGCTTTATCCGACAGACCCAGCAAGGCGGGCCACCTGAGACTCCTCGGTATTGAGCGCCGTCTCAGGTTTGCCAGGCGCGCCACCCGTACCCGTTGTCCTCCGTCAGTATCTTCGGGGGCGGCGGCCATCAGTTGCTTGACGGTCTCAAGCCCGGCCTCGTCCCGACACAGAGCCAGGTAATGATCTTTATTGGCAGGCGCCATCTTGCCATCGGTAATCGACTGCTCCACCAGCGCCTGACCTTCGGCGGTTAAGGCCGCCTCCTTGTTCTTAGTAAGCGTGGCCTCGGCACTCTCCGCCCGGTTCAAGGCCAACTGGTGCGTCTCTATCGGTACAAACCTGGCTGGGTCGGGACTCTGTGCGGAATTGAGTGCGGTTTGTTTCTCTGCTTTGAGTGCGTTGATACGCTCAATAATCTGCGTCTCAGTTGCCTCGGTGTTCAGCCCCAAGGCAGTGGCAATGGCCGAGAAGGCCGAGACACAAGTTAAGAAGGCCGGTGTCAGTCAGGATACCGCAGCGGCCATTCGCGCCGCTCTGGAAAGCGCCCATGTATAAGGATGGTTATCCCCTGTTGCTGGCCTATCAGTTGCGCTGGAATAAAGAGCAAGCCGAGATTGCCATCTGTGAGAAGTCGCGGCGCGTTGGTTTATCCTGGGGTGATGCCGCCGAGCGGGTGGTCTATGCCGCCGAGGGTAAAGGCAATATCTTTTATATGTCCTATAACAAGGACATGACCGAGACCTATATCCGTGATTGTGCTGAGTGGGCGATACGCTTTAATCTGGCCGCATCACAGGTCGAGGAAACCCTAATCAGCGATGAGGCAAGCCAGGTATTGCGCTTTCGCATCCGTTTTGACTCGGGCAAGTTCATTCAGGCCCTGCCATCGAACCCCCGGGTGTTGCGCTCCAAAGGGAAACCCGGCGATATTGTCATTATCGATGAGGCGGCGTTTTGTGATGAGCTGGATGATCTGCTACAAGCGGCCATTGCGGTAACGCAATGGGGGTGGCAAGGTACGCATCATCTCAACGCACAAAGGCGAGGACAGTGCCTTTAACCGCCTGGTCTGTGATGTGCGTGAAGGCAAGCACGCGTACGCACTGCATCGCATTACCTTAGATGATGCTATTGCCGAAGGCTTGGCCCGGCGCATTGCCAGTGTCAAACAAGCCCCTTGGCATGATAACTATGCCGAGGAGTGGCGCGCCCGTGAGATCAATAAATACCCCACTCGGGAGATGGCCGAAGAGGAGTTGTTCTGCACACCTAAACAAACCGGTGGCGCCTGGTTAGCCTGGCAATGGCTACGCGCCGCCGAGCACCAACAGGCCGGGGTGCCGGAGCACTTCGCCGGTGGCCTGACCTACATCGGCATTGATGTCGCCCGCCGGCAGGACTTGTGGGTGGCGCTGGTGCTGGAACGGGTGGGGGATGTGCTGTGGGTACGTGAACTTATTGCCCGTCAGGGCATTCCCTTTGCCGAGCAGCACAGCATTGTGGCACGGCTGGTGGAGGACTACCGGCCAAGCCGCATCGCGGTAGATCAAACCGGCATGGGTGAGGCGGTGGTGGAGCAATTACAGGAGGCGCATGGTAAGTACCGGGTGGAGGGGATTATCTTAAGTGCGCCCAGGCGTCTGGATGTGGCCACCGCGCTGCGTGAGGTGTTGGAAGATGGGCGCTTGCGTATCCCGGTCGATGAGGCGCTGCGTCATGATCTGCACAGCATCAAGGCTGAGACCAGCATCACCGGCACCCCGCGTCTGGTGGCCGAGCGTTCCGGCACTGATGGTCATGCGGATAGGTTCTGGGCGCTGGCCTTGGCGACAGCAGCAGCCCAGGTGCCGGCCGAGCATTTTGCTTATGAGGCGGTCTCGCCCTATTACGATGCGGACGATGAGGATGATTTTTACGGCAATCGTTATGCCATCAAGGCACAACGGGGGCTGCTGTGAAGCAGAGGACGGAAGATGGAGAACGGAAGACAGAGCATACATTCTGTCCTCTGTCTTCTGACTTCTGTCTTCTGTATAGTGAGGACGTGTACTGATGGCGATAACACCCCGCCTGCTCGGCCCCGATGGTCAGCCTATCGTCAAGGAGGCACTCACCGATGAGGTCGTCACCACGTCCTTAACCAGCATTCGCCAGCCCTGGCTGGTGGCGCATGTGGCTGGCAGCATCAACCCGCTGCGCCTCGCTAGACTGATGCAGGCCGCGGCTGAGGGGCAAGCCCATGATTACCTGACCCTGGCCGAGGAGATGGAGGAGCGTGAGCCGCACTATGCCAGTGTACTGGCCACCCGCAAGCGCGCCGTCTCTGGACTGGCTCCCACCATTGAGGCGGCCTCGGATGACAGGCAGGATGTCAAGCTGGCTGAGGCCTGCCGGGCATTGATCGCCGCCCCCGCGTTCGGTGACTTGCAGGATGATGCCTTAGATGCCCTCGGCAAGGGCTATGCGGCCATTGAGATTGACTGGGAGACCTCCGCCAAGCAATGGCAACCCACAGCCTACCACTGGCGCGACCCGCGCTACTTTATCTATCCCCCGGATAACCCCTATGAGTTGCGGCTTTATGATGAGTCTGATGTGGTCAATGGTAAGCCCCTGCCGCCGTACAAGTTCATCATTCACCGACCACGATTAAAAAGCGGCATCCCCTTGCGTGGGGGTCTCGCCCGTCTGGTCGCTACAACGTACATGTGCAAAGCCTATACAGTGAAAGACTGGCTGGCTTTTTGTGAGGTGTTCGGGATGCCGCTGCGCTTGGGACGTTACAGCCAAGGGGCAAAAGAAGAGCATATCCAGTTGCTGAAAGCGGCAGTCGCCAACCTCGGCAGCGATGCCGCGGCGGTGCTGCCCGATACCCTGCGGATTGAGTTTGAGCAGGTGGGTAATGTCTCAGGCGCCGCCGAGCTCTTTAGAACCCTGGCCGAGTGGCTGGACAGGCAAACCAGCAAGGCCGTACTCGGTCAGACCATGACCACCGATGATGGCAGCTCCCAATCCCAGGCCAATATCCATAACGAAGTGCGTCTGGACATTCTAAAGTCCGATGCAAGGCAACTTGAGGTGACGCTGAACCGCGATCTGATGAAACCCTTTGTCGATTTGAACTTCGGGCCGCAGGCGAGCTACCCGCGCCTGGTGCTGCATGTGGAGGAGGCCGAAGACCTGAAGCTGCTGGCGGACTCTCTGGAGAAGCTGGTGCCACTGGGCTTGAAGGTCTCGGCCTCGGTTATCCGCGACAAGTCTGGCCTGCCTGATCCGAAAGACGGGGAGGCATTGCTCAGTGCGCCGGCCGGTGGCACTACAGCAGCTAACCCTATACAGCCACTGGCCTTGAACCGGCAAGCGCCCGATGTCCCCGATACCCTGGATGACCTGACCGATGCGTTGACGGACGATGACTGGCAGTCACAGATGAAGCCCATATCCGAGGTGCAGCAGGTGCTTCAGAAAATGATAGCAGACGGGAGCCGCCTGGATGAGGTCAAGGCAGCACTGATTGACCTCAGCACAGAGGATGATACAGCCCTGGTCGATGGCCTGACCGAGGCGGCCTTCATCGCCCGGGCCCTGGGGGATGTGTCAGGAGATACCCGGTGACCCCGGCCACCTCGGCGCTAGACTTTCTTAAGCGTAAGAAGCTCAAGCCCGGCTTTGATTACCGTGATGTTTGGCAGGAAGAGCATCATATCCATTTCACTGTGGCCAAAGCCATGCGCCTTGACGTGCTGGAGAACATCTATCAGGCAGTGGTGGTGGCAGAGGCCGAGGGCAAGACTCTGCGCCAGTTTGCAAAAGAACTGACCCCACTGTTACAAAAGAAAGGCTGGTGGGGGCGACAACAGATGCATGACCCGCTGACCGGGGAGATAAAAGACGTACAACTCGGCAGCCCCCGGCGCTTGAAGGTCATCTACCAGACCAATCTGCGTACCGCCCGGGCAGCAGGGCAATGGGGACGGATTGAGCGGAATAAGCCAAGCTATGCGTATCTGCTCTATGAGCTGGGGCCAAGCCGGACGCACCGCGATGAACATGTGGCTTGGGCGGGGGTCATCCTGCCCGTTGACCATCCGTTCTGGGAGACCCGCTACCCACCTAATGGCTGGGGCTGCAAGTGCCGGGTCAGACCGGTCAGCCAGGCCGAATATGACCGACTGAAAGGTACCAGCAAGTATATGACCGATGCACCGCCAGAGCAGACCAGGGAATGGGTCAACCAGCGCACGGGCGAGGTGGAAAGCGTGACCCAGGGCGTACATCCGGCTTTCAACTACCACATCGGCAAACACCGGTTACAGCAGTCTTACAGTCTCATCCGCAACAAGATCAACGCCAGCCAGAGTGATTTGGCATTAGGTACGGTCTCATCGCTGCTCAAGAGCCAGGTGTTCACCGACTGGTTCAAGCAACCAACACCCGATAGCCGCTTTGTCATTGCCGCCCTGGATGAGAACTTGAAGGGACGGCTAAAGGCGAAGCAAAAAGCGGTGCTGCTCAGTGAGGCGACATTGGTAAAGCAGAAGCGGAACCATCCCGAATTAAAGCTGGATGAGTATCAGTTGATACCCGAGGTTATTGCTAAGGGTAAGGTGATACAGGCAGGCGAACAGAACCTGTATTTTTATGCCGTTCATGGCCGCTTGTATAAGGTGGTGGTTAAACGAACAGAGGACAGGCAAGAGAACTACTTGACCACGTTTCACCGCAAATCTATAAAACAACTGAATAGTGAGTTGGCAAAGGGTAAGCTACTAAGAAATTGGGATAAGTGAGAGGGCCGCCCGAAGCCTCTCGCATGCCAAGCGGAGGGCTGCGGTATACACCTCCGATTTACCCTCACCAGCGAACTGGCTCGGTTTAGAACTTTTAAGGGGTGGGCTACCCCCGCAGCACTCGCACGCAGATTTTGCCTTGGCAATGGTTAAATCATAGCCGAGACACCCGCAAAAACCAAGCAAAAAATTCCACCAGATTCCGCAAAATCCCGTTTGATTCCGTCAACATGCATTGGATTTTGAAAATCCCAGAAAAAAATACACAACCATCTTTCGCATCAATAGCACTCCATCTTTCGCAAGATTCTAGTCTGCGGCGGCCAGCGTCCAGGTGGCATCGGCCGCATAGCCGTTGAGGGTATCCGTGTCCGCCCCGCCGGTGAGGTGGCACCGGCGGTCAGATTCAGGTTCGCATTTAAGACGAGGGAATCATCCCCCGCACCGAGATCAAAGTTGAACAGGTAACTGGTGGCGCTGCTGTTAAGGGTGACGGCATCATTGCCCGTGCCCATGTCGATGCTGCCACTGGTGTTGGCCGTGCCGATGGCGGCGGCGCCCGTCAGTTCAAGCTCATCATCGCCCGCCCCGCCGTTGATATTGCCCTGGAGGATGGCGCTGCCGCTGCCGCTGAGGGTGAAGGTATCATTACCCAGGCGACCGACCAAGCCGCCTGAGAGTGTGCCGCCGGTGAGGTTGAAGATATCCGCCCCACCGTTGCCGAAGAGACTCCCCGTGTGGTCGGCGCTGACATTAAAGGTATCCGCCATCGCCCCGCCGGTCAGCAACCCAAAACTGGTGAAGGCGATGGTCTGGCCGGGTCCCGCCGGGTTATAGGTGTTGCCCGTCGCCGCCCCGGTCACTGCCCAGGTGGCATTGACATCATACCCTCTCAGTTCATCGGGACGGCTGCCGCCGTCCAGCACCCTGCCAGTGGGCAGATTCAGGCCCACACCCAGTCTGAGGCTATCGTCACCATCGCCCAGAATGATGTCCTCGATGTAGCTGATTTCCGTGCTGTTAAATTCGACCCTGTCATCGCCATCGCCCATGTTGATGGTCTGGCGGGTGATGACCGCCGATCCGCTGGTTTGCGGGACGCTGCTGCCGAGGCTGGCGCTGCCGTTCAGCACCAGCGTATCATCGTCATCGCCGAAGCTGGGCAAGGCCCCGGCAGGCAGGACAAAGCTGTTCAGGTTCAGGGTATCACCGCCGGTGCCCAGATCAATGCCGCCAGTGGTGAAATCGATATCCACGTTGGCATTCAGGGTGAGCGTGTCATCCCCCGCATCGAGGTCAATGTCGCCGATGTAACTGGTGGCGGTGCTGTTGAAGGTGATCTCATCATTGCCCGCGCCCATGTTGATGTCCTCGGTGATGGCACCGCCTAAGACCGGGACGAAAAGGCCGATGAAGGTGGTGCCGGTCAGTGTCAGCGTATCATTGCCTGCACCGGCAGCGATATCGCCCCTCAGGGTGGTGCTGCCGGTCATCTCCAGCCTATCCGCCCCGGCGCCGAGATCAATATCGCCGGTGATAGCAGCGCCATTGAGCAGCAGCCGAATGCTGGTGTTACTGCTATCGCGAATGGCGGCGGCGATACCGTCGGTGCTGATCCCGCCGGTAATGCGGATTTCGCCGCCGTTGGTTGTATCGCCATCCACATCGGCCAGGGCGAGGTTGGCGTCACTAAGTTGCAGGCCCACCGCATTGGCACCGGTGACCTCGATACGCCCGCCTAAATCCAGCGCCACTGGGGCGGTATTGGTGGCACCAATGGTATTGTCAATCAAGATGCCGTGGGCGCCAGCGCCGGTGGTACTGATCAGGCTGTCGGCGTAGGTGGTGATGCGGCCGATATTGGTTGTCGCCGCGTTCCCGTCGGCAAAAAGGCGGATGCCGTGGGAGTCAGGGCCCTGGGTGATAATGCGGGCGTTGTTGCTGGCGGTCGTGGTATCAAAGCTGACGCCAGTCCCCGCCGTGCCTAGGGTGATATTGGTGTTTTCCCCGGAAACGTTTATACCGTGGCCGTTGGAGGGGTTGGCCCCGGCGGGGCAGGCGGTGGTGTCCACCCGCAGACAGGTGTTGGTTTCCAGCAGGCCGCGGGCCATAAGGTGGATAGTGACATTATTGACATCGCTAAAAGTCGAGATAGCGCTGTTGCCGTTGGATGACCCCCGCGGCCCTCGGTGGTGATGGTGCCCGCCACATTGATGGTGGTGTCAGTGTCAGTTAGCACGGCATTGTTATGGGTGCTGCGGATGCGCCCGCCCATATCCAGGTTCAGCCTGGTATGAGCGCCCTCTATAAACACCGCTGCGGAATCGTCGCCGGTGCTTTGCAAATCCAACAGGCCAGTGCTGCGAATGCGGACGGTGTTCGGATTGGTGCTCGTACCATCAGCTTGCGCCCAGAGCGCACTGCGACCAGAAGTGCTGCCCGTCAGCCGCAGGGTGCCACTGATATCCAGGCTGAGGTCAGTGCCACTATTAAGAACCACCAATTCCAGGAAATTACCACTGGCCGCACCGCTTAGGGTCACCCCGGCGGCGATGGTGCCGGTCTCGCCGTTCGCATCCAAGGTGTATTCCGTGGTTCTCACCGTATCGGTGGTGACGTTAAAAGACGCGGCCAGGGCGGTGTGGTGCCTAAGAGGCAGGTGAGCAGAAGCCAGGCTAGAGGGGTGATTCGGGTGGTACGGTGTGCTGTTTTCATGTTGGTTGTTTCCGGGATCGTTTTCATGGTGATCATTTTCATATCGGTCACTTTTATAAGGGGCATTGGGTTGTCTGTCTTCAGATGCATCGTCAGGGCGGATTTGGCTACCGAGCTTCGGGTCGTGGCAGCGCCCCGACCAGCAACGGCGACACCTTTCGACATTCTGCCTCTCTTTGTCATTCTGAACGGCAGCGAGGAGGCTGCGCCCCGATGATGGTGGCAGATTCTTCGCAGTCTGCGACTGCTCAGGATGACGAGGAGGCATAGACGGCTCAGAAGAGGACAGTCACCTGTGATTCTGAGCGGCAACGAAGAAGCTGTGGCTTTGTGAATGGCAAAACCCGCCGTCAACAGGCTGCGGGTCAGGGGGCGTTGGTGATTCATGGCGATTATCTCCATCGGTTTTATCTGTTTATGCCAAACGGCGTGGGTTCGGGTGACCAAACCGGCGACATCAGCGCCGGCAAGGCAGTGGATTGGGTGAGTTCGGCTCTGTCGCCCCTGATTGTGCCGGTGGCTTTCATGCCAATGCCCAATGCGAACGGCTTTGGGTTATGTCGTAGCACATGATTATCGGGCGGGCTGATGTCGGCCCTGACCCCCGTTATCCTGCGGGTTATGATCCCGCCTTTGCTTATGTCGACTTTGGTGCGGCCTGCTCTGCCAGCCGTTTTCATGCGGACTACCGACCTTCCTGCGCCGGTGAGCAGGCCGCTCGGGCGCGTGGTTAGAGCAGATTTGGCGCGGTTGTTGGTGATAAGGGTTGTCTTGCCGCCCCGTGGAAATCCTCCCCCCGAACCGGCGCTGATCCCGACCATACTACACCGCCCCCCGGTGACAGGGCGCTGCGGTGGCTGGCGGCACGTCCGCCGGTTGTGATATTTTTTAGATAAGTTAGGTAAGATCTTGTTTTTATTAGTGATTTCTTGTGGGTGTGGGGTAGATTGATAAACCGCAGGCAGTAGAAAAGCGGCTGCTCAACCGTTGATTGTCTGGCATGGCGATGGTGTAAAGGTGTTCGCTGCTGGTGTGATTTATCATGGCTATGCTTCTGTCGTTTGTTGAATTTGGGGTATTTGTCATAGTCATAGGTGCGTGTCGGGCGTTTCCTGTCAGGTCACTGGCTGAACAACTTCCAGAGTATACCCGTTGTCATAATGAGGTTAAAGCCGATCATCCACTTAAACAGACGTTGCTCTGCCTTTATGTCCTGCACCTCATCCTTCAAGCCTTGCGTATCTGCTTTCACCTCATCCTTGAATGCCTGCATGTCATCCTTCAAGCCTTGCGTATCTGCTTTCACCTCATCCTTGAATGCCTGCATGTCATCCTTCAAACCTTGTGCATCTTTTTTCACCTCATCCTTGAATGCCTGCATGTCGTCCTTCAGCTTCTGAATATCCTCTTTGGTCGCTACCCGGGTATTCAGGGCTTCACTAAAAGCATCGTTAATGGCTTCCGCTTCGGCCTCAGCCTGCTGTTCAGGGACGCCGACCTCTTTCAGCCGACGGGTAAACTTCAAGGTATCAAAGGCGACTTGGCTCATGGGTTTATTATCTCAGTGCTGTGATGGTTTTGATGTGGGGGCTTGTCATGGTTGTGTTAATGGTTTTGTTATGGGTGTGGTCAAGCTGCCGGGATGAACAACTTCCAAAGTATGCCCGTTGTCATAATGAGGTTAAAGCCGATCATCCAGTGAACCAGATTAATCCTGGCCGTTAGCTCGGTATCCAGGTTATCCATCCTGGCGCCCAGCTTGGTTACTTCATCCTTCAAGCCTTGCGTATCTTTTTTCACCTCATCCTTGAATGCCTGTATGTCATCCTTCAGCTTCTGAATATCCTCTTTGGTCGCTACCCGGGTATTCAGGGCTTCACTAAAAGCATCGTTAATGGCCTCGGCTTCGGCCTCAGCCTGCCGTTCAGGGACACCGACCTCTTTCAGCCGACGGGTAAATTTCAGGGTGTCAAAGGCGACCTGGCTCATGGGGTCATAGTCTCATTGTTGCAGTGGTGTTGGTGCGGGAATTTGTCATAGTTGTCCTTCTGGTGTTGGCTGGGTTATGTATGGGGGTCGATTAGCAAGCAGATCACTCAGGCGGCGGCACGTGCAACAATGGCCTCACGCAGCCCATCAAGCAACCCTTCCAGGTGCGCCATGCGCTCACGCAACTGGGCAGTCTCTTTACGATGGGCGTTGATGTCCTTGTGGATTGCCGTGATCTCCGCCTGCAAGCGCTCTTCCATGCGGCGCGTATCTTCACGCAAGCGATCTTCCATGCGGCGGGTATCGGCTCGCAGCCAGGCCACCAGGCCAATCATCAGGCCGGCCAGGGAAATGCCTATGCCAATAGTCGTCATCATCAGGGTTGCCATGTTCATGTTTGTGGTCTCTTATTGCTCAATGTGATGGTCGATGTCGACAAGATGCTGCATACCCGCTTTCGCAGCCGCCTGATGATCCAGCGCCTGGGCAAAGGCAGCAATATTCATGGCAGATACTATAGCATACACGTCCACATGGATGGTAAGTGCTGTCTCTGTTTTTGTATTTTAATCTGTGATTTGGTTACGCAGATACACCGGCAGGGCCTGGCTGGCGGGTTGTGCCTGCTTATCTTCAACTGCCGCAATCGCCAGCGGGAGAATATGCTCGGCCAACGGCAGGGCCTCGGCATCATATCCCCGCAGCCGGTTCTGGCAGTGTGCCAGCAGCACGGCTTCGTATGTCCCCCAGCCGCTGCCCATACCATAGAGGCTTCCAGTCGCATGCTGCATCATCTGCGCTGTTTTTATTTGATCTGGCTTGCCGATTCGCTCTTCGCATAACGGTATTGCCCGCCCGCTGACCGTGCTGAACTGACCATAATAAATCTCTCCCATGCGGGCATCGATGGCGGCGATGATGGTCTCTGCCTTGTCGATGGCCGCCTGTGCCAGTGCGGCTAATGAGGAGATAGGGATCACGGGCAGATCGCTGCCATAGGCCAGCCCCTGTGTCACCCCCGCCGCTATGCGTACACCGGTGAATGCGCCCGGACCACGACCGAATGCAATCGCATCAAGTGCGGCTAATGGCAGCGTGGCGGCCTGCAATAAGGAATCGATCATCGGCAGGATCAGGGCGGCATGTTTGCGCGGTGCGATGCGGCGGCATGTGCTGATCTGATCCTCAACCAGCAGGGCGGCTGAACAGGCTTCAGTTGACGTATCAAGGGCAAGGATTTTCATAACGGCAAATGACAGACTTACCTGACCGGACAGGTTTTGCGTGATAGTAACCCTGGCGTCATTTATAATCCAGCGCATGTATAAACCATTCGAGGCATTCATCGGCCTGCGGTATGTACGGGCAAAGCGCCGCAATCATTTTATCTCTTTCATTTCTCTGATCTCCATGCTGGGCATTGGCCTGGGGGTGATGGCCTTGATCACGGTGTTATCTGTCATGAACGGGTTTGAAAAAGAATTAAAGGAGCGCATCCTGGGCATGGCGGCACATGCAACGATCATAGATTACAGTGGCGACTTGCAGGACTGGCGCACGCTGGCACAGCAGATACAGCGGCACCCGGAGATCATCGCCGTGGCGCCCTATTTTCGTGCCGAGGGGATGCTGGTGTTTGATAAACGTGTGCAGGGCAGTGTGATTCGCGGCATTCTGCCGGCAGAGGAGGCCCGGGTATCTGTCATCGCCGGGCGGATGGCGAGCGGGCGTTTTGCTGATCTTCAAGCGGGCGGTTTCGGCATTATTCTGGGGGCTGAGGCGGCACGTACCCTGGGCGTGCTGACAGGCGACAAGATCACCCTGATCGTACCAGAGGCCGGCATCACGCCGGCGGGTCTGTTGCCAAGGCTGAAGCGCTTCACTGTCATAGGCACGTTTGAAGTGGGGATGGGGGAATTTGACAGTGGCCTTGCGCTTATTCATCTTGCTGATGCGCTGACACTTTTTCGCCGGGACGCACCGGCCGGTTTGCGGCTGAAGACGGCCGATATGCTGCGGGCGCCTGCTGTGAGCCGGGACATCATGCAGGCCATACCAGGACGCTATGGTGTGATTGACTGGACACAGCGGCACCGCAATTTCTTCAAGGCACTGAAGACGGAGAAGACAGTGATGGCCTTTATCCTGGCGCTGATTGTTGCCGTGGCTGCCTTCAACATCATTTCCACGCTGGTGATGGTGGTCTCGGACAAGCAAGCCGATATTGCCGTCTTGAGGACGCTGGGTGTCACGCCCGGGCGCATCATGGGTATTTTTATGATCCAGGGCATGGTGATTGGCGTGGTGGGGATTCTGCTGGGCAATGTGGCGGGGATCGCCCTGGCGAGCCATGTCGAGACCATCGTGCCGGCCATCGAGCGCTGGTTGAATACCGATTTTCTCGATGCCAGTATTTATTACATCAGCGAGTTGCCTTCGGACCTGCGCTGGCGTGATGTCATCATTATCAACAGCGTTGCCTTTATCTTCAGCTTAACCGCCACGCTCTACCCGGCCTTTCGGGCATCACGTATCAACCCGGCCGAGGCCCTGCGCTATGAATGAGGCACTGGTGCTTGGCTGTCAGGGGCTGAAAAAATCATTCCATGAGGGGGTGCTGTCCGTGGAGGTATTGCGGGGGGTTGATCTGGCGGTCTTGCAAGGCCAGTGTATCGGCATTGTCGGCGCATCAGGCTCTGGCAAAAGTACCTTGCTGCACCTTTTGGGCGGCCTTGATACGCCCTCTGCCGGCACGGTCACTGTCAAGGGCAGGACATTGCAGCACCTGGGGGAGCCGGCACTTAGCCAGGTAAGGAATCGGACGCTGGCGTTTGTGTATCAGTTCCATCATCTGCTGCCGGAGTTCACAGCACTGGAGAACGTGGCCATGCCGCTGCTGGTGCGTGGTGAGGATACAGCAACGGTGAAGCAGCAGGCCGGCCAGATGCTGGCGGATGTGGGGCTGGCAGACCGGCGGCGGCATAAACCGGCAGAGATGTCCGGCGGGGAACGGCAGCGGGTGGCGATCGCCCGGGCCTTGATCAGCCGGCCGGCCTGTCTGTTGGCCGATGAGCCGACCGGTAATCTGGATGAGAAGACAGCACAGCATGTCTTTGAATTGCTGCTGGCGTTAAATAAAACCCACGCTGTCAGCATGGTGATGGTGACGCATAATCTTTCCTTGCTGAATAATTTTGATGCGGTGTATGAGCTGACCAACGGGCAGCTTTGCAGCTATGCCGGCTGAGGTGTGTTCGGGGTTTTTCAGGTGATCCGATCTGACGATTTCCGCTGTTTTCTCGCCTGCATTTTTCGCACAACGGCCAGCCGCCAGGCATAATCGGTGATGAGATAACCCAGCACACCTGCCGTTGTGGACAGGGCAAGGCAGCCGACCAGCACCACATCCCACAGTGTACTTATCTTATCGTTCAGCCAGCTGTAGGAAAATTCAAAGCTGACCGGCATCAGCGGCTCATTCAATAACAGCGCCCCGGTTTTATAGGCAAGATAAAAGATGGCCGGCAGTGTCAATGGATTGGTGATCCAGACCAGCGTGATGGCCAGGGCCAGGTTGACACGAAAATAGATCGCTGCCAGGGCGGCGAGGATCGTTTGCCCGGGGATGGGGATAAAGGCCAGAGACAAACCCACGGCCACACCGCCCGACATGGAGCGCCGGGTGATATGAAAAATATCCGGATCATGCAGAATGTTGCCTAACCAGGCGAGGTGTTTGTGTTGGGTAAAATGCTCCTTGTGCGGCAGGATGCGTTGGAAAAATCGCTTTAATCCCATGATAGATGCCCCATGATGGATATCCCCATGATGGATATCAAGTTGTCTGAAAAAACACAGCATTATAGCCAACATGTCTTCGGCTTGACCATGCCAGATGCTGGACGCCAAACCGCTATCAGGCTAGGATATGAGGGTTAGGAAATGACCTCGTATCAGGCTAGGGAGTGCTGCATGTTCGCCATCTCGGTTAGTTTTTTGCTTGGCATTTTGCTGTGCCTGCAACTTCCCGACCTGCCCCCGCCGCTGATTTTTGTCCTGCTGCCTGCCGTTCTCTGGCTGCTCACACGTGGCTGTTATTTACGGTTATTCGCCATGGTGTTGTCGGGCTTTCTGTGGACGGTTTTCTCAGCCCACCAGGCCGAGAGGGACCGGCTTGACCCGGCACTTGAGGGGAAGACCCTGTCGCTGTGTGGCACAGTCAGCAGCCTGCCGGCACGACAGGCACACCGCAGCCGGTTTGATTTTACTGTCAAATCAGCCCGCCTGCATGATCGCCATCTCACGGCATTTCCGCAAACGGTCAGGTTAAACTGGTATAACCCGACCCGCCAGCTACTGGCCGGCCAGCACCTCTGCCTGTCGGCCCGGCTCAAGCGGCCTTACGGCTTTATGAATCCGGGTGGCTTTGATTATGAACGCTGGTTGTATCAGCGTGATATCCGGGCGCTGGGTTATGTGGTGGCCAGGCAGCCGGTCACCGTGCAGTCGGATACGTCGGTTTACAATTACCATGGGCTTCGGGAATACATCCGCCAGCACCTGCTAGGGCAGGCGGCCTCACCCCTCATTCTGGCGCTGGTGCTGGGCGACAGAAGCCAGATGCAGGCGGCGGACTGGCAGATCGTGCAAAAGACCGGCACCGGGCATTTGCTGGCCATCTCCGGTTTGCACATCGGCTTGATGGCAGCCTTTGGGTTTTTTCTGGGGCGCTGGCTCTGGTCGGTGACCCTGTTGCCTGTGGTCGGGCTGCCGGCGCAGTATGTCGGTGCGCTGTCTGCCTTGCTGATGGCAACTGTCTATGCCGCCCTGGCCGGCTTCAGCCTGCCGACACAGCGTGCCTTGCTGATGATAGCGGCGGTTTTGCTGGCTTTGTTAGGCCGGCGGCGTATCAGCAGCATGGCGGTCTATGGCCTCGCCCTGCTGGCTGTATTGCTGCATGATCCGTTTGCGCCCTTGTCTTACAGCTTCTGGTTATCGTTCGCTGCTGTGTTGATCATCTTGCTGATCACCGTGCAGCGGGCCAACCGTCCCGGCTATATGCAGACCTGGCTCAAGCTGCAATATTGTATTGGCCTGGGCTTGTTGCCGGTGTTGCTGGTGTTGTTCGGGCAGGTCCCGACTTTAAGCATACCGGCCAATCTGCTGGCGATTCCCTGGGTGAGTTTTATCACCGTACCCTCGGCTTTCCTGGCGACTGTGTTCAGCCTGCTGGACTTACCCATAGCCGAATATTTTTTTACCCTGTGTGAGGCCAGCATCACGGCGTTCTGGCTGGTGATGCGCTGGCTCGGCGGGTTGCCGTTTGCCCAGTTGCAACTCCCTTATCTGCCACTATACATAAAACTCTGCACGCTCATGGCGGTGGTCGTGCTGCTGGCTCCCAGGGGGCTGTTTCCTGGCTTTTTGTGTGTGTTTCTCCTGCTGCCGCTGGCCTTATACCGGCCAGTAAGACTTGCCAGTGATGCCATGGTGTTGACGGTGTTCGATGTCGGGCAGGGCTTGTCGGTGTTGCTTCAGACCCGATCACATACCTTGCTCTATGATACCGGCCCGGCGTTTTCCAGCGGTTTTAATACCGGCCAGGCGGTGGTGTTGCCTTATCTGCACCACCATGGGATCAGGCATCTGGATGTCATCATTCAAAGCCATGCTGATCTGGATCACAGCGGTGGCTTGCAGGATATCCTGGCTGCTGTCTCGGTGGGCAGGATTTATGCCAGCGTACCGGCGGCGATACCGGCTGCTGATGCCGCTTATTGTCAGGCCGGGCAGCAGTGGCAATGGCACGGGATAACCCTGTCGCTGCTGCACCCCGGGCAGGCTGACAGATTCACCGGCAATAATGCCTCGTGTGTGCTGGCGATATCGAATTCCGAGATTCGCATTCTGCTGCCGGGCGATATAGAAAAAGCGGCTGAACGGGCGCTGCTGGCAGCAGGCGACGATCAGCTGGATGCGGATATTTTGCTGGTGCCGCACCACGGCAGTGCGACCTCATCCAGCCCGGCCTTCATTCGTGCCACCCGCCCTGTGTTTGCGGTGTTTCCCGTGGGCTACAGGAACCGCTTTCATTTGCCAAAACAGGCTATAATCCAGCGCTATCGGGAGGCCGGGGCGACATTGCTGTATAGCTATGTCAGTGGTGCGTTGACGTTCACCATCGCCGGCCCGACGATTGTATGGTCGGAACATCGGCAAATTCACCGTCGATTCTGGCATACTGACGCCCTGGCCGAGGGCAGAGAGCCTTGAATTTATACGGCGATACAACCCAATCATCATTACCGGAGGTCGATGTGCTTGAATTAATGAAGGCGGGCGGTTTTTTGATGTGGCCCTTGTTACTGTGTTCAGTCATTTCTCTGGCAATTATTGCCGAGCGGTTCTGGTCATTGCGAACCAGCCGGATTGCGCCCAAAGATCTGGTGGCCACGGTGTGGAAATGGAATAACAGCGGGGGCCTGGATGCTGAGAATATGCAGATGCTGAGAAGGACTTCGGCTCTCGGCCGGGTGCTTGCGGTTGGCCTGGTGAACCGTAATCACCCCCGTGAGTTCATGAAAGAAAGCATTGAGGAGGCCGGTCGGCATGTGGCACATGAGCTTGAGCGATTTTTAAACACCTTGGGCACGATAGCCTCTATCACACCGCTGCTTGGTCTGCTCGGCACGGTGATCGGCATGATCAAGGTGTTTGCGGTGATCACCACCGAAGGGGTGGGCGATCCGGGGATTCTGGCCGAGGGGATTTCCGAGGCACTGATCACCACCGCCGCCGGGCTGACGATCGCCATTCCCTCATTGATGTTTTATCGTTTTTTCCGTGGTCGGGTGGATGAGCTGGTCGTGGCGATGGAACAGGAGGCGCTGAAGATGGTGGAGGTCATGCACGGTGACAAACAGCAGGCCAGCAGCACGAAGGGCAGGGCGGCGGCACGGTGAATTTCAAGATCGGGAAAAAAGAAGAGGTGGATGTGAATATCACTCCGCTGATTGATGTGGTGTTTCTGCTGCTGATTTTTTTCATGGTCTCGACCACATTTGAGCATGAATCGGAGATCAATATTACCCTGCCGGAGGCCTCCAGGGAGTATGTTGACAGCAAGCCGGACGTGATCAGAATCGCCATTGATGCCGATGAGCGCATCTTTATCAATGATCGTCCCCTGCTCAATGCCCAGCTACAGACGATCAAGGAAGCCCTGCGGGATTCTCTGCACGATAGAGAGGATATCCCGGTAATCATCAATGCCGATGCCGGGGCAACCCATCAGGCCGTCATCCGGGTCATGGATGCCGCCCGGCAGCTGGACCTGGTGAAGATCACCTTTGCCACCCGGATTTTGGATGAGGATGAGTCCTGATCGCTGTCCATTTATGATCTGAGCAGGCGCATGTGGACTCACCATGCTTTCGTCTCACTCTGGTATAAGGGGCGTTGGCCTGCCTGCCTGTTGCTGCCGTTAAGCTGGCTTTTTCAGATCATCGCACGATTGCATCGGGCCTTGTATATGACCGGTATCCTCGCTGTCAGCCGGCTGCCGGTGCCGGTTATCATCGTTGGCAACCTGACCGTCGGGGGGGCGGGGAAGACCCCGCTGGTTATCTGGTTAAGCCGTTATCTGCGTGAGCAGGGCTATCATCCGGGCATCGTCTGCCGGGGCTATGGCGGGCGGCTGCCCGCCCGGCCTGTGCAGGTGACAGCGGACAGTGATCCCGCCATGGTCGGTGATGAGGCGGTTCTGCTGGTGCTGCGGACGGCCTGCCCGGTGGCGGTGGCATCGGCAAGAGCCGCCGCGGCCAGGGAGTTAATCACACATCAGCAATGCGATATCATCCTGTGTGATGATGGGCTGCAACATCATGCCTTGCACCGCGATATTGAAATTGTGGTGATTGATGGGGATCGACGGTTTGGCAATGGCTTTCCCCTGCCGGCCGGGCCGCTGCGCGAATCTGTCAAGCGCCTGTCGACCTGCGATATGATTGTTGCCAAAGAGCGGGCGCTGGCGCATGAGAAGCGCATGTGTTACAAGGCGCTGGCACTGGTGTCATTGGCCGATGATCGGGCGCACAGCCCGGCCGCCCTGCAGGGCCGGACGGTGCATGCGGTTGCCGGCATTGCCAACCCGCACCGGTTCATCGACAGCTTGCAGCAGGCTGGCCTGACCGTCAAAAAACATCTGTTTCCTGATCATCACGCCTATCAACAAGCGGATTTTGATTTTGTGAAGCCGGGTGAGGCGGTGGTCATGACCGAAAAAGATGCCGTAAAATGCCGTCGGCTGGTGCTGGATGATGCCTGGTATGTGCCAATCGAGGCACAACTGCCCGCTTCATTTGCCAGCCGCTTGACACTTTTGCTTGAGGAGAGGGTTTGTGGATAAAAAACTGCTTGATATTCTTGTCTGCCCGGCCACCAAAGCGCCGCTGATCTACGATAAGGACAGACAGGAGCTTATCTCCCTGGCGGCCAGGCTGGCCTATCCGGTGCGTGACGGGATTCCGGTGATGCTGGAGTCCGAAGCGCGCAGCCTCAACGATGAGGAGGTGGAAAACTACCCGCCGTGAATGATTTTATTATCATCATTCCGGTTCGTCTTGACTCCACCCGTTTGCCCGGCAAGCCTTTGCTGAGGATAGGCGACAAGCCGCTGTTGCAACATGTCTATGAACATGCCTGCCAGAGCGATGCCGCCCGGGTGGTGATTGCCACTGACAGCGTTGAGATAGCACAGCTTGCCAAGGGGCTGGATGCTGAGGTGCTGATGACAGCCGCTGTCCATCGTTCAGGGACGGATCGCATAGCCGAAGCCTGCACCCTGCTTGGTTTGCGTGAGAATCAGGTGATCGTCAACGTACAGGGCGATGAGTTTATGCTGCCAGCCAGCTTGACAGGGCAGGTGGCGGCGGATTTACAGGCACACCCTGAGGCGGCTATGACCACCTTATGTGAAGCAATCACCGTGGCAGAGGAGAGGGCCTGCCCGGATATCGTCAAGGTGGTCTTCGATCAGGCGGGCATGGCCTTGTATTTCAGCCGTGCCGCTATTCCGTATATGAGGGGAGATGGCACGGCGTGGCGGCATATCGGTGTGTATGGTTATCGGGTTGGGTTTGTGCAAAGGTTTTGCCGGTTAGCTGCCAGCGAACTGGAGGTGCAGGAAGGGCTGGAGCAATTGCGGGCAATGAGTTACGGATATCGCATACATGTCAGCCCGGCCTCTGCCGGGGCAGCGATAGGGATTGATACGGAAGCGGACCTGGCACGTGCGCGCAAGCTCTATGATGGCATGATGCAGGCAGGCCGCCCGATTCGCCACCAGCAGATGGTGGCCGAGGACGGCCCGGGCGCTGTCATCGGTTGCGATAGGTGATGCGACCCTTGGTCAGATCATAAGGTGTCATCTCGACAGTGACGCGATCGCCCGTTAAGATACGGATATAGTTTTTTCGCATCTTGCCGGAGATATGGGCGGTGATGATATGTCCGTTGTCCAGTTCAACTCTGAACATGGTATTGGGCAGGGTTTCAACAATCGTCCCTTCCATCTCAATTTGATCTTCTTTTGCCATCCGGCTCCCACAGGGTAAAAAGGTCAATCTTGCCACCAAAGTAGCGCTGATGCCAGTTAAACGGGCAATTTACGGCGGGCTATATGTCTTGCCCTGCCTGTCCTCATCCCGCCGCCAAGCATCGCCGATATAATATTCCATCGGCTGGTATTCGTTTTTGTACCGCATTTTTTTACATTCAGCTATCCAGTAACCCAAGTATAACCATTTTAAACCCATTGCCTTTGCCTGCTTGAGTTGATGCAATACGGCAAAGCGTCCGGGGCTTCGCCTCTCACAGGCGGGATCAAAGAAGGTGTAGACAGCCGACATGGCATTGTCCATGATGTCGGCCACCGCAATGCCAAGCAACTCATCTGCCAGCCGCATTTCAAAAAAAACCGTCTCGGCCCATTGGCAGGTTAAAAAATTCATATAATCATCCGGCCCGGTCTCATCCATGCCACCATCACGATGCCGAGATTCCAAGTATTTTTTATATAACAGAAAATGCGCTTGCTGGTAATGTGGCGGCAGTGGGGTGACAGTGACATCACGATTCCTGTTCCAGGTGCGCTGCTGGTTACGTGATGGGCGAAACGCATCAACCGGTACCCTGACCGAGATACAACTGTGGCAGCCTCTGCAATTTGGCATGTACAGGTGTTCGCCGCTGCGGCGAAAACCGCAATCCGCCAGGGCGGAGTACAGGCGGGCGTTTTTCGGAAAATGCGGGTCGGCGAACAGGGTGATGGCCTCCCGGTCGGGCAGGTAGCTGCATTCATGTGCCGGGGTGGCATAAAAACCGAGTTGCTGTGCGTTGCTCATCTCAATGCCAATCGTAAGTCATCTCGATGGCACAGTCGTGCCTTAGCCGGTTCACGAATTCGTTGCGTGCCAGCAGTTTTGCGCCCAGACGTTGTAAGTGTTGTGAATGCACCTGACAATCAATGAGTGTGAAATCGCGCTGTTTCAGCTTCTCTACCAGCCTGACCAAGGCGACCTTGGAGGCATCATTCATGCGGCTGAACATGGACTCGCCAAAGAATACCCGACCGATGACAAGCCCGTACAGACCGCCCACCAGCGCATCCTCATGCCAGCATTCCATCGACACGGCCTGGCCTGATGCGTGCAGTTTGGTATAAGCGCTGATCATCTCCTCGGTGAGCCAGGTATCTGCGCTCCCTTCTCTGGGAGCAGCACAGGCCCGGATGACCGCAGCAAAGGCGCGATTACAGGTGGTATGGTATCTGCCTTTGCGGAGTGTTCTGGCCAGGCTGCGGCTGATGTGCAAATCATCAGGTTCAAGCACACAGCGCGGATTGGGCGACCACCATAACACCGGCTGTCCTTCGCTGTACCAGGGGAAAATGCCACGCCTGTAGGCATCAAGCAGCCGTGTACTGTCAAGGTTGCCGCCGATAGCGAGCAGGCCATCCGGCTCATCAAGCGCCGAACTCACCGCGGGGAAGTCGTGGGCGATAATATTCTCCCTCACCCAGTACAGTTGTTTATCGGTGCCGTAATTTTGTCCCGCCGCTGTCATGGCTGATCAGCCTGGGTTTTATAAGGTGAGTGCGCCTGCATGGCGGCCAGATAACGATCGATATCCTGTTCTTCTTCTCGCAGGAAATTTCTGATCGCACGATCAAATGTCGGGTGCATGATCAGGTGTCCGGAAACCGTGGCGACCGGTTGAAAACCGCGTTTGATCTTGTGCTCTCCCTGAATACCTGCATCCATCCGGGATAACCCCTGCTCAATACAATACTCAATGGTCTGATAATAGCATAATTCGAAATGCAGATTATCCACCTGCCGATTACAGCCCCAGTGTCTGCCGTAGAGCGTGTCATCATCCAGCATGGAAAACGCACCGGCGATATAGGCGGTTTGCTGCTTGGCCAGAATCAGCAGGGTGTGTTCGGGCAGGTTGTCGCTCAAGCTCTTGAAAAAATCCAGGGTCAACCGGGGCCGGCCCCAGCGCCTGTAGAACGTGGCGCAATAAAATTCATAAAAGATCGCCCATTGTCGCTCGCTGATATCTGCACCCATCAAGCGTTCTATGTGAATATTCTGCTCGTCGATCCGGCGCCGTTCACGTCTTATCTGTTTGCGCCTTTTGGCTGTCAGGCTGTTCAGAAAATCATCAAAGCTGGTAAAGCTGCGGTTATGCCAGTGAAACTGGATGGTTTTGCGTAGCGGTACATTCTGCTGTCGGAAGCTGGCCTGATCAGCGGGTGCTGTAAACAGGCAATGCCAGGATGAGAGATCGCCTGCTTGCAGGATCTGCCGAATGGCCGCCAGCATGGTGTTGCGGACCGCCTGCTTTCTCTGGCAGTGATCAGCCAGCAACAGGCGTGGCCCGCATACCGGCGTGAATGGAATGGCGGAGACCAGCTTCGGATAATACCTGCCGCCCGCCCGCTCATAAGCATCTGCCCAGGACCAATCAAAGACGAACTCACCGTAGGAGTCATGGCGATAATACAAGGGCAATACGGCCAGCAATGTGTCGGCCGATTTAAACGTGAGATGGCAGGGCTGCCAGCCATGTTCATCCAGACAGTGATGCTCTTCCAGACCCCGCAGAAAGTCGTAATGCAGGAACGGGTTATTGGCGGTGTTCAGTTGTTGCCACTGTTGACGATCGATCCGGCTGAGTTTATCGACCTGTTCAACGCGTATTGCCATTACTGCTGTGCAACCGCATCACCGGACTGTTGGGCGATCACGACCTGTTCACCAATGACCTGATGCAGGGCGCGTTTTGAGCCTTGCAGCGAAAAACCGATCTCGCGGTAGTCGCCATTTGTCAGCCGAAACCGATAGCGGATCTCCGCACCATACAGCAAGCCTGGCAGGGTGGATGATTCGATTCGGTTATCGCTCACATAACCCAGAATATATTCAGCCCATTGTTCGCCAGCAAGGCAGGACGCATTATCCACGGAAAGATTGTGTGCTGCCCCTTGATCAATCTGAAATGTTGGGCAGGAGCGCCGGGGAAAAGACAACAGCCCGGCAGGCAGCGTAAAGCGGCTGCGGATGGCCGCCACGGAATCCTTGTAGATCTCCAGCGTATAGCCGTCAGCCTGGGTGGTGGCGATCAGAATCTGCTGCCCGCCGCCGGGGCCCTCTGTCACTGTCCAGTCGGCCATGCTGGAGAGACTGCAACACAACAGTACGATACCACCGCCGGATTTCAGCGCTTCTCTCATGATGGGTGTAATATAATGGGATTGTATGAAATATAAAGCGATAAATTGATCAATCGGCGGCAATTTCTCAGTGGTGTGGCTGGCATGACGGCGAGCTATCCGCTGATCAATGCCTATACCAGCCGCCGGATTACGCCCGGCACGGGCTGGTTTTATACCGATGATTTTCTTATGCACCGCACGCATGAGCAGCATCCTGAGTCATATCAACGGCTGCTGGCGATCACGCAGCGTATGCAGGCTGACCGACTCTGGCATGAACTTCACCATTTTCAACCTGACCAGCCCATCTATCCGCATATCCTTAAAGTGCATACGCCATCACATATTGATGCCATCATGCACCACCACAAGCGTACCGGCCAGGTGGCCAGCCGGGTGGTCTCCGCCGCTGTTGCCGCCACCGATAAGGTCTGCGCCGGGCAGTTGCGTAACGCCTTTTGTGCCAGCAGACCGCCAGGCCACCATGCCTTAAACACGGGCCGGGAAGAGGGGTTTTGTTATTTTAATGCGGTTGCCGTGGCAGCACGTTATGCCCAGGCCGTGCATCAGGTGGAGAGAATTCTGATCATCGATTGGGATTATCATCATGGCAACGGCACCGAGTTGGCCTTCTATGAGGAGCCCGGGGTGTTATTTTTCTCCACCCATAACCGGTATGCGTATCCTGGCACCGGCCATCCAGAGCGCACCGGCAGCGGCAAGGGCAGGGGGTATAATATCAATGTACATCTGGGGTGTGGTAGCACTGATGCGGCGATCATGGCGGCCTTTCAGCACCACCTGATTCCGGCGGCAGAGCGGTTTGCCCCCCAGCTTATCCTGATTTCCGCCGGTTTTGACAGCCGGGCGGGAGACCGGCTGGGCTGTTTTGCGGTGACGGATGCGGGATTTCGTCAATTAACCCGGCTGGTGATGGCATTGGCTGCACAGTACAGCGAGTCCAGGATTGTCTCTGTTCTGGAAGGTGGTTATACCCCGGCGGGTCTGGCAAACGCCGTCCATGCCCATGTATCCGGCCTGCTGGCCGACTGAATGGCGAAAGACGGCTTAATGCGTCTCCTCGGTGTTCCGGGTGTAGACTGGAAACGGCATGACATTCCCATCGCCACTGTCGAACTCGGTGACTTTTGCCGTTCCCTGTTTGTCCACTTCGTCAATGCGGATGATGGCGTGCATGGGGATGTAGGTGCGGGTGACGTGGGCAAATTCGGATTTGAGTCCCTCCTCGGATGGATCGACCACCAGAGAGGATGTTTCGCCGAAGATGATCTTTTCAATCTCGATAAAACCAAACATCGCCCCCTGATGCACACTGCGGGCATAGATTTCATACATCTTGCCCTGGTTATGAAACATGATTTCATATAAGGGTTTTTTCGACATAGGTTAGCGTGCCTGTAGAGATTCTTGAATTTTAGCATAAGTTTGACGCCTGGGCGCAGCACAGTCCCGCCGCTATTGCAGATGGGTATGCAGAAAATCCGAAATTGCCCGTGCGTATTGCGCGCGGTTGTTGATAAAACTCTCGTTATGTCTGCCGCTCAGCGTGATCAGGGCCTTGTCTGTGTTGGCAGCAGCGTACAGGCGCCGGCCCAGCGCATACGGGATGAGCTCATCATCCGAGCTGTGCAGCAGCAGCAACGGCGCCTGCAAGGCCGCCAGATGCTGCTCGGTGTTATACTCCATCCGTGTTATCCAGCGGCTGGGCAGAAAACCATAGTGATGGCTGGCGACATCGGCCAGGCGGGTAAATGTCGAGTCCAGTATCAAGGCCGCCGGGCCTTCGGCGCTGATCTCGGCAGCCAGCCAGGCAGCAATCGCACCGCCGAGCGAGCGCCCCATGAGGATGATCTCATCGGCGGCTATCCCCTGGGCTTGCAGGTACGCCCAGGCCGCCAGTGCATCCGCATAGGTGCCGGCCTCACTCGGCCTCCCCTCACTCAGGCCATAGCCGCGGTAATCAATAATGAAGCTGCTTAATTGCAGATCATGGAGCAATTTCAGGGTGTCCAGCCGATGCGAGATATTACCCGCATTGCCGTGCAGGAACAGAACCTGTGCCTGTGCCTGTGCCTGTGGCTGTCGGGCGGCGACATACCAGCCGTGCAGCCTCACGCCATCCTGGCCGGGAAAATACACATCACGATAGGCCAGGCCAATATCTGCCGGTGTGTGTGCGAGATGGCATGCCGGGTAAAACACCAGTTTTTCCTGAAAGCAATAGAAAAAAGCGACAATTAACAACCAGCTAAGGGCCATAATCAGGAGCAGCGACAGGCCAAGGCGTACCAGTATATGCCGGGATGGTGGGTCTTGCCTGCCGGTGTGCATGTTTGTGGTGTGTTTCACAGCCAGCCCAGGCAGCTTTCTCGGATAACTTGCTGTGTCAATTCTGCTATCATTTAGTTTATAATAGAAATCTTTCTTAATAAACATTACTATAGAGGCATTTTTATGGAAACAGGTTTAACTGTGGCACAGGCCTCAAAGAAAGCACCGCTGGTGCATCCCATCGCCGGGCATATTGTTAAAAACACGAAAGAAATCAGTGTGATAGTCTTCGCTGTCATGGCGGTCTTTCTGCTGATCGCCTTGTTCAGTTATCATCCGGCGGATCCCGGCTGGTCACAGGCCGTCTCAACCGATGCCATCCACAACCATGCTGGGCGGGTGGGCGCTTATCTGGCCAATATTCTGCTGTATATCTTCGGCTATTTGGGCTACCTGCTGCCCGTTATCTTGAGCTTTGATGGCTGGCGGATCTTTCACTCACGTGCCGAGGTGATGACCGATCATCACTGGGATTTGAGCCTGCGGGTTGTCGGCCTGCTGCTGGCCCTGTTAAGTGCCTGTGCATTGGCCTGGATGCATATCGGGCATGGCGCCGAGTTGCCGCATGAGATGCGCGGGGCGGGCGGTATTCTGGGCGACAGTTTCGGCTCGGTGGTGGCAGAGAATTTTGGCTGGTACGGCAGCACCTTGATCCTGCTGGCCATGTTTCTCATCGGTATCACGCTGTATACCGGCTTATCCTGGGTTTGGCTGCTGGAGAGTACCGGTCATCTGGCGCTGGTTTTCGCTCATTGGGTGGCCTTGCAGACAGCGAAGTTGCGCGAGCAGGCTGTCGGTCGACGGCGGAAAAAAGCACGCGAGATCACGGTCAAGCGAGAGAAAGAAAAAGTGGAAAACCGCCCGCCGCCCGTGATAGAGCCGGTGATCAAGGCGTTTGAAACCAGCGACAGAAAAGCGCTTGAGAAGCAGGAACAACTGTTTGTCCCGCCCCCGGAGGTGGCCTTGCCACCGCTTGATCTGCTGGATGAGCCGGCGGCGAAGGCCGGCCAGTATTCAAAAGAGGCGCTGGAGGCGATGTCGCGCCTGGTCGAATTAAAACTGAAAGACTTTGGCATTGAGGTTGAGGTGGTGGCGGTCAACCCCGGGCCGGTGATCACGCGTTTCGAATTGCAGCCGGCCGCTGGCGTGAAAGGCAGCCAGATCAGCAATCTGTCCAAAGACCTGGCACGTTCTCTGTCGGTTATCAGTGTCAGGGTCGTGGATGTTATTCCCGGCAAGTCGGTCATCGGGCTGGAGATCCCCAATGAGTCAAGGGAGTTGGTGGCATTAAGCGATATCTTAAATGCAAAAGAATACGAGCGCATGAACTCCAGCATGGTGCTGGCACTCGGCAAGGATATCAGCGGTCAGCCGATGGTAACCGACTTGAGCAAGATGCCGCATCTGCTGGTGGCCGGTACCACGGGGGCGGGCAAATCCGTGGCGATCAACGCCATGCTCATCAGCTTGTTATATAAAGCCACGGCGCGCGAGATACGGCTGATCCTGATCGATCCGAAGATGCTCGAATTGTCAGTCTACGAAGGGATCCCGCATTTGCTCGCACCGGTGGTCACCGATATGAAAGAGGCGGCCAATGCCCTGCGCTGGTGTGTGGCGGAGATGGAGCGCCGGTATCAGTTGATGGCGGCGCTGGGCGTCAGGAACATTGCCGGGTATAACAAAAAGATCAAGGCAGGCCGGAGCAACCAGCAGCCGGTGCGTGATCCGAACCACCAGCCAGTCAGCACCGAGGATGAGGCGCCGCTGCTCGATGAGTTGCCCTTCATCGTCATCATCATTGACGAGCTGGCCGATATGATGATGACTGTCGGTAAAAAGGTGGAAGAGCTGATTGCCAGGCTGGCACAGAAGGCCCGGGCGGCTGGCATTCACCTGATCCTGGCAACGCAACGCCCATCGGTGGATGTGATCACGGGCTTAATCAAGGCCAATATCCCGGGCCGGATTGCCTTTCAAGTCTCATCCAAGGTCGACTCCCGTACCATCCTGGATCAGATGGGGGCGGAACATCTGTTAGGGCATGGGGATATGCTGTTTCTGCCTGGCGGCACCAGCATACCGGAGCGCATACACGGGGCTTTCGTGGATGATCATGAGGTGCACAAGGTGGTGGAGAATATCAAGAGCCGAGGGGCGCCCGATTATCTGGCCGAGATATTAAGCGGCCCCGGTGAGGGGGGGGCTGAGCCAGTGGCCGGCATAGAAACTGCCGCTGATGAGGCGGATGCGCGCTACGATGAGGCGGTTCGCATTGTCACGGAATCCCGCAAGGCATCGATCTCCTATGTGCAGCGACGGCTGAAGATAGGCTACAACCGTGCCGCCAGGATCATCGAGCAGATGGAGGCCAGCGGCCTGGTCGGCCCGCTGGAAGCCAATGGCAGCCGGGAGATTCTGGCCGCACCACCGCCACCTGTTGATTAATGCCGGGCGGGTTGCCATGAAGTCGCTCAGATGGCGTTGTTGTTATCTGTCTTTTTGCTGTCTGTGCGCCATCTCATTCTCATCAGCACAGCACAGCGAGCAGGATAAACTGACCCGGTTTTTACAGGGGATGGAGAGCTTCTCGGCCGATTTTGACCAGGTGTTGCTGAATGAACATAACGAGCCACTGGAGATGTCGAGCGGCCAGGTGAAGTTGATCCGGGATGGCCGGTTTTACTGGCATTACACGACCCCTTATTCACAAAAAATTATCAGCGATGGTGATCTGCTGTGGGTGTATGATGAGGACTTGCAGCAGGTGACTGTCAGCCGCCTCAACACCGCCATCGCCAACACCCCGTTACGTATTCTCAGCAGCCAGCTTGATGTGAGCGAATATTATGATCTGACGGTGCTGCCGCTTACCGCGGGCATTGACATCATTGAACTGCGCCCGCACGATACCGACTCGCCCTATTCGCTGATTCGTTTTACCCTGGATGGGACAACGCTGCTGTCCATGACCTTGCAGGATGCGCTGGGGTATACCACCAACATTGAATTTAGCCATACCGCCCGTAACCCGGTCCTGGATGCGGCGTTGTTCAATTTCAGCGTACCGGATGGTATTGATGTGATCGATCATCGTGCGCTTGACACGGATCCTGAAAACGCCGCCGGGCCGCCGCCGTGAGCGAGGCGAGCGAGGGGCGTCACTACCGACCGCTGGCCGATCGTATGCGCCCTGCCAGCCTGGATGATTACAGCGGCCAGGAGCATCTGCTCGGCCCGGGCAAGCCGCTGCGTAACGCCATTGAATCCGGACAGTTGCACTCCATGGTATTCTGGGGGCCGCCGGGAACGGGTAAAACCACCCTGGCGCATATTATTGCGGCATCGTGTGATGCCCAGTTTCTGCCGCTATCGGCGGTGTTGAGCGGGGTGAAGGATATCCGGGCGGCCATAGACAAGGCCCGGCAATACCGGGAGGTCTACCAGAAGGACACAGTGTTGTTTGTCGATGAGGCGCATCGCTTTAATAAATCACAGCAGGATGCCTTTCTGCCGTTTGTGGAAGATGGGACGGTCACGTTTATCGGTGCAACCACAGAAAACCCGTCTTTTGAGCTGAACAATGCCTTGCTTTCCCGTGTGCGTGTCTATGTGTTGAAAGCGCTGGATGGGGGGGCGATTGAGCAGATCGTAAGCCGGGCGCTGGCGGATGCTGACCGAGGGGTGGGTCATGCGGCGGTGAATATGTCGGCAACCGCCCGTCGCCATCTGGCGGAGGTGGCCGATGGGGATGCACGCCGCGCATTAAACCTGTTAGAGATTGCCGTTGATTTAAGCGGAGAGCAGGAGATGGATGCAGCGCTCATCAATGACATTTTATCCGGTGCTTCGCTGCGGTGTTTTGATAAAGGCGGCGAGGCATTTTATGATCACATATCTGCCTTGCATAAGGCCGTCAGAGGCTCATCACCCGATGCCGCTCTGTACTGGTTTGCACGTATGCTCGATGGCGGCTGTGATCCCTTGTACATCGCCCGCCGCGTGGTCAGGATGGCCTCGGAGGATATCGGCAATGCTGATCCGCGTGGCCTGCGGCTGGCGCTGGATGGCTGGGAAGCGCAGGAGCGTTTAGGCTCGCCGGAAGGGGAGCTGGCCATCGCCCAGGCGATCGTGTTTCTGGCCTGTGCGCCGAAGAGCAATGCGGTATACAAGGCGTATCATGCCGCTGCCAGGGATGCTAAAGATGCTGGCTCGCTTGCCGTGCCCCTGCACCTGCGTAATGCCCCCACCGGGCTGATGGCCGCACTGGATTACGGTAAAGACTACCGTTACGCCCATGATGAGGAGGAAGGCTATGCGGCTGGTGAGAATTATTTTCCCGATAAACTGGCGGGCAGGCAGTATTATTACCCGGTCAATCGCGGTCTGGAGATACAGATCGCTGAAAAACTGGCCCGGCTGAGGGAGTTGGATAAAAAAGCCACCTGATAATGTTAAATATACTCTGCATAGCCCTTGGTGGTGCGATCGGTGCCTTGCTGCGTTTTTATTTGTCTACGTGGGCTGGTCTCTTGCTCAGTCGTGGCTTTCCCTATGGCACCTTGCTGGTCAATGTCATCGGCTCGTTTCTCATCGGCGTCTTGTTCGTGTTGTTGACGGTCAAATGGGCGCTGCCGGTTTACTGGCGTCTGGGCTTGCTGGTGGGGCTGCTGGGGGCGTTCACTACCTTCTCGGCATTTTCCATTGAGACCCTCGTCCTGGTGGAAGCCGGTGAACACCTCACGGCGTTGCTGAACGTGCTGACGAATGTGGCCTTGTGCCTGCTGGCCTGCTGGGCGGGGCTGGCGGTTGGCAGAGCATTCTAGCCGCAACAGGAAACCGACATGCTGGATCAACAGCTTATCAGGAATCATCTGGGGCAGGTACAGGCCGGGCTGGAGAAGCGCGGCGTGGTGCTTGATATCGCCAGATTGCAGGCACTGGAACACCAGCGCAAGGCGATTCAGGTCCGTACCGAAGAACTACAGGCCGAGCGCAAAAGCCGGGCTAAAGCGATCGGTGCAAGGAAAGCCGCTGGCGAGGATATTGAACCGCTGCTGGATGATGTTGCTGATCTTGCTGATAAGCTCAAAGCCAGTGAAGAGGCGCTGGCAGAAATCCAGCAGCAGCTTTGGGAGATACTGCACGGCATCCCCAATATGCCGCATGACTCTGTGCCGGCGGGTGATGATGCCAACGACAATGTGCTGTTACGGCAATGGGGCGAGCCAACGCCATTCGATTTTCAGCCGCAGGATCATATCGCCCTGGGTGAGTCTGACCGCGAATCTGGCCGGCTGATGGATTTTGAAACCGCGGCGAAGATCGCCAGTTCACGTTTTGTGATTATGCAGGGGGCATTGGCGAGGCTGCATCGTGCCTTGATCCAGTTCATGCTGGATACGCACAGCCAGCAACATGGCTATACCGAAATGGCCGTGCCGTATCTGGTCAATCCTGACAGCCTGTTCGGCACCGGTCAGTTGCCCAAATTCGCTGATGATCAATTCCATGTAGCGAAGCAGGATTTGTATCTGATTCCCACGGCGGAAGTGCCGGTGACCAATATCGTTCGGGAGAGGATCGTTGATGCTGCGCGTTTGCCGTTGCGTTTCGTTTGTCACTCTCCCTGTTTTCGCAGTGAGGCCGGCTCGTATGGCAAGGATACCCGTGGCATGATCCGGCAGCATCAGTTCGAGAAGGTGGAACTGGTGCAACTGGTGAGGCCGGATGATTCCTATGCCGCCCTGGAGACATTGACCGGCCATGCGGAGAGAATACTGCAATTACTGCGGTTGCCCTATCGTGTGATGACCTTGTGTGCGGGTGATCTGGGCTTTGCCGCTGCCAAGACCTATGATCTGGAAGTCTGGCTGCCCGGCCAGCAGACCTATCGCGAGATCTCATCCTGTAGCAATTTTGAAGCCTTCCAGGCACGGCGTATGCAGGCGCGCTGGCGTCATCCGGCCACTGGCAAGCCGGAACTGCTGCATACGGTGAACGGTTCGGCGCTGGCTGTCGGGCGCACCCTGATTGCGATTATGGAAAATTATCAGAACGCCGATGGCAGCATCACGGTGCCGGATGCACTCATCCCCTATATGGCCGGGATCACGACCATCGCCTGACCACACCGTCAGGCCAGCGCTTTCAATACCGACTCCAGGCTCTCCTTCGCATCGCCGAACAGCATGTCGGTGTTCTCTTTATAAAACAGCGGGTTGTCTACACCGGCATAGCCCGAAGCCATGCTGCGTTTTAGGACGATGGTTGTTTTTCCTCTCCAGCACTCCAGCACCGGCATACCAGCAATCGGGCTGTCGGGCGTCTCCTGGGCTGAGGGGTTGACGATATCATTGGCACCGATCACGATTGATACATCAACATCGGGAAAGTCGTCATTGATCTCGTCCATTTCAAAGACGATGTCATAAGGCACTTTGGCCTCTGCCAGCAAGACGTTCATGTGGCCGGGCATGCGGCCAGCGACCGGATGGATACCAAACCGCACGTTGACCCCGGCCGAACGCAGATGCCGGGTGATCTCATTGACGATGTGTTGTGCCTGCGCCACGGCCATGCCATAGCCGGGGATGATCATCACTTCCCTGGCATGGGTCAGCAGGGTGGCGACCTCTTCGGCATCCACCGAGGTGACTTCACCGGCCACCTCAGCACCTGCCGCCGGGCTGGTGCCGCCACTGGTACCAAAACCACCGGCGATGACGGCGAGAAATTTCCGATTCATGGCACGGCACATGATGTAGCTCAAGATAGCGCCGCTGCTGCCCACCAGCGCCCCCGTGACAATGAGCAAATCGTTTCCCAGCATAAAACCGGTGGCCGAGGCAGCCCAGCCGGAGTAGCTGTTCAGCATGGAGACGACCACCGGCATGTCCGCCCCGCCGATGGCCATGACCATGTGAATGCCGAACAACAGGGCGATGCCGGTCATGATGAGTAACATCAACATGGCCTGCTCATCATGGCCTGCCGAATAGCTAAGAAACAGCTTGCCCACAAAGATAACCGCAATCAGCAGCCCCAGGTTCAGCCAGTGTCGTGCTGGCAGGAGCAGCGGTTTACCGCCAATCCTGCCGCTCAGTTTGCCAAAGGCGATCACCGAGCCGGAAAATGTCACGGCACCGATCAGGATCCCCAGATAGGTTTCGATGTCGTGTATGGTCTTGTCCACGCCCACCAGCGCCGGGTCGTGCTGCATAAAATTGGCAAAACCGACCAGCACAGCCGCCAGGCCGACCAGACTATGCAGTATGGCGACCAGTTCCGGCATCTGCGTCATGCCAACCCGCCGCGCCAGGATATAGCCGATAACAGCGCCGATGACCATACCGCCGATGAGCAGGCCGTAGTTATCTGTGACCAGCCCGAAGATGGTGGCGAGCACGGCGATGGCCATGCCGGTCATGCCGTAGAAGTTGCCCCGGCGGGCGGTTTCCTGATGGCTTAAACCGCCCAAGGCCAGAATAAACAGGATGATCGCGCCGAGGTAGGCAACCGTGATAATGCCTGTGGGTAACATGCGGCTCTCCTTATTTCCTGAACATCTGCAACATGCGCTGCGTGACCGCAAACCCACCGATAATATTGATGCTGGTAATCAGGATGGCGAAGCCGGCGATAGACTGAATCATGACATTATCGGTCGATAGCTGAATCAAGGCGCCGATGATGATGATACTGCTGATCGCATTGGTGACGCTCATCAAGGGGGTATGCAGTGAGGGCGTGACATTCCAAATCACCATATAGCCGATAAAACAGGCCAGCACGAAAACGGTAAAGTGCGCCATGAAATCCGGCGGGGCAACCAGACCCAGACCGAACAGGCCCAGCCCGCCGAGCAGGAACGGGATGAGGTAAGCCAGCCGGCCCGGTTTACCCGCTGGTGTCGTGCTGGCCGCCGTGGTCGCCGACTTGCTCTGCGGTTTTGGTGCAACCGACAAGGTCGCCGCTGGCGGCGGCCAGGTCACTTCGCCTTGGTTGATCACGGTCGCACCGCGTATGGCCTCATCTTCCATGTCAACCGTGATCCTGCCATTTTTATCCGGGCACATATCACTGAGCAGGTGGCGCAGGTTGCTGGCATAGAGCTGGCTGGCCTGTGTTGCCAACCGGCTGGGCAGATCGGTATAACCGATAATGGTGACGCCGTGTTTGTGTACGATGGTATCGGCGACCGTCAGCTTGCAGTTACCGCCTTGCTCAGCCGCCAGATCTACGATCACGCTGCCGTGCTGCATGTCTTTGACCATCGCTTCTGTGATCAATTCAGGGGCCGGTTTCCCCGGGATGAGGGCGGTGGTGATGATGATATCGACCTCTTTGGCTTGTTCGGCAAACAAGGCCATTTCGGCTTTGATAAATTCTTCACTCATGACTTTGGCGTAACCGCCCTGGCCGGCCCCATCTTCGGCAAAATCCAGCATGAGAAATTCGGCATCCATGCTCATCACCTGCTCTTTCACTTCAGGGCGGGTATCAAATGCCCGGACGATGGCGCCCATGCTGTTCGCCGTGCCAATCGCCGCCAGCCCCGCCACGCCAGCCCCGATCACCAACACCTTGGCGGGCGGAATTTTCCCGGCGGCGGTGATCTGGCCGGTGAAAAACCGACCGAAATGCTGCGCCGCTTCCACCACGGCACGGTAGCCGGCGATGTTGGCCATGGAGCTTAAAGCATCCATCTTCTGTGCACGGGAGATCCTCGGTACGCTGTCCACGGCGAGCACGGTGGCGGAGGTCTTCGCCAGCCGTGTCAGTAACTCCGGGTTCTGCGCCGGCCAGATGAAACTGATCAGGGTTTTATCGGCGGTCAACAAGTCAGCTTCATGACAAGCCAGGTCGGGATGTGCCTGGGGTGCGCGCACTTTGAGAATGATATCGGCCGCCTGCCACAGTGCCCGGGTATCGGCGATGACTTCCGCGCCCGCCTGGCGATAGCTGTCATCGGTGAATGCGGCCCCGGCCCCGGCACCGGACTCGACCGCAATGTCGAAACCGAGTTTTACCAGTTGTTTGACCACAGCAGGCGTGGTGGCGACTCGTTTTTCCCCTTCGTAAACCTCACTGGGTACACCAATTTTCATGCAATGTTCTCCACGTGTTGGAATGATGATGACTGACTTAAATTACCGTAAATGCTCAACCGGGTTGATCTGGAGGGTAGATGGCAGTACAAATCCTAGCATGTTCTCGCTTAAATGTTAAAACGCGTGCTATCGCCTTATACGCCGCTCTCGTACATCCATGTACTTCGCGGCATAAGTGCATCCATATATGCGCCGCTCTCGTACATCCATGCACTTCGCGGCATAAGTGCATCCATGCACAAAAAAAACCCGGCGATATGCCGGGTTTCGATTGATGGGGGAGTCAATGCTCAGTCATCACCAGCAAACGCACCGAACAGGTGCAGCAGATTGACAAAGATATTGTAGATATCCAGGTACAGGGCGACGGTTGCCATGATGTAATTCGTCTCACCACCGTGGATGATGCGGCTGGTGTCGTAGAGTATCAGGCCGGAGAAGATCAGGATGGCCATGCAGGACAATGCCAGTTGCAGGCCCGGTATCGGCAGGAAGAGGGCGGCCAGGCTGGCCAGGATCAGGACGAGCACGCCAACGAACAGGAAGCCACCCATGAAGGTGAAATCCTTGCGCGAGGTCAGCACATAGCCAGACAGGGCAAGGAATATCACGCCCGTACCGCCAAGCGCAGTCAGGATCAACTGGGTACCATTGGCGAAGTAATACAGGTACAGATTCAGCATCGGGCCGAGGGTAAATCCCATGAAACCGGTGAACAGAAAAACACACCCCAGACCAGCCGTACTGTTGCGGCAGGCATTGGTCAGCAGCAACAGACCGATGGCACCGCCAAACACCAAAAGGGGATGCAGGGCAGGGATGTTTAACGCCATTGCCACGGCTGCCATGGCGGCACTGAACAACAAGGTCATGGACAACAGCATGTAGGTATTTCTCAGCACCTTGTTGGTGGACAGGATGGCTGCATGCGGCTGTGCTATCAGTAGTTCATCGGGCTTCATCGCTATCTCCGTTTATTAAAAATGATTGTAAATAATAGTGTGGTTTATCCGGCAAAATTTCAAGCATTATCGCACGGAACATGAGCGAAATTTTCACGCCGGTTTTCTCAACAAATCGCCCGGTTATCAGCCGTCATCATGAGGCACTGTCTCATAGCATGTTGAATTTCTTGATAAAATCCCGAATACGCCGGGCATTGGCGCCCAGATCACCCAGACCAGTGCGAGAAGCAGAGCGTATATCCACCCGGCTGCCCGCCCCTTCGGGGCGAATGCGAATGCTGACATCATCGACAAAACCAAACAGGGCCGTGGTGTCATGTGCTTCCAGGTGCAGTTTCGCTTGATCGACGGTGATCAAAGTCCAGCCCATCTCCTGTGCGGTTTGCAGTGCTTTTTGCAGGGCCTCGGCAGGCGGCATGTCCGTTAAGACCGGCTGGATATCCGGAAAAGATTTTTTCTGCTTCTCAGCAACAGCCACCCCGCCATAGTCGGGGCTGTTCTCACCCGCCTGTCGCATGGCACGGGTCGCCACAAACCTTGGCGGATCTTCTGTATCGGTGGTGATGTCGTGGATCATGGGGGCGGCAAAACCGCCGGGCTTCACCACCATGATCGCCGCCAGGATCGGCAGGACGCCTGATAACAGCACAGCAAGCAGCATCGGCCTGCCGGAGACCTGGCTGAAAAACACGCTGCCAAGCAAGAACACCAGGGCGATGAGCGCACATAGCAGGCAAATGCCGGCCCCGTACTGATACACCCGAAACACCGTCATGGGCTGCCAGGGGAACAGAAACCGGCCGCCAATGGCGACTGCCATGATGAGCCAGTTTGCCATACACACATAAACCAGCCAGACAGGCAGGTGCAACAGGAGTTTTTTGAGCAGCATGATTCCAGATGAGTAAACCAGGATGATAGTAACGGAATACGGTGTAAGAATCACCTCAAGTTGGTTAAAATGTGCGGGGCGACCTGCTGGTCATCCTCCGGCCTGGCATGAGAACTTTAAGAGCAGCAGCTTATGGTCTAATGGCGGGGGGGGTTAATGATGAGGGCAGGGTACAGTTTCCCATCGGGAGAGGTGGCAGAGCGGTTGAATGCACCGGTCTTGAAAACCGGCAAGGGTGCAAGCCCTTCGTGGGTTCGAATCCCACCCTCTCCGCCATGTGTCAGGATAAGAACGATTATCGGTAAGAGAGAACATTATGAAAAAACAATTTGAACAACTTTTCTGGCAAATATTTGGTTGTAGAGGCGAGAATGATGTACATAAAATTGTTATTTCCAATGAATTACTTAAAAACTCTGATAACTGGTATCCGTATGGCGGAAAATCAAAAGATGACAGATCAAATTTCGGCACATTTGAAAATCAACAAAATAATTCCGGGGCTGCTCTGGTTGAGAAGATAACGAATTCTATTGATGCGTTACTACTGAAAAAATGCAAACAAAATGGCATTGATCCAAAATCACAAGATGCACCTGAAACAATGGAACAGGCAACTGATAAATTTTTTCACATTCCCAAGGGGGAGATAGGGGAGTTATCAACTCCCAAAAGAATACAACTTGCCAAGGATAATATTCAAATTATCGCAACGGGAGATAGTAAGACAAAACCAGACCTGATGATTTGGGATAATGGGGAGGGTCAGCACCCCGATGATTTCAAGGATACCTTCTTATCTATCGCCAACAATAATAAGACAGATATTGCCTTTGTACAAGGGAAGTACAATATGGGTTCCACTGGTGCTGTCGTGTTCTCGGGGGAATATCGTTATCAGTTAATCGCTTCTAAAAAGGATGAGAAAATCTTTCATCAAGATAACAGACACACAAAGAATTTATTTGGCTGGACGCTGGTTAGAAGACATATCTTGTCGGAAGAGGAGAATAAAAAATATGGCAGTAGCTGGTATGAGTATTTTGCGATTGAAGGGACGACCATACCGCAATTTGAAATTGAAGTGTTGGATATAGGCTTGTGTGACAATATTACATTTAAAACTGGTTCCTTCATCAAATTATTTTCTTATGAATTACCTCATGGTGCAAAAACAACAATACGAGACGGTTTGTTTAGAGTTTTTAAATCAGATGTTGTATAAGCCATCTTTACCAATCTACCTGTACGAATCAAGAGAAGTTTTTACGGGGCGAAGAGATATTTATGTAAATGGAAATCATGTGAGGATTAATCTGGATACGAAACAAAACCTGGAGATTCCTCCGATATATGAAAAATTTACCGATAAAAATATGGGGCAGGTCAGTATTCAAGTTGTCGTTTTTAAGAAAGAAGTAGAGGGAAGGGAGTACATAGGTAATAAAAATCTGATCTATATTTTAAATGGTCAAGTGCAGGGGCATGAAGGGCGATCTTTTATCACGCAGGATTTAGGGTACAATTTTTTGAAACAATCAATGCTGGTTGTGATTGACTGCACAAATATAAAAACACAGTATCGTCAAGACCTGTTTATGGCGAATCGCTCTAATCTTAGAGAGAGTGATAAATTAGAAAAGTTACGCGATAAGGTGATAGACATATTGAAAAGTAATGAACAATTAAGAAAATTAAACACGGATAGAAAAAATGCCATGCTCCGGGGAGGGGACGGAGAAAAAGAAAGGGAGCTTATCGAAAATTTATTATCTCAAGTTCCGCTTGATGAGTCTCTGGAAAAACTGCTGAAGAAAGGGATGGATATGATTAATTTAAATTCCCGAAAAAACCAAGCATCAAAAAGCGGCAAAGAGAAAAAGCGGCCACAGGAGACAAGGAGATTTCCCTCTATCTTTAAGGTCAAACTTCAAGAATCCGGTGGGAAAAAATGTAAATCTATTCCGTTAAATGGTAAGGGGATAATTAAATTTGAGACCGACGTGGATGAGGATTATTTTTATCGCCCATGGGAAAAAGGCGATTTTCATCTGAAGGTACTGGGCAAACAAAACAAGACGGATAAAGAGGGAGGGACAGGACCTGGAAAGCCCAATAAAGTGGAAGATGCTTTTGAAGTTAATCAATCAGGTCCTGCCGATGGTTCAATTAAACTTACTTTGAGACCTCAACAGGATTTAGCCGTAGGGGATGAGTTAAAACTGAAAGCGAGGCTAACTTCGCCAGATGGCGATAAGGAAGTCATCTTTTATGTTAAAATAATTGACCCTGAAAAACAGAATAAAAATAAAACGAATAAGGAATTGGAAAAGCCTGACTTGCCTAAACTGATAAAAATCAATAAAGATAATAAAGAGCGATGGATACAGGACAATGGAGCATTGTGGACAGAAGAGGACTGGGATGAGAAAAGTGTCATCCGTGTTGTGCCGGAGAGTGAAGAAGACAAAAACATAGTCAGTGCCATCGCTATTAATATGGACAGTTATTCATTGCAAAAATATATATCCAAAAATGGCGCTAAAGGCGAAAAAGATATTGATTTCTTAAAAAATCAATATATCAGCAAAATGTATTTACATGGTTTGTTCCTGTATGCCATATTGGAAAAATTGAAAAATAGGGAAAATAAGAAAAATAAATATTCTAAAAATGATCAAGACAGTGAGGAGTTACTCGCTAAAATTTTTGAAAACTACAGTGATGTATTACTTTATTTAGATACGAATAAAGAAATTATAAATGCTTTAGATGATTGATAGCATTATCACCAAAATCCACTTTAAAGTTTATCGTAAATTTGTCTTCTAAGAATCAAACTTCGGATTAACCGAGGTAACAACATACTGTTCGGCCTGGGTGCGTGCAAGGCGCATCTGGTTTGGGCTGAGTTTCCATTCGCTTGCCAGAGCATCCAGAAATTTCTTTGCGTGCTTGTTCCCTTGCCGGTAAGCGGCGTAATACCACTGGTAGGCCGTGACAAAGTTTTGCTCCACGCCATGGCCGTTGGCATACATGATTCCCAAGCTGCGCTGCGCTGAATCATGGCCAGCCTCAGCCGCTGCTGTCAGCCATTTTAACGCCTGTCGGTAATTTTGCTCAACACCCAGGCCAAGGTAATAATGGATTCCCAGATACGCCTGTGCCTGGGTATCGCCCTGCACCGCTCGGGGAGACCATAGCGTAACGGCTTGCCGGTACTCGCCATTGGCGAAGGCGGTCAGGGGATCAGCGCTCTGTGTACAGCCCGGGCTGGTGGTTGACAGCCAGATGGTGATCAGCAGCCAGTGCAGTCGCCTCATCCGTACCAGCCCGGGTAATTTTCCTGGCAAGCTGGCATCAGGTAAGGAGATTCAGCGGGGTGCCGAGGCGCCGGCATATTAGATTTGTTTTAACTGGGTCAGTACAGATGTGGTTTGTTTCAGGCGTTCGACCACCGTGGCAACAAAGACCTTCAGGAAGCGCAGTTGCGTACCCTCATCGGCCCGATCAAGGGTAGACTGGTTGATTCTGATAAGGGAGACATCGGTTTTGGCCGTGGCCGTGGCCGTGCGCTCGGTGCTGGAGAGAAAGCCCATCTCGCCGAAACAATCCCCTTCATTCAGCGTGTCCAACTGTTGCTGTTTTTTTTCAATCGAGACCACGCCGGAGAGGATAATATAAAACGCATGATCCACTTCGCCTTCTTTAATGATGGTGTCACCGGTCGGATGTTGGCTCCAGTTACCAGCCCGCACCAACTCCCACAAATCGACATCGGTAAATCCCTTAAAGAAGCCCAGTTGGCAGAGCTGGTCAAATTTCTCCCGCAGGCTGTCTTCGGATTCGATCTTGTCCAGGTCATCGAAAATGATGGCCAAATCTGCCGCCAGATCAAGCCCCATGGTGTAACGTTTGCTGCTTTTCTTTTTCAGCATACGGTTGAGGATGTAGTCAAAATTATCCGGCAGGTTGCTGCGAAACTCCGAGATCGGCGGGATTTTTTCATTGGTGATTTTATAGGCGATGGCCGAGAGATTATCGCCTTTGAACGGGTGGGTACCGGTCAACATTTCATACATCACCACGCCGAGAGAGAAAATATCGGTATTGCTTGAGATCGGCCATTCATTGATTTGTTCGGGCGACATGTACAGCGGGGAGCCGAGAAACCCGTCAAATTGTGTCGCCGTTTGATCGGCACGATTGATACGGGCAATACTGAAATCAGAGATTCTGATATCACGATCTTCCGTGAACAGGATATTACTCGGCTTGATGTCACGATGAATAATGCCTTGGCGGTGTGCATAATCCAGTGCCTTGGCGCATTTGAAAATAATCCCGACCACTTCCCGGGTAGACAGCAGATTATCCGGCCTGCAATAGTGCTGCAAGGTCTGTCCCCCCGGCACGTATTCCATCACCAGATAACACAGATCCCCATCCACGCCCGCATCAAACAGGTGCAGGATGCTGGGATGATCCAGCACACCGGCGGCATGGGCCTCATTAAAAAACAGTTTGCGAAAACGCTCGCCGTCCTCTGTTTGAACGACATATTCCGGGTGGGCGACCTTGATAGCCACATCTTTGGCAGAGAAAGGATCATGTGCTGAATACACCGTGCCCATGCTGCCTTTGCCAATCTCCTGGAGGATTTCATACTTGCCGATAACCAGAGGCGGCTTGGAAATCGCATCAAACACCGTTGCTTCAGGGGAATTTTTCTGGGGGGGTTGCATTGTCGAGATACCTTCGTGTTGGCTTGTTTTATTTACGATGATTAATTTCTAACTCACTGCTGCTGAACGAAACTAACCACACAAATCATCAGGTCACACCATAGCAATAAGCCACAGTGTATGTAAACATGATTGATTTATCTCCTTCGTATTTTTAAGGCGGTGATTCGTTGCATCAGCGAAGATAGCGGTGCTGGCTGGCGACCTGTTCGAGGGGCCGGCTGTGGTGAATGCAGCGCCCTGTCCGGCAGGCAGGCGACTTGACAGCAGATCGGCATGCAGCCAGTGTATATGTTAAAATATCCTGATAATTCAAATAATTATTGTTATTTCCCTGGTCATTGAATTTTGCCATTGAATTTACGCCTGCCGGGGGCATGGCAGCACCTTAGGAGATTGCCTGTTTGCCGCCACCAAAGAGATAATGAGAGCATGGCAACGGCCCGCCTGCCGAAGGGTCAAGCACTGCAGCAGAGCCTGATCAGGTCAGTGTGTATTATCGTAATGGTTGAATATATCAGGATAAAAATGGATATAATAAGTTAAATGAAAATGCTGCTTTTTATTATCGCCATTGTCGGTGTAACGTTATACGTTGATACGCTGTTGGAGCGCTCACAGCGCCCGGATTTGCCCCGGCTGTACGGGCAGACTGACAAGGGGGTTGTACAGCCACCGGTGGTCTTCATCCACGGCATCCTGGGGGCAAAACTGCGTAATTATGATACGGGGGCAGAGCTATGGCCTGGCCCCTTGTATAAATTGCTCACCAGCGACAGACGAGACCTGGCACTTAAATTCTCCCCCCCCACCTATGTCAGCCAGACGGGCGATGTATCGGCGTTTGCGGTCGCTGAACATACGGCCGGCAAGGATTTCTATGGCAAAATTCTGCACACATTATCCGAGGCAGGCGGGTATGAACTCCGTATCCCGGGGCAAAAAATCGAGCCGGGCAAAAAGTACCTCTATGAGTTTCACTACGACTGGCGTCAGGATAATGTCGTCAGTGCCGGGAAGCTGGCCGACTTCATCGATCAAATTCGCCGTGATCATGGTGATGATCAGTTGAAAGTGGATCTGGTCGCCCACAGCATGGGTGGGCTGGTTGCCCGGTACTATATCCGCTACGGGCGGGAAGATGTGGTGGATGATAACGATTTTCCGGTGAATATGTACGGCGGTCAGCGGGTGCGCCGGGTGGTTTTGCTCGGCGCACCGAACCTTGGCTCCGTCAAGATACTGCGGGCCTTTATTGATGGCATCAAGATTGGGTTGCGGAAGATCCCGCCCGAGACGATGGCAACGATGCCCAGCCTGTATCAATTACTCCCCCATCCTTTAAATAACTGGCTGGTGACCAATACCGGCAAGCCCTTGCAGCGGGATTTGTTTTCAGTTGAGACCTGGCGCCGTTTTCAATGGTCAATATTCAACCCCCACGTGAAGGCCGCCATCATTGCTGAGTTTGCCGACCCGAAGCAGGGCGAGCAGCATTATGCCAACCTGCAACAGTATTTTGAAAAATACATTGAACGTGCCCGGCGGTTTGTCTGGTCGTTGACCGTGCCATTGCCGGAGGATCATCCCATGCTGGTGGTATTCGGTGGCGATTGCAGGCTGACACCGGCGCGTATTCTGGTGGAGGAGGTGAACGGGATTTCCGAGATCAGGATGTACCCGGAAGATGTCACCCAGCCAGTGGCCGGAGTTGATTATGGCCAGCTGCTGCTGGAGCCGGGCGATGGTTCGGTGACCAAGGCATCTCTGTTAGGGCGTGATACCCTCGACCCCAGCATCCAGCGAAATAAATACAGCTTTTTTCCATTGGCCTATGCGATACTGTTATGTGAGGATCACAACAGCCTGACGGGTAATGTGAGTTTTCAGAATAACCTGCTCAACACCCTATTGTCACAGGATTAACATGCCGCCCGGATTAACGATTTTATCCGCATTGATATTGCTCGCCCAGCCCGTCAGTGCCGAGGATAAGCCGGGAACAAGCCTGCAACGGACGTATCTGACCGCCCCGGCGAGTGTCACATATCTACAGCAAAATTGGACCGAGCAGGATCGGCAGTGGTTTTATTACATCAATCAAGGCTCGAAACTGCTGCCGTATGATGTGTTTCTGCACCTGGAACAGGCCGACAAGACGGCCTTGTTGCGCGCCCCGGAAAACATGCTGCGGTATGGTTTTCTGCCCGGCAAAAAATCGGCCCGCAACCCGGACGGCCTGGCTATCGGTATCAGCAGGGCGGGTGAGTCGATGGGGCTGACCTGTGCCGCCTGCCATACCCAGGCGATACGCTATAACAACATCTTGCTGCACATCGATGGCGGTCAGGCCATGCTGGACTTGCAATTATTTCTGCAGGAACTGGAAGCCTCGCTGGCGGCGACCCTGGCCGATCAGCCTAAACTTCAGCGTCTGGGAGCAGGCATTCACGGCCCGAAGGTCACACCAGATGAACTGGCTGCACTCAGGCAGCAGCTTGAGATGGTCTATGAAGACAGAAGACGCACCAACCAGCGCGACCACAGCAACACGCCTTACGGCTACACCCGCCTGGATGCCTTCGGTGCGATCCTCAACAAGGCGCTGCTGCTGACACAGGCAAAGGGCAATTATAACGAGCCGAACGCACCCGCCAGCTACCCTTATCTCTGGGATACCCCGCAACACGATTATGTCGAGTGGAACGGTTCACAATCGAACGCCCATGTCGGTGCCCTGGCGCGCAATATCGGCGAGGTCATCGGCGTATTCGGACAGATGGAGACAACGCCGGTCTCATTTTTAGGTCTTGATCTGGGCTATCGCTCATCGATTGCCGCCGCCAACCTGCGTAAGATCGAGACGCACATCAGCACGTTGCAATCGCCCCTGTGGCCTGATTTTTTCCCGCCCATCGATCCCGTCGCGGCGGCACGTGGCCGGCCGCTGTATGAGACATACTGTCTGCGTTGTCATCAGGATATTGACCGGGCGGACCCGGGGCGTTTGATCAAGGTGCGTATGAGTACCTTAGATGAGATCAACACCGACCCGCTGATGGCAAGGAATGCCCTTGAACACCGTGGCAAGAGCGGCCTGCTGGAGGGCAGGCCACGTTATTATGTCAGTGGCGAGCCGCTGGCCGCCGAGGCACCGGCCATCTTCATGCTCAACAATCTGATGGTGGGCGTATTAAAGAATAATCCCTTGCAGTCCTATCTGGCGAAGCGGGATTCACGCCGCCTGGGACATGCTGCGGTGATTCATCCGCCCAAGTATGTCAACGGTGCGATCATCGCTGCGGGCGAGGAGGTATCCGACCGGGCCTTGCTCGCCTATAAGGCCAGGCCGTTAAACGGTATCTGGAGCAGCGCCCCCTTTCTGCATAACGGCTCTGTGCCGAACTTGTATGAGTTGCTGTTGCCGGCAGCGAAACGCAGCAAGCAGTTCTATCTGGGCAGTTGGGAGTACGACCCGGTGAAGGTCGGTTATGTGCAGCAGGCACAGCCGGGGGCGTTTCTGTTTGATACCCGCCTGCCCGGTAACAGCCATGCCGGGCATGAATACGGCAGCGGTTACGATGGGCTGCCCGCCTTGAGCGATGCTGACATCCATGCCCTGCTTGCTTATCTGAAGACCCTGTGACATGCGGGCCTTGACCGGCACCCCGGCAATCCTCGCCCTGTTGTCTTGGTTGCTTGTGGCCTGTACCGATGAGCAGCAGGATCTCAGCCAGGAGGCCTTACGCGCCGATGAGGCCGAGCAGGACAGGGCGACACAGGTGAATTTTCGAAAGCTGGTGGATACCTACCGGACCACCTACACCGCCCGTGGCGCCCATGCCAAAAGCCATGCCTGCTTGCGGGCATATTTTGTGGTACACGAGGATCTTGCGGCCGACTTGCAATACGGCGTGTTCGCCCAGCCGGGGAGGCGCTATCGTAGCTGGATTCGGTTTTCCAATGGCCATTTTAATCTCAAGACCAGCCAGGATTACCGCCATGATGCCCGAGGGATGGCCATTAAACTGATGCAGGTGGCGGGCGAGCCACTGGAGGCAGATGATGTGGACACGACCAGCCAGGATTTTCTGCTGACCAACAGCCCGGTATTCTTTGTGCGTAATGTGCATGATTACAATCAACTGGTCGCCCGGCCGGAGGATTTTGTCGGCTTTTTCTTTCCCACGCTAAACCCCGTCAGTTGGAAACTGAAAGAGTTGTTTACCGCCCGGATCACGCTGAGTGCCCCGCCCGCCAGCCTGCTGGACCCTGACTACTTCAGTATCACGCCGTATAAACTCGGCCCGCATAACGTGAAATATGCAGCCAAGCCCTGTGCTGAGCGTCACGCCGAAGCACCTGCCGTTGATGAGCATACCGATCCTGACTTTTTGCAAAAACAATTGGCCGCCGAGCTGGCAGAACAAGCGGCCTGTTTTCAGTTCGCCATACAACGGCAAAAGCCAGCGCTCGGCATGAGCATCAATGATCCAACCGAGCCCTGGGCAGAGACGGATTCGGCCTTCATTCCGGTGGCAAGGATCAGCATTCCGTCACAATCCTTCATGGCGGCCGAGCAAATTGATTTTTGTGAACGTATCACCTTCGCCCCCTGGCATACCTTGCCAGCACATCGGCCGATCGGTGCGTTAAATCGCCTGCGCCGTTATGCTTATGCTGCCTCCTCACAACAACGGCATGTAAATAACCATGTCAGCATCCCCGCTGCGCTCGCCTTCTGGTGCCAGCACAGCGGGTTTCACTGCCAGTAACTGGCTTGCCGAATGAACCGGTCACCTTTGGATCATGCTCATGCCGCTTGTTGATGTTTTTAGCCGGTGAAAGCAACCGCTGTCCATGAGGCAGATTGCCGGCGGTGTGAGCGCCTGGTGGCATTACGGGTGCAGGTGAAAACAGACTACCCGGATTATCATGCCGCCCCGGTGGCTGCCTTCGGCGATCAGCAGGCACGGCTGCTGATTGTCGGGCTGGCGCCAGGTCTGCATGGAGCGAATGCCAGCGGCAGGCCGTTCACCGGGGATGCCGCCGGTGTGCTGCTGTATCAAACCCTGTATGATTTCGGCTTTAGCAGCCAACCCCGGTCAGGGCATCGCCATGACGGATTGGAGCTGACGGGCTGCCGGATCACCAATGCGGTGAAGTGTCTGCCGCCAAAAAACAAGCCAACGGGGGCTGAAATACGTAACTGCAACCGCTATCTTGCTAATGAGATCGGCCAGCTCCCCCGGCCTCTGATCATGCTGGCCCTGGGCCGGATTGCCCATGATGCCGTGCTGACCAGCTTAGGTATCAGGAAAACCGCCCACGGCTTTGCCCATGCGGCCATACATGCACTGGATGCACGGTATACCTTGATCGATTCTTATCATTGCAGCCGCTACAATATCAACACTGGTCGGCTGACGGCGGCGATGTTTCGTGATGTGTTCAAACGCATACGAAAATTGGTAGACTGCACTGCATGATGCGTTTCGATCACACAAGCTGGTTAGCGGGCGTATCGCCACGTCCTGGGGTTTACCGGATGCTGGATGATGAGGCCACCGTGATCTACGTTGGCAAGGCGAAGAACCTGCGTAAACGTATCCGCAGTTATTTCTCCAGCCGCCGCCTCAGCCCGAAGACCTCTGCGCTGGTCAAACAAATTCGTGATATCACCGTCACGGTCACCCACACCGAGGCCGAGGCGCTGTTGCTGGAGAGCAATCTGATCAAGGAATTGCGGCCACGCTATAATGTCGTTCTGCGTGATGACAAGAGTTATCCCTATCTGTATTTGTCCTTGCCGGAGATGTTTCCCCGCTTGAGTTTTTATCGTGGTGCCAAGTCGGGGAAGGGGCGTTATTTCGGCCCGTTTCCCAGCGCCAGGTCCGCCCGGCGCACACTGAATCTGGCACAGAAGCTGTTTCGGCTGCGTCAATGTGATGATAGCTTCTTTAAGAATCGCACCCGGCCCTGCCTGCAATACCAGATTAAACGCTGTACAGCACCGTGCGTGGATGCCATCTCCAGTACCGAGTATGCCCGGGATGTGGAACATACCGTGTTATTTTTGCAAGGTCGTAATGAGGCAGTGATTGATGCCTTAACCCATCCCATGCAGACAGCCGCTGATCGCAGGGAGTACGAAAGAGCGGCCATCTATCGTGACCAGATTCTCAGCCTGCGAAAGATACAGGAAAAACAATACATCACCGCCAGCCACGGTGAGCTGGATATTATTGCCTGTCAGCGGCAGGCGAACCTGGCCTGTGTGCAGGTGTTTTATGTCCGCGGCGGACAGAATCTCGGCAACAAGGTGTTTTTTCCCAGGCACACCAAAGAAGCATCCGAAGAGGACGTCATCAATGCCTTCATCACGCAGTATTATCTGACCGATAACCCGCACCTCGTGATCCCGCCGGAGATCCTGCTCAGCCATCACAGCGAGGATGCCGTCTTGCTGGCGAATTTATTGAGTGAAAAACAGCAGCGCAAGGTAGAGATTCGCCATGTGCAACGGGGGGCCAGGCGCAAATGGCTGGCGATGGCACTGGAGAACGCCCGTCTGGCCTTGCAGGCACGCTTATCCTCAAAAGAGAAATATGCCGCCCAGATGGAGTCGTTACGGCAGGTGCTGCATCTCGATGATGCCATTGAACGGATCGAGTGCTTTGACATCAGCCACACCCGGGGCGAGTCCACCGTGGCTTCCTGTGTCGTGTTTGATCAAAGCGGGGCGGTCAAGGCGGCCTACCGGCGTTTTAATATCCAGGGCATAACGGGCGGTGATGATTATGCGGCCATTGCCCAGGCCTTTATGCGCCGCTATGCCCGCCTGCAACGGGAAGATAAGACCCTGCCGGAGTTGGTGTTGATTGATGGCGGTAAAGGCCAGATCAGCGCCGTCAGGCAGGTGATGGCGGAGATGCAGTTGGCCGACATGACCATTCTCGGCGTTGCCAAGGGCGAGTCCCGACGGCCCGGGCTGGAGATCCTGATTTGCTCGGATGGCAAAACCGAACTGCCCCTGCCGGCTGATTCGCCTGTTCTGCATTTGATACAGGCGATTCGGGATGAGGCGCATCGGTTTGCCATCGCCGGCCACCGCCAGCAGCGCAGCAAAAAACGCCAACGCTCGATGCTGGAGGATATCGCCGGGGTAGGGAGCAAGCGGCGGCAGAGTTTGTTGCGTTTTTTTGGCGGGCTACAGGGCATACAGCGCGCCGGTGTGGAGGAGCTTGCCAAAGTGCCTGGAATTAATAAAAACCTGGCGAGAAAAATCTACGATACTTTTCACCATTGATCTTATGAATATACCCAATGCCTTGACGTTATTGCGTATGGCGATGATACCGGTCTTCGTACTGGTGTTCTCTCTGCCATTTGGCTGGAATTATCAGCTCGCCTGTGCGATTTTCACCCTGGCGGCACTGACCGATGCGCTGGATGGCTACCTCGCCCGGCGGCTAAATCAAGCCTCCAGGCTGGGGGCTTTTCTTGACCCCGTTGCTGACAAGCTGATGGTGGCGGTGGTGCTGGTGTTATTGGTGGAAGATAATCCGAGCATGTTTTTATCGCTGCCGGCGGCGGTGATCATCGGTCGGGAAATCACGGTCTCGGCCCTGCGTGAGTGGATGGCAGCATTGGGTGCGCGCAGCAAGGTGGCCGTGTCGGTCTATGGCAAGGTGAAGACCATGGCCCAGATGCTGGCCCTGGTGCTGTTGATCTACCGTGACCCGGTTGGCGTTATACCCATCTATCACATCGGCCTGGTGTTATTGTATATCGCTGCGGTGCTGACACTCATGTCAATGTACCAGTACCTGCTGCTCGCCTGGCCGGAATTAAAAGAGACTGCGGCAAAACAGTGATGCCTTGCGTATTGCTTGTGCTGGTGATTGACACAGACGGGTGGCGGGTTACAATGGGGATGTTCCCAAAGATGTGCAGCCACAGAGCAGGATGATCTGCATTGATGAGGATAGAGAGACGTTTTGCGGGAATAGCTCAGTTGGTAGAGCACAACCTTGCCAAGGTTGGGGTCGCGAGTTCAAGTCTCGTTTCCCGCTCCAACATCTCTATCTCCTCATTGCACAGTGGCTGGGTGGCAGAGTGGTTATGCAGCGGCCTGCAAAGCCGTGTACCTCGGTTCGATTCCGGGCTCAGCCTCCAGATTTTTAGCTTCACTTCCCTAGTAGCCCGGGTGGTGGAATTGGTAGACACAAGGGACTTAAACAACATTGAGCACACAGGTTGGAAACAACTGATGTGAATGGAGTCAAATTCGGGGAAACCTCAGCGCATCAGGCGGGTGGCAATCCCGAGCTAAGCCTTGGCACGATCCTGATTGTATACATGGCGGATGATGACATTGCTGCACAGCAGCCATCTGTTTTACTTTTAGCCATGTCAGGTGAGCGCCAATGAAAGTGTAGAGACTTGACGGCTCCTGCCTGCGTTACAGCATTGCCCGCAAGGCTGTGATATGGCAAAGAGAAAGTCCAGACTACAAATGCGCCAGGTGACAGGATGGTGGGCGCAGCTGTGAAAACAGCAGTGAGTACGAAAATCCCTCGGCCTTGCGGCCGTGCCGGTTCGAGTCCGGCCCCGGGCACCAATACCAAAACAGCAAGGCCATCACTGACGATAATCAAAGCGAAATCCTGCCGCTCTCAGGTGACAGCCAAGCATCGTTTTTAACTGCTCTTCCCGGCGCTCAGGTGTCCCCTGTTCTGTACCCACACCGACTCAATTCACGCTCATGCCCCTAACTGTGCCGGTCGGCTGCCGCCTGTTGCCCAGTTCAGCAGGCTGATGACATGCACGACTGGCACATCAACACAGGATTGTAATTGCAACATACAGCCAAGGTTGGCGGTTGCCACCACATCAATCGCCAGCGCATCAATCAGCCTGGCTTTACGCTCGGCAAGCTGCCGGGACAACGCCGGTTGCAGTATATTGTACGTGCCAGCCGAGCCACAGCACAGGTGGGGTTCGGCAATCACACTGACCGTAAAGCCGGCTTGTTTTAACAGGGCAATCGGCTCTTCCCGGACACGCTGTCCATGCTGTAAGGAGCAGGGGTTGTGATAGCCGACCCGGAGCTTCTCGGTGGCATGGCCGAAGTTAAGCTGCCGTGATGCCAGGTATTCTGAAATATCTTTTGTCCTGGCGGCAAGCTGCCCGGCGCTGATACGGTGTTGTTGATCATGCTGCATGATATGGTCGTAGTCCTTCAGTTGAGTACCGCAACCCGAGGCATTGGCAAGCAGTGTCGAGATCCCTGCCTGCTGCCAGCGAGCCAGGTTTCGCACAATCCTCCTGCGTGCAGCGGCCGTCTTTCCCAGATGCTGTTCAATGGCCGCACAACAACCGGTGAACTCATGCACTGTGATGCCATGCCGTTGTAATATGTCCATGCTCGCCTGATTGATATCCTGCCCCAGGACGGATTGCACACAGCCAGTCAGCAGGCCGACCGTCTCTTTGCTTCTCGCCGCCTGCACCTTGAAGACAGGCCGCCGAAAGACATGCCCCTGGCCGTGGCGCCTGTCTCTCAGCAGGCGCTCGGCCTGCCGTAATCGTGGTGGCAACAGTGGCCTGCACAGATAGAGCAGAGGAGCGAACAACACGGCTGCCCTCAGCATTAATGGCCGGGGCAAGACATACGCCAGCAGCGCACGCATCAGCCGATCAGCCGGCCGACGCCGGTAGTGCGCCTCCACATAGGCCCGGCCGGTATCCATAAGATGCCCATAGTCCACCCCCGATGGGCAGGTGCTCATGCAGGAGAGGCAGGATAAGCAGCGATCCAGATGCTGCACGATACGATCGGTGGGTTGGTGTTCGTTCTCCAGCAGGTCTTTGATCAAATATATGCGGCCTCTGGGGCTGTCCAGCTCATCGCCCAGCAGGGTAAACGTGGGGCAGGTGCTGTTACAAAAACCACAATGCACACACTTTCGCAAGATGCTGTTGGCCTGTGCCATGGTCGGGTCAAGCAACTGTGTTTCGGTAAAATCAGTTTGCATCATCAGTCCCCAGCCGGCCAGGATTGAACAGCCCTTGAGGATCAAACGCCTGTTTTAATCGCCTGTTGATGGCGTGTAGCGCCGGGTCTGTCATGGCGTACAGGCCGGCCTTGCGTTTTACTTCCTCCGCTGCCCGATACAGGATGGCGCTGCCGTGATGCTGGCTGACTGCCCGGCGGATGGCAGCGATCTTCTCTTCCGCCAGCGCCGCACACACCCCCACCCAAAGCCAGGCACCAGCGGCATCGGCAAACCAGGAACAGCCGCCCAGTTGCTCAATGACATCTGCCACCTCCACCATACTGGCTGGCGGGATGGACAGCTTCAGCACCACCGGATAGTGCCTGGCCTCAGTGAACGGGGTGATGTCTCTTACCGCCTGCCAGATGGCTATCCCCGCCTCATCGGATACGATGGCATACGCATGATGGGGCGGGATGGCTTTGGCGATGGCCGCAGCCCGGCTTTGCGTGGACAGGGCGCTCCCCTGCAAGCGCACATAGACACAGCGCCCATCAAGCCCGGCACGGCTGGATGGTACATACGCTAGGCCAGAGGCCTCATAAGGCGAGCCAAGGATCAGTTGAAATAGCTGCTGGGCGGTGCGGCTGCTCTGATCTTTTATCACCAGGGTCTTGCAGCAGGGCGGGGCGGGCAGCACCTTGAAGGTCAATTCTGTGACGATGGACAAGGTGCCCCAGGAGCCTGTCAGCAGCTTGCTCATGTCATAGCCGCTGACGTTTTTGATCACCTTGCCGCCCGACTGGTATGGCTCGCCCCGACCATTGACCGCACGTATGCCAAGCAGATAATCACGTGCTGCCCCCGCCTTGAATCGCGCCGGGCCGGCCAGATTGGCCATGAATACCCCGGCCATGCTGGCATCGCTACCGGCGGCATACAGCCGGCCCAGCCGTGGCGGTTCAAACGGCAGGTATTGCTGATTGTCAGCCAGCGCCGCTTCGACTGTCGACAAGCGGGTGCCTGGCAGCACAGTCATTACCAGTTCTTCAGGTTGATAGCTGAGAACACCGGCCAGGGCCCGGGTGGTGATCTGATGCCGGGCCCTCATCGCATGACCAAAACCCGCCTTGCTGTTGTATCCCTGAATGCTGATCGAGGCATCCTCGCTTGCCGCCCAGCGCACCACCTCCTGTGCCTGTGCTTCGCTTTCTATGCTGAGAAGCGACATGCTCAAAACCTGGGCAGATCAGGAAATGGCAGCTTGCCCCTGTGTACATGCAGCCTGCCCAGCTCCGCACAGCGGTGCAGGGTCGGGAAGACCTTGCCCGGGTTCAGGCGGCCGGCCGGATCAAAGGCACACTTCACCCGTTGTTGCTGGTCAAGATCAGTCGCCGTGAACATCTGTGGCATCAAATCACGTTTTTCCACCCCAATCCCATGTTCACCGCTCAACACGCCACCAACGGCAACACACAGCTTCAGTATCTCCGTCCCAAAGGCTTCCGCCTTCTGCAACTGTTCGGGATCGTTCGCATCAAACAGGATCAACGGGTGCAAGTTGCCATCGCCGGCATGAAACACATTGGCAACACGCAGCCCGTACTGTGTCGAGAGCGTCTGAATTTGCGTCAGCACATGGGATAACTGGCGGCGCGGGATGGTGCCATCCATGCAATAGTAATCAGGCGAGATATCGCCCAGTGCGGGGAAGGCCGCCTTGCGCCCGGCCCAGATGGTCAGGCGCTCCGCTTCGGTGTCGCTGCTGCGGATATACTGTGCGCCATGCGCCTTTGCAATCGCCTCTACCTGCGCGATCAATTCCAGCACTTCCTGATGCGGCCCGTCCAGCTCGGTGATCACCAGGGCCGGGCAGTGCAACGGATAACCGGCCTGGCAGTAGTTCTCCGATGCCTTGATAGCCAGCTCATCCATCATCTCAATCCCGGCCGGAATGATCCCCGCCTGGATGATCCCGGCGACACAGCGGCCAGCGCTGGCATGATCAGCAAAACCCAGCAGCATGGCCTTGACCGACTGCGGTTTTTGCAAAATTCTCACCGTGACCTCGGTGATCACGCCCAGCAGCCCTTCAGAGCCGGTGATGATCCCCAGCAGATCATAGCCTTCCTGATCCAGATGCTTGCCGCCCACCCGCAGCACCGCCCCATCCATCGTCACCAACTCAAGGCCCAGCAGGTTATTGGTGGTCAAGCCGTATTTAAGGCAATGCACACCGCCGGAATTTTCGCTCACATTGCCGCCGATAGTGCAGACGATCTGGCTGGATGGGTCCGGTGCATAGTAAAAATTCTGCTCGGCGACGGCCTCCGAGATGGCCAGATTGCTCACCCCGGACTGTGCCACCACACACTGGTTGGCATAATCAATCGCCAGAATCCGGTTAAACTTGCCCATACTGAGGACGATGCCATCGGCCAGCGGCAAGGCACCGCCGGACAGTGACGTACCCGCCCCCCGCGGCACGACCTTGACATCCAGCGCCGAGCACAGCTTCAGGATGCGGGCGACTTCCGCCGTGGATTCGGGCAGGACGACCAGCATGGGGCGCTGGCGATAGGCGGTCAGGGCGTCCGTTTCGTAGGCACGCAGGGCAGCCCGATCCACCACCCGTTGATCCGGTCGCAGAAAGGCCGCCAGACCGGCCTCAAGTTCCGGCAGGCGGGCGAGTATGGCCTTGTCAGGGGCGGGCATTTGCATGTGATGAAGTTTACCTGGGCAGTCTGCCGGGGCATCGCTTGGCATGAATTGTAACAGAAAGTGCCCGGCTCAAGGCGATAATTGCCGGGGCGATACCCGCCGTATCTTGCGATGGATGCCCCATACAGGCATGAGGCAGGCCCCTGGCAGTCTGGTGCTACCTGATGAGTTGCCACTGGTCTCTGTGCCTCCCTGGCTGGCAATGGGGTGAAGGGGGCTATCAGCCAGGCAGCCACCAGCCCTGCAATCGGCAGCGGTGGGTATATGATGCGGCATCGTAGGCAGGCAGCATTTGCTGCTGCTTGATACCATGATGGCCATCGGGGTGGGGTGGTGCGCTCATCGCCATGTGAGGATGCTGTTGCCGATCAGCCCACTGGGGGATGTGTGAAATCGTGGTGCGTGTCTATCGCCTGGCCAGTCAGTTGGCCCGCCGCCGGGCAAGTTCGGTCAGCAGGTGCTGTTTTGCCCTGGTCGTCAGGCCGGTCCAGGCGCTGATCTCGGCCAGGGTACGCCAACAGCCTCGGCAGTAGCCGCTTGCCGGGTCAATGTGACAAATATTGATGCAGGGCGAGGGGGGCGGCGCTGCGTGGTTGGTCATGTCGGGGGCCATGTCAAGGTGTCCATGCCCTGAAGTCTGGCCTCGCACTGGCGGGCAAAATCCGCTAATTCCTGCATCATCAGGTGAATATCCTCTTGTTGCCGTTCAAGCTGCCGTTGTTTTTCCGCCACTTTGTCGAGGACATGCCGCAGTTGCCCCGCTTCACCGGGCGCTGAATCATACAAGGCAAACATGCCCCCTATCTCGCCCAGGGAAAATCCAAGCCGCTTGCCTCGCAGGATCAATTTCAGGCGAGTGCGCTCCCGCTGCGTATAAATACGGTGGCGACCTTCTCGGGTTGGCGAGAGCATGCCTTCGGTTTCATAAAAGCGAATCGCACGAGTCGTGATGTCAAACTCCTTTGCCAGGTCTGAGATGGTGTATAGTTTTTTCTTATAACCTTTTGCTTTATAAGAATTTTTTTCTTTTAATGTGGTTGTCGTCATCGGCCAGCCTTTTTTATTGACGTTTACGTCAACGTAAATATAATACAAGCCCATCAACAAAAGCAACCGGAGCACACCGCATGGCTTCAGTGACCCCGCTACACCACCGTCAGGCGCGCCCTGCTGGGCAGCAAAAAACCTGGCTTCGCTTCGTGACGGCGGCCAGCCTGTTTGACGGCCACGATGCCGCCATCAACATCATGCGCCGCATTTTGCAGGCCACCGGGGCGGAGGTCATTCACCTTGCCCACAACCGCTCTGTGCAGGAAGTTGTTGATGCCGCCATACAGGAAGATGCCCAGGGCATTGCGATAAGCGCCTATCAGGGCGGTCACATGGAATATTTCAAGTATATGATCGATATGCTAAAACAGCGCCATGCCGGGCATATCAAGGTGTTCGGCGGCGGCGGCGGCGTGATCATCCCGGAGGAAATCGAGCGGCTGCATGCGTATGGCGTCAGCCGTATCTTCTCACCGGAAGACGGCCAGAAGCTGGGCTTGCAGGGCATGATCGATACGATGCTCGCCGCCTGTACACCGGCCCCGACGGGCAAGGCTGACGATGCGCTGGATACATTGCATCAGGGGGCCTGGGATGTCCTCGCTAGAGTCATCACCGCCCTTGAAAATCAACAACTTGACCAGGCACAACGGGACCGCCTGGCCGCCCGTGCCGAGAACAGCAAGACGCCCGTGCTGGGCATCACGGGCACCGGCGGGGCGGGCAAGTCCTCCCTGACCGATGAGATCATCCGGCGCTTTCGCCAAGACAGCGAGGATACGCTCAAGATCGCCATTCTGGCCATCGATCCCACCCGCCGCCGCACCCAGGGCGCCCTGCTGGGCGATCGTATCCGCATGAATGCCATTGACCATCCGAACATCTACATGCGCTCGCTCGCCACCCGTGATGCCCAAACGGAAATCCCGGCCTGCCTGACGGCGATACTGGAGGCGGTAAAAGTGGCAGGGGCTGATGTGATCATTGTCGAAACACCGGGCATAGGGCAGGGCGATGCCGGCATCGTACCGTTTGTCGATACCGCCTTGTATGTGATGACGCCGGAGTTTGGGGCGGCCAGCCAGCTGGAAAAGATAGATATGCTGGATTTTGCCGATGTCATCGCCATCAACAAGTTTGATCGCAAAGGCGGCGCCGATGCCCTGCACGATGTGGCCAAGCAGATGCAGCGTAACAACCACGCCTTTGATCGCCGCCCGGAGCAGATGCCGGTCTACGGCACCATCGCCTCCCGGTTCAATGATGACGGCCTTACCGCCCTGTACCAGTGTCTGCTGATGGCGCTTCGGGCCAAGGGGCTGAAATCCTTTGCCCGCCAACTGCCGACGGTGGCGGTTCGCCATTCCAGCGAATGTCATGCGATCGTACCGGCCCGGCGGCGGCGTTACCTGACGGAGATCGTCGATACCATCCACCGCTACCATGCCGATGCCGCCAGACAATCGGCCCTTGCCAGAGAGCGGCAGCAGCTTGACGCCACGGCCCGGATGCTGGCCGCCGAGGGCAAGCCGACCGCCGATATTGTGGCACTGTGCAAACAACGGGACGAGGCGCTGTCGGCCAAGGCAAAACATCTGCTGCAACAGTGGCCGGTGATGCAGCAGCGCTATGCCGCCCCGGCGCTGGTCACGACCGTCCGCGGTCGGGAGGTTCGCACCGCCCTGACCAGCACGACCCTGTCAGGCACAGTCATCCCCAAGATCATCCTGCCCGGCTTTGAGGATGAGGGGGAGATACTGCGCTGGCTGTACCGGGAAAACGTGCCGGGGGCATTCCCCTATACCGCCGGGGTCTTTGCCTTCAAGCGGGAAGGCGAGGCACCGGCACGCATGTTCGCTGGCGAGGGCGACCCGCGGCGTACCAACCGCCGATTTAAGAAACTGTCCGCACATTCAAAAGCAAAACGGCTGTCCACGGCCTTCGATTCGGTCACCCTGTATGGCGCCAATCCGGACCGGCGACCGGATATCTATGGCAAGGTAGGCAATGCGGGCGTCTCTGTGGCCACGCTGGATGACATGAAGGCCCTGTATGATGGTTTTGATCTGTGTGATCCGAACACCTCGGTTTCCATGACCATCAACGGGCCGGCGCCGACCATACTGGCGTTTTTTCTGAACGCTGCCATCGATCAGCAGGTGGAGAAATTCAGCCAGGAGCACAAGCGGGCGCCGACTGCCGATGAGCAGGCCGACATACAGGCGTATGCCCTGGAAAATGTCAGAGGCACGGTGCAGGCCGACATCTTAAAAGAGGATCAGGGGCAGAACACCTGCATCTTCTCCACCGAGTTCAGCCTGCACATGATGGGCGACATCCAGGAGTATTTCATTCAGCACAACATAAGAAACTTTTATTCCGTCTCCATCTCCGGCTATCACATTGCCGAGGCTGGCGCCAACCCGATCACCCAACTGGCTTTTACCTTGAGCAATGGCTTTACTCTGGTGGAGGCGTATCTTGCCAGAGGGATGCACATAGACGATTTCGCCCCGAACCTGTCGTTTTTCTTCTCCAACGGCATGGACCCGGAGTACACCGTGTTAGGCCGGGTAGCACGACGTATCTGGGCGATTGCCATGCGTGATAACTACGGTGCCAATGAGCGCAGTCAAAAATTGAAATACCACATCCAGACGTCAGGCCGTTCATTACATGCCCAGGAGATGGCCTTCAATGACATCCGCACCACATTGCAGGCGCTGATTGCGCTGTATGATAACTGTAACAGCCTGCACACCAATGCCTATGATGAGGCCATCACCACGCCGAGCGAGGCATCCGTGCGCCGTGCGCTGGCTATTCAGTTGATCATCAACCAGGAATGGGGCCTGTCGAAGAACGAAAACCCGAACCAGGGCGCATTTATCATAGAGGAGCTGACCGATCTGGTAGAGGCCGCCGTGCTGAAGGAATTTGAACGTCTCTCGGAGCGTGGCGGGGTGCTTGGTGCGATGGAGACCGGCTATCAGCGCGGGCGGATACAGGATGAGTCGATGTATTATGAACACAAAAAACACGATGGCAGCCTGCCGGTCGTGGGGGTGAACACCTTTACCGGCGAGGATACGGCGGCAGGTCAGGAGTTGCCGCTGGCGCGCTCAACGACAGCCGAAAAGCAAAGCCAGCTACAGCGGCTGCAGGATTTCCACGCCAGACACAAGGATGAGGCCGGGCCGGCATTGCAACGTCTGCGTCATGCGGCGACCAATAATCACAACGTCTTTGCCGAATTGATGCAGGCGGTGCGGCATTGCTCGCTGGGGCAGATCACCGAGGCGTTTTTTCAGGTAGGCGGCCAGTACCGCCGCAGTATGTAAGCCCAGCACTCACCCGCCCGGCTGCCTTCATCCACGCTTTACCCGGCGATGACTTTGGTCTTACAATAAGCGCGACACAAAACACATCCCCCGTACCTATGCCAAATAAAACCGCACTAACTGTCAGCATAACCAATCGGCATGGGCTATCATGTTGAGTAACAAGAGACCACAGACATGAACATGGCAACCCTGATGATGGCGACTATTGGCACAGGAGTATCCCTGGCTGGCCTGATGATTGGCCTGGTGGCCTGGCTTCGAGCCGATACCCGCCGCATGGAAGATCGCTTGCGTGAAGATATGCAGAAAATGGAAGAGCGCTTGCGTGAAGATACACGGCAAATGGAAGAGCGCTTGCGTGAGGATATGCAAAAAATGGAGGATCGGTGGCAGACGGACATGAATGCCCTGCGTGAGGATATGAAGCAAATGGAAGAGCGCTTGCAGGAAGAAATCACGGCAGTCCGCAAGGACATCAACGCGTTGCGCGAGCGCACGGCACACCTGGAAGGGTTGCTGGACGGGTTGCGCGAGGCCATCGTTGCCCGTGCCGCTGCCTGAGTAATCTGCTTGCCCATGCGATACCCACACATAATCCAGCCAACACCGGAAGCACACAACCATGACAAGCCCCCACATCAACGTCATCACAATACTGAGATAATAAACCCATGAACCAAGTCGCCTTTGACACCCTGAAGTTTACCGAGACCTTGAAACAAGCCGGTGTCTCTGACAAGCACGCCAAGGCTGAAGCGGTGGCCATTCAGGGTGCCTTTAGTGAGGCGCTGAATACCCAGTTGGCTACGAAAGGGGATATTCAGAAGCTGAAGGACGACATGCAGGCATTCAAGGATGAGGTGAAAAAAGATGCACAAGGCTTGAAGGATGACATGCAGGCATTCAAGGACGAGGTGAAAGCAGATACGCAAGGCTTGAAAGATGACATGCAGGCATTCAAGGAGGAGGTGAAAGATGAGATGCAGGACATAAAGGCAGAGCAACGTCTGTTTAAGTGGATGATCGGCTTTAACCTCATTATGACAACGGGTATACTCTGGAAACTGTTTATCCCGGCAGCTTGACCCACACACGAACAAGACAATCAAGGCAACACAATCAAAGTAAACAACGCATAAAATACACAAACACAGGTAAAAAGCAGAAGGAGAACGCCATGACAAGCCCCACCTCCACATCAACGCCATCACAGCACTGAGATAATGATCCCATGAGTATCGTCGCCTTTGACACCCTAAAGTTTACCGAGACCTTGAAACAAGCCGGTGTCTCCGAACAGCATGCCAAGGCCGAAGCGGTTGCCATTCAGGGTGCGCTCGGTGAAGCCCTGAATACGCAGGTGGCAACGAAGGGGGATATCCATAATCTGAAGCAAGACATAATCAAACTGGATGCCAAGATTGACAACGTAGATACCAAACTAACGGCCAAAATCAATCTGGTTCACTGGATGGTTGGCTTTAACCTCATTATGACAACGGGTATACTCTGGAAACTATTCATTCCGGCAGCTTGACCACACCCATAACAAATACCCCAAGCCCAACAAACAACAGGAGCCATAGCCATGATAAATCACGCCAGCAGCGAACACCTTTACGCCACCGCCATGCCAGACAATCAGCTGTTGAGCGGCCGCTTCTCTACTGCCTGCGGTTTATCAATCTACCCCTCATACCCCAATAAAACATCAATTAAATCAATAACTTAGGAATACATTAAGAGAATATTTCTACGGGAAATATTCGTATATTGGCTACTTTGGGCACTACGTAAAGAGCCACCTAAACAACCACCTAAGACCCAATTCCACCAATCTCAAACACAAAGCAAGGCTTGCCACCTTTGCCCTGCTTGTCGTCCCCATGATCCACCCCAGCAGTCCCTTGCGGAGGCAGAATGCGGGGCGGCAACTAACGCTACAGCCACCTGCAACACCACGAACTACACCACCCCCACAAACAGCATCAGCTACGGGCTGGCGGATACCCTCCTCAGGAACAACCTGGGCGTAAACGGGCTGACCTTAAACCTGGACGATGCGAATTTAAGCATCACCACCACCGGCGAGGGCATCAATAACATGTTGATTGGTTCGGCTGCCGCTCGCGCTGGCTCCAGTGCGAACGAGCGGTATCGCCTCTGGTTTAACTCCAATGGCGATGCGGTAGTGCTGATGGGCAACGTCAATTCCAGCGCGCCCATCACACTCAACGCCATCCGTTTTGACAGCATCACCACCACCAATATCGCCGCTCACGGGCTCTATGCCCGTCACCTCGGCACCGGCAATGTCAACATCACCCTGGCGGCTGGTGCCATCACCACCGGCAGCCCGCTTCCCGCAGTGCCTCGCCCTCAATGCCAGTCTCAGGGATGCGTTTCATTTTTTATCCCCCTGATACTTCTGCCCATCGGTAGTGACCACCACGATATGATTGGCATACTCAGTGAAGCTAAACACTTCCTCAGGCTTGATGGCGACCTCTTTGGTGAGGGGCTTACCGTTCTTAATCTCTTCAACCGGACGCCTCACCAGCTTCGCCGCTTGCGCTTTCGTTAGCTGGCGGGCTGTCGTGGCAGGTTTATCTTTGCCGAACGTGAGTTTAGCTACTAAATCACTACAGATAGTTATCTGGAGCAAAGCATAGAACAACCAGAATAACCAGTTCTATTAAAACGTTTTAATAAAAGGAAGTCGCCTGGTAATGACAGGCTTCGGCAGGAGAGTTAGGAACTGGCTTGACGCTTCGGTTGATATTGCTTGAATTGAATAATGCCGTGATCACCCGGATAAGGTTCGGTATGTTTGTTCTCGCCTATCCAGATCTCATGCGGAATGCCCTTGGGGAAGGCTTTGCAGGTACGTAATGCGAAGCACAGCGCATGTTCACAGTGAAAACACACCGGACTATAAACGGCGCGCGGGTGAGCGGGATCAAAAGGCTGCTATGTTCCTGGCCGTATAGGTCGCTATCACTGTGTTGTTGTCCAGATCACGAATGACTTTCACATCCACGTTGGTCTTCTCTTTGCCATCGATGATGTCGGTGTCACAGAATAGCTGGCCGGAAGCCCCCTCATCAGTCTTACAGCCGGATAACTCCATACGGGTCAACCCGGCATTGCCCTGCGGGTTCCAGGGCAGGGAGCCGCAGCCAGCTAAGAGACTTAAACAGACAAATAGGGATAACAGTTTCATGACAATACCTCCTGATAGATGGTGTGTTGAAGTAGAAACAGCGCTTAAGCCAGCCACGCAGAAACTTAACCTGTGAGGAATCCTTCTCTGCCAGTCGAGCATAGAACCTGCCCCGGTGAGAGAGATAATCAGGCAGAAAGACACTGACATCTGCCCGATCTGCTCTTGCCCGTGTGATTGGCCCAATGATGCCATCGGCAGTCACACCCAAGCCCTATCAATATACAAACAATTACCAACATGACCATACCCCATCAATCTTGAGGGGACACGGGTGACAATGTCTTCATTATTTAAAAACCGGTGACAACGTCCTTTATCCTCTACACTAAAAAACTGAGCCGTCTCACGGCTCATCGCCCTTGGCTGACCAAATGTATAGACTGAAGTAAATGGCTTATCGTCATGAATAAGCCTTGAAGCCGCTATCGTGGCCATCGCACCACCCAGACTATGCCCAGTGATAAATAAAGGCCGCTTTCTCTCTCCCCGGCATTCTTCATACCGACCATTTATCTTGTCCCAAACATCATTAACAGAACCCCAGAAACCACGATGAAAATCACCAAACAACACTTTTACAGGAAACGCATTAATGTTGTCCAACCAGTCCCCCAACTCATCAGTACCCCGGAAAACCATGCATAAAAAATCCTTATGCTCTATCAAGGCTGCCTGGGCAGTATTTTTATCCTCGCCCACAACAGAAAGAAAACCCGAATCCTCGTCCTTTAATTGACTTAATATCAATGCCTCATCAGGGTGTTTACTGCCTGCTTTACACGCATAAATGAGCTTTGAAATTTTAGCCATCCAGTAGGCATTCCCCGGATGCAGCCTGGTTTCATACGGATCAATTTGCTTAGACATATTCATTCCCCCTATTTGTAAAAAGACTCAAACTTTCACTCACACACCATGCCATCGCCGTCCCCATCCCGCATATAACGATAAGCCGGATGGTCGCTCGGCACTGGCGCAATCCCGTGACGCTTGGCCTCAGCACAAGTAATCCGACCATTGCCATTGTCATCCCATAACAACAGCGCATCAACAGTATCCTCAGCCGGTTCAGGCGCAACGACCGGAGCATCATCAGCATAAAACACCATCTCCACCGAACTACACTCAGATAACACACTCTCCAACATCTCAGCCTCTTCCCTGTCAATCGTGAGATGATACTTCTGCCGCACCTGAACAATGCGATCAGCAAACCAGCACTGGTTCTTATCCGGCAGCCATTCTGCCGCATCCTTGCCACGCTTTTGATAGCGATTGACTTCCGGGCTGGCAAGCGTCAGGTTAAGTGTGTCTTGAGCAAATGTCTTTCGGGTTGCCAGAAGCGCTGACCTTGCCGGGAATTTTATCAAGCTCGCCCTTCAGGTATGTTTTCTTCTCCTTCAATTTGCGCTCTATATTCGATGCTCCACGAAGCTGTATTTCCTGTTTATGTAGCGCCAGCAAGTAACCATGCCGGATAATACCGTTGACACACAGAGCCGAAAAGGCATGCCCTTTATTAAGAAGCCAATTAGAAATTGTAGCGTTGATTTCTATGTTGATTTCATCGATAGATTTCTGGAGACCTTCAATTCAGGCTACGTTGAGCGTAGGAACGAGGGCTTGATTATTTGTATCCTCGCCCTTTTTATCAATGAAATTCTCTACATCAATGGATGAGAATTGATTTAGGGTCATGGGAAGTTAAGCCCTACCAGACAGGTGCTAATCTTCCCTGTCTGCGTACGAACACGCACAGGCAGGTGAAATGAATAGGAAAAACAGGTATTACATCCGTTCCTTAAATCACCGAGCGGACATTTCGGCAACTGATCCGCTGTTTTGCCCTGGAGTTGGCCGCCTCCGACAGTGCCCGATTGACCGGCATTCGCCTGAGCTCGGTACACCCGATTTCCCTCAAACTGCGCCAGCGCATTGCGGATTTTTGTGAACAACAATCGCCCTTTGTCGGCGCGGTCGAAGTCGATGAATCCTGCTTTGGCCGGAAGTGCATCCGTGGCAAACGTGGTCGCGGTGCCAAGCAGAAAACCCTCGTCTTTGGCCTGCTCCAGCGTCACGGACAGCTGTTCACGGAGATCGTGCCCGATGCCAGCAAAGGCATTCGCAGAGAGGTGTTATGATCATCTCAAAGAGACCGAATTTCGGTTTCATCATCGCCGTGATACCCTCTATCAGGTGATCCTGAAACCGCTCCGCCTGCCTGTGCGTGTCCGCACGCAGACAGGTGAGAAGCCAATGTAGACCGCTTAACTTCCTATGACTCTTGAAAATGATACGACCAACATCAAAACGGAGAAAATTATTATGATAATCATCGTCACTAATAGAAAGGTTATCAATGAGACTGCCGGAAATGAAAGAATCTTCGGTGACAGCTTGAACGAGGCGCCGGATGAACTTCGTGTCGCCACAGCGAAAAGGAAAACTGATGGCACCTGGTGCGTTGATTTACAGCCGGAAAAGAAAACCCGCCTGGACGCCGGCAAATCACCCTCACGACAGTTATTTGACAGAATGCTTTTTGAAATGAATGAGGGAAACGTATCAAAGCGCTGGCTCTTCTTCGTTCATGGTTTTAATAAATCTTTCAAGAAAAACCTGAAAAAATGCTACGCCCTTGAGAAACTCTATGACGTTAACGTTATCGCCTTTTCCTGGCCCAGTAATCCTGGCGGCTTGCTGGTTGGTGCTGGACCGGTCGAGTATCGAAGGGCAAGAGGCAATGCCAGAGATTCTGTCGCCGCGCTTGACCGCATCCTGGAGGCGCTGTCGAGGTATCTGTGCTCACGCCCCTTCAATCGCAACTGTGACATTCGTTTAAGTTTTATGTCATACAGTCTGGGCAATCGCCTGCTGGAGGAGTTTGTGCGTAATCCCGTTCACTACAATGGCGAGATGCGTATGTTTGAAAATATCATTCTCTGCCAGCCGGACGTTGATTCAAAATCGCACGGCGAATGGATGCCGAAGCTGTCATTTGGCAATCGGATTTATGTCACAATCAATGAGCGAGATAAAGTGCTTGATTGTGCCGATGTCATCAATCCTGATCGCCTGGGTAATACGGCGAGAAATCTCAATAGCCCGAATGTGATCTACTTCGACTTCACCGGCGGGAAAAATGTCGGCAATACGCATGGCGTGTTCTACGAATTTAATTATCCCAGACTCAATTTTGATAAAAGACGGGATAAAAACCCGGTGATAACCGAAGTTTTCAGGCGCGCTATCACCGGGGAGCGGGCTGAAAAAACGCCGGGGATTACCTACTCTCAAAAAAGCAAAGCGTATGAATTGGATGAGCAGGAGTAAGGGTAAAAAAATTCTGACAGTGGGGCGTTAAACCCCCGGTGCTTTGAATAAAAAGCGAGGGGAGTATCCTGTACAGCAGCCCTGTATAGAGGCTTAGGGACATGATACGATCACGGCGTTTACCTCACGCCAATCATGGGATAGATAGAAATCAATGAGCAAGCCGGTCGCCGTCATCATGGGCTCTCACAGTGATTGGCAAACCATGCAGGCTGCCTGCGGTGTGCTGGATGAGTTGGGCGTGGGTTATCATACCGAAATTGTCTCGGCGCATCGCACGCCGGTGAAGTTACAGCAATTCTCCCAGCAGGCCGAACGGCAAGGCTTTCAGGTGATCATCGCCGGTGCGGGTGGTGCCGCGCACCTGCCCGGTATGGTGGCCGCCCATACCTCTCGGCCGGTTTTGGGTGTGCCGATTAACAGCGCACACTTAAACGGCCTGGACAGCTTGCTGTCCATCGTGCAGATGCCCAGGGGCGTGGCGGTGGGTACGCTGGCCATCGGCACGGCAGGGGCGTTCAATGCCGGCCTGCTGGCCGGCCAGATACTGGCACTGGGCGACAGGGGGTTGGCAGACCGGGTGAGGGCCTGGCGGGAGCAACGTACCGATGAGGTGCTGACTAACCCTGACCCAGGCAAAGCTCCGGGCAAATAAGCAATGCAGCGAATACTGGTGCTGGGCAGCGGCCAGCTTGGGCTGATGCTGGCGGAGGCTGGCGCCCGCTGGGGCATGACGATCGACCGGCTGGATATTGATAACGGTGGTATTCTCTACGGCAGCAGCGGCAAGGTACACAGCCTGGATCAGTTCAGCCCGACTGACTATGACATCATCACGATAGAGCGCGAGCATATCCCCGATACAGCGCTGGTGAATGATCTGCGTGCTAACCCAGGCTGGCATGGCGAGCAGGCGTTGTACACGCTGGCGCACAGACGAAGGCAAAAAGCGCTGCTGGATCGTCTGTCCATACCAACGGCGGCCTGGTTGCCGGTGACAGCCGCCGATGATCTGTCGCCTGTCCATGCCAGGCTGGGTAAAGACGTGGTGTTGAAGCTGGCCGAAGGGGGTTACGATGGCCGTGGTCAGTGGTTTATGTCGGCCAATCGCCCGGTTGCCGAATCGCCGCTGCCCGCCGGCAAGGCCGCTATCGCTGAGCCGAGGATCGATTTCGACCGAGAGCTGTCGGTGCTTGGCGCCCGCAACCGTGCGGGTCAGTGTGTGTTTTATCCCCTCACTGAGAACGTCCATATTGAGGGCATATTGCGTTACAGTATTGCCCCTGCACCTGATAGTGAGCCTGTCCAGCAGGTGGCTGAGGATATGCTTGGACACATCATGCAGGCGCTTGGCTATGAGGGCGTCATGGCGGCTGAATTATTTATCGAGGGAGGCAAGCTGCTTGTCAATGAGATCGCACCGCGGGTGCATAACAGCGGTCACTGGACACAAACCGGGGCGAGCCTCAATCAATTTCAACTGCATCTGTTAGCGTTGATGAACTCCCCGCTCACTCCGCCTGTTGTGGAGGGTTGTGCTGGCATGATCAATCTTGTTGGTCTTGAGTTCAAACCGGCATGGCTTGCGAATGCTGATATTGATGTTCACTGGTACGGCAAATCGTATCGCCCGGATAGAAAACTGGGGCATGTCAATCTGTCGGCTGCCAGCCATGCGGAATTACATACCAGGCTGCAACACTATCATGAGTTACTGTATGGCAGTGCCGCCAGGCAGTAGCCGGGCGATGGATAGCAGGGCATGTTGATCCATTCGGCGTTGGCCTGCTCGCAGCTTCAACTGAGATAAGAGAAACAAAACCCGGTTTAAGTGCGGATAGATGAGACAGTGGTTGGTGCCGGATGGGGGACTCGAACTCCCGACCGTCCGCTTACAAGGCGGGTGCTCTACCAACTGAGCTAATCCGGCATCATCAGTCCTTGTCATTGCGGTGCAGACACTAATCCATTCAACATGAAATGACAAGCTGGTGTATGCGCCCACCCCCTATTGCCCTTTTTGTTGTACTGGATAGGGTTCGGCAGGCTCACCAACCATGGTGCGGTTAAAGCGCTCACAGATGGTTCGACAAGCTCACCAGCCACGGCATTCATTTTTGGGGTTTTGGGATAGGTGTATAGATGCAGGATCTGACTATCATTGAGCCGTTGGTCAAACGCGCCCTTGAACGTAACGCCACTGTCGGTAATCACCTGCTGGATGGGGAAGGGGGTCAAGCGGAAACACGTCTCAAAGAAGTCTCTGGCAGCTTGGCTGCTCCGTTTCGGCACCGCCAGGACTAAGGCATAGCCACTGGCTTCGTCAATAGAGGTGAGGAGATACCCCCCGGCCACCTGCCTACGCCGCTCGATGGCGTCCAGTCCCACACACTCGCCAATCTGGCTGGGGCGATAGCCTTTAGGGCGGCGTGTGACGGGGGTTCTTCGATAGGCTTTGGCTTTCCCCTTCGGGCTCAAGGCCGGGGGTGAGATTCGCCTCTTGTCGGGGGTATCGGCAATCAGCCCGTCTGCGTACCCGCACAGACAGGGCGGCCAATGGTCGAAGTACTGGGACAGGGCAATCCCCTGGCCTGACACCAGGATCTGAGCAGTACCTGACACTGCTCTTTATCCAGATTGGGCAGGTCTTGGCGCCGTTGGCGTATCTGCTGGATAACCGCTTGTGGTCAGCGGCGAGTGCGCTTCGGTGCTTTGGGGGTCGGACACAAGCCAGACAGTCCCCACTCGCGGTAGGCTTTGCGCCAGGCATACAGGGTACGGCGGCTCTGGTGGGTGAGCTTGTCGAACCACTGCCACTGTGGTCAAGGGCGGGTCAGGCCATGCTTGTCCCAGAATCTAAGCACACTGACTTGCCTGCACGCAGCACGCAAGCAGGGACGCTGTGCGGCGATTTGATTATTCATGTCCGCCCTTATTGCATGGCTGCCCGTGCGATAAAAGCCTTTTATTCGATACCCTATATGCTGATAGTGCTCTCGTTCTCTCTCTTACGAATAGGGCAATAGGTTTTTGAACTTGTACAAAAGAGTTAATCGCCATCTGACTGTCGCCCCATCAAAATTGATAAGCATTCTCGTTTGATGTACTCTGAAGTGAACTTGACTTCATTCAATCAGAGAACCCCGCGCCTATTTGAGCAGTATGGCCAGGGGTTTGATGCTCAATCACCGGCCTTAGAGCGTAGCGGACAGCATCTGAATGCTGTTGCTGTTGCGTGCCGATCAATAAACTCAAGGTCGCATCCCATGAAAAAAATCATCGGTCTGTTGTGTCTGTTATGCCTGCCGGGTTTTTTGCTGGCGGCGGACAAACCGGATTTGTTTTTACTGAAAACCTACGATGACGGGATGCCGGTGGTGGGCTGGGTGATGAGTGAGAAACTGGATGGTATTCGCGGGTTTTGGGATGGCCGGCAGTTGCTGACGCGCAGCGGTGAGAAGATCATGGCGCCGGATTGGTTTGTCAAACAGTATCCGCCGTTTGCCATCGATGGGGAGTTGTGGACAGGCGTACAGGATTTTGAACAAACCAGCAGTATCGTCAGGCGCAAAAAGCCGGATGAACGCTGGCATGGCATCACCCACTGGATTTTTGAAGTGCCCGAGCAACCGGGCGGGTTGATGGAGCGGTTACAGGTGCTGCGGGATTATCTGGCGGAGCATCCGCATACGCCCATTAAAATCATTAAACAGTATCCAATTACCCGTCAGGAACAGCTCAAGCAGTTTCTGCATGAGGTGGTGAGCAAAGGTGGCGAGGGCGTCGTGGTAAGAAACCCGGATCTGGGCTATCAGACCGGGCGCTTGAATTCGGCCTTGAAGATGAAACAGCATTTGGATGCGGAATGCATAGTGGAAGCGGTTCTGCCGGGCAAGGGCAAATATGCAGGCAAAATGGGGGCACTGCTGTGCATCACAAAAGAGGGCGTAGCGGTTAAAGTGGGCTCCGGGTTTACCGACGCCCAGCGGGAAAACCCGCCTGACACAGGTACGACCATTAGGTTCAAGTATTATGGCGTGACGAAAAAGGGGAAATTCAAACATCCGGTGTTTTTGCGTATCCGGCATTGAATGGTGAATCTGTCTGCTCACTGTTCTTCAAAAAAGCCGGAATTAACCTTTTTGATTTTGATAATACTTTCTACCTGTACGCCAATGCCGTAGTCATACATAAGTTTTACTAATTCAGCACCGTTAATTAATCTGATTTTATGGTGTGCTGTTTTTACTTTTTCGATTGCTTTATGATCAAAATCTGAAGTCGTCACAAAAATGCCTTTGCTTGTATCGCCGCTCATCGCGCCAATAAAATCCCGGATCTCTTTTTCACGCACCTTGCCTTCATTAAAACGTTTGGCCTGAATATAAATTTTATCCAGCCCCAGCTTGTCTTCATTGACTATGCCATCAATCCCGCCATCATTGGATTTTGCTGTTGAAATTGTATCGCCATAGCCCATAGCTTGCAGCAAGTCTAAAATGACTTTTTCAAAATCATAAGGATTGATGCTGCTGATTTTCTCAAGCAGTTTGTTTTTGATTTCTTGCTCAATAGCCTGAATGCCCTTGTCAATATTATCGATAGGCGTATTCTCCTCCGTTGCTTCATCTTCCTTACCTGATTTTTGATGATGGAATGCCTGGTGAGTCTGATATTCTGGTTGATTTTTTAACTCTTTCAGAGGCAGACTGCCCTTGTGTAAAGATTGTGCGCCTTTACTGCCAATTTGATAAAAACCTCTTTTGGGTTTCTCAAGATAGCCAGCTAAAAACAAGTAAGAAGCGGCCCAACCTATTCTATCTAATAGTGTATTTGTACCCGTAGAAGTTTGTTGTTGCAGCAATTCACGGGGTAAACGAGCGTAAAACCTATCCCGCACCTTGCGGCGTATCTCTTCTAAGGAGATTGCGGTCGATTTCTGATTCAAAATATATAAAATGGAATAAAGGTTTCTTGAAATTTTGGCAATTTATCCATGGGCTCTACTATTACTATGTTAATTCAATTTGCAAGTACATCAGATGGGTGGATATTTGAGAATACTTGATTAAGCGGCTCAACACCATGTATGAGTCCACCACCTATTGCCCTTTTTGTTATGCTGGATAATGTACTGCGCCGGGGCTTATCATCCCAGTCCTTTGTGCGGGCGCAGGCCATTGTATTTGACCAGCCAGCCTGTCTGCGTGAAGGGACGCACAGGCAGGACTGCTCTTGAATGGTTCGGCAGGCTCACCAACCATGGTTCGATGAAAACGCTCGCAGACCGCATTCATGAGAATAGTGCAATAGGTTTCTGAACTTATACAGTTATCGCTCATGCCGCTCTGATAGTAATACCACCGTGGCGTGTCTGTCATTCGGGTATAAACAACGTTATTATCTGCACAATGCCAGGCAAAAGCCGGGCAATGAAGAGGTGATCTTCCAGTGACATGAATAAGATACAACGCATTTACCTGATGCTGTTCATCGTGCTGTTGGCAATTATCGGCTTTTATACTTTTTTCCATGCACATGAAAGTAAGCACGAGGAGGATGAGTTAGAACAGGCCGAGGGCGAGTATCAAGCCGGCACGGTTTATATCGGCATTGCAGCACAGCGTGCTGCCGGGATTCAAACCCGCCGGGCAGTACAGGCCGATTATCAGCCGGAACATGGCGGGGTGGGTTATGTGTTGCCTGTTGATGATTTGATGGCGATTTATGAGCAGTTAAGTGCGACCAGACATGCGTTAAATTTAAGCAACAATGCGCTGAAGGCCAGCACGAATGAGCTACAGCGCGTTGTGCTGTTGAACAAGGAGCATTCCCATACCACCGCCCGGCGTTATGATGAGGCAAAACGTCAGTACCAGGAAGATTTCATGCAGTCGAAAAACCTGGAACAACAGATAAAGGCAACAAGGAACACCCTGCAACGGCAGTGGGGGGAGAGGATTGCCGGCTGGTTTTTTGCGGAAGATCCGCAGCCCCTGACAGCGGTGTTAAATGGCGAGAGGCTGCTGGTGGACATCACGCTGGATGATGAGGTGAGTGGGGCGATGGGGCTATCGTCCGCTTTTATTCATGACAGTGCCGACAGGGCAACGGCAATACCGGCCAGCTACGTCAGCCGCTCTATTCATGCCAAGACAGCAAGCCAAAGGGAGAGCCATCTCTTCAGCGTGCAGGCGGGCAGGTTAAAAGCGGGCATGAGGGTCTATGCCTGGGTGGCTGCCGGGCAACCCGTACCGGGGGTCATCGTGGAGGCGAATGCCGTTATCTGGCATGAGGATAAACCCTGGCTGTATATCAAGACCGGGGCCGATGTGTTCAACCGGATGGAACTTCAGGACTATTATAAAACCGGCAGCGGCTGGTTTGTCGCCAATCAGGCGCTGGTCAATCTGGACTATGTTTTTAAGGGCGCACAAATTCTGTTATCCGAAGAATTTCGCTGGCGTATACCTGATGAGGATGATGTTCCGTAAATTTTATCAGGCGGCATGACATGCTGGCAGCACTCATCCGGTTTTCCATAGACCGAAAGGCCGTGGTCATCAGCCTGGCCTGTCTTTTGATGATTTATGGCTGCTATCGGCTGGTCAACGCCGGGCTGGATATTTTTCCTGAGTTCTCCCCGCCGCTTATCATTATTCAGACCGAGGTCCCCGGCTATTCAGCCGAGCAGGTCGAGCAGCTTGTGACGCATCCTGTCGAGCGTGCCATCAGTGGGTTGATCGGCCTGGATACCGTGCGCTCTGAATCCATACAGGGCTTGTCTATCATTAATGTGTTCTTTCAGGAGCAGACGGATGTGTATCGCAACCGGCAATTAGTGAGCGAGAGGCTGGCCGGGATAAGTGAGCAGCTGCCTGCCGGCGTTGGCCCGGCGCAGGCACTGCCAATGGCATCATCATCGGCAACGATTATGACGATTGGCGTCAGTGCTGAAGCGGCGGACTTGATGCAACTGCGTGATGTCGTTGATCGCTCCATCGTACCCAGGATCATGAGTGTTGCCGGGGTGGCGGATGTGAATGTGTTTGGCGGCCAGATCAGGCAGCTGCAGATCCAGCTTGACACCGAGGCATTAAAAAAATATCAGCTCAGCGTACAGCAGGTGGTGGATACGGCTAACGATGCGATAGCCATGTACGGTGTCGGTTTTGTCGAGAATGCCAATCAGCGCATCATACTGACGCTATCAGGCCAGCCCGATACAGCCGAAGAGCTGAAGTCCATGATTATCCAGCAGCAGGGTGGCAGCCGCATCCGTTTGCAGGATGTCGCCGATATACGTTATGCCGCCGAGCCGCCGTATGGGGCGGCCAGCATCATGGGGCAGCCCGGCGTCATCATGATGGTGATCGGCCAGTATGGCGCCAATACGTTGACTGTATCACGTGCTGTTGAGCATGTGCTGGCGGATCTTGAAAACGTATTACAGCCGCACGGGATCACATTCCACGCCGGGCTGTTTCGCCCGGCCAATTACATCGAAACCTCATTACAGAATATCGCCGGTCATCTGCTGATCGGTGGCTTGTTTGTTATCCTGGTTTTATTTTTGTTTTTATACGATCTGAAAACCGCCTTAATACCCGCGCTTGCCATCCCCTTATCCTTGTTATCGGCCGCGGTTATTCTAATCGAGCTGGGCTTTAATTTAAATATCATGATCCTCGGTGGGCTGGCTATCGCCTTGGGTGAAGTGGTGGATGATGCCATCATTGATACCGAGAATATTTTTCGCCGTCTGCACGAGAACGCCGCCGCAGTCCGCCCCCAGCCCGTGGCACGCCTTGTGTTTGATGCCTCGATGGAGGTCAGAAGCTCGGTTGTCTATGCCAGTTTTATCGTGGCGCTGGTGTTTGTGCCGCTGATGTTACTTGGCGGTGTTGCCGGCAAGCTGTTCTCGCCGCTGGCGTTCGCTTATATTCTTGCCATTTTGATGTCGCTGCTTGTCGCCTTAACCGTGACTCCGGCGTTGTGTTATTTGTTGTTGACCCAAGAGACATGGCAGCGAACAACACCGCCCGTAATCTGCGGCCTGCAATCGGTGTATAAAACCCTCTTGATCCGGTTGAATCGCTATCCGAATGTCACCGTGTTTGTCACCGGCCTGCTCTGTTTGGGCATCATTGCTGTTTTGCCGAGCGTGGGCGCACAGTTCCTGCCCGAACTAAGAGAGGGACATTACATCGTGCATACGACCAGTGCGCCCGGCACGTCATTGCAGGAATCCATCCGCATGGGCAACCGCCTGACGGATTCTTTTCTGCAGATCCCGGGGGTGCGTTCAGTCTCACAATGGGCAGGCCGGGCAGAACGAGGTGCAGATACCTATGGCAGTCACTACAGTGAATATGAAATTGATCTCAAACCCATGTCCGGTGCAGAGCAGGAGGCCATCTTGCAGCAATTACGCCGCATTCTCTCCGAGTTTCCGGGGATCGTATTTGAGGCTAACACGTTTTTAATTGAACGGGTGGATGAGACCATCTCCGGCTATACCTCGCCCGTGGTGGTCAATATTTATGGCGATGATCTGGATTATCTCGACAGCAAGGCGCATGAAATCGCCGCCGTGATGGCGGGGATCCCCGGCGCCACCGACATCCAGGTGCGCTCACCGCCGGCCACACCTGTGTTCGATATAGGCTTAAACCCGGCGGCGCTGGCTTTTCATGGCGTACCGCCGGGCAGCGTCATGCAGACGATCAAGACCGCCTATCAGGGGGTCGCCGTGGGGCGAGTGAGTTATGATAATCAGGCGATTGATGTCGTTGTCATCCTGCCGGAAGAGCAGCGGGGTGAGCCTGCACACATCGCCGGCCTACCGGTTAAGACCGCCGCCGGCACAGTGGTCAACCTGGCACAACTGGCGGATTTGAAACAGACAAGCGGTCGTTACAATATCCTGCATCAGGACGGCAGGCGGCTGCAAACAGTGACCTGCAACGTGCAGGGGGTGGATATAGACAGCTTCATGCAGCAGCTCAAGCGGCGTATTCTCAATCAGGTGACATTTCGGCGCGATACCTATCCTGAGTTCACGGGCGCAGCGATAGAGCAGCGGCAGGCCAGACAGGCGTTGATTTTATATTCTTCACTGGCCGGGATTCTGGTTTTGCTATTGATCTATGTGGCCATCGGCAATGTCAGAAACCTGTTGCTGATGCTGGTTAATCTGCCGTTTTCTCTGGTCGGTGGTGTGCTGGCTGTGCTGTTGACAGGCGCCGTCCTGTCGGTGGGCTCGCTCGTTGGCTTTGTCACCCTGTTTGGCATCACGGTGAGGAACGCCATCATGCTGGTCTCTCACTACGAACACCTGCTCGCCAGGGAGGCCCGCCAGTGGAACCTGGACACCGTCATCCAGGGCGCACAGGAACGCCTGCCCAGCATCCTCATGACCGCCCTGGTGACTGCCCTGGCCATGTTGCCCATCGCTATCGACAGCGATAATGCAGGCCGGGAGATCATGGGGCCGATGGCAACCATCATCATCGGCGGCCTGGCCTCTTCCACCCTGCTCAACCTGTTAATCATGCCGATTATCCTGTTCCATTATGGCGATTATACCGACCGGCCGGGTGCGGATAGGCCGGGCGATGGCGGCTGACAGGCATATCGCCTGAGTGCCTGTTTTGCCAGATAGAATCATCGGTAAAATTGCTTTATGATAGGCAACTTGATGTGCAAAAGATATAATCAACATCCATTTTTCCAGATAACCCTCTGATTATTGATGAATATTCTCATCATTGATGACTCACAGGATTTACGCTCTCTCATCCGACTGTACCTCAGCAAAGAGCTACCGGAGGCGGTGGTCGAAGAATATGATCCCGTCAAATCAGGACGGCCGGATAATGTCAACTGGTCGGATTTCGATGTGTTGCTGCTTGATTATATGCTGGGTGAGAATGAGGATGGTCTGGAATGGCTGAAGACCTACAAGCAGGCGCCCGGCTTCCCGCCCGCTATTGTGCTGACCGCAGAAGGGGATGAGTACATTGCCATGAAGGCCGTCAAGCTGGGGGCGGCGGATTACATCAATAAAAAAGACATCTCTCCCAGACGATTAAAGCAGATTGTCGAGCAGGCGCTGGAGTTCGTCAACGAGGAGGACGACAGTGATTCGGAAGCCGCCAGGATCGTCGACAAGATACAGCAGGACAAGGAGGTCGACGGCTTGCCTGAAAGCGAGCTGGATATCGGCTATAAGTTTGTGCGGCAGATAGGCCAGGGGGCCATGTCGCGTGTTTATCTGGCAGAGAAGAAATCAGTCCGCCTGTCTCTGGTGCTGAAGGTGCTGGATTTAACGTTGGTCCAGGATCGCAGCCTGCTCACCCGCTTTGTCCAGGAGGCAGAGTTGATTTCGGCCTTGAAATCGCCGTTTGTGGTCAAAATCCACGATCATGGCATGACCGAAAGTTACGGCTTTATTGCGATGGAATTTTTCTCTCGTGGCGATTTGAAGCAGCGCATGGAGCTGGGCATCTTACCGGAGGTTGCCTTTAATTATATGACCCACATCACTTACGGCCTGGAGGCGATTCACTCCATCGGCGTGGTGCATCGGGATCTGAAGCCGGCGAATATCATGTTCCGGGGGGATGACAGCCTGGCGCTGGCAGATTTCGGGATCTCAAAAAAGCTGGAGGGCGGGGCGGACTTGACCAGTTTCGGGCAGGTGCTGGGGACACCGCATTACATGAGCCCGGAGCAGGGCGAGGGGAAGAAAGTCGATACCCGCTCGGATCTGTACAGCGCCGGGGTGTTGCTGTATGAGCTGTTGACCGGCGGAAAACCCTTCAATGCCGCCACCCCGGCCGCCATGATCTACCAGCATGTGCATGCTGAAATCCCCAAGCTGCCCGCCGCACTAAGCCAGTATCAGGAGATCATCGATCGCATCCTGGCAAAGAATCCCGATGACAGATATCAGCGGGCGCGGGAATTTATCCGTGTCCTGGAAGCGGCGGAGCAGGATTTTTATTAACGCTTACCTTACCTCCCGCCTGCCATACGATGAGCCTTAAACTCAGGCTGAATCTGCTGATTAACCTGCTGTTTTTGTTGTTCATGGTGGGGGCGTGTGTCTACATCATCAAATCAGCCCAACATGCCGTGGCCGAGGAGGTGCGATCGGTATCGAACTTAACGTCCCGGTTGCTTGCCGTGATCGTCAGTTCAAGCCACCCGGCCGGGCAGCATGATCGCCTCATCAGCGAGCTGCAAAAGCTACAGGCAACCCGACACCTGCAAGTCGCCGTAAGCCATTCCAGTCTGGAACGGCGTTCACCCCCCCACCTGTTTCCCGACATCAGGGCAGATGCACCGGCCTGGTTCATCGCCCTGATCAAGCCGCCACGCATAGAGTTTCGACGCCTTATCGCCAACAAAGAGGCATCGCTTACCGAGATCATCGTGTTTGCCGACCCGGCCGATGAGATAACCGAAGTCTGGCATGACATGCGGAATTTTTTGCTGCTGCTGTTATTGTTTACCGTGCTGGCCAACGGCATCATTTTTTTTGTGCTGGGGCGTGATCTGGCGCCGGTCACGTCGATCCTGGCGGGTCTTGAAAGAATAGAAAAAGGCGATTATACCCTGCGTTTGCCGCCGTTCAGCACACCTGAGTTTTCCGCTATCTCGGAGAAATTTAATGTCATGACGGCGGTACTGTCTGCCAGCAGGAAGGAGAATCAGTATCTGACGCGTCGAACCCTGGAAATACAGGAGCAGGAAAGGCGTGCGCTGGCACATGAGCTGCACGATGAGCTGGGGCAGACGATCAGCGCCATCAAGGCCGTGGCGGCCTCTATCGAGGCCTCCGATGATGTCAGTTCGGTGCAGGGCAGAGCGGCGATTATCAAACAGCACTCGGATGCGATGTATGCCGTTGCCAGCCGCCTGATCCGGCAATTACGCCCCACGGTGCTGGATGAGCTTGGCCTGCAACTGGCCTTGCAGGAGATGGTGGATAACTGGAATGCTGCCCATGCCGATACGTTTTGTTATCTGGAAATACACGGCGACTACAGTCGGCTGGATGAGTTGGTGAAGATAAATATTTATCGCATTATCCAGGAAAGCCTGACGAATGTCTCCCGGCACGCTGAGGCCAAAGATGTGCATGTTTCGCTGATTGTGCAACAGAACCAGGCGCTGCGGATAACGATTGATGATGATGGCAGGGGGTTTGATGCGGGCAATGTTGAAAAAGGGCTGGGGCTGACGGGCATGCGTGAGCGCATGGATTATATGGGGGGGGAGATGCAGATTGAAACCGCACCGGGAGAGGGCGTCAAGATCACCTTGCAGATCCCCATGCAGGGCCGGGCTGTATCATGATCACACATAAAAAAATTCGGGTGGTACTGGTTGATGATCATGCGGTGGTCAGGGCGGGCTATCGTATGTTGTTAAACAAGCACCCTGCCATTGAGATAGTTGCCGAGGCAGATACTGGCGAGCTGGCCTGTAAACTCTATGTTGAGCATCAGCCGGACGTGGTGGTGATGGATTTATCTCTGCCGGGTATGGGCGGGCTGGAAGCCATCCGGCGGATTGTGTTAAGAGATGGCAATGCGCGCATTCTGGTGATCAGTATGCACGATGATATCGTGTTCGTGGATCAGGCAATCCGGGCCGGGGCGATGGGCTATATCACCAAGAATATCGCCCCTGAAACCCTGATACAGGCCATTGAGTCCATCGCTGACGGCAGGAAATACTTGGATTCGGAACTGGCACAGAACATGGCCTTTCAGAAGACCCGTGGGGAGGACGGGCCGTTCTCTTCGCTGTCAACACGGGAGTTCGAAATTTTTTGTCTTCTGGCCGAGGGATTAAACACCATCGAGATCGCCCGGCGTTTATCGATCAGCTACAAGACCGTTGCCAATTACAGCACACAGGTCAAGGCCAAGCTGAAGGTCAACACCTTGGCAGAGCTCACCCGTCTGGCCATCCGCTGTAATATCCTGGAAGCGTAAGGCAGCTTACCGGCAGTCATCGGCGTCTAGTCGTCAATCACCACTCCCCAGGGAAATTGTCCAACGGTGATCGTCTTCAGCACATCATTTTTCTCGGTATCGATGACGGACACGGTGCCACTGACGCCATTGGTGCTGAACACCCGTTTGCCGTCTTTGGACATCGCCAGCCCCCACACCCGCTTGCCGACCGGAATACGCTTGATCGGCTCCAGGGAATCAGCATCAAGCACCAGCACCGCATTCGCACGACCGCCAGCAACATACAGCCGTTTCTCATCCTTGCTTAAAAGCACATCTTTCGGCTTTGCCTTCTCATCAGCAATTTTGGTCTGCGCCAGGATGGTGTGTGTCTGCATATCAATTTTCTTGACTTCACCGCTGATCTCCGAAGTGGCATAAGCCAGGGTGCCCGCACGATTGAAGACGGCCGCCCGCGGGCGCGCACCCACCAGGATATTGGCCGTGATGGTATGTTCCGGCACCGCAATGACATGCAGCATATTGGTGGATTCGCTGGTGATAATCACCTGCCTGCCATCCGCTGATATGGCCACGCCCTCGGGCTCCAGTCCGACTTCAATCTGAATGATTTTCTGGCCTGTTGCCGGGTCAAATACACTGGCCTTGGCATCATCTTCATTGGAGATATAAATCATGCCGTTGGGATGCACTGCAAAGGCTTCCGGATCAGAGCCGGCCTGGAATTCCCGCAACACCTGCAAGGAGACAGGATCAACCACCTTGATCGCATTATCCTCACTGGCGGCGATGTACAACTCCTTGCCATCGGGCGACAAGCCGATGCCGCGCGGGCGATTGCCCACGTTGATCGTGGCTTCGACTTCCAGGGTCTCGCCGTTGATCACAGAGACATCGTTACTCCTTTCATTGGTAACGAATATTCTGTCAGTTGCCGCCTGTGCGCCAGCGGCGAGGAGCAGGGCGATTAATGTGCTGAGGTGTATGAGTTTCATTGGTCAGGACTCCTTATGACTTGAGTTGCAGGTACTAATCATTGTCTATGCTCATGGGCAATCGGCCTGCTCCGCCGCATAACCCAGGCTGTCAAGATCGTTCGCATCAACCACACCGCGCACGGGCGCCTCACCCAGCAGCCGCCCATTGCTATCGGCAATCAGCAGGGGTTGTCTTAACTGGCCGTTTGGCCTGAAGTCCAGCGTGATCCCTTTTTGGCCGTCAAAGGCCAGTTCTGTTTTCAATAACCGGAGCAGGGCAGAGGGGGGCGCATCAACATGGCGAGCAATCAAATCGGTCGTCATCTTAACCGCCGCCCAGCCAGACCAGGCAAGCTCATCCATGGGCTGGGAGAAGGTTTTTCTATAGCGTTTGTTGAGATCACGGGCGGCGAATTTGACGAAATCCTGATGCCAGCCGCTGACGGTAATTTCAACGACAGGCTGCTTTGTCAGCCATTGTTGTTTTGCATCCCGGTACATATTCATGCTGGCGATCGTATGCAGCAGGTTGGGCGTACAGATTGTCCGCAGTTGATCATCTTTTGCCGTTAAATTGAAAATGGCGCGGATTGGGTTTGAACGGCTTAATGCGACTAATTTCTCGGCTGGCAGGTCGGCCAGTATCGCCATGTATTTGTCCGGCCTGGCGGAATCCCATGCGGCACTGGAGAATTTCTCCAGCACGTACTGTATACCCAGGAACTGGCCTTGCAGGTTGGCCTCGATGATCCCCTGTTCAGCCCCGGACAGGGCCGGGCTGTTGGCATCGGCGATGAACGCAAAGTGAAAGGTTCGCCCCTTTGAAGCGCCCGCCTGTTGTGCCAATAAGCACAGGCCAAGAGCCAGCACAGTGCATACCGCCATCGGTGTGTTTGCCATCAATGCCCGCATCGGTGATGCCGCCTATCTGTCGCTTGATACTGGCCTATGGTACAGTGAAAGTCAGTGCATATCAATCGTACTTGACTGGCACACGTCATAGAACCTGTTGCGGGCATCATGGGAGAAGAGGGCATGAATACCGATGATAACCAGGCTTTTGTCTACGCTGGCTTCTGGCTCAGGGTGTGGGCAACGATCATCGATTCGCTGTTGATCGCCCTTATTGTTATGCCCGTTCTGTTCGCTGTCTACGGCACCGATGCCATGTTATACAGCGAACGGTTTCTGCTCGGTGCTGTGGATTTTCTGTTCTCTTATGTCTTGCCCGCCGTTGCGATAATTCTCTTCTGGCACTACCGCCAGGCAACGCCGGGGAAGATGGTCATAGGTGCCAGGGTAGTTGATGCCAGGACGGGCCAGAAACCATCCACAGGCCAATTCATCGGCAGGTATTTTGCCTATTATCCCAGCTTTCTGATCTTTGGTATGGGCATGTTCTGGGTGGCCTTTGATAAAAGGAAACAGGGCTGGCACGATAAACTCGCCGGTACGGTGGTCATCAAAGAACAGAAAGAGAACATGCCTGCCGAGACCGATGCCTGATCACCTGTTACGGGTTTGTTGCGTTTTGCGACATCCGCCCGTGTCGTGCATTCGGCCTGCATCAGAGGTGTGAACGGTGCTGGCTGGCGGTATAATTAAAATACAGGTGCAACCGACCCGCGCTGGCCACAGTCTGTGGCATGGGCGCATGGGCTTGACTATACTGCGGGGGATGGGTATAGGTAGTTTGGAATGTCATTAGTTTTGTCGGCGACCGTTACGTTGACCTGTATGCCAAGCAGACGCTAGAGTGATGAGATAAACACAACGCAACGATGAGGGTTCTATCATGTTAAAGGCACTTCAGATTGAGCCGGAGAAATGCACGGGTTGTCTACAGTGTGAAATGGCGTGTTCCTACCAGGCTGAAGGCGTATTTAACCCGTCAAAATCTCGAATCAAGATATTTACCTTTCACGAAGAGGGGCGCTTCGTCCCGTATACCTGTACGCAATGTGCTGAGGCCTGGTGTCTGCATGCCTGCCCGGTGGAGGCGATCGTCATCAACGAGGCCACCGGGGCCAAAGATGTGCTGGACGATGTTTGTGTGGGCTGCAAGGTATGCACCATTGCCTGCCCGTTTGGCACTGTGAATTACAGCCAGGATTCACAGGTGGTGTATAAATGTGATTTGTGTGGCGGTGATCCTGAATGCGCCAAGGCGTGTCCGACTGCGGCGATTACCTATGTCGATGCCGATCACACAGGACTCAATCGTATGCGTGCACATGCAGCACAAAGCGCCGAACTCGGCGCATCAGCATAGGAGGTTATTATTATGGCTTGGGCAAACAATGTACTCAGAGTGAATTTGACGACCGGCGACATCAGCAACGAACCGCTGAATATGAAGTGGGCGCAGCAATACCTGGGGCAGCGCGGTCTGGCGACAAAATACCTGACCGAGGAGATCGATCCCCAATGCGATGCGCTGGGGCCGGATAACAAACTGATCATGACCACCGGGCCGCTGACCGGCACCATGGCCTCCACCGCCGGGCGCTATTCGGTCGTTACCAAAAGCCCGCTCACGGGCGCTATCGCCTGCTCCAATTCGGGTGGCTATATCGGTGCTGAATTAAAATCGGCCGGTTATGACATGGTCATCTTTGAGGGCAAGTCTCCCAGGCCGGTGTACCTCTACATCGAAAATGAGCAGGCCGAATTGTTGTCGGCCGATGCCATCTGGGGCAAGTCCGTCTGGCAGGCGGATGAATGGTTGCATGCGAAATACCAGGATCCTTTATTGCGTATCGCCGCGGTGGGCAGAAGCGCAGAGAAAGGCTGCATGTATGCCGCCATCGTCAATGATCTGCATCGTGCGGCTGGCCGTTCTGGTGTGGGTACGGTGATGGCCTCAAAGAATCTCAAAGCTGTGGCGGTGCGCGGCACCCGGGGCGTGGGCAATATCCATGATCCCGCCGCCTTCATGCAGGCCGTGAACGAGGGCAAAAAGACGCTGGCCGAGCATCCGGTCTCTGGCGAGGGCCTGCCGAAGTTTGGCACCCAGGTCTTGATGAATGTGATCAACGAAGTCGGCGCCATGCCCACACGCAACATGCGCGAGGTGCAGTTCGAAGGGGCGAGCAAGATTTCCGCCGAGGCCATGTATGAGCCACGTCCGGGCGATGGCAAGCCGAATCTGGTCACCAATGCCGGTTGTTTTGCCTGCACCATCGCCTGTGGTCGCATCTCAACCATCGACAAGGGGCATTTCACGATTGAAAACAAGCCGGAATACTGGGGCGCATCCGGTGGGCTGGAGTATGAAGCCGCCTGGGCGCTGGGCTCAGACACCGGGATTGATGATCTGGATGTGTTGACCTACGCCAACTTTCTCTGCAATGAGGACGGCATTGATCCGATCTCGTTCGGTGCCACGGTGGCGGCGGCCATGGAATTGTATGAAACCGGCGCCATTACCAAAGAGCAAACCGACGGGGTAGAGTTCACCTTTGGCTCTGCCAAGGCGCTGGCCTGGGCGGCGGAGGCGACCTGCAAAGGCGAGGGTTTCGGCCGTGAACTGGGCCTGGGTTCCAAGCGTCTGTGCGAGAAATACGGTCATCCAGAGTTCTCCATGACGGTGAAGGGGCAGGAGTTCCCGGCCTACGACCCCCGTGGTATCCAGGGCATGGGCCTGGCTTATGCGACTTCCAACCGGGGCGCCTGCCATTTGCGTGGCTATACTGTCTCCTCGGAAGTGATGGGGATCCCGGAGAAAACCGACCCGCTGGTCACAGATGGCAAGGCCGAGCTAACCAAGGCATTTCAGGATGCGACCGCCGCGGTGGATTCGGCGGGCCTGTGCGTGTTTACCACCTTTGCCTGGACGCTGGAGGACATTGCCCCGCAAATCAATGCTGCCTGTGAGGGAGAGTGGACGCCGGAGACTCTGGTTGAGGTGGGGGAGCGGATCTGGAATATGGAGCGCGAGTTCAATCTGGCGGCGGGTTTGACCGCTGCCGATGACACGCTGCCGCAGCGTTTGTTGAAAGAGGCGGCGGAAACCGGCCCGGCCAAGGGCAAGGTCAACGAGCTGGACAAGATGCTGCCAGCCTATTACGCCGCCAGGGGCTGGGATGAGCAGGGCGTACCCACCACCGAGACGCGGCATCGGTTAGGGCTGTGAGGCATATCGCCGCGAGCTTATCGGGCGCAAACCGCCTGTCGCTGCTCTCTCATCGCCTGTACATCGCCCTGATTGGGGCCGTGGTCGGTATGTTCCCCTCGGCGGTGGTGCAGGCTGAAGCGACAACGGCGCTGCCCCTGACAGATATTCCCTACATCAATATCGCCACCGGCACGATTGACGACTTTATTGTCCTGGTGACAGCCGTTGGTATTTTCATGGCAGGCGTGGGTATTGCTGCCCGCAGGCTTGCCAGACGCCAGCAGACAGGGCGCATGGTGTGTCGGTCGTGCGGACGATTTGTTGATCAGGAGCGCTAATAAATGAATTATATGATCATTGGCGCCGGGCCGGCCGGGGTGATCGCTGCCGAGACCCTGGCGAAGGTTGATCCGGGCAGCGAGATCACGTTGGTGGGCGATGAGAAAGAGCCGCCTTACTCACGCATGGCCTTGCCCTATTATCTGACCGATAAGATCGATGAGCGCGGTACTTACCTGCGTAAATCAGCCAGCCATTACCGGGACAGGCAAATCAAGGTATTGCAGGAGATGGTCAGTGGGCTCGCCCCGAAGCAGCATACGGTGCATCTGGCTTCCGGTGCTACCCTGGCTTATGACAAGCTGCTGATCGCCACCGGCTCGCAGCCGGTCAGCCCCCCCATCCCCGGCATGGACTTGCCGAATATTCATGCCTGCTGGACGCTGGAAGATGGTCGTAACATCGCAGCCAAGGCCACCGAAGGCGCCAGCGTTGTGCTGATGGGCGCGGGCTTTATTGGGTGCATCATCCTGGAATCGCTGGCCTTGCGTGGTGTTAGTCTGACCGTGATTGAAATGGAAGATCGTATGGTGCCGCGTATGATGAACCAGGCGGCCGGCGGCTTGATCAAAAAATGGTGTGAGGCGAAGGGGATCAAGGTGCTTACCTCGACAAAAGTCGAGGCCATTACCGAGCGCGGCGATGGCTTGAATGTGACACTGGACAACGGCGATGTGCTGGCCGCTGATGTGTTGATTTCCGCCACCGGAGTGAAGGCGAATACGCAATTTCTGGAAGGCAGCGGTCTTGCAATGGATTTCGGCGTACTGGTGAATGATCGCCTGCAAAGCAGCGATGAGGATGTCTATGCCGCGGGTGATGTGTGTCAGGGCAAGGATTTTTCCACCGGCGAGTTTACTGTCCAGGCGATCCAGCCAACAGCGGCTGATCATGGGCGCATCGCTGCCATGAATATGGCGGGCAGTGACATCCGGCATCAGGGCAGTGTGAACATGAATGTGTTGGATACCATAGGCTTGATCTCTACCTCTTACGGCTTGTGGATGGGTGTGGATGGCGGTGAGTCGGCTGAACTCAGCGATGAGCAACGTTATCGTTATCTCAGTTTGCAGTTCCAGGATGATGTGCTGGTCGGCGCGCAGGCGTTAGGGCTGACCAATCATGTTGGGGTATTGCGCGGGCTTATCCAAGGCAAACTGAAACTGGGCAAGTGGAAGGATCACCTGCTCAAAGACCCGACCCGCATCATGGAGGCCTATCTGGGCGCGACTCAGGCAGTCGGCCATAACGCTGCCGTGTTAAATTAACCCAGGATGTTGTGAACCATCATTACTGCAAAACCCCCTGTGCGGGTTGACAGTAGTCCTTGCCATAAGCATCACAGCCATGACCATCACGTTTAAGCTGTATGCCTCTTTGGGCGATTTTCTGCCAGAGGATGCGGTTGCCAATCAGATACAGTTACGCATCACACAGACGACCACCGTCAGGGAATTGATTGAGCGCTACCGGGTGCCCGATGAGCTGGCGCATCTGGTGCTGGTGAATGGCGTCTTTATCGCACCGGAGGACCGGGCGCAGCGCACCTTTAACGAGGGGGACACGCTGGCCATCTGGCCGCCTGTCGCTGGTGGTTAGCGAGTTGACCAGTACGACAGCGCCTATGCGCTATGAACGCCAAATGTCGGTCACGCATGCGGATTTTTTTCGTTTGCTGCCCCGGGTGGTGGGCGAGAATCGCATACAACGGCAAGCAAACCGGGCGGTTATCAAGACCGAAAAAGGCCGGATAAGTGTCAGGCTGGGCCCCGAATCATGCCTGAAGATCGCCTTGCTGGAGTTACCCATGACGGACGTTTCATTGGAGTTTCACGGCTACAGCCAGGCGGATTACCAGCAATTCATCGACCGTTTCAGACTCTGCCTGCATAAGGGGGGTGGGTAGCCGGTGAAAATTGCGCGAATTATACTGCTTCTTATATACTCTCGCCCATGAGCAGCCTGGCCTTTGATACCCATAAATTCGTCAAGGATTTGACCGGCGCAGGCATGATGACTGAGCAGGCCGAGGTGCTGGCTGAGACATACGCTACTCTGCTCACTGATCGCCTCGCCACCAAGGAGGATATCAAGGCCTTGCGGGGCGATATGATCTCCCTGGAAAAGCGCCTGAATGGCAAGATGGAGACTCTGGAAGAGCGCCTGAATAGCAAGATTGAGACTTTGGAAAAGCAGCTGAATAGCAAGATTGAGACTTTGGAAGAGCGCCTGAATGGCAACATGGAGACTTTGGAAGAGCGATTGAACAGACGCATTGAGCAGGCGCAGATGCATACTATTGTCAGCATAACAGGGATTCTGGGGTTTTTGATGCTCGTGCTGCGATTCTACGAGTAGAGATTTTATCTGATGCTTGCAGCTTGCCGGATGCCAGGGCAGCACACGCTTGAAGCGATAATGCGTGACCTCAGGGAGAAATGTGGTGGCGGTTTCATACAAGCGACATGCTGGTTCAATGATCGAAGGCAAGCCAGCGAGTTGAGCAAGATATTCAGATAATCCAAGATATTCAGATAATCATTTGGCACCGGTGCTTTTTGGCTCTGTCATGACCAGGCCAATATCAATATGTTGCATAAAAAATACAGATTGTCGGCTGACAAAAAAATTGTTGCAGAATTGTCTTTATTCAGTTGTAATGATGTTGATTTTTATCGTACTATCCGCATCAGTTCTTGCAGAAGAGACGAGGCATGGCGCCCATAGTGCAACCATGGGCGGGATTTGTGTCATGGTAAAGACACGGGGCCAAGGCTGGGGAGGCTGTTTTTCAGAGGTTATGGGTTGTTAGGTTTAAGAAATCCCGGCGGTATAAAAATCAACGCAAAATCAGGCATTTTTATCTTGAGGAGAAAATACATGAAACACCACATCACCAAACTTGCCACACGTTTAAGCACCGGAACATGTGCGGTGTTGGCACTGCTTGTTCACCTCGGTACACCGGCCAACGCCGCTGTTGTGCTGGGGGGTGAAGACGGCTGGGAGGTCAGCTACGGCGGCTTTGTCAACCTGTTCTATACGCAAAGCGATTTTCAGTATACCGACGGTCGCACCGAAGACAGCGCCCACTTGAACGAGGGTCTGCTGCCAGGATTTCACACCATGACGGTGAAGACGCCGGAGGTCAATGGGCTTAAAGGCACCAGCCAGATCACCTTTGCGGTGGACTCCTCCAGCGAGAAAGGCAGCCGCCTGAACAAGTCCGGCCTGTTCGGTACAGGTTCCAACATCGACATGCGTGAGGTGTTTTTTAATGTAGAAGGCGATTTTGGCACCATCAGCGTCGGTCGTACGCTGTCGCTGTTCATGCGCCAGGACATCCTGAAGGACTACACCTTGTTCGGTGTGGGCGCCCTGGCTGGCCCGGACGGGGGCGGCACGGCGCTGGGACGCATCGGCTTTGGCTATGTGTATCCCGATTTTCGCACCCGCTTTGTCTATCAGACCCCCGAGGTGAACGGTTTCCAACTGTCCGTCGGTATCTTTGACCCGCAAGAGCCTCTCGGCGGCACAGGTTTTACGGCAGAAACCGATACGCCGCAGTTCCAGGCCGAGGCCACCTACAAGAGCGATTTTGAGGGCGGCAGCTTCTCTATCTGGGGCAGCGTGTTGTGGCAGGAACAAGAGATTACCTCAAGCCCCGGTACGGCGGCTGATCCGGGTGAGGTCAGCGTAGGGCCAGCGCCAAGTCTTGCTGTTACTGGCGTACGGCCCACAGCGGCTGCTGTCCCCGGTGCTACCGGCGATATTGAATCGGTCGGCGTGAACATTGGTGCGGAAATCAATGCGGGTGGATTTAACGTCTCAGGCCATTACTACACTGGCGAAGCGCTGGGCACCTTGTTTTTCAATGCGGGTGGCGGAAATGGCTTTGGCTGCGATACGACCAGTTGCCAGGAAGCCGACAACGATGGCTATTACATCCAGACCGGCTACAAGTTCAATGGCACCACCCTCCTGGGCGTGACCTATGGCAAGTCAGAACAGGATGCCGATGCCATCAACCCGGAAGTCGAAAACAGGCTGTGGACAGTCGGTGTCTATCATGACGTCAACTCATGGTTGAAAGTGATCGCTGAATACAGCAATTATGAAAGCACTCAGCTTGGTATCGCTGACGCTGATACCTTCTCTATCGGCGGTTTTCTGCTGTGGTAGGCGGGGGTAAGTAGCAAGCAGTTGAGTGTTACTCAAAAGGCGCACAGTGTGCGCCTTTTTTGTTTATCTCTTTGTAAGGATGGAAGCATAAAACTATATGAGTTATTTTTGTTTTTGGGCTTATAAAACCCGAGGGAATGCGCTTTAATACTGTTTACTAATTAGTGGGAAAAGATAATATGAACACTATTTTGAATCGCTTTAAGACGCTTATATTTGGTGGAATGCTTGTCGTGATTGGATGGCAAAATTCAACATGGGCTGGCTCATGTGAGAATGTATTTGTTGTTTTACCGCCCGGACAAGACGGTGGGACTTTCTATCTGTCTGAGAGTACCTATAAACGTGAAGGATATTTGCCAAAAGGCACTTTGTTGTCGATTGATAGGAAATATCGCCGCGGTGAGCAATGTGGGGGTTTCAAATACGCCAGATGTACTACTGACCACGGCAGCAAAGTACCATACTTAAAATTTACCGCATCTAATGGTTACCATGGTTGGGTAAGACAATCTGAGGCCAAGCGAATTAAACAATGGTTTCAGGATTATAATGGTCAAATTCAGTGTGATGGTAGCATGTCTATCGTCGTTCCCCGCTCTGCTATCGGAAAAGGCGTTCCTATTTTTAGGCTAGATGTAACGCCAAATGGCAAACAGGCGAGAAGCGAAAATCCAATTACCTATATTTCTCGAACCAGTTCGCTGCCGGTTACAATATCAAAAGACGCTCAGCCGTTGCAAATAGAAACCTCCGGGGTTTGGGGTGTTTGATTTTTATAAAGTGCAATATCCATACGATGTTGATAATCAATGGAAGTGGCGAGGGGGAATTATAGCAAAATCAGGAGAGGACGTAAGAAAAATTGAGGAAAGTGTGTATGTTCGAATTATAGTCCAATCCGATTATATGCCTGTAAAATTGCCTGGGGAAAAAAGTGAAAGTGTTGATGAACAGGTTTATTCATTCCTAAATAAACTCTGGGCTATGGTTTCGGATCCTGAGAAATTACAGGAAAAGCTAACCAAAGAATGCCGATCACAACCAATCCTTGTCAATGTGGAAAGCCCAGGATTTTTTAAGAAATTCCTGCCTGTTCAGATTAATGGGTCGGTTTGGGTTTTTCCTAAAGATCGCCGGTATGCTTATCAGAGTTTTTATGGTTTGTTCGGCAGTAACAATAACAGTAACAACATTGAAGTGACTAAAGAGATAGTATGCAAAGAAGGCAGAAGTGTTGATTCGTTTGCCTCCATGATAAATTTGCGGGAAGAAGAGGGGAGTAATAGTAGTCGGTTAAAGAATAATATCTATGTGTTTTCCAATGATCTTTTGAGCGATAATGGTATTGCCTATCATTTCAGACGACTTGGTGGTACTGGCGACAATGTTATGAGAGACAGAATGTTGCTACTCGATCTTGATGGAGGTGAAGCGAATGAAAAGGATGCCTATTCGGCATACTGGGTGCTTGAGAAATATTTGCTCAAGAGAATTGACGTAGATAATTCTCTAACTGTATCTGAAAGAAACAGGTTGGTGTCATTATTCAAACGATTGATAGTAGACCCTAGATATTGAAGGGTTAAGTAACCATTTTGCCACAAGAACCGTAATTTCCAGTTGACGATATGCTTCAATAATAATGAGGAACCGGCTAACCACACCCCTTCTGATCCTGATTATCAGTACGTTTGTTACCAGTACTGTACAGGCCGACCATGTTTTATGGAAATCTGGCGTTAATCTGTACATCAAGCTGGTCAAGCAGGATAAATCCAGGCGAGCGGATACGCCGCCGAACCAGCACCCGGTCGCCCTGAATGCCGAGCAGATCACCCAAGCCCTGCAATCCCTACAGGTCTATTACGGCAGCGGTTTCTTTGCCGATGATAAGCCGGGGGCGTTGCTTTCCATTCAGCAATGCCGCCTGCTGGGTCAGTACCTCAGCGCTGGCCTGCGTACCGCCAGGGCTAATCAGGATATTGTCTTCGTGCTGGCGCGTTTGGAGCGGAAATACCTGCTGGTGAGGAATACCAAGTTCACCGGTGGGCGGGCTTTTTATCTGGATGGCAGATTGCAGTTGATTATCGGTGATTACGACAGCCAGGGTGACAGGTTCAAGGAGCGCGCACAGCAGAGCGCCGGGGTAACGGACGTTAAACAGTATTTCAAGGTGGGGCGGCGCGCCAGAAAATCCGATTTCAAGGGCGAGATTATCGCCAGCGATGGCGTCAGCGTCCACCAGGAAGGCGGCAGCAAGGAGCGTAACGACTGGATAACGATCGATGTGCCAGTGGCGGCTGCGGCCTATCTGGCAGAACAGGCGAGCGAGATAGCTGAGGATCCGGCCCAGGCATTGGTGCAGGCGGAGGCGGCGAGATTAGCCCGGGAGCGGCGTGCGCTGCGGCTGGAGATGGCGCGCATGCGTAAGGAAATGCAGCAGGCGGGCGGCGGCCAGCAACCTGCCTCGGTGGAACAAAGATTGCTGACGTTAAAGGCTTTGCTGGACAAGCAGTTGATCTCTACCGAAGAATATCAGCGAAGGCGCAGGGAAATTCTCAGCGATATATAGCGATCGTTTGAGCTATGGGGCGTGAACTCTATCCAGCGCTGTGTGCAGCGCAGACCTGGCGGTTAGATGCGGGCGAGTTACATCGCATCTATGTGGAGGAGAGCGGCAACCCGGCCGGGATCCCGGTCATCTTTCTGCATGGCGGCCCGGGGTCTGGCTGCAATGAAAACCATCGGCGTTATTTTAATCCCGACAAATACCGCATCATTATCTTTGATCAGCGTGGCTGCCATCGCTCAACGCCGCAAGGCGAATGTCAAGAGAACACCAGCCAAGATCTAATCGCCGACATGGAGCGAATCCGGCGGGAACTTCGCATCGACAAGTGGTTACTCTTCGGCGGCTCCTGGGGGGCAGCGTTGGCGCTGTTGTACGCACAAACCCATCCGCAACATGTCAGCGGCCTGATCCTGCGCGGCACATTTCTCGCCCGCCAGCAGGATCTCGACTGGTTTATCAAGCGCGGTGCCAGTCATATCTTTCCCGATTTCTGGGAAGACTTCATCAGCATCATACCGGCAGCTGAACGTGATGATCTTATCGCCGCCTATCATCGGCGCATGCACGGCGATGATAAACACACACAGCAGCAGGCCGCGGCCAGTTGGGCTGCATGGGCAATGCGTACCGTCACCTGGATGTTAGCCGACAGGGAAATAAACAGCGCTGCACCCGAAGACATCACGACCCAGGTGCATGAGGTCAAGATAGAAACCCATTATGCAAAACACCGGTATTTTCTTGCCCCCGACCAGCTATTGCGCCACAGCGATTACCTGCCGGATGTGCCGGCGATCATCATTCATGGCCGCAAGGATATGACTTGCCTGCCCGAGGCCGCCTGGTCATTACATAAAAAGCTGCCCGGCTCATCACTCAGAATCATCAAAGACGGCGGACATCTGGCAGGTGAACCGGCCATGGTGGATGCCTTGATCACTGCCACCGATGAAATGGCGGCCGTATTGCACCATGCCTGATCTGTTCCATGCGTGATCTTGCCAGATCGCCCCTGCTGATGGGCATTTTGAATGTCACGCCGGATAGCTTCTCCGATGGCGGGGCCTTCGCAGATGTTGACAGGGCGGTTACACATGCCATGGACATGATCGATCAAGGGGCTGATATTATCGATATTGGCGGTGAGTCCACCCGACCGGGGGCGGCCAGAGTGAGTGCGGCGGAGCAATTACAGCGCGTGTTACCGGTGTTAGAGATGCTAAAAGCAAGGCTGCCAGCACAGTATCCCATCAGCATCGACACAACATCGGCTGAAGTGGCTGCGGGTGCAATCCGGCAGGGGGCGACCATGATCAATGATGTCTCGGCGGCTACCGAGGATGCGGCGATGTTATCGCTGGCCGCCGATGCCGGCTTGCCTTTGGTCATGATGCACATGCAGGGCGAGCCGGGCACCATGCAGGATCATCCGCAGTACACCGATGTGGTGGCCGAGGTAAAGGCGTATCTTCTGGCACGTGCGGAGGCGGCCATGGCGGCCGGCGTCAAGGCAGAAAATATTATCATCGATCCGGGCATTGGTTTTGGTAAAACGAAGCAGCATAACCTGCACTTGATCGCTAACTTGCAGGAATTTGTCGATACGCCCTATGCCGTGCTGCTGGGCGCCAGCCGCAAACGCTTCATGGGTTCGATTTGTGATGTAGGGGACTCCCGCGAACTGCTCGGTGCGACCTGTGCCACAACCGCACTGGCAACCTCTGCTGGCGTGGCAATCCTCCGCGTGCATGACATCAAGCACAACCGGCAGGCGCGCGATGTTGCCCTTGCGCTCAAAGACTGCTCTGGGGAAACTCTCCTGGCTAGACGGCCTCCTGGATGATTTTTTTCGAATTTTTCATGTTGCGAAATATCAGCGGTTTCGCCTCTGCCCGTTGCTCTGTGGCCAGCCTGCCGATACGCTCAACCTCATCGTGCAGCTGCTGATGGTAAGGGGATTTATCGCACACCGGATCCGCATTGGCAGCATCGCCAGTCAGCATATAAGCCTGGCACCGGCAGCCGCCGAAGTCTTTTTCCTTTTCCGGACAGCTTTTGCACGGCTCCTGCATCCAGTCAAAGCCACGGAATTTGTTGAACGTGTCCGATTCATTCCATATCTCTTCAATACTGTGATTTTTTACATTGGGAAATGTAAGACCGGGCAACTGGGCGGCGGCATGACAGGGTAGGGCGCTGCCATCCGGGGCGATGGTTAAAAATATCGCTCCCCAGCCATTCATGCAGGCCTTGGGGCGGTTTTCAAAATAATCGGGGATGACATAGATGATCTTCATGCTGTCTTGCATCTTCTGCTGATATTCCCTGGCGATGCGCTCTGCCTGTTCAAGTTGTTCACGGCTCGGCAACAGGTGTTCCACATTCACCCGTGACCAGCCGTAGTATTGCGTACTGGCCAGTTCCACATAATCGGCATTTAACTCCACCGTCATGTCCAGGATGTCACGGATTTGATCAACGTTCTTACGATGCAAAACGATATTGAGAACCATAGGGTATGCGTACTTTTTTACTACCCTGGCCATATCCTGCTTGTGTTGAAAACTTCGGGTGCCGCCCAGATAGTTGTTCAACTCTTCATCGCTGGCCTGAAAACTGATTTGAATGTGATCCAGTCCTGCATCTTTAAAGGCTTTCACTCTGGCTTCATCCATGCCGACACCGGAAGTGATGAGGTTGGTATAAAAACCCAAACGCCGGGCTTCTGCAATCAACTCTTCCAAATCCCGACGCACCAGCGGCTCGCCACCGGAGAAACCCAGTTGTGTTGCGCCCATCTCTCGCGCCTCGCGCATTACCCTGAGCCAGTCCTCGGTAGTCAGTTCGTTATCATAGTTGGCGATCTCAACCGGGTTGGAACAATACGGACACTGTAGCGGGCAGCGGTAGGTCAACTCCGCCAGCAGCCACAGGGGTTTGCCATTATTTATATCTAATCCAGCCATTTTTTATCGCCTGTTCAATGAAGTGTTCTATCTCGTTTTTCAAGTCCTGCTCGTTAAACGCCTGCTGCAACTCGGCGATGATCTCGGCTGTGGTGTGCTGGCCGTCACAACGCTTCAATATCTCCTCGGCGCTTTGGCTCAATTTCACCATGCCTTCAGGATACAACACGACATGGCAGTTCTGTGCCGCTTCCCATTGAAAGCGAAAGGTGGGCGCAAATTCCGGGATCTGATCAGCCATGATCAACACAATCATACGGCGGTTTTTTCTCGATATAGGCCAGCCACATGGCATCCAGCATCGCCCACAGAATGTCCAGTTTCAGTTGCAGGATGGTCAGGCCGCGCTCTTGTTCGGCACGGCTCTTGAAATAATCCAGCGTGATCTCAAGGCCATGCGCCACATCACGGCGTGCCTCGCCCAGGCGCTTGCGGAAGTAGCTGTAGCCCTTCTCATCAATCCAGGTGTAGTGTTCAGGCCAGTTCTCCAGCCGCCGCTGGTGAATTTTGGGGGCAAACAACTCGGTGAGTGAAGAACAGGCCGCCTCCTGCCAGGTGGCCGTTCGGGCAAAGTGGTAGTACGCATCAATCGCAAAGCGCACGCCGGGCAGGACATGCTCTTCAGAAATCAACTCCTCTCGGCTCAATCCCACGGCCTCGCCTAACTGCAACCAGGCTTCGATACCGCCATCCTCGCCCGCCGTGCCGTCATGGTCAATGATGCGCTGCACCCAGGCACGGCGCACATCCCGGTCACGGCAGTTGGCCATGATGGCGGCATCTTTTACCGGAATGGTGGTCTGATAATAATAGCGATTGGCCACCCACCCCTGAATTGCGGCCTTGTCCAGTTTGCCCGTGTTCATCAACACATGAAAAGGATGATTGATGTGATAGTATTTTTCCTTGGCACGCAACTGCTGCTCAAACTCATCTTTTGACCAGGCCGGTTGGTCTTGTGTTTGTTTTTCCTGTGTCATGGGGTTTTTCGTATGTGAGTGACAGCGCCTGTTTGGAGATCATCAGCTAATTGACAGCGAAAACTGTGCCAGGGCATCAAAGGATCATCATCAATCATTATACCGTTTATAAATCAATAAATTAAACGTGGATATCCATATCGTTCATGCCGGTATGCGGATAAAATCAGGGGATGTGTGCGCCGATAGCTGGTTATTATGAACCAAGTTTGAAGAGAAATCAGGCAGCAGATGAGACCATCATGACCGAACACATCCTGTTTGTGACTGGCAAGCTCGCCGAGAAGCGCCTGCATAACGTGCTTGCCGGGATGCAGCCCTGTGATTTCAGTTATGAAGTCCGCAATATTGGTGTCAGCGTAGCGGCACTGATGACCGCACAGATGTTAAAGCGCCGCCTGTCGGCACTCGATGGGGTGGATAAAGTGATCGTGCCGGGCTTGTGCCGGGGCAACTTGCAGGAACTGGCCGAGGTGCTGGGGCGGCCTGTTATCCGTGGCACGGTGGATGTGAAGGACTTGCCGGTGTTGTTTGGCGAGCAGCCGGCGCCATTATCACTGGACAAGCACGATGTGCGTCTGTTCGCCGAGATTGTCGATGCGCCCATGCTGGATGTGACGGCGATCATCGAGCGTGCCCGTACCTATCAGGCCGATGGGGCCGATGTGATTGATCTGGGTTGCCTGCCGGATACCGCTTTCCCACACCTGGAGGAGAGCGTGATGGCCTTGAAAGAAGCGGGCTTTAGCGTGAGCGTTGATTCGCTGGAGGATGATGATTTGCTGCGCGCCGGCAGGGCGGGCGCAGATTACCTGTTGAGCCTGAAACCGGGCAATGCCTGGATCGCCGCTGAGGTGGACGCCATCCCAATCGTGATCCCACAAGACCACACAGACATGGCATCATTGTATGCCTTGATTGAGCGTTTCCTGGCACAGGGCCAGGCATTTATTGCTGACAGCATCCTCGATCCCGTGCATTTTGGTTTTACCGCATCCCTGCAACGTTATGCCGAGCTTTGCGCCCGCTACCCGGACATCGAGGTGATGATGGGGGTGGGTAATCTGACCGAGCTGACCGAGGCCGATACCACCGGCATCAATGCCGTGCTGTTTGGCATCATTTCCGAGTTGGGGATAAGGAACGTGTTGACAACAGCCGTCAGCCCCCATGCACGCACGGCGGTACGGGAGGCGGATCTGGCCCGCCGCATCATGTTCGCCGCCAGGGAAAATGACGGTTTACCCAAGGGCATAGATCGTTCATTATTGGCAGGGCATGAGCGCAAGCCGTTTCCCTATGATGAGGATGAGATCAGGGAGTTGGCCGCACAGATTCGTGATCCGAGCTACCGGATTGAAGTCTCAGATTCGGGAATCCACGTATTTAACCGGGATGGCATGGTGACCGCCCAGGATGCCTTCAGCTTCTTCCCCCGGCTGGCCTTGTTGCAGGATGATGCCGCCCATGCGTTTTATATGGGGGTTGAACTGGCGCGTGCCGAGGTGGCGCTGCGGCTGGGTAAACGTTATGTGCAGGATGAGGAGCTGGCGTGGGGGGTGATCGCCGATGTGCCAAAACAGGCGACTGAATCTGGCAAGGCGGCACACACCTTGAGAAAGCAGTTTATGCTGGCAGAGGAGTACCAAAAACCGGGCAGCACCCGGCAGCAGAAGCCATGATTTTCGAGACCGTGATCACCACCTTAAACGACGATGCGAGTTGCCATATCGCCCCGATGGGGATCCGCTTGCAGGATCAATATTATGTTATTGCCCCATTCAAGCCGTCAGTTACCCTGGCGAACCTGCAACGTTGTGGCGAGGCCGTGATCAACATGACCGATGATGTGCGGATTATCGCCGGTTGTCTCAGCGGCCGATACGACTGGCCGTTACGGCCCGCGGCACACATCGCCGGACAGATGCTGGCCGATGCCTTGTCGCATGTGGAGGTCAGGGTTGAGCAGATAGAAGAGGATGTACAGCGGCCGCGTTTTCATTGTGCTGTGGTATACGAGCAGCGGCATGGCGGTTTCCGGGGGTTTAATCGGGCGCAGGCGGCGGTGGTGGAGGCGGCTATTCTGGTGAGCCGGCTGGACCGGCTGCCACCGGATAAGGTGGATGCGGAGTTGCGCTACCTGACCATCGCCATAGAGAAAACCGCCGGTGAAAAAGAACGGCAAGCCTGGCAGTGGTTGCAGGAAGTCGTGGCCGATTACTATGCCAGCGATGGGCAGCACACCCCATGACGGGTATGCTGGTTAGCGTGCGTAACCTGGCTGAGGCCAGGCTGGCGCTGCGGGCTGGTGCTGATATTGTTGATGTGAAAGAACCGGCCACGGGCGTGTTAGGCGCATTGGCTATCGAGGAGATCGCCAGAATAGTCGACTGCATGGCGGGCAGGGTAGTCGTGAGCGCCACCACGGGCGATATTCCCATGCACAGCCCGGACATGGAACAACGCATCATGGCCACGCACAGCACAGGCGTTGATTATGTCAAGGCAGGGGTATTCGGCGTATCCGTAACGCCGCCGTTCCTGAACGTACTTGGCCGCTGTACCGCACGGGGGGCGTCCCTCGTGCTGGTCTTTTTTGCCGAACATGCGGGAATGATGCCCGATAGTACATTGCTCGCCGCCGCCGGCATCAAAGGCGTGATGCTGGATACCGCCGACAAAGCCGCCGGTTCACTCCGGCAACGTCTTGATCAAGGCGCCCTGGTGGCGTTCATCGGTGCTGCCAAAGAGGCGGGGTTGCTCTGTGGCCTGGCCGGTTCGCTGCGCCATGCAGATGTGCCGGCCTTATTGCCGCTGCAAGCCGACTATCTCGGCTTTCGGGGCGCCTTGTGCAGGCAGCATGACAGGGTGGCATCGCTGGATGCGGCGGCGATGCTCACATTGAAGCGGTTATTTGCAAAACAAACCAACACCGAAGATGAGGAGAGATGCTATGACACAGTCGCAAGATGAGAGTACGTATACGGAAGAGGAGATCACCGATAAGCTGCAACGGGAGTTGCCAGCGTGGTACTACGAAGACGGCTGGATACGGCGACGATACAAGACCAGTGGCTGGAAGGGAACCTTGATGGTGATCAATACCGTCGGGCATCTGGCAGAGGCGGCCTGGCACCACCCGGATTTAACCGCCTCTTATGCCTTTGTCATCGTCAAGTTGATGACCCATGCCGCCAAGGGCGTGACCGCCAAAGATTTTGCCCTGGCAAAGCAGATTGAAGAGGTGGTGATGTGGCAGCCGGGGGTAGATGATAACAATGCTTTAGAAGGAACGCCGACCGATCCGAGGTTTACCTATATCAAATATGATTGAACTGACGCTAGTTCGTGAACGCTTCGGCTGCTGCTTAACTCAGGCGTCAATGCCCGGGATAAGGCCATAAAATGAGGATAGGGATGTCAATGTCTGCCATCCCGCTATGTTCCAAATCCCGGGCACATTGCTTGATGTTAGGAAACGCCGGTATTCATCTCATCGGCCAGGTGTCTACCGGTACGATCGCTATCCTGAAGGGCTTGTCCTGCATCCGGCGGCCTTTGTGCCTCTTTTCTATCCCATAAGCCTTTGGCTGCCTCTAATCAGAGGGGACTTGCTTTGCTCAAGGGCGGCATGTTTATAACCACTTTTTTAGGGGGCATTTTTTCCAGGATTGGCAAAGTCGCCAGATAGATCAAAGCAGTCATTGCCCCGCTTAAAGTAGCATACAAGCCTGAATAGGTTTGAGGTGAAACTGCCTATAAAAAAATCAGAATGTCTGGCAATTTCTATGTCAACCAGAAAATCCACCAGTCTTTTGTGTTTCTCTGCGAGAGGATAAAAATCATGGACTGATTCATCATACCCCCGTTGCTGTTTGGTCACAAAAGAAAAGACGAAGGCATCGGCTAATGCCTCCTTCAGTTGGCTGTAGGCCCTGAAATCATCGGTTAAAACAAATACATTTCGAATTTTCTTGTGTTTGTTGTGATCCGTTAAAATTGATATGTATTCTTCTATCTCATACAGCCGGTCATCCTCTCTCAGTTTATCTCCCCGCCGGACATGTATTGCGATGTATGGCTCGCCACCCAGTTTATTCTTAAAATTGATTATTTTTCTCTCCACTTCCCTGGAAATTGCAGGGCTAAATTGCCAGAATTCTTGCAATATGTCGGCAATTTGGCGATGGAATTCGCCTGTATTTTCTGCCCGCCTGGCAAAGCAGAATTCGCGTACATTTTGAAGATCCTCCTTAAAATATTTCTCGGTCAGAAAACTTGGATCATGATGCGAATTTGCACTCAAGCCATCGTGACAGAAATTGCTGTACCTGTTCATGTAAGGGAAATAAAAGTCCCACGCTAACGACTTTATTCTCAATATTCTCAACCAGTCATAGGATCCAATAAATCTTTGTCTTGCAAGCCAAAATATCAACCTTGCCAACATCTCATACGATCCAATAAGTTCTCGCCTTGCAAGGTAAAGTTTTAACTTGTTGATTTTGCAATAATACAAAAAATACAGAAGGTTGTTTATCTGTGAGCCGAATCCAACCCCTCATCGATTTCGGAAAACACAGAATCCTCTTTCGCCCTCAGATGAGTCTGGCGATTTTCTCTTCATGACCACGCTTCGTTCGACAGGCCGCACTTGAGGCTCCGACCGACTGCCGGGTAACCGTGACTCTCTGATCAGCGGCATCTTGAGAACAAAGGCCACCCGAAGGCGATGCGCCAGGTGCCTTAGCCGCTGTGTGATGATTTGCAATGTGCAGTTCGGGGGGGGGGGGGGGGGGGGGGGGGGGGGGGGGGGGGGGGGGGGGGGGGGGGTAGTCCATGCTGCTTTTCATACGCCTTGCCAGTATTGTACGGCGGGGGGACACACGACCAGCGCATCGCTTTCCGTGACCACGATGCGCTCATCCGCACTGAACTGCTTGGCAATCGGGAGTGTTTCCATCATCGTTACCCGGTGCTTTCTTGTTCAGCCGCCCGGTTCCAGGTGCCGGACTTGCCACCGGACTTGTGACATAGCTGAATGGCCTCCATGGTCATGCTGCGGTCAACGGCCTTGCACATATCGTAGATGGTCAGCAGGCTCAGTTGCACCGCAGTCAGCGCCTCCATTTCCACGCCGGTCTGCCCTTGCGTCTCCACCCGAACGGTGCAGCGCACGGCATGGGCTTCTGGATCGCAATCCAGTTGAATATCGACATGGCTTAATGCCAGCGGATGACACAGGGGGATGAGATCGGCGGTTCTCTTGGCCGCCATCATGCCAGCAATGCGTGCAACGCCCAGCACATCGCCTTTTTTATGCTTACCCTCGGTGATTAACCGCAAGGTCGCTGGCTGCATGGTGATGTGGCCGGTGGCGATGGCGACCCGGTGAGTGCTGGCCTTACCGGCCACATTGACCATCTGCGCCTCGCCCTGCTGGTTGAAATGGGTCAGTTTTGTCATCGTAACAGGCTGTATAAGTTCAGAAACATATTGCACTTAATGGAGGCTAAAAGCGAGTGCCCTATCACCCCGCCATGCTGCCTCTCTCCGTCATTCTGAGCGGTAGCGAAGAATCCATGCCACTATCACGATAGATCCTTCGCTGCGCTCAGGATGACGGAGAGGGTGCGGGAGCCAAGATGACAGTAGCACGTCATTCTGAGGAGCGCAGTGACGAAGAATCTATGCCTCTACATGATAGATCCTTCAGTCGTTGCACTCCTTCAGGATGACGGGGACGACATGGCAGACCCTTACAGTCGCTCGAAAACCTGTTCCCGACGTTTTCTGCCTCCTACCTCCCTGTCGTCGTCCTGTATCCCCCAGGATGACACATCCCCGTGCAGTACAGGATCAAGTACAATAAAATGTGCAGTATGTGGTGGATTCATACACAGGCTGTCCTGCCGCAACAGATAAAGCTATAATACGTCATCCCGAAACAAGATAAAATACAGGTTTTACCATGGCGGTTAAAGTGAAGTTTTTTGCGTCTCTGCGTGAAGAGTTTGGTCGTGCGGATGACAGCGTGGATTATGCGCCTGGCTTGACCGTGGCCGATATCTGGTGCGCCCTGTCAGCCGGTGATGCCATGCCGGAAGGCGTGCTGGCGGCGGTCAATATGGAACATGTCAAGGGTAATCCGCAAATCAATGACGGCGATGAGGTGGCATTTTTCCCGCCCGTCACGGGTGGATGATTCACCATGCACACCGAGTTAAGAGCTGAATGCTTTGATCCCTTGGCCGAGCTCAAGGCGTATCAGGACAGTCAGTTGCTGCCGGGAAGGTATGGGGCAACGGGGATTTTTATCGGCACCATGCGCGACTTTAATGCAGATACGCACATTGCCTCTCTGTTTCTGGAACACTATCCGGGCATGACGGAGAGATACCTATCACAGATTGGCAAGCAGGCCAGTGAAAAATGGGCCTTGCTGGATGGCCTGGTGTTGCACAGGACAGGGCAGATCGACATCGCCGATGCGATTGTGCTGGTGGCTATCTGGGCGGGACATCGGGGGGGATGCGCTGGATGCCTGTCGGTTTATTATTGAAGCGCTGAAACAAGAAGCGCCATTTTGGAAAAAAGAGCAGGGCGAAGATGGCGAGCGCTGGGTTGAATGCAATACCTCCGGTTATGAAAATAATCGTTATCAAAATCAGCGGAGATAATCCATGCACATACGCATATTAGGCGCAGCGGCAGGCGGTGGTTATCCGCAATGGAACTGCAATCATCCCAACAGCCGCCGGGCACGGCAAGGTGATCCGGCCGCCCCCCAGCGCACGCAATCCTCTATTGCAGTCAGTGCCGATGGGCAGGCGTGGTTTTTGTGTAATGCCTCCCCGGATTTGCGCCAGCAGATCAACGACAATGCAATTCTACATCCGAAAAAGGATCTCAGGCACAGTCCCATCATGGGGGTGGTGCTGACCAACGCCGATGTTGATCATGTTGCCGGATTGCTGAATTTACGTGAATCACAGCCACTGAATCTGTATGCAACTGAACGTGTGCTGGGCGTGCTTGCGGCTAACAGCATTTTTAATGTGCTGAATCCTGAGTTTGTCCAGCGTCACGCCATGCGCCTGGATGAGACTGTCGACTTGCAAACGCCCGCCGGCGATGTCAGTGGTATGCAGATAAGGCCGTTTGCTGTACCAGGCAAGGTGGCGCTGTGGCTGGAAGATGAATCCAAAGGGGCGAACTTTGGCTCGGCGGATGAGGACACGATCGCCCTGTATGTGCTGGATAAAAACACGGGAAAATCGTTTTATTATATGCCCGCCTGCGCCGATATGCCGCCTGCTCTGGCAGGGCAGATTGACGGTGCTGATCTGATCTTGTTTGATGGCACCTTATGGGTGGATGATGAGATGATTCGTGAGAACGTGGGCGTGAAGACCGGCAAGCGCATGGGACACATGAGTGTGTCGGGCGAAGATGGCACCTTGAATGCCTTCAGCAAACTCAACATCAAGCGCAAAATCTTTATCCATATCAACACCACCAACCCGATCTTGCTCGCTGACAGTGAAGAGAGAAAAACGGCAGAAGCGGCAGGCTGGGAGGTCGCTTACGATGGGATGCAGATAAGGCTGTAAGCAATCACGTGCTTAAACGGCAGGTGCGGACAGGCTGTGATCAGTGGGTGAGTTGCCCGTTTGGGTATTTCCAGGCAGCTATATTCCTGGTGGCAATCACCTCTTTCGCTGGCGTTCTGTCGCCTGTACAGCTGATTCGCCGTGGCGCATCGACAATCTGGCAGGTAAAACCGGACTCCTCATAGAGTTGCAGCACGCGTTTTGTCGCCTGATTTGATAACACGACCGGCCCCTCATGGCGCACAAGCCAGGCTGTCAGGCGCTGCTGGTCATCCCAACGAAAACCTGTTTTTGTATATGCGGTAAACTCGACATCATAGGGCGGATCAGCATAGATAAAATCTTTCTTGCCCAGCCTGATTTCAGCAAAATCCCTGCAAGTGAATCGCCAGCCGGCCAGGGCGGATTGATAGTCGGTAAAATCCCGCCTGTAGGTGATTTTCGCATAGCTGCCGAAGGGAACATTAAATTCGCCATGTTGATTAAAGCGACACAGGCCATTGTAGCCGGTGCGATTTAGATAATAAAACAAGGCCGCTGCCGTCTTTGTCTCTGCGCTTCCCTTTGCAATCAGCGTGTTAAACCGTTGTCGATGGGCATAATAAAGATCAGAATCGTTTTGCATTTTTATTTTTATCTTAAACCCGGCTTGCAGCCATTGATAAAAATTGACGACATGGGGATTGATATCATTTAACAACGCCTTTTGGGGCGACAGGCCAAGCGCCACAGACAAGCCGCCACATAACGGCTCAACCAGCCGGTGATCCTGATACTGATCCCAGACAGGGCGCAGATATGGCAGCAGCCAGCGTTTGCCACCCGCCCACTTCAAAGGCGGCCTGGCAACCCCATTCATCACGGCGTTCATTGCCGCCTTCCTTGAAGGACTATCGCCACCTGCCATCATCGTCAGCGGCTCAGACAAGGCCATGAAACGGCTGCACATCCACCGTATCGCCGGGCGCTGCCCCGTCAGAGTCGACAGGTAAGATAATAAAACAGTTGGCCCTCGACATAGAGCTTAAAACCCCCGAGCCCTGGGCGCCGGATTTGACCACCACCGGCTCGCCCTGTTCATCTCTGCTCAAGATGCCGCGCTGGTATTCCACCCGCCCCGGCCGTTTTTTCAAGACCGAACCACAGCGCACCTTGACCGTCATGCTGTCATCCTCGGCCTCGCCCATCAGCACCCGCAAGGCCGGCTGTACGAATTGATAGAAGGTCACCATGACCGACACCGGGTTGCCGGGCAAGCCAAAAAATAACGCCTGCTTTACTGTGCCGAAGGCCAGCGGTCGCCCCGGCTTCATGGCGACTTTCCAGAAATTCACCGTACCGACCTTATCCAATGCTGCTTTTACAAAATCAGCCTCACCCACAGAGACACCGCCGGAGGTGATGATCACATCCGCATTCCTGGCGGCCATGACAAACGCATCTTCTACTTCCTGGCGTACATCACGGACGACACCCATGTCGATGATCTCAACGCCCAATCGCTTCAACATGGCATGCAGCGTATAGCGATTGCTGTCATACACAGCGCCCTCATCCAGTCGCTCGCCCAGTTGCTCACCAAGGCTTCGCAGCTCATCCCCGGTGGAGAAAAAAGCCACCCGTACCTGTCTGTACACCGTGACTTCGGCCATGCCTAGTGAGGCCATCAGGCCGATGTCGGCCGGGTTTAACCGCCGCCCCCGGGCCAGTATCAAATCACCAATGGCAATATCTTCCCCTGCCTGTCTGACGTTATCGCCCGCCCGGGTGCTGTTATCAATCGTTATCTGCTCCGCTTCCCTTTGCACATCTTCCTGGATGATCACGGTGTCTGTCGCCTCGGGCAGGAGACCACCGGTCATGATGCGTACGCAACTGCCCCGGGGAACCTTGCCTGCAAACGGCCTACCCGCCCATGAGGTGCCAACCAGCGGCAAGGTGTTCACGCCAGTTGGGGGAATGTCGGCACTGTTGACGGCATAGCCATCCATCGCCGAGTTCGTGCCTGACGGGACGTTCATGGTCGAATGGACATCCGCTGCAACGATCCGGTTCAAGGCATCACGCAGGGGTAATTTTTCTATGCCGGTGATGGCCGTGATCGCCTGCTTGATCCGGGCCCAGCGCAAGCGCCGGCAGCAGGGAAGCTGGATCATGCTCATCCCGACAAGCAGGGTCTTTCTTGATAGGTAAATCCGTCATCATCTCATTGGGCGTCTTCGGTTAAAAACCGGCTGATAATAAATTCTGCAATATCGCCTGCCTGGTTCAAGTCCAGCATGGGCAGCGTGGTGTGCGTATCCAGCGGCTTGTCGCTGGCGATGGCTATTATACTGTCATCTTCGGGAAACAGCAGCGGTCTGCCCAGACCCGGCCGGTGCAGTTCAATCTTGGGGATGGCTTCAGGCTTAAACCCCTCCACCAAGATCACGTCCAGCTTCCCCGGTGTCAGCCGGCCAACCAGGTCAGCCAGGGTCGGTGACTCATCTTGCGGGTTCTCCACCATCAATGCCCAGCGCTGGCGTGAGCCAATCAAGACCTGGCTGGCACCGGCCTTGCGTAATTCGTAACTGTCTTTGCCGGGGTAATCTATCTCAAAGGTGTGGTGGGCATGTTTGATGACCGCTACCTGTAATTGCCGGCATGTAAAAATCCTGATCAGATGGATCAGCAAAGTAGTTTTGCCGGTACCACTCCAGGCGGCAAAACCGATGATGGGTATCTGACTCTCTGGCATGTAGCAACTGTTCTGTGAGGTAAAGCAGGCAAGCGTGGCTGCGGGCATGATGATAGCCAATCAGGCCAGGTTTGTCATGCGGGTGGACGGTCTGGCATCAGCCTTGATCACGCCCGGCATGACCCCGCCTTAGTCCCTGGCCTTTACGTCCAACTCGGCGATATCCTCCGGCGTATTGATGTTCAGGAAAGCCTCGGGCTGATCGGAAAAATCGGCAATGGCCAGCATGTGCCGGGCATACCATTGATCAATTTTTCGCTGCCCTGAGTTGAGATAAGCGTGCAGGGAATGCCCCAGGCGGGCGGGTATCAAGGCAAACACCGGCTGCAATCTCTCGCCGTTATGGACGGTGCAGATCTCGGCCTGTTGTGCTTGCAGACTGATGCACATCCTTCTCGCCAAATCAGCGGGCAGATAAGGGGAATCGCAGGGCAGGGCGAGCATGTAATCGCTGGTGATCATCTCCAGGCAACGGGCCATACCCGCCAGCGGGCCCTGATAACCCTGATGATCATCGGCAATGACCGGGTAGCCATATTGTGCATAACGGGCAGTATTTCGGTTGGCATTGATGAGCAGCGAGCCGACCTGGGGCCGAAGGGCAGCGAGCGTGTGTTCGATCAACGGCTGGCCGGCAAACCTAAGCAGCCCCTTGTCGGTACCGCCCATACGGCTGGCCCGACCGCCAGCTAGGATGACACCAGTCAGCGCCGATTTATCCACAGTTTGCTGTTGCCTCGGCTCAGGCAGCGGGTGTTTTCAGCTTGCCGACGGCCCGTTTGGCCGGCAATGAGACATCAAAGATGACATTTTCCGCCCCGTTATAAATGAGAAAATGCTTGCCTTTGGCACGGGAGAGCAGCGTGATGCCAAAATCTTTTGCCAGCTTCAGCCCCATCTGCGTGATGCCGGAGCGTGATAACAAGGCCGGAATCCCCATCTGTACCACTTTCATGACCATCTCCGAGGTCAGCCGGCCCGTGGTGTAGAACAGCTTACCTGCCCCCGGGATATCATCCAGCCACATCTTGCCAGCAATCACATCCACCGCATTATGCCGTCCGACATCCTCAACAAACACCCGCACATCCGTGCCTTCACACAGCGCACAGCCATGCACCGCACCGGCATTTCGATAGACCGCATTACAGGCGGTCAGGTTTTTTAACAGCGTATACAGCGCAGACTGTTTCAGTTGCTGTGGCTGGATCATGCGCTCTTCAAGCTGTGTCAGGATATGGCTGTACACCGTGCCCTGACCACAGCCGGTGGTGACGATACGTGAACCCAGCCGTTCCTGCCAGTCGGCCCGCGGGCGGTTGGTTGTCACCGCCGCCGCATTCACCTGCCAGTCCACCTGAATGGCCTTGATGTCGCTGAGATCATCAATCAGCCCCTGGTTTTTCAGGTAGCCCAGGGTCAGCAATTCCGGCAGACTGCCCAGGGTCATCAAGGTGACGATTTCATAGCCATCAATATAAATCGTCAACGGCCGTTCATCGGCGATGAGCAACTCACGGGTATTCTGATACTCATCCACGGCATCCACGGCCACCGCCGGTTCCAGCCCCGCCTGTGTCATTTGCGGGATAGGGCGCATCACGGGTTATCCGCCCGTGACATTCATGTGGCGAAAAATAACCGGCTTGGCGGTCAAGTCAAATGTATGTCCTTCCGGCTTGATCTGCATGGCCGCACGAATCGCCTGTTTCAGGGCGGCATCATCGCCCGGATGGGTGCGGATGATCTTGCGCAGATCAACCGAATGTTCCTGCCCTAAACAAAGCAGCAGGCGTCCCTCACAGGTGAGGCGAACACGGTTGCAGGAGGCGCAGAAATTATGGCTGTGGGGGGAGATAAAGCCGATGCGGGTCGCATGGCCTGCCAGCTTGAAATACGTTGCCGGCCCGCCCGTGGTCTCCGTGGTGGGCAGCAGCGTGTAGGCTTTTTCAATATCAGCCCGGATGGCATCGCTGGAGTAATAGCCCTCGGCCCGGTCGCGCCCGCCGACAAGCCCCAGCGGCATCTCTTCGATAAAACTGATGTCCATGTCACGTTCACAGGCGAAGCGCACTAAATCCAGCACCTCTTCGTGGTTTCGGTTTTTCAGAATGACCGAATTGAGTTTGATTTTTTCAAAGCCCGCCTGTTGTGCCGCGGCGATCCCGGCCAGCACAGAGTCCAACTCGCCGACCCGGGTGAGCGCCCGAAATTTATCCGCCTGTAGCGAATCCAGGCTGATGTTGATCCGGCCAACGCCCGCTGCCCGCAGTTGCCCGGCCAGCCTGGGCAGTTGCGAGCCATTGGTGGTCGTGACCAACTCCCGCACACCGGGCAAACGACCGATGTCCTGAAACAGCTTGATGATATTGCGCCTGACCAGCGGCTCACCGCCGGTGATACGGATTTTGCTCACCCCCAACTCGCTGAATGCCCGGGCGATGGTGGTCAGCTCCTCCAGCGTGAGCAGGCGCGCCCTTGGCACGAATTGCATCTCATCATCCATGCAGTAGAGGCAGCGAAAATCACAGCGATCCGTCACAGAGATGCGAAGGTAAGTGACAGTGCGGCCAAAGTTATCAACCAGCGTATCGGCAGGATGGGGCATGGTAAGGGGATACTCTATTAGGGGCTTCTTTTATGCTGTGGCAATCACTTAGAAGAGGCTATTTTACGTGGCCGGATGGCCGTGGTCAAAGCAAAAGACAAGCCTGCCGCACAGCTAACCTGCTCTTTGTTGTTTTAGCTTCTCATAGGCACGGCGGATTTTGGCGGTGTGCTGCGTGGCGAAGTTCATCATCTCTTCCGGCAGCCCTTTGGAGTGCATTTTGTCTGGATGATCAGCGGCTTGCCTTGCCAGCTGCTCACGGCCAGGCATCGGTTAGACAAGAGCTGGAATCACTGCCGCCTAAAAGAGGCATACAGACAGACGCACCAGGGTCAGGGTAGTATTCGCTTGACTACGCTGCCCGCATCGGTGATATTTTCGGCGCTATCGTTAAGGTGACGATTGTGTGAGTCAATGGGGTATCGTGGTGCAGCCTGAACATCCCTGTCATCCTGCCAGCTATCGTCCTGGGTGGTCGTTCTGGCAGGCTCAGTCAACCATACCAAACAACGGGATTACACAACAGGGGGCTTCATGGTCGGCAGGCTATCCAAACAACACATCATCGCCAAGCCGGAATTTAATCGCTGGCTGATTGTGCCGGCTGCGCTCGGTATTCACTTGTGCATCGGCTCGGTGTATGCCTGGAGCATCTTTAATCCGGCGTTGATCAAACGGCTTGGCGTGGTCAGCAGTGCCGCCGATGACTGGACGCTGAAGAGCGTGGTCTGGGTTTTTACGGTGTCCATCGTTTGTCTTGGGCTGGCCGCCGCCCTGGCGGGCCGGTGGCTGGAACAGGTGGGGCCGAGGATGGTGGGCGTGGTGGCGGCTGTCTGCTGGGGTGGGGGGTTTATCATTGGAGGCATTGGCATCATCAGCGGCCAGTTGTGGCTGTTATATCTGGGTTACGGGGTGATCGGTGGCTGTGGGCTGGGGCTGGGCTATGTCTCGCCGGTGAGTACGCTGATTCGCTGGTTTCCCGACCGGCGCGGCATGGCCACTGGCATGGCGATCATGGGTTTTGGTGGTGGTGCCATGATCGGCGCACCGCTGAAGGAGTTTTTGATTACCTCCTACTACCAGGCGCCTGCGTATCTCGGCCAGATTGCCGATGTGCAGGTCACGACCGAGGCGGGCAGGCGGTTTGCCGAGGTTGCCGGGCAGATGCAGGAGGTGGTGGTTATCGGTGCAAATGAGATCGCCAGGATGGTGGTGCCCGGCCCGACCGGTGTGTATGTGGTGGGTACTGGCTCAACGGGCATCGCACAGACCTTTTTCACCCTGGGCGTGATTTATTTTATCGTCATGATGATTGCCGCATTTTCCTATCGCCTGCCCGCAGCAGGCTGGCAGCCCAGGGGCTACACGCCGCCGGATGAATCCCAGGCGATAAAGAAAATGATGACGCAGCACCACGTGGATATCGATGAGGCATTGCGGACCCGGCAATTCTGGCAGTTGTGGATCGTGTTGTGTTTTAATGTGACCGCTGGCATCGGCGTGCTGGGCGTGGCAAAGACCATGATGAATGAGATATTCGGCACCACCTTGCCGCATATCGTCAATGGCTCGTTTGCCGCCACTTATGTGATCATGATCAGCGTGTTTAATATGCTGGGCCGTTTCTTTTGGGCCAGTACGTCCGATTATATCGGCCGGCGAAACACTTACTGGATCTTCTTCGCCCTCGGCATTGTGCTGTATTGCTCTATCCCTTTTACTGCCAGCCAGGTAAGCGTCAGCCCGGCGGTGGTGTGGCTGGTGTATTTTTATGCGGCAACGATGCTGATTTTCACCATGTATGGCGGCGGCTTTGCGACCATCCCGGCGTATCTGGCGGATATTTTTGGCACCCGCTATGTCGGCGGTATTCATGGCCGGTTATTGACTGCCTGGAGTACGGCCGGCTTCATCGGGCCGCTGGCCATCACCTCGTTACGTGAGCACTCGGTATCGAAGGCGATCCATGATTTGGTGACCAGGATAGACCCGGTGGTATTTCAGGCAACGTTTGGGGCCGGTGTCAATAAATTACAGGAATTGATAGAGGCAAAAACCGTCACCATCGCAAGGCTGATGGAGATCGCCCCGCCGGGGACGATTGATCCGACCGCCAGTATCTACAACAGCACGATGTATCTCATGGCGACTTTGCTGGCTGTGGCCTTGATCAGCAATGCCTTGATGCACCCGGTCGATCCTAAACATCACATGAGCGAAGCAGAGTTAAGCGGCAGCTAGTTGCCAGCCCATGTCATCAGCCCAAGCTGATAACCATCGCCAAACCTGGCGGGCGGCTTTTCACACCTATACGCGCCCGCAGGTGATAACGATGTTGTTTTTGGGGTTCTCTGCCGGCCTGCCATTTCCGCTGGTGTTCTCCACGCTGTCCGCCTGGCTGGCCAGGCTGGGGGTTGAGAAGACCACGATCGGTTTTTTTAGCTGGATCGGTATCACCTATTCCATCAAATTTATCTGGGCGCCAGTCATCGACACGCTGCCCGTGCCGGTGCTTACCCGGCTGCTTGGCAAGCGCCGGTCGTGGATGTTGCTGGGGCAACTGTTGATCGCAGCAGGTCTGACAGCGATGGCACTCACCGACCCGCTTAACCACCTGACGCTGTTTGCCGTGTATGCGCTCATCGTTGCGTTTGGCTCGGCAACGCAGGACATCAGCATTGATGCCTGGCGGATTGAGGCCGCAGATACCCTGTATCAGGGGGCCATGTCGGCCAATTATGTGATCGGCTATCGCCTGGGGGCGGTGCTGGTCGGCGGCTATGTGGCCTTGTATCTGGCGGGCAGCAGTTCCTGGCCGGTGGCCTATCATTGCATGGGGCTGTGCATGGCGGTGGGTGTGATCACGGCCCTGCTGATTTCCGAACCGGTGCACAGGCCCTCGGATGAGACGCTGATGGGAGAAGCGGTGCTGGCAGAAAAGCTGGGCGTGAGACACCAGCAAACGTTGCTCACCAGCGTGCACACCTGGTTTGTGGTGGCGGTTATCAGTCCGTTTGTCGATTTTTTCAAGCGCAATCGCTGGATGGCGCTCGCTATTCTTGCCTTGATAGGGTGTTACCGAATCAGCGACATTACCATGGGAGTGATGGCCTATCCTTTATACATCGATCTGGGCTTCTCGGAGATTCAAATAGGCGAGGTGGCCAAGGTATTTGGCTGGCTGATGCTGATTGCAGGCGGGCTGCTGGGTGGGCTGACTGTGGTCAGATACGGTTTGATGTATCCGTTGCTGCTGGGGGCTATCATCATTCCGGTGACGAATTTATTGTTCATCTGGCTGTCTGTCACCAGCCCGAGTCTTGTTAAACTGGCGATGGTGATCGCATTCGATAATATCAGTGGCGGCTTTGCATCAACTGTTTTTATCGCCTATCTGTCAAGCCTGACGAATACGAACTACACCGCCACACAGTATGCGATATTCAGTTCAATCATGACCCTGCCCGGCAAGTTTATCGGCGGGTTTTCCGGCGTCATTGTTGATGCCGTGGGGTATGCCTGGTTCTTTTTATATGCCGCCTGTATCGGCCTGCCAGCGATTGTGCTGGTCTGGTATCTGTTACGCCGGGCGGCGTGTTCAAAAGATACGGCATGTTTTTCTGATAGCCGATAACCCTGTGCCGCACCGAGTGGCTTGCAGGGCATTATTCCAATTCACGTACCAGCCGAATGCCAACATCATTGTAGCGCTGGTTTGATTTGAACTTGTCACGTTTGCTGTGCCGGATTGAGTCCTCCGGGCTGGAATAAGACCCGCCTCGAACCACTCGGTAGACGCAATCGCCGCCAGCCCAGACCTTGCCGTTTGTCGGTGCGCCCTGGTAGTTTGGATGCCAGCAGTCCTCCACCCATTCGGTCACGTTGCCGGCGGTGTCGTGTATGCCAAACCGGTTGGCCGGAAAACTGCCAATCTGGGTGGGTCTGTTGGGATCGAAGCGTGACTCACAACCAAACTGGCAGTGGGCCCGATTGGGCTCGATATTATAGCCCCACCAGTGCGGTGATCTTTTACCGGTACCGGCGGCATACTCCCATTCTGCCTCGGAAGGCAGGCGGTAGGTGTGGCCGGTTTGCTGAGACAGCCACTGGGCGTAGTTGTAGGCATCATCCCAGCGGACGAAGATGACCGGGTACTTGTCACGTTTCATATTCGCAGATTTGGGCGGGCGCAGCCCCCTGGCCTTGGCGTATTTGTCATACTCGGCAAAGGTGATCTCATATTTGCTGAGTGCGAACGGCTTGACTTTCACCTCATGGCGAGGACGCTCCTCGGCATGAGGTGAGGAGCCGGGGCTGCCCATCTGAAACGTGCCGGCGGGGATCCATACCATCATCGGGCCCTTGCTGCCATCTTTGAGTGTGTCCTGAAATTCACTGCCTGGCGCATTTGCCGCCTTGCTGCCTTTAGCCGCTGTTCTCTTGCTGGTTGTGGTCGCCGCCTTTCGCTTATCGGGCTTGGTTGCCTTTGCTGTATCGGCGGCGGGGCGGGCAGCTTCCGCCTTATCTGCGGCATCCGTCTTGTCAGTTGCTTCTTCCACATCGGCGGGCGGTGCGGCATTTGGTGTGCTGCGGGTGATCGCCGGTGGTTTGAGTTTGCCTTGTTGCAGCATAAAAAACCCCCCGCCGGCGGCGATCAACAACACCACGAGGATGCCGCTGATCAAGCCGACCTTGCTCTTGCCTTCCCCGGGCGCATCGTCACGAAAACGGGACTGAGGCGCAGGCTTGCTCGCCGGTGTTTCAGTGGGTGCTCCCCAGGTGGTGTCGGTGGCCAGGCGCAGGCTGATATCATCCAGCCCGGTTATATCGGCCCTCTCGGTGATATTGACGACAACCGCCGTGGTGTTGTCCTGTTTCGGCTTGGCGGCCTTTTCAACGGCATCCAGCAGGGCCTTGCTGCATTCTTTCGGCGAGTCTGAGGATTCAGTGTGCTGGATGATGTTGCTGGTGCTGATGCTGTCCATGCCATCGCTGCATAACAGGATGCGATCATCGGCCTGTAACTCAAGCGGCTCCTCCGAGACATCCACCTCATTGATCTCAGCACCGGTTAAGGCACTCATCAACATGTTTCTGGCAAGGCCGGGTTCGGGTTGGACCGGCTTGCCCGCCGCGGCCATACGATCCAGAAAGCCGCCATAGCTGTGATCCGCATTTTTCTTGATTAACTCTTTGTTCCTGATCAAATAGACATGGCTGTCACCGACACTCGCCCACCAGAGTTTATCCCCTTCCAGGATAGCGGCGACCATGGTGCAGCCCATGCCGGAGAGCGCCGGTGTTTCTTCTGTGGTCGCCTGGATGGAATCGTTGGCCTTGACCACGCATTCATGCAGAATTTTTGCTGGCTCTTTGCCCGGGTAGTGGCTGGAGACGTGTTTGTTAAATGCCTGTACCGCCATGTTACTGGCAACGTTACCGGCCGCATGACCGCCCATGCCGTCAGCCACGATGACCAGGGCACTGGGATTACCATTGGCATCGGTCAGATGCGTGATCAGGAAGGCATCCTCCTGGTAGTCTCTTGCACCATCAATTTGGTCACCAGCGAGGTCAAATTGAAGAGCCATGTTCTCTCCCCGGGGTTATTAGGTGATGACGACAGCCACTGTCAAGGTCAGTTACGGGTATAATAGCCATACGTTTTTTATTATTAAATCAGCATCTTACCAATGGCACATGAATTTACAATAAAAATTTTCAGGTGTTTGATGGCATATTAAACGATTGATTTATCAAGGTAAATACAGACTGTCCGAGCTTGTGTAGGGTATACTGTAACACTGATTTTTTCACTTTGACCAGGTTGCCTGTCCGGTGCAAAACTCCATCGAATTCTCTATCTTTCTCATCTTTGCCGGTGCCGCCGTGTTAGCGACACTCGCCCTGTATGCCAGGCAGGCCATGCTCGTTGCCTATATCATCCTTGGCATTTTGCTCGGCCCCTCGGGCCTCGCTTTGGTGAGCGATACCGAGCTGATTGCCGACATCTCCAATATGGGCATTATCTTTCTGCTCTATCTGCTTGGCCTTGACCTGCTGCCACAACAGCTTTGGCGTATGCTGGGTGAAGCCCTGTGGACGACCTTGCTCAGTTCATGGCTGTTTTTTCTCATCGGGCTGTTCATCATGCTGGGTTTCTCCTATGCCTTGACCGAGGCGGTCTTGATCGGTGCCACGTTGATGTTCTCCAGCACGATTATCGGCGTAAAACTGCTGCCGACAACGACACTGCATCATCGCCACACCGGCCAGATCATCATCAGTGTGTTATTGATCCAGGATCTGCTGGCCATCATTGTCCTGCTGCTGCTACAGGGCTACGGCAAAGGCGGCAATCTGCTGCATGACATTGCCATGCAGTTAATCGCCTTGCCGGTTTTGATTGCCATCAGCTGGCTGCTGGAGCGCTTTATCCTGATGCGCCTGATTACGAAATTCGATCAGATCCATGAGTATGTATTTCTGCTGGCCATTGCCTGGTGCATGGCTATCGCCGAGTTGGCCGTCATCCTGGGCTTGTCACATGAAATTGGCGCCTTCATTGCTGGCATCACCCTGGCATCCAGTCCGATTGCGTTTTTTATCACAGAGAAACTCAAACCCCTGCGCGACTTTTTTCTGATCATCTTTTTCTTCTCCCTGGGCGCCTTGTTTAACATGGACATGCTGCCCCAGATTATACTGCCGGCCTTGGTACTGGCAACGGCTGTGCTGTGGCTAAAGCCCATCGTCTTCAAGATCATCTTTATCAAGGCCGGGGAGGATGAAAAAATTTCGCAGGAAGTGGGCTTTCGCTTAGGGCAAGTGAGTGAGTTTTCATTTTTGATCGCCGTGCTGGCGGTCGGCTCAGGGTATATTAATGAGCAAACCTCTTACCTGATTCAGCTTGCCACACTGCTGACCTTTCTGGTGTCGTCTTATCTCATCGTCTCAACCTATCCTACCCCGGTGGCCACCAACCCCGGATTGCGCCGGGATTGACAAGCCCGCCAGAACAAGGCGGCAAGCGATTACCCCGGCATGATGAGAATACATGATGATCACAGATCAACCGCCTGGTACGCCGCTTTGTTTGCACCTGTTATGATTATGCTTCCGGTTCATAGCCAAGGCTTGGCCCAAGCCACCTTTCAATCTCTGTAATCCCCATCTGTTTGCGATTCGCATAATCGGCCACCTGATCCCGATTGATCTTGCCCAGACCAAAATAGCACGCTTCGGGATGGGCAAAGTATAAACCACTGACCGCCGCCGCCGGGTACATGGCATAACTCTCTGTCAGGGTAATGCCAGTGTTCTCTTCAACCTGCAATAAGCGCCATATCGCCTGTTTTTCTGTGTGATCCGGGCTGGCGGGGTAGCCCGGGGCAGGGCGGATCCCCTGGTATTTTTCTGCAATAAGGGCCTGGTTATCCAGGGTTTCATCGGCTTGATACCCCCAGATCGTTTGCCGCACCTTCTCATGCAGGCGCTCTGCCAGGGCCTCGGCCAGCCTGTCTGCCAGGGCCTTGAGCATGATGGCGCTGTAATCATCGTATGCCTGTTCAAATGCACAGATTTGCTCATCCATGCCAAACCCGGCCGCCACGGCAAATGCACCGATATAGTCCGTCAGCCCGCTGGCCACCGGGGCGATAAAATCCGCCAGTGCATAATTGGGCTGTGAGTCAGGCTTGCGGGTTTGCTGTCTTAATGTGTGCAATCGTTGTTGCTCGCTTCGGCCGGTGGCAGCGGTATCAATCACGATGTCATCATCATCGATTGCATTGGCCGGGAACAGGCCAACGACAGCCCGGGCGGTGAACCATTTTTCTGTCACCAGTTGCCTCAGCATGGTACAGGCATCTCGGTACAGGCGCCTGGCCTGTTCACCCACAACCGCATCACTGAGTATGCGAGGGTATTTCCCCGCCAGCTCCCAGGCGATGAAGAAAGGTGTCCAGTCGATATAATCGATCACCTCCTGCAACGGGTAGTCAGTGAAGGTGTGTATACCGGGTTGCTTCGGCCTGTGTATCTGCACATTCTGCCAGTCGGTCTGAAACTTGTTTGCCCTTGCCTGTGATAAGGTCAGCCAGTCGATCTTTGTGTTTTTTTGTGCATGGCGTTCACGCAGGCGCTGGTATTCCGCTTGGGTTTGCTGCACAAAATCGGCGCTGAGTTCACGGCTGATCAGGCGCTGGGCGACCCCGACCGCCCGTGAGGCATCTTTGACGTGTATCACTGGCCGATCATATTGCGGTGCTATCTTGACGGCGGTATGTGCCTTTGAGGTAGTAGCCCCGCCGATCAACAAGGGCAGCGGGTAGTTGAGCCGTTGCATCTCCTGGGCGATGTGTACCATCTCATCCAGGGAGGGCGTGATCAACCCGCTAAGGCCAATGAGATCGGCGTTCTCTTCTCTGGCGGTCTCTAATATCTGCTCGGCCGGGATCATTACGCCGAGATCAATCACCTCAAAGTTATTGCATTGCAGGACGACCCCGACGATATTTTTACCAATGTCGTGCACATCGCCTTTGACTGTCGCCATGATGATCCTGCCGTTGCTATGGGCAGCACCGCTTTTTTCTTTTTCCTGCTCTATGAATGGGATGAGGTGTGCCACCGCTTTTTTCATGACCCGTGCGCTTTTTACCACCTGTGGCAGGAACATTTTGCCTGCGCCGAACAAATCGCCGACCACACCCATGCCATCCATCAGCGGGCCTTCTATGAGCTGTAACGGACGCGCAAATTGCAGGCGTGCCTCTTCGGTATCATCGATGATGTAATCATCTATCCCTTTGACCAGGGCGTGGGTCAGGCGTTGCTGTACCGGGGCATGACGCCAGCTGAGATCAGCCCCGGTGTGTTTGTCGCCGGGTTCTGCCTTGACAGTGGCGGCGAATTCCACCAGGGCATCCGTGGCATCGGCATGCCGATCGAACAACACATCTTCGATTCTCTCCAGCAGCTCAGGGGCTATCTCATCATAGATACCCAACTGACCGGCATTGACGATCGCCATATCCATACCGGCCTTAATCGCATGATAAAGAAAGGCCAAGTGCATGGCGGCACGCACCGGATGATTGCCGCGAAAAGAAAAAGAGACGTTACTCAGGCCGCCACTGATCAGCGCATGCGGCAGCTTGTCTTTAATCAGCCGGGTCGCTTCGAAAAATGACACCGCATACTGGTTATGCTCCGCCATGCCGGTGGCCACCGTGAGGATATTCGGATCGAAGATAATATCCTCAGGGGGAAAACCAATTTTGTTCACCAGGATATCATAAGCGCGCCTGGCGACCTCAAAACGCCGGGCCGTGGTATCTGCTTGGCCCTGCTCATCAAACCCCATGACCACCACCGCCGCACCGTAGCGGCGTACCAGATGCGCCTGCTGGATAAATTTCTCCTCGCCTTCCTTCAGGCTGATGGAATTGACGATGCTTTTCCCCTGCACACAGCGCAAGCCGGTTTCCAGCACGCGCCATTTTGAAGAATCGATCATCACCGGCACACGGCTGATGTCAGGCTCGGCAGCGATCAAGTGGAGAAATCGCTGCATCAGGGCTTCCGAATCCAGCATCCCCTCATCCATGCAGATGTCGATAATCTGGGCGCCGTTTTCCACCTGCTGTTTGGCGACCTGCAGGGCCTCATCCAGTTTGTCTGCTTTTATCAGGCGCAGGAACTGGGGCGAGCCGGCCACATTGGCCCGTTCGCCGACATTGACAAAATTGACCTCCGGCGTGATGGTCAATGGCTCAAGGCCGCTCAGGCGGCAGTAGCGTGTGATACTGGGAGGGGTTCGGGGGGGCAGGCCGGTAACGGCTTCCTTGATCGCCTTGATGTGGGCCGGCAAGGTGCCGCAGCAGCCGCCGATAATATTCAGAAAACCTGCCTTGGCCCATTCACGTATCTGGGGTGCGAGTGATTCCGGGGTTTCCGGGAAGCCGGTGGGCAGCAGCGGATCAGGCAGCCCGGCATTTGGGTAGATGCAAAGATACGTATCGGCTTTCTCACTTAACTCGGCTACATAGGGGCGCAGCAGATCGGGGCCTAACGCACAATTTAAGCCGATACTGAGCGGCTCTGCATGCCTGACGGAATACCAGAATGCCTCGGCCGTCTGCCCGCTCAGGGTACGCCCGGCGCGATCTGTCATCGTCCCGGATATCATCAGGGGCAGGCGCTGGCGCCGCTCTGCAAATAGCTGCTCCAGTGCGAAGATGGCCGCTTTTGCATTCAAGGTATCGAAAATGGTCTCCAGCAGAATCAGATCAACGCCGGCATCGATTAATGCCTGCGCCTGCTGATAGTAGGCCTCGGACAACTGCTCGAAGTTAATCGGCCTAAAGCCGGGATCATTCACATCGACAACGGTGCAGGCACTGACGGGGGTAGGGCCGATGGCACCGGCCAAAAACCGGGGCTGCTTGTCCCTGGCATGAACAGCATCAATGGCACAACGTGCCGCCTTGACCGCCGCATGATTAATCTCGGCGATGAGGTGATTCAACTCAACATCGGCCAGCACGGTATCGAAATAGCGTTGATCCTTGCGCCCCCCCGCCGATGTGATAAAGAAATCCTGCTGCGCCAGGGCATTGGCGCCGAAGGTATTGGTTTCGATAATATCGGCACCGGCCAGCAAAAACGCCTCGTGCACCTGTTGCAGCAGGTCCGGGCGCGTCAGGGCGAGTAATTCATGATTGCCTTTCAGCGATTTTGATGTCCGGCTACCAAGCTCGGTATTGGTATAATCTGCCTCAGTCAGGCCGGCCTGTTGCAGGGTCGTGCCCATCGCCCCATCCAGGATGACGATACGCTCTGCCAGCAGGGCTTGCAGCGTGATCTGGCTCGCCTTGTTTGATTTCTCCCGCATCATCAAGCACGCTCATCATGTAAGTTGCAGGCAAACAGGGCGGGACAGCAGGCTGATCATCTCGCTTTTGTTGTCGTGCAAACAGTCAAGCGAGCGTCGTTGGGGTGAAGCATTGCCTGAGCCTGGCGGGCAGAGTACCCGTCGCAACGCTCCTCAGACAACGTATCTTGCGGGCGCAGTATAGTCTATTCCCCAGAAAATAACGAGGGCAGATTCTTCATACCGCCTGTCATATTCGCCGCACGGATGTTGGGCGGCTTAAAAAACGCCTATGCAGGCCGTTTCGCGTTATAATTCAAAGACGCATATTCGAAAGGCTTGGGAGAGACAGCATGGCCAATATAGAGGGTACTTATCCAACGGTACGCAATCCGCGTAATCCGGACAGTAAATTCCCGATGGGCGAGGATGATACGTCAGCCAGACAGCCTGACAAGCAACACCAGATTGTCATTGTCGGCGGTGGTGCGGCGGGTATTACTGTGGCGGCGAGCCTGGCTCGCAAGGCCGGACAGCATATCGATATCGCTATCATTGACCCGGCCGAGCATCATTACTACCAGCCCGCTTTTACACTGGTCGGTGCCGGGTGTTACACATTACAACAAACCCGCCGGCCGGAGGCGACTCTCATCCCCACGGGCGTACACTGGCATCAACAGGCCGTGATCTCTTTTCAGCCGTATAATAATCAACTCATGTTGGACGATGGTAAGGTGATTGCCTATCAGTACCTGATTGTCTGCCCCGGGCTGGTGCTTGACTGGGAGAGTATTGCCGGGGCGGATGCGCTCGGCACGCAGCAGATTTGCAGTAATTACTCGCCCGAGCACGTGGAATATACCTGGGAGTCTCTGCAACAGGTAAAATCAGGGGATAGGCTGTTATTTACCCAGCCGCCTTTGCCGTTCAAATGCCCGGGCGCACCACAGAAAATCGCCTATCTGGCCGCCGATTATCTGCAAAAGAAAGGCTTGCTTGCATCTTGCGAGTTGCATTTTCTAACGCATGCGCCCGGCATGTTCGGTGTGCCTTTTTTTGCCAGAGAATTACGGAAGGTGGCCGATCGGTATGGCATTCATGTGCATTTTGAGCATAACCTGACGGCGATTGATGCCAGGAACAAGACTGCGACCTTTCAGGTGGTGGGCGGCGATAAGGCCGGGGAGTCGGTCGCTCTGGGTTTTGATCTGCTGCACTTTACCCCGCCACAACCGACAGCCGACTTTCTCAAGGCCAGCACGCTGGTAAACGAGGCGGGGTATGTGGATGTCGATCAGCATACGATGCAGCACCGCCAGCATAAAAATATCTTTGCGCTGGGGGATGCGTGTTCGACGCCGAATTCCAAGACGGCGGCGGCCATCCGCAAACAGTCGCCCGTTGTGGCCGGCAATATTCTGACCCTGCTGAAGGGCGGGGAGTTGGATTCAGGGTACGATGGCTATGGTTCCTGTCCGCTGACCACGGCTTACGGCAAGGCGATCCTGGCGGAATTTATTTATGGCGGCAAGGTCACGCCCACTTTCCCCTTAGACCCACGCAAGGAGCGCTGGCTGAACTGGTGGATCAAGATCACGGCACTGCCTTTCTTTTACTGGCATTACATGCTCAAGGGCAGGGAGTGGTTTTTCAAGCACGATACGGATTTTGCCGAGCCGGTTTAGCTTATTCCACATTGCCGACCGGCTGGGCAAAGGCATCGCTGATCACCGTCTCGATGTTATCGCCGGTCAGCGCATGTAAAAACGCCAGCAAGGCCGCCGCCTCAGCCGCATCCAGCCCCAGCGGACGGAGCAGGGGATCGAGCAGGTCGTTGCTGACTCCCCCCCGATTATAAAATGCGATCACATCGCTTAACGTGGCCAGCGAGCCATCGTGCATATACGGTGCTGTCAGGGCAATATTTCTTAATGTCGGGGTGCGGTATTTCCAGCGATCTGCCGGGTCGCCGCTGATCTCATAATAGCCCAAATCACCGGGGCGGGTTTCACTGGTGCTGGTGATGGCTGCCGTGTCTATCGTGACTGTGGCGCCGGGGGCGATGTGTACGTGCCGCTGCCTCGGTGGCGGATACATGGACGCCCGATAACCGATGCCGGTGTTGTGCAGCCGATGGTCGGTAAACATGGCTGTTTTCTTGCCTATGCTGTGACAGTGGATGCAGTTTGCCTTGCCGGTGAATAAACGGAAACCGGCGATGGCCTCCTCGGTCATGGCATCTGCTTCTTTGCCGTAATACCAGCGATCGAAGGTGCTGTTGGCGGAGATCAGGGTGCGCTGGTAGCTGGCCAGTGCCTTGCCCAGGGTCGCCATGGTGACGCCTTCATCGGGAAAGATTTCAGCAAAACGCTGTCGGTAGTCAGGCAATGTGCGTAGCTTGTGCAGGAGATGGCCGATGGCAGGATTCGCCATTTCATTATGGGCCAGCAGGGGTGACCAGATTTGCTGTTCCAGGCTGAACTCCCTCGCATCATGAAACAGCCGTTTTGCGTAGGCGATGTTGTAGAGTGTCGGCGCATTACGCCGAACCGTGCGTCCCTCCATCCCCACTGCCGTGGCCAGCTCCTGGCTGGTAAATCCCTGTTCGGGGATATGGCACATGGCACAGGAGATGGTGTTATTGTGTGACAAGCGCCGATCAAAAAACAACTGCCGGCCAAGCAGAACCTTGGCGGCAGTGAGCGGATTATCCGCCGGAATATCGGGCTTATCCAGCCCTGATGGCGGATGGCTTGCCTGTGCCAGAAGGTTACTATGCCGGCCGGTGCGCTGGCTGAGGCTTTTCGATTGTGTGCGGTAATCGTCCCGCTCATACCCGGTTTTATCATCGCCCGCCCCCGGCCGCACCACGGCAGAGGACGGCGGCAAGGGGGTCTTTCTGGCTGTGCTGCTATCGCTGATTTGCAGCGTCTTTAAATCGTTAATCAGGGTATCTGCATGTAAAAAAGCAACGCTGTAGATGTTCCTGACCGCACCCTGCTTATCCAGCAGCAACACCCGCAGGATATGGGCGATATTGCCCGTCTCATTGCCATGCTCATCGGTCGCCTTGCTGACTGACTGGTTATAGTTTTTCAGCAGCGGTTGTAATTCTCGCTCGGATGCTGTGGTCAGGAACCGCCAGTCAAACCCGGCCGGGTTAAAGTGTGCGGCGTAATTTTTCATGACGGCAGGGGTATCCCTCTCCGAATCAAAGCTGATGCTGATCATGCGTACCACATCTTTCAGGGACGTTTCCCGAACGATGCGCTTTTGCACCTGCCCCAGCACATAAGTCGCCAGCGGGCAGCCATTGACATCATCGCAGGAGGTATAGATAAAACTCAGCAACACATATTTATCGCCTAGCAGTTGCTGTAAATTGATGCGGTTGCCATCGCTATCCAGCACCTGTCCATCGGCGGCCTGGAACAGGACGGGCAGGGAGTAACTGCCCGCCGCCGGTGCGGTGAATGTCAGGCTGTGGTAGCCGGGCGCCAGGATGGCGGCGGGTGCCGCTTGGTCATGCCCGCTGTCATGTTCTTTGTGCGCCTGGGCAGAGAGCGTCATGCACAACAGGAGGCTGCCGATCGTATGTGATGCGACCGGCAGGTGAGGCCGATACAGAAGCCGGGCGGGTTGGATGTTATGGCCGGGCAGCAACAGCGTTCACGGACGTGGACGGATGAGGTTTGCCATACAGCGCATAAGAGCCAAAACGCATCTGATGAGGTGCGCCCAGCTTCTCGCCGATAAAGTCAATGCTGAACTGGTGCGCCAGCTTCTCGCCATCCCACAGATACGCCTTGAAGTATTGCACATCATCGCCCGGGCCGGCTTTGTCCCAGTTAGATAACAACGATGAGGTGAAATACACTCGCCTGCCATCCCAGCTTTGCGAGAGCATATTGACCTGCTGACCAATTCTCTCCTGATAGATCGCCTTTGCCTGGTGCGGATCAGAGATGTCATAGACACGGGTCAGCCCGTCATTCCAGGTGTTGACCCACAACAGAGAATCATCGGCGCTGATGGAGATGTCCACCGGCAGCGGGATTTTGCTGGCATCGCCGATATCGGCCACCGGGCTGGCCTGCCAGTCGCCGTTGTCATCCTCATGGATTAACCAGATTTTTGAGGTCAGGGCTGTGGTGGTAAAACAGTAATTATTATTATCCCCCCAGGCACAGCGAATCTCCAGGGGCGCACCGGGCACATCGAGGATCTTTTTCGGCTGCCTGGCGTGCAGGTCCCATATCACCACGGTATTGCCAAAGCGCTTCATCGCCTCGGCATCGGCCATCATCTTGCTGAGATCCATCATGTAATTGTTCCAGCCGGTGAATGAGGAGGTGACCATGACGTTACGCCGGGGCAGGGCGCGCACATCATAACCATAGCCATCAGCGAAATTGCCCGATTTCACCGCCCCGTTGAGATGCTCATCGGTCGGCATCCAGTAGGTGGCTACATAATCGCCGGCATTGGTGTATTCAACCATTGCCGTCCTGCCGCCGTGATCTTTATCGTTGGACAGGGCGGTAATCAACATCCGCCCGGGCAGCGCATAGGCTGTATGCGGGCCAACCACCCCGCCGCTTTGCGCCACAAAATTATCGATGCTCTTGTGCAATGCCGGCCGGGCCGGGTCGGAATGCACATCAAAGATAAAAATCCTGCTGGTATCCAGCCCCGCCGCCCACAGGTAACGCCTGTCATCGGTCAGGCCGGAATGGTGTGCTTCATTTCTGCCGCCAACTGACAGCGTATGCACGATCCTGCCGTAATCAGCAGATGCCGGATTGACGGCGATGGTGACCAGTTTGTCCTGCTCATCGCCCAGCCCCTCCATGCCCAGTGTCCAGACATAAACAAAATCTTCCTGCCCGGCGATCTTGGCCATATAAGGCGACATACAGGTCTCATCGGCCCGCGCGGTCAGGGCAAAAGACAGCAGCAGCGGGATGAGCAGGGCGAAAGCGGCCATACCGGCCTTGAAGTGGTTAATGGGGATCATGTTATCTACCTCCGGTTACAGGGTTGCAATAATAATGCACTAATAATGCGCTGTCAGTTCAGTCCTAAGCTATTCTTCTGTTAAGACGGCCGGCGGCCTGAACTCAAGCGCTGTGAGCAGATGTGCCGGACCTGCCAGGCCATGACCGTCTGTCGGTCAACATCAGGCAAGCAGTTGCCAGCCTGATCAAAGCGGCCTAAAGCAAATCCAGCGGCACTTTGATATAGCGCACACCGTTTTTTTCAATGGGTGGCAGTTTACCTCCTCGTATGTTGATTTGTACTGAGGGAATCATCAGCGTTGGCATCGGCAGGGTGTTATCCCGTGCTGCCCGGAGTGCGATGTAGTCAGCTTCACGGATACCATCATGCACCTGGATATTATCACGGCGCTGCTCGGCCACGGTGGTCTGAAAGCGGGTAGTAGTGCGACCATCCGGTGGATAATCGTGGCAGATCATGATGCGGGTATCATCAGGGTAGGCGAGGATCTTTTTAATCGAGCGATAGAGCTGTCTCGGATCACCCCCCGGAAAATCCGCCCTCGCCGTACCCACATCCGGCATGAATACCGTATCGCCAACGAATAACCGGCCGGCAATCGCATAGGTGACACAGGCGGGCGTGTGGCCCGGTGTATGCAGAACAGTGCCTTCCAGTGTGCCGATGGTAAAGGTCTCAGCATCGCAGAACAGATGATCAAACTGCCTGCCATCCGGCCTAAACCCCTCTTCTGCATTGAAAATGGTGAGAAATATTTCCTGTACCTCCGTGATCTTCTCGCCTATGCCGATCTTGCCGCCCAGCGTCTCTTTAATGCAGGAGGCAGCCGACAGATGATCGGCATGGATATGGGTCTCCAGTATCCATTCCAACTGGTATTTTTCCTGTTCGATGGTGCGGATGATCTCATCGGCAGAGCGCGTGTGTGTTCGGCCGGAGTGATAATCAAAGTCCTTGACGGCATCAATCACTGCACACGCCCCTGTGTTCCGGTCGGCGACCAGGTAGCTGAACGTGTGGGTATCAGGATCAAAAAAATGATGAATGATGGTATTCATACACACATTTCGTCTGTTTACGTCAAATTGTAGCAAATTATAAGAGGGACTGTACTCATTGAGGGCAGATATGGCAGGCACACATCACCCGGCTACTTTTCAGACCGATCGACTCGCCGATCATCTCCCGTAACTGACAGCGGATGATCTTACCTTGATGGCAACATACCAGATGAGATGCCCGTAAAGGCATTCGAGAGTAAAAGGATAATGGCTACGATTAGATCAATCGCCTTCCCCATCCGGCCATAGCGCAGCCAGCGGAAAACTGATGGCATCAAAAGGGGGAACAGAGACGGCGGCATCACCGGCTAATGAGGCGATCAGCGACCATAGGCCACCTTTAAGTTGAAACGCCTCCAGCGTACGCACGTCCGGGTCGACAAACCACAGGTAAGTGACCCCCTCACGGGCATAGATGTCGCGCTTGTCCGTCAAGTCCAGCTGCCGGGTTGAGGGCGATAATACCTCACAGACCCAGTCCGGGGCAATCGTACAGTAAGCCGCATCCGGATACACCGGCATGGTCTCACGTCGCCAGCCAGCGAGATCGGGCACCAGAATATCCTGACCGAAGTGCAACTCCGGCTCATCGATAATCCACCAGCCACCGGGGCCGCCGCGACCACGACCAAAGGGGTTGAACAGCTCCCCGCCCATAACAGAACTCACCCAGGCATGCCGCATCGCTGGCCTGGGATTCATGTACAGCGTACCGGCGATAATCTCAGCCACCTTGTGCGGCGGTGCATCCAGCACATCCTGATAGGTGGCGACTGGATGAGTTTTACGGGCAGGTGTGGGCATCATTTATATATCCTTAGATTAGCACGTGAGATCATAAGCAGTGTTGCAAACCCCTAACTTTATTCCGTATCCGGCCATAGCGCAGCCAGCGGAAAACTGATGGCATCAAACGGGGGAACGGAGACGGCGGCATCACCGGCTAATGAGGCGATCAGCGACCATGCGCCACCTTTAAGTTGAAATGCCTCCAGCGTACGCACGTCCGGGTCGACAAACCACAGGTAAGTGACCTCTTCACGGGCATAGATGTCGCGCTTGTCGGTCAAATCGAGCTGGCGGGTTGAGGGCGATAATACCTCACAGACCCAGTCCGGGGCAATCGTACAGTAAGCCGCATCCGGATACACCGGCATGGTCTCACGTCGCCAGCCAGCGAGATCGGGCACCAGAATATCCTGACCGAAGTGCAACTCCGGCTCATCAATAATCCACCAGCCGCCCGGGCCGCCCCGACCTCGGTCAAAGGGATTAACCAACTCACCCCCGATGATTGAGCTCGCCCGCGCATGCCCCATCGCCGGGCGGGGTTGCATCCGCAGCACGCCATAGATGACTTCTGCCACCTTGTGCGGCGGTGCATCCAGCACATCCTGATAGGTCGCACTGGGGTGAGTTTTACGGGCGGGGATGGACATGGCTCTAGCGGGTAAGCATAATCGCCCGGTTGCGGGTAGTCAATTCACGCCCGCCTGATCGGATCACCGCACTTGCAATCCATCACCTTGCCAACAAGGCAGATTACATACGGCATGGCGAGCGGCCTTGCCTCATTCCTAACTGATACCGGCGTAATTGCGCTACTCAACTTCAGTCATCCCTGCATACCCCGGCACCTCCCCGACCATCTGTCACTATCTCATTCGCTTAACACCCATCACTGCCTGCGGTTTGCCCCTCAAGCGGACGTCAGCATGAGCCAGGGCGCCCTCTGATTATCTCTGACTCACTCCCACTTAGCCCAGCCATCTTTCGCTTGTCTCCTGGCTTAACACTCATCAATGCCGGGCATTGCTTAATCCAGTCATCCCTGTGACCACTACCCCCACAACAGCCCGCATCAGCCAGAAAAGTCATCACCATCCTCTCAGCCGCCACCAGACCAGGTCGCCTCCCTGGTTATCCACCATCCCCATCCCATCATCCATGCCCGCTTGCCGGCCAGTCTTTTGCTATCCATACGCCCTTGATCGGCATGAACAAGGCACAGATCATTCGAACGGGAAGCCGCCTTGGTGTGGATTATGATCTCACTATCTCCTGCTATCAGGCAGACGAAGCAGGCCAGGCATGTGGCCGTTGTGATGCCTGTCGGTTTCGGCGTCAGGGCTTCACAGCGGCCAGCATCACCGACCCGACTGTCTACGCCAACGACTGACCGGGCAGGTGCCATCTTTTGCCTACACGCCTGCCGCCACCCATTGCCTCTTGCGATGAGCTGCCAGTTAAGGCACGGTCAATAGTCCCACTCAATACCAATACGTGAACCTGACAATCCCACTCAAGGCCCGCTCACTCACCTCCCCCACATCATGGTTGTATTCCACATCGACCAGCAGCTTGAGATTATCACGGAGCTCGTGCCGACCATCCACACCGACATACAGGCTGTGTACGCTCTTATCCGCATCGCTGGCATAGCTGAAGCTCGCCCCACTCAAAGTCCCTTCAAAGTCACTGCTGTCGGTGAAGCGGCTCTGTAATCCTAAGCGCAGCCCCAGCCCGCTGTTACTCTTCGGCAGCGCCCAGTCGCCACCCAGTTGCAGCCGGGTGGTCAGGTTATGGGCCGTGCGGCTATCAACGCTAAGATTAAACCCCGCTGCCCCCCGCTCGGTGTAGTCCCCATAGAAGGCGGCGGTGTAGCTCATGCTCAGGGAGGGAGTGAGACGAAAGGTTGCCCGGCCGGACAGGGCCTCTACCCTATAGCTCTGGCTGACTGTCAGGGACGGGTTGATAAAGAAGCTGTGGGTGCTGGTTTCGGCAGTTTGTCTTTGCTGGGGGATAAAGCGCTGATTGTCATGCTCTTCATAGCCTAAGTTCAGCCCCACATCCACCGCCAGTCCAGCCAGGTCAAGACGGCCATACACTCCCCCGAAGAGGCTGCCGGTCTCGACATTCAGCGCCGTGATGTGGGTGCTGACATCGGCATCGGCATAGCCCAGCATCAACCCCAGCACGGCCTCCTGCCCATAACGCTGCTCGGCCCCGAACAACACGCCCCGGTACTCATGGGAGTAGGACAGGGTGCGGCCATCCCGTCCCCGTTGCCGGTCAGAAGCAAACAATTCTCCCCAGATGAGCGGGTCTTCTCCCCTGGCCAGCATCCCCGGCAGCAGGGCGGTGGCGGCCACCTGCACCGGTGGGCGGGCAGCACGGCGATAAGCGGACAGCCGTTGACTGATGAGGGTGTTGATGGTGGTGGTCAGAGCGCCCACGGCAGAGGCTTGTACGGACGGGCCGGTGGGGTCAACATAGACATAGCTCTCGACCTGGCTCTGGAAGCGGTCACGGGCGGCTGCCCTGGCAGGCTCATCGGGCAGGGTGGTCGGGTCAGGGAGTGCTGGCGGGGTCGGTGTGACGGTGGCCGGTCGGGTGGCGGTGGCGGGCTGACAGGCTGTCCCCGTGGCCTCACAATAGGCCGCCGCCAACACCGCAAAGTCGGTCGGGGATGGGGGTGGGGGTGTGGCTGTGCCGCCTGTGGGCGGTGGTGTTGTGCCTGTCCCCGTGCCTGTGCCTGGGGTGGGCGGTGTCGTTGTCCCTGTCCCCGTGCCGGTGGTGAGCGGTGGGGGTGTGCCTGTGCCGCCTGTGGGCGGTGGTGTTGTGCCTGTCCCCGTGCCTGTGCCTGGGGTGGGCGGTGTCGTTGTCCCTGTCCCCGTGCCTGTGCCTGGGGTGGGTGTGCCTGGCGGTGGCGGGGTGATGGGTTGGCTGTCCGTTCCCGTAGCAGGCGGCATGGGACCCACCGGAGCGACCGGCATCGGATTCACAGGAGTTATCGGCATTGGAGGCACTACAGGAGGAACCACGGGAGCCGGTGGCTGAGGCATCGGAACCACCGGTGGCACTACCGGAGCCACAGGGCGAGGCGCAAATCCTCTTGCCCCATTGTTTTCGGTTATCGCCACTACCGGCAGGTTGGTCAGCAGTTCTGTCTCACCATTGACGTTCTCAAAGTTGACGAAGCTGAAGATGGTGCTGGCGCTGGCCTCGCGGAACAGCTCCAGGCCGTTCAGGGTGTCCATGCCCGGCCCGCCATCGGCCAGACCACTGATGCGGACGGCGGCATTGGCAATGGTCAGGGTGTCATCGCCATCGCCCAGGGTAATGTTGCCGACAATGCTGGCACCACTGGCCATATTACCGACCGTCACCGTATCATCGCCATCGCCGGTGTCGATGTTGCCGGTGAGCATGGCATTGTCGGAGAGGGTAAACACATCGTCCTCCGCCCCGCTGCTGAGATTGCCCGTGTGGCTGCCGGTGATGGTGAAGTTATCCACCATCGCGCTGCCGGTGAGGTTCTCAAAGCCTGCGAAGGTCAGGCGGCGGGTGCTGGCGCTGTTTCCCGTGCCAACGGTGACGGCATAGGTGTTGCTGCCGCTGTTGCCGGTTCTGCCCAGCGTCCAGGTGGCATCGGCATCATAGCCGGTGAGGGTATCCATACCCGTGCCGCCGGTCAGGGTGTTGATGTCACTGACCGTGCCGGTGATGCCGGTGGCCCCGCCCATGGTGGTGGTAAAGCCATTGGCGGCGCTGGAAGCCAGGGTCACGCTGACGGCCGTGCTGCGGTTGGCATAAGAAAGGGTGTCGCTGTCCGCACCGAGGGACACATTGCCGGTGATGCTGCCGCCGGTGTTGAGGGTCAAGGTATCATCCCCCGCCCCGAGGTTGGCATTGCCATTGAGGAAGCCGCCGGTGTTGAGGGTGAGGGTCAGCACATCATCGCCGGGCCCGCCGGTCAGATTGCCCGTGATTAGCCCGCTCAGGTTGAAGCGGTCATCGCCTGCCCCGCCATTGATGTCGATATCGTCGTTGAAGCCCACATTGAAGGTATCGTTGCCCGTGCCACCGGTGAATTGTTCAAAATGGAATAATCCCAGGCTGCGGGTGGTTGTGCCTTCGGTCACGGCATACCGTATGCCCTGGCTATCCGACGTCCAGGTGGCGTTCCGGTTCAGGCCGATCAGGTTGTGGACTGCGCCGCCGGTTAGGGGGTCGTTGGCAGCAAGTGAATTCACGCCCCGGAACCCGCCCGTAATCGCCGAGTGGGTGCCGGAAAAGCCGGTGGCATCGCTGCCGGTGAGGGTGAAGTCGCCCGAGCTCAGGTTGTTAAATTGCAGAAAATCCCCGCCGCCTGCCGCGAAGCTGTGGATGGCTGCCGCCGCGTCCGTGCCTGAGGTGATCTGTCCGCCGGTAATGTCGAGATCAAAGGTGCCGCTTGCGGAGGCGATTCGCACCCCATCGGCATCCCTGCCGGTGGCGGTAATCGTGGTATCGCCACTGATGCTGGCCGATGCCGCGCCGGTGCCACTGCTGACCACCAACAGGCCGCGTGCGGTCTCGCCTGCGGTGCGGATGCTGCCACCGCTAAAGGTCGCCGATGCGGTGCCACTGGTACTGCGAATAGAGAGCGCCACCCCGTGCCCCCGCGGGCCGCGGGTGGTGATGCTGCCGCCGGTGATCTCGGCGGTAAGGCTGGCGGTGGTCGCGCTGTCGTTGTTGGTGGCAAAGAGTCCGTAGGCTTCGGCGGCGGTGCCGTTCGCCCCGCCGGTTTGGATTGTCCCACCACTCATGGTGACCCCGGCAATATCATGCATGCCATAGGTTCGAACTTGCACCCCGCGACCGGAGCCGCCACTGGTCTCGATGCTGCCGCCATGTACGGCGGCGGTGATGGTTGCGGTCGAGCCCCCATTACCACCCCACATATACAGGCCACTCGAACCATCCCCGGTGGTGGTGATGCTGCCGCTGAATAGTTCCATCCGCGCCGTGCCGCCAGCGCCTCTTTGGAGAGCAAATACGCCACGCGAATACCTGCCGCTGGCGGTAATCACGCCGTTACCGTTCATGATGGCGGTTGAGGAATTATTATCGGTGTCTGCCGACACGCCATGGCTAAAATTGCCGCTGGTGGTGATGCTGCCGCCACTGAACCTGGCCGTAGCCGTGGCGTTGCTAAAAGTGCCAAAGAGAATGCCGAAGCTGCTGGCTAACACCCCGTGACCCGAGTCGCCATTGGTGATGATGCCGCCGCCCATGCCGATGCTGGCCTCCCCGGTGCTGGTGCTGTGACTGTGTAGCCCGTAGGCGGTGCGGCTGGGGTCGCCCCCCCCATCGCCAGAGGTGATGCCGCCGCCGCTCATCAGGATACTGATTTCATTGTCTTTTACCGATGGCACGGGGGGTGCTGCAACGCCCGTGGCATTGCCATTGAGCGTCGCCTGCGGGAGGTTAGCGGTGCTGGCACTCACGCCGTGGGCACCGAAGCTCATGGTGGTGATGGTGCCAGCCGCCAGCGTGACGTTGACATCGCCGCTGCCAAAGTGGCGGGCAAGCAGCCCATGCGCCCGCTGGTTGGTGGTGGTGATGGTATCAAAACGGGTGGCGTTGATGGTGATGGGGGCGCTGGAGGTGGGGGAGCCAAGCACCACCACTGCATCGCCGTTGGAGTTGAACAAGTTAGGAAGAGCTTCTCCCACCCGACTGATGTCGCGACTCAGGCCCAATGTATCGATGCCTGCGCCGCTGGTGCGGATGCGTAACATCGCATCGTTCAGGTTTAGGGTCAACCCATCTACGCCCAGGCCATTGTAGACCGTGGTGCCCTGCACCAACCCGTAGGTGATGTTGTTTGTGGGGGTGGTGTAAGTGGTGGTGGTGCAGGTGACTGTGTTGCTATCTGCCGGAATCGCCCCGCATTCTGCCTCCGCATGGGACTGCTTGGGGTTGATCATGGGGCCGATAAGCAGGGCAAAGGCGGCAAGCCTTGCCTTGTATCGGAAATTGGTGGAATTGGGTTTTAGGTGGTTCTTTAGGTAGCTCTTATATAAGTAGCCCCTATATAAATATCTCCCGTAGAAATATTCTCTTAATAATCTTATAAATTTTTGATTTAATTGGTTTTTTATTTGTGGGTGGGGGGTAGATAACAGCGTCTAATAGCAGATAGGGAATTTGATAAGCTGCTGATCAGGCCGTTATTTTTGGGTCTGGCAATGCTACCGAGATGGTGGCGGGCGGGGTTGTCGAGCGGGTTAATGTCGGGCCGGGTCATGGTTATCTCGGTACTGGTGTTTGTGTGCATTCTGCTTGTTGTATAGTTGATTGTCCAGTCACAAATCAACCTGCCGGAATGAACAGTTTCCAGAGTATGCCCAATAGTATGGGTAACATGGCCAGAGAAAAAGCAAAGATGAAATTGAGCATCAGCTTCAACGAATGCTGGCTGCCCTTGATGTCTTGCATCTCAATTTTTATGTGCTGTATCTCGCCCTTCAAACCTTGCGTATCTGCTTTCACCTCATCCTTGAATGCCTGCATGTCGTCCTTCAGCTTCTGAATATCCTCTTTCGTTGCCACCTGCGTATTCAAGGCTTCACCAAGTGCGCCCTGAATGGCCACCGCTTCGGCCTTGGCGTGCTGCTCAGGGACACCCGCCTGTTTCAGGGTCTCAGTAAATTTCAGGGTGTCAAAGGCGACTTGGCTCATGGGTTTAATACCTCCTTGCTGCTAATGTGTGGCCTGGTGTTGGTCATGGCTGTCCCTTTGGTGTTGACTGGGTATTGCATGGGTAATCAGATCACTCAGGCGGCGGCACGAGCAACGATGGCCTCACGAAGCCCATCAAGCAGCCCTTCCAGATGCGCCATGCGCTCGCGCAACTGGGCCGTCTCCTTGCGGTGGGCGTTGATGTCCTCGTGGATTTCGGCCATTTCATTGCGGATTGCCGCGATTTCTGCTTGCCAGCGCTCTTCCATTTGCTTCATATCCTCACGCAGGACTTTCATATCCGTCTGCCATCGGTCTTCCATGCGGCGCATATCTTCACGCAAGCGATCTTCCATGCGGCGGGTATCGGCTCGAAGCCAGGCCACCAGGCCAATCATCAGACCAGCCAGGGAAATGCCTGTGCCAATAGTCGCCATCATCAGGGTTGCCATGTTCATGTCTGTGGTCTCTTGTTACTCAACGTAATAGCCCATGCCGATTGATTATGCTGACAGTTAGTGCGGTTTTATTTGGCATAGGTACGGGGGATGTGTTTTGTGTTGTGCTTATTGTAAGACTAAAGCGCGGATAAAGACAATAAAGCGATAGGGGTGGGCAGGTGGTAACCAATGGGCAAACGGACGGACAGCGGCGGTACTGGAACACGTATCAGTCCTGGCCTTGATGTCCTGCCCGTGTTCGCCTTCTGCCATCCCTTCATTATTTATGATTTATAAAATATATATAAATTATAAATTTATATGATTATTCTAATGTAAATAATAAGTTTTATACAGATGTTTATAGAACATACGGGCACGCAAAGGCAGCCTGGCACTGACGCATCAGGTTTAAATTTTTTCGCCATACTCGTTACAATGGGCAGACAGTTGAGGCAACCTACAGGTTAAGAGAATATGACACAGGCGAGCGCACAAACAACAGGGGCTGGCGGGACTTCCGGGGGGACAGTTGAAGGCAAATTTAACTGGGCCGAGCCGTTGCATTTGACCGCCCAGTTACAGGATGATGAGCGTATGATCATGCAGGCGGCGCAGGATTATTGCCAGGGTTCACTGATGCCGCGTATCCTGAAAGCCAACCGGCATGAGGAGTTTGATGTGGCGATCATGCGTGAGCTGGGGGAGCTGGGCTTGTTGGGCGTTACCCTGCCCGAACACTACGGCGGTGCCGGGGCCAGCTACGTCAGTTACGGGCTGGTGGCAAGAGAGGTGGAGCGGGTGGATTCGGGGTATCGTTCGGCGATGAGTGTGCAGTCCAGCCTGGTGATGTATCCGATCTATGCCTATGGCAATCAGCAGCAGCGCGAGAAATATCTGCCCCGGCTGGCGCGTGGCGACTGGCTGGGCTGCTTTGGCCTGACCGAGCCGGATCATGGCTCTGATCCGGGCGGCATGAAGACCCGGGCGCGCAAGGTGGCGGGTGGCTACCGCCTGACGGGGAACAAGATGTGGATTACCAATTCACCGCTGGCGGATGTGTTTATTGTCTGGGGCAAGGATGATGCCGGGGTGATTCGGGGTTTTATTCTGGACAAGGGGATGGCGGGCTTGTCGGCGCCGAAGATCGAAGGTAAATTTTCCCTGCGTGCCTCGGTCACGGGCGAGATCGTCATGGATGATGTGTTTGTGCCGGATGAGAATTATCTGCCCCATGCGAACGGGCTGGGCGGGCCTTTTGGCTGTCTTAACAGGGCGCGCTACGGGATTGTCTGGGGGGTAATGGGGGCGGCGGAGTTCTGCTGGTATGCTGCCCGGCAGTATACGCTGGATAGAAAGCAGTTTGGCAGGCCGTTGGCGGCAAACCAGTTGATTCAAAAGAAGCTGGCTGATATGCAGACCGAGATCACCCTGGGGCTGCAAGGGGCGCTGCAACTCGGCCGTCTGATTGACAGCCGTCAGGCGGCACCGGAAATCGTCTCGTTGATGAAGCGTAATAACTGCGGCAAGGCGCTGGAGATTGCGCGCATCGCCCGGGACATGCACGGCGGCAACGGTATCGCCGATGAGTTTCATGTCATCCGCCATCTGATGAATCTGGAGGCGGTGAATACCTATGAAGGTACGCACGATGTCCATGCCCTGATCCTGGGACGGGCGCAGACCGGTATACAGGCGTTTTCTGGATAAGCGGTCTTCAGAGGCTGCCTGGCTGTCATGCTGCCGATGGCATCGGGGTGATGGCTGTCTGCCTTACGCCAAGGGCATGTTTTTCATACCCTCTATGGCCGCCTGAATTTTTTTCACATAGCCAGTATCCCGCTTGGAGTACATGGACAATGCCGATTTTGCGTACATCATCGCCACATACAGCATGGAGGCATTCTCTCGCTCGTTCCTCTTATGCCAGGGGAAACACGCCAGGCCAACGATATAAACGGCTTCAAATTCCAGCCCCTTGGCGGAAAAAATCGTGGTGATGGTGACCGCATCCCTGAGCAGATCCTCGCTTTTTTTCGTCTCCTGATTTTCTGCCTGCCAGAAGTACGGTATCGCTTCTGCTGTCAGCGCTGCTCTCAACCCTGCAACATAATTAATCTTTACGCTGTTTAACGGTAATTCATGCGGCGATGCTGGCGGCGTTGCCCGCACCAGGTACAGGATGCCGATATCCGAGAAGGCATAGCCGTCTTTTCGCTTGCCGGCTATGTCGCTGGCAATGTGCTGGCATATCGCTGAATAACTGGCCGATACAGTGACTGTCGGTGCCTGGCCTGTCCGCATCGCATTTTCTTTCGCTTCCAGATTGTCCTCCTGTTCAATGTAGTCCCGATAAAAGGTATCCCAACGGGATTTTGTTACCAGCCTGGAGGCAGGAATAATGATCTCGCGCGTGCTGCGGTAGCCAATCGGCAGTGTATGGCTTCTGCACCCTCCCGCGCCTCGTACATGGATTCCTGCCTGGATGTAGGAAAAATTTCTGGGATAGATTTTCTGTTTAGGGTCCTCGGCCAGCAGCAGGAAGTTCGGTTCCTCAGCCAGGAGAAGCGGTAGGGCGGACAGCCAACGGGGGTGGAAATCCTGGCTTTCGTCCATCAGGATCGCATGGTATTTATCGACCGCCACCTTTCCGATGCGTTGTAAATCCTGACCCAGCAGCGCGCTCATCGCCTCCTCAACTCTTGCTTCCTGCTCATGTTCAGGAAGAGAGGCGATAGCCGGGTCTGACCGAAACTGTTTTTCGATGATGTAAGGTGAGCGAACTACGCCGTATTTAGCGCACAAATCTCGGCACAATGCGTGAATATTAGCAATTTTTATATTCTCAAGGCTTGCCCTTCTCTGTTACGGAAACTCTCGATGTAGTGGGTCAGTTGGCTCGCCAGGGCCAGGTTGTAGCAGGTGATGAGGATGTTCCATGGCGGGTGTGCTTGTGTGATGAGTATGGCCTTTGCACACAACGCCAGCGACTTGCCGCTGCCAGCGACCCCCCGAACAATGCTGTGGCCGGAGTCCATGACCTTGCGCGCCACGTGTTCCTGATACTCAATTTATGAGTTATAAAATATATATAAATTATAAAATATATATAAATTATAAATTTATATGATTATTCTAATGTAAATAATAGGTTTGATATGGATATTTACAGAACATACGGGTCAAGGATAATGACTTTCTCTTTTCCGCCTTTGTCTTTTTGCACCGAGGTGATTTCAGGATGCAACTCGTCCTTTAAGATGGCCAGTTCCTCTGCTGATAACGCATCATGCCGCCACCAGGCCTTGAAGTGCTTTTTCAGTGTGTCCCTTGTCCTCTTCGGCTCATCCTCCGCCGCAATGGCCTTTAGATCATCGTTGAACAGGCACCTATCCGTATCCAGCGCCTTATCATAGCCGCTTTCAATAAAGGCGGATTTCTTGATGTTGGGAAATATCACGGCGGGCGCAATGGGGATTTTGACCTTGCCCTTGTTGTGCCCAGAGGAGTTGATCAGGGATGTCTGCCGCTGAAGCGATGGGTTTAATTTGTGGTAATACTCCCTGGCCTGCTGGTAGGGTGATCTCTGGTCTTTCACGGACGCACCACACCTGACCTGCCATTGGTTCGGATTGATCTGAACAATCCTGTCAAGACTCCAGTCTTTGACCTCATAAATCAGCAATCCGAGCCCCGGAATATAGGCCACAATATCAGGCCGGTATTCCTGCGGAAACCGAGGCTCATACCAAACCCGGGCGGAATCATCCAGCCCGTCTCGCAAAGCCCTTCAAGATATCTTCTCCCCTGCCGTCACTTCACCACTGCTAAAGACGGACTCCGGTATGAGTTTAGCCATGCTGACTTACCTGAAAATGAAAGCCGTTTATTATCTTACGCACGCCTGTCAGGCACAAGCGGCTTTCCTATCAGCAGGGCTTGTTATACCATGACCTGGCAGGCACTATCGAGCGATGTTACCGCGTTTGCAGGCGGCCTGTTGATTTCGCCGTTCTGTATTGGCTTCATGTTAAGGAGGCAGCCTTGTGAAAGACTACAGCGATGCGTATCTGTCCTCACTGATTCGGTCGGACTCTGTCCACCGAGATGTCTATACCGACCCGGAGATATTCAAACTGGAGATGCAGCGGATCTGGGGATGTGCCTGGCTGTATGTGGGGCATGTCAGCCAGGTGCCAAATCCCGGCGATTATTTTGCCACGACCATCGCCAATCAGCCGGTCATCATGACGCACCATAGCGATGGTAACATCCACGTGCTGTTTAACCGCTGTGCCCACAAGGGGGCGCAACTGGTTGGTGATACCTGTGGTCATGCCAGGCAGTTGCGTTGTTGTTACCATGGCTGGGTCTATGATACCGATGGTCGGCTACTGCACACGCCGGGGCAGGCGGGTTATCAGGGCACGGGGTTTGACAAAGACCATCCCATTAATTCTCTGCAAAAAGTGGCACGGGTGGCGAGCTATCACGGGCTGGTGTTTGCCAGTTTATCTGCCGAGGGGGTGGATTTGATCACCTGGCTTGGGGGGGCGGCAGCCTCTATTGATAATTTGGTAGAGCGCTCGCCAGAGGGCCGGATTGAGATAGCGGGCGGCTGCTTTCGTTACCTGCACGACAGCAACTGGAAGATGTTCGTGGAGAACCTCAATGATGCGATGCATCCGATGGTGGTGCATCAGTCCTCCAGTGGCACGGCGAAGCGGGTGTTTGAGGATCGGTTTACGGACAAGCAGGATGCGGTGCCGTTTGAATTGGAAATGCTGGCACCGTTCACCAGTGATTATGATTTTTTTGAAGCCATGGGCTTGACCGCCTGGCAGTATGGCCACAGTGTGACCGGCGGCGAGGTCAGTATCCATTCCGCCTACTCCCCCATTCCCGGCTATGCAGAGGCGTTGATAGCGCGCTATGGCGAAGAGAAGGCCAGGCAGATCCTGTCGGTCAACCGGCACAATACCGTGGTCTACCCCGGCTTTACTCTGAAAGGGGCGATCACCTCCGTGCGCGTGGTCAAGCCGCTGGCGGTGGACAAGACGGTGATTGAATCCTGGGTGTTCAGACAGCTTGGGGCGCCTGAGGAGCTGTTCCAGCGCTCGATCACCTATTGCAATCTCATTAACTCACAGGCGAATCTGGTTGGCCCGGATGACTGGGAAGCCTATCACCGGATGCAGCAGGGGTTGAATGTGACAGATCAAAATGAATGGGTCAGCCAGCACCGCTATCTCAACGCCGATGTCATCACAGATGGGGTGAAACAAGCCACCGGCACCAGTGACATGGTCTTTCGCCATCAATTCCAGGCCTGGAAAAATTATATGCTCAACACCGGCACACCGGCATGAGTGCCGCCGTGGATGCCATCGAGGCGGCAGGGCAGGTGGATGCGGGGGGGCTGGCGCAGTTCTTGTACCACGAGGCGCGCTTGCTGGATGAGCAGCGCTGGGATGAGTGGCAGGCATTGTACGGCGATGATGGCGAGTACTGGGTACCGGCCAGCCCGGCCCAGCCTGATCCGCAAAACCACCTGTCCCTGATATACGAAACCGGCCTGTTGCGGGCGGTCAGGATCAAGCGCTTCCGCCACCCGAATGCGTTTTCATTGCAGCCTGCGCCCCGTTGCAGCCATATCATCAGCAATGTCATGTTCGATGGGGTGGATGAGGCCGGTGCCTTGCAGGTCTATTCAAAATTCATCATGCTGCAATACCGGCGGGAGGTGCAGGATGTCTTCGGCGGGACCTATACCCACAAACTGAAACCGACCGATGCAGGTTATCGTATCCTGCACAAGCGGGTCGATCTCATCAACTGTGATGCGGCGATGACTAACATCCTGCTGTATTTATAGGCCGGGCAGATGCGATGCCGCCGATGAGCGAACAGCAGGCGATGGCCTCAGCCGCCCGCCAGGATAACAAAAAAAACCTCAACCCGGCTGGCGGCGTTGTTGCTGGCCGGCCTGCTTGTTGCCTTGTTTGCGTTTGACTTTTTGTCAGTCTACATGCCGGCCATCATGGGGCGTGAAGTCTATCCGGGGGCGGTCTATTCTCTGGGGGTCATATTCGCACTGGGCATCATAGCGGCTGTCGTTTCAGCGGCGGCCTATTATGTCTATCGCCTGAACAAGGCCGATGAGGACGCCGAGGGCGAACAGCGCACCTGAAATGGTGAGACCTTCCTTGTTATATCTGGTCGCACTGCCCGCCGGGGTGTTTTTTCCCGGCAGCGATTTTAGCGGACAACGGTGCTGAACAACCGAATTACGCCGCCATCGTCACGTTCCTGCTGTTTCTCTCATCGCCACCTTGCTGATCACGACATGGGCGGCGCTCCGCACCCGCTCCAGGGCTGATTTCTATGCCGCTGGCCGCTCCTTGGGGGGCTTTCAGAACGGGGTGGCTATCGCCGGGGATTATATGTCAGCGGCATCCTTGCTGGGCATGGTGGGGCTGCTGTTCATGGCCGGCTATGATGCCCTGTATTTTCTTGTCAGCCTGGTGATGAGCTGGGCGGTGGTCTTGCTGCTGATTGCCGAGCGCCTGCGTAACCTCGGCTCGTATACGTTTGCTGATGTGATCACACACCGCTTCAATCCCCGGCCGCTGCGTATCCTGGCGGCCTGCGGCACCCTGGCGGTGGCCGTGCCTTATCTGCTTGCACAAATGGTGGCCGCCGGGACGCTGGTGGAGGCCCTGTTTCCGCTCAGCTACGCACAGGGGGTCATTACCGTGGGTCTGCTGATGACGATTTATGTCTCCTTCGGCGGGATGATAGCGACGACCTGGATACAGATCATCAAGGCCGTTATGTTGCTGGGTGGCGGCACGATGCTGGCATTCGGGGTGTTGTATCATCTTGATTTCTCGCTGATTGGGCTGGCACAGGAGGCGGTTGCCCGCCATCCAGAGGGCGAGGCGATCATGCAGCCCGGCGGGCTGTACCCGGACATCCTGTCTGTGGTCTCGTTGAGTCTCGCTTTTATCGGCGGCACGGCCGGATTGCCGCACGTGCTGATGCGTTTCTTTACCGTCCCGGATGCAAAACAGGCGCGCCGCTCCGCTGTGGTTGCGCTGATGCTGATCAGCTATTTTCAACTGCTGGTGTGCGTTATCGGCCTGGGGGCTATCTGTTTTCTGGTCGGTCATCCGTTGTTTACCGAGGGCGGCTTGTCGCTCGCTGGCGGCAGTAACATGGCCGCCATTCATCTCTCGCAGATCATCGGCGGCGATATTTTCTTAGGATTTATCTCAGCCGTGGCATTTGCCACCATCCTGGCGGTTGTTTCCGGCCTGACCCTCTCTGCCGCCGCGACTGTCTCGCATGATGTATTTGCCAACGTGTTACGTCAGGGGCGCTGTAGTGAGCAAGAGGAGTTAAACCTGTCACGGCTGACTGTGGTGCTGCTGGGCATGGCGGCTGTGCTCCTGGCCATCGTCTTTGAGGGGGAGAATGTCGGCGTGCTGGCGACCCTGCCCTTGTCGATTGCGGCCAGTGCCAATTTTCCCCGTGCTGGTGTTGACAATGTACTGGCCGGGGCTGACAAGCCGGGGCGCCCTGGCAGGCGGGTATGTCGGTCTGTTCATGTCGGTTGTGCTGATTATCATCAGCCCGGTTGTCTGGGTGAAGGTGATCGGCTTTGAAGAGGCGATATTCCCTTATGCGTACCCGACTGTGTTCTCAATGAGCGCGGCCTTTATCTCGGCCTGGGCCTTCTCCGTCACCGATCACAGCCAGGCAGCGGTGCGCGAGCGCCGTTTGTTTGCAAAGCAATTATGGCAATCACAAGCCGGTTGATTTATGGGGGTGACTGATGGGCAGAACGGTTTACGCCGCATTTTGTGAGACCGCTGCCGAGTGCCCGGATCATGCCTTTCTGCATATCCCGCCCCAGGCAACCCGGGCCTATGTTCAGGGGTATGCCAATACGGCCGTTGAGTATACCTATGGCGAGGCACTGGCGGCTGTAGATGCCTTGCGCCTGGCCTACCAGCAGGCCGGCTACGGCGGCGGTCAGCGGGTGGCGCTGGTGCTGGATAACCGGGCTGAATTTTTTCTGCACTTTCTGGCCTTGAATGCGCTTCGGATCAGCGTGGTGCCGGTCAATTCCGCCTTGCTTGCTGAGGAGATGGCCTATGTGATCACGCACAGCGATTGTGCGCTGGTGGTGACCCTGCCGGCCCACCGGGAGGCCGTGACGGCGGCGCTGGAACGGCCCGATGCCGGCGTTCCGGCGTTAATCACAGACAGCCTGTGTGAGCTGGCAGAAACCCCGCCGCCCGCTGCGGATGAGGCCGTTGGCATCGGCGATGAGGCCACCTTGCTCTATACCTCCGGCACCACCGGCAAACCCAAGGGCTGCCTGCTGTCGAATGCGTACTTCATCGGCATGGGCGAGTGGTACTTGCGCCTCGGCGGGTATTGTACGCTGGACTACGGCCGGGAGCGGCTCTTAACCCCTTTGCCTCTGGTACACATGAATGCCCTGTGCTGTTCGACCATGGCCATGATCATGAGCGCCGGCTGCATCATACAACTGGATCGATTTCATGCTGGCACTTGGTGGGAGACAGTGCGGGAATCGAGGGCGACCTGTCTGCATTATCTGGGGGTGATGCCGGCCATTCTGCTGACCCTGCCAGAGACGCCCGCCGATGATGTGGGCGCACAGATCAGATTCGGCCTGGGTGCCGGTATCGATCCCAAACATCAGGCCGCGTTTGAGGCACGCTTTGGCTTCCCGCTGATAGAGGCCTGGGCGATGACCGAGACTGGCGCTGGCGTGTGCATCTCAGCGCATCAGGAGCCGCGACATGTCGGCCAGCGCTGCATCGGCAGGCCGCTGAATGCGATTGAATACCGGCTGGTGGATGAGACAGGTGAGGATGCGCCGGCGGGCACAGCGGGCGAATTGCTGATCAGGATGGCGGGCGATGTGCCGCGCCGCGGGTTTTTCTCCGGCTACTACAAGGACAAGGCGGCGACCCAAGCTGCTTGGGAGGGCGGTTATTTCCACACGGGCGATGTGGTGTACGTTGATGCAAACGGCTTTTTTTATTTTGTTGATCGGCGTAAGAACATTATCCGCCGAAGCGGCGAGAACATTGCCGCCACCGAGGTGGAGAACGTGCTTTTGCAACACCCGGCGGTGGCTAACTGCGTGGTGGTGCCGGTCTATGACCGGCTTGCGTGGCGAGGAGGTGGGCGCCTGTATTATCCTCGCTGCCCGTTTCATTGGCGGGGAGGAGCTTGCCTCTGAGTTGTTTGACTTTTGCGCCCGGCAATTAATCTACTACAAGCTGCCCGCTTACTATTGCTTTGTTGAGGACTTGCCGATGACGGCCTCGCAAAAAATACGCCGCGGCGAAGTCAAACAACAACTGGCGGTGCTGGTTGACCGGCAGCAGGCCATCGACCGGCGGGCGCGCAAACGCCGGTCTTACCGATCATACTGATGGCGGCACAAGCCTACGAGGGCGTGGCCGTAGTGGCGCCGGTGCATCTGCCTTACCGCCGGCGAAGCGATAAGTCGGCGGCCTATTTTGCTGCTGCTGCCCTGCATAGCCTGTTACAGCAAAGCGGGCTGGCGAAAGCCGATGTCGATGGTCTGTTGATCGCCAGCTTCACGCTGGCGCCGGATACCGTGGTCTCATTGACTGAGTATTTCTCCCTCACGGCAAACTGGCTGGAGCAGTTGCCCATGGGCGGTGCCAGCGGGCCGGTGGCCGTCAAGCGGGCGGCACGGGCGATACAGGCCGGTGATGCTGAGGTGATCGCCTGTATCGGTGCCGATACCGCCGATGCACACAGCTTTGCTCAGCTGATTGCCAACTTCAGCCGGTTCTCAGCGGAGGCAGTTTATCCCTGTGCCGCCGCCGGGCCGAACCTGGTCTTCGCCATGATCACGCAGCATTACATGGAGCAATACGGCGCTGTCCGGGCGGATTTCGGCCGGCTTTGCCTCGCCCAGCGTACCAATGCCCTGGCGGCGGGCATGTCGCTGTTTCCCGAGCCGCTGACGATGGATGCCTATCTTAATGCCCGGCCGATTGCCGAGCCGCTGCATCTGTTTGATTGCGTCATGCCGGTTGCCGGTGCGGAGGGTTTTCTGGTGATGTCGATAGCGCACGCCCGTGCCTTGCAACTGCCTTATGCGGAGATCCTCGCCGCGGCTGAGAATCACAATGCCTTCTGTGATGATCCGCTGCCTGTTCGTGGGGGTTGGCTGGCCTATCAGGACAGCCTGTATCAGATGGCCGGGGTAGGCCCGGGGGAGATGGATTTTTTGCAGACCTACGATGATTATCCGGTGATTTCCCTGATGCAGATGGAGAATCTCGGCTTTTGTGAGGCGGGCAGGGGGGCGGAGTTTGTGAAAGAGACAGCGCTGCTCTGGTGTGGTGACGGGCTGCCACATAACACCAGCGGCGGCCAGCTCTCAGCCGGGCAGGCGGGGGCGGCGGGCGGTTTTCTCGGCACGGTGGAGGCATTGCGACAGTTGCTTGAGCCTGATCTGCCCAACCGGGTGGCGGGTGCAACCCGTGGCCTGGTGAGCGGTTATGGTATGGTGAACTATGATCGCTGCCTGTGCAGCAGTGCGGTTATTTTATCGCAGCCAGGGCAGTCATGAGCAGGCTTGTACGCTGGCAACGCAGTGGCCATTGGCAGCACATCAGGCAGGGGGCGGCGGGCGGCGGGCTTTGCCTGCAAGTCTGTGAACCGTGTCAGGCGGTGCAGTACCCGCCCCGGGATAATTGTCGGCAGTGCCTGTCTGACAAGCTGACCTGGCAGCCGGTGTGTGCTGAGGGTGTGGTCATGGCCTGGAGCCGTGTCCATGCCAGCACACAGGCGTTTTTTCGTGAACATGCCCCCTGGCATGTCGCGAACATCCGGCTGGATTGTGGCGTGGTGTTGTATGCGTTTGTCAGTGAGCGCTGTCTCCAGACGGGCACCAGAGTGTACGTGCATCCGGTGATCGACAGCAATGATGAGGTGGTGTTTGTTGCCACCACGGTGGCGGGTGTGCCTGCTACAGAATATGAGAGAATAACGGCGTTGACAGAAGGGTGAACAGTGATGAGTGAGCGGGCGCATACCGTGGTGGTGACAGGCGGTAATCGGGGTATCGGTGCCGATATCAGTCGGCGTTTTCTTGCGGCGGGGGCGCATGTCGTAAATATTTCCAGGCAGGCGCCCGCATATCAGCATCGGAATCTGGTGAGCTATCCTGGCGACCTGGCCGACCGCCAGCAGACGGCGGAGCTGGCCGGGGAAATTGCCGCTGCTCACCGGGTCACGCATTTTATTCATAATGCCGGGGTGATCAGGCCGGCCCTGCTGGAAGATGTGCAACTGGATGATTTGGATTATCTGACCGAGCTGCACCTCGGCAGCGCCATCACGCTGGCACAGGCATTTATTCCGCAGATGCGCCAGCGCCAGTTTGGCCGTATCGTGTTGATCTCCTCCCGTGGCGTGCTGGGTTTAAGCACACGCACGAACTATGCGGCGACCAAGGCCGGCCAGATAGGGATGGTCAGAACTTGGGCGCTGGAGCTGGCGAAAGATCATATCACTGTGAACTGTGTTGCCCCCGGGCCGATCATCACCGAGATGTTCCATGAGCTTGTGCCGGAGGACAGCGAGCAGCAGCAGAAAATCGCCGGGAGCGTGCCGGTCAAGCGTCTGGGAACGGCGGCGGACATTGGGCGGGTGGTGACCTTTCTGTGTGAGGATGAGAGTGATTTTATCACCGGCCAGACCTGGTATATCTGCGGGGGCGCCAGCCTGGGCGCTTTGGCGTTGTAAGGATTACCGGCCTGTTTTTCAGCCCGAGTTGACCGGAGCCTTAACTGATCCCAGTCATCCTGCCGGGATATGTCTCTATCCATGCCTGGTATTCAAAAATACCCGCACCGGCCCTGTTAGGTTTACGCCTTCCGTTTTACCTCTTTGTCCATGCCTTGGGCATCCCGGATTTCAAATGCAGGGAAATATATTCCATATCTGCGGTTGGCCCGGTTTCACTCATGCGAACCCACGGTCGTAATTTTCCAGTGCGTTTGCATATAAAGCCAAATTGATTTCCTTGCCTTGGCATCAGGTGTTTTAAGATAGCAACGGCAAAAAATCCTAAACGCATAGCCACTCGTTTCACCCAACTCCTGGTCATTTCAATGCGGCCATCTGGAATGCGATATCCGTAGTCATAAGATAGGGTAAACTCCTCGCTTGGGTCGAATGAGTAAACGGTTTTTTCTACTTCCCGTTCAGTCCAGCGATAGATATAATTTGGTAATCCAGTATTGCGATAGCCACCAGAATAACCGTTCGACAACGCCGCAGGCTCTAATTCAAAATCAACAGCGATTCCCAGCCGCACTCCCAGCCTCATAAGAAAACTGTCGCGCGCTTCGACAACCAAAACCCCCTTTCGAGCCACTCGAAGCATCTCACAAAGCGCCTTGTGTGGTGATGCACAATGATGCAAGCCGGCATGAACACAAACCCAATCGACACTCAAGGCATCTAATGCAATCAATTCAGCATCCAGTGATTGCCAGCGATAGGGCGAACAGGTGTCTTGCTCCGGGGGGTGGGGGGTGAGATTCGAAATAGTCGCGTTTTTCACGCCTGCGGACTCAAGGATTGCCCGGTCAAATTCGCCAGCGCAAACTGCAAGCACATGGTCGGAGTCGGTGATTCCGGCCCTGCGAATTAAACGTGCATAAAAACACATACTGTGATTTCTCCAAGGCAGATGAATTTATAGAGGCTGTTCTTGCAAACCCAACCCGGCCGCCTTTCGTGCAAGGGTGTGCGTCTCGCTTTCTTAAATCTCGGTGATACAGGCGATCAGTTTATCAAAGGCGTTGGCTGGAATTAAGCGTTTTGTTCTAATCAGACAGCCGCATGATAGCCCCCCGGCGCTGCATGTTCACCCGGCTTAAAAAGCTGTTACCCAGCAGCACCAGTTGCGGAAATTCATTATGGCTGACGGCGGCCTGTACGTTGTTTAAGCTAATCTCACCCACCTTGACCTGCTTTAAGGTGACGACATAAAAATCATCAACTCCCGATGCGGTGTTGAACGGCCGCTTTTGTCCCTCAAGGCGATAGGGAATGCCAATACGCCGGGCGACATTTTTGTTCAAGGTGACCAGCGTGGCGCCTGTATCAACGACAAACCTGACCTGAAAGCCGTTGATGCTGCCGCTGACATGGTAATCATTTTTTGCATTCGGGGCGATGGTCACGATCCTGGCATCGCTGGCAACGGCATAATTTGCACCGATATGACTCCCCAGGCGATACTGTTTTTGCTTGCCATCGATCTCAAGGACGGCGAATTTGCTGTTGGCCTGTCTCAAGATGACCCCCTCAGGGGAGGGGATGTCCTTCTGCAACATGCGCCGCTGGCCGTCTATCTCGACGATCGCCTTGTCCTTGAACAGCCCGGAAATGACGATTTTCTCAACCGCCAAGGTGGCGACATGAGGCGTCAGCAGTAACAACATGCCCAATGATCGGGCAGACGGTACGGTCATCTCATCATCCAAACTCGCCGGCCTGAATCCAGCCGGTCATCCGGGTTCATCATACACGGCGTGTCCATGTTATCTGCCGGGTTATCTGCCTGCTGAAAATGCACAATCATACGTAATATATTACCTATTATTCGCATTATAACTTATTGATATAAATAGAAAGCCAGCATAGTGGGAGAGTTTCTTATCAAAACGAGTGGCGATGCGGCGGCAGTGCTTTCATTTAGACAACAGCCTTTCAATGAGGTTTCTTTATATAAAATTGCATCAAAAGATCTTTTTTTGCGTTGATGGCAGCGATTCGGAACGACGGCTTTTGCGCCCATTGGTTCAATCTTTTCAAACCTATAAGGTTTCGCAAACCTTATGGTTTCATACCGAGGATAGTATCCACCAACGTTTCTATCTCACTGACCAGCGATTGATTGGTGGGGGTGATGGCGGGGCGGGGAGTCCCCTCGGGCTGAACTGTCTCCATTCACGGGCTTGTAAGGGGATTGCACAGGCTGTTCATAAGGAGGGAGTGTGCCACTCGTATAGCCTGGGTTACGTACTTGTGCTGGTGGGGGGCTTGCGGCCGGTGGTTGATTTATGCCCTCATTTATTGACCCATCAGCTTAATGAGCGTGATGGTAAAGCCCACCTGGGCAATAAAGAAAAACAGCAACCGCCAGGTAAGCGTGGAAATGATCTTTGATTCGATCCTTTCAGCCAAGTCGTCCTGCGTCATGGATTTAATTTCTTTAACTAATTCTTTTGATGCTTCGGGAGAGAATTTCTCACTGAGCAATTCAAATATCCTGATTTCTGTCGTTGTTTTCATGCGTTGAACAAATGTAGTTAAACAAATGATATGCTGTGCAACCTATTGGAGCAAGCGAAAAAGCACCTCCCCTTTGGCGCAAGACTCCAGACTTATGCTGTTGGGGCTGTGCTACCTAGTAGTACAAATCACAAACTTGCATTTGCAGAGGAATTAGTGACTTGTTGGGTTTTCTTTCATCATCATATTGTAATGCTCAATATGCCCTGTTTTTTGAAAAATCGACTTAAAGACTTTAAAGTAGTTGTCGATTGTATTGTCTGAGGATTCCACGAATAAGTCGTCCGGAATGGTATGCGAACCTTCGTTTATCCAGCAAATCAATGACCTGCATATTTCTTTTTCATGCGGATTTCCAAACTTGTTAATTAAATCTTCGTCTCCATACTTACCAAGTATTTTAAAGTAGTTTTCAATGATCCGTCTCATTGTATTTTGGATAGTAGTTGCTGATTTATTACATCTTTTATCTGGATCTTTCCAAAGCAATAGTTCACTCCAAAGCAACTCATAGGAATTTTGAATAGGGTTACTCACTCCGTAACTTTGCAAGGAAGATACTTTTTCTGCTTTCCTCAAGATCTAACAGTTAGCGTCATTACATTCCTTTATTCTCCCGTTAATAAATGATACTTCTTTATGAAAATATACATTATGTGTGAGCAAAATCATTTGTTTGACACTACCTGTATCTTTTTTAATCGCTTTTATAACTTCTTTGAGTAAAGTGCTAACGATAAATAAAACGTTGCTGTCTAAACTGGAAACAGGATCATCAACAATCAAAACCCTGTCCTCCGTGATATTATCTTCATTTGTACTTCCTTCGGCTAATTGCATAAAGTAAAGGAATGTAATAAACGTGATTTCTCCTTCACTTAAAGTGGATTCTGCCAGTTCTCCGTTTTCCCTTTGAATTACGTACTGATGGTTGTTATCTGTCTGATGAGGGGCAATCCTAAAATTTTCAAAACCAAAAGATTGTAAAGTGTCGTTTATAGCGTCAACGGACGGCTGTACGCTCGTTACGTTTTTTGTCAGGTTTTTAATTTTTGTATCAAGCGTTTGATAATCCCTACGCAGTTTCTCAACATCTTGTGAAATATTCTGAATCCCTTTTTCAAGTCCTTTTTCCTTTCTTAGAAAATCCTCAATTTCAGTGCTGTTGCTATGAATTAGATATTTCCATATTTCATTTATTAGTTTCCTTCTCTCAGTCTCATAGTTATCCACGATATTGTTGTGTTGCTGAATTGCCTGGTTAGCAGCATTAATTAAGCCTCCAATAGCTTCTAACTGTTCTTTCGTGTTTATTAAAGTGATTTCTCTGCTGGGTTCTTTTAGCTTGCTATTCAGAAGTTCTTTGTTGTTTATTCCCTGACTGCTGAAGGTTTTTAAAGGCGAGGAGAGTTTGTCTAAATCGAGCTTTGTCTGCGTGTCTTTTTGATTATTTTCAATTTGTTGCAACTCATTGCTGATATTTTCAAAAAGTCTGACATATCCCTCTGTTAGCTCCTGAATCTTTTTGATGTTATCCGAAAAAGTTTCGTCAAAGTAGTCTTCCAGTTGACTTCTAAAATTCGCTGTGATGGTCTCCTGTTGGCAAAAAGGGCAAGTTTCGTCTTCTTGTTGTAGGTATTTTCTCCCTTCATTTACCCAATCATTAATATTCAGACGCTGAATAAATTTGGCTATCCCCACATCTGATTTCCCTATAATTTTCTTTTCCCATATTTCATCTGTTTCTATCTCTGATATTCGATTAAAATCAACAACTGGTATTTCTGATATTTTTTCAGGGCGTTCGCCCAAAATATTTTTTGCATTTTCTTTTAATTCCTCAATAGTTTTTAAGTTAGAATCATTTTGCTCATACTGTCTGAGCAATTCGCTTTTGAAAGCCTCTTTGCTGCCTATTGCTCCCCTAAAGGCTTCTTTGAAATATTCTTCATGTTTTTTGTAGATGGACTGCCAAACCTTTTCTTTAAACTCTTCTTTTAATTGTCTCCTCTTCTCTGTTTGCTTTTCTAAAGTTTCCTTTTTCTGAACTTCTTCGCCTTTAATCTTTGTTTGTTCTTCCTTTTTATGTTCAATCGCTTTGATCTCTTCCTTTGTAGCCTGACCTAGCGTAAAAACCCCCGGAATTGTTCCCTTGCCAAAGTTTCGCTCGCGAAAACCCTTATTGTAAACCAGTGTTTTTAGTTCAGTATCATTTTGCCATTCTATTTGACAATCATTATATTTAGGGTTGCTCGGTTCATGGACAAAGTTGGAGACGGTGGTTTTACCACTGCCATTTACACCATAAAAGAAATTTATCTTTTTCAGATCAGTGGCCTCAATGCCCTTATCATCAAAAGTCGCTATGTTTTTTATAGAAATTTTATTGATCATCACTCTGCACTTTTATATTAAACCCACCCCCGCAAGATACCCCCATCAACCCTTCTCCACAATTTCAACCTCTCCCTCTGTCAAGCCATACAGCTTGTAAACCAGGCGGTCGATTGCCTTCTCCTCTTCAAACCTATAAGGTTTCGCAAACCTTATAGGTTTTATATCCTTCATACCGAGAATAGCATCCACCAACGTTTCTATCTCGCTGACTTGCGATTGATTGGCAGGGGTGATGGCGGGGATGGGAATTTGCTCTACAAACTGCTTGAAATATCTGCTACCCTTGTCTCCTAAGTCTGTAGCAATCAGCGGAAAATAATATTCAATGACTCGCGAGTTTAAAACTCCATTAAGATACTTTGGGCTTGCCCCATAAAGCATGTAAACAGTATTGTTAAAATAGATACCCTTCTCTAATACTTTGAAAGTAGGCTTGGTAGCTATATCCGTCCACACCACCCTCTCCTTTTCAAAGGCTTGGTGGTAGCTGATTTGGTCTTGTGTTTCAAACCACTGGTTGCGTGTCTTTTTACGGCTTCCTTTTGCGCCGCTTTGTTCCAGTCGTTTGCCGAATGACTGCAAGTAGCGTTTCACCGCAGGATAATCGTCGATGTTTAAGCGCAAAGCCGGAAATGTAGCAATCACCCACAGCCCCGCCCATTCATGCCGATAGCGTTTGATGTCGCGGCCCCGCAAAATGGGTTTGAGGATGTCGGCGCTTTTGGGGTCGGCTTTGATGAGGGCATCCCGCCGGGCGGTGTTGATGATAAAGGCATCGTTGCAGCCGGTGAGGATTCCTCGGTAAATCTCCACGTCCCAGTCTTTGAGCGGGGTGCCGAGGCGTTCTATTTTTTCTTTGAGGGCGCGTTGGGTGGGCGTGAGGATCATCCAGGCGGCTTTTGACGGGGCGGGCAGGGGTTGCCAAGCGCTTGGCGCCAGGCGGCCGAGTTGGGATTTCTCGGCCAGCGTGAGGGCGTACAGGGCGTTTTGGTTGTCGGCTTTTTGCACCAGCAGGATGTTGGTGTCCACTGTGGCGGTAAAGACGCCCGGCCCCAGATCCAGCAACCGCAAGGGGTTTTGGCGGCTGAGGAATTGACGCAACGATGCGCCGTATCGGGCGCGCATCCATTTGTTGGAGGTGATGAGACACAGGTGCCCCTGCTCGCTGAGCAGCTCGATACCGCGCTCATAGAACAGGGCGTAGATGTCGCCGGTGCGCTCGTGGGTTTGGTAGTTGCACGGCGTGTATTGATGGGCCAGTGCGCCGCCGTTTTTCTGCATTTGAATATACGGCGGGTTGCCAGGCGCTGATCAAATACGCTCGGCTGTTGACGTTCAGGGCGACTCCCTGCTCGATTTGCTCGCCATAGATTTGATGCTGGATACGCCCAAATTTCTGTCTGATATTTTCCTTGGATTCGCCATAGCTTTGCAGGTAGTCATGGCGCAGGCGGCGCAATTCTTCGAGTTGGTTGTTGGCGTTGAATAGTTCGCCTTGAACCTCTTCGGGCAGTTTGACGAGCGCATCGGCGGTGAGAAATTTAAATTCGAGGTTGGGCAGGGGTTCAATGCCGCGGTTGTCCTGACTCTCGTCAATGTTTTCATCGACAATCAGGGTCAGGAAGCAGCGCAAACGGGCGATTTCTGTGGCGATGGGCTGGATGCCGATTTTACAGGCGTATTGTACGCTTGATGCGTCCAGTTTGGCTTTGATTTTTTCTTTGAGCGCCGGATTTTCGATGCGCCTGACTTGCCGCTCAATCCACCACGTCGCCTCCGGGTCAAGGCTTTGCAGGGCGGTTTTGCGGTGCAAATAGTGCAGCAGGCTCATCGTGGCCATGGTGTCCACAATTTCACGGGGCGTGTAAAAACTGCCGGTGGCTCGGCGGGCGGTCTCGCCACTTTCGGGGTCGATTTCGGCCAGCAGGTTTTCAAAGATGCGCCCCAGCATTTCCGGGTCGACGCTCACCTGAACATCGGTCAGCGAATTCTCATCGATGGTAAAGTGGTATTGCTCCAGGAATTGGAAGAAATCGCCAAACCAGCCATCGGGGATGACCAGCGTATTGAGATTTTTTGAAAGCCCCGTGCCGCCCGTGTGCGGGGGGGGGGGGGGGGGGGGCGTAAAAGTCATTGCTGCCCGGCTCAAACAGCCCGCCATTGAGGAACGGAATGCACACGGCAGCTGCTGGCAAATCGGCCCGGCGCTGGCCCATGGGCGTGTTGAGGGTTTGGAAAAACAACCGCTCCAGGATGCTGTGATAGTAGCTGGTAGCGGACTATTCAAAACAAGTTACTTGTCAGGCATATGAATATTCCTATTCCTACAAATCCTGATATTGTAATATTGTCAAAAGATTCTTACCTAATGGATGCATGTATAGATGGCGAGATGTATGATATATCGCTATGAAATTTAGCAAAATCGGTCACCGTGGCGTGATTTCTTCGTATTTTTCCATGATCTACTGAAATATGAACCACAGATGGACTGCATAAAATTCACACAGGCATTGGGGTTTGCTTCCAAAGAAAAGTCTTCGGGCGTCTTTCAGAAGCAGTATACCAATCATAACAATTATACGGTTGAAATCGACTTCGGTAATGAGCAATTCCATTTTGGTAATAAGATAAAGTCGGAAAGCAAAACCACACAAAATTTCTCCCAAGCCGAAAACTGGGTCGTGTTGGAATGTGTGGACAGGCTGCTTGAAAAAGGCTACCCGCCGCAAAACATTACGCTGGAAAAAACCTACCCTACTGGTCATGGGACAAGCGGACGGTTAGATATTCTGGTTGCTCGTGATGACGGCCCGGCTTACCTGATGATTGAATGCAAAACATGGGGTAAGGAATTTGAAAAAGAATTAAACAATCTTCATAAAAACGGAGGGCAGCTTTTCACTTATTTCCAGCAAGATAAGAGTGTAGATATTTTAATGCTCTATGCTTCTGAACTGGCCGGTCAAGAAATTCAGTATTCAAATGTGATCATAAACATTGAAGAAGAATATAGACAAACTTCCAATGTGGAAGATTTTTTTCATCGTTGGAATAAACTGCCTAAATCAAACGGAATATTTGAGGATTGGGTAACGCTCTACCAATTTGAAAGTAAAGCCCTAACCCCTGAAGACCTCAAAGACATTGCAGAAACAGACAGTAGCTTTATTTTCAACCAGTTTTTAGAGATTTTACGCCACAATGTAGTTTCTGATAAACCCAATGCGTTTAACAAAATATTTACGCTTTTCTTATGCAAAATTTATGATGAAAAACACACCAGACCTAATCAAGAATTAGCTTTTCAGTGGTTTTACTCTCCCTATCAATATGAGGGTATTTCCTATCCGCCTGACGACCATGTATCGTTTCAAAAACGCTTAACCGATTTATATGCCAAAGGCATGCAGGAGTTTTTAGAAAAAGAAATAACCGACATTTCAGATGCCGCCTTCGACAAAAAATATGGGGCATTAGACAACGATACCAGAGAGCAAATAAAAGATATCCTCACTAAAATCCGGCTGGAAAAAAACAATGAATTTGCCATAAAAGAGGTGTTCAATACCGATTCGTTTGAGGAAAATGCGGTGGTGGTAAAAGAGGTGGTTGAGTTGTTACAGGGCTTCAAAATCAGATACACCAAAAAACAACAATACCTTTCAGACTTTTTTGAACTCCTCTTGACCACAGGGCTAAAACAGGAAAGCGGACAATATTTTACCCCGGTTCCCATAGCACAATTTATTATCAGAAGTTTGCCTTTAGATGACTTAACCAGGGAAAAATTAGGAAAAGGGGGAAGAGATGACTTATTGCCCAAAATAATAGATTACGCATCAGGCAGCGGGCATTTTATCACCGAAAGCATGCACATAATACAGCGACTGATTGATAACCAAAACCCTGACGATTACTTGCCAGATACTGCAAAAAAAATTCGTAGCTGGAAAGATGACAAGTTTGATTGGGCACTACAGTATATCTATGGCATAGAAAAAGATTATCGCTTGGTGAAAGTGGGAAAAGTAGGCTGTTATTTGCATGGAGACGGTCTGGCACAAATCGTACACAGCGACGGCTTGGGGAGTTTTAAAAACACCAAAGAGTACAACGGACTGTTGACCAAAACGGATGAGGACTTCCCAAAAGAAAACAATCAATTTGATGTTGTGATTTCTAACCCACCTTATTCGGTCTCTTCTTTTAAAAACAATGCACGGAAATACTATACTGAACAGGATTTTGAAATATATCCACATTTAACAGACGATAGCGACGATATAGAATGCCTGTTTGTCGAGCGTGCCAAACAACTCCTGAAAGACGGTGGCTTGGTCGGGATTATTTTACCAAGCAGTATCCTGAGCAATGATGGCATTTACATTCAAGCCAGAGAAATTATTCTAAAATATTTTGAAGTGTTGGCTATTGCCGAATTAGGCTCCAACACCTTCATGGAGACAGGCACCAAAACCGTCACTCTGTTTTTGAGAAGAAGGAATAATGCCGATGCCCCTAACATTGAAAAAGCTGTAAAAAGTGTATTGGAGAATCAAAAAGATGTCACCATAAACGGTATAGAATACCCCGTTTCAAAATACGTAGCGGATGTATGGGAAAGCATAAGTTTTGATGATTACAAGACCCTGCTGCAAAAAAATCCAAACGAAAAAATAGAACAGCACGAGACATACCGGGAATACAACCAGAAAATAAAGGCGAAAAGTGAGAAGGAACGCTGGAATGCCATTTTGAAGCTGGAGCAGGAGAAAATCCTCTATTTCATTCTTACCTACTCACAAAAAGTAGTGTTGATAAAAACAGGCGAGAAAAACGAGGAAAAGCGTTTCTTAGGTTATGAGTTTAGCTTCCGCAGAGGCAGTGAAGGCATTCATCCAATCCAAAGAAGCAAAAGAATAGACGAGTGTACCCACCTCTACGATGCCGAGTCGTTTGAAAACCCCGAAAAAGCCAGCCATTATGTTTATCATGCTTTCAAAGACAACTTTGACCTGCCCATCCCTGAAAATTTACAAGAAAACATAAGCTATCAACACCTGAGAGACATGCTCGCTTTTGACCGAGCAAGTTTTGAAAAGGATATTTCGCTCTCGACTAAAAAAGTGGAATTTGAAAAGCTATGGGAAAGCTCCAACTTGAAGTTTTTAAATGAAATCTCGACGATTCAAAAAGGCAAGGCCATCACAGAGTCTAAGGTAATAACAGGAAATATCCCGGTAATTGCCGGAGGTCAAAGCCCTGCCTATTATCATAATGAAGCGAATAGAGACGGGAACATCATTACCGTTAGTGCTTCTGGTGCATACGCAGGATTCATCAATTATTTTAATCAACCCATATTTGCTTCTGACTGCAACACCATCAAATCAAAAGATGAAGATTTAATTTCAACTGCTCTCATCTTTCATTTTCTAAAAAGCGTACAAAAAGAAGTTTACCAACTGCAACGAGGACAGGCCCAGCCTCATGTTTATGTAGATGATTTATCAAAAATAAAAATCCCCCTGCCACCAAAAGCAATTCAAGAAAAAATAGTCGCTGAGATTGAAGTTTTGGAACAGCAGGAGCAAAAGGCGGAGGAAGAAATAAATCAATGCAGAAAAAATATAGAAAGACTTTATCTGAATTTATTTAACAAGTCTGACAAATCTGTTCGTCTCAGCGATACTGAAATATTTGAAACCAAAATAGGCAAAAGGGCTTTAAAAAGTGAAATTCAAAGTCGGGGCAAGTACCCTGTTTATAGTGCAAATGTCTTTGCTCCCTTTGGGTATATTGATAAAGAACTTTTAACAGATTTTAGTTTACCTTCTGTTGTTTGGGGAATAGATGGAGACTGGATGGTGAATGTTATTCCGGCCAACAAGCCGTTTTATCCGACCGATCATTGTGGTTATTTAAGAATCAAACAACCAATCATTAAAGAAAAATATCTGGCTTATGCGCTAAATCAGAAAGGAAAGCAGGCTGAATTTTCAAGAAATAAAAGAGCTTCAATCGACAGGGTTCAGGGAATCAAAATCCCCTTCCCCCCACTCTCCGAGCAAGAAAAAATAGTAGCTCAAATCGAAGCTATTGAATCTCAAATAGAGGTATTGGAAAATCAAATAGCAGCACTACCCAAACAAAAGGAGCAGGTTTTGAAAAAATACCTGGAATAAACACGCCTTTCCCGTCCGTTCAGGCGGGTGTCCTTCGCACCTAAAACCCTGCCTTGAAAAAAAATCGAATCCATAAAGAAAAGATGGGTTTTGCTCAATTTTTCTGAACGTTCAGAATTTTTTGATAAGCCATCTTTAGATGTGAGCAGGCTCAGTGATTCTCACAAGAACATTCGCACCTGGCCAGGTTGTATCGACAATGAATTATTTGAGTAAAATCATAATACAGGCCACAGCGACAAAGCCAGCCACAAAATTTTCTATCAGATATAACGCAGGGTTGAGGTGATTTTTCTTGTTGTGGGTATGTTGTCCAGTTGCCAGTGTGCTATCGCCCAAGCGAGCAATTCCGATACCTCCGCACGCCGTAGCTGTGGTTCCGGCTGTTGCCCCAGCAGGTTAAGGCCATGAAAGATCACTTCGCTTGGCTGGCCTGATGTCAGGATGTCAACCGCCCCGTGCTGTTTGCTGTATTTTTTGCCCGCCGGATCGACAATGACTGGATGATGTGCATACCCGGGTGGCTTCAGCCCTAATAAAGTGTGCAGGTGCAACTGATTGAATGTGGTGTCAATCAGATCGGTCCCGCGCACAATGTGCGTGACGCCTGTGGCCTGATCATCAACGACCACGGCGAGATTATAAGCTGTCATCTGATCAGCACGCCGCACAATAAAATCGCTGACCGCCTTATCCGGACTGGTGGCCAGGACAGACTGTATGCTGTCATGAAATGACATGGCCTCCGGGCGCATCTTCACTCTCAGACTATGAGCTTTATCCTGCCGCTGTTTGCTGTCTCTGCATCTGCCCGGACAGGACTTGCCTTTGGTCAGCCGTCGGGGGCAATAACAGCGAAACAACTCTCCGGTCTGCTGAAGCCGATTCAGGGCGGCCAGATAGTCATCGAGATGCTGGCTTTGATAGCGGATGCGGCCGTCCCAGTGCAGCCCGAGGCGCTCCAACGTCTGCTGGATATGCGTTGCCATGCCGGGGGTGCAGCGGGGGGCATCAATATCATCAATGCGTAACAGCCACTTGCCGGCATGGCGGCGGGCATCAAGAAAACTGGCGAGGGCGGAGATGAGTGATCCCAGATGCAGCGGGCCGCTGGGTGAGGGGGCGAAACGCCCTGTGTAGGTATCAGCCATGACCGGGGATCAGAAATGGCTGATGAGCATGCGGCGAGGTAGCGATGTGATCCGCTGGGCGATACGTGTGATTAAAAAAATTTATCCAAGCTGTTTTTCTTTGATCTCATCGAGTGTCTTGCAATCGATGCAGAGTGTCGCCGTCGGGCGTGCCTCCAGCCGTTTCACCCCGATTTCAATGCCGCACACCTCGCAATAACCATAATCGCCTGAGTCCAGGGCCAGCAGGGATTCGTTGATCTTTTTAATGAGTTTACGCTCTCGATCACGTGTCCTTAGCTCCAGCGCAAACTCCTCCTCCTGGGTTGCCCGGTCGTTGGGGTCGGGAAAATTGGCGGCCTCATCCTGCATGTGGTGAACAGTGCGCTCCACCTCTTGCATCAGCGATTTTTTCCACGCATTCAAGAGATGACGAAAATGCTCGCTCTGCGCCGCATTCATGTAATCCTCGCCGGATTTTTCCCGATAAGGTGTGACATCAGGCCGGTCGGTGTCGTGGCGTGTGGTTGGTCTCGCCCTGGCCTTGCCAACCATGGATTTTCCTGGCGTTTTTTTGGCGGCTTTTTTGCCTGGCTTGGCGGCTATTTTCGTGGTGCTCTTTTTAGTCGTCTTTTTGACCGTCTTATGAGACGCTGGTCTGGCGGTGGTGCGGGTGATTTTTTTCTTTTGAGCTGTTTTTTTGCTTGTCTTTCTGCTCGCTTTCTTCACAATTTTTTTGCTGACTTTTTTCGTGGTTCCGGCCTTCTTTGCCCGGATCCCCTGCTTTTTTGCTGTCGTCTTTTGGGGTGTTTTTTTAGCGCCCCGGGTTATTTTCTTTGCGGCGGTTTTTTTGCCCGTGGTTTTCTTGCCAGCCACAGCCTTTTTCTTCGTTGCCGTTTTTTTAGCGACTTTCTTTTTCGAACTTGTCTTTGAGCGGGATTTCGTAACCATCTTAGCTTCACTCCATCCGGGACGAACCGGGATCATACGGATTTACAAGGATTTGTCACCTGGCATTGATTACCGGTTCTGAACATCACCGGTCGGTTATTATACGGGAAAATGCCGCTCAATTTACTTCCCGGCCATGCGATGGGGTTACACGCTGGCAGGCGGGTTTTCCAGAGATATTTTCCAGGGATAACCGGGTCGCCGCCGCAACGGCGACTGGCATGGCGATAAAATTGACCACCGGGATCACTGTCAGCGACATCACGGCACTGCCAAACCCCATCAGCAGCGGCCTTCTGCTCGCCGCTATCTGTCGTATCTCGGCGAATGTTTTGCCACGGTTACCCAGCGGGTAATCCAGATATTCCAGCGACAACATCCAGGCAGCGAGCAGCAGCCAGAGCAAAGGGGCGGCGGTTTGTCCGAGCACGGGGATGAGAAACAACAGCAACAGCAGTACAGCCCGGCTGATAAAATACACACATTTACCGGCCTCCGACCGGATCGCTCGGATGATCTCGCTGGCGAGCCCGGCGGCGAGTTGTGCAGGATGGGCGGGCGGATGGCTGGCCCCGGCGGTTAAACAGGTCTCCACCGCCGCCGAGAGCATACCGTTAAACGGCGCAGCAATGAGATTGGCAATCATGGAAAAACAGAAAAACACGATGACCAGGGCAATGAAGCCAAACAGCGGCCACAGCAACCAGGCGAGCCATTCAGTCCAGGCCCAGGAAGCGGTGAGCCAGCTAATGAATCGCTCCACCTGCTGTGCGCCAAGGACGATAGCCACAGCGAACAGACAAAAATTGACCGCCAGCGGGATGCAGACATAGCGGCGTATTCCCGGCCGGCTGATCAGCGCAAAACCGGACAAGACATAACGGCCCCCGCAGATAAAGTCCTGCATGGCCGATCTCAGGCTCAAGGGAGTTGCACAGGTGATGGGCAGCACCAGCCCGCCTGTCTGTGTTCAACAACCACCGTGGTATGGATGCCGCCCCGGGCATTGAATCGGGCGTTGATACGCATAAAACGTGGCGCCAGCAGCGCGACCAGATCGGTCAGTATCTGATTGCTCACTGCCTCATGGAAGGCCCCCGTCTGCCGGTAGGCGTGCATATACAGCTTGAGCGATTTCAACTCGACACACAACTCATGTGCCACATAGTCAATGGTGATGGTGGCGAAATCCGGCTGCCCTGTTTTCGGACACAAGCAGGTAAATTCCGGCACGTCAATATGGATCGTATAGTCTCTTTCCGGGTGCGGATTGGGAAAGGTCTCAAGTGTATTATCTGCAGTATCGCCAGTCGCTGTCATGCGTGTCTGTCCCGATTAATCCCTGTCACGATAGCCATAACGATAACACACAATCGCATAAAAAAAACCGCCCGCCACCGCCCATCGCCTTTGCAAAATCCGGGCTGGCAGGGCCGTGGTTCTCTGGCCATCCGGTCATTAGAGAACACTTGTACGGCAGCAGGGTAGTAAGGTATTGTAACGATCCATGCGGTTACGCAAAGTCAAACTCGCCGGTTTCAAATCATTCGTTGACCCAACCACTTTTATTGTCCCTGACAGCCTGGTCGGCATTGTCGGGCCGAACGGCTGCGGAAAATCCAATATTATCGATGCAGTCACCTGGGTAATGGGCGAGAGCTCGGCCAAACACCTTCGGGGTGATGCGCTGACGGATGTGATCTTCAACGGCTCCAGTGCCCGCCAGCCCACCGGCCAGGCAGCGGTGGAGATCATCTTCGACAATGCCGATGGCAAGCTGGGCGGCCAGTACGCCAGTTATCATGAAATTGCCATCAAAAGACAGATTAACCGTGAAGCCATCTCGACCTATTTCCTGAATGGTACCCGCTGCCGCCGAAAAGACATTCAGAGCATTTTCCTGGGCACCGGTCTGGGGTCGAGAAGTTATGCCATCATTGAGCAGGGCATGATCTCGCGCCTGATTGAGGCAAGACCAGAGGAGCTGCGAACCTTCATCGAGGAGGCCGCTGGCATATCAAAATTCAGAGAGCGGCGCAGAGAGACGGAAAACCGCATCCGCCATACCCGCGAGAATACAGCTCGCTTGAATGATATTCGTGAAGAGCTGGAAAAACAGCTAAATCACTTGCAGCGTCAGGCCCGGGCAGCCGAGCGTTATCAGGTGTTAAAACAGCAAGAGCGGCAACTGAAAGCCGAATTACTGGCGCTGAACTGGCAGGTGTTGACCGCCGAGGTGAAGGGCAAATCCGAACAGGTGACACACCATGAGACCCGTGTAGAGCAGGGCATGGCCAGGCTGCGGGAGATCGAAAACGGCATCGAGCAACAGCGCCAGTTATACGCCGCCGCCAATGCCGGTTTTAACCAGACCCAGTCTGATTTCTACCAACTGGGCGCAGATATCTCCCATCTTGAGCAGAGGATCGAACATACCCATGAGAAGCTCACCACGCTGACCCATGATCTGGAGACAGCCCGCCAGGCAGAACAGGAGATGCAGCAACAGCGGCAACAGGATCGTCAGGCATTGCAGTCGATCCAGCAGCAATACCAGCAGTTACAGCCGCAATTACACGGATCGCGCCGCCAGAGTGATGCTGCCTACACCACCTTGACCACGGCGGAGGGCGCCATGCAGGCGTGGCAGAGCGAATGGGATACGATGAACGAGACCCTGGCTGAACATACCCGTGAGTTTGAAGTTACCCATACCCGGATTGACTACTTGCAGGATGACTTGCAGGAAGTGAAACAGCGCCGTCTGCACCTTGCCAGCGAAGCCGAAGCACAGGACCTGGCCGCATTAGAAGCAGAGCTTGAGCAGCTGGCCGATGAGCATACTGTGCTGGAGAAGGCGATACGCCAGCAACGCCAGCAGCAATTACAGGCACAGGATATGCGTACACAGCTGCGCGAGCAGTTACTCCCGCTCAATTCGCAACTGCTAAAGTTACGCAACGAACAGCAGGCCAATGAGGCGAAGGTGGCCGCGCTGGAGGCACGACAGCGAGGAGACTGGCTGGATCACAAGACAGCAATCGACAGGTGGCTGAATGACAACGGCTTATTGACTGCTGACCGGGTGATTGATCAGGTGGTGGTTGAGGAGGACTGGTGTTTGGCCTTTGAGATGGTGGCCGGGCATCTGCTCCAGGACATCATCGTTGATGACTTGCAACCCATAAATGCCCGCAGTGCCGAGCTCACCGCCGGACGTATCGGCCTGTTACGTGCCAGCACCGACAGCAGCGCTTACAAGGCACATGCCCTGCCGCGTCTGCAAGAGAAGATCACGACCCGGTTGACCACCCTGATGCGGCTGCTGGAACGCATCTATATCGCCGATGATCGGCCACAGGCCGAGCAGATACTGCCCCAGTTGGCCGCTGATGAGTCCGTTGTGACTCAGCAGGGCATCTGGCTTAACCGCCATTGGACTCGCATCAACCGGCCAGCCGCTGATGCGCCGGGGATGCTCTCACGGGAACAGCAACTCAACACGCTGCAACGGCATCAGAAGACGCGACAGCAACAGATTGCACAACTGGAACGCCAGCTGGCAGAGACCGACAGCGGCATCGATGCACAGGAGCAACGGCTGGCCGCTCTACAGGAACAGCAGGCCGTGCAGCAAGACCGTGTGGCCTCGGCAAAGGCACGCCATGCTGAGTGCAGCGCCCGTTATCAACAAAGCCGCAGCCGCCTGGCACAGATAACGGACGAGCTGGCCGGGCTGGATTTGCAAGAGGAGAGTGATAACGATGAGTTGACTCGTATGCAGGGCAGGCTGCAACAGATCGATACCGAGCGCCGCACCCTGTTGACACAAAAACACCACCTGGAGGAGGTTCGAGCCGCACACCAGGCGGCCCTGGAGAAGGCGCGTAATCAATGGCAGAACACCCATCAGCACAGCCACGACATTGCGCTGCAACTGCAATCATGCAACTCTCAGAAGGCATCGATTGAACAGGCCATAAAACGCAACGACATACAAATCGCCAGCACGCATCAGCGCATTCAGGCAGTGACAAGCAGCATCGCCGCCGAACAGCAACCGCTGAAGGCATTACAGGCCGACCTTGCAGCGAAGCTGGCCGAGAAGCGCCAGGCGGAAACCCGGCTGGCGGCGGCACGTGAGCATGTGCAGACCCGGGAGCAGGGCTTGCGGCAGGCCGAGCAGCAGCGGGGTGATGCGGAACAGGCCGTGCAGGAGGTGCGTGCTGAGTTGGAGCAAAGCCGGTTGGCACAGCAGGAAATCAAGGTGCGCCTGCAAACAGTGGCTGAACAGCTACGTGCCTTGCAGAGAGAGCCGCTGGCATTGATTGAGCAGCTGGAGGCCGGGGCGAGTGAGCCCATCTGGCAGGAGAGGCTGGCAAGTACCGAGCGAAAAATACAACGCTTGGGGGCGATCAATCTTGCCGCCATTGATGAGTATGAACACGTATCGGAACGCAAGACCTACCTTAACAGCCAGCGTGACGATCTTGATCAGGCCCTGGCAACACTCGAAGCGGCGATTCGGAAGATTGACAAAGAGACCAGGACACGTTTCCGTAACACCTTTGATCGCTTGAATCAGCATCTTAAAACACTTTTTCCCATCCTGTTCGGGGGCGGGCATGCCTGCCTGGAGATGACCGGTCAGGATTTGCTGGAGACCGGTGTGACGGTGATGGCCAGGCCGCCAGGCAAAAAGAACAGCACGATTCACCTGCTCTCCGGCGGGGAAAAAGCGCTGACCGCCGTGGCGCTGGTGTTCTCTATCTTCAAGCTCAACCCGGCGCCCTTCTGCATTCTTGATGAGGTCGATGCCCCGCTGGATGATGCAAACGTTGTGCGTTTCAGCGAGCTGGTCAGGCAGATGGCCGAAGAGGTGCAATTCATCGTCATTACGCATAATAAAATTACCATGGAAATGACGCAGCAGTTGCTGGGTGTCACCATGCAGGAACCGGGGGTATCCCGGCTGGTATCGGTGGACATGGAAGAAGCGGCCCGGATGGCGGCGACTGCCTAGCAATGTTTGTACCCGGCATGTCGACCTGGAAGATGTTCAGTATCTCCCTCTGCCAGCACACCGGCGGGATGATCCTGTAGATCATGAGCGAGCTTCGTCTCATCATCCTGATCGTCGGCCTGTTTTTTATTGGTGCTGTGTTTTACTGGGAAATGCGCCGCATAAAAAAAACCCAGGCCGATGAGTTCACGGATATCAATGATGATGTCGATTATTCCAGGCTGGGGATTGCCACAGAGACACAGCAGGACGATGAGCATCATGCCGCCGAGATAAGCCAGGCCCGGCCCGTCACAGATAAAGTCCCTGAGGATATTGATATCCTGTTGCAAAGCCCGCCTGCCGAGGCGGTGGTCGATGATCTCTTTCTGAGCGCATCCACACAGGAGCTTGATATCGCCGAGGCCGAACTCCTCCCCCCGAATCCGTCAGGACTCTCGCCGGACTCAGCGGGCGAGTTGATTTCACTGTTTGTGGTGGCAGAGACCGGCGGTTTGCCGACCGAGAAGCTCTTTGAGGTGCTGGATTCGCTGGGTTTTCGCTACGGTGACATGCAGATTTATCACTATTTCGGTACGGCCGATCTGCCGTCCGAGCGCCCCATTTTCAGCCTGGCCAATATGTATGAGCCGGGCGTGTTTGCGCCTGCCGATAAGCAGATCATCAAAGGCGTGGTGCTGTTTTTCTCTGCATCGACAGCGTCCGCCGCTAACCGGTCGGTGTTCGATTCGATGCTCAAGATGACACGGCAGATCGCCGCAAAACTCGGGGCGGTGGTGCATGACAGCCAGCATCAGGTGTTATCAGTCGACACCTTGCAGCAGATAGAGGAGAGACTGACCCGTCTGGATGTTGGATGAGCGAGGCAGCAAAGCAGATAGCACAACTACGGGCGCAGTTAAATGACCATAGCTATCGGTATCATGTGCTGGCAGCGCCGACTGTGCCTGATGCCGAATACGATCGGCTGTTTCAGCAATTACTGCAACTTGAAGCACAGCACCCGGAGCTGGTAAGTCCGGACTCCCCCAGCCAGCGAGTCGGGGCGGCGGCGGCAGAGGCCTTCCAGCCGGTGACCCATAAGGTGCCCATGTTGTCGCTGGACAATGCCTTTGATGAGCAGGATCTGCGGGCGTTCTATAAACGCATCAGCGAGCGCCTTGCCGTTGACAGGATAGCCTTCACCGGCGAGGTGAAGCTCGATGGCGTGGCGATCAGCCTTCGGTATCGGCAGGGCAGGCTGGCAGGTGCGACAACACGTGGTGATGGGATAACCGGAGAGGATGTCACCAGCAACGCCCGGACGATCAGAAGCATTCCGTTATCCCTGTCAGGAGAGGATATTCCCGGCCTGCTGGAGGTGCGCGGTGAAGTTTTCATGACCCGGGCCGGTTTTGAGCAACTGAACCGGACACAGGCGCTGAACGCCGCCGGGGAATTTGCCAATCCACGCAACGCGGCGGCGGGCAGCTTACGGCAACTGGACCCGGCCGTGACGGCCAGCCGTCCCCTGACATTTTATGCACACGGGCTGGGCGGCCACGATGGCGGGACTGTGCCTGGCTCACATTATCGGCTATTGCAGCAACTAACACGCTGGGGGCTGCCGGTCTCCGCTGCCACAGAGTACCTGCCCGATATGAGCGCCTGTGTGGATTACTATCAGCGCATGTCCAGGCAGCGTGCCGCGCTGGAGTATGAGATAGACGGCATTGTCTTCAAGGTGGATGAGCGTCATCTGCAACAGCAGCTGGGGTTTGTCTCCAGGGCGCCGCGCTGGGCGATTGCCTGGAAGTTTCCGCCGGCCGAGGAGATCACCCGGCTGCTGGATATTGAAGTGCAGGTCGGGCGGACGGGGGCGCTCACGCCGGTGGCGCGGCTTCAGCCGGTGGCGGTCGGCGGGGTCACGGTCACGAACGCCACCCTGCACAATATGGATGAGATAGCGCGCAAGGATATCCGAATAGGGGACACCGTCATCGTTCGGCGGGCGGGGGATGTCATCCCGGAAGTATCGGCCATCGTCAAGGAGAGACGCCCGGCCGGGACGAGGAAATTTTCTCTGCCCGAACAGTGTCCGGTGTGCGGCTCGCCCGCCAGCAAGGCCGAGGATGAGGCCGTGCTGAGGTGTTCTGGTGGCTTGTTCTGTCAGGCACAGGTAAGGCAGGCGATCCGTCATTTTGCCTCCAGACGGGCAATGGATATTGATGGCCTGGGCGATAAGCTGATTGCACAACTGCATGCGGCCGGGCTGATCAGCAATGTGGCCGATCTGTATCTGCTGACCCGACAGCAGCTGGCCGGGCTGGAACGAATGGGCGATAAATCTGCGGACAATCTCATCAATGCGCTTGAGCACAGCAAGCAAACGACACTGGCACGTTTTCTTTATGCCCTGGGGATTCGTGAAGTGGGTGAGACGACAGCGCGCAACCTGGCCGCCCACCTGGGTGACTTACCGGATATCATCGCCGCCTCGACAGAGCAACTGTTGGCTATCCCGGATATTGGTCCGGTGGTGGCGAAAAATATCCGCACCTTCTTTGCCGCAACGGTCAATCTTGAGGTGATAGGGCGGCTACAGCAGGCCGGCATTCGGTGGGAGCGCATCCCGCCGATGGCCGATGATGAGCAACCAACACTTGCCGGTTTGACCTTTGTGATCACCGGCACACTGGCCGATCTGACCCGGGAAGAGGCCAAGCAGCAGTTGCTGGCCGCCGGGGCGAAGGTCGCTGGCAGTGTCTCGGGAAAAACCGATTACCTCCTGGCCGGAGAGAATGCGGGCAGCAAGCTGAACAAGGCGAGGGAGCTGGGCGTTACGATCATCAGTGAGCGGGAACTGGCCGGGTTGCTGCGGCCTGTGACCGGCGCTTGACCAGGCGGTGATGGTGATAGCCAGGCTGGCGGCATACATCAGCCGACAGAGACCCGATTACGGCCGTGCAGCTTGGCGTTGTACAGCGCCTTGTCACAGCGCATCAGCAAGCTGTTAATGTCCTCATTATGCTGCAATGAGGCGATCCCGGCGCTGATGGTGACCTGGATGTGTGCATCGCCGTGGCTGACGGCCATTTTCTCTACCGCCTGACGGATACGCTCGGCCAGCAGCGCCGCCCCGGGGGTATGGGTGTTACGCAGCAAAATCAGGAACTCCTCCCCCCCATAGCGGTAGATAATATCACTGCGGCGCATGTGTTCGACGATGCAGTCTGACACAGTACGCAAGACAGTATCGCCGGTCATGTGGCCGTAGGTGTCGTTGACCGGCTTGAACTTGTCAATGTCCAGGATGATGACAGAGAGCGGCGCATGATAACGTCTGGCCATATCGAACTCCTGCTCCAGGGCCTTGTCCATCGCCGCCCGATTGCCGATGCCGGTCAGGGGATCACGATGCGCTCTTTCCACGGCCTGGCGGTACAGCAGGGCATTGCGTACAGGATAGATCAACACCGCCACCAGATTTTCCAGCAGTTTCTGCTCCTCGGCGTTAAATTGTGCCTGTCGATAGAAGGTGACCTCGCCCATCTGGGAGTCGGTCAGGTTCAGGGGGTAGCTGCACTGGCAGGTGGCCTGTTCACCGATGTTGATCCGGCAGTTATCTTCGGCATATTCATAGCTGAAGCCATCGTATTGCACCGATGATTTGACCTCATCGCCGAACAATTCAAGGATCTTTCTCAATTCCAGGGTGCTCTGCAAGAGCTTGACCAGACGCAGGGCCTTATCGCCAGAATCCGCCATCACGCTCGCCGGTGATTATTCCGCCATGTCAACACGACATCGCCCGCCCATCCTCTAATGCCAGCGTGGCGGTGGTCATCAGGCGGCATCGCTGCTTGGCGGCTTTCATTGGCTCCGGTATTTTTTGCTGTACTGTTCCATTATTTCTGTTGAAACCACATTGATTGTACGCCGAAGAGACGCTAATCATACGGCATACAGCGGCTGTTTTCCCCCCGTCTGCCCGATGCCTGTGGCAGGCAGGCCGAGGCGCCAGAGTCTGCCGGGCAAAGCACCGTATCCTCGGCCCGGGCAGTCATGTCCGCCACCGGATAATCCAGGCTGAAATGCAGGCCCCGGCTCTCTCGTCTCTGCATGGCAGAGGTGATGATCAAGGCGGCCACCATGGCCAGATTACGCAATTCGATCAAATCGTTGGTAAGACGGAAATGACCGTAGTATTCCTGGATCTCGTTTTGCAGCAGATCGATCCGGTGTTGTGCCCGTTGCAGCCGTTTGTTGCTACGCACAATGCCGACATAATCCCACATAAAATGCCGGATTTCATCCCAGTTATGGGATACCACCACTTCCTCATCCGAATCGGTCACCTGGCTTTCATCCCACGCCGCCAGGCCCTCTGGCATGGAGGTGGTGGCCAGTTGTGCCTGAATATCCTGACAGGCCGCATGGGCGAAGACAACACACTCCAGCAGCGAATTGCTGGCCATGCGGTTGGCACCATGCAGGCCAGAGCACGATACCTCGCCGATGGCATACAGATGCGGCAAGTCGGTGCGTCCCTGGCGGTCGATGATGACGCCACCACAGGTATAGTGTGCTGCCGGGACGACGGGTATGGGCTGCTGGCTGATATCCACGCCGTATTGCCGACAGCGCTCATAGATGGTGGGGAAGTGGTGGCGGATGAAGTGTTTGTCACGGTGGCTGATATCCAGATACACACAATCGCTGCCCAGGCGCTTCATCTCATGGTCGATGGCACGGGCGACACTGTCCCGTGGGGCGAGCTCGGCATCGGGATGGAAGCGTGGCATAAATGCCTGCCCGTCCGGCAGCAGTAATTTCGCCCCTTCGCCCCTGAGTGCCTCGGAGATCAGAAACGACTTGGCATCAGGGTGGAACAGGCAGGTGGGGTGGAACTGGATGAATTCCATGTTAGCCACACGACAACCGGCCCGCCAGGCCATCGCAATCCCATCGCCCGTGCAAATATCGGGGTTACTGGTATACAAATAGACCTTGCCGGCCCCGCCCGTGGCCAGCACGGTGAACCTGGCGGCAAACACCTGCACGGTATCACGCCGTTGATCATAGACATAAGCCCCTGCACACACCCCCGCCTGGCTTATCAGATCAACGGCGGTGTGAAACTCATACAGGGCAATCTGCGGATGCGCCCGCACCCGGGCCTCCAGCGTGCTTTCTATGACCTGACCGGTGAAGTCCGCTGCATGGATGATACGCCGATGGCTGTGTCCACCCTCCTGGTGCAGATGATATTCCTTGCCCTCGGCATCCGGGTAACGGGTGAAATTCACCCCCATATCGATCAGCCACTGGATACTGTCACGCCCATTTTTGACGACAAACTCGACAATGTCCGCCTGACAAAGGCCGGCCCCGGCCTGCAAGGTGTCGCTGATATGAGAGGCATGGGAATCCGCCGCATCCAGCACGGCAGAGACACCGCCCTGGGCGTAGAATGTGGCCGCTTCGCTGAGCCGGGCCTTGGAGATCACCCTCACCCGGCAGCAGGCGGCCAGTTGCAGGGCCAGGGTTAAACCAGAAGCACCGCTGCCGATAATGAGGACATCTGATGCGTATTGTTGCTGATGCACGTTAGCTGGTATGGTTGGGTATGCGCTGCAAGTTTTTGAAAACGCTGATCTTGAATTAGTATATTCTATCTGTATCACGACCTGAACGTTTTCCTGACGGCAAATGCCTGCCCCTTGGTGTGCCAGCCCAGTTGGCCTGCACGTCCAGTGGGGGAGAGAAGCAGTCGAGAACGCCATAAAAAAATCTTACATAATAAAGAGTTAATACGTATTGACTGTGCCATCACGCAACAGAAAAAGCGCATTTACAGGGGCTGGAACCGGCGGGGCGGGGGATAATGCCACCGATCAGGTGCTGGTGCAGCGGGTCAAGGCGGGGGATAAGCAAGCCTATAATGCCCTGGTCATTAAATACCAGACCCGGATAGTGAATCTCGCCTCACGGTTTGTGCGTAGCCAGCACGATGCTCTGGATGTCGCCCAGGAGGCGTTCCTCAAAGCCTATCGGGCCTTGCCGAATTTCCGTGGTGAGAGCGCATTCTACACCTGGCTGTATCGTATTGCCGTGAATACGGCCAAGAATCACCTGGCGGTGCAGTCACGCCGGCCCCTGGAGATGGAGCAGGATTATACAGAAGTGGAACAATTTAACGATCATGATGCTCTAAAAGAGCAGGCAACCCCGGAGCATTTGCTGCTGACAGATGAAATTCATGCCACTGTGATCTCGGCGATTGAAGGCTTGCCAGAGGATCTGCGTATGGCGATTACCCTTAGAGAGATTGAAGGCTTGAGTTACGAGGAGATAGCGACCGTGATGGATTGCCCGATAGGGACGGTGCGATCGCGCATCTTCCGCGCACGGGAAGCGATTGATACACAACTACGACCGTTGCTGGACGACTAACCCGACAGGTGATGAGATGACGACAGAGTTACACAAAGCACAACTATCGGCCTTGATGGATGGCGAGCTGGACACCGTATCGGCGGATGTCGTATCCGCACTTGGCA
>CAXMWX010000006.1:0-71713 GCA_963422205.2 Gammaproteobacteria bacterium | reverse complement strand
ATGACCAATGGCATGACTGGTCAGAATAGGGTCAACCAGCCTCGCCTCGGCTGGGGTCATTTGCGATACGGGCATGGTGTTGCCTCCTCTAGTTCGCGTTAAGATGAATGCGGATAAGATCGCCAGAGGCACTGGCCGCTTCCACCGCCCGGCCAAGTGCCACGCCCGCATCGGTTGCAGGGATGACGCGTCCTTCAGCATCGCTTTGTACCGCAGCGCCTAAGGCAATGGCAGCCCCGGCTGTCACTGGCACCACGCCGTGGGTGTCAATGGCTACGGCCTCACCCGCCGCCGCATCATGGCGGGCAACTCCATAAGCGGCTTCGTTATTGGCGGCCTGAGCGCCATCGTGTTTGACGAAATGCTGGCCCTTGATAGCACCGGATGCCTTGACGGTGTCGGTGCATATCGGATGACTTCTCTCACTCATTCTCTTAACCTCCTACCGCCTTAACGGCCTCAATGTAATCCGTGTTCGGATGGTTACGCTGATATTCCAGCGCTTTGCTGTGCAAGGCCAGACGCTCGGCATCTACCACCGCCTTGTTATCGACCAGGGCAAAGCTGGCGGTGTCCTGATTATCCGGTGCGCTACCCGCACCGCCTAAGCTCGTACTTAAATCAAGCTGCTTGCCGAGCTTGCCGATAAATGCCTCGAAGAACTGCATCGGCGTCTGTTTGACCTCTTCGGCTTTATCGTCTTCGCCCCGGCTAAATGTGAACGGGGCATCAGCGCCATCGGGCAGGGCCAGCATGAACTCGACCAGGCCCTCACTCTGTGCTGGGCTTAAGCGGCCCTCAGAGACCGCCTTGTCCACCTGTGACTGATACGCACCGGCCAGACGCTCACGGCGTACCTTATCGAGTTCGCCTTTCAGCGCCGCATTGTCTTTGGCAAAGGCAGCCTGGCTTTCCGCTTTAGCAGCCTTGACCGCCGCATCCAGCTCGGCCTGTGTGAAATGGTGTGTCTCCGGCATCGGTTCATCTCCTGTCGGTTGGTAGTATGTAGAACTATCGGACTTGGGCGGGCTGGTCAGATCGGTGGCGTGTTCCTGAATAGATTCCACCTCATATTCCGGCATGACCTTGTCGGCAGCATCCACCCCGAAATACTCGACAATAAACTCCCGCAGGCGGCGCATGGCACGGCCAAGTACACGGGGGGTAGTGGCATCGGGCGCAAACTCACCGGCATATTCATACGCAGGTCGGCCCGACAAGCCATACTGCATGGGGGTGAGTTGCAAAGCTGGCGGCACCGCACCTAAGAAGCCGATATGCCGCACCTTAAATCCGCCTTGACCATCCGGGTCAATGGCAATGGAACGTTCGGGAAAACGCTTGTCGGCCACCATCTGCTCAAAAGTCGGCTCAATATCCTTAGCCTTGAACCACAGCTTACCCGCAGCATCCAGCTTGTACTCGGACACCTGCCCATAACGTGGGTCATCGCTCGCTGGATGACCGATAACCAGGGGCGCCGGATGGGACGCATCATGGTTGGCCACCAGGGAGTTCAGATCATCGGCTGACCAGTAACGCGTATTACCATTTGAGTCGGTATGTTCACCGGTCTCAAAGATATGGATCCAGTCGGCAAAAGCTCGCGCTGAGCGTGTTGAAGTGCCCTTGAATTGATGTGCTGTACGCATCGGCATGGACGCACCATGCCACAGTTGACATCAGAAATGACTACGTGAAATATTTCACGCAGGGAGAGAATAGAAATCGTAGGGCAGAGAGTCGCTCATGCTGCCTGTGGCTTCGCAGGATTTTTAACATCGGGCAAGATGAGGTTACGGCTGAAAAACATCGCCTCTGCCCCCTGGTAACGATCTTGTGTGCTGTAGCTGATGCGGTAAGAAATAGATCGCGCCCAATGATACATTTCCATTATTTCCGGCGAGTAATCATAAGAGACTATCCATGGTAGCGTCATCCGGTTTTTAATCAGCCGTGATATAGCCACATGGTCATCGTGCCTGTAGTGATTCTCATATAACCCTTTCCCCATGTCGTAATAAGGCGGGTCAAGGTATAACAACGATCTGTCACGGGGAAGCCCCGGCAGTACATCTTTTATAAAATCCGCAGCATCCATATTGTAAAGACGGATGCGACTACTGAACATTGCAATCTTTTCAATGCGCCGAATTAAATCAGACTTGTTAAATCGTGCATCCAACTTCCATTTACCAGTTTGGTGCTTACCCCCTATGACACCACCCCAAATAATGCCTGAACGATTGGTTCTGTTTAGAAAGAAAGTTGAAAAGCCTACTTCCAAGGGGGTGTGGCTTGCCTGATCTTCCTGGATGGCTTTCTGCTTATACCATTCGTCCATAGTAACTTTGACATCATGGATGGCCTGGCAAAGCTCATCGGGCTGCTCAATAACACATCGCCAGAAGGCATGGATGCTTGAATTTATATCGTTTAGATAGACTCTGGACGCATAGCTATGAACCAGCAGCGTCATGGCAATCGCGGCACCTCCTGCGTAAACCTCAACATAATGACCATCCAGTAAGCCGTTTTCCTCAAAAACCAACTTCATAAACTCGGCCAACTTGCCTTTGCCGCCAGGATATCTCAGTGGCGTATTAAATTTCATTGGCGTGTCCTGTTCCTAATTCATCACCAATTATGCCGAATGATTCTCTGCTTGGCCAGCTTTTACCTTGCCTCCCAGAGTTTCTCTATCAAAGGCTGAATGTTAGCCCACATAGTCTTTAACTGGATTGGATCAGGGTTCATTTGCTGACTGTGAACATAGGCATTTATTGTATCGAGGGAGAGCCAAGAGTCACGCCCACCGAAAGAGACATTTACCGCTTTCAATTCATCTTCTGCGAGTAACCCGTTGCTCTTTACTTGCTTCATGACACGATCATATCTCATCTTCAATGAATCTTTTGCCCTGCCACGCTTGTCGGTCGGTAATTGAATAGACTCTTTTTCGATATAGTTGTCCAAGGTGAACTCAAAGAACGCCCTAAATAGCACAGAAACAGCATGTCTGTATACATTCACATTCAGCTTTTTTAGTTCAAAAAATACATCGTTTACCTTGCCAGCAGGCAGTGTTGTGATGTTGAACTGGCTAGGGATTAGACTCTTTTGCTCAGGTGTTGGCGGGGTAGGTTTTTTATTCCTTCTTTGATATCTTCTGGAATCTGAAATGGGCCACGACCTGGCTGCCTTTCTTGCCCCGGGATGAGCGGCACGGATTTCTTCCGCAAACACCTTGCGCTTATCGTCAGTATCAACCTCTCGCTCAGTCCATTTTTTCCCATCCTTTTTCCCCGTTGCAATCACCGTGACAACAGTAGACAAAAATCTTTTCGTCCACGCCTTGCTTTTGCTTGCCCGAATTTTACCTTGTATCACAGATAGCCCAGCTGCAGCTTGCAGTTCCTTTGTTGTAATCAGGCGCTCAAGCGTTGTTATATTGAACCCCGAACCCTCCAGATTATGGCGAACTTCCGGAGCCAAGTCTTCGCTAGTAAGTACAAAGTCAACAATATCCAAGGCCGGGGTTGGTCTTCCTTGTTCTTTCTCAGCTCTGGCTTTGGCCATCGCCGTCCACGGCTCAGTTCCCGCCCCATCTAATCCGCTGGCATGTTTCCTGTTTCCCCACATGATGGCTGCCTCCCGATCGGGAGCGATGGTGCAGTCAATTACTTTGGGTATAGCATCCGCATGCTCCCGGTACAGTTTCAAGAACGCCTTGTGTATGGGAGTGCCTTTGGCCAGTTCAGGGTCAAGCAAGAGTTGAATTGCTGTCAGTCTGCGGTTACCCTCCATCATGACGAAATTACCATTGCCGTCCTCGGCATCCACCACCATGGGAAGATCAAAGGGGCTGAGCCCGTGTTCTATGATGTCTTTAGCGAGGGCAACGAGTTTTTTGTCCTGTTCCGTTATGATCGCGTCCCGGGCAGCCTTCTGGCTATCTTGGGCTACGATCCGGAAATTTCGAGTGTTAAGAATCAGCTTCCCAACACTGATGGTATCGCGAGTGAACACGGCGCATCCCCCCTAACCGCAGAAAAACCACAGTATGGGAAATACTATGTCACGGAATTCCGCCTCGTCAATAGTGATAATTTCATTTATTCGGGCCGATGGCGGGTAAATCGAGCGTTTTCCCCCAATGGCGCATCAAAGCCACGCACAACCCGCTTTAAAACCCCTTTAATCGCCTTCAAAACGATTTAAGAATTTTTCCTAAGGTAAGTAGCCGTTACGGGATAAAACGCCCAGAAAAGGCACACAGGCGGTTTTGTGTTATCAGGTACCAAGCCTGCTCAAGCGGCGGCAGGAACCAGATAGTCCCTGGCTTCCTTGTCGGCCAGGCGCAAGTACCGCTCATGGGTATTGAGATGCTCCAATACCTCGTTATCAATCTCAGTTAAGTCGCTATCCAATGACCAGATACTCTCTGCATCAATGGCTTCGCCAACCTCATACCGCCCCCAAAATTCAGCATAATCACGGGCTGCCTTATTCCATACCTTAGCCGCATGAATGGCCACAGAGAGTCTCTTCGGTAGGCTGCTGACCGATAAATAAAGCCCCAGCAAGGCGGCGACTGCACCGCTAATAACGCCGTACTGACTAAGGTCAAGCTCCCAAAGAGTATTGACTAAGGGGCCGCAGGAAAATACTGCGATCGATAAACTGATCCAGAATATTCTGCGTTTGTAGCTATCACTCAGGCGCAGATAATACCTGGCGCAATACTCGCTATTGAAATAAAGTTTCCACAAGGTGTCTCTGTTAATTTCTTTCATACCGATATTATAACACATTCATTCCTTCGCTGGTGGCGGTGGCGGTGGCGGTGGCGGTGGCGGCGGTGGCGGCGGTGGCGGCGGTGGCGGCGGTGGCGGCGGTGGTGCACCTGGTGGCCTCGGCACATGTTTGGTAAAGTCTTTGTCACCCATACGCATGCTTCTTGCCGCCCTATTTTATTTATCGCTTAAAAAGTCGATGCAATACTGCATATAATCAGGGATTGCGGGTATTGAACTGGAAATTTCCTCCCCATTGTCTGGAGGCGCAATACTTGTCGACAGCGGTATACTACTAAGAACTCCCTTATCAATCGTGACCTTTGTCGATGACTCTCCCCGTGCACAAGCGATCTCAACTCCGCCTCCTTTATACATGAATTCACGTGACGGGATTGTATGAGAAAAACTACATCCGCCCAAGATAAGGTTTATTGTTATCAGAAGTAATAATTTATGTTGTCTAGTCATCGTTTTTCCTCACCGCTATCAAAACATTATTCACAGAGAAATATTCACTCGTAAAAATCAGCACAGGCCATATCATCATCACTGGTATAGCAAAGGCTCCCGGTCTCTTCAGTCCGCATCCTCATCAAACACACCGTCCTGCCGCATCTCTGCCTCAATATCGGCAATGGCCTGATCAAAGCTCTCCGCCTCGCCCGTCTCTATCCGATGCCTGGCCATGATGTCAAATAGTCTGAGTATATCGGCCACCTGCTTCTTGCTCGCCATCGGCTCACCCAGCCAGGTGCCGCGCCAGATGACCTCGCCGATGAGGGCTGCGTGGTGAACCATACTCACCGGCGCATAGCTTTCGTTATCGCTGGTCAGCAGCCAGCCGCCATCCGGCTGCTTCTGTAGCCGTTTTACCAACAGCTCGTCTTCCACGACGCTGACCCGCCCGGGTTGCAAGCCGTGACGTTACATCTATCCACGGCGGGATAGGCAAACCATACAAAAGTCTATGCCGATATGTTCGGTGATGTGCATATCCTGGGTGAGTTACGCGCCGTGCGTGCTGCCCTCTTGGCCTTTGAATGGCAACTCACCCCCGGCGGGGACAGAATGTGGCCGATGCCGCCCCGCCACGCTTTCGCTTCTATGAGGAAGCAGAAGCACGTAAAGACATGGCCGAGTATCTCAATGAAGCCCACCAACTGATCGATATGAAACGCTCAGAAGTCTACGAGCGCCTGCAACTGACCGCACCACAGGCGGATGATCAGATCATACCACGAGCCAGCTCACCAACCGCTACCGCAGGCGACAGCACAGCAACACCAGCAGCCGAGTTCACCCACTGCCCGGCTTGCAGCCAGGGCAGTGACCAGGGTTATACCTTTGCTGAGGATGGGACTGACCCCCTGGTCAATCAAGCAGTCAATGCGGCGGATGCGGTCATTGAGACCCTGCCGGCCAGCGTCTATGAGATACTGCTGGAGTATGAGCGAGAAGGCAGAACGTTGGTTGAGTTCGAAGCTGCCCTGCCAGCACTCATGCCTGAGCTGGATGAGACCGCCCTGGCTCAGATCGTCCAACTGGCCTTGACCACCAGTTACCTTGCTGGCATGGATGATGGGTAAATCAGAAGACAGAGGACTGAATACAGACTGGTGGAATGCCGCTCTGCGGCATACTTTATTTTCCGTCTTCCGTCATCTGTCCTCCGAATAGAGCGGCCATAATGCCTGAAGTCACACTCGGCGCTGTCCCCTTCACTGAGGCCATTGCCTATCTCAAGGACAAGGTCGATATACCCACCGAACACTGGGATGACGTGCTTGGTGATATCAGAGCCAGGAGCTTTGCCGTGGCGGGTGCGGTTAAGGTCGATATGGTCAAGGACTTCAGGGAAGCCCTGATTACGATCAGAAAGCAAGGTGGGACGATTGCTGACTTCCGAAAAGCGTTCGATCGTATCGTAGCCAGGTATGGCTGGAGCTACAAGGGCAGCCGAGGCTGGCGAACACGGGTCATCTTTGGCAACAACATGCGTAGTGCGTCTATGGCGGGGCGCTGGCAACAAATGCAGCGCACCAAGGCCACCCGGCCTTATCTTGAGTACCTGTCCGTGGGCGATACCCGTGTCCGACCTGAGCATGCCGGATGGCATGGACTGATCTTACACATTGATGATCCCTGGTTTGATACGCACTACCCGCCCAATGGCTTCGGCTGTCGCTGCACGGTCAGAACCTTGAGTGAACGCCAGCTTGAGCGGGAAGGTAAGACTTTAAGCAAAGCCCCGGCACTTAAGAGAACCAAGCGCATCAATACCCGTACCGGGGAAGTCTATGGCGATGTCCCCAAGGGCATTGGTGTGGGCTGGGATTATAACGTCGGCAAGGCCTGGATTGCCCCGGAGAGTGTCTTTGGACAGAAGCTCGCCAGCCTGCCCAAACCCCTGCGTGATGCCGCCCTTGAACAGTTGCCTAAGTTCACCCGCCACCTGCATCGGCCGTATAAGCGCTGGGCAGAGCAGGTGCTTCAACCTGACTATCAGACACAGAACAAACAAAGAGTGGTTGGCTATCTGAGCGCACCTGTTGTGAATTATCTTAAAAGCCTGAAAGATGAGAAATTGGTACCTAAAAACCTGGCTATTACGCTGACGGATGTCCGCCTAAGACGCATGGTCAGGGATTTGAAAAAGCGTGAGGGGATAGATATTCCGGACGATGAACTACTCAACCTGTCCAGACACATTGAACATCCGCAGGCCGTGTTGTTTGATAAAGTCAATCCGGCACTGCTCTATATTTTTGATGCCGACGAGGATGTGCGTTTGGGTAAGATAGTGGTTCGGGTGAACTACCAGGAAAGAGGTAAGCCCACTAACAGTATTCGCTCCGGCGGTATGGTGCGGCCTATTCATTTGAAAGATAAGGTACAGTATAAATTGATAGAGGGAGGTTTATAGATGCCTGCCGCGTAGCGGGACGCCACCCAGGTCACAATGCCTGGCACCCCCGCATCGGGCTGTCACTATTGCTAAGATAGGATCTCCCCGCTGGCCCGACGATTTTCCAGCTATTACGCAGCAGGTACTTCAGTATAGCATCAAACCCGCTTCAAAGCAGCCGTAAATGGCTATTAACCGCCCTCAAAATGATCACTTTTCGGGTAATTGTGAGCATAAAATGCACATTTTAGGATGATTTTTTGTACATTTTATTAGCATTAAATGCACATTTTTATCTCAAAATGAACGTTTTTAAAATTCTACCCCCATCTGCCCGAAACCCTTATCCACACGAGCTTTCAGCGATTTTTTCTCTATTTTTCTCTGTCTCAAAATGATCACCACCACCCACCAAGCGTGACATCTTTGATTATATTGAGTTGTTTTACAACAGTACACGCAAACATGGTCACAATGCTTTATTATCCCCCCAGACAGTTCGAACAGTAGTATGCTGACCAGTAACAAACCGTCTATGAAATTAATAGCGACTCACAGGGCATTGCCAGTGGCCGGGTCACGCACAATGCGGGTGGTGTGTCCCCGGGGGGTGGTGATGCTGGTCACCAGGCTGTAATCATCATAGGTATAGGTGGTGGCCCCGTTAAATTCTCCGGTCTGGGTCAATACATTACCGACCTCATCAAAGGTACGGGTGATGACGGCGCCACTGGGACGGGTGGTCTGGATGGCATTGCTGGTCTCGGGTGAAAAAGTCTCTTCTGAATCTCACTGATCTATAGAAGTAATTTCAAGACATTGCTTTCCTTCATCACATAGCTTGTCTAATTTAACTCTTACTAATAAATCAGCACTAGTACCTTTGATACCGTATAAATATTCTTTATATGGTTTTTTATCTTCATCTCCACTAAAATTAAGCAAATTTTGAAAAGATATTTTTTCAATATTACCTGCTTCTATATTAATTAATTTACTATTTAACAAAAACTTTTCTACTCTATCTTTATCTCATCAAAACTATAAATAAAGTCCCCCACTAATTCCATAATAAATGCAGAAACAAAAAATATAATCACCCATTTCCCGTATTTTTTATCTTGGTTTTTTGTTCAGGTTTACTGTCTAATATCATTGGCATTTGCAATTCGGAGCAGACGGATTTTGTTGACAGAATCGTTCTAATACCTCATCGCTCACTGAGCCAGAAGAACCCCAGTTAGAATAACTACCTATTTTAGCCACTTCTGATTAATCTTAGTATTGGATCAACAAGCAAGGCAAGTAAGAAAATAGCAAGTCCCGCATAGGCCGCCCATAGCTGCCATTTCTCTTCATATATTTCCATAAGCAATAAAACCATACCATGCATAACAAGACTAGTTATAACCAAGAAAGGAAATGGCATTTTTGATTTAACTAATTCCGTATCAACATACGTACTATAATAAAGGCTACATATCCAAAGAATTGCGCTCAGTAGACAAATAGATCTGGGATTTATCCAAGAGCCATTAAAAATATATTTAAAAAAACTCTTCATTTAGTCACAACCATTTGTCGTTGTTTCTGCACTGGTCATGGCTGCTTCTGCATCAGGTAAAAGACCCCCACCGCTCACTAATAGATCCAGACCAAACCCTACAGCAACCCCTAATCCAGTAGCTACAACACTACCAGCACCCACAATCCCTGTTAAAGTCGCACCACTACCGAATGCGAAACCTCCAGCAAATCCGTCTCCAAAAGATCCGCCAGCACTGGCTGTAGCAATCCCCTGTGCAATACCTACTACCGCATCTACTGTGAAAGTAGTTCCTAGCAAACATGCCCCGCTCCCACATAAAAGCCCTCTCTCATCAATTGATCCAAGCGGATTCTGATTCACATAGACGTAGGTATTCATCCCTGCTGTTAGCCCTATCGGATCAGAAGTGATATACCTCCCCACTATCAGGTCATAGTACCGGTGCCAGTTATAGTGCCAGCCCGTCTCCGCATCATAGTATTGCCCCGGGAAGCGCAGGTTAATGGCAAAGCCCCCCATCTCATCGGCGGGGGTGTTGCCGAAGGCCGCCCCGTCCCAGCGCCAGATAACGTTTTGGCTCTGGTCAGTTGCCAGCCGGGGAGTCATTAAATGGTCGGTGTGCAGATACAGGAGGTGCTCGGTGGGCTGCCATGCCATCTGCGGTCTTATCCTGCCTGTCATCCTGTATGCTGTCTATCTGTGCCACCGGCGTCATGCCATCACTTTGATAGGTTGTCTTACGGGTACGCTGTCCCGCTGCGTTATACACATACCCGGCCTTCAGTACCCCATTCTCAAACACCTGATACAGCCGCCCCGCATTGTTATAGACCAACTCCCGGTCGGGTGGCAGTGCCGGGGCCGGACTGCCCGTGGGGATGAGGCGGGAGATAAGCCGCAGGGTGGCATAGGTCATGGTGGTGACCTCAGCCCTCGCCCCGGCAGTAGCCCCAGTAATAGCTATTGCCCCGACTTATTTCAACCATAAAATTAAAGGGTCAACCATGGGAACTATTAGAAAGGAATACAACATTATGTAACCGACAATAAGTTGCAATTTGTTTTCATGATGCTCAATGATGTAAACAGCCATGAAATTTCCTGCAAGCAGGGGTAAAACAAGGACTGCAAAAGGGGGGTCTGATGGCAAAGAATATTGATGGATATATGTAAAGTAGTACAAGGAAGATACCCCACAACATATATTAACAGCACAAATAACCCTGTGACTAATCCAGCTTTCCCCAAAGAAAAATTTCAGTAGCTTCTTTATCATTATTCGAACTGGAACAGCAAACGCCCTATAGACAATCATTTGGTTCCGCTTGGCAATTGGGTGCATCGGGATTTTGTTGGCAAAACATCTGGTAAATAGCATCATCCGCAGGATCGGGACTACCCAAATCCGCAGGGGTGCGTGTTGCAGCATCGGCATCTGGGGTAATCAAATCTGTCGCCGCGCCACCTGTAAATAACAAATCAAGCCCTAAGCCAACCGCAATTCCCAGACCTGTTGCAAGCGCACTACCTCCACCAGCGATAGCCGTTGTCGTAGCACCTATCCCATAGCCAAATCCAAGGGCAAAACCTTTACCGAAACCATCACCAGTAGCTTCACTACTAATGCCCTGGGCAAGACCTGTAACCAGACCAACCGTACCAGCTGCTACCAGAACACAGGTGCCTGTTCCACAGACTAATCCTGTTGGGTCGGTATAAATAATCGGATTCGCATTCGCATACCCATAAGTATTCATCCCCCCACTAAGCCCAATCGGATCCGAAGTGATATACCGCCCCAGTGCTGGGTCATAATACCGGTTCCAGTTATAGTGCCAGCCCGTCTCCGCATCATAGTATTGCCCCGGGAAGCGCAGGTTAATGGCAAAGCCCCCCATCTCATCGGCGGGGGTATTACCAAAGGCCGCCCCCCTCCCAGCGCCAGATAACATTCCGGCTCTGGTCTGTTGCCAGCCAGTTGGTCATCAGGTGGTCGGTGTACAGATACAGGAGGTGCTCGGTGTCTGCTGTGCCATCCTGGATGTTGCCCTGCCTGTCATCCTGTATGCTGTCTATCTGTGCCACCAGCATCATGCCATGTCTTCACCGCCGGGCTAAAGCACGGATTTGAGTAAGGGGATAATCTCCACCAGAATGATCAAGCCGAGCATCCATTTTATTAAACGCTGCTCTCCCTTTAGCTCATCATAAATGCGTTCCAGACGATGTTCCAGACGATGTTCCAGACGATGAATATCTGCCTTTGTAGCAACCTGATCATCCAGTGCTTCTGCGAGGGCATCCTTCTGTGCTTCAGCAAAAGCGGCGGCCTGCCTGGGCTCCAGTCCGGCCTGTTCCAATCGTTGGGCAAACTTTAGGGTATCAAAGGTAACGGTACTCATAAGCTGGCAGTATAACTGTGGTCAGCCTAGCCGACAATGAATGATACTGACTGAGTTCATGTTACCAGCAAATTATCTGGCTGTGAGTGAGAACACCACCGCAGGCAAAGAGTTAAGCCGCACGTGCTACGATGGCTTCACGTAATCCTTCCAACAAGCCTTCCAGATGTGCCTGACTGTGCTCAACAGCAGACAGTCTGATCTCCAGAGCAGATAACCGATCATCTATGCGTTGCATATCCCGGCGAAACCAATCCTCCATACGACGGATATCCGACCGCAACCAGGCAATAAGACCGATCTGAATACCAGCGAGAGAGAGAACGGCAATAATCAGGTCTGTGTTCATAATGATGCTGGCAGTATAACTGTGGTCAGCCTGGCTGACAATGCATGATACTGACTGAGTTCACGTTACCAGCAAATTATCTGGCTGTGAGTGAGAACACCACCGCAGCTGAGCTGAGCTGAATAGCACTGACTGGGACGAAGACAGTCATTTGCCCCGCTCACCAGGCCCCCGGATGCCAGCACTGGCTTTGTGGTCGTCTGCTGTTTTTAATTCCCTCATAAAAACGCTTCGCTTCGGGAATTAAAACCATCCGCCGCCCCGTTATCCCTTCTGTGGTTATAGGGATAAAACACACCCCGTTTTATCCCTATAACCACCCTCACCTCTGTTCCCATCCCGTCCCTTTACATCTCATCCCTGGTGCGGTGTGTCATGCCCTGTCTATTCTTATCTCGTTACACAGCACGAGATAAGAATAGACACACAACAGGGCATGCCTCACCGTCCCGATCGCCGGCATCGTGGTGTGGTGGGTGTGACAGCCGCTTTGCGCCCTGGCGGGTTTACCTGGCACCGCGGGCGACCGGCGGATGGCCAGTGCTAACCGGTTGATTGACCCGCCAGTGATGCCGCAGGTGGTCATCCCCACCCTGTCAACGTAAAGCCGCGCTTTGAGGTGGCTTTAACTTGCTGGTGCTGAGATGAGCAAAAGCCGGAGAATCCCCGTTCAGCCGTCAAACAGAGATATCCGACCGCCGTAGATGCGTTTCTGGGCGTTTTCCGGGGGTGGGCAAGGGTAAGGGTAGGGGGTAAATCCCCTGGTTTTATCTGTGATACAGATGGCCACTGCCGTCCCCTGGCGGCTTGAGCGATCAGGGTAGCATAGCGATCTGCGTGCTCTTATCCCCCCTTCAACAAGATAGAGGCCACCATCGAGAGAATGGCAAAAGACAGTATGAGATTGAAACTTAACATCCACTTCATCAGGCGTTGCTCGGCTCTTAGCTCGTGAATATCCGCTTTCGATTCTGCCCTTAACTCCCGTACATCTGCCTTGGTGGCCACCTGGTTATCCAGCACCTCGGCAAAGGCATCTTTCTGTGCTTCTGCAAACGTGGCTGCCTGGCTGGAATCCAAGCCGGCCTGTTCCAGTCGGCGGGCAAACTTCAAGGTATCAAAGGCAACAGCACTCATGGCTGACAGTATAGCGAGGCTTGGCCTGACTGACAATGACCGTACTGTCGCTGCCAGCTCGGTTGGTCAAAGCAGTCTGGCGATGAGGTTGATCTCCCTCTACTCACACAGCCCATAGACACTGACACAGGCGGGCGGGGGATGTTGCTTGAACAAGTCATAAGTGTGTCCCCCTCGTCCGGTGGCCGCCCATTTGACCCGCTCATCGATCTTGATGCGCTCATAGACGGCTTCGGCGGATTCGACATAGTGACCGCTATCCTTATCATAATGATAGCCTGGTTGTGGTGTGGTGCTTCTTTTTGCCTTGTCCGAGAAAAATGAACTCACCCTGCGCTTATTGACCAAGCATACCAGATGCTCCCATTGTCTGATTTTGTCGATGTGTTCAGGGTAGCGGGTGGCCATCTGATGCATGTCATCCTTGCGGCAGTTGATGCAGGGCATACAACCGACCCGGTGCATGCCCTGGCGATAGAGGGGGTTAAGTTGCAGTTGATGCGTCTTTGTAATGTAATTGATGACCTCGGCAGCTGACCAGTTGACGATGGGATGGCGGATGACCCAACCTTCCGCCGCCCAGTGGGTCTGGATAAAGGTGCGCTTGTCGGCGATACGTTGGGTAAAGTCAGCCTTGACGGTCTCGATGCGGATGTTCAGTCTCGGTTGCAGGTAGTCATAGAGATATTGGTAGGTCAACTCGTGTTCATTGCCAGTATCGGCAAAGAGAAAGCGGCAGTTCTCTTTGCCTTTCTCTTCGATAGCTCTTAATGCGGTGGCGGTGTTCAGCGAACTCGGCGGCATGTTGCGGTGGCTTGGAGGTCGCCGTCCTGGGTGGGAACACCTTCTGGCACGCATCGATGACAATCACCGCCCCATCGGGCAGTTGATACCAGGTGACCGGCTCGGTTAAGTTGCAACAGGTCTGATGGGCGAGGGATGAGTGGGTGGCGAGAGATAACAGCACGGCAATCAGTGACAGGCGGATGGATGCGGGCATCAGGCGGTGGAATGCAGTATGTCGCTGAAGGGTTGCAGGCGTTTCGGTACGCCCTCCCTGCGGATGGCTTGTAGTACCTTGAGAATATCGCCCTGCTCATGGATGAGCATGGCATTGATGGCCTTGCCGCAGGCGGGGCGCAGCCATCCCCAGAACTGAACTCCTGAACCTGTCCAGACACATTGAACAGCCGCAGGCCGTGCTGTTCGATAAAGTCGATCCGGCACTGCTGTATGTCTTTGATGCGGGTGAGGAGCCATCCCCAGGTGAAGAGGAGCGTCTGGGCAAGTTCGTAGTTCGAGTGAACTACCGGGAAAGGAGTAAACTCATTAACAGCGTCCGTACTGGTGGCATGGTGCCGACCATTACTCTGCGGGACAAGAAAAGATACGAATTGGTGGACGGGGAACTATAAGAATGGCCGCATGGCAGGACGCCATCCAGGTCATAATGCCTGGCACCCCCGCATGGGTGTCGCTATTGCCAGGATAGGATCACCCGCTGACCCGACGATTTTTCAGCCTCACGCGGCACGCCGTAAGTGTAGCATCAAACCCGCTTCAAAGCAGCCGTAAATGGCTATTAACCGCCCTCAAAATGATCATTTTTCGGGTAATTGTGATCATAAAATGCACATTTTTGTCTCAAAATGAACACCACCCACACATCCAGCCGATCCACCAGCCCTTATCTTCTTTAATGATTGCGGTATATGCTTTATTCATGCTTGATATAGTCCAGTCCATCCTTGATTATTTTCCAGTAACAGATAACGCCAAATTCAGCGGCACGCCGCCAGGCGTATCCGTTGGAATTTTTTGTTATATGGCGGTTACGTAAGTAACTGAATAATTGCTGCGACTGCAACTATTGGCACAGTTAGAATGATAAGAAAAGAACCAAGACAGCCACTTGAGTCTTCTTTTCGGGGGAAGTGCTGCACTTCTTCTCTTGGGTTATTTCTAATCCACTCTTGATGACAAATGTTGCAGTACAGTCTTGTCATTTTTCTATTCCAGGCTTTGATCGTTCTGGGAGCGAACCTCTCTACTGACTTACACTTAGCACATGAGAAGTATTGTTGCTTTGGCTTTTTTGTGCGACCAGAAACCAGGAAAGCAATAACAGCCGGTATAGCATAAAACCATATTTTTCGACGCCCTGGTTTAGGTAATACTGATAAGCTGTAAATGCTGATGAGGAGATAATAATAATTGGAAGAGTAAAATCGAGAAAATCCATCTTCGGTGGATCAACGATGATTCGCTTGGAAGAGCGAGCATGACTTTGTGTTAAACCTGATATGACAACTGAAGTTGCTCTGAGTTTTCCATTTCTGTCTTCTCCAATTTCAAACTCAACACTATCACCAATTTCAGGTCTTCTACTCCTGGTTTTGACAGATGAGATATGAAAGAAAAGTCGATCATTCTTCTCTGGAACCGTGATAAAACCGAAACCTTTAGCATCATTCCACTGACTAATATTGCCTTTCATATAGTTACTGCATTTACTCCTGATTTAGCCATATAACTATACTTTAACAGACACTTTGTCTGATAAAGTTTATGGGTTCGAGAGGTGACACCATGAAATAATTATAGTGCCGTTCTATCCGAAGTGTCCATTTCGCCGTTATTTTTAGCTGCTACTGTGCTTATCTTTCATTTAAATAATATCAGCATTGGGGACAGGTGAAGGATTATGGCATTTAAGCATTGACCAGAGAACTGTACGCCGATTTGCAGCATAGCATCGACAAGGGTTGTGTTAAAGAATGGTGGCCAGGGACAGAATCGAACTGCCGACACAGGGATTTTCAGTCCCCTGCTCTACCGACTGAGCTACCTGGCCATAGTGTGGATAAACCGCTTTCTCTTAAACATCTATAGCTGCACCAAACAGCCGAGCTGCAATCCCCCGCCGATGCCGCCTCTGCCCCGCCACCTCTTGAGCAGGTGTGATTTATGCGGCAAAAGGAGCGCATTTAACTCGGCATGAGGATCGGAGTCAAGCTGGCGGCGAGGGCTAACTTTGTGGTTTGGTAAATGCCTCGGGCTTCTCCGAACCCTCACCAAAGAAATATTTTTCCATCTCGGTTTCCAGAAATTCCCTTGCCTTGGTCTCATAGGGGGTCAGCCGGTACTCATTGATCAGCATGGTTTGATGATCCAGCCACATCTGCCATGCCTCGGCAGATACCTGCTCAAATATGCGCTGCCCCAATGCGCCCGGGTAGGGCGGGGCGGGCAGGCCCTCGCCCTCCTGTTGGAGTTTGACGCAATTCACCCGGCGTGACATGGTTATATCCTCTGTTGTTTAGCCTCTGCTGTGGCGTATTGTTTCAGCAGGCGCAGCACGGGTGCAGCCAGGCCGATTTCCCGGCCCTCCGCTGGCTGGTACCACAAATAACCCGCCTCATCGGCAATTCTATGCGTTTTCTCCTCAACTTGCACTTTCACCGGGGTAATCTTGAGATGAAAGTGGCTGAATGTGTGTCTGGTCACGGCACAGGTTTCCATTCTCTGGATATGAAACCGGGCCGATAACCACGCCTTGCAGTCGGCCAGCGTGTCAAATTCCGGCAAACACCACAACCCGCCCCAGAGGCCCGGCGCAGGCCGTTGTTTAAGTAAAACCGCCTGCCTTGCATCCAGCGCCAATGCGAATACGGCGGCTTTAACCGGCAGGCGCTGCCTTGGTTTTTTGCCCGGACACAGGGCTTGTTCACCGCGCTGATATGCCTGGCAGAGACGGCTTAGGGGGCAATCGCCACAGTGCGGTTTCGAGCGGGTACAGATGGTTGCGCCCAGGTCCATGATCGCTTGGGTGTAGTCAGCGACCTGCCGTGCCGGCGTGTTCTGTTCAGCCAGCCGCCACAGTTGCCTCTCAACGCCCGCCCGCCCCGGCCACGCCTTGATCGCATAGACCCTAGCCAGTATGCGTCTGGCGTTGCCATCAAGAATCGCCGCCCGCTGCTGCATGCCAATGGCCAGGATAGCGCCCGCCGTGGAACGACCAATCCCCGGCAGGGCCATCAGGCCATCCAGCGTATCAGGGAAACGGCCAGCATGTTGCTCTGCCACGATCCCCGCGGTGCGGTGCAGGTTGCGGGCACGGGCATAGTACCCCAGGCCAGTCCACAGATGTAACACCTGATCCCGCTCGGCCGCCGCCAGCGATTGCACATTCGGGAAGCGCCGCATAAAGCGCTCAAAATAAGGCCGCACTGTGCATACCTGCGTTTGTTGCAGCATGATCTCCGATAGCCACACCCGATACGGCGTGGTGTCACGCTGCCAGGGCAGATCATGCCGCCCGTGTTCAGCAAACCAGCAGAGCAATGGCCTGGCGATCAAGGCCGCATCCCTGCCATTCGCTCGATAGTGGCGATGCTCGCCCTGATCTCTGTTGTCAATTTCGCCTTGATCAGGGCCGGCCCGATGAGCGGCGGCACCCAGAAATCCGGCTGCATTTCAGCATAAAAATGGATACGGCTCTGCATCTTGCCCGCCGCCTCGACAGTCCATCGGGTGATGCCATCGCTGAAGTCGCTCTGCTCCGGGATGATGTTGCTGTGGATACGGTTTGGCCCGCTGTGCCGCACAACATCGGTGATCTGAAATGGCAGGCAGAACGACAACAGACAGGCATGAAAATTCAGCCGCCGCCTCATCACCCCCGTGGTGCCGGGGCTGGCATGAACCCTCACCAGCATGTCGCTGATGTCCGCCAGCGCTTTGTGATCGATCAATATCGCCATGACGGTTTCCGGTTTTGCCCGAACCTGCATGACAGCCTCTATTTTGTAGCCCCGACCCGCCTGCTCTACCGACACGGATTCCAACTCGCCCGCCGCGGCCGATGCCAGAGACCACAGCCCGGCAAAGATAACCAAACGCCACACGATGCCGAGATCAAAATATTTTTTTCAATAACTCTTTCGCCGGATCAAAACCCTGCCCTTCGTCCTCTTTGCCGGAGGGCAGAATCTTGTCAATGATGGTTTTTTTCAGCGCAGCTTCTGCAATGCGGGCAATATCCAGTTTACAATTTGTATCCTGTAGCCTGCCCCGGCACGTGACCGGAAGATCATAACCACCAAGATTATACGTCTCCTGTCCTCTGGTGGCCCTGCCCTCGGCCACGGCAAGGGTCAAATCATAATCCCAGTCCCCGGTTACCAGGTTGGCCAGTATGCCCTTGCCAGTGACCTTGAAACCATTGCCCTGCATTAACAAATCACGATTGCTGATGATACCGGCGTTGATATCAAAACTGCCGGTGAGGCTGTCAAACGGCGTCTGCCTGCCTTTATCAATGCGCCCGAAACGCTTGCTCTCCAGCATGATCTCCACCTGCTTCAGGATTTGCCCTATGTCCACGCCCACAAACAGCCCCTCCTGCAAGCGCAAGCTGGCGGTGCCGTTCAAGGTGCGCTTGATTGCTGGTGCATTCAGGCCAGTCGCCGCCAGGGCAAGATTCAGATTGCCCGTGCCCTGCAGGTTGACCGAGCCAATCGCATCATCAAGTAATGATTTGGCATTCACGCCGCTCAGTGTGGAATTAACCGTCAGGTGCGGTAACTTTTTTGCTGCATCTATCATGACATCGCCACGGTATTTGCCCTGATACAGATCAGCGGCAATCGGATTCAGTTGCATAACGCCGCCGTCAGCGGCCACCGCCAGCACCACATTGGCCAGCCTGACATTAGCCAGCTTGAGCCGGTTGATGGTCACATCACCCGCCATGTCAAGCTGACGCAAGACCGCAACACGCCCTGCATCCCCGGCATCGGCACCGTCCGCCACAGCCGGTTTGCCCGCAGGCACCCCATCGCTGGTCCGGGGGGGCAGATAGCGGTCCAGATCAATGGCATCGATAGCCAAATCGAAGGCGTAAGTACCGCTGCCCGCCTCATCCGCCGTGGCTGACACCTTGCCTTGCAGGGTCGTCTCATCCACCTGCAACAGCAGGTGCGGCAAACTCAAGGCCCGGGGGTTACCGGAAAAGCGGCTGCTCAAGGCGACTTTTTGCAGGGTGGTGTTATCGGCCATCACGGGCAGCGGCTGGTGTAATTGCCGTGCCAGTTGCCGCAGGTTCATTTCTGCCAGTTCAAGTTCGCCTTCAAGCTGAACCGCCTTATCCATATTACTGGCGCTGATCCTGCCGGATAAATTCAAACCCAGGCCGCTAAGCGCCATATCATTCAACTCAAATGCCGTGAGTGTCAGTCTCTCGCTGTGAAGTGAGATGCTGCTGCTGGCCGCACTCAAGGCCACCGTGACCGGCGATCCGGGGATGTTTTTGCCAGCGAGCACGGCCTGCATGGTCAAGGGCACCAGGGTCACACGGCGGGCATTGCCGGACAGCCGGGTGTTAAAATTTACCGACTGCACGATCTCCGCCAGCGCCTCCTGCTCAACCGCCCTCAACACACCGGCCAACTTCTCCGCCCTGATCTGAAGGCTGCCGGTCAGACTGCCGTCTTTATCTTGCAGGTTGCTGCCATGCAACTCACCACGAACCGCAACCCCCAGGGCATCAACCGCCAGCGTTGGCACCGTGACAGTGCCGCTGGCAATATCGGCATCAAACTCTGTCTCCAGCACAAATGCCTTGCCTTGAACATGCGCCAGTTTCCTGCCATAGCGTGACAGGGCGCTGTCCTTGCCGCCCTGCAACTGCCCCAGCACCTGCATCAGTGTCGGCAGGTCGGGCCCTGTTGCCGTCAGCCTGCCGCGGTACTCCGGCTTGTCTGATCGGACATGGCGTGCCGTGAGCTCGCCATCAATGCTGGCGCCCAGCAGCGTGGCCTGCAAGGTTGAGAGCGTGATATCACCGCGGCCACCATCAGCGGCAAGTGCCATGTTGACATCAAAGCGGCGCTCTTTCAGGGTGGCAATCTGGCTGGCCAGAGGCTCTATCTCCCAGACCTTAAAGAACGAAGCCAGATCGCCGCCAGCCACCGACAGGGTGAGCGTGACCTTTGGCCTTGTCGTGGAGATGTCGCTGGCGGTCAGCGATGCCATGATCATTGAGTCCAGCACGGTCAGTTTCAACTCGGTCACCTCGGCGGTGTCATCATCCCGATTAATCACTATCCCGGTATCCAGTGTGGCGCGGGCCTCACCGTTCGGAATATTCTCTCCTCTCACGACAGAGAAGATGTTAAGTGGCGCCAGACTGTACTGCCCGGAATCTGTATCGTAGTGAAAGACACCTTGCAAGGTCACCTCGGTATCGAGCGCCGGCCGGTTACTCAGCGCATGAAAGCGCATGGCAAGATCGATCGGCTCGCCATATTTCAACTCCGCTGTCTTGATGTTCAGCGCCTGGATTTTCGCCTGCGTGTCGGTTTGCTCATCACGCCAGGTGATCACGGCGTTTTCAATATTCACACCCCCCAGGGCGAGCGCCGTCAATGGCAGGGGGGCGGATTGTTCGCTGGTCGGCTCGGCGGCAAGCAGATCATCCCAGTTGCTCACCCCTTGCGAATTTTTTGCCAGGTTTAACTCTGCGCCCTGGATGTTCACCGTATCGATCTCGTACTGCCCCTGTAACAGCGGCAGCGTCTTGATGCGAAAGTTCACATAGTCCATTCGCACAAATGCCGTATCCCCAAAGCCCTCCGCCTGACCAAGGCGCAAATCCCTGGCCTTGAGCCCCAGCCAGGGGTAGAAGGTGATGCCCAAATCGCCAGTCAGGGTAAGATGCCTGCCAGTCTCCTGCTGTACTTTATTCACCAGCCAGTCTTTATAGTCGTTGGGATCGAGCGTGGTGAGGGTAACCACTGCCCCGATCAATGCGATCGCAAGCAGACCGGCAAGCCAGAGACAGGCTTTTATGAGCTTAGGCATCGGTTGCATTTCCTGTTGGTTGAAGATGGTTTAGATAATTTTTAGCCCGAACAACAGCAGCCAGCACCTGCTGCGGTGCTGTGCCGCCGATATGGTCTCTGGCACTGACACAGGCACGAGGTTTAAGATAATCGCACACATCGGCGGTAATTTGCTCAGAAAACCCCTGCAAGACAGACAGCTCAAGCTGCTCAAGCGGCGTATCGTGTTCGATGGCATGGTGTACGATCCGGCCAACGATGGCATGAGCATCACGAAACGGTATGCCTTTCCCCACCAGATAATCGGCCAGATCAGTGGCCGCAACAAACCCCCTGGCCAGCGCCTTCTCCAGCACCTCCCGCCGCACCGTGACAGATGGAATCAAACCGGCATAGGCCGTCAGGCAGAGCTTCACCGTATCGACCGTATCAAATAGCTGTGTTTTATCTTCCTGGTTGTCGCGGTTATAGGCCAGCGGCTGTGCCTTCATCAAGGTCAACAGCGCCATCAGAGCACCGAACACGCGACCGCTCTTGCCCCTGACCAGTTCAGCGACATCCGGGTTTTTCTTCTGCGGCATGATAGATGAGCCGGTGCAATAAGCATCAGCAATGTCGATAAACGCATATTGCGGCGAGACCCATAAAATAATCTCCTCGGAGAAACGCGACAGGTGCATCATCAACAGAGAAGCTGCCGCCGCAAATTCAATCGCAAAATCCCGATCGCTGACCGCATCCAGCGAGTTTTCCGCCACGCCGCCAAAGCCCAGCAGAGAGGCAGTATAGGCACGATCGATGGGGTAGCGCGTACCGGCCAGGGCCGCAGCGCCCAGCGGCATGACATCCAGCCGTCGCTGACAATCCTGCAAGCGCCCCACATCACGCTTCAGCATTTCAAACCAGGCCAGCATGTGGTGACCAAAGGTCACCGGCTGTGCGGCTTGCAGGTGGGTGAACCCGGGCATCAGGCTGGCATGTTCCTGCTCGGCCAGGGCAACCAGCGCCGTCATCGTCTCGTGCAACAGGCCAAGGATGGTGTGTATTTCAGCCCGCAGATACAGCCGCAAATCGGTGGCGATCTGATCGTTGCGGGAACGCCCGGTATGGACTTTTTTACCCACCTCGCCAATCTGTCTCGTCAGGGCCGCTTCAATATTCATGTGAACATCTTCAAGCGCTTGTTTCCACTGAAATTTTCCCTGCTCTATCTGCCGCAGAACAGTTTTTAGTCCGGTGCTGATCTGCGCCAGTTCAGCGGCACTTAACAAACCCGCCTTATGCAGCATGTTGCTGTGCGCCAGCGAGCCTTGAATGTCATAGGCCGCCAGTCGCTGGTCAAAACTCACCGATTCGGTGAACTGCTCAACAAATGTATCGGTCTGCTGGGCAAACCGGCCAGCCCAAGGCTTTACTGTTTTCTGCTCCGATGTCATGGTTTACACTACATGCTGTGCGAAAAGCCTTTGAGTATACAGCATCTGCTCGATAGCGGCTGACAGATGAATAGTGCTGATAAAAATACCACGTTTCTGCCTGACTTCTGCTCGGCCCGCATCGTCTTTGTGGTGGTGCTCATCGCCGAGTTGCTGGCCATCATCCTGACCCTAGCACAACTGCCCCAGGGCGATAACGAGGGCGATAATGCGCTGTATACGCTCGCCACCAATTCACTGTTCATCCAATGGATCGCATTGACCTGCACTGGCAGCATCTGCCTGTTGCGCCAGCACATACAACACCTGCCCGCCGGCCGGGTGGCCACGATATGTTATCTGCTCGCCATCGGCGTGACACTGATCATCAGCGAGATTGCCTGGCTGGAATTTAGACCGCCGGCCGCCAGCCGAAACGGCTCGGCACACCTGCTGTTCCTGGGCAAGAGCGTCGGGATCAGCGCCGTGGTCAGCGCCCTGGTGTTGCGCTACCTTTACATTCAGCAACAATGGCGCAGACAGCTACAGCTCGAATCCGAGGCGCGCTTTGCCGCCCTGCAATCACGCATCCGGCCACATTTTTTATTTAACTGCATGAACACCATCGCCAGCCTGATCCGGCAGCAGCCACAAAGCGCCGAGGAGGCCGTGCATGATCTGGCCGATTTGTTCCGGGCCAGTCTGAATAATGCCGGGCGCTTGAGTACGCTGGCCGATGAGAAGCGGGTGTGTGAGCAATACCTGCGTATGGAAAAGTTACGGCTGGGCGACAGGTTGCAGGTAAGCTGGCAGGTCAAGGCACAATACAATGCGGTTAAGCTGCCGGCTCTCTGCCTGCAACCCCTGATTGAAAATGCGATCTGCCACGGCATTGAACCGCTGGCGGAGGGCGGCTGTATAACGATTCACTGTAGCGATGATGGCAAAGACCTGCACATCACGGTCTCCAATCCGATAGCAAAGGCCGCCCACCCGCCGCATGAGGGCAACCGCGTTGCACAGCAGAACATCAACAGCCGCCTGCAAGCCCTGTACCAGCGCAAGAATCTGTTACACATCAGGGAACAGGAGGCGACTTATGTGGTTGAGTTGACCATTCCGCTTGCCTGTGAAGAGGATGCGTGAAGATCTTAATCGTTGATGATGAGCCGCTGGCACGCCAGCGCCTTTTGGGTCTGTTACAGGAGCTTGATGCGGGATTTACCATCCACCAGGCGGCAAACGGCCAGCAGGCATTACAGCAGCTCAACCGGCAGCCGGTTGATATTATCCTGCTGGATATCCGTATGCCGGTCATGGACGGTCTGGAAACCGCCCACCACATCGCCAGGCTGGATACGCCCCCGGCCATTCTGTTCACCACGGCCTATGAGGAACATGCCCTGGCCGCATTTGATGCCAATGCCATCGACTACCTGCTGAAACCGATACGTCGCCAGCGCCTGCAACAGGCGATTGCCAAGGCATCGGCGCTGTCCATGCGCCAGTTACGCCACTTGCAGGCCACAAGGCAACACCTGGCGGTTACAGCACATGGCAAAATCGAACTCATTCCAGTCGATCACATTCTGTGCTTCCGTGCCGAGCAAAAATACGTCTCCATATTCACCGCCGAGAGAGAAATGCTCACGGATGAGCCTTTGAAAAAACTGGCGTGTGAATTTGCCGGACACTTCCTGCGTATCCACCGCAATGCGCTGGTGGCCGTCAAATTCATCGAAGCACTGGAGCGTGATAACGATGGCAATCACACTGTCAGGCTAAGGGGAATACCCCGCCCCCTGCCGGTCAGCCGCCGACACGTAAAAGCGGTAAAGGCGAGATTAAAGAGCCGGTAAAGCCATGGTATCCTGGCGATAGACAGGTGACGGCAGGGGGCGGGTAGCGGCGGGCAGGGAAGCGCAGCCGGTTTACCTAAGGTGCTTGTCAGCGGTCCTGCCAAGCAGATAACTCATCGTTCTTGAGCCTTTGATGCGGTTGCAGGTCGGGCAGAGCAACTGCAAATTATCATCCACATCGGCGCCGCCTTTTGCGCGCGGGATAATGTGATCCACCTCAAATAAATCCAGGTCCAGTCGGCGGCCCTGTTTATCATCCCCGCACTGGCCAGCACAACGGCCCTGCTGTCTTTCATACAGCCGTTGCTTGATGTTTTTCGAGCGCCTGGGCGTATCAGGATCCGTGCGCCTGGGCGGGCGTTTGAGATGGTGAATGTCTGGCAGTTTATCGCCATTGAGAAGCGCCCCGTCATCGGCCTGCATTTGCAAACGAGAGACCACCAGCTCTCTTGCCTGCTCTTCTATGTCTATGCCAGCCCATTGACGCCCCAGCCGCTCCGCAGCAACACAGGTCGTGGCACAGCCGCAGAAGGGATCAAGCACCAGCTCGCCGGGGTTGGAACTGGCCTTGATAATTCGCTCCAGCAGGGCGAGTGGTTTTTGTGTTGGATAGCCTGTAATTTCTGCTGCTGTAGCGGCCTGTTGGAAAGACATAATGTCTGACCACACATCGGTTAGCTGAACGCCTTTTGTCTGGTCAAGATACTGACGCCTGCCACCTGAACGATCATCCCTATACTGCCGTCCCGCATCATCGATCTTTTTGAAGCGGGCGATATATTCCTGTTTATGTGGCAGGTATTGCTTGTTGAAAGAGAAGTTGCTGCTGTTCGTATAATATAGCAGAGTGTCGTGTCCCCGAATGTATCCTACGGCTTGCGATTTGTAACCCGATGTCGTTTGCAGGTTCCAAATCAATTCGCGTCGAAATTTCCGCGCCCCGAATATCGCATCCATCGCCAGCTTCAAATAATGGCTCATGGTCGGGTCACAGTGCAGATAAATCGATCCGGTCGGCTTTAAGATGCGGCGCATTTCAATCAGCCGGATAGCCATGTAAGTCAGGTAGGCCTGGGCGCTGTCGCCGTTGGTAAAACCGGCGACAGTGATCGCACTCCAGGTGGCGGTGTTATCGGCTTGAATGTCCTCAGCCCATTCACGCTTGACATCATCCAGGCTCCAGGTGTCCTGAAAAGCGGCGCCGGCGGCCTGGGAGCCTATGGGGGCGGCGTAGTCTTTTTTGGAGTTGAACGGCGGGTCAAGGTAGATCAAGTCCACCGTGCCAGAGTTCATGCCGCGCATGACTTTCAGGTTATCCGCCGTCCACAGCGTGCGGTTAGCCCAGTTGACTTCGCCCATCTCGCTTAACCTCTGCTATCGCCAGCGGGTGCTCAGCCCAGTTGTGCCGCCTCACGCGCCGCCGCCAGCAGGGCCAGCCGCGCTATCACGCCGTAGGCATAAAAGCGGTTTTGATGGGCATCCGGTGCCTGCTGCCGGTCCGGCGAATTACAGCAGTCTTCAAAGGCCAGCATCTCAAAGCGCATCCCCGGCGAGTTCAGGTTCTCATCGGTGGCTTTTTTTGCATGCACCCGGTAAAACCCGCCGACCACGTTTTGATCGATCATGTACACCACCGGCTCGGCAACGCTGTCGACCTCGCCCCAGGTCTCATGGGTATACACGCCTTCCTGGATGATGGCCTTGGTGATCTTCTGCCCTTCCTTGGTGGTGGCCATGCGGGTGCGCTGGCGGCGGTTCAGGTCCAGCAACTCATCAGCGCTGTAGACAGTGATAACGCCCATGCCATAGCTGCCTGAATCGGCCTTCACGATGACAAACGGGCGGCTGTCAACGCCGTACTCATCGTATTTTTTCTGTATGGCATGGAGCAGCAGCGTGATGTTGCTGGACAGGCAGGACTCGCCCTCCCGTTTCATAAAATCCACCTCGCCGCAATTCCTGAACGCCGGATCGATCACCCAGGGATCGATGGCAATCATCTCGGCAAACTCACTGGCAACATCACGATAAAAACCAAAATGCTCTGATTTCAGCCGTTGCGACCAGCCAAGATCCATCGCCGGAATAATGGCTTGCTCTATGCCGGTGAGGAGCGCCGGGACGCCAGCGGACAGATCATTATTAAGTACGATGAGATCCGGATCAAAACCAGCGGCCTGTAGCCGTCCGTCAACAGCCTCCAGCGGCGTTAAGGTGATGTGTTTACCGGAAGGCAGATCGATGTGCATGGCCATCTCCAGTTCAGGGATCAGCGAGCCGAGCTTTACCGAGAAACCGGCTTTTTCGATGATGCCCTGCAAGACGGCGATGTTCTCCAGATAAAACAGATTGCGGGTGTGGTTTTCCGGAATGATGACGATCTCATCGACCGGCGTTGGCAGACGCTCTATGGCCTGTTGCACGGCCTGAATACATAAGGACTCAAAGGCCGGGTTCAGGTTATTAAAACCGGCGGGGAACAGATTGGTATCCACCGGTGCAATCTTGAATCCGGCATTGCGTAAATCCACGGAGGCATAAAACGGCGCCGGTGTCTTGCGCCACTCGGCCCGAAACCAGGATTCGATCGTCACCTGCCCGGCCAGAATCTGGCGCTCTACCTGTTCCAGGGCGCCAGTCAGGGCAGTACGCAGATGCGGGACAGGGGCAGTTGAGTTAATACGCATGAGGCGCCTGGGAGGTGGATTTCATGCCAGTATACACTGGCTGTTGCCGTCAACCTAACGCTCCGGCGGGCTATTTTCTGCCCGCATATCACCCCAGAACACCTGCACGGTGGTCAGCGCCGCCGCCACGGCTGTCTCGGTGCGTAACACTCTCGGCCCCAGGCTGATGGCCTCATAGCCGGCATGGCGCGCCAGCCGTTCCTCCTCGGCGCTGAAATCCCCTTCCGGGCCTAACAGCACGATGCAGCTTGACGGCGTAGCGCCATTGGCCGGTAAAAAGCGCTTGCTCTGTAATGAGAATATGATCTTTTTTGTATCGTTATCTGCCGGGCGGGTGGCGGTCAGCCAGGACTCAAGCGACTGCGGCAACGACAAGCCGGGCAGATCACTTCGGCCGGATTGCTCACAGGCATGGATGATGATCTTCTGCCAGTGTGCATGGCGGTTGCTGATGCGTGCCTTGGTCAGTTTGACAACACCCCGTGCCGTGAACAATGGCACGATGTGATTTACGCCCAGTTCAACCGCCTTCTGCACAGCATAATCCATGCGTGGCCCTTTAGCGATGGCACAGGCCAGGGTAATGTCAATGGCTGGTGATTTCACGGCGGGGATACAGGCGGTGACCGACAAGCTCACGGACTGCCTGGTGATGGCCTGTATCTCTGCCGCATAACTCTCTCCGCTGCCATCAAACAGCAGGACCCCATCCCCCACACGACAACGTAACACAGTCGCCAGATAATGCGCCGTGTCCTTGCCGGTGCTCACTTGCTGACCGACAGAGAGCGGCTGTTTGAGATAAATACGTTTGTATGGCATCGGCTGATTTAAGGTTACAATAGCGTGATATGATCAGGAAAATAATCGGCTTATGAGCATCAGGCAAGCAAAATTCAGTATCGGCCAGATCATCCGTCATCAACGGTTTGATTATCGGGGCGTCATCATTGATGTTGATCCGGTCTTTCAGGGCACCGAGCAATGGTATCAGCAGATGGCCATCTCGAAGCCGCCCAGGGATCATCCCTGGTATCAGGTACTGGTTGATGGGTCACGGCATCAAACCTATGTGGCTGAACGCAATCTCAGGGCGGATGAATCCGGCGAGCAAATCAACCACCCATTGATCGCGCATTATTTTTCCGGCTTTAACGATGGTACTTATCAACAGCAACAACATTAGGGCGAGGGTTTATGGTCAAATCGCTGATGGATATAGTCCAGCAACAATTCACCCGGCCCGAACAGGAAGCACCGACAAATCGAATTGAGTTATGTGCGGCTGTGTTAATGCTGGAGATCGGCCTGGCCGATGCGGATTTTGACGAGGCTGAACGGGAGGCGATGAAGGCCGTGCTGACACAGCATTTTCTGCAATCACCCGCCGAGACTGAAATGCTGATCAGCACCGCCGAGGCCGAGGTCGACAAGGCCGTCTCGCTGTATCAGTTTACTCGCTTCTTAAATGACTCCTTGAGCCAGACAGACAAGCTGCAACTGCTGGAGGCATTGTGGGAGGTTGCCTTTGCTGATGCGGTGCTGGACAAATACGAGGAGTACTATCTACGCAAGATAGCCGACTTGTTATACATCTCGCACAGCGACTATATCAAAACCAAGCACAAGGTCGCCGCCGCCATCAACAATGACACGGCAGCACGCCGCTAGCCCCACACTCGGCGAGCTTTATCACAGCCAGCACCAGCCATTGTTGATGTTTGCAGGTGAAGGGTCTGTCCTAATCCGAAGGGGGCGTGATCAGGGCGATTGGCTTGCTTGCCCTCTACTCATCAAGGCGCACCGCTTCTGCTTTTCCCCCTCATCAGGGAGTACCGCCTGCGGGCAATTTCGCTGGCGGCAGGGCGGCAGGCGGCCCCCGCCCCGGTATCCGCCGCCGCCTCATCTTCGCCCTGCAAGCCCGCCTGCCCCGCCGGGGTTTGTACTATCTGCCGGTGCTGCCTTGCGTGATTTTTTTCGGCCTGATCTTCCTCGGCCTTGATAAAGGCCCGCTGCTGGCGCCTGTCCTGTCGCTGTGGCTTACCTTCAGCACCGTATCATCTACCAGCCTGCCGTTTTCCAGCACGATGACCCGGACGACCCGATGACCAGTCTGGCCTGAACGGTACAGGCGGGCGGTTCTCTGACGAGTTGGGTTATGCCTGTATCCGAATCCCGCACGGGTACAGGCGCGCAGATTGGGCCGGAGAACATGATGCTGGTGAGAGCAGGGCGCACGTCTGTGCATGAAACTCAACCGCCATCCTCGCCTGCATCGGAACCAGCGACAGACTTAGCATCGCTTACACAGCGTATATACGCCTGCTCAAAATCGTTTGTGTTAAATTGCCGGCAACAGGCCGCCGGGCTGCCCCGGTATTGCAGCCCGCCCCGATGCAAAATGCCGACATTATCACACAACACCTCGACATCATTGAGCAAATGGGTACAGAAGAAAAACGTGTGCTGGTGTTTGATCTCCAGCAGGTAGTTTTTCAGATGCGCCCTCGCCCTGGGGTCCAGGCCATCCATCGGCTCATCCATGATGATCAACTCCCGGCGACTCAGCAGGCAAGCCGCCAGCCCCAGCTTTTGCGCCATGCCCTTGGATAATTGCCGCACCGGTTTGTGCAGGGCGGCAAGGGGCAAATCCAGCACCTCCAGCATGTCCAGAACCGATCTCCGTTTGAATGCCGTGCCATACAGCCTTGCCATAGACTCGATGAAATCCTGACCGGACAGATAATAAGGCGGGATAAATTTCTCCGGCAGATAGGCCAGCCGTGAGCGGGCGGCCTGTTCTCTGTGGTCAATACCAAACAGGGAGATGGCGCCTGAACCTGGCTGGCAAAGGTCCAGCATACATTTGATCAGCGTGGTCTTGCCCGCCCCGTTGACCCCGACCAGCGCAAAAAACTCGCCCTCGGCAACCATCAGGTCAAGATCACACAGCACACGTTGCCGAGGGTAATCCTTGGCGATGGCCTGACATCTGATCGCCGCGGCGGTCATCGGTTGATTAGCGTATGGATTGATACGTCATACTGGATCAGGCATGCTCATACAAGCTGGCGGTGACATCCTGCTAAACGCCGCTCCCGCACATCCCTGTGCTTCACGGCGTAAGTACATCCTGTACAAAACTAATACAGGTAGACGGCGTTGCAATTTATGGCATCGCTGTCCACATTCCAGCTGGCGTCTGATGAGTTGCGCTCGCTGACACAACTCGCATCTGACTGCACCACGTCACTGGCAGCAAAGTCTGCCGTGCCGCCGCCTGCTGAATTATCGCCCGGAGCACCGCTGCTTGTCGTTGCCCGCACCACACCCGTGGATGGCATACCATCATCCAGCTTCACATCCAGCTCCCGCAGCAGGGCTGCTGGCACGGCCGAGCCGAACACATAGGCCAGCCGCGCGGTAGGGGCGGCGGGCGTGCTGCCCGGTACCGCCGTACTCGCCGTTTCATAACCATCGGTATAGCCTAACAATATCGGCTGCTGAAACGCATTGCCCGGCACCTGATTCTGCAACACGCCTGCCTCATAAGCCGCCGCATTCGCCGTATCACCCCTGTATGAGCCGGCCAGAAACTTCGCATGGGATAAATGCGCCCACAAAGCGCCCGCCTCCTGCCAGGTATCCACACGCCCATTCTGATCACCGCCAATCCCGCCAGCCCCCGTATTACTGCCAGGGCAGCCAGCACTGACATCCGTGGTGATGGCCTTGCAGGCACGCCACTCCGGCATATCGCCCGGAATCTGTCTGAAGCGGTCGATAAAACCAAAGTAAGCGGCCTGCACACCGGAATTCTGATCGGCCAGATTTCTCACCCGGGCACTGGCTATCAACTGTTGACCACGCAGAATGCCGCCCAGCAACAAGCCGATGACCACCAGAACGATAGCGATCTCAACCAAGGTAAAACCCCGCTGCCTGTGTGGCTTCATGTTTTTATCTCCTTTTTGTTAAGTATCTGTTATCTTTATTGGTTTAAAGTAATCAAAGTGCAATTAATAATGCACAGAACATGCCATGCCCTTATCTTATTGTTTTATTTGAATTTATATTTTTTATCCCCCGCCCCATCGTGTCAAGCTCGACAAAATATTAACACAAACGTCAAATTATCAACACATAAAATTACCAGATCCCCCCTTGCCACCCCCGGTAACACCGGCAGACGGCATTGGCTTACTGCTGGCGCAGTGCTGTCAGTTTATCCAGCAAAAACCGCTCTTCGTTGCTGCCGGGGGCGATCCTGCCGCTCGCCAGCAAGCCATCAATAATCCTGCTCGCCGCTTCCCAATCGCCCCGGTCTTCATAGACGAGAATCTCCATCTGGCTGACCCAGGCCGGGACGGTCTTTGCCGTGGCATTAAGCCGCAATGCCCTGGCAAATGAGAGCGCCAGTTGATGGTCGTGCAATCGATGCTTGGCAACGTAGACCGCATGCGCCAACCACGGCCAGTAGCGGTTCGGATCGTTGAAAAATTTTTCATAGACAAAACCGAGCATCAGCCGTTTTCTCTCCGTATCCGGCACTTCGGTATACAGGCGACTTGCACTCAGCAGGGGGTAGTTAAAACGCGGGTTCAGCGTCAGTATCACATCAAGCCAGGCGATCACGTTGTGATAATCAAGCGCATTAAACGGGATGCTGATCCCCGGTGGATTGTCAAATGCCTGCAACCACAGCATCAACAATGCCGCCGCCGTGACAGGCTCGGCCAATGTCGCCAGCCGGACGATGCCAACTGGCGGGGCGGCGGGCAACTCCCTGGCCCTGGCAATGTAATCAGGGCGTTGGCTGGCAAACAGCAACTGGGCGATAAAACTGCCGAGTAACAGGAATTGCACAAGGCGGGGCGGGCGTTCAGTGCGGTAAGCCATAACATGTCATCACAGGTTTTTTCGATAGAGATCAAACAGGCCGGCAGAGACCAGGATGCAGAGATATATCAGGGTTTGCAGCAGGACGGGCAAAAGCACCGCAGGCTGTATCTCATAGGCCAGCCAGCTACTGTTGGTAAACCGGCCGAGATCAGGCAACACCAGTGCGATCATGGCGATCATGCCGTACATAAACTCCTGCGGCCAGGCGTTTGACTCCAGCACCGGGCTGGTGCTGAGTAATTGTATTGCTTCAAGGCTGCGTGCCAGCAGGTAAAATGCCAACACGCCAGTGTAAGCCGGGATAATGTGTGTGCAGGTGAACAGGCCAAGCAGACTGAGCGCGATGACAAGCAACAATTCACAGCACAGAGAAAAACACCATAAGGCCACCGCCCCGACCTCGGCAAAAAATAATAACGGCACACTGACCAGCACGGCCAGCAGCAAGGACGACAAGGCATAGCCTGACAGTTTACCAAAATAGTACGCATATCGTGGCAGCGGCAGTGCCAGCAGTATCTCGACCCCTTTGTCGTTGAACTCCCTTACCATGCTGGTGATAACAAACAGGCTGATGAGCATCACGGCAAACAGGCGCAGGGCAGAGGCCAGGATCACCGCCTGCACCTGGCGTGTCTCGGTGATCGCCAACTCGCCGATAAAAACCGCCAGCATAAACAAACCGATGACGGCAGCCAACGCTAGCAAAAAAAGGCGGTTGTTAATGGCATCAACCAGCGTCAATCTTGCAATCGTCAACATACGCTCATAACCATCCTGCTGGACACAGGGCATTATTGTAAGGCCATCGCCATTATCTGTCTTTCCTTATGGGTCTGTTCTGGTCAAGGCGGCTGATCCTAGCCGTGGCAAGAGGGTACATGTCAGGGTAAGCGGCCGACGGTCACCATGCGGTTGAATAACAAAGGGCGAGACAGCCAGATCACGATGTCATCAAACTCGGCATCAGCACCGACACCGAGCGCCCCGCCCGCCTGATACTTAGGGTTACCATGCGGGCAGGTGGTCTTGCCCGTCTCCGACTCATAACCATCGGGAGAACCGCAGGGCTCGCCTTCATAGCTTGCATTGTTGCCATCCGCCTTAACATTGGCGCCGGTGGAATAGATCACGGCTATGGGCGCCTCCTTCCTGGAAACCAGCAGGTTATCATCATCGTCAACTATCGCAATCGCCTCCTGCTGCCTGGTGGCCAGGGTGAACAGCTTGTCGCTGTTGCTGAATCGGCGATCGACCCGGTAACGCCAATGGCGGTTGAACGGATCGGTGGGTGTCGTCAGGCCCAGGGTGCGCCAGGGCAGATAACCCTCATCATCGCGGGACTCCTGGCAGGCATCCGCCTGTTCACCGTAGTCATCACTGGCTGGCGAGATGCTCATCGCCGGGCAAGGCAGATAGCCGTGCAGCATGGCAAACCCTATCAGGCTCTCGCGCACCGCTTCCAGATCGGCCATGGCGGCGGTGCGCTTCCTGCCCTCCAGCAAGGTGCCAAGAGGTGTCAGCGTTGCCCCCAGCACCAGGGTCACGATAAAAAGCACCAGCGCCAATTCCAGCAACGTGAAGCCGGTTTGTGAGTATCCAGTTACTCTGCCCATGGATGAGGCGAGACCACCATCAGCTGATCGTTAAAGGTCGCGCTCATCTCGGCTTGCTGGAAGAGATTATCCGCTGTTGCATTATAGCCCTCATAATAGTCGGCCAACCTGCCTGAAGCACGCTCATGCCCGGCCAGGGCCATGCCAGCACTTAACACGACTACCTCGCTGGTATCGGTGGTGGCAAGAGTTCCCTGCACGGTTAAACAATCCGCCACAGCACTGGTTATCCCGGCACGATCACATTGCTGCTTTGCCCCCGGCACAAACCCGGCACTGTAGGCCACATACACCAGCGTGTGCCAGCGGTTCTTGATGAACCAGGCCGGCAGCTCGCCATTCTCCTGAGATAAATAATAATCCAGCCCGGTCACCCGCAGATACCCCCCAGCACCCGCCGCAGGCACAACCAGGCCGGCCCTGGCAACGACCGCCCCGCTGTCATCGTACACTTCAGCGGCGATTACAGGCCGGGTAATGCGGTACTCATCGCCTGCCTTGAAATAAGGCGCATCATTGTCACTCTGGCCATACACCGTCAGCGTGTTATCTGCTACCGCCTGAATGATCCCGGCTGCCCCTGTTGTTTCGTTGATGAGGACATCACCGGCCACGACTCCGTGCCGTTCAAAATTGATCAACGAATCGGTCAGGGTCAAGCCAGCAGCAGGCGTGATCTCGCTGTGAATAGCCATGTCATAGTAAGGCAGGGCAGTGTTGGCCGGTGCTAAAGTGCAGCCCTTGCCATAGCCCAGACACACCGTGCGTTTTCTTATGTGCTTGTCATCGGCGGTTTCGGTCTGCTCACCCTTGAACCTCAGATGGGTGAGATAACGCACAGTCAAGCGGCCATCGCCGGCAGGATAAGGAAGCGGGGCGCCCCTGCCGCTGCATTCAACGATGGCCGGGATCGTCCAGATACAGCTGCCCTGCGGTGCGGTGAATGCTATCGTGCCAGCTGTGGACAGGGATGCCTTCAGCGACTGAAGCAGGGCGAGATGTTCCGGCCCGGCAACGGCAGCGATGAGCAGATTGCCATCCGCCTGCCTGACAGAATAATCCACTCGGAAGGCACTGGCAAACCGCCTCCCCGGTTCATGCACAGGCAACAAACCATGACGTGTGCCCGGTACGCTGTTATAACGTGACACCCGATAGCTGTCATCGGCTTGAAAACTGTTGTCGTGGCCAAAGGCCAGCGCATCAACATGCAGTGTTGAATCGCCCACCCTGGTGATGTTGCCATGAGAGCCATCGCTGATATTCTCGATCACATCGCCTGATCTAACTCCCATAGCGGTAAAATTCGCACGGCCATCTTCCAGCGCAAGACCGGCACTACCGGCTGTGGCCTTGCTGGCATTGCTGCGAATGGTGTAATTATCGCCCGGATCAAAATCATTCTCTTCGCCGCCACCGAGGCGCTTGACCGCCAGCATGTCCCTGGTCACAAATTCAATGACGCCATGCGAGCCATCCGTGGTGTTTTCCACCACATCACCGGGTATGACGATCTCCTTAAACCCCTTATCGCTGCCCGCCCCCCTGCATCCGGCAGTGCCCTGGCCGGTGCTACTGCCCGCACTTGCCCTGGTGTCATCGGCCAGCAACAGGCCGCCTGAGTCGGCCGTTGCCGTACCGCTTAAGATCGCAGACAGCTTGCGAGTGTGAATATAATAGGCATCGCCTTGATCAAAATCATTATCCTGGCCCAAAGACAAACCGGCGATTATCAATTCATGTGCGCCGACACAGACAACAACACCCACCGAGCCATCCGTGGTATTACGCACGATGTCATGCACAGCGACACCAGCCGCAATAAAGTTTCTCCTGCTATCTTCCAGACAATCTGAATTTTCAGGATACCGGGTTGTCCTCAACTCGCTGTCAAGGCAGGTTGAGTTCTTTGGGCGCCGGTGCTGGCCACGCACTGTCCGGTAATCGGCATTCGGATCGGCAAACGGCACCAGCCAGGGATAGGCATAATGCACATCACCTCCGGCAGCCGTATAGTCCTGCAAGGCATGTCTGACCTCGCTCAACACCCGCCTCCCCACCATCGCCATTAATTCTGCCCGGGTGATCGTTATCAGTTGATCATTCGATTCAGCCGCCGCCACAACATCCATCCTGCCAAAGAGGGCATCGCCGGCGGCCAGCCTGTGCTCAAGATAATAGGCCGATGAATTGATATTGCCGGGCCGGGCGCGCTCAGTCTGGCCGGCAACGGGCGCACCGGGGGCGATGATGATGACCACAATATCATCAACACCTGCCATGCTTAACAAGCCCGGCGTCTCGCTGTTGATGATCGTATAATCCGATTGCCGGTTGATAAAATTATTCGACACCACATACCATAATCGCTCACCATGGCTGTCGCGCACATCCTCTATGCCCAGCAGGCGAAATGGCAGCCGTCCGATGCTGGCCTGCCTGCCTGAGCTTGAACACCCGCCCGGGTCGCTCTGGCCGTCATTATCCTGATCCGGGCAGGGCAAAAAGCCGGGGCCTTTGAGTTGCTTGTTATGTAACTCTGGATAGTTCATGGCATAGGCAAGCAGGGCCTGTTTCGCCTGTTTTAATGCACGCTGGGAATCAGCCGCCCGGACAAACCGGTTGGTGTGTCCGTTCAGCTTGTTGAGCAGCAGGTAGCTCGCCGCCGTCAGCACAAGCAGCAGCATCGCCAGCAAGGCCACGCCGGCCTGTCTGGTCATGGCCCTGGCCGGCCCAACGTACCTCACTCTGCCACCGGCAGGCTCAGGCCCACCTGCCCTGCTTGCTTGACAGCCAGGTCCGAGATGACGCCGGTATTCGGGTTCAGCGATTGACCGACCTGCAAGCGATAGGCATTCTCCGTCCCCGGCGGCCTGACGATTAGATGGGTTTTACCGCTACCGTTATCTTCAATCAGCAGGTGGGGCAGGGCGGCATCGGCAGCATCATCCCTGCCCACCTCATCAATCCAGACCGTCCCGGCACGATGACGGCCATGATGATAACGATAAACCAGGCCCTTGAGCGTCATCCTCTCCAGCACTGCTGCCGCTGCCGGTTGCCGGGCCGGCGCCGCATCAACCTCGGCGGCCTCACGGCCTGCCGGTCGCTGCCGCCACTGGTCCAGCCGCTCCCTTTCCTTCGCCGTGGTGAAAAACCTGCCAAGCGGGTCGGCCTCGGCCGGTGCCGATGAGAAGAGCAACAGACAGCAGGCGATGGTAAACCAGGCGAGGTTGCTCATAGCGCAATCTCATCGCCATTGGCAAGTTTGATTGAGTACCATATCAACTCGCAGTTGGCCGAGATAGTGCCCTTGTCTGCATCCTCGCTTAATGCGCCCGCATGGCGGTTTAGTTCACACGTGGAGACAGTAAACAGCCCCGGCGCTGTGCTTTCAAGCAACTCAAACAGACGGAATAAATCCCCCTCATGCAGCAAGGTCATGGTCAGGGTCATCACGCTGGAGAAGAGCCGGTATTGCCCCATGATTAGCGGGTAGCCGGGTTGATCCTGCTGCTGTGATGCGATCTCATAGGATAAGCCGGGGAGTTTTAGCCTCTGCCCGGCATCATTCAAGACCTCGATCCAGCGCAGCCGCCTCTCCCCGCCAAGCACCCCCTCGTTGTGCAGGGCGATAAAACGGGGCAGGTATTGCTTGATCAACTGCTCCTCTTCCTCAATGGACAAATAACGCTGGCTGATGGTGTGCAACTGGCTGTCAAACCGCATGAACTCCCCTAGCCTCTGCTGTTGAAAATAATAGCTTGCGCCAACGGCCAGGCCGCTCACGGTCAGGCTGATGACCAGCAAACAAAGCGCACCTCGCAACACCGACCAGTCTATGGTGCTAACGAACATGGGCTGATCTAAGCACGATACGCAGGGAAAAATCCGCCTGCCCGGCTGGCTGCTGTGCATTGCCCTTGAGACTTGCCGCCGGGCTGACATCCAGCGGCAAGGCCATGATCGCCACCTCATGCACCCGGCGGTTTTGCCGTAAAGATTCAGCAAAGCGGTTGATCACAGCAATCGCCTGGCGATAATCACCGGCAAACGGGATCATCCGCCCCTCAATCCGGGCCACCTGATAAGCGTCAACTGCTGCCCTGGCCCCGGTGTCACTCGCTGCGGCATTGATAGCCTGCGGCACCGAGGGCTGGCCGGTTGCAGACCAGGCCAGCTTGAGCAGGTGCAGCGATGGGTAGTGTTCCAGGCTGTCGCTGACCAACTGCATCAACGCCAGCGGCGAGGTCTTGTGTGCCGTCAGGTTGTCGGTCAACTCTATGGCGATCTTCAAGTCGGCTGACGGCACCGGGGTGCTGGGCAAACGCTGGCGGGCCACCTCATAGCGCGTGGTGTAGAACTGCGTCTTTTGCCGGGCGGCAAGGCCATGTTGTTGATAGCCAAGGCCACTCATGACATTAATACCGCTCCAGATCATGCCGCCCAGTAACAGCCCTATGCTCATCGCCACCATGCCATAGCGCCAGCGGCGCATGAAAAAATAACGCTTCTCTGTCTTCAAGGCGTAACAGTCCGCCGGTTTTAATTTCAGCAACTGCTGCACAAAATAGCGATCGCTGAATGGCGTTGTTATCGTGGTCATGCTGCCGGCCTGCCGGAGCAAGCGGTTCAGATCACAAAAGACATAATGCGGCTGCCCCTGATCCGCATATTCGGCCTTTAACTCTGCCAGCAGCTCGCCCGCCAGCAGGAAATATATCTGCAAGGGATCAGCGGTAGAGATTAATCTCAAGCTGGTTAAATAGCGCCGTATTTTTTCAACCTCCTGCTTGATATAAGGGCGGTAAGGTGTGCTGCCATAGCGCGGCATCCGCACCAGCCGACTGATACGAAACGTATTATTTTTGAAATACGTTTGTCTCAGGCCGCTGATGGATTGAATGCTGATGATGAGCGTATGCCGGTGCGGCTTATCCTGAATATTTGCCAACACAGACTCGGTGAATAAGGGTAAGGAATACATCCCGGCCAGTGGCACTTTCACCGCCTCCAGCATGGTAACCCAGGGGGTCAGCAGCGCCGGGTCGGTAATCGCCGTGAGCAGGATATGATCATCGCGGCGGCCCTCTTCCTGCCTGCCGATCAGCCGGTGATGATAATACGGTGTGCTGCGAAACAACCGGCGGATCCTGCGTACTATGGTGGCGGTGCGATCAGCACCGAAGACATGGGGAATGGTCTCTTGCCGGTAGTCCTCTGCAAAGATATCCAGCAGGATAAAAAATGGCGTTTTGGGAGTCTGCTGAAGATAGCGTTTGAAGTTTGCCTTGCCCTCATCATCGGTAGCAAACAGAAAGCCCTCGGCAAGCTCGCCACCCGACCAATGATACACCGCCAGCTTGTCTGCACCCAAGAACAAGGTACGCCGGGCAAACAACGCAGCAAAGGGCCTGGTGCTCAACTCAAACCCGGATCGTGCTGATGATATCATAGACAGGGCCTAACACGGACAGCATGACCCAGCCAATCAGCACCCCCAGCATGATGGTCATCGCCGGTTCAATGATGGCCTGTAAGCGTGCCAGTGATTCCCTGATATCGCGGGTATAAAAATAGGACACATTGTCCAGCGAGGACTCCAGCTTGCCCGTTGCCTCGCCGATTTTAATCATACGCATCACCAGCGGCGGGAATAAACCGGTTGACTCAAAACCCTCGCTTAAACTCCGCCCATCGGCGATCTGTTGTCCCACCTCATACATGGCAGCCGCCACAGCCTTGTTACCAGCAATCTGCTCGCCCGTGTGTATGCAGTCAAGCACCGTGATCCCGGAGGAGTACATCATCGCAAAAAATTCGGCCAGTCTCGCCAGAATGATCTTCTTCAAGACAGGCCCGAGCAGCGGCATTCGGAGCTTAGACCTGTCGATCGCCAGCGAGACTGCCGGGCTGATCCTTGTCAGTATCATCAGGCCAGCCGTGCTGCCCGCCGGGATCAGCAGCAAGGCCCACCAGTAATTAACAAAGACATCGGAGGTGGCTATCAGGGCACGGGTATGCAGCGGCAATTCATGCCCCATTGTGGTCACGAAACCGAGCAACGCCGGCACCAGGTAAGTCATCAGGAAAAAGACCATGCCGACCAGCACCATGCTGACAAACAGCGGATAGGCCAGCAGCCGCCTGGTCATCGCCGCCTGTTCATCCTGGAATTTGAGATTATCGGCCAGCTTGCCCAGCACGATGCCAAGCTGGCCGGATTGCTCGCCGGCATGGATCAGGCTGGCAAACAGCGTTGAAAACACGGCGGGAAAATCCTGCATGGATTGCGACAGCGTCCGGCCACCTTCGATGGATTCAATCATGGCCGAGACCACTTCCCGCAAACGGCGGTTTTCCGTGCTGTCACGCAGATCAACCAGGCTGTCAAGTATCGGCACACCCGCCTTTGCTGTCTGCTCCAAGTGAAAACAAAACAGGATGAGATCACGCCGCCCCACACCGCCAGCAAAGACCCCGGCCATTGTTCTGATCTGCTTGCAGTTGATCAAATCCAGGCCCATCTTTTGCAGGCGCATTTCCAAATCGGCGATATTGCCTGCATCGGTGCGGCCTGTCTGTATCCGGCCATCGGCATCCATGGCCTTGTACTGATAAAAACCCATCGCCATTATTTATGCTGCAAGCGGGCGGTTAAATCCACCACCCGGCTGATCTCCTCCAGGCTGGTGACGCCCTCCAGCACCCGTTCTGCACCCGCATCAGCCAGCGGGCGAAAGCCTTTCGATAAGGCCAGGCGTTTAAGTTCATGGGAGGTGCCACGTCTGGCCACCAGCTCATCCATGTCCGAATCAAAGCGCAAGACTTCCAGCAAAGACATGCGCCCCCGGTAGCCCTGATTTTCACAGGCATCGCACCCGGTGTGACGATAAATACTCTGTTGCCGACCGGTCTGTTTCAGGCCGAGTAAATTGCGCTCCAGATCGCCTATTTCATAATCCGCCCTGCACGCCATGCACAGTTTGCGTATCAGCCGTTGGGCGATGACCCCGATGATATTGCCGGCGAGAATATCCGGCTGGACACCGATATCGAGCAGCCGGGGGACGGCACCCACAGCGGAATTTGTGTGCAATGTCGAGAACACCTGATGGCCGGTCATGGCCGCACGCAATGCCATGCTGGCGGTCTCCTCATCACGAATTTCCCCCACCAGAATGATGTCCGGGTCCTGGCGCATCATGCAGCGGATTCCGCTGGCAAAATCAAGGTGTGCGGTTTCGTTGGCCGAGGTCTGCCGGATCATGGTGATCGGATACTCCACCGGATCCTCCAGGGTCATGATGTTGACCGCCTCGGTGTTCAGATAATTCAAGATGGAATAGAGCGTGGTGGTCTTGCCGCTGCCCGTCGGGCCGGTCACCAAGATGATACCCTCTGGCCTTGCCACCATCAGCTTCAGCACATTTAACTCATCGCCCTGCAAGCCCAGGCCCTCCAGCGGCACAATGCCACGCTGTCGATCCAGCACCCGGAGGACAATGTTCTCACCATGCAGCGTGGGCAAGGTAGAGACCCGAAAATCCACCTGACGACCGGATAAGGATAGCGAAATCCGGCCATCCTGCGGCGTGCGTATCTCGGCAATGTCCATACCCGCCATCACCTTCAGGCGCACGGCAATCGCCGACCAGTAATTCTTGTGCAGGCTTCTTATCTGCCGGAGTACGCCATCGATACGATAACGAAACCGCAAAAAACCGGCCTCGGGTTCAAAGTGAATATCAGAAGCACCACGTTTCACCGCATCAGATAACAGCGCATTGACCAGGCGCACAACCGGCTGGCTGTACTCATCGCTGTCCGCATCCAGGCTTTGATAATCGATCTCGCCGGTTTCGATTTCATATAAAATGCCATCCACCGATAACTCAAAACCATAGAACTGATCGATCGCTTTTTCGATCTCTCCCTCGCTGGCAAGCACCGGCACGATCTCCGCCGCCGCTCCCAAATGCACATTTAACTGATCCAGCACCACCACATCAAAGGTATCGACCATCGCCAGGGTCAGCTGATTGCGCTGGCGGTTAAAGTCCACCGGCAAGACTTTTAATCGTCTGGCCATCGCCTGCGGTATCATGCCAATCGCCTCGCCGTCGGCCACGGCACGACTGAGATCAACACTCTGCTGGCCGATGATGCCGCCAATGACATCGCGAATGATGGCCTCGGTAGCAAACCCCAGCCGCACCATGATCTTGCCCAGTCTCTCCTTGCTTTTCTTTTGCTCAAGCAAGGCAATGTCGATTTGATCCGGCGTGGTCACGCCTTTTTGCAGCAGGATTTCGCCGATACGCCGATGGTGTTTTTGCCGGTGGCCGGGCGCACTCAAGGCGGTACCCGCATGGATAATGTCTGGATTCGATGACGCACGGTGTCCACATCAATCGCCACATCGCCCCGCACGGCAAGCACCAGCGTCCTCTGGTAGTAATCCAGCGCTGCTTGTGGCTGGCCGATGCGATCCAGGCTGATGGCCAGATTCAAGGCATAGCCCGGGTTATCAGCATCCAGGCGGTAGGCAGCAAAAAAAGCCTGCTGGGCAAGAGACCAGCGCTGCCCGGCGGCATACATCCTGCCGAGAGCAAAATGCAACAGGGGATTGTCCGGATGGATGAGCAACATGGACTTGATATCACGCTCACGGTCAGCCATCGGGCGATTATCCTGCAACCCAATCAAGGCGGTTCTGGCCAGAGTATCGTCTGCATCCCGTGTCAATAAGCGGGTATAGATAGCGGCAGCGGTGTCAGTATCCGCTTGCCTGATGGCGATGGCCGCCAGCCCCAGCAAGGCATCACGGTTATCGGGATGACGTGTCAACACCTCCTGATAGCGGGTGTTGGCCTCGGCCAGCTTGCCCTGTTGATAAGACTGATAGGCGCGCTGAACAGCCATCGCCTCCTGCACCACCCCGGTTGCCTTGCTGATCTGCAAATACGAGGAGCGGGCGGGCGGTCTCACCGCAAACTGCCCGGCAGGCGATGATGGCTCATCCTCAGCGGTGGGCAGTTGCCCCGCTTTATCCTGCTGTGTTGTTGTCGAGGCAGGCGCGGGCGCTGGCTCATCAGGCGCTGCTGTGCCGTCAGGTACGATGCGTACAGGTACACCTGCCATCGCCTCCCCGCCAGCTTTTGCAACGGCATCGGGCCAGGCGGCAGAGGACGCTTCGTCGGCTGGCTCAAGCCCAGTGATCGGCTCGCCCGGCTGTGCTGTTGCCTGTTCAACCGCTGCCAGCGCAGCATCAGACACCGCCGGTTGCTGTCTATCGCTGGCCGAGGCTGGCAGGAAGCGATACATCCCCCCGCCCACTGCCAGCAACACCATGGCAACCAGGCCAGCAGGCAAGCGCCAGCGCAACGCATCTACTCGCTGGCCGGATGCGGCAGAGAATACGGTCTGGGCGGTCACTGGCGTGAGCCGGTCGGCTTCACCAATATCCCGGCTTAACTGCTCGGCGCTTACCCCCGGCAGGCTCTCATAGCGACTGTCATCCGGGTCTGGGTCATCTGCAAACCTGTGGCCTGACGGTGGCTGCTGTGAGAGAGGCGTCTTCGACATATCCAATTCAACACGGCAGGATGTCTGCTTTGGTGATGGTGATGCTGCCCCGGCCTTCGTTGCCAGCCTGGCTGCCGGATCACCGGCCGCTGCTGTCATCGTCTCAAAAGCCAGCCCCGGTTCGGCGGCGGGTTTTGTGGTGGCCACAACGCCAGCTGATGGCTGCTCAGCGACCACCTCCATGCCACAAACCAAAGGCAGGGCGTCCTCTTCCCTGCTGGCCTTGAACGCATCTGCGGTGGCAGCACCGGCCTGTGGCAGGACGATGGCCTCATCATCCGCCGTGCCGGGTATGGCCTCAGAGTCCTGTATGCGCCCTGCGGCCTGTTTTTTTTCCTGTTCGGCCCGCTTCAGCGCCTCCATTAACAAACTCATTCAACGATCACCTCAACGCCATCATTATCTGCGGCTGGTCTGCAAGAATCTCTGATAGGGCTTCAGGTCGTACTCCAGGCTGGGGTTGTCGATGATAACAGGCCGGATGAAGATCACGAGTTCGGTTTTGCTGTAGCTGATTTGCTTATCCTTAAAGGCCCGGCCTATAACGGGGAAGTCGGCCAGCCCGGGAACCGCGCGGGTGTTATCGGTGGAGTTATCCTGCATCAGCCCGCCCAGCACAGCAATCTGATTGTTATCCAGGCGCAGGATCGACTCCATCTGTCTTACCTGTATCTGTGGTACGCGATTATCGACTTCGGTCAGTTCAGGGTTGGGATCGTTGACAAAACCGGTGATGCGGGAGACCGATGGCCGGACATTCAGGATAATCGAACCGTTGCTGTTGATCTGTGGCGTGATGCTCATGGTGATGCCGACTGGCACCGTGCGTAGCGTGGTCTCAAAGCTGTTTCTGATAGCGGTTTGGGTGGTGTTGGTCTCCTGCTGGACTTCAAAGAAGACAATGTTATCGACCACCTGCAACAAGGCGGTCTGGTTATTCAATGCCATGATTTGCGGGCTGGACAACACCTTGATGTCGCCGAACTCCTGCAATAACTGCACGGCAAAATTGATCCGGTCACGCGCGGTATTGGGATCGGCGTATTCAAATGTAAACAGTGAAGATGTGCCGGTTAAGGTGGAACTTTGCGGCTGGGAGCGAATACTGAAACCGGCCTTGCCCGCCTCGGCCAGATAGTCCCAGTTGATACCGGCCTGATAATCATCACTGAGCCGGACTTCCACAATCGTTGCCTGAATCATCACCTGCCGGTTGGCACTGTCAAGCACACGGCGGATAAGCTCCTGCACCAACGCATGCTGCCGACTGTCGGCCCGGACTGTCAGCAGGCCAGTCTCTGGATGGGCGATCACGTTCTCCGTGATGGGCAGCTGATCCGCATCACCCGGCCCGGTGCTGCCCCCATCGCCGATGATGGCCATGATGTTAAGCACCAGATTAGACCAGAACGCATTCACCGCGGCACTGCTGATCTCGATGGCCGAGCTGTTGCCGGAACTGCCACCACCGGAGATAGCATCACGACCACCACCGGCGGCGCTTTCAATCTAGTTGGCAATCTCTACATTGCTCGCAGCACGACGGAACATGTCGATATAGTCGATCGGGTAGGTACGAAAAAATGGCTTATCCAGCAGGATGTACAGATTATCGGCCTGGAACTCATAACGCAGCGCCACCTGTCTGGCAATACGATCCAGTAATTGCGGCAGGCTTTGCTCCACCGCATTGATCGTCACCACGCCGGTAATGGCCGGATCGATATCAATATTGACATCGGCATCCTGGGCAAGGGCAAACAGCAATTCTTTGACCGGCACCTCATGCACCACCACCGTATATCTCTCCAATGCTTGAGGCGGTTCTGGTGCCGGCAGGAGCGGGGCCTGTTCAATCAGATCCGGGATAGCACCAGTCGGAGCGGCAGGCCTGGCCTGTATATGGCCGGCGGAGGGTGTGAAGGGCCTGGGCGCTATCTCAGCACAGCCACTTAGCAGCTGTACACTGATGAGGATAAGCAGTATGCCTGTTATTTTTTTATTCATATCCCATTCAACCCAGGCCATGACAGGCCATGATGATATACGGCTTTACCTGTAGCAGCATAATCATCAACAAAAACCAACAACAACCGCATGTTATGATAGCGGAAAAGGCCGGGTTTTGGGCAGTTTAATTGTTCAGTAAAGTGTTTAAGGAAATTTCAGGGGGATACAAATGCCCGTCAACAAAACAGTACACCCGCCTATAACACCTTTTGCAGCAGCGGAATAATCTCTACCAGGACCACTAAACCAAGTATCCACCTTATCAAACGTAAATCTGCTTTCATTTCATGGATATCCTCTTTTAGCTCCGTTTTTGACGCCTGCATGTCATCTTTCAGTTCTGCCCTTAACGCCTGTATCTCATCCTTCAGCTCCGTCTTTGATTTTTGTATATCGGACTTTCTGGCGATCTCAGTATGTAATGCTTCTGCCATCGCATCGCTAATCGCCTCAGCCTCGGCTTCCGCCTGGCGCTCCGACACACCGACATCTTTCAGTCGACGGGTAAATTTCAGCGTATCAAACATCACGGCGCTCATCGCTCTGCCTCACCTGGTCGGGACGCTGATACTAGCATACATACCGCATGGCGTGCAGCCGCAGTCACTGCAATGACCCGGCAGCCAAGGCACATACAAACAAGAACCCTCTGATCAGCACCCCCCGCTATAAGCATCACGTATCCCACCATCCCTGGCCTATTTTCGAGCGACCGTAAGGCTCTATTGCAGTAGCACATAGATTCTTCGCTCGAAAACCTGTTCCCGACGTTTTCTACCTCGATAATGTGTTCCTGACATTCTCTACCTCCTACATCCCTGTAGTCGTTCGCTCAGAATGACGTGCTGCTTGTCACATCCTGAGCAGTTGCCCTCCCTCTCGTCATCCTGAGGAACAAAGTGACGAAGGATCTATCACACAGAACCATAGATTCTTCGCTACGCTCAGAATGACGGGTTACTGCCATCCTGAGCAGTCGCCCCTGCGTCATCCCACCCCACCTAATAGGCATACTCCAACCTGACAATCCCACTCAAGGCCCGCTCACTCACCTCCCCCACATCATGGTTGTATTCCACATCGACCAGCAGCTTGAGATTATCACGGAGCTCGTGCCGACCATCCACACCGACATACAGGCTGTGTACGCTCTTATCCGCATCGCTGGCATAGCTGAAGCTCGCCCCACTCAAAGTCCCTTCAAAGTCACTGCTGTCGGTGAAGCGGCTCTGTAATCCTAAGCGCAGCCCCAGCCCGCTGTTACTCTTCGGCAGCGCCCAGTCGCCACCCAGTTGCAGCCGGGTGGTCAGGTTATGGGCCGTGCGGCTATCAACGCTAAGATTAAACCCCGCTGCCCCCCGCTCGGTGTAGTCCCCATAGAAGGCGGCGGTGTAGCTCATGCTCAGGGAGGGAGTGAGACGAAAGGTTGCCCGGCCGGACAGGGCCTCTACCCTATAGCTCTGGCTGACTGTCAGGGACGGGTTGATAAAGAAGCTGTGGGTGCTGGTTTCGGCAGTTTGTCTTTGCTGGGGGATAAAGCGCTGATTGTCATGCTCTTCATAGCCTAAGTTCAGCCCCACATCCACCGCCAGTCCAGCCAGGTCAAGACGGCCATACACTCCCCCGAAGAGGCTGCCGGTCTCGACATTCAGCGCCGTGATGTGGGTGCTGACATCGGCATCGGCATAGCCCAGCATCAACCCCAGCACGGCCTCCTGCCCATAACGCTGCTCGGCCCCGAACAACACGCCCCGGTACTCATGGGAGTAGGACAGGGTGCGGCCATCCCGTCCCCGTTGCCGGTCAGAAGCAAACAATTCTCCCCAGATGAGCGGGTCTTCTCCCCTGGCCAGCATCCCCGGCAGCAGGGCGGTGGCGGCCACCTGCACCGGTGGGCGGGCAGCACGGCGATAAGCGGACAGCCGTTGACTGATGAGGGTGTTGATGGTGGTGGTCAGAGCGCCCACGGCAGAGGCTTGTACGGACGGGCCGGTGGGGTCAACATAGACATAGCTCTCGACCTGGCTCTGGAAGCGGTCACGGGCGGCTGCCCTGGCAGGCTCATCGGGCAGGGTGGTCGGGTCAGGGAGTGCTGGCGGGGTCGGTGTGACGGTGGCCGGTCGGGTGGCGGTGGCGGGCTGACAGGCTGTCCCCGTGGCCTCACAATAGGCCGCCGCCAACACCGCAAAGTCGGTCGGGGATGGGGGTGGGGGTGTGGCTGTGCCGCCTGTGGGCGGTGGTGTTGTGCCTGTCCCCGTGCCTGTGCCTTGGGGTGCGGGTGGTGGCGGTGGGGGTTGACCATCGGTATAAGAGATGATGGTGCCTGCCGCATCCATCGTCTCCTGACGTGCCACTACCGGCAGGTTGGTCAGCAGTTCTGTCTCACCATTGACGGTCTCAAAGTTGCGGAAGCGGAAGATGGTGGTGGCACTGGCCTCGGTGAACAGTTGCAGGCCATTCAGGGTGTCCATGCCGGGGCCACCATCGGCCAGACCAAAGAAGCGCACATCGGCACTGGCAAAGGTCAGGGTATCATCGCCTGTCCCCAGGGTAATATCACCGACCAGCCGGGCATCCCCGTCCATGGTGACGGTATCATTGTCATCGCCGCCAGTGAGGTTGCCTGTGAGGGTACCGGCGCTCAGGGTGAAGCTGTCATCGCCCGCCCCACCATCAAGGTTGCCGGTGTGGTCGGTGCTGATGGTGAAGGTATCCATCATCGCCCCGCCGGTCAGGTTCTCGATGTTGCGGAAGGTGAGGGTTTCCGCATTCTGTCCGCTGCCGGTGGTGTAGGTCGCATCCATGCCGCCGTCTATCTCCCAGGTGGCATCGGCATCATAGCCGGTGAGGGTATCCATACCCGTGCCGCCGGTGAGGTTTTCAAAGCCGGAGAAGGTGAGGCTGCGCGCATTTTGCCCCGTGCCAGTGCCGTAGGTGTTGCCCGCTGTGGCGACTGTCCAGGTGGCGGCCACGTTATAGCCGGTGAGGGCATCGTCCATCGCACTACCAGCGGTCAGGGTATTCACACCAGTGAAGCCGCCGGTGTCGGTGGCACTGCCCGCAAAACCATCGGCATCGCTGCCGGTCAGGGTGACGGCCACTATGGTGCTGCGGTTGCTATAGTCCAGCGTATCCGCGCCCGCGCCCAAGCTGAGGCTGCCGGTGATTGTGCCGCTGTCGTTCAGGGTCAAGCGGTCATCGCCTGCCCCGAAATCCACCGCGCCGGTGATGGTGGTGCTGCCGGTCATATCCAGCGTATCATCGCCGGCACCGAGGTCTACGGCACCGGTGATCATGGCACCATCGAGCCGCAGGCGGGCTCCTAAGCCACTGTTATCGACCAAGGCCTGGGTGGCATCGCCGGTGGCGCTGATGTTGCCAGTGATGCTGATCTCCTCGCCGTTGCTCGCATCGCCATCGGTATCGGCCAGTATGAGGTTCATATCGGACAGCAACAGGCCAACCGCCCCCATGCCCATGACCGCAATATCGCCGCCCAGGGTCAGTGCCAGCGGGGTGCTGCTGGTGGGGCTGTCCACAATATGAATGCCGTGGGCATCCATCCCTGTAGTCGTGATATTGCTGCCGGCCTCGGTGGTCAGGGTGTGGGCGCCTGCACTGCCTGTCGTGAGGCCAGGGGTACGCAGAGCAATGGCCGCCCGCCCAACGGCTGTGGTGCTGATCATGCCGCCCGCCCGGTGGGTCAGGCTGTCGATGGGGGCATCGATGCCGCCGTTGATGGTGCCACTGTTACTGGCCGTGCCAATGGCGCCGCCGTTCTCAAACAGCACCCCGCCGGTGATCGTCCCCTGGTTGTCGAAGGTGGTCAGGTTGTTGGCATCGGCATAGACGCCAATCGCCCCGGTGATGGTGCCGCCACTGCGGTTGGTCAGCGACGCCCCCGCCCCCGTGATGTTCACGCCGACATTCATGCGGTTGCCTCGGTCAGCGGTGGAAACAACGATGCTGCCGCCGGATTCCACCACGCCGTTGCCGGTCGCCTCAATGATCTGGGTGCTGTTGGTGGTGACGCCGGCGCGCACGGTAAACCCATTGGAGTCCTGATAGGAGATGGTCACGCCCTGGGGGAAGCGGGCGCTACCGTCGGTGGGCAGGAGCGGCGTTCTTCTGATCACCGGGTTACGCAGCAGGTCGTCCTCACCATTGACGTTCTCAAAGTTGACGAAGCTGAAGATGGTGCTGGCGCTGGCCTCGCGGAACAGCTCCAGGCCGTTCAGGGTGTCCATGCCCGGCCCGCCATCGGCCAGACCACTGATGCGGACGGCGGCATTGGCAATGGTCAGGGTGTCATCACCATCGCCCAGGGTAATGTTGCCGACAATGCTGGCACCACTGGCCATATTACCGACCGTCACCGTATCATCGCCATCGCCGGTGTCGATGTTGCCGGTGAGCATGGCATTGTCGGAGAGGGTAAACACATCGTCCTCCGCCCCGCTGCTGAGATTGCCCGTGTGGCTGCCGGTGATGGTGAAGTTATCCACCATCGCGCTGCCGGTGAGGTTCTCAAAATTGGTGAAGGTGAGGCGGCGGGTGCTGGCGCTGTTTCCCGTGCCAACGGTGACGGCATAGGTGTTGCTGCCGCTGTTGCCGGTTCTGCCCAGCGTCCAGGTGGCATCGGCATCATAGCCGGTGAGGGTATCCATACCCGTGCCGCCGGTCAGGGTGTTGATGTCTTCGACTGTGCCGGTGATGCCGGTGGCCCCGCCCATGGTGGTGGCAAAGCCATCGGCGGTGCTGGAAGCCAGGGTCACGCTGACGGCCGTGCTGCGGTTGGCATAAGAGAGGGTGTCGCTATCCGCACCGAGGGACACATTGCCGGTGATGCTGCCGTTGTCCTCAAGGGTCAGGGTATCATTTCCCGCATCGCCGGTGAGGCTGCTGCTGATATTCAGAGCCGAACCCAGGGTGAGCATATCATTCCCCGTACCGAGGTCAAAGTTGTTGATGTAGCTGGTGGCCGTGCTGTCGAAGGTGACGGTGTCATTGCCCGGGCGCATCCTGATAAACACGCGGGAGTTGGCCGTGCCAATGGCGGCGGCACTGGAGACGGTGAGCGTGTCGTTGGCGTTATTGCCGAGGACAGTGCCGGTGAACATGCCTGCGGTGAAGTTGAAGATATTATTGCCGAAGGCGCCGTCAAGAGTGCTCCCGTTGTCGATGCTGATGTTGAAGGTATCTGCCGCGCCGTCGCCCTGGAGATATTCGAAATTACGGAAGCGCAGTGTGCGCCCATCGGCCAGGTAGGTGTTGCCGCCGGATGCCAGATTCCAGATAGAGTTCGTGAAATAACCTATAAGTTGATCGTTTGTGTCGCTGCCAGCAACAAGCTCATCGATGCCGGACGCCCCGCCAGTGATGTCGGTGGCAATTATGGTAAGACCAATGTTATTAAGCGTAGTAAAGCCTTGATCGTTGCTGCCAAACAACCTGACCCGCACCCGGCTGCTGCGATTCTCCCAGGAGAGGGTGTCGCTGCCCGCCCCGAGGTTGGCGATGCCGGAGATGCTGCCGCCGGTCTCAAGGATCAGGGTATCATCGCCCGCCCCGCCGTTAAGGTTGCCGGTGTGGGCGGCGGTGAGGGTGAATCTGTCATCGCCCGCCCCGCCATCCAAGTTGCCCGCATGGGCGGCGGTGAGGGTGAAGGCATCATTCATTGACCCGCCGGTGAGGTTCTGGAATTCAGCAAAGGTCTGCGAGCGGGCGCTGGTTCCCGTGCCGGTGGCGTAGGTGTTTGCGCCACTGTTGGCGGTTCTGGCCAGCGTCCAGGTGGCAGCGGCGTCGTAGCCGATTAAGGTGTCCGTGCCTGCCCCGCCGGTCAGGCTGCCGCTGATGTCGATATTCGCACTCAAGGTGAGCGTGTCATTGTCCGCACCGAGGTCGATGTCGGTGAGGTAGCTGGTGGCGGTGCTGTTAAAGGTGATCTCATCATCGCCATCGCCCATGTTGATGCTCTGGCGGGTGATGGTCGACGAGACGTTGCTGCCGATGGCGGCGGTGGTGCCACTCAGTTCAAGCCGATCATTGCCCGGTTGGCCGAAGATATTGCCCGTGAGCGTACCGCCGCTGAGGTTGAAGCTGTCTTCGCCAGCGCCGCCGCGGAGGTCGCCTGCATGGTTGATGCTGACGTTAAAGATGTCATCCATGCTGCCGCCGGTGAGTCCTTCAAAATTGGTGAAGGGCAACGACCGGGCGCTGGGGGTGCCGACGCCGGTGCTGTAGCTGCTGCCGGTGGCGGCCGGGGCCACTATCCAGGTGGCGTTGGTGTTATAGCCGATCAGGGTGTCGGTATCGCCACCGCCGTCCAGCATCCCGGTGGCGGGCAGATTGAGGTTCGCATTCAGGGTGAGGGTATCATCCCCCGCCCCCATGGTGAGGCTGCCGATGTGGCTGGCGCCTGCGAGGGCAAAGTTGACACTATCATCGCCATCGCCCATGTCGATGCTGGCGCCATTGCCGGACGTGCCGATGGCGGCGTTGTTGGTGAGGCCAAGCATATCATCGCCCGCGCCGCCCTGGATCGTGCCGGTGAAGGTGCCGCCGGTGAGGTTGAAGTCATCATCATCGCCGAGGCCATCAATAAAGCGGTCATAATCGGCACTGATGTTAAAGGTATCGATCCCGCTGCCGCCGAGGAGATTCTCGATGTTGCGGAAGGTGAGCCTGTGGGTGCTGGTTCCCCCCGTGCCGGCGACGGTGTAGGTCTCACTCGCCCCCAGCGCCCAGGTGGCGGCCACGTTATGCCCTTGCAGCACATCGCCCGTGGCGGCGGTGCCGATGAGGATATCCATGCCGCTTACCCTGCCGCTGATGCCGGTGTTCGGGCCGCCGTTGTAGAAAATCTCATAATCCGCCGAAAAGCCTTCGGCGGTGCTGCCCATCAGCGTCATGGTCACCCGTGCGGGGATGGTGCCGTAGGATAAGGTATCGCTGCCCGCCCCCAGGTTGGCGCTGCCGGTGATGCTGCTGCCATCGTTGAGGGTCAGCATATCGTCCCCGCCCCCGCCGAGGAGGCCGCCGGTCAAGGTGTTGTTGAGGGTGAACATATCATTGTCGCCCCCGCCATCGATCACAGCATTGCTGGGGGTACTGTTGGTCAGATTCAACGGCGCACTCAAGGTGAACTCATCAGCGCCATCGCCCATGACAATGGGGTTGCTCACGTAGGTGGTGCCGCTGCCCATGAAGGTGAGCTCATCATCGCCAAGGCCGGTGAAAATGCTGGTCAGGTAGCTGTCGGCGCTGCTGTTGAAGATGACGGCATCGTCATTCCCGCCCATGTCGATGCTGCCTTCGTTAATGGTCGCCGAGCCGCCCATCGTGCCCGAGACGCTGCGGCCGATGGCGGCGGCGCCCGTCAGTTCAAGCCGGTCATTGCCAGGGCCGAAGCTGGTCAAGACCGCGTTCCCGACGGGCAGGACGAAGCTGTTCAGGATCAGAGTATCGCCGCCGGTGCCCAGATCAATACCGCCATTGGTAAAATCGATATTCACGTTGGCATTCAGGGTGAGCGTGTCATCGCCCGTACCGAGTTCAATCTCGGTCAGGTAGCTGGTGGCGGTGCTGTTGAAGGTGACGACATCATCGCCATCGGCCATGTAGATGTTGTAGCGGTCGGTGACCGCCGTGCCCGTGCCGATGCGGGCGGTGGTGCCACTCAGTTCAAGCCGATCATTGCCCGGTTGGCCGAAGATATTGCCCGTGAGCGTGCCGCCGCTGAGGTTAAAGCTGTCATTACCTGCCCCGCCGGTCAGGGCGCCGCCGTGGTTGGTGCTGATGTTAAAGATGTCATCCATGCTGCCGCCGGTGAGTCCTTCAAAATTGGTGAAGGGCAACGACCGGGCGCTGGGGGTGCCGACGCCGGTGCTGTAGCTGCTGCCGGTGGCGGCCGGGGCCACTATCCAGGTGGCGTTGGTGTTATAGCCGATCAGGGTGTCGGTATCGCCACCGCCGTCCAGCATCCCGGTGGCGGGCAGATTGAGGTTCGCATTCAGGGTGAGGGTATCATCCCCCGCCCCCATGGTGAGGCCGCTGAGGTAGCTGGTCTGGCTGCTGTTGAAGGTGACGGCGTCATCGCCTGTGCCCATGTCGATGATCTGGCGGGCATTGGCCGCCGTGCCCGTGCCAAGGGTGGCGGCGCCGTTCAGTGTCAGCGTATCACCACTATCGCCGAAGCTGGGCAACCCCCCGACGGGCATGGCGTAGCTGTTCAGGGTCAGGGTATCGCCGCCGCCGCCCAGATCAATACCGCCATTGGTAAAATCGATATCCACGTTCGCATTCAGGGTCAGCGCATCATCGCCCGTACCGAGTTCAATCTCGGTCAGGTAGCTGGTGGCGGTGCTGTTGAAGGTGACGACATCATCGCCATCGGCCATGTAGATGTTGTAGCGGTCGGTGACCGCCGTGCCCGTGCCGATGCGGGCGGTGGTGCCACTCAGTTCAAGCCGATCATTGCCCGGTTGGCCGAAGATATTGCCCGTGAGCGTGCCGCCGCTGAGGTTGAAGATATCCGCCCCGCCGCCGCCGGTCAGGTTGCCTGTGTGGTTCACGCTGACGCTAAAGGCATCGGCCATCGTCCCGCCGGTGAGGTTTTCGAAACCGGTGAAGGGCAGCGACCGGGCGCTGGTGGTGCCGACGCCGGTGGCGTAGCTGTTGCCGGTGGCGGCCGGGGCCACTATCCAGGTGGCGGCGGTGTTATAGCCGATTAAGGTGTCGGTATCGCCACCGCCGTCCAGCATCCCGGTGGCGGGCAGATTGAGGTTCGCATTCATCAGGGTGAGGGTATCGTCACCCGCGCCCATGGCGAGGCCGCTGAGGTAGCTGGTCTCGCTGCTGTTGAAGGTGACGGCGTCATCGTCATCGCCCATGGCGATATTGCCGCGGGTGGTCATCGTGCCGATGGCGGCGGTGTCGGAGAGGATGAGGGTGTCACCACCTGCGCCCAGGTTGATGTCGCCGGTAATGCTGGCGGCGCCAGCGAGCAGCAGGCGAAGCCCTAAGCCGCTGCTATCGACAATGGCGGCGCTGTCCGTACCCGTGGCGCTGATCCCGCCGGTAATGCGGATTTCCCCGCCGTTGGTTGTATCGCCATCCACATCGGCCAGGGCGAGGTTGGTATCACTAAGTTGCAGGCCCACCGCATTGGCACCGGTGACCTCGATACGCCCGCCTAAATCCAGCGCCACTGGGGCGGTATTGGTGGCACCAATGGTATTGTCAATCAAGATGCCGTGGGCGCCAGCGCCGGTGGTACTGATCAGGCTGTCGGCGTAGGTGGTGATGCGGCCGATATTGGTTGTCGCCGCGTTCCCGTCGGCAAAAAGGCGGATGCCGTGGGAGTCAGGGCCCTGGGTGAGAATACGGGCGTTATTGCTGGCGGTCGTCTCATCAAAGCTGATGCCAGTCCCCGAAGTACCTAGGGTGATATTGGCGTTTTCCCCGGCAATGCTTATACCGTAACCTCTGGAGGTGCTGGCATTGGCGGGGCAGACGGCGGTGTCCGCCCGCAGGCAGGTGCTGGTTTCCAGCAGGCCGCCCGCCGCCAGGGTGATGCTGGCATCATTGCCGGTGATATCGATAGCACGATTGCCGGAGAGGTTGGTGGTCGGCCCGCGACCCTCGGCGGTGATGGTGCCGGCCACCGTGATGGTGGTGTTGTTCGCTTGTGATACAACGGCCTGGTTATGGGTGCTGGTGATCTCGCCGCCCGCCTGTACGTTCAGAGTGGTGTGAGCGCCCGTGCCGCGAACGGCGGCATTGGCATTGGAGGAGATGCCGGTCACGTTGGCGGCGAGGGTTATCCACACGGCATAGGCGCCGGCGGATTGATCCTGGGAGCGGACGCCGCCGCCGTTTCCGATGGTGATGGTGTTGGGGTTCGTACTCGTGCCAGTGGCGGTGAAGAGGATGGGTACGGCAGCCCAGGTTCGGTCAGATCTGTCGGTCGTTACAATCCTGCCTGGCTGGAGGCTGCCCATCACCATCCGGCCGCTGATGGTGAGGGTGATGCCGCCGGGGGTGGTGGTGTTTGCTGTATCGCGAGCGAGGATGAGGGCGCGCACACTGCTGGTGTTAAGGGCTCGATTGCCAGTGATGATGCCATCCTCGCCGTCTTCCAGGATAAGCCATATACCGCGATCACCCGTGACAGCACGATTGCCAGCAGCATCCCCGACTCCCCGAGTAAAGGGCGCGGCCAGGGCGGCGTTGGCACCCAGGAGCCAGGCGGCGAGAAACCAGGCCAGAGGGGTGGCGCGGCGGGCCCGTGCAGCGCACGGAGACAGGTGGTGGTTCGCCAGCAGGCGGGTGGCCGAGGCACGGCAGGCGTGCAGAGGGGCGATAAGGCGAGTTATCAGGCCAGCGACGGCGATGCCTGCCAGCATGCTGCCTTTCTGCGTGATTCCGCCCCTCTCCGTCATTCTGAGCGGCAGCGAAGAATCTGTGTCCCGGCCAGAGACGGCGACCCCCTTGGGCATGGGGCTGATGGATGCGGGGGCGGTGGTGGCGGCACGGGACGGCGGTGCGGTTTTGGGGCTGGCTGGGGATGTGGTGCTGCGCCCGGCCAGACGGGTGATTATGGCGTTCATGAGACCGCCCTTGCTGCTGCGACCGTCGAGGGGGGGAGTAGGTAGAATCCGTGCAGTGCAGGCCGTCAACGGGCGGCGGGCGGTGTTCCGGGTTGCTTTGTGTGTGGTCTGTGGCATGGTGGTTTTCCTGCGCTGTTAGTTGCTGTGTGCGCCGCTCGGCTGTTAATAGCTTGATGTTACCTCAGAAACGTGTCAATGACCAAACTGGCGACCCCGGCGACCAGCACACCAAACATCCAGTAGAGGTTATTGATCTTGCCCTCCAGACGCTCGATATTGGTTTGTATCTTGCCTTCCAGGCGTTCAATGTCGGCCTTGGTGGCAACGCCCTGATCCAGGTATTCGGTGATCGCCTCCACCTGCTCACGGGAGAAACCAGCATCTTCCAGCTTGAATGCGGCGTTGGTCATCGTGCTGTTGAGTCTACTATATTTGTCAATATTCCTGCGGTGGGGTGTGCAGTCAGACTCATGGGTTTATATGGTTCATTGTGGCAATGATGTTGATGTCGGGCCTGTCATGGGTGTGTTGCTGCTGTTCGTTGGGTTATGTATGGGGGTCGCATGGGCAAGCAGATCCACTCAGGCGGCAGCACGGGCGACGATGGCCTCACGCAACCCGTCCAGCAGCCCTTCCAGGTGTGCCGTGCGCTCGCGCAACGCGTTGATGTCCTTGCGGACTGCCGTGATTTCTTCCTGCAAGCGCTCTTCCATTTGCCGCATATCCTCACGCAGGGCATTCATATCTGCCTGCCATCGCTCTTCCATTTGCTGCATATCGCCCCGCAAGCGCTCTTCCATTTGCTTCATGTCCTCACGCAGGGCATTCATGTCCGCCTGCCATCGCTCTTCCATTTGCCGCATATCGCCCCGCAAGCGCTCTTCCATTTGCCGGGTATCTTCACGCATTTGCTGCATATCTTCACGCAAGCGCTCCTCCATGCGGCGTGTATCCGCCCGCAGCCAGGCCACCAGGCCAATCATCAGGCCGGCCAGGGATACTCCTGTGCCGATAGTCGTCGCCATCATCAAGGTCGCCATGTTCATGTCTGCGGTCTCTTAATCACTCAACCTGATCGCCAGTGCTGGTTGATGTATTGTTTGCATTGCTGTTGCCTGGGTTGAGTTGTGTATTTTGTGTGTTGCTCGCTTTGATCATCTTGTCTTGTTCGGGTGTGGGTCAACTTGCCGGGATGAACAGCTTCCAGAGTATACCCATGGTCAGGATGATGTTAAAACCAATCATCCAGTGAACCAGGTTAATCTTGGCCGTTAGCCTGGTATCTACGTTGTCAATCCTGGCATCCACGCTATCTACCCTGGCATCCAGTTTGGCATCCAGTTTGATTATCTCTTGCTTCAGATTATGCATATCCTCTTTCGTGGCCACCTGCGTATTCAGGGCTTCGCCAAGGGCGCCCTGAATGGCAACCGCTTCGGCCTTGGCCTGCTGGTCAGGGACACCGGCCTGCTTCAGGGTCTCGGTAAATTTCAAGGTGTCAAAGGCGACCTGGCTCATAAGGGGCTCATGGGTTTATTATCCCGGTGTTGATGCGGGGCGTTGTCGTGGCTGTTGGGCTTATTGTAAGGTCAAAGCGTGAATGAAGGCAATATACGGGTAACAATGGGGGGCAGGTGATACGGGCATGATCAGCGCCCAAATGCCCCCAGGGCCACGCCGCCCAGCACGGCTAACAGCACCGCCAGACCAGCCACGGGCAGCCAGGCAAATCGCTTGCTGGTGACAAACTCGCTGTCCAGCACCGCCTGCCTCACATGCCTGGCTGATACCTGCGGTTTACTGTCGACATAGCTCGCCAGCAGGGCCTTGTCCGCCAGGATATTGATCCGCCGCAACAGCCCGCAGGAATGCCGCTGTATTGCCTTCACGGCTGGCCTGGAAAACAACTCGCCCGCCCGATAGCCACAGCTGTACAGGCGGGCATTGATATACGCCCGGATGTCATCCCGTTGAAAAGGGGGCAACTGAAAGCTGCAAGTGATGCGCTCTTTTAACTGCCGTATCTCCGGCCGGGCGATCATGGCATCGAGCTCCGGCTGGCCAAACAACACGATTTGCAGCAGCTTGTCTGTCTGGGTCTCCAGGTTGCTCAACAGCCGGATCTGCTCCAGTGTCTGGATGGGCATGGCCTGGGCCTCTTCCACAAACACCACCACCTGACGATTATCACCGTGCCTGCCGATCAGGTAGTGCTGCACAGAGGTCAAGACCTGTAATTGCGGCGTAGCGGCAGTCACGTTCAGCTTTAATTCATAGGCGATGGCGTGCAGGATATGTATCGGGGCGATCGTGGGATTGGCGAGGTAGAGGATTTCAATCCGGGGCGGCAGTTCCTCTTCCAGCATACGGCATAACATGGTCTTGCCGCTGCCGACCTCGCCCACCACCTTGATAATGCCCTCACCTCGGCTGATCGCATAGATAAGCGCATCCAGCACCGCGCCCCGCTCCCCGCCGGGGAAAAACAGCCTGGTATCCGGCGTGATCTTAAACGGCGCCCGTTTCAAGCCGAAGTGATCGCAATACATCAGATGGTGACTAGGCGGGCAGCTGTATGTTCAGCCGCTGTAGCCTGCTGTACAGGGTGGTGCGGTTAATCCCCAGCAGGCGGGCGGCCTGGCTTAAATTGCCACGGCTTGAGCGTAATGCGGCGGTGATATAGCGTGCCTCCAGGCGTTCAGCTTCTCTTCCAGCCGGAAGCCGGTGGCCATCAACTGCTGCTCAACGTCAGCCAGCGCCACTTCAGCGCCGCCCGGGGCAACGGCAGGCACGATCGATTCCAACTCCGCCTTGAGTTGTGCTTGTGAGACGGTGCGGTTCGGATACTTGGCGCCAAGGCGGATCACAATATTTCTCAACTCGCGCACATTGCCGGGAAAATCATAGGCCAGCAGCGCCTCTACCGCCGATTCATCCAGCGCAAAGGTTTTGCCAGCCACGGCATAAATCTGGCGGAAATGCGCCAGCAACACCAGGCAATCTCCATCCCGCTCCCGCAGGGGCGGCACATTGAGGGTCAAGACACCCAGCCGGTGATACAAGTCCTGACGGAATCGTCCGGTCTGGATGTCTGCCTTCAAATCGCGGTTGGTCGCCGCCACGATCCTGGCAGCAGAGGCCCTTGCCTGGGTCTCGCCCAAACGGTAATACTCGCCATTCTCCAGCACCCGCAACAGTTTTGATTGCAGGGCCAGCGGCAACTCGCCGATCTCATCCAGGAACAAACTGCCCTCGCTGGCCTCGGCAAAGAAACCCCGGCGCGCCGTGGTGGCACCGGTAAATGCGCCCCTGGCATGACCGAATAGCTGCGCTTCCAGCAACTCGGCGGTAAATGCGGCACAGTTGATCACGAGGAACGGCGCCCTGGCGCGCGGGCTGCGGGCGTGGATAGATCTGGCCACCAGCTCCCTGCCGCTGCCGGATTCACCGGCGATCAACACCGCAAAAGGGGTGCTGGCAAATTGTGTGATCAGTGCCTGCAAGGTGGTAATGGCCGGACTCTCGCCCAGCAACTGCTCGCCCGCCCCATCGCTGCCCTCTCTTGCCGCTTCCGCCTCCAGCATCATGATCTGGTGATTCAGGCGTGACTGTAACAGAGTCATGTCACAGGGTTTGGGGATAAAATCCACCGCCCCCAGGGTCAGCGCATGCTGGATATTGGCTTTTTCACTCTGGCCGGATAACACCAGAATCTTCATGTCGGTGTTAAGCGACAGCAACTCGCTGATCAACTCAAAACCCTCATCCGGGTTAGCGGGCAAAGGGGGCAAACCCAAATCCACCAGCGCCAGAGACGGCACATGGCCTAACTGCCGCAGCTTCTCCCGGGCGCTCCCTCTGGCATCTGCGGTGTAGAGCTCAAAGTCCGGTTGCAGAATAATGGAGAGCGATTCAATGATAAATGGATCATCATCAACCAGCAGTAATTCAGGTTTTACTTTCTGCATGGGGCGGCTGCGCCGGGATCTGTTCTGGCCGCATTCATGCCGATAAACATACCGTATTTGCTGCACAGGCCACAAGCACTGGCGGCCTTCCTGGCAAGCGAGGGCCGGGGCATCCGTGACCTCATGGCAAGGCAACAGCGCAAGCGGGCTAGGCCAGGTTACGCATGATGGCCAGCGCTGGGGCTGCCTGATTCATGGTATAGACATGTATGTTGGTCACGCCGTTATCGATGAGCCTTGCACACAGCGCCGTGCCCACGTCTATGCCGAAGCGCCTGATAGCCTCGCTGTCATCGCCAAAATCATGCAGCCGGCGGGCTATCCAGCGCGGCACCTCGGCACCACAGGCCGCCGAGAAACGCAGCAGTTGTGTGCTGTTGGTGATCGGCATGATGCCGGGCAGGATGGGGATGTCTATGTCTTTTGCCCGGCAGCTGTCGAGAAAACGAAAGTACGCATCGGCGTTGAAAAAATACTGGGTGATGGCCGCATCGGCGCCAGCATCGACCTTGCGCTTAAAATTATCGAGATCGTTATCGGCAGAGAAAGACTGCGGATGGAACTCTGGATAACAGCCAACGAACAGGCGAAAGTGTGCGCCCGTCTCACGCCGGATCAGCGCCACCAGTTCACTGGCATAGCAGAGGCTGCCAGCACCCGCCGAGCCTGAAGGCAGATCACCGCGCAAGGCGACCAGGCTGGTAAAGCCATTCTCCCGGTAGCTGAGTAACACCTTTTTAAGCTGCTCAATCGGCAGCCCGATGCAGGAGATGTGCGGGATGGCTTCACACGAGGCTTGCTGGCGGATGGCCATCAGCGTCTCAAAGGTGTGATCCCGTGTGCTGCCGCCAGCACCAAAGGTCACCGAAAAAAACTCCGGCTGGCAGAGGCTGAGTTGTTTGATGGTAGTATCCAGCCGTGCCCTGGCGGCCGGGTTTCTGGGCGGGAAAAATTCAAAGCTGAACTCAACGGCTGCCGGGCTCATGATGACCTTCGATGGTAGCTATGGCGTTGGGGCAGGACGGCCGGTGTACCATGCCCGGCTATTCTCCCCGGCTAAGGATCAATAGCGGTAATGCGCCGGTTTATACGGGCCGCCCACCGACACGCCAATGTAATCGGCCTGTGCCTGGTCTAGCTCGGTCAGGCGGGCGCCGATGCGCTCAAGGTGCAGGCGTGCTACCATCTCATCCAAGTGCTTGGGCAGGACATGCACGTCTTTATCGTAGCTGGCGTTGTTGGTAAACAGTTCAATCTGCGCCAGCGCTTGATTGGTGAACGAGTTGGACATCACAAAACTGGGGTGGCCGGTGGCACAGCCCAGGTTGACCAGCCGACCCTTGGCCAGCAGGATAAGGCGCTTGCCGTCCGGGAAAATCACATGATCCACCTGTGGCTTGATCTCTTCCCAGCGATATTGCTCCAGACCAGCCACATCGATCTCGTTATCAAAATGCCCGATGTTGCAGACGATGGCCTGGTCTCTCATCGCCGCCAGATGGTCATGCGTGATGACATTGAAATTGCCGGTGGCGGTGACGAAGATGTCGGCCTGCCCGCAGACCTCATCCATACGCACAACACGATAGCCTTCCATGGCCGCTTGCAGGGCGCAAATTGGATCGATCTCCGTCACCCACACGGTGGCGCCCAGGCCACGCAAGGATTGCGCGCAGCCCTTGCCCACATCGCCATACCCCAGCACCACGGCGATCTTGCCGGCGATCATCACATCGGTGGCGCGCTTGATGCCATCGACCAGGGATTCCCGACAGCCATACAGATTGTCGAACTTGGATTTGGTCACCGCATCGTTGACGTTGAGGGCCGGAAAAGGCAGCTCGCCCTTATCACGCAACTGATACAGGCGCTGCACACCGGTGGTGGTCTCCTCGGTCACGCCTTTTATATTCTGCTTGATGCGGCTATACCAGTGCGGGCTGGCCTGCAATCGGTTTTTGATGGCGGCGAACAGATGGCGTTCCTCGGCGCTGCCCGGATTATCCAGTACGGCCCGGTCCTGCTCGGCCTGGGCGCCCAGGATGATCAGCAAGGTGGCATCGCCGCCATCGTCCAGGATCATGTTCGGCGTACCGCCGTCCGGCCAAGTCATGATGCGGTGGGTATAGTCCCAGTAGTCCTGCAAGGATTCCCCTTTGTAGGCAAACACGGGAATGCCTTGCCTGGCGATGGCGGCGGCGGCATGATCCTGGGTGGAGAAGATATTGCAGGAGGCCCAGCGGACTTCGGCGCCCAGGGCCACCAGGGTTTCAATCAACACGCCGGTCTGGATGGTCATGTGCAGGGAGCCGGCGATACGGGCGCCAGCCAGGGGCCGGGCGCTGGCGTAGCGCTGGCGGATAGCCATCAGGCCCGGCATCTCAGTCTCGGCAATACGCAATTCTCTCTCGCCCCAATCGGCGAGCGACAGATCGGCCACGTGGTAGTCAGGTAACTGGGCGGGGAGTACATTACTGCTGGCAGCGCTCATATCGTTCTCCTAAACAATGTAAGCGAGCGCCGTTTATGGTTCATGATGACGGGTTGATGATAACAGCCTGAGCCTAGCGGGATGGCCCCGTTGCAACGCTCCTCAGACGGCTGGCAGTATAATACGCTGGCAGCATAATGCAAAGCCCCTTTGTATGTGCATATAGGCAAAACCACACAAGGGGACGGCCAGGCAAGGGTCTCAGTCGATAAAAAAGCGTCTTAATTTTCAGGCTTGGAAGTTTGTGTTTCGTTGTGCCATTCTTGCACCAGTCGTTCATAGTTACTATACACCGAAGATGATTGTGCTATACGTCTGGTACAATTTACATAGCCTTGCAGGTGTGCATAAGATTGAACAAGAAATGTGCGCCAGGTTTGTTTAATCAGATATTCATCAACCAAATCAACTTTAATTGCAACCGCTATAAATTCGAAGACATCAAGCACCTGCCCGACTTTATTAAAAAGTTTTTGTTCATCGCTATTGAGCTTGTTATTCGAGTGTTTTTCAGGTAGCGCATTCCAGTCATACGTTGGATTTGCACGCATAAACTGCCTGACAAACAAAACTGACTCACGCAATTCGCCTTCAAGAAGGGGGCGCATCAAATCAACCGAGAATCGCTGCTTTTGTAATAAGTGATTTCTATGACTGGTATAGAACCAGCCGCAAATTGTAACAACAACCGCGAAGACTGAGACGATCAGAAAACAGATCTTTAAGAGGGTATCAACAGGCAAGAATTCAGAGCCAGGGGAAAGTATCAAGTTTCATAATTACAATCTCTCAAAAGTACAATCTTTCAAACCGACCACTAAAACTGAGTATATATTATCGCCCGTATGAGTCCACCAAATATTGACCTTTTTGTTGTGCTGGATATGGTTCGACAAGCTCACCAACCACGGCATTCATTTTGGGGGTTTTGGGATAGGTGTATAGATGGGCGATCTGGCTATCGTTGAGCCGTTGGTCAAATGCGCCCTTGAACGTAACGCCACCATCGGTAATCACCTGCTGGATGGGGAAGGGGGTCAGGGAGAGGGCCTTTTCAAAGAACGTTCTGGCGGTTGCCGCCGTCCTGTTTGTTTAATTCCAGAACGGCGTGGGCTGTGGTGCCGGAACCGGCAAAGGAGTCGAGGAGGCGGCTGTATCGCTTGTTTTTTTTAACTGGCGGGCTTTCAGGGATGTTCCCTGATTAGAATGCAATCAAATTCGATTACTCTCAGCGTGTTTTTATCTTGCGATATGGGAAAAATACCAGCGATACTAAATCCCGCATCGGCCAGATATTTTAATGTCTCATAAACGGTCGGGGTATCTTGATATATCGCTTTGGAGGACGCTTCCGTTTGCAGAATCTCCACATGCCGTAATGTATTTGTCGCGCCATAAATGACCTTATGATCATAGCCCTGCGATCGAGTTTCAAAAACACTTTTCTCTTGTCAATATCATTCACAAGTTCGGGTATGACCTCATCCAGTTTTTTGATTTGTGTTCTCTGCGACCCAACCGTATCTATTTTCCCTGAATAATAGAATTTGCCATAGTCACTGGCGGACAGGATGGAGGATAAATCAGAGTTAATCGAAATGTGAATGTTTTCCGTCTTGTTCGCATCACCCAGCGCATAATTTTCCACTTGCCATTGCTCATCAGCAATAGCTGAAATATGTTGATAACATGCATTAACGGGTTCAAAAGATATAATGCGACCGGCATAACCCATTTGCCGCAGCCCAGTTGCGAACTGCCCCATGTTGGCACCGACATCAATCACCAGGTCAATATCATGCTTGTTTATGAGCGCCTCTACTAACCGGCCACTATTGTTCCTGACGATTTTGGTAAATTCATAGCCAAAATATGCCGCTATCTTTTTATGCAGTCTGATTTTCATCATGTCATCACTATGAGCCGCGCTCTGCCATGCCGACAACGGCTTGTATCAGCCCACCACCTGTTGCCCTTTTTGTCGCGATTGATAACGTACTGCACCGCGATTGACGGGTAATTCTTTGCCTTTCACAATAATCCCTGCTCGGCCATGGAGGTGACCAGTTTGTCGCCGACTATCAAATGATCTAGTACCCGTATGTCCAGCAGGGACAGGGCCTTCTGTTTATAAAACCCGGCGGGATGGCCCCGTTGCAACGCTCCTCAGACGGCTGGCAGTATAATACGCTGGCAGCATAATGCAAAGCCCCTTTGTATGTGCGTATAGGTATGTGCATATAGGCAAAACCACACAGGGGGACGGCCAGCCTGCCCGTTTGCCTCAGGGAAATTGTGCCAGATAATCTATGGCGTTTTGCAGGAAATCTTCGCCGTTTTTTAATCTTCCCAGGCCCGTATTACACGATTCACAAATCCAGCCACGGGCACGGCCAGTATCGTGATCATGATCCAGCACGATTTTGGCCGTGACGCCGACAATGGTCTGCTTGCGACAAATCGGACAGGTAAACAGTGAGCCGTTGCCTGGCTTTGTTTGTTCAAACATTGCCCTCTCCTGCGGGCTTATTTTTTTGTGCTGCGTTTCCTTGCGACAGCGCTTGCAGGACGGGCGGCGAATTTCGCCATGCTGATTTTTCTGGTTTAGCGAAAACGCCTCCTTGGGAAGCAGGCGATGGCATAGATTACAGATTTTATGCGTAAATTCATCGCCTCTCTCATAAGTGGCGTATGCAAGCGGATCGATAGATAACAGATCCCTGTTATCAACAGCGAACTCTCGCCCGGATTGCAATACCTTAATCTTTGTTTTCCCCACCCGTTGCCGATCATCCACCACCACGCAGATAGAGTCCGGCTCAATGCCACGGCTCTGATTGCCCTTGAACAGGACAAAGCGCTCAGCCATGGCCGCAGCGCTGCCTGGCGATGGCGATGTACTCTGCTGATATGTCTATGCCGATAGACAGGCGCCCGTGGATTTGCGCCATCTTGCACGTTGTGCCACTGCCACACATCGGATCAAGCACCCGCTCGCCCGGATTGCTCCATGAGAGAATATGCTGCTCGGCCAGTCTCTCCGGGAAGATCGCCGGATGTTTAAATGCCATGCGATCGGAGGTGGAGCCGTGCAAACCCACCGCAAACTCCCACACATTACACAGCGTTTTTTCCTTCTTTAACTCTTTCAGGACTTTTTTATTGACGCCGTCTGCACCTTTGTTGTGTACCAGCATCTCAGGGCCGTGGCGCACCGTGCCGGTCTTCAACGGATTAAACGTCTTGGGCTTTCCCTTTGAGAAGATGAACATAAACTCATAGCAGTTCGTATAGGCGTTGCTCCTCATAAACGGCGTGTTCTTTTTGCGGTAGATCATGACATCGTGGACTGTGAAGCCAATTTCCTGGAAATGCAGCGCCTGGCGAAAACTGGTCAGGGTTCTGCCGCCTTTGATTCGATCCCCCACCACCCAGACGACCACACCACCGGGCCGGGTCACCCGCAACAACTGCTCGGCTATCGCCTCAAAGGCAAAGGTATAGCCGTCATACTCGCGCAAATCATCATAGGGCGGCGAGGTAACCGTCAAGTCAACATATTCAGCGGGCATCGCCGCCATCAGCGAAACACAATCGCCCACCAGCAACCGGGGGTTATTGTCCAATGCAGGGTCAAATGGCAGCGGCAGCGTGGGTGGCATTGCTCAGGTACCCGATATGGCCAGCCACCGACAGCAGGCCAAGCCCCTGACATGCGTGTTGGCAAGACGGCTACCTGTCATATTCCCGCCTGCTCATTAAAGAATCATACCTCACGGCCTTGGCCGAACCGGTAGCGATTCAGGCGGCATCGGGCAGGCCGGCGGCATGGCGTAATTCGCTGGCCTTGTCAGTGCGCTCCCAGGGCAGGTCAACATCATCCCGGCCAAAATGCCCGTAGGCGGCAGTCTGCCGGTAGATGGGCTGTAGCAAGTCCAACTGCTCAACAATGGCCCTAGGGCGCAGATCACTGTGTGCTTTGATGAGGCGAATGAGTTGCTCGTCCGGCACGCTGCCCGTACCAAAGGTATTGACCATCACGCTGACCGGTTGCGCCACGCCAATGGCATAGGCCAGCTGCACCTCACACCGATCAGCCAGCCCGGCCGCCACGATGTTCTTCGCCACATAGCGGCCGGCATAGGCGGCCGAGCGATCCACCTTGGACGGGTCTTTACCGGAGAAGGCGCCACCACCGTGCCGGGCGGCACCGCCATAGGTATCCACGATGATCTTGCGCCCGGTCAGGCCGCAGTCGCCCACCGGCCCGCCAGTGACGAAGCGCCCGGTGGGATTAACCAGATAACGGGTCTGCTTGTCAATCATGTCGGCCGGCAAGACGGGCATGATGATCTCTTCAATGACCGCCTCACGGACAGCGGCATGCTTCATCTCCGGCTCATGCTGGGTGGATAACACCACGGTGTCGATGGACGTTGCCAGGCCATCCTCATAACGCACGCTGAGTTGGGCCTTGGCATCAGGCCGCAGCCAGGGCAGGTGGCCGGACTTCCTTACCCTGGCCTGCTGGCGCATCAGCCGGTGAGCATAGCGGATGGCAAACGGCATCAGCGTATCGGTCTCGTTGCAGGCATAACCGAACATCAAGCCCTGATCGCCCGCCCCCTGTTCTGCATCCAGCCCCTCGCCCTCGTTGACGCCCTGGGCAATATCGGCGGACTGTTTGTCCAGGGCGATCAACACCGCACAGGAATCGGCATCAAAGCCCAGCGCCGATGAGGTGTAACCGATGTCCCGAATCGTATCGCGCACTATCTCGGTGTAGTCGATCGTGGCCGAGGTGGTGATCTCGCCGGCAATCATGACCAGCCCGGTCGTGACCAGGGTTTCACAGGCCACCCGTGCCTGTTTGTCCTCGGCCAGCAGCGCATCCAGGATGGCATCGGATACCTGATCAGCCACCTTGTCCGGGTGACCTTCGGCGACAGATTCTGAGGTGAATAGATAGTGCATGTCCTGCTGCCTTCGTGTGTGGATTAAAGGGCGTAATAGTAGCCAATAAAAAAGCGCTTGCCTAATGTTTAGGGAAAATTCTACCCAAGTGGCAGGGTGGGTCAGTGTCCAGACAAGCATTGCTGCAAGCGAATGTCTTCGCCTTGGCTGATCTGCCGGTTTGCTGTGGCAGCAATTTGCTTTAGCCTTGTCAGAACAGAAACTGCTGCACACCACCCACAGGACAATACGCATGTTAAACAACAGTATCATCATTGGCTTTGTTGCACTCATAGTCATACTGACGTATGCAGATTTACATTCGTTTTATGTTAATGAGGGCCGATGGCATCGAACATTCAGGCACGATGTGCTTACCCTCGGTATTCTTGGCACTTTCATTGGTATACTCATCGGGCTCTGGGGCTTTGATGTTACCGATATAACCGCCAGTATCCCAAAATTACTGGAAGGCATGAAGCTGGCTTTCATTACTTCTATTGCGGGCATGACATGCTCGGTAATGATCACGATAACACAGAAATACAGGCCATCTCATTATGCGAAGAGTGGTAATCCGGTAACAGACAAGCTCGCCGAACAATCCAGGCTGCTGGTGGAGTTTCTGGAAGACAGTAAAAAAACCAACGATGCTGTGGTAGAGCAGGTTCAACATCACAGAGTCGAATCAAAAGATGAGCTGGGGAAGGTAAGGCAGTCTCTTGATGATACATTGAAAAAGCTGTCCGAAGGCATTACAAAAGAAATTATCCAAACCCTGGAGAATGTGATAGCAGACTTTAATCACAACCTGACCGAGCAATTTGGGGAAAACTTTAAGCAACTCAATGCCGCCTGTCTGCAACTGGTTCAGTGGCAAAAGGATTATATGGCGACAATCAGGGCAAGCGAACAGGCTTTGTCAGAAACAAAAGGTGCATTGGCAAGCACGGCGCAATCGGTTTCAGACATAGCGAAAAGAAACGAGGAATTTGAGCAGTTTTGCAATAATACTGCCTTGAGCCTGGTCACCATGAATAACATGCTGAAAAACAATACCAAACTCCAGGCAGCAATGCAGACAGCAATAGATTCATTGATTAACACGTCCCGTGAACTGGAAAAGATCCCCGAGGCATTTAAAAAAATTGCAAAGGAAATGAATGAAAATAATAACCGGGCTGTGGGCTTTTTGGAGGGTACGAATACAAAACTGGACAGGTGCATTGAAGAGACACAGGAAGCGGTTAAAAAATTAAATGCTGGTATGGTCACTGCCACCAACAACTTAAATGATTCTCTTGTGTCATTAACTAACCAATTTGGTAGAAATTACGAGGTTTTTCTTGAGCAAATAAACAAACTCATGCCTGAATCCTGAAATAGAGACGATGATGATGGAAGAAGATAGCTGGCACGGCGGCATAGCGGACTTGATGACCGGCCTGATGATGATCTTTTTGCTGATCGCCATCAGCTACATGATCACGGCTGAAAAGAACAATGAAAAAATCAAGCAGTCTGCCAATAATGTGCTGAGGCAAGGGGAGATTGTAAAAGAGATCGCAGCCACTTACAGCGCCCTGCAAGCCGGTCTGTATCAAGACCTCTACGAGGAGTTTAAACACGACTTGCCCAGATGGGACGCCATCCTGGAGAAGGATTCCACCGTGCGCTTCAATGAGCCGGACATATTATTTGAAACCGGCAGCGCAACGCTCAGGGAAAATTTCAAGATCATACTGGACGATTTTTTCCCACGTTATCTGGCCATCCTGACCTCAGCGAAATACATGCAGAACATAGATGAGATCAGGATAGAAGGACACACCAGTTCAGTCTGGGAAGGCACCGCAAGCCGGGCGGAGAGTTACCTGAAAAATTCCCGGCTTTCACAGGAACGCGCCCACTCGGTGCTGGCCTATTGCTACCAGTTGCCAGCATCAAGGCCCAATCATCACTGGCTGCATAAGGTCATCCGGGCTAACGGACTTTCTTACGGCATACCTGTACTGAACGAGGCAGGCCATGAGGATCAGGTTCGATCGCGCCGGGTAGAATTTAAATCCGTTACCCGAAGCCAGGAAAAGATGCTGAAAATTGTTGAACAACTACAGTTGCAACCATGACAGAAATCAATACCTTTACAGAGTTGCGTGAAATTATAGAGAAGATAGGGATCTCTGTTGCTGAGCAAACAAGCCAGTTTTTGGCCGCTCTTGATGCCGGTATTGGCATTGAGGATGAGAATGAATTACTGGCGACAGGAAAAGGTCTTTTTGATATTGCACCAAACGGTGATCTGCATCAGTTAGCCATTTTTATCAATCAGAGCAATGCGAGAGAGAATCCCGCTCACTGGTCAGCGGGTAACTGGCATAAGTTTCATCTGTACCTGTGCAGGACGATTAAAGACTATCCTCCCAGCCGAGGATATCGATACAAGAAGACGAATAACAGGCAAGGGCGGTTCCAGTATATCATTACCTATAACAACATTGAGTATAAAAAAGCAGAAAGAGTGCGGGGAATACGGCTTAACCTGTGTAAAAACTGTCATGCAAAACTGCCCGCAAAATGGCGCCACTATGGCGTAGATAATTTTCCAATCCATGAATTTTATCAAGCCGGCGCCGGGATAGATTTTGGGATTAAATTTGAATATGACTGCGATCAAATTCCGGTGTTATATCCATCAGAATGGAAAAAGGTCGCACAAAATTACAAGGAAATGAAGCAGTGGCGATGTGAATCATGCCATCTGAAACTTAAAAATGATAAACAATACCTGCATGCCCACCATAGCGATGGCAATCCAGGCAACAATGCCATCGCCAATCTGAAAGCGCTTTGCATTGCCTGTCATGCAAAACAGGAACTGCATCAGCACATAGAACAGTTACATGATTATAAAGCGTTTATTAAACGATATGGAGAGAGATAAATAGGCACCCCCGGCCATCAGCCAAACCACAAAGCCACTTGCCACCATGCAGGCTCTGGGCGACAATACCCGCACCAGCAGGGCGCTGACAACCCGGCTGTTTTCTTAAACCTGATACTGTGTCTTTCGGTCATATCGACCGACGCTGTAGCAGCGAGTTGCCACAACCAACCACAGGAGAGACCCATGCCTGACCGGCGTCAACTGGCCAATGCCATCCGTGCGTTAAGCATGGACGCCGTGCAGCAGGCCAACTCCGGTCATCCCGGCGCCCCGATGGGCATGGCCGACATTGCCGAGGTGCTGTGGAATGATTTCCTGCAACACAATCCCGCCAATCCCGACTGGCCAGACCGCGATCGTTTTATCATGTCCAACGGCCATGGCGCCATGCTGTTGTATGCCCTGCTGCATTTAAGCGGTTATGCCTTGCCGATGGAACAGCTAGGGCAATTCCGGCAGCTGCACTCAAAAACGCCCGGTCATCCTGAATACGGCTGCACCCCCGGGATTGAAACCACCACCGGCCCCTTGGGCCAGGGTCTCGCCAATGCGGTGGGTATGGCAATCGCTGAACGCACCCTGGCGGCACAGTTCAACCGCCCCGGGCATACGATCGTGGATCACTGCACCTATGTGTCCGTCGGTGATGGCTGTCTGATGGAGGGGATCTCGCATGAGGCCGGCTCGCTGGCCGGTACGCTGGGCCTCGGCAAGCTGATCGTCATCTATGATAAAAATCAGATCTCCATTGATGGCGATATCAGCGGCTGGTTTACCGAAGATGTAGCACAACGTTTTCACGCCTATGGCTGGCAGGTCATCCCGGCGGTGGACGGCCACGATCCTGAGGCAATTATCGCCGCACTGCACACAGCACGTGCTGAAACGTCCCGGCCCTCGCTGCTCTGCTGTGAGACCATCATCGGCTTTGGTGCGCCCAGCAAACAGGGCAAGGCCGCCAGTCATGGGGCGCCCTTGGGGAGGGAAGAAGTGGCCGCTGCGCGCCAGACCCTGAACTGGCCGCATGATCCCTTTGTGGTGCCTGCTGACATCCGCACCGCCTGGGATGCACGCCAGCAGGGACAGCAGGATGAGGCGGCCTGGCAGCAGAATTTTGCCGCTTATGCAAAGCAGTACCCGGCGTTGGCGGCAGAATTTACCCGCCGTCTACAGGCCAGGCTGCCGGCTGACTGGGACAGCCGCTCGGCTGAACTCATCGACAGCACACAGGCAAAACAGGAAAGCATCGCCAGCCGCCAGGCATCGCAACATTGTCTTGCCGCCTACGGCCCGCTACTGCCGGAGTTGATCGGCGGCTCGGCTGATCTGACCGGCTCCAACCTCACCTGGTGGCCCGGCGCCTCGGCCAACACCGCCGAGCAGCCGCACGGCAATTACCTGTACTACGGCGTGCGCGAGTTTGCCATGGCGGCGATCACCAACGGCATCGCCCGGCATGGTGGCTTCATCCCCTATGCCGGCACCTTCCTGATATTCTCCGATTATGCCCGCAACGCCCTACGCATGGCGGCGCTGATGAGGCAACGGAGTATCTTCGTACTCACGCATGATTCTATCGGCCTCGGCGAGGACGGACCGACCCATCAGGCCGTGGAACAGGCGGCCTCCCTGCGGCTGATACCGAACCTGTCAGTCTGGCGACCGGCCGATACGGTAGAGAC
>CAXMWX010000005.1:0-836315 GCA_963422205.2 Gammaproteobacteria bacterium | reverse complement strand
TTACTAATTGCGATTTAGGCCTACACGAATATTGTGCGAAGTGAGCTAAATGTTAAATAGGTAGATGGGGTTGGAAGAGTCATCAATATTTAATTGTGGTTGAAGATTTTGGATGAGTAGAGTTTCTTTGATGCGGAGTTTTCGGATATTATTGCTGTGAGCTAGTATTTCGGGGGAATGAAAGTTCATCGTATGGTCTGGGTTATTTTTCAAGTGTTGGGACACATCAGTTTCATTCTTAGTTGAGTTTTTTGGCATATGGTCATTGATTCTAATCTTCAAATTTCTTTTGGTTTGTCCAATGTATGATTGTCCGCATGAGCAATTGAGTTTATACACTACTCCTGAGCTGTGTAGCAGTGTTTGACGGTCCTTGTACCTGAATTTTGGCCAATAGTTGTTGTTTCGTGTACCATAACAAATTTTGATTTTTGGGAAAGTTTTTTGAATAGATATTGCCGAATTTCTTTTTCAATTTGATGAGACATGTCTCCGATATACGGTAGTTTTACAATCGAGAATATGGATCTTGTTTTGCTTTCAGAGTCTAGTTTTTCTTCGACTTCTGGAGTTTTTACTTTTTCATGCATTTTGTTGAAAAAAATTCGAATTTGCTGATTAAGAAATCCAGTCGGATAGCCGTTTTTCTCTAGCATGGTGGAAATAATTTTGAAATCTTCGTGGATAATTTTGAAAAACGCGTGCTTTGCTACTTTTGAAAAACGCGCCCACATTACCGAATTTTACAAACATCTTAATTCTATTCACCCTAACATACAATTTACCTATGAACTGGCCCAGAACAACCAATTGGCTTTCTTGGATGTATGGATTAGTAATCAAGATGGAAAACTAGCCTTAAAAACGTACCGTAAACCCACTCATACCGGACTTTACATCAAGTGGCAAAGCTTTGTGCCTCTGAAATACAAGATTGATTTAGTGAGGAACCTCTTGCACAGAGCTTACAAAATTTGCAATTCCTATTCACTTATCCACGAAGATTTCAAAATTATTTCCACCATGCTAGAGAAAAACGGCTATCCGACTGGATTTCTTAATCAGCAAATTCGAATTTTTTTCAACAAAATGCATGAAAAAGTAAAAACTCCAGAAGTCGAAGAAAAACTAGACTCTGAAAGCAAAACAAGACCCATATTCTCGATTGTAAAACTACCGTATATCGGAGACATGTCTCATCAAATTGAAAAAGAAATTCGGCAATATCTATTCAAAAAACTTTCCCAAAAATCAAAATTTGTTATGGTACACGAAACAACAACTATTGGCCAAAAATTCAGGTACAAGGACCGTCAAACACTGCTACACAGCTCAGGAGTAGTGTATAAACTCAATTGCTCATGCGGACAATCATACATTGGACAAACCAAAAGAAATTTGAAGATTAGAATCAATGACCATATGCCAAAAAACTCAACTAAGAATGAAACTGATGTGTCCCAACACTTGAAAAATAACCCAGACCATACGATGAACTTTCATTCCCCCGAAATACTAGCTCACAGCAATAATATCCGAAAACTCCGCATCAAAGAAACTCTACTCATCCAAAATCTTCAACCACAATTAAATATTGATGACTCTTCCAACCCCATCTACCTATTTAACATTTAGCTCACTTCGCACAATATTCGTGTAGGCCTAAATCGCAATTAGTAACGTGTTTAATTTCCATTTATATTCAACGTCTTTTTTTAGTTATGATTTAATTAATCCTACAGTGTTTGTACTTAATAATCCTACTACTAATCTAGTCACTCCAGTTGCACGTAATTGTTTAATTTGCCCCTTTAGTTATATTTTACGTAAATCCCAACTACTTTGTTTATGACGTAATAGTTATGCTGTATTTAAAATAATTTCTTTCTTGTGCTGGTTATTCTAGCCTAGTGCCTATGTAGTTTCACACTGATGATGGTATAAGTTTTTACCGAAACGTTTGTGAGTATGATTGCAAATATACTGGCTATAATCTTTCTATGGCATTGGTTTACTTGCCTGTCTATAACGCGCAAAAGGTTTTCATCAACGCATAAAACTGTTCAGTTCCAAAAGACCTGTTCGCACTGTAGATCGGAGTAAATAATAATTTGGTTTGAAACGCTATATGTCTTGTTATTACCATATTGCTTCACGCTACAATAAAACCGAATTGTCTCTTTTGTTCTATATCTAAGACACCCCTTCACTCGAACTGCTGAAGATTTGACCTTAAATGAAAGCCTACCAAAGCAGATACGCGGGCTCTCCAGTTTGCTTTTTCTTACCCAGTCATTCCAAACTGTTTTTCATAGTTGAAATTTAACAAAAGCACTGCTGGACATAAGCCCAAGTTTAAACGGTTTCTCTCAAATACTGCAATTTATATAATCTGATGGAAATTTTTATTTTCATCATGCGCTTTTCTGGCTCATTATTTATATACAATATTTGGGCTTACAATTGCTCCATCTTTTTAGGGAATTCTGCGAAGAATGTGCATCGAAACACTAAATTCTGCAGACAGTTGATGCTATCTAATGCGTCCTGAATAGCACAAAAGGCTTGAATGAAAGCAAACGGAAAAAACAATTGAGACAAATGGTAAAATAAAAACTTCTCAGATGCATAATATGCGAAAACAGACGTTTTAGGGGGAAAACTTTGAACTGATAACTTGTCGAATTTATTCCAAAGAAGTGTGTTGCTGCTTACCGATTGTATAACATTTGCACTAAACATTGTTTGCCCGTCTTTGTTTCCTGTGTTCTATTCTAACGTATGGGTGTCATGTTTTTTTAGCCTATTTTGTTTGGTTAGTTTTTATGCAACATCATGACTGTGGCTGGTTGCTTATTGACATAATTTTGCTTCAGCGAAATATCTGACTGACATAACGTAAATATAATTAGGCATAGTCGAAACCTTCGTGACACAAGCTTTTGGTTATGGTTGAGAGCTACTGTAATTGCCTTTTAACATCTTGTTAAACTTGATTGCTGCTAACCTTGTTTTTGTGAGCGCACAATAGTTTGCACTTAAAGTGCACAGTAAATTGTTGATAATAACTGAAATTAATTAATTTTATGTATCATAATACTTCATTATTTTGTATCTTTGCAAAAGCATTATTTTGTATTGTCTCTGCGTATGCACTTCATTTTTTATTCTTTGAGTAGCATACTGTAACTGCTCCGTATCTATGATTGTTTATTTTTTTACATACATTTGTGAGTTAAAAATGCTTGGGTTTGCATATGGTTGTGGCAGATTTCTATTTGTGCTTGCAGGAATTGGTTACTTGCAATTCTCATTTAAATTGAGGTCATAATCGCATAATATTTACATCGTTTGGATCAGTTTTATTTGTAATCGCTTCATATGTGAACCTAAACATGTTCAAATAATCAATGCTGTTATTTGTTGAACATTTAATTTGTACCTATTTCTTTTGACAATATAAAGCATTATTGCAATATTTTGTTGTGCATTTCTTGTGAACCCTCCATTATTAAGTGATTATGACGACTGTTGTGATTACGAGTTAAGCAAAAACGCATTCACAAATATTAATCGGAAAACCCAAATCTGAAAATTGGGCTTTTTTCCTTAGCTAAAAGCTTTTGGGACAAAGCGCCCAAATTTTCAGCTTGGGTATTAATTACCCAATTTTCTTGATCTACAAGATTTAAGGTTAAACACCCAAATTAAAAATTTGGGTCGTTATTACCCAAGTTGACAAATTGGGTTTCTCAGCCTTCGAGCCCAAAATTTTCAATTAGGTTTAAAGACCCAAGTTTGTAGTTTGGGTCAAGTTACCCACTGTACTTGGGTTATGGATATTGGGTTAACAAACCCAACTTTGTAAATTGGGTCGTTATTACCCAAGTTGGCAAATTGGGTTTCTCAGCCTTCGAGCCCAAAATGATAACCCAAGTTTTTTTTTTTTTTTGGGTCTACGTTACCCAATTTGATTTACAGTGTGGTATACATATTTTATGGCCAAAAATTCGTAATTTTTTATCTACAGTAAATCTGCAAGCCTTTGCCGCTTTCAAATCTGCTAGCGCTTTTTAACATGTTTTTTTCAGGAGTCGCCTGCCAAGATCCTAAAAATGCTATTGAGGCAATGTCGGGTGAAATTTTAAACTGGAGTCCTCCGCCTTATTATGTTGGAACCAACTTAACCTTTAATTGCAGATCATATCAGTATCTTCGTGGTTCCAGATGGCGAATTTGCATGAATAATGGACGGTGGAGTGGAAGAGAAACTATTTGTGAAAATTTAGGTAATTTAAAAAAAGGCCACACACTAGTTTTGATAGCCGTTGTTTTTAAAACAAATCAGATGAGTCAACATATGTCTGTCCATGAGAGATCGAAAACAGATTTATCTAAACAAATACCATAGCAAATAAAATTCACTGATAAAATCTTGTAGCAGAATTGACGCCACAGTACTGGTTTCATTGATGTCCCCGCAATGGGAAAAATATCCTTGCAGTACTTAACACACCAAATGCAAAAATTCATGTTAAAACTATATGGTTTTTATTTTCACAGATGTGTCCGACCGTTGCTTGCATCCTGGCGTTCCAATTGGTGGAAAAATAATAGGTACAGGCCATACTTTTGCAGTGGGAAGCATACTTAGGTTTTCTTGTGATAGAAGATACGTTTTAGTCGGTGATGCTGAACAAGAATGTTTATTTTTTCGGCAATGGAGTGGATCTGCTGCACCAAAATGCATAGGTAACTAAACACACCAATTTTTACCAACAAGTGTAATCTTTCCTTTAATACAGTTATACATGCAGATCCAACTATTCGAGACAGTGCGAGTTCTGTAGTGCAAAAACTAGTTGAGAGTACTTCCAGAATTCGATCGTCCATACCACAGCTGAACATTGGACGTTTCATCTCTGCCAGCTTTTCGCCCGGGCATGAAATATACTTTTTATTTGATCTTTCCAGAAGTGTAACTGATGAAAGTCTCAACCACTCTCTCACTTTTGCTGTAAAGCTGATTGAAAGAGTAAGCGTAGCGTTTTACGAAAATTTGGGTAATGGTTCTGCTGTTTCGTGCAAAAGCTTTGCGGGCAATATCAAAAAATTATTTAAGACCGCAAAGTTTATAGTGAAAAAGTTATGAACAAATTGCATACTGCAGTAGACAGATGTCACGATCAAAAAATTTAACTCAGAGAAACAAAATAACGTTTTTTAAAGGTTAAAGCATCAAAGCAAGTAATAAATTATGACAACATTAAAAAAGCAATTTTATAACGCCCGGGCCGCGGTACGTTTCACAATGCCCCTGTCCCAGTGATGTCATCTTCCCGGTTCCTGGAATTGATATCATTGATTGGCATTAAACCTTGTATATTTTGTAATCATTTCTAAATGCAAATAAATTCTAAAGGATAATTGCTTCTATATTCAGTTGACAGCTAATGCAACTGGAGCAATCGAATATGGAATAATAGTCTTCGCTTCTGCCGCTAAAGATATATTTGTCGGATCGCAACCAACTGCGCAAGAGACCATACAAGAATTGATCAACATTGGCTTAAACAGAGGTTAGTCGTCCTTATTACTGTAGGCCAAGTATGATTACAATAATAAAAATAGACATGTGATGCTGGTGTGCATTTTTCGGCACCATACTTATGTTAAAACAAGGAAAATCTTCTGGTTTCACTTGTTGTAAAAATTTTCTGCAAAGAAACCGTCCTCACTTTAGAATCATAAGGCAACAAAGTTGTTTAAATAAACTTGAGAAAAAGAGTGTTTGTGGTAAGATTAATAGCGAAAAGCAGGCATTTCATCACAATTCAGTTACATGATGGCAATGAATGCTCTCGATATCACCGAAAAATGTCCAAATGTGAGAATTTGGCACCGTCGCGGCACGCGACATCTGTCAGTATGCTTTCATTTACCTACCACAGTTTTCAAATATAAAGTTTTAAACAGCACAAATAGAATTTAAAAGGCCTATTTAATGAAAAATCGCATCGAGAGCTTTGGTTTATTGCTAAAATAAAATTAATTGCACCCATCGCTCTTAGAAGTTTTGTATCGCAATCACATGAAGCTGTTAACCTTCACAATCTTTTCTGTACTGTGCAGTCGCCATATCTTCAAATTAGGTTTTACTTTTTTTAGAAATATTGAAGAAAAGACAATTACGCAGCGGGACACACACCATATTAGCTCTTAATATGCTAAACGCTAAGCTGTTGTTTTCCCTTCAGCAAAATGGTTCCAGAGAACGTCAGCGACACGTGTTTATACTCACTGATGGTGAGTAACGATGATTGCGTGAACATTGCTGAGCTAACTTCGTTTTTGAGAAATTTCGGAAAATTGTTTAGTATGTATAGGAATTATTCATGCTGAAAATGTGCTTTTTTGTTTTCGAGCTGTAAACTCGCTTCGTGTACTAAATTTTGTTTTTGTTGTGCTGTTTTGGATTCAGAAACCAAATGAAAATTATATGCCATGAGGTTGAAACTCACTGCTCACTATCGGCAGGTCTGCCAACTCGAACTTGAACTCGATCATTTTGCTGAACTCGAACTTGAACTCGAAAAAATAGTTTTTCTGAATTCGAACTTGAAGTCGCATAAAACTGTTTCAGTTCGAGTTCATTGGAAAGATATTTAAATTGTTGAAAAGAAGTAAAAGATCACTACGAAATATAGTTTGTTGTTCCAGTAGTCACAATCCGTGTAAATAGAAGTTATGATTTTACCAAAAGAAAAGCTGCATGTCGTTTATTTGTTCATGCCATTGCGACCTATAAAGTCCAGGGCTGCGAACTCAAACTTGATCTCGAACTCTCTAAACTCGGTCATTTTTGCCAAACTCGAACTCGAAAAATAAAATTCTTAGAACTCGAACTCGGACTTGAACTCGGTTAAAAATCGATCGAGTTCGCAGCCCTGACTAGAGGTGTCTTTGTTATCATTTTCTGACTTTTATTTTAGGTAAGCATAATGAAGGAAGACCACCGCAAGATAAAGTGGCCGAAATTTTAACGCTGCCCTATCCAATAACGGTAAACAGAAATACGCATAGACATTGAGTTCTTTCGTTGAGTTGTGTTGTAGTATGGCAATGCGTAGTAATAGGAATCTCGCTACTCATTCCTGCGGTTACTAGTCCGATACCTTGATAGGCGCATATTAGAGAAGGCATTATTCTACATATGACAAGATGTGCAATGCGAGCATGGATGCCGGAAGGGGGGGCACTTGCTCCCCCACCTGGATTTTAAGTGAGAAATGCGCAACCGCATTGTGGTTTTAATATCATTTATTTTAGTTATAATCAGGGTTGGGAAAAATCGATTAAAATCGATATTCGATTGCGATATTCCTTACTTTTTGTTTCTCCAATGCACTGGAGCTTTTAGTTTTTTGAATGAGTATCGAATATGCCTTGTCTTTACTTTTTTTTCGGCTCAATTCGATATTCCATATTCGATTCTTTATGTCCAGGTTAGTTTATCTCATTTTGGTAAATTTAAAATAATCGTCGGTATGTCATTACCTTGTTTTATCTGATAATTTTTTTGTGCCAAAAAATGCTTAAAGCAAAGTTGCTTCGCATGAATAATGTCATATACTTTGTCCGTCGTTTGTCTTTAAGTTACCGCATGAATGTGAGGACATCACAAAAAATGTGTGGAGTACATCGCTAAATGTTCAATGTAATATCGGATATCGATTACAATATTCTTTATTCTTTGCTTTCTTAAACTACCATCAAAATCGATTATTCTCGATTATTTCTTTACTTTTTTGGGTATCGATTTCCAGCCCTGGTTATAATATGCACAACAAAGTTTGATGCAAAGCTAAAAGTGCCAAATTGATATGCACACACAAGTAGGCGTCTGTGGAGGGGGCAATTCGGTACTTGCCCCTCTGACTTTGAATGAGAAGTGCACAATATATTGCTCCATAGCTTCATTGGGTTTTATCTTGGTTGTAAAATTGCGCAACAAAACTTGACGTCAAAGCTGAAGAAGCTAAACGCAGCAAAAAAAAAGCTATTTTGGGAGCGAACTTCATAATTGCAAGAGTAATATTCGCAGAACATGGGACATCATTAAAAGCTTGCTGCCCAAGAAAACTGCGAAACATACGATTCAAGTGCTTGAAGCAAGCGATGGCACTGTTGTCCATGATCCCAAATTAATTGCAAAACACTTTGGTGATTATTTCAGTACAGTAGCTACTACAGTCGTTGATAATTTGAATATATTGCCCGATTCTTCAAGTTTTAACGAATTCCTTCACGATAGAGTGGTTGACTCAATCTTTCTGCAACCTACAGTTCCAACTGAAGTTTTCGTATTAATTAACAACGCCCTTGTCAATAAAAAAGCCTGTGGTCCCGACAATATTTCGCCTTACTTTATTAAGGTTGCTGCCGCTATAGTTTCTGAACCTCTTTCAGAATTCGTGAACTACTCATTTGCTTTCGGAATATTTTCCGACATTTTAAAACTTGCCAAAGTGGTTCTTGTTTTTAAATCTGGCAATAAGCGTGTAGCTACTAACCATCGTTCTATTTCCCTTCTTTTTAGTTTCTGCAAGATTTTTGAAAAATTGTTGTATCAGCGACTGGACACTTTTATCCGCAAGCACTCCATAATCTCACCGTTTCAATATGGCTTTCGAGCTGGGCATTTTACAAAGCATGCAGTTACTGATGTTATTACTATGGCCAATGATAATATCAACGATAAAAAATTCACTGGTGTTAGTGTTTTAGACATCAAGAAAGCATTTGATACTGTTGACCATGATATATTAATTAATAAATTGGAGCATTATGGGATTAGAGGTACTGCAAATGATCTTTTAAAATCTTATCTTTCGCAAAGAAAGCAGTTTATTGTGATTGATGAACAATCCTCTAAACTCGTCCCTATCAAATGGGGAGTCCCTCAAGAGTCAACTCTTGGTCCTCTTCTTTTTATACTTTGCAGCAATGATCTGGACAATTGCACTTTGGTGAAACCTCGTCTGTTTGCGGATGACACGTGTCTAGTTCACAGTGCTGATACAATTGACAGTCTTTCAAAACTGATTAATCATGATCACTCAACTCCAACTTTTCAACTCCGAAAAGTCAAATTTGTTAATCATACCACCTAAATTCAACTTGCCATCAACTTCTCCCGAAATTAACATATTTTATGATGGATCACCTATCACCATCTTCAAATCAGCAAAATATTTAGGCTTTATATCGATGACGAGCTTAACTTCAAAACACACATCAAACTTCTCTATACGAAGCTCTCTCGGTCATTGGGCATTTTGCAGAAAGTTAAAAATTATCTCCCTAAGAAATCCCTTCTTCATCTGTATTTTGCACTCTTCCACTCTCACTTGTTATACGTCGTTACAATATGGTTTTCCACGTACCAAACTTACACGGCCCCGATCAGCAAACTCCAAGACAAAGCAATAAAACTAATATGTGGTAAACATGCTCATCATTATGCGCTAAGTAGCATTTATAAGTCATTAAACATTTGCAACTCCATGACCTTGTGAAATCAGAATTGGGTCTTTTTGTCTATTCTCACCTCAAAGATATGCTCCCTACTCCATTCAACAATTTTTTCGTCAAACTAAACGAACATCACCCAGTAAAAACCAGATTACAAGCAACTTGTTGTAACTAGTAGATTCCACTCTATCGCACCTCGAAGTTGCAACGCTCACTTAAATATCAAGGCGTCAAGATTTGGAATGATATTCCCGATGACATAAAATCAAGTTCTGTGCGCAGGTTTAATCAAAAACTTAAACTTCATTTTCTTGTGAAGAATTAACTTTGATGATGGAGTTCCTGAAGGGTAAGGTGAATAAACTGTCTATATACAATGTTTATTTATGGATTGTATGCAAATTATGCCACGCTTTAAATTTTAGCTTATCCGCTTTAGTAAGGATGGCTGCTTGACTCCATGACCCTAAGGTCCCTTCGCAGTCTCCCGTGCATTGTTATTTATATTTGGTGGTCTTTGTTAGTGTTCTTTTTTGCTTTGTTTCTATTTTATTTTGTTTTATTTTTCCATTGTTATCTGTATTTGTTGGTCTAATTGTTAGTTCATGGATAAATAAATAATCAATCAATCAATAAACTAGAATATGCTACCAGTACTGTACGTTCATTCATTTTGTAGACCCACTTATTCTTGGGAGGTCGCGGGGGCAGCAGCTCGAGTTGAAGCCTCCAAGCATCTCGATCCCCTGCTACAAGCCTACAAAGGATAGATGCTCTGCTGGGATGCCAAGGCGAGACCAACTAAGATCTACGTAATCTCGCCATCGAGTTCTGGGATGGCCTCTAGGCCTTCGACCAATCGGTGTTGAACAGAGCATTTTTTTGGCTGTTCTTTCGTGGGACATTCGGGTCACATGTCCATATTAACGCAGTTGCGATCTTTCTAATCGGAAAAGCAGCTTTTCGATGTTTAGAGGTTCACGAATATCTGCACTTTTAACCTTGTCCAACAAAGTCAAACCGCTAATTCTTCGCAAGAATCCCATGGCGGCTGCTTGAGCTCGAGATCTCACTTTCTCATTCATCATCCAACACTCAAGGCCAATTGGCCATAAGTCAGAATAGGAATATAGACTGATCTGAACATGGGAAGCTTTGCCCTGGTACAAAGCTCCCGTTTCAGTACTACAGATCGGTGGAGCTGGCGCATTACTGCACTTGCTTTTCCGATGCGGATATCCAATTCGCTGTGTTGTCTGCCATCACTTGTGAATGAGACGCCGAGGTACTTAAATTTCTCAGACTGTTTTAGTGGTACTCCACCAATTTGGAGAGAGCACTGCTTTGGTTGTCTGGACAGGCACATATGGTTACTGTTTTTGTTGCGCTGATTTTCATCGGCCACAGAGCATGCATCCAAAAACCTGTCGAGAGCTTGCAGGAGACCATTTTGGGTAGAGACGAGTAGCACAAGAACATCTGCAAATAACAGACGTTGTACAGCGCAACACCGATCTTAACTCCGCGATAACACCCATTTTTCGTAACTATTTTATCCATATAAATAAGAAGCAGAATAGGTGAAAGTGAGCAGCCTTGCCGTAGTCCCACACTTACTCAGAAAGGTATCGCCCTTGCGCTGTTAACACGAACACAGACTTCGGAATGCATGTACAGCGACTTAATAGCAGTTACTAACTGGCCACCAATGCCATACTGTAACAGCACCGCCCAAAGCTTGTTTCTAGGAATGCGATGATATGCTTTTTCAAGATCAACAAAACATGCATTGACCTCGTTCGCATATTCCCACGACTTCTCAGAGATTTGCTGCAAAGCAAAGATCTGGTCCATTGTGCTTCGGTTAAGACGAAAGCCACACTGAACATTCGTTAGTTTAGGCTCGACTATTTCTCGGCATTTCTTTTCAAGGCATTTAGCATAGACCTTACCCGGGACATTGATGAGAGATATGATCCTACAATTGGTACATTTTCTCTTGTCTCCTTTCTTGTGGATAGGTATTGTCACACTAGTTTGCCATTGCTTTGGTGCTTCCCAGTCGTACAAGCCACCTTACAAACACGAGTCAGCCAACGAACACCACACAAGTTCATTGCTTTTAACATTTCAGGTGCTTTTCCAGTTTTCAATGATTTGATAACTGCACTCACATCTGCTTGGGTTGTCTGAATATCTTCCCCAACCAGTTCCTCGTGAATTTGAATCGATGTAGCATCAACTGGGTTTAAAAGATCACTAAAGCATTCTCTCCCCCGATTCAAAATAGCATCCTCATTTTTTAAAGTGGTGCCACATAAACCTTCGATGTAGAAATCGGCTTGAGATCTTTTTCCACGCAAACTGTGAATGGTCTGCCAGAATGCTTTGTTTGTCATTTTGAAATCGTTGTCTAGCCTTTCTCTAAATTCCTTTTAGGCCCTTTCCTTAGACAGTTTAACTTTTGTGGCTGCCGCCTTACGTACTTCAGAGTACTGCGAACGAAGATCAACTGATGACTTAATTGCAAACCAGGCCTTATAGGCCACTTCTGTTGCACGAATAGCTTATTTAACTTCTTGGTTCCACCAAGGAATTCTTTTCTCTCTACTTTTCGTCCCTCCAACACGCTTACTTCCACAACAGTTAGTAGCGGACGTAATGACTGCTGTTTGAAACAAACACCACTCAGCTTCAATGTCTTGAGTAGAGGCCGCAAGTTCTTGGAACTTAGATGCAATGTTGTATGCAAATACAGTTCGTACCTTTTTGTCAGCCAAAAATTCCCATTGGATTCGCTAAGTTTTTCTTGGTCAAAAAGTCTTTCGTTTTCTCACGGGTTTCAAAGCTTTCAAGTGCAGACAACTAGGTGGTGATCAGTTGGCATCTCCGCCTCTCTTTTAACACGAACATCAGACACGGTGGAAAACAAGTCCACCGAAACGATACAAAAATCAATCAGGGAGCTAGGTCCCAAGAAGTCTCTGTACCAGGTGTACTTATGAATTCTTTTGTGCTGAAAAAATATGTTCATTATGTGCAATCCGTTGGTGGCACAGAACTGCAATAAATACCTTCCTTCTTTTTCCAAGTCGCTTTTCCCAGTGTAACCTCAACTTCCTCCAGAAAGGCTTCCCTCTGTGATTCTATGTTAGGTGCATACACCTACAAGAGACATAGAAATCGCTTCTGCAGCCTTAGCTTGAGAAGACAAACCCTTTTTCCGAGTGGTACCCAGTCAGTGACATACTCAGCCATCTTGGGACTCACAAGTTAGCCAACACCAGCTTGAGCAAATATTGCTGCATCAACACTGGAGTAGAAAATTTTTCACCCACCGTTCAACTCGTCAGTTCCACAACCCCGGCGCTTTGTTGATGAATTTCCCTTAATATCAAGGCGATACCGCTGGGCTTCGCAAACAAGCTCTTGCTCTTTTCCTGTCAGTGACGAAACGTTCCAGTTCCCGATAGCTATGATCCCGGCAGTTTGGTCCAACTCCAGTACATTTTCTGTGCGCTGCACCCATTTGCCTCCCCAAACTCTTAGCGACTGCTTAGGTGGGTTTCCGGTGACGGTCAGCTTGTGGGGGAGACTGTAGCGTACTTTTCGAACGAGTCCCTCTGCCTAAAACTCGAACACGGACCTTTTTATCCTATGCGCCGTCCAATGCAGTAAGATGAATATTGTTGTTACAACTTTCCATTTAGCTACAGCATTGAAGTCGAAACAGTGGCTGTCAAGAGATTGAGTAGCTACAGCATTACATTGTTACTTAGTCTGTTTCTCTCCTTCGACCTTACCGCTATGGGTAACTCTGATGGAAGTGATTGAACACTACCGACGGCATTACTCTAAGGATCATTACAAACTCAAACCTCCCTCCACGTTAAGGTGACAATCGATAGGAGAGAAGTACCGTACATTTGTAAAAAAAAAGCTGCAAAAACTTTTGGGTGAAATCAAGTGATCTTTAAAAATCCAAAATATGAGATACGCCTATGTGAAAGAGTTAAAATGTCAAGGGTGAATTTTTTCAAGGACTAAACCCAAAACCTACTTCACTTCGCTTCATTTAATCTACATACTTACTTCTAAGCAGTACAAAACAGTTTTGTACTGCCATGCATATACTGCTGCAGATGACAGCTGAATCTATATGTTGTCGAAGTGTCCAGTTTTAAAATTTACTGTGGTTTTACTTTTCCTCCTTTATCTATTTTCGTCCCATATTTATTGTATTCCGATATATATATATATATAATTGCGAATATAATGATAACTGATAAGGCCTATGCTGGAGCGTATTTAGGTAGGGGCATTGTGCCATGCCCCCCCTTTTTTACTTTGTTTTTTAGTAAAAAAGAACAAAACTAATGCTGCCAAGTGACTGAAATATGCCACACTCTTTTGATGGTTTCTGTAGCTTGTGGCCCGGGACGGATACAGGGGGTAGGATTTTCAAAATAGATTTTCACCAACCATTTTCAAAAACGTTTTTGATGTATACAATTTTTCCATGATTTTGAACCTTTTCGATGGCGATAAGCCTTACGCCGTAAGCACGCATAATCGAAAATGTGCGGACAAAATGCATCATAATTGGCGAAGCACTCAGATTTAGCGTGAAAAAATTTACACAAATTTTGTGTGAAAATTATTCAAAAGGCACTAAAACAGTCATTGCAGCATGTAAATTTTCAAAAATTTTCCGAGGGAGCATGCCGTTTCATCTGATGGTGCTGATTAAAATCAAATCAAGCAGATTGACTGATACCGTAAAACGTTAACTTGACCAACTAAAAATTCCCCCCCTACAAAAAATTCTGCGGTCGCCCATGAATGCAAGTGATGCAGCATTTGCTTCTGAGGCGGTAGATTTACGGTTAGATTCTGAGTCGGGTCAAATCTGATGTTTCTCTATTCATAGCTGCGTCTTTGCTTAACCATGCTCAACATAACTGTGCGAAAGTAGAAACCAAGCAAAAAAATTACAATGAAAAACGAAAAGTAGAAGCAATAGAGGAAAATAAGTTACAGTGACAAAACGATAGCCTACGTGTTGAAACATACATTAATTCAAAAAAATGCTATCGTGAAAACAAATGTGCAGTCGCTCCATTCAACAATTGCCTGTACTGCATGTAAAATTCTAAGTCCTGCAAGCAAAAGCTGTGAGTGTGAAGAGTTTAAAAAATATTACCACGCTGAATCATCTTAAATTTTTTTCCAAGCCGGGAGATATAGGTTGTGTTGTAGAGTCAGGGCCGGCGTTAAGGGGGAGCCAGGGGTTCCTGGTCCCCCCAATTCACATGCTTGCCCCCCCATTTAACAAGTTTTGTCTTTTGAAGACAGTGGCGTTTGGCCCCCCTAAGTCGACTGTTCTGGCGCCGGCTCTGTGTAGAGTATTTTTTTATTTTACAGTGGCATATTTATTCTTTTATCACGAGAAAGCGACCAAAGCTCTATACGAGTTCGCTTAGGAGTTGCCGGCCTCCTGTCTTCTGCACTAAGATGGGTAATCTTTTCCCAACGGCACAACAAGTGAACTTGCCTGCTTGTTCTCCACACTGTACCTTTAATGCTGAACGTCAAGCTGGGAAGCTCTTGGAATCAAACTCGAGTTTACATCTCCAGAGGAGGACGCTCTTACCACTCGGCCATCTGAGCTGTTAGTGTAAACGTAAAGTGCACCCGACGCCTTTAAGCCAACCTGCTAATTTTTGTGATCTTGTTAAGTTTTACAGCATCACCACCTGCGTTGAATGCGCTAATCCAGCAACAGGGGCAGAAGCTTACGAAGAACTGCTGGGTCTTGCTGGAGGAAATCCTGACAACTTCATTTTAATCGACAATTTTTATAAAATTTCTGAGCTTCTGGACCAAGTAACCGATGCCGCCATCGGTAAGATCTAAATATGGTTGTGAGAATACCATTCTGTAATCTTATCAGGCGTAAAATGCGCACATAAAGTCCATCATTTGTCGTCGATAAAACTCTTTGCTTGATTAAACCTTTTGTTGTAATTGAATCAAATGTGTTGCTGTTCCTTCAACACTAAACACGGTGTCGTTGTTCGATTTCAAAATTTCTTTGTTGTTGTTTTTCTTTATTGCAAAAGATTTTGTTTTTTTTTCTGTTTCATTTACAAGATGAACATCGAGAAGACCGTTTTTGTAGTCGTTACAGTAAATCCAAAAGCTTCAACTTAGGGATGTGCCGAGTCAAGTCCGAGTATTCGGCCGAGTAATAAGGCATTAATCGGACTTGGCCGAGTCCGAGTATTAATTGATACTCTGCCGAGTATTAAACCATTATCATTTCGACTTTTTTTTGCTTTTTATCCGAATTTGGGTCGAAATTAGGACTTCTACGGACGTGATGACCTTTTTTTTGCTCTTCACCTAATTTTGAGTTCATATTTTACGTCGTAGATACTCGGACTCGCCCGAGCATTGTCGTGAATACTCGTTACTCGGCGAGTCCGAGTAATTTTTCTTGAGGCACATCCCTACTTCAACTTCAGTTCTGATTTAGCTCTTTTTACGGACAGATTACAGTCAGTGTGGACAAGCTGGAGAAGTTGGCAGCGTAAGACAGCAAGCCAGGATTGGCCGCGTTAGCGGAGGATTTGATGCCGATTTATATTCATGGCCTTGGCAAGTTGCGATTACCCGGCTCCGTTCAATTGGATCAGAGGTAGGCTTGAAACGTTAAATGCAGCCTAAATATGGTTGACACCTCAAAGTATCAACATAGTTACTGGTACCATTTCAATTTCGTCGTTTAACTTCATTTTATCAGCTAGTTGTAACCATATTCGTTCCCAAAAGCTGATCGATAGTTATTTAACTTACAAATGACAATTGTTTCTGACAAAAATGGCTTAAAGCTAGCAGTGATGGTATTAGGTAAAGAAGAAGGCAAGGATTAATCAAAAACACTCTAAAACTTTCCTAAGCAAAATTCATGAAACACGATTACGTATTATACATCACTTATTTAATGGTATAGCTTGCATTAGCATTCATTCGATGGACGTAATGCAAAATCTTTCTAGACTAGTTAAATTGAACACGCTAGCCCATAAGCTTTTTATCAAAGGGAACAGCTGCAAAGCTTGGGTGAGAGTTCCGCTGCAATTTTGTGACAGCAGTCATGGCCGTAGTAAACGAAGTTTTAATCTACTGTACTGTGCCACATCGGTATCCATGATACAAGACTTTTATTGATGGACCTAACCTACTTAATCTATCTTTAACAGACTGCAAGATGGACAGTGTTGTGGTAATTTTTTACGAACCACAATAGTATTCTACGATGATACGTTTAGGACCCTCAGCATTCTGTACATTTTTTAAGTATATTAACGATATACCTCAATTCTCGCAATTTATCACAGTCATCTTTGCAGATGACACGCAAGATCAAATCTCTCGGGTATTTCTTAGCTAAAAAAAGCCTCAGATAAAATTTAATAAAAGTGTAATAAAATCCAATCAAAGAAAAAATTGATTTCGACCTTGTAGGTCACCGTGAGTCATCTTATTCAAATAGAATCATGACAAAATTGAAGCGGTTTCTACGCAGTCGTATCGTGAATAGATCTCTCACGTATTTCTTAGCTAAAAAACCAGTTTCAAAAAAATTTAATAAAAGTGTAATAAAATCCAATCAAAGATAAAATCGATTTCGACCTTATAGGTGATCGTCAGTCATCTTATTCAAATAGAATCTGTTAATTTCAAAGTTGAGGGTAATTCTGTTAAGTTCAAAGTTGAGGGTGATTCAGAAAACCAACCAAAGTATTGACACGCAAGATCACTAAACAGGGCCGGTGCCAAGGGAGGGCCTGGCCCCCCAATCGACATGCTTGGCTCCCCCTATCAACAAGCTTACTCTTTTGAAGACAGCGGCTTCTGTGCTTAATTTCAAACTTTTACCCCCCCCCCCCCCCCCCTGATAAACGCTTGGCGCTCCTAAGTCGACTGCTCTGCCGCCGGCTCTGTCACTAAACCAACGATCTTGCCCATCTCTGCCCATAGGCTACTTTTTGAGGTCCATTTATGCTGGACGAATTAGGGTAATACGGGGCAAAATAAGTCGCATTTTTGACGCAATCGCTCACAGCTAATCAAAAACCGATAAGAAATCCCTTTTTTTTAATGGAATGTCTGCAGTGGACCTTCATGTTTGTAACAGCACGCATTTAAAAAAAGAGATAGTAGTTCAGGTCTTAAACAACTTTTTATGCTAGGTGGTATGCTAACCTATTTTATTCCGTAGGCGGGGCAAAACAGGTCACCCTTATATGGATCATCAAAACGGTTGAAAACAATTCCCTTGAGTGGTACTACAACATGTGCTTTCTTCATAGATAACAGTATCAATTTTAATTTACTACCAGCTTCCTCTTTATACCGGTAGATGTAAACAGGGCTTCACGATTTCATCTAATAGCAAGTGATAAACAAGCTTATGGCAAATCAGAACAGATCACAGCATTTATTTTTGAAAAGCGATAAATAGATAGTAACTCGTACTTACACATTTAATAATATATATAGCTTTTCAATGAAAGGCTGCGAAAGACCTTTGGTCCAATTCCACGAAAGAAATTGGCGCGGTTGCCGAGTATGCAGCCTCTCATTTCCTCGAGAATGTTAATCAACGTAAAATTACAACAGTAGAACAACAAAGCAAAGAAGAAAAAAGAAAAAGTAGAAGACATAAAAAGAATAAAAATTACATTACATGAAAGTAGTAGGCCTACACTATACACTATTAACATTATATTACACAAACGCTGCAAGAAAGAATAAATATGTAAACTCTAGAACAAAAAACAGTTACATCTGATCGTTGATCTATAAAATGTTTTTTAATATAGTTATTGAATGTGTGCTTGCTGTTTTTTGTAGGTTTTTTTAAAGCTGTCGGCAAACCATTCCAGACTTTAACACCAGCTATTTTAATGGATCTTTTAGTTGTAGATTTGTTAGCTCAACGTATAGAGAAGTTATTATCCGGTGCATAATCAGTTGGGTGTCTATGAATATTTGAGGGAATAACAAAATAGTCATCGAAGCGTTTGGGCAGTCTCTTGATTATAAATCGGTAGAAAAATTTACAGATTTCCGTTGCATATATAATATATTTGGCAACTTAAGTAAAGAAAATTGCTTGTAAACAGGGGTCAATCTAACTCTAAAGTTTATCGTTTTGGAAAGAATTTAATCAAAATCGGACCTGTGTTTTTTAAGAAAATCAAAAAGAATGTAACAGAAACAGATTTTATTTTTTCAACATGCAATACACACGAAACAATTTGAAGCTTAAAACAATCAAAAATAGTCTCAATCTCAAAAATTTAATCAAGCAGTACAGCCAACAATAAACTTTTTAGCAATAGGCCAAATTCAATCTAGATGGACATAGCCAGGCTGCCAGGCGCGTAGCCAGGATTTCGCAATGGTGAGACTGTGTCGGGAATCTGGGGGCTGAGCCCCCAACCGCTGAAATTTTTTTTATTTTTTACAAAAAAAAAAGTAAATTTTAGTGCGTTTAACTGTGCTGTAACAATGTCTTATATATTATGTATTATACAAACACAAAATGCTCTGACATTGTATGATTTATATACTATATTGAACATACAGCTGTTACAGTATGTTATGCTGCAGAGCAGACTGTAGCTGCAATATTGGATGCATTCTTGTTGATTCGCAGCTCGGGTGGAGTGACTTATTTGGCTTTATGCATAGCCTGTTAGAGTTAAACTATCGGTAATACGACAAAACAAAAACTAGACTGCTCATACTTTTTAATCTGTCGATTAAATCGTCTTATGTTGAAAGGTGGTTGAAAAATAATTTGCAGCCATAGTGTGAAGTGGGAACTGTGAAAAGATAACGAGGCTCTAACCTCAAAAAAGTCTATCACAGGCTACTTAAATATTTTGGATAAGACTCTAATGCAGTGCTCCCCATCATTTTCTACCCACTCTCTACTTTTACAAAAAATGTATCTGGGTCCCTCTATCAGATCTGAAAAACCTTTCATCAATATAAATTATATCAACTTCTGCTCTAGGCTAACCCAGCCTTAATTTTTAGTATTCCAACTTTAGAAACTTTGGAATGGTTTGCGGTTCTCTGTTAAGAGCTCTTCCTACCCACTGATCGAGAAGTACTGCTCTATGGCGAAAAGTAGAGAAGTAACCTCATGCCTCATCAATTTAATGTCACAATGATTGCTGCTTTGAAGTACTTTTCTTAGCTCCCATGTAAAATATATGCAGTAATTGTAGGCTTGTAAATACTGATAGGCAAAATGTAATGTGACAAAAAATTAGGGAAATAATGCTTTTCAAAATTAGAGAAACATACTAGTGGGTGTGGGAGAGCTGAAGTTTCCCCTTCGCTAGCTACGCTAGTGACGATAACAATGGTGCAGCAGTTTGTAAGCATCATCCAAAGTTACAGCAGATGGTTTGGCATACTAATATAACGGATGGGGATAATTCAGCCCCCCCCCCCCCCCAGCTGTGCTACTGACGAAAACGACGGTGCATTAATTTGCAAGCACTATTCAAGTGCAAATAGTTGACATAACAATGAGGGAGGGCTGCAACCCCTTCCCCCTAGCTGCGCTACGGGATATAGCTGATAAAAACCTGATTGAATCCTCAGTAAAATTTGCAACTTACAACAAAAAACAATACCGGTACTTCAAAAAGATAATGACAAAACAATTTACGCTTTCACCTTAGACTTAACCATAAGTCAAGGCAGCCAAAACAAACTTTGGGAGTGATTTGGGATCAATTTAAGAAACTTTTAATAGCCCCACAATTTGAAGATCATCATTGGGGGGACTTAAGTACCAGCTGCATTAGAGCATGCCATGATGGTTGTTGTTACGCCTCTTTCCCCACTTGTGGCAGAAAAAACAGAGTGCTTTCCTTTCTGGGCCAGTATTTTTACAGGTTTGTGGACACATGTGATACTAGCTCCATCTATATTAAAAATTTGGTTGGGTTGCAATCTATATTTTTGCTAGTATGATTCCTAGCAAATTTAAAAAATAGTTTTCAGCTAATTTTTTTGTTGAGGCCATGAGTACGGTTTAACGGTTAAGTGAGATGGCTTCATTCGAGTGCTCTGGCACATGCACTTTCGGATGTTGAGACCGAAAAGTCTTTTCATACTTGTTCCCCAAGTAGAGGGCTAGTGGAAGGACGTTTGTGACTGAAATGCAAATTTAATCAAGTGATTTTGAGGGTCCTGGTGACTTGGAGGGGTCGCCGGCTGATCCTCTTACCGAGACTAATGAGGCTCACGCTATCGCACAGGATCGCGCTGGCCGCAAGCTACTGACTCTGTACGCATGCGATTACTGGTTGACATTAAAAGTTTAAATAATGCCCTAAAGTCTAGTCGCAGCAATGAAAAATTCTCTGAACAAATTTCAAAGTGCGTTGACTTGCGTTTGGCGTATTCACAACATCGCGAGGCAATAAACGACATGAATGATTCCAAATGGCTCCGGTTACTCTCGGATGAAATTTGCGGTAAGTACGATCAGTGTATGAACCGTTTCGACGAACTTGAAAGTGAATATATGTTGAGCCATCTACACTGTCAAAGTTTTTGGGTCGAGCCAACCCAATACTTCTTAGTCATTGGCCTTTGACCCAAACACTTAATGTCAAAATAATTGGGTCGCTATGAAATATTGGGTAGAGCAATTTCTTTTTGGGTACAAGAGACAAGTTGACCCAATACCATTAGATCAACATCTTTCTTACCGAAAAAGTTTGGGTCAAAACTTAATATTAAAAATCGTCGCAGCCAAAGTTGATTCAATACAATTATGCCAACACCGTTCTAACCGAAAAACTTTGGGTCGAAAGTTTTGTAGCCAAAGTTGACCCAATACAATTAAGTTAACATCTTTCTTAAAAGGTGTATTTTTCTGAGAGCCACGATAAACTTAAAGCTAGCGAAACTAATGAAAATAATGATAATGGATGCAACATTGAACCCTCGGACAGCGCTTCTCAAGTATCCGGTGGAATTAGTGATCTAATCAGAGTTTCGAACCGGTCTACCATGCAACAAATCGAAATATATAAAAGACGCGCTAATCTTGAAATAAAGCATGAATTGCAAAAAGCTAAAATAAAAGTTCTGGCTGAAGAAGCCGAAGCTTTGGCTAAACCGCGCTTGGAACAGGCTGCGTTAGACGCAGAAAAAAATTGCTTACTTGCTCTGAGCGTGATTCGTTGGTGACTAGCTAGCGAAGTTCTGAAAGCTGTTGTTCAAAAACCGCAATAAATACTGCCGCTAAACCGAAAACTACGGAGCTGAAAAACATTAGCTCACTAGACTACCATGTTACCAAACCACGTAAACTTGCCAAAAACTATGTTCAAAGGGTTGAAAGAAAACCTTTGCATGAAACTTCGCTTACCTGTCGAAGTTGCGATCTTGCTGTTTATGAACCTGCTAATGCTAAACTTGGGGAGAGACAATGTAAAACCGCATTTAATCCTACCGCTAAAGAGATTGTGTTGGCCAACAGCTGTGCTCGCGCGAATGCTAAAGCTAATGATGTAGCATTATTGACTAATAGTCATAACGATATTTTATTTGCTAAATCCAATGATAATATTTTGTGCGTTCCTGCTAATGTACCTACTAACTCTTTGGTCTGTGAGTCGGCAATGCAGACTTATCTTGACAGACAAGGGAGAAACAAATATGCAAACTTGGCCTCTAAGATCGCATATGACGGAACGAATACGGCTTTCGTGTTTTACGAAAATCAAATTCGGCGTCTTATGGACGAAATTCCATACCCTGAGCGACGCTTCAAAGATCTAGGAGCGTCCTGTGTGGGTGAGCCAAGGGAAATAGTTAACTTGTTTTTCGCTCCCATGCAGGCTATGACGACGTCTCAGTGATTTGAGAAAGCGTTGGCACGTTTGAAGGAGAGATACGGTGTTCCTGCCGGACTTACTTTAGAGCCTAAAGTAAGAGAAATCCGTCACGACCCTTCGATCTCCTTTAAAACTGCTTCTTTAAAATCCTTTGATGAGGAGTTAAACTTACTTGAGGTGTACGCCTATGCTTATAACGAACTTGAGAAACTGTCTGGCCAGCTTACGCTAGATTCGGTTAATCGATTGCTCAACTTTTTAAAGAGACATTATTTGGACTATTTGACAAAAATCGGGTCCGACAAAAATCGCCCAGTTTTTGACGCTTTGAAAAGTTTCGTGACGCACGAGCTGAGTGTGTCAACATCCGATTATGCTCAGACCTTTTTTGGGAGCGATGACTAAGGTAAGTCGCTGGACGCTCGATCTAGGGGACGCAAAAAATAATCAAGTTTGTGTTCGCCAGGTGGTTTTGTCTGAAGAGGGGCTACGATCTAGCCACATAAACTCTGGACCGGAACGATCTATGGAGAACTCGAATAACCAAAACTATTCGAATCTGAGGCTTCCTCCACTTTGTTTTGTTCGTGATAACAATAAAAGTTGACATTTTTACGCTGACTGCAATAAGTTTAATTCATTTACTCCACACATTAGACGTAAAACTGTTGTGGATTCTAACCGCTGTTTAAATTGTTTGTTACGGGGACATATTGCTCGTAAATGTAAACAACCATCTAAATGTCGTCAGTGTGGACCTAGCTGCAGTAGAAAACACTACGCGGTACTGCACGATTGGTTCGAGCTTCCTGCTTCTGCAGGTGCCCGGGGCGATTGTGGTGGAAGACAGGGTTCAGCATCTGGTGCGCCTTCTCCTAATGGAGAAGATGGAAAACACACTAGCGATAACATACAAAAGGTCAGTATTTTTAAATCTCAGACCATAGTGACACTACTAAAAGTGTTGTTCTTTTGCGTACTAGTGTTGTGAGGGCGATTAACCCAGTAATGGGCAGATCAACCCCAGCTTATGCACAGCACGACACCGCGTCACAACCCACCCTCATATCTGAAGGGCTAAAAAATGAACTTCATCTTGAAACTGTGAGCGACCCCACTGATATCATTAAAATCTTGACTGGCCAAACCGCGACCACTGAGGGTCGGACAGACTTCAGTTTAGAATCTCTTTACACTGGAGGCAATTTTCTGTTAAAAATGCTTTGGTTGTTTCTAACTTTACTGATGATGAAAGCAGTCTTCCTCACTCAGTTGATGTGGCAGGATTAGACAACTTTAATGATGTTGAAATCTCGACTATTTCTGAGCGCAAATGCATCGACGTGTTGATCGGTCTGACGGACAAAGGTCTGCTTACTGTTTTGCATGAGAATGAGAATTTGGACCCGAATAAACCTAATTATGTTTTGACGAAACTTGGTCCTCTTGCCGGCAATGGTTGGACGTGTTCCTTCCGCCACTAGCGCATATACCAGCTTAAAAGTGAACTTAAATGCTAATTGTGATTGTATTGAGGATTGCTGCGTTAAACTTAAAAGAGAGGTTGCCGATTTGAAACAGTCTTTGCGGGAATCGAGCCTAGATAACGAGGCATTACAGCCCTCAGGAAACGATGAGAGGGCTAAAGAGATTGTTAAAAGTGAAATTAAAGTTGTTGATAATCGTTATGGGATTCCAGTGCCTCTCAATATGGCGATCGTGGAACAACTACCTAATAATTATCGGAATGTTTTAGACCGCATTGTGTCGATGCGCCGCTCAGCCTTAAAAAATTTTGATTTAAAAAAGGTGGTTAACTGATACTTTTGGCGAGCTTATTGACGAGGAATGGATTGTTCCGGTGGAAAAAAACTCTTCTAGTGGCCCCAAATGGTACCTTCCTTTCTCCGGCACTAAGCAAGAAAAGGCTTGAGTTGTGTATGATGGCGCTGCCTTGCACAGCGGTATGTCTTTGAATCAAGCTGTTTTAGGTTGTGCTAACCTTTTAAATAATTTGATAAAGATTCTCATCCGTTTTCGGTTAGGAAGATACGCTTGCATTGCTGATTTGAGCAAGTGTTTCTTTCAGGTGTCTCTTCCAAGAGCACAACATGATCTTTTTCAAATTATTTGGTTCAAAGGTAATGTTATCGACTCTGGCATCTCCAGCGTCAAGCGGCTTAACAGAACGCGGTAAATGTGCACTTGACAAAGTCAAACCTGTTCGACGACGCTGATGTCAAACCTTTCGTCTTTTCGGGTCACTGCTGTCAATAAATCATTTAAGTTTTGCGGCACTGATTATTTTGGTCCGTTTCTTTGCAAACAAAACAGGAATTTATGTAAAATTTGGGGCATCCTATTCACTTGTTTGTTCACTCGTGTACATGTTGAAATAGACAAGCATGGATTTGAACGGTTTTGTTTTAGCCTTTTCTAGATTCACCAATTTAAAAGGGCCGGTGGACACTTTCTTTTCAGATAATGGCAAAACGTTTTGTGCTGCTGAAAAGCAGCTGCCTTTAATTATTGATTCTACTGAATTTCATAATTCCCTGCGCCGGCGTAACACCAACTGGGTGCGAATACGCATCTTCCCAGGCCGGCAGCTGGAAAAGTATGGTAAAACTAATCAAAAATGCGTTACATCATGGGGAAGTACGACGCAAGCCCTCTACAATCGAGCTTCAAACGTTTGTTTCAGACGCCGTGAGAATAGCAAACGATCGTCCCCTAACCACTCTGAGCGAAAAGCCCACTGATAAAAACCACTTACTCCTTCATGTTTTTTAGGCCAGCATTTGGCGCCTAATACTCCTATTAGTACATTTCATGATAAAAGCTATCACACCGTAGAGCGAGACAGCGCTGTTTCTGGCTAATAGCCTTCATCAGCCGCCCTCAGGTAAGAAACATTCATCTTCCAGGACGGTGTTCTTGCCAGGATCACTCATCCCTTCGGATAAATAATTCTTAAAGAATTTAACCTTTGTGGTACGCATATCCACTCGTGTGGCTACGTCACCATTCCAGTCAAACTCTTTACGTGGCCAGGGTGAAGAGCAAGCAACTAAAGAGCAGTGTCCTTCCTGGCCTACCGGACGGGAAGTCAGGACGACTTCCGCTTGTTGGGTCAGAGGCTATAACAGCACTCCATCACCAACAGTGCAAAGCACTCCAGTATACCGTACCGTAGAGCGAGACAGCGCTGTTTCTGGTTATTAGCCTTCATCAGCCGCCCTCAGGTAAGAAACATTCATCTTCCAGGACGAATGTTCTTTCCAGGATCACTCATCCCTTCGGATAAATAATTCTTAAAGAATTTAACCTTTGTGGTACGCATATCCACTCGTGTGGCTACGTCACCATTCCAGTCAAACTCTTTACGTGGCCAGGGTGAAGAGCAAGCAACTAAAGAGCAGTGTCCTTCCTGGCCTACCGGACGGGAAGTCAGGACGACTTCCGCTTGTTGGGTCAGAGGCTATAACAGCACTCCATCACCAACAGTGCAAAGCACTCCAGTATACCGCACCGTAGAGCGAGACAGCGCTGTTTCTGGCTATTAGCCTTCATCAGCCGCCCTCAGGTAAGAAACATTCATCTTCCAGGACGAATGATCTTGCCAGGATCACTCATCCCTTCGGATAAATAATTCTTAAAGAATTTAACCTTTGTGGTACGCATATCCACTCGTGTGGCTACGTCACCATTCCAGTCAAACTCTTTACGTGGCCAGGGTGAAGAGCAAGCAACTAAAGAGCAGTGTCCTTCCTGGCCTACCGGACGGGAAGTCAGGACGACTTCCCGTGCGGTAGGCCAGGAAGGACACTGCTCTTTAAAAGCTATCTCAGACAGGACTTTCTTTATAATGCTTCACTTGCCCAAAAGTTTTGGTCCTGTTGGATGAAAAGCTATCTTCCAGCTTTTCAAAGTCGAGGCAAGTGGAGAACCCTTCGTGATAATCTTAGCGTCGGTCAGTTGGTGCTTGTCGGTGATGCCGAAGACTTGTCGAAGCGTGGAGCGTACCGGTTAGGTAGGGTTCACTGCTTGCACCCTCAAGTCCGTAAAGGGCGTAACATTGTGAGGCGGGCCACAGTCGCTGTTCTTGCTAGAAATCCAGACTCCGGTGAAACAGTGATTAAATACATCCTTGGAGACCTCTCTAAAATTGCCCCAGTTTAGAAAATGAAGTCATTTTGTGCTTTTTGTTTTCAAAAATAATCGCCCGATTTCATGTTTATACAGTATGTATTCTTTTTTATTGTGTGTGTAAATACAACATACCTTGTTTCTATCCAAGTTTACTCGCTGATACGCTTATTCGTGACACTTTATTACGCACTTATAATTTGGGTACATAGAAACTATGAAGGTTTTTTTTTATATATGTTTTATGTTTGCGATTCGTTACGCTTTTACCTTTTGGTTTTGTTGAAATGTCACTTTATTTTCCGTTTTCAGGGGCGCTATGTTTCAGCTTCGAACTCGCGTCCCAAGATTAATCTTACTTTATTTCACAATTCTCATTTGCATAGTCTTGTTTCTCACGCTGTGGGATTGTAACTGCTTAAGTGTTGCAAACTGCAGCGCGCTCACGTTGCACATCTCAGTTTAGTAGCTTCGTTTTATGACGCGGCGATTTGTCTACGTGAATTTTAACGTTTAAACTTTGCTGTCATTCTGAGAAAAGATTTCTGCTGTTCATGGCGAGTTTCTGAGAATGATGCGACAAAGCGTAAAAAAAGGTCAAGAGGTAACCACTAAAACAATTTACACTCTTATCTGCTGCGCCCTGCAGTGTGTTGCCCCGGCCGAGTTTCTCCTTCCTTTGCAACAAAATGATATTGAAATAAGTGGAGCCGATGTAAGTCTATATATATGAAATGCAACTGGATAAATCATAGGCCTTGAAGACTTACTAAATAAACGCTGTAAAAACAATTCTACGACTAGTTTCGTGGTTTGACCGCTTATCAGGTAGACTCAGGTTTTGAACCCAGGACCTGAGTCTTCTTGAGTCTACTTGATGAGTGGTCAAACCGCGAAACTAGTCGTAGAATTGTTTTTTACAGCGTTTATTTAGTAAGTCTTCAAGGCCTATGATTTATCCAGTTGTATTTCATATATACAGACTTACATCCAGTGGCGTAGCGAGAAATTTTAAAAAGGGTGGGGGGCATAATTTCTACAATTTTTTCAAGCGTGTTTTCGTGTGTTTCTTTCGGCAGAGCTAATTTGAAGCTGATTGAGAAGCAATGAAAGCTCTAGGGGGGTCCGGGGGCATGCTCCCCCGGAAAATTTTTGAAAATTTAAATGCTGTAATGGCTATTTTAGTGCTTTTTGAATACTTTTCACGCAAATTTTGTTTAAATTTTTTGATCCTAATTCTGAAAGCTTCGCCAATTATGATGCATTTTGTTCGCACATTTTCGATTATGCGTGCTTCAGGCGTAACGCTTATCGCTATCGAAGAGGTTGAAAATTCTGGGAAAATTGTATACATCAAAAACATTTTTGAAAATGGCTGGTGGAGGAAGCATACTCCTCATCTTACCCCCCTGGATCCGCCCCTGGCCATAAGCTACAGAAACCATCAAAAGAGTGTGGCATACATGTTTCAATCACTGGGCACCATAATTTTGTTCTTTTTTACTAAAAAGCGTAGTCAAAAGGGGGGGGGGGGCATATTTGTATTTAAATACATTTGGAGAGTACTTTGCCTAAGTCTGATTGTAGGCCTATACAATGAACCCCCCCTAAATTCGCTACTGCTTACATCGATTCCACTTATTTTAATACTTGTAAAATCAGGCCTGCCATTGCCGACACATGCCAACTAGGCTAACTGCTCGATGCTAAGCGTGCAGTTGCAGGGGCTTGAGTATGTATGGCTAAAAATTCACTAAAAACATAGTGAGCCCGGTGGCCGAGTGGTGAGGGAAATAAACCTCGCAATCACAAGGTCCTGGGCTCAAAACCTGAGTCTACCTGATGAGCGATCAAACCGCGAAACTTCTCGTCGAATTGGTGTTTACAGCGTTTATTTAGTAAGTCTTCAAGGCCTATCATTTATCCGGTTGTATGACAAAATGATAGCAATGTGTGAGTCGAGTGTACTGTGCGTTCAATGTACGAAGTACATTCTTTCACAATTTTATTGAAATTAGCTTTTTTTGCCCGGTTTCAGGTCTTATGACCAACCTTCCACACGGGCTTCTTCATGTCTAAGCATTTTAATGATATCCATATATAGACTGTGACTCTTGCGTCATTTTTTATTAACTCATCAATCAGCAGGTAGCCAAACGAACAGCTGCGGAAATATTAGTAGATGCTGAAGACGAAAACAATCGAGATCGTGGGCGAAGTGCTTACATGCAAATTTGATAAAAACTTGTTTCGTACAACATGTGCTTAAGCCACGGTAAACTAGTTATGCATTTGTTAGTAGACGAGCGCTCAGAGCAACTGTGCACTCACAGTCACAGGGCATGAGACGAAGCCCTTAAGTTTTTGTCATTTAGTGCATTAAATTCCATTTGGTTAAAAAAACGCCGCCCGGGTTCATTGTATAGGCCTACAATCAGACTTGGGCAAAATACTCTCCAAATGTATTTAAATGCAAATACAAAATGGATTGACGATAAAGTATTTGAATACAAATACAAAATACTTTTCGGCAATACTAGTAACTACAAAATACAAATACTTTAACAATGTTTAATTACATTTCAAAATACTTTGAAAATAATTTTTCGAAAAACAAAAAACATTTGAACCAAAGCAAATTTTAAAAATCCAAAAACTCTACAAGATATAGCTTTTCGAGTACTATTAAAATTTAGAAAAAAGGGAAATTAGTTCTAGATACGGCGTTTTTATTTCGGGCGGCAGCTTTGTTCCGGGTTATTTGTTATCGATTGCGTGGAACAAATGTATCTAAAATACGAATTACAAATACTTGTTGTAAAAAGTATTTAAATACAAAATACATTAAAATAAATGTAAAATACAAACACAAAATACATGCAGTAGGCCCATTTTGTATTTCAAATACGTATTTTGCATTTTAAACACAAAATACATTCCAAATCTGTATGCATTCCTGATCAAAGTCCCATATTTTCCAAACCTATCAAGGACCCACGTCCCACATTTTCCGAACTTATCAAGGACCCAAAGCTAAAGCTTTATTTCAATGTAGAGTTAAAGCAAGCGTGATATGTCACCTCGCAAAAATCTTAATGTCCGTTTGTGGATCCAGGGGTTATTTGCCCCCCTGCACTCCCTCTCATTGGTCTTGGGTGGAACAGAATTTCATAAGTATAACCACGGTCACGGACTATGGTATAACTATCTCATTTTCTGGCAGTAAGAGATAGATGCTTTTGTGGAATTTCGTGATGATACCCAACCGAGGTCTCAATTCTGCCAACGGGTTCTGAGACGACTTTTATAGGCTCACCAACATCAGTACGGTAATTATTTGGCTGCTGTTGTCTGTCTGCTGCCTTCGGGTTGCTTTACCATCCTAAAATGTGGCAGCTACTTTGAAACAATGGAAGCTGAAAATTCATCTGAAGGCGTGCTTTGTGATGAACAATGTTACTGTAATGCATTTCAGGCATATGCAACCCGGAATTTTATCGGCGGAGGCAGTTTGATCAATCATCGATGGGTTTTGACGGCTGCTCACTTGTTTGCTAACGATTATCAAGATCGAAACTGGCTTGATCGAATTTTACTGACATTCGGTAACTTTTCAATAGTACGCTTTTACAGAAAGTCAATTTTGTAACTACAGTAGGCCTACATAAAAAGAAAACTATTGCCTAAACGTCTGTTCTGCCCATACAGTTTTATTTCTGAGTTTTTGCAAAATAGGCCTTCATATTTCAGGGTGATGAGATTTGGAAACCATTGACTCTGCTCCTGGTTATTCGCCTAGTTCACTTTGTAAATGGAAGTTTTTGCTGTTTTTTAAGAGCTAATTTAAGTAATTGATAGGAAACAAGACGAGAATTTGAATAAAAATGCCAATGACTTATTTTAAAATAGCTCAAGCCTATGCCTAATCTTTAAAGTTATATTTTGTTCAGGGCTACATAAACGACCTAACCTTGGTGAACTGTTGGCCCCACAAGTGGAAACTTACGTAGCCAGCGAGTACCACGCTCATCCACAATTCAATAATTTTAAGTTTGACTACGATATCGCCTTGGTAAATCTTTATGTGCATTAAATTGGTATCAATTCAAATTGTTTACATAATGCACTGTTTGCATAAACACGTTGTCAAAGTTGTAAGTCGGCCTTGATTTTTTGAATCAGATTACCGTCTAAGTTTGAGAAAATCTCATTTGGGTCAAGTGTGCGGCAAACATGCCACCACCTTTTTTCAGCTCGAAATAACTTGTTGTTTTTGACTGCGATAATTGGTTACCAAAACCTCAAAGCCCATTTGAAGAAATAAAAAATCTAACATTTAAGTGTTTTAAATCGAACTTCACTTTCAGTCCGGTTTGATCCAAAACTGGTCGGCATGTTACAGCTCTGCACGCGTCAATCAATAGCATCACACTGGTTTCATCATGAAGAGCTTCTACTGTATCACTGATATTATCTCAAAACAGCCTCAACATTTTTTAACTCTTTAGATCAAAGTTGGAACGCGGTACGTTCAGACAGTCTTTGGCAGGCTGGAGTCGACCGGCATGGGTGGTTTTATCAATTACACCGCTTTTATAAGACCAGTTTGCCTTCCCTGCGCTGAAAGCGCTTGTCTAAGTCAGTATTTACTTCAGGAAAATTTGATAACAGGAAATGAAAATTCTTCGGAACGATGTAGAATAGAGAGTAAGTTTTTGTTCTTTTCGAACGATATAGTTAGTCTCAAAGCAAATCGCAAGTAATTACTTCCACTGTAACTATAGCAGCTCATGTCAATTGGCGAAACGCTTTGAGTAAGCAAACTGAATAGCCTAGCCCCTAGTATTTTAACGGAGTCTAGTTAAGTAACCGGTATATCATTTTGTACATTTGCTCACTGTGCTCAGAGCTTTCGAAACCAGTTGGGCCTAGCCCACTGCATTCATGCCAGAAAAAAAACAAAAAGAGGACATAAAAGTTCTTCACTTAAATGCTAATTCTCCACAATTTGTCACAATGCTGCAGTGCTCGAACATTACACATAGAACATGGTGTTAACACTTTTGATGATATTTTACGCAAATACACTTTTTCATTCGTTCGCCGTTGCTCCAGTACAGTTAACAAATTTATTCGAGCTGTGATGTCATTAGGGTGTTATTATGATTCAGTCTTTTTTATCAATTACAATAATCTTACGTATGCTGCAAAACCGCTGTCTGCCTTTTTTTGAGAGCGATTCTTTGTAAAAATGCTTTTTTTGCGTTTTTGTTTCTTATTTTATTTTTCTCTGGACTAAGCGGTTTTAGCAATGTTTGAGACCGATTATTGTGTCTGATACAAAATAAATAAATAAATACAATAAAAGAATGTAATGTCATGTGTTTTTTACTTGCTTAGCAAATATTTTTGTAGCTATTAAACTAAACTTTAATCAAATACTTTTTCATTACGTTACCGGTACATTACTTAAGAGTGAATTTTGTCGCGAAATGAGTTTAATTCAATTGAGCCTCTGAAGTCATTCAGATCAAGTCGTGTCTAAACATCGCCTTCGCTTACGTCAAGTCCGATTTTAGTTTTGGTTCAATTCAAAGTCGCTGCTTCGGGAGTCATTGTATTGTATTAGTTGCACATCTATCCTCCTATCACGAGATCTGCGATCACAGCGCTACAACGAGCTCGTTTAGAAGTTGCCGGCCATCTGTCTACCACACCAAAATGGGGAATCCCGCTGAGAGCTTTTCCCAGCGGCACAACAAGTAAACTTGCCGGCTTGTTCTCCACACTGCCTCTTCAATGCGGAACGTCAGGCAGAGAAGCTATGAGTACCAATTATAAAGTTATTGCTTTGACCCGACTCGGAGTCAAACTTTAGTCTACAGCAGCTCCAGAGGCGTACGCTCTTACCAATCGGCCATCTGAGTTTTTGAAATAAGAGCTATTATAAAAATTGCAACTAAGCTACGAAGGTCACACGAAATAACAAAAACTTTGATGTTTCTCTTTGATAAATACCTGCGAAGAATTTTTACTAAATGCAGTACAAACTGATTTTAGGTGAAGTTATTCTTGAAACTGGAGTAGCAGATAAATCGCTTCTGGCTGTAGTAACGGGATTTGGATCTACCGAAGAACGGAGCAATCCTGTTCCTAGCAGTCGGTCGGCAATTTTGCTATCAGAAACTTTACAACAAGGATTACTCAAGCTGTTGGAAAACAATAAGTAAGCACTTTGTTGAAAGAATGAATTATAATTATTAAAACAGCAGCTGTACGAATTCGTACCCTCTTGGCATGGCGGTTAACAACAATGCACGACGTTAACTAATAACTAAAACTTACAGTATATACTTTGTGCATGTTGTTGCTAAATGCATCCTAGCAAAACAACAGCCTATTCCATTTTACAGTGGTGATATAATAATTTTTGAACAGACGTTTTGTGGTACAGAATTTGAAGATGGCTTGAAGGAAAAGATTCGTTTTCCCGAAGCTTTTCATCCGACACTCTTCAGGGGAAATCGTCAGAATGAAGAATAAGTGAACCGAACTGATTTATAAAGGAAAAAAAAAGTTCTGATTGGTTAGAAATAGAGAACTCTGATTGGTTGGTTAGAGGTAGCCAATAGAAATCTTTTGACGGACGAGCTCTGATTGGCTTGAAAGTCAAGGGAAAGAGAGTTAAGATAGTTTCAAAGAATAAACGAATTGTTTTTGTTTGCAGAGAATAGGTTTGAGAGGTTTAATAAAAGTAGCTTCTAAGGCGGCAAGATGAAAGTGAGAACGACCTCGGGCAAGAATTAAAAATTTGTCGACATTGTAATGAGAAGCACATTCAGGGTTATCAAGTAGATGTTGACCAATAGCAGACTCATGAAATTGCCGAGAAAAACTTTTGGCTTTACACCGGCGAAGAAGGCTTTTTCGGCTGGTTGAGTTGGTGAATTTAGGAATGTGTTGTTTGATACGCTCTTGAAGACGTTGAGACGTGAGATCAACGTACCGACTATCACAGTGGCACACAAATAGGTAAACGAGATTGCTACAATGATGGGAAGACAACACGTCTTTCTTCGAGATGGCAAGAGCTGTTGGGTTGTAAAAGCAACTCGTGGTTTGACGGCAAAACAGTAGCAGTTGACTGCAGAGCTGATTTGTTTTTCGAACCTCGTCGAAACGTTTCCTAGCCATGGGACATGTAGATATACCGGGCACTTGTCAGCTGAGTGGATCGGTCTGACGTTAAGTTTACCTAGAATAGATCCTTGAGGAACTCCATATTCAATTATTTTATCAGATTAATTGGCATCAGCAATAGTAATAGAAACGAATTGTTTTCTATCATGCAAATACGATTCAAACAAAGATTTGGCCACACCTCGGATACCATAGTGCTCCAGTTTTTGATTAACTTAACATGTGATGCTGAATCAAATGCCTTTCTAATATTAAAAAAAAATAAAGAACAATATTGCTTATTGTTAATATTATCAAAGCAAGATGTGATTAGGTCTAATATAGGATGTAAAGTAGAGTGATGATGCCAGGGCCGGCGCCTAGGGGGGCCTGGCCCCCCGATTGGCATGCCCTCCCCCCCCAATTAACAAGCTTACTCTTTTAAAAACAGCGGCTTTTGTGCTTAATTTCAAACTTTGGCCCCCTAGGTCGACTGCTCTGGCGCCGGCTCTAGATGATGCCTAAAGCCTTACTGAGTTGATATAATGATTTTACTGCGTTCACAAAGAGATAGAAACCTATTATAAATGATGCGCTCAAAAGGTTTTGATAGGGAAGTTAAAAGCGAAATGGGTCTATAAGAATTTAGTTGATCAGTAGCCTAGATCCTTTTTTAAAAACAGGAACAACCTTCGCAAGTTTTAGTTTGTTTGGAAATATACCCAAAATTAAGCAATGATTTAGCATAATTGACAAAGGATGAGCAAGAATAAGAGAAACAACTTTTAGAAAGTGTACATCAATGTCATCATGGCCCCTAACTTCATTCAACTTTAAAGCATTAATTTGCTGCATAATTTCGTTGGTGTTGTTGGTTGCAAATAGATAGAATTAAGACAGGGATTTTTTAAATATATCCTTTCATCTGTATTCGTGTCATTAGCCTGTTTAGACTGGCTGTCACAGACTTGCCAACACTGGAAAAATGAATGTTAAATTCTTATGCGATTTCATTCAAATCCGAAATTAATGAATTGTTTACAGTAATAAGATTAGGAGTTGAGGAATTGTGTTTGAATAGTGCGCAAGATTTTCAACGTTTTTGAGGGGTTATTTTTATAGGCTACTTATTTAACTTTTGACGGTAATACAATTTCTTTGCAAGATCTTTAATTTTAGTTAAAGTATTCGAATAAACCTTGTAGTAGTTTTTTGCTATCGGAGATCCATTAATAAAATGTGATTTATGCAGCTTCTGTTTTCTTTTTATTGATATCAGAAGGCCTACAGTAATCAAGGGTTTGGATTTTAATCGCCGTTGCTTTCTAGAGAGCTTTTTAAGTGGATATGCATATCAATGGTTTTAGTTATCAAAGAATAATATAGTTTAAATAGATAATAATTAATATATTCTCCGGTCACAGTATTCAATTTAGGGACAAAACTTTCTAGTTAGGAAAATAAATCATTATTAAAATTTTTACTGTTAAATTTATTGTAAGATCTAACTATAACCTTTGTTGATTTGGTTTGGAGATAAAATTATTTTTTATGATAGTTATAATTGGAAAATGATCAGTAATATCATACTTTACTACAGAAGGAAGTATTTCATGCCTGTTTTCATTGGTAATAACGTGATCCAACACTGTTGCAGAGCTGGATGTTATTCTTGAAGGATTGTTTATAATAGAGGTGGAACAGTTGGCATTTAACATGTTTAAACAGTCCGTAGCCTTAGCAGAGCTTGAGGATTTACTTGAAAAATGGATAATTGGATATTTATATCACTGAGTACAAAAAATATTTTTGTTCATGTTGAGGTCTGATAAGATTTCATTTAGATAATCACAAAAAGCATTAGCATTTGTATTAAAATGGATGAATTTAATAATCCTTAAATTTTTGTTTTGTAATATTTGGACTTACTTGGTTAATTTTCTGTTGATATCCCCCATGCTACAATGCCGTATTTTCGGTAAGAATACAAAAAACTGTAATAGAGGTCAGTAGCGTAGCGAGAAATTTAAAAAAAGAGCCATAATTTCTACATTTTTTTTCGTATTTTTTTCGGCAAAACAAACTGGAAGCTGATTGAGAAGCAATAAAAGCTCTAGGGGGGTCCGGGGGCATGCTCCTCTGGAAAATTTTTAAAAATTCAAATGCTGTAACAGCTATTTTAGTGCTTTTTGAATAATTTTTAGGCACGTTTTGTTTAAATTGCTTCACTTATTTTGAGTGCTTCGCCAAATATGATGCATTTTATTCGCACATTTTCGATTATGCATGCTTAAGGCGTAAGGCTTATTGCTATCAAAGAGGTTCGAAATTATGAAAAAATTGTATACATCAAAAACATTTTTGAAAATGGCTAGTGGGAGGATGCAAACCCCTTATCCTAACCCCCTGTATCCGCTCCTGGCCATAAGCTACAGAAACCATCAAAAAAGTGTGGCATATTTCAGTCACTTGGCATCATTAATTTTGTTCTTTTACTAAAAAGGCTCATTCAAAAGGGGGGAGGACATGGCCCAATACCCCCCTAAATACGCTCCTGATAGAGTTGAACCATCATTTTCTTATTGACGTAATGTCTTGCGCTTTTGATAAGGCTCCAGCTGCTTTGGCAATTTTGTTTATAACTTGATTAGTTCATGCTAGGGATCTGTCTACTACAATTCCTAAGTATCTCGCTGTTTCTACGCATAAAATATCAGAACCTCCTACATTGATCGAAAAGTTTTCAAAAAAATTATTTTTTTGGTTTAAACCAGTTGGAAAAAATGCAAATTTAGCGCAATTCAAGGACAGACGATTAAATTTCATCCAGTTATCAATTAATTGAAGTTCTTCATTTACCATTTTTCGCAAATTATTAACATTTTTATCTTTCATTAATAAAACAGTGTCGTCAACAAATAGATTTGTGTGAAATTTGGTCGACTTAAACTTCTAAAGACTTTACAGAAAAGGATGCACAATTTGCACATGTTTCGTTCACAGCAAATAGATTCGACAATTTCTGTCCAGTTATACTGTAACTATTGTTAGGCCAGTAGAGTAGTCGATTTTTACATAATAAAATTAAAGGGTAAAAACAGCTTTTTGCTTTGTTACAGGTGCAGAGAGTTTACCGACAGGCATATACAGTGGGAAGGCGGTGTTGGGATACCTTTCTCTGACAGAATGATATGTGCTTCTAGCGGAATTGCTAATCAAAATATTGACTCATGCCACGGAGACAGCGGTGGGCCGCTTGTTCGAGAAGTAAGCGGAATGATCATTAATGAAGTCACTTCTAATTCAAGATTCTGGCAGGATTTTTTTAAATAAGAGGGATAAAACCAAGTAATTTTGCGGTTTTGCGCGTCTGGCATCAATGTAGCGTGTATAAATCGGCATAACAAAAAATTTAGGAAGGTTTTGGCTTTTCAGCTGGATACCTTTTGTGTTCGTCAATAGCCTAATCTTCGCAAAATTAATGCGATAAATTTTTTTCAGGTGGCTTATCTCGACGGAGACGAGATAAAGCGGTGCTGGGTCCAGGCTGGCATAGTCAGCTGGGGTTGGGGATGCGGCCAAACAGTTCCTGTACAAGGAGTCGACACTCAAGTTCCCGGTTATTATACAAACTTGATGGTGATGATGGACTGGGTGAAAAGCATCACACAAGAATAATACTAAATGCAATAGTCATGGATGATAGGTGCTTTTAAACAAACGTATTTACTCAGTTTTATACATTTGTAACTCTCTCCCAGTCTAGCAGATTCTTCCGCAAAACATTAACTTAGTCCATGTGTGGTCTTGTTAATCTACGAATCATTTGTCTTTTTCTACTTTGACCAATTTTTGTTGATTTATCATGATTGCGATCAATAGGCTACTAAGAGAATTACAGTATTGCCATGAAGTATTACTTACAGTAACATCGAGTATTACAACTATTACTTACAGTAACATCGAACTGTATATAAGATGCTTTTAAACTTAGACTATTTAAATTAATTATTTACTGAGGAAATGTGCTTATGCTGTTCGACAAAATAGCCATCAAATGCATCAACGATGAATATCTAAAATTTGTAATAACATAAAGCACAATGATTTTTAATGAAAAGGTTAGTATTACTAATTCCTTCAAAAACAAATTTTCTTTACAATGAAATTTAGTGTTAGGGGCACAGCCTGCTGCATTTTCTTGTTCTGCAATTTCAGTTTTTATGTGAAAAAAATGATATCATCTAGCAAAAAACTTGACGTGGTTAAATTCCTCAATGACACAATAAAATAAGATGCAAAAATTAATAGGCCCACACATTTTTAGTAGGCTACATCGAACGGTAAAAAGATTGTATTTAAACTAAAATGTCATTTAATAATACTGATTTAAATCCAGATTAACAACCTGACTAAACTTAACTTTCTTGCAAATAACCAGCTGTTAGTGTGCTGGTACATATTATTTTCAATGCATTAACGCAAATAGTGTATAATGACATTACGTAATAAAGCAAATGATTTACGCTGACTTTGTTGTTCTGAATTTAGAAAAAAGCAGTTAGGCGTATTGGGTAAGACTACATAATTTTTGCCGAATCAACGTTTTGGAAAAAGTATAGGCCTACATTAGCATAGAGCTATAGAGAACTGAGTCGAAGACAAACAAGCGTCGCATTGATTTGTTTACTAACCAGTCAAAACTAATTGCTGTACAATTAGCTCAAAAGATTAGGCCTACTAGCATATTCAGTAAAAATTAGTGTCAAATCATCACAGAGCAGAAAAGCCCAGTGGTGGGTCCGTTACTTTCTAAATGTAAGTTAGTTACAGTTACTTGGGAAAAAATAACTAGGTTACAGTCACTGTTTTGAAAAAGTAACTGGTTACCGTTACTTTCGATAAACAAAAATTTTACCCCAAAGCATTAAGTTCTCTATCTCTTGTGATTACATCCATCATCTATGCAGGGGAGCCGCCACGAGGGGGCGACCGCCCCCACAATAATTCTTTGATCATTTTTTCACATCGCCTAGAACCGCAGAGTTTTTTTTTTTCAAGGGATGGGGGTGACGTCAGATGCTTTCGTTTTTTTTTTTTTTTCAAGCCACTTAATTGCAGTTTAGGATTTTTGTGGTAGTGAAGTACAAGCATCAGAAAGATCACTTAGTTGAACATCAAACCCGCAAAGCCAGCTTCGGAGCCCAATGCACCAACCACTCGGTCAACCCAATGTGCTACGTCAGATGCTTTCGGCAATGTAATTTTTGTAACAAAATGTCTTGCTCCATCTCGTGTTCTAATATTTTTTGACATTCCTAATTTCGCAATTTGCAAACTCATGTAACAGAAGCAATCGCTGCTTACTGTAAAAGACAATGGTTACATTTCGTATCAATGACCAGCTGTTGTACTATAAAAGCCCCCTAAGATATTTCAATACTTTGTGAAATCATACCTGGCTTCACGTACTGTAATTTCACGAAGCTATATAGTGTAACGTTTTGAGATATTTAAAGCAGCAGCGTGCAAGTGAGGGTTTTTCAAAATCAGAAATCTTTTAAGTTTTAGCAAGTATTCATTATACATAGATTGATTGGCAATCCAAAGCAGAATGTAATTTACTGCGCTTCAGCAATATTTTTGTTGTTGTTTATTTCTGCGCAGAACATACTCAGACGTAAGCAAAGGATGAAAAGCTGGTAGGCCTATAGAAAAAGGAAGGCGTAACAAAATGTTTAACCGTTGAAGCATGCAGATTGCAGACCCACAACCACTATCAGTGATGGGCACGATAAACCTTTCTGTAGTAAAGCGATAACGATAATCGATAATTTCAAAAAACCTTAAGCGATACCGATAAATATCAATTTTTTAAACGATATCGGTAATCGATAAATCATCGCCGATAATTTTTTTCAATAAATTAATGTTGCGGTAAATTTTCATTGGGCTTGACGATGTTTTTTGTGAGTCAAATTGCAAAAAAATGTTTTGCTATATTTTTCAAAAAAAGAGAACAGTCCACGAACTCTGCTGTGGCATTCAAAACAAAGAGAAATTTCTTTTAAATTGCAACAAGACGTTATGGACACCGTATATTTTTTCCAGCTGTTGTATCGAATGTAAATGTATTTAGTTGCATATTATTTATCTTCCTATCACGAGAAAGCGATCAATGCGCTGTACGAGCTCGCTTAGAAAAGTACGAGCTCGCTAAGGATAATAATTTTGCAAAACACTCAGAATTAAGGTCAAAAATTCAAATAAAATTTGCCTGAAAATTATTCGAAAAGCGCTAAAACAACCATTCGCAGCATGCAAATTTTTCGAATTTTTCCGGGGGAGCATGGCCCCGGACCCCCCTAAAGCTTTTTTTGTTTCTCAATCAGTTTCAAATTTGTTGTGCCGAAAAAAATACGCCTGAAAAAATGTGGAATACATGCTCCCCCCTTTTTTCAATTTTTACTGATTTTAGGGTAAGCTAGCCACAGTAATTCTAATTTGATATTTTGATGTTTCGCTGTTATTTGCTCTAAATTTCCGTTAAAATTCGAGAAAATTTAATTGTGACATCATAATAGAGCTCTAAGAGCTTTGTATACTTAAGGTACAAGGAAATCTAGCAGTTTTTGCGATTTTGTTCACTTTTGTCACAAAGTTGCAAAAGTTAGAACGTTGGTTTGATGAAAAATTTCGAAATAAAAAAAAATTACAGTAAGAAGTGCAATAGCCTACTTCAGGAATGCCGATTAAACTACACCTACGGAAAGCTAATGCGTCTTATCGTCTTATTCATGTTTTCGTGTAGCTCTGCAAAAATCACAAGTTATGACGTCATTTCGTCCCCCCCAATGTTTTTTCCCGGCGGCGCCACTGCACCTATGCTAAACTTTTCATATAAACAACAACATTCGTCAACTCATTTATCAAAAATTAACCTTTCAAAAAGGCAAGCATCTCCAAATGCTCGTCGGTCAAACCAGCTCTTTTTGGTTTTAAATTGTCTTTTCCTCGGGTGAACAGCCTTTCCACAGCTGCGCTTGAGGGCAGAGGAGTATTGAACTTAACGCGTGAGCCGAAACGTAGTCCAGCATGCGTGTGTCGTCACTAAAAAAAGTAACTGTAACTTTTACAGGTCTAATTTTGTAACTAGTTACCGGTTTCGTTGCAGTTTCAAAAAAGTAACAAAGTTACCGTTACAATTACTCAAATAGTAACTAGTTGTTGCCCACCTCTGGAAAAGTCCACAGTGTTTTGATGGAGACTACGAAGTGAGCTTACACTCTTTGAATCAGCGACGACCCGAAAATGTCATGCGCGATCAGCTCCAGCCCCTCATTAAACTCATCGCGAATAACACTAGGCAACAATTTTTTGTTAATCTCTTTTTTTGAGTGTTTTATTATGTTTTGGGGGTCGCTGATGCCGATTTTGGAGTTAGTTTTCGCGTAGTGTCAATGGTTTTGAAAATATTTACAACAAATTGAAGTTCCTAATATACGAAATAATTATACAATTTTAGTAATACGTGACATTTACAGTACTTTTCAGTCTTGTATTATATCATTTATGACATTTTGCTATTGTTTTTATCACTCTCTAAATGGTGTTAAAGATGTAAATAAGCAAATTGTCATTCACTCTCACGTGATTCGACACAATTTTGGCGGGCTTCTAATGCACGTGTCTGAACTGGGTCCAGTGCCAGGACAGCCAACAAGACAGAGTAGGCTGTAGGCATATTATTCTAGGTGGATCGTTGAATCTGGCAGCAATTGCTCTTAGTTTAACTGCTTGACATATTGCAAGTTAGTCCTACAGTGAAGTTGCTTAGTTTAGAAATATGCTATATTTTATTTGATTTTGAAGGTTAAATCTAGTGCTATTGACATTTTAAATTCTTCAGTAAATATGAGTCTAAAAAGACCCCGCAAAATTAGTTTTGACTGTTTCTGCTACGTTTGTGGCTACTACATTAATCCACGGCAAACGAAGCACAAAATCATATCAGAAACAAAATTCTTCAAAGCCTATGAGGCATATTTTGGCATGAAGACGGGTAACTAAGATAAATCTTGGGCCCCACATTTTGGCTGTGGAAGTTGCAGATCCACATTAAAAGGATGTCGTAAATGTATGCCGTTTGCGATTCCCCGAATCTGGAGAGAATTCACTAATCATCATGATAACTGCTATTTCTGCATGGTGGATATTTCCAAATACAAAAAAACAAAGGATAGGAATAAGATTGTTTATCCAATTATACCTTGATCCATTGCGCCTGTCAACCATGGCGCAGAATTGCCTATTCCTCAACCTTCAACAACGCATGCTATATCATTAACCTCATCGGAAGATGACGATACTGGTTTTGAGGTTGACACTAATTGTTCCAGCAAAGATCCTCATTTTCCGAATCAAGATGAATTAGATTACTTATCTAGAGACTTAGGTCTTACAAAAGCAAAAGCAGAGATACTTTCTTCCCGCCTCAAAGAGTGGAATTTGCTTGCTCCTTCATGCAAGATATCCATGCCAAGAAAACGGCACGTGACCTTTGCAAATTTCTATACAATGCCCTCGGATTCGGATCATCCTTCACTTTGTTATTGTACTGACACACAGGGCTTGTTTCAGGAGATTGGCACTGTGTACTCAGCTTTGGATTGGCGTTTATTCATTGACAGTTCAAAGCAAAGTTTGAAAGCTGTTCTTCTACATAATGGTGATGTGTATCCATCCATTTCAATTGCACATTCTGGTCCAATGAAGGAAGATAGTGAATCCGTAAAAGTATTACTTGAATTATTTCGATACATTAATCATAATTGAGACGTTTGTGGAAATTTCAAAATGATAGCATTTTTTTGGGATTGCAAGGAGGTTTATACGAAACATTCTTGTTTTCTTTGTTTGTGGAATAGCAGAGCGGATGAGCAGCACTACGTGGTCAAAACTGGTCACCTTGCGAAGATCTCACACCAGGCTTCCACACTCACCTCTTATAGAAAGGAGCAAGATTTTACTTCCTTCATTGCATAGTAAACTCGGACTGGCCAAACAGTTTGTAAAGAGCTTGAAACCGACAAGCCGTGCCTTTCGCTATATTAGACAGTTATTCCCAAGCATATCTGAGGCAAAAGTCAAAGGAGGTATATTTGTGGGGCCACAAATAAGAAGAATGTTGGCATCTGAAGGGCTGGAGGGACTAATGCCTGATTTGGAAAGAAATGCTTGGCAAGTTTTGAGAGTGATTGTGGAAGGATTTCTAGGAAAACATGAAAGAGACGACTATGCAATGTTGGTGTCAAATTTGATTAAAAGTTATGAAAAGCTTGATTGCCGCATGTCCTTCAAGTTGCATCTTTTGCATTCTCGCTTGGATTTCTTTCGAGACAACTTGGGAAGCGCAAGTGAAGAGCATGGTGAAAGGTTTCACCGAGTTATCCAAGTGATGGAAAAGCGCTATCAAGGGAGGTGAGACAAAGCCATGATGGTAAACTATGTATGGAATTTAGTGCGGAAATGCAACACCACATACAAGCGAAAAAGTTATTTAAATGTCCATTTTTAATATTTGACATTGCAGTGCTTTTGAATTGCATATTTGTGAGTTGTTTAAATTTTGTGTGTAATATGTCGAATTATAATAGCCATAAGTTTTGTATTACACCAACATGAAATTGTAACTTCATTATCATTTTCTAAATCAGCGCCCCCCAAAACATAAAAAAACATTATGGTCTTATGTTAAACACATTTCTAAAAAAATTTGTTGCCCAGTGTAATCTGTTATTTAGTCCAGGGCTCTTCAACCATTTTTCTCTCGTGCACCTTCGCAAAAATACTTTATATTTCATGCACTCTTGCGATAAAATTACTCAAAGTCTAAAAAAGCTTTGCGAAACCCGCAATTTCTATTGAGTATCCTTAAACTATCACGACCTACTGGTATTATAGACATAGGTATAGATTAAAAAAGCAATAGGCGAGAAATTGATAATACAGTTATGCAAAAACCCTATCAAAACACATTTATGCAAAATACACAATACACATAAAAAGTGAGCAAAGCAGTGGCGCACCCAGGCGGGGGGGGGTCAAAACCTCTCCTTTTGAAACCGAACCCTTGTTTTTAAAGTGAAGTGTCCAAACTATGCAAGTGTAGCACGTGCTAATATTTCAAAACAGCTTTGACAGAATTTGCCCCGCATCAAACCAAATCGACTGGTTGGTGTAGTGGTAAGAGATGTTGTTATCAGTGCGAGCATGGGTGAATCCAAAAGGGATGCATCCCCCCACCAGCCATTTTCAAACATGTTTTTTGATGAATACAGTTTTTCCATGATTTTGAACCTTTTTGATAACAATAAGCCTTTCGCCCTAAGCACGCATAATTGAAAATGCATAAACAAAATGCTGCTGATATTTGGTGAAACATATTTGCATCATGTTTGATGAATTTGCCTAAAAATGGTTCAAAAGGTGCTAAAATGGCTACTAGGCTACAGTATGTAAAGTCTCAAAAAAATTCCGGGAGAGCATGCCCCCGGACCCCTCTAAAACTTTTTTTATTCTCGATATCCTTTAAAATGATTCTGCCCGAAAAAACTATGCTTGAAAATATGGCAAAATTGGGTGCCCCCTCCTTGAAAAAAGTTCTTGAATACGATGCAAACATGAAAACATTTCAAAGGGCTTTTTACGCTTTTTTGGGGTTTAACGTCTTTGTATTTAGTTGACTCTTCAGCTAATTCAAAATTTCATCCCCTCCCTACCAAAATTTGCTGGATCCGCTCCTGAGTGCGGGATCGACTTTTTTTTTAGACCCCCTCCCATTTGAAATTTTTTGGGTGCGCCCCTGGAGCAAAGTATAAAAAAAAATAATCAAATCCTGTGTAGTTGCAATCTTGAAATTTATGTAAATGCTACATTCCGAAAAAAAAAAAAAAAACACTAACCTTCAACGAATGAAATCTGGTGCAAGGGTAAAGCATTAATAACTGTCAAAAACTAAAAAACCTTTCAAAAATTCATAATAAAACCACAGAAATATCCTCTTTATGCTACATCTTTATTACATCACAACTGCATAAAAGACTAAAAGTTGATTACCTCGAAACAAAGAAAAGCAGTGTTGTCAAAGCTTTTGCAGTTAATTCTAGCTGTTAGGCACAAAAAAAGAATTCTTGACTTTTGGTTTTGTGATAGCATGGAGATGTCCGCTTTACCCCACATAACCGCTTTTCCCAATAGGCTATATTTATATATATGTGTAATAGCAACAACTTTTAATCAATTTATTGGTATACCGGTAGGCCTAATAGCGAAATTTCTTCTACAAGTTTCACCTAAGAAAATGTCTTCATCCGTAATCAACCTTAACAAAAATCTTTGTAGTGAACCCCTATGCACCCTATTTCACTCATGCACTCCAGTGGCAGTTGTCGTGAACCCTAAGGTTCACCGTGCACTCTGGTTGAAGAGCAATGATTTAGTCCATGGGTCCGCAAATAGTGGGTCGCGACCCAAATTTGGGTCACGACACCTTCGACTTTGGGTCGCAAAAATTTTAAACGTAGGTCTACATAATCACTTTGACATGATGACATTTTTTTGCTTCAGTTTTTTTTTTGTTTGGAACTCTTTGACTATCTTTTGAGTGATAAGTTTTAAAATATGATTCTTCCGCAACAAGTGTTGATTGTAACGAATAATAACTAATTGGGCGCTGCATGTAGAATTTCCACGTCTTTATTGCTAGCAGTGGTGTACGCAATGGGGGGTTTCGGGGGTCAAACCTCCCCCCCTTGTCGATTAGAGATGCAGTAAAAACTTAACTTTTTTAAAATGATGCGCTTTTTGTTCGCCTTTTCTTCGAGCTTGCAAAAATTTCCAACGCTTCGTCCGTTCCATTCAGTTTTCTTTTCTAATCTCGAGATACTATGATTGTGATGTAACAGTAGGTTAACTTTTGCGATGTGTCGCTTGAACCGCATTTTGTCATTTCTGTTGCTGTGAAGCAATAAATAAATAAATAGGAGTTTCCTTTAATGGCATATACGCAGTGGCGTACGCACAGGGAGTCAAACCCCTTTCCCATCGACGATTTAAAAAACAATAAAAACCTCTCTTTTTGAAACGATCCGCCTTTTTTCATATAGAGTTTGCCGAAATTGCTATCATGTTTTCTGTGCTATCCAACTTGCTTATTAATCTAGAGAAACTTTCATTGTGATGCAATAATTCCGGTAGTCAAACTTTTCTGGTGGGTTGCGCTTGAACCAACGACTAACACAAAATTCAAGCCAGGACAAAGTCAATGGGTATTGTTAAAGCTGGAGTCGTATTGTGATGTCATCAAGCGATTGTTTTCAACGGCTATCAAGGCTGGACAACACAACGTTCCAGCGCAGAAAATGGTTGCAAGGTAGGCGGATGTTCTGCTTGCGATGTCACAACTTTGAGTTAACCATACCACCCAGTTGGGGGTAACCAAAGACATCGCGATCGGCTCGGGAGGTTTTGGGTTCGATTTGTGGGCTGGTACCGGTCGTTAGCTTAGTGGGCAAGCGCACAGACTATCGGTGCGAAAGGTCTGGGGCTTGATTCGCGCGCCGGTCAAATCGGCACAGTCTCGTCAACAGCTCGCCAATGCTGCGACGTTTCTGTGTTCCCCAGTCGCTAAGATGACCCCTAGTGGCGTATGCAAGGGAGGTGGCCGGGAGTCACCTCCCCCTTGACAATAGCAGAAAAAATTAATTCTTATATAATTTTGAAACAAACCGACTTTTCTTCGTGCGGAGCTTGCCGAAATTGCTATTATGTTTTTTCTGTTCGGTCCAACTTTCAAATTTAATCTCGGGAAACTTTCATTACGATGCGATATGCAACAATGGTAGTCCAACTTTTCATGTGTTTTACTTGAACTGCATTTTTGTCATTGATGCTGCTGCTGTGAAGCAGTTGGTTAGTAGGAGTTTCCTTTAAATACGGTGTCTCTGCAGTAGCTATGGCTGCACAAAAATCTTTTTATTAAATTAAATCAAATCTTGATTATACTTCTTTCATTAAACTCGCTGCAATACCGAAGCATGGTAGCGAGTGGCGGGGTCCGATCCCGCGTCTTAGCGCTTGGGCAACACAGGTCCGAAGAAACGTCGCAGGCTCGCGAGCCGTTGGCTACATAGTCTGATTTGACCGGCCTGGGAATTATATCCAAAATCTTCCACATTGATAGCGACATCTGTAACACTACGCTATGTTTGATGAAAAATTATTATAAACGTTAAAAATCTAAATTGACACTGCCAGTGACGTCACATCGTGATGACGTAGTATTTCGTAGTGTTTTACGTCATCACGATGTAACGTCACTGAAACCCCTCCCCATTGAAAAATCCTGCGTGCGCCACTGATTGCTAGTCACTGTTAGCGCATCTCAGTTCACTTTGAGCTGTGTTATTGGCATCTGAGGGATGATATAAGCGCATTGCGGTTTTTAGGTTAGTAGTCTGATAAAGCATACACAAATAAGTGGCTAAACAGAAAAATGCCTGACCAAATTAGGATTAGCTTAACAGCTAGGCTGTTAGGCAGTTCAATATTTCGCAAAAAAGATGCTAAAAACATTATAAGTTCTTTGAGCAGAATCATTAACGATGAGATAGCCTAACTATTCACTTTTTTGTTTCATATTTAGTGCCTATTGACAGCAACATAGCAAGCACAACATCAAAAAGTATTAGCGCGGTGGCAACTTGCGGACTGTACAGTGATAAGCCTTCCATAAACTTTAGAAATATTTTGTACACGTAACATTTCGTCTATCTCGGAATTGAACTCGGCCTGCATTTCTTGGACTTGAACATAAAACTTTATTTTAATCAATTTTATCTACTGGTATTTTGGGTCGTCATAAACAAATGTTGAGAAACTGCTAAATAACGAATGATTCAAAAACACGGACAGCGGCCAAACCCGCTATATACACGAAAGAACAGCAAAGATTTTATGACTGAATATAATGGGAAAACTTGGATTGGATTTGCACAGTTCGCGAGTTTTGACTTTCCAAACCGGAACCGTTCACTCTATTTTGGATCGTCTCCCGCATCAATCCGCGAATTTGCTTATTGTGTTCTAAATGCAAAGCTCATACTTCTCACTAGAAGAATAAACGCAATGGTTCATTCTTTACGACGATGCTAACTTTCTCCTGTTTGTAAAAATTGCTGCGTTTGACAGTAGCCTTAAAATTAGTAATTAAAATAAATAATGTTAACAAAAATAACGCTTCCAAATTTTTCGGGTCGCGTGAATTTAGGGCAATTTTTTGGGGTCGCGCCAAAAAGTATTTACGGACCCCTGATTTAGTCTACCCATGCGCGGCACCACCACGCAAAATGTCGCAGACAAAGTTGGGCTTTGCGATGCAAGTAAAAGCAAAACTGCCTAAATTGACCATTTACACACAAATCGATGGTGCATTTTAAACCGTGTTTACGAGATTAAATCGCTCGCGCTAACCGTAGAAAGTTGTGAGAAGCAGAACTTCTTCATTAAGATTTTTAAAGGACAACTTTACAATCACAACTTGGTACGTCTAACTCTAACTAAACCAATCTTAACTAAAGTCAATTTAATGTGCAGAGCTACAGTATATACAACAGAAGTCTGAAGTCAGTTCCAGGGTAAAACTAATTTTTTCAAAAATTTCATTATTGTTTTGTACAACCCAGTTAGAAACTATAAATAACATAACAAACATCACAGTAACAAGATTTGTAGCAAAACAAAAACAAAATTTTACCAATTGAGCTAGAAATTCGTACCGAAGCTTATGTAAATAGGGCTACTTCCAAAATTATCTCTAATGTTAAATATCGCTGGAAACAAATTTATGATAAAAAAAGCTAGAAGTTTGGGCATTACTATGCAACTTAATGTACTGTAGAACCACTGAAAACCGGAAATATCTACGTTTAAGAGAGTAAGGGTTGGGTCAAACCATTGCAGTTTACTCGCGTCAAAACAATCAAAACTCTAAAAATTTAAAACAAACCAGAAACAACCTCGTAATGAAAATCATTAAAAGACGAGTTGTGACGTTTACGAATTGCGCTTTTTGCCGTAGAACTTGCACTCGAAATTCAAAAATATGTAAACGAGCAGTTCAGCACTATTCCTTGAGCACCTTTCGTCTGCACATCGTAATACACAGGCATTTTAGAATGCTTAAAAAAACAGCCGAGCACAGGAATATAGACAGCAAGAAAAAAAATTTAAACTAAAGCAGAAGCATACAGCATAATACAGCAAGTTTCAACAAATTCACCGCCAGCTTTCAGTGAACTAGATACATGTTATCTCCGTGCAAAAGAAAACTAACTCACGAAAGATCTTAGCTAAAAATCAATCACTAAATCCCATAAAGACGTACGCGCCCCCCCCGAAAAAAAGATTCATGCGATTAATACAGTTGATTATTACCTCTTGCATGACAAACATTTGGACATAACTTTACCTCTGTTGAAACTGAAATTAAGCTAACGATTTTTGACAGAAAATGCAATTTCCATACAGACTGAACACCAACGAATGATACATTCCGAACTGTGACGTCAAACAGTTTTTAAAAACGCAGACCGTTTTTATTTCTCCGGAGTCAAAAAAAAGTAAAAAAAAAAAACGAAGCTACCACGGTGACACGGCCCAAAAACACGTCATCTACATTCTACGCTTATTAAACCTAATAGAACCGTAGAATTTTTTTGGTGAAACAAAAACTGAATTCAAGATTTCATTGTGTCAAAGCTATGGTCATAGGTCAGTCCCATTTTAGCCTATCGCTTACAAAAAGACAAGGGTTAATCGCATAACAAAATAACTTTTTGAAAATACAATTTACAGTTTGCCATAACAAATATAAAAAGCTTCAGAAATTGTCGATAAAAAAATGCGAAATAAAACAACGCTTAAGAGAGTCAGAAAAGTTGACAATGAAGCAATACCGCCATAAAATCTACTTGCACTTTTCACCATGCTCATACATGGAGTTCTCCATGCGATTCCAGTGAGTAGCCTAAAAACAAATTAAAAGGCTTAAAATGTTATTTTAAAAAGAAATGCAGCTGAAAACCTGCTACAGAGCAATCAATTGTAGCACGCCGCATATTTGCAAATAGAAGAGTCATATATTCATACAAACAAAGCCGATAGTTTGTCACAGTCTAAATCAGCGCAGCACTACAGAGATACGTTTTTGTAGAAATCTCTGCTGGAGGCACTGGACAGTTAGATCAAAATGAAAAACTTTAATAACATTTACAACAATAAAAAATGAGTTAAACCACAGAAAAAAAGACTATTACTTCGCCATGTCAGTATTTTTTCAACGAAATCTACTTAAAGGTCTTACTGCAAATAAAAATGTTAGTTTAGTTGCAAGCATATTTATCCTCCTAACACGAGAAAGTGATCAAAGCGCTTTAACGAGCTCGCTTTGGAGTTGCCAGCCATCTGTCTACCACACCAAAATGGGGGGATCCCGCTTAGTGCCCTTCCCAACGGCACAACAAGTAAACTTGCCGGTTTTTTGTCCACACTATTCCTTTAATGCTGAACGTCAAGCAGGGAAGCTGTGAATAGCAATTTTAATGTCATTGGTTTAACCCGATTCGGAATCAAACCAGTGTCTACAACTCCAGAGGCGTACGCTCTTACCACTAGGCATCAGCGTTGTTTAAGCGCTAAACTAAAAATCATTCAAATAGCAATAGAGCCGAAATACTTTTGTAACAACTATTACAATGAAAATAACAGTGCAGGCGAAAAAGTTTCACAAAAAATGTCTGTCTTAGAGACAAGTAAGCACCAGTACGTGTAAACTATCGCAACACGCAAAAGCACTGAATACTAAAACAATACTAATACTTCGCTGTTAGAACATACCTGCTAGCCCGTGAGGTCTTGTTCTATCTTTGCTTGTATATTTTCCCAGTTTAATTCAACTCCGTGGGAAAATTTTTTAAATTTTTGATTGGTTTCACTGCGGTTCAATCTTTGCAAATGCACTTGCCTAAACCACAGAACAGTGTCGACGTGAGTTTTGTGCTTTATTGCCAAATCCAGCGCTCTTTCCCAACGAAATAAGTCCATGTTCAGTTGTATAGCTCGGTAGATCATTCCAGCATGCAAAAACGCAGCTTCAGGTTCAGTGATGTGCCCACAGAAAAGGGACATTTCTGCTGCTCTCGCATCTTTAGAAGGAAGACTCTTGATGTCACCAATGCACTCAATTTTGTCAGCTTCTTCAATAGCAGCATACGCCACTTCGGCGGTGTTGAGATCTTTCTCTTTAACTGACATGGAAGCGAGACAAGCCCAAAGCGTTTTCTCCTTTGCAAAACGGCACAGTCTGACGGCCTCATTCCATTTGCCTGACGCTACCAGGCGATGTAAAATAGCTGGATAAGGTGTTATCGGTACATATACCAACGATCCGTTTTCTCGAGAAACCCGAACAGTATTTTCATAATACGAAGAAAGAGTTGGGTTTTTGCCTAATTCGTTGTGCTCTTTTTGATACAGAGTTAATGGCAAGATTGCTTGATCGATAAAAACAACAGGAGGGTAAAACCACACCATTACACTTGAATCACACAGACCACAAAGCATATTCACAGATGTATTCCACTCCAAAGATTGTACCATTGAAGCAAGTTTAACGAGATTGTAATCAGCACCAGATTTTTGAACCGATGTAAGGTAAACGTCATGATTTTTATCAATCAAAGCCAAGTAACGATCAACCACTGATCCAACCTTACTCAAATGAATGTCTTGAATTTCTAGCTTATGAACAAGTGGAGAGCCATCACCAACAAACTTTCCAGTGACAGCATCAAAAAGCAAAACTGATCTTTCATCCTGGCCTGCCTTTATTGCTAAAACATCATTACTCAAAGACACAGATCGATAGCTTAAAAGTGATGTGTTTACACTGCCAGGGATTTTGGGATTGCACAACTGACGTCCTTCGTATGAATACACAAAAATACCAGCTCCAGTGTTTAACAAAAAGTGTTTTTGAGCTTGCTTGATAAAGGAAACCCCGCCTGAACGAAGTTCAAATATGGAAGGGGTGTTGAAGTTGTTGGTGCTGTAAACATGGCACTGAGAAGAGGTCACAATAATCAAATGGCTGAAATCAAGTGAAACCATAATTACCCTATCCTTCATTTCCACTATATCAGAAGCATCGTTCAAAACATTTCGAACAGTGACAGTCTTCCTGCTAACTTGAACAACTTCAAATTCATGCCAATGTAAGTGCTTTTCAATGCAATGAGCAAAAACAACTTTACCATCAAAACAAGCAGCAGCAACTTGAGTACAGTCATCACTCCAAGCTACATTCATAATACTTCCAGTGGATGTTCGTTCCAGACCATGGCACCAACCTGATTTATCGCAAAGACGAAGGCTGTTGAAAGATCCAACAGCAAATACATTGCCGTCAAAAGACCACGCAATTGAGGTAACTGGATAATCGTGTGAAGTGCTTGAATAAAGAGGTCGTCCATAGCAATCCCATATTTTGTATTTGCAATCTTCTCCACCAGAAAGTATCAAATTAGTGACCGAATTCCAGTCCACTGTCAATACAACTCCATCATGAGCTTTCCAACTTACAACCTTGCCTGATGGCTGCAGTGGCTTGATAACCAACTCTTTACCAAAAGTGTATAAAACTTGATCAGACTCTGGACTCCATGCAACCGAATAAATGCTAATCACTGAATGCACAAGAGTGGAACGAAGCATACCTGATCGAGACCATATTTTTATCTGGCCGTCTTCACCAGCTGTCAAAAACGCATTGCCATCATAGCTCCATTTTCCACTTAAAACAGCTCCTTTGTGAGCTTCTACGCTTTTTTCAATGCGACCAGCACCAGAGAGAATGAGATATTTTCCATCAGAGCTAGTGACCGCAATCACATCTGATGCCTGACTTTTACCACTTTTTGACTGACTGGGCAAAAGTGACATGTGAGTAGGGTATACATCTGAAGGCAGTTTGCATGCTACCGTGTGCTCTCCAGTCAAAAGATTCCATCGTAATATTTTGTGATCATCTCCTCCTGACAGTACTCCATCTGCATTAGTCCAAGCAACACAAGTAGCCACATCTTCGTGACTTTTATCTTTGGGAACACTTAACTTTAATTTCATTTTTAAGGTCAAATGATTGCCTGGTACGATACCTAAATTTAATCACCTGGAAAAAAATGTTAATTGTTGAAATTTTTGTCATTTCCTTGAAACCAAAAATAATTATTAACCATAAAATAAACCAAAAAATCCGAATCACATGAAACTAATAAAATTCATTTTTTACTCAAAAGTCAAATTTGAGCTTTATGCTACGGTGCCACAAATGCAGGGTTTTCCAATTCGAGTCTCGCATCCCTTGAAGGTGCAATGCAGTGTTTTAGGCAACGTGAGTAGTTGTTCAGTTTTTTGTTTCGTACTAAGAGTAGGCCTACTCTTTTTTTCAAATGATTCATTGTCAATATTTTTCAGCGCAGTCATGCCACACTATTCAAAACCTTTATCGCTAGTTAGTTTACTAATAATTTAACCAATGATTATCAACTGATATCAATTCAACCTTGCTTATCTAAAATCTTAGAAAAAATGATTCTCTATATTGGCCTATTCAGTCAGTTTTTTGACAAGCATAGTATCATAATCCCTACCACTTCGGTTATCATAAAAAACATTCAATGATTCATGTTGTATATACTTTACAGTATCTGAATGTTATGACACCATCCAAAACCAAGACATGCTTACTCAAATGACCCTCGACATGAGGAAAGCATTTGATTCGGTAACATTATGATATTAGAGGGGTTTATAATGATCTTATTGTTAGTTACCCATGAAATCGTGAACAATAGGAGAAACCGGAGCATTATGAACCAGGGCATTATTTCAAAACTGATTGGCAATCTTGAGACCGGATGTGCACAGTTAGGTCACATGACTATCAGCTTTTCTTTGATGCTAAAAGTTGAGGTCGGCTGTTCTTCTTTTTCAGTAAATCAGTTAAAATGTGATTTTGGAGGTTAAAAGTAAGTTTAGGTTTTTGTTTTAGAATAACTGACATTTTTTCAGAGATATTCTAAAAGTCCACATTTTCGTTTATGGATAAGACATGGTCAGGACAAACAACTGCAGATCGATTTTTGATAGTGTTTGCTAAAAATTTTGTTGCAAAATAATTTATATAAGATCATTTCAGTCGGGGCATTATGAACCAATTGGTTACTGGAGATGTCAAATATATTGAAAAAAGCCAAATTGTGCAGAAGCTCCCTGATCCAGTACAGGTATTCACTGGAGAAACAGCCAGAGCGTTTGGCTTAGTTAAATTTGAATGTGCTTTTGACACTGAGCATGAAGTAGCAAAGTGGACAGCTGTGAACCTGAACAGTTCTTTATATAAGTGTGAATGCTTATATCTTTTTGTACACAGCAAGTGACAATATACTGTTAAAAATGCTAATACATTCATTTTATAGCATTGCATGCCAGTAGTTTGTCTCTACATATGATTAATTAAGTAATGTGAAGTCAATTTCGAAACTGGTTCATAATGCCCCATTAAGGTTTATAATGCCTCAGGTAATTTTTTAAGGAAAAAATGCAGTAATATAAATAAATGAATAGAAAAGTTAAGCTATCTCATTTGTGACATGTTTAGGCTAATGTTGGCGACTATGTAACCTGAAATTTTCAAAGCTTTACATTGATTAGGGACCGTTTGAGGGCAGTGCAAATTTTTCTGGTTCGTATTGCCCGGTCTCCCCTATGTATCTATAAATGGAACCAAAAAAAATAAATTACATAAGGCAAAATGGGTGTTTTTCAAGGATATATTTTGGGCCTCTCACTTTATCTTCAACCGGCCGGTTAGTTCAGCTGTTAAGACATTGCTATCGATGGGAGGTCTGGTGTTCAAATCCCGAGTTGGTCAATTTGGAAATACTGTTGCCAATGGCTCGCCACCACTGTGACATTTCTTGAAAGCTGTGTTGCTGAGTAGCAAAGCCACAAAGATGAGCCCCATCCTGCATCACTTGTTACACGCTTCGACATAATAATGCAAGTATATGGAAGGATTGATTTGATTTTTACGTTATGCTATCTATATCAATGATCTAGCTAATAACCTGAGCACTATGCCACGACTATTTACTGACGAAACCAGTTTACTTTTAAAAGCTTAAAAGAGCAATCTTTTGAAACAAGTGATAAGCGATGAAATAATAATGCTAGAATTGGATGCATGCTAACATACTCTCTATAAATACCAAAAGGTAAAATCCTAAAAGATGCTGATGAAAAGTAAATCTAGTAGTAGTAGCGGTGTCTATTATTTTTGTACTGTCAAAAAAAATAGAACACAGCAATATAGGAATTCAACTACAAACAGACACAGAAAAGGGAAGAAGCAACAAAACGATTAACGCTGTAACATGCTAGCAAGAGAAACTTAAAGATGAGGGAATTAGCAGACATGGTCGCAACACCCAAACCTCAACCTGATGTTAAAACTATAAATAATGTCACCATCCAATTGAATAATGCAGGAATACCTTGCCCACAAATTACTAAATACCTTCAGCCTTGGCACTATACAGTTTATATGCTAGATAATAGTATTTTCATTTAGGACCATATTCATTACATAGAAAGTAAAATGTCTAGGTCAGTGGGAATTATATGAAAACTAAGAAATGTCTACCCCCTGAAACTCTTATCAGCATTTGATATTCTCTAATACAGCTATATCTATCAATCTTAAAAATCTTAGGTACTGCTACCGCATCATATATAGCCTGCATACTCAGCACTGCAAAACAATGCTGTCACAGCAATTGACAGTGGGAGAAACATGATCAATCCTTAAAATTTTAAAATTAGATGACCTGTACATCATAGAAGTTGCTAAATTAAGGCACCATTTCTTTGCAATAAAGCTCCATCAACATTTTCTAATGACCTTATTAAATCAACTAAAATTCATAATCACTCTACCCGACAAAATAACAAATTTAACTTTTATTTACTGTGTTTTTGGAACTTAGAATCTTCAAAGATCTACAGTCTATTAAATTTCAAGGCATTAAAATATGGAATAGTCTACATCAATCCCTTAAAAAATGCTCATTTTGCTAAGGAAGTGTCTATTTTGTAACTAACGACAAAATAGTTTCTAGTTCTATTTCGCCAGATATAGTGTAATCCATATAGCAGTATAGTGTGGACACTCATAACTGTTTTTGAGCACCAGCAAAATAGCTTTTAGGTCTATTTTTCCGGCAGTAGATGCTGACTTTACCTACTGCTGACAAAATAGACCTAGAAACTATTTTTCCGTTAACGACAAAATAGACAATGTCTTTTGCTAATCTGTAATTCAATATTCATATGAAATTTTTTTTGATCAAAAAGTATCAATAAATGATCCTAACGGTTTGATCAAACATCAACCATACACTAGTCGCCTAGCATAACATTTAGGGTAACGGGAAGGTGGAGTTATTTTGGACAAAATTTGCTTTTGTGACTCTAAGACAAGATAAGGAATAAGCAATTACCAACTCTTTGTACAAAATTGTAGATAGCCCTTTGATTTCAATATGAAATTGTTTGTAATTGCAATAGCTCCAAGCATTAGGCTATTACTTACACAAATGCACGATGGTCTAGCACGTCCGAACTTGCCCCAATAGTGGGGTAAGTCTGGACAAGCAGTGGGGTAGTCTCGGACGTTAAAAAGAAGGCAAATTTATTGTGATGAAAAAGCACTCTGCATCAATTTCCGCTGATAGAAAAAAACAGCTTGTTTCAGTTAAATTCACATACAAGGTTTTCAAAAGTTTACAACAAAGAATTCAAACGAAATTAACCAAATGAAAAAAAGAGACTACGCATGATCTCAATAGTTTGGTAAAATTAAATGTTCGATTGTTCAAAATTCAAGTTAAAAAGCGTAAAAATGGGCGTCGAGAAGACCCGATAATTTGTGGCACTAGCAATTTGAAAACAACATCTTCACGTACTAAGTTTATTTTCATACTTGATATAATATCATTTTCCAATTTGAAAACAATATCTTCACATGCTATTTCGAATGGTTTGTTATATATGCTCGAAGTAACCCCACACTCAGCAAGACTAGCAAATGGCAAACTCTTCCTGCATAACTTCATTTTTTTTTTTTAAATTCATGTTGTATGCGTGTTTTTCAAACATGCCTGACTAGTACCAATGCCAGACTTCAGCTTAAACAGTAACCACGCTAGCACAAAACCTTACAATTTCATCTCATCTGATTTTAGTTTTTTGTTCAAAATTGTGAATATGAAGTTCAACAAAAAACTACTTGATTTTGCTACTTAACCCATATGGTGACTGAAAGAGACGATTGCGGTGACTGCTACAGGTCGCATGATGCTGCAAAAATAAAACCAGAAGTGATTGGTCCAAACTAGCCTGCTAGCCTTATGTCCAAAATGACCCCACCTTCCCCTACGTGATGTTTTTACTCCACCAACCCACAAATACCACAGTTGGACTTAATCAGTTATTACATGTACAGAGTACTGAAGAACTTAGTCAATAATTTTATGTACAGAGGGGTCTCATCTAGAAAAAGCCTCCACAATTTTTTTGTCTGCCAACCTTAACTTAATCTTTGACCTTAACCTAACTATAACATGACCCTAATCAAATCTAGCCCTAACTGAACCTAACCCTAACTAAATTTAACCTTAACTGAACCTAATCTTAACCAAACCTAACCCTAATCGAACCTGGGGGCCTATACTAGATCTAACCTCGTACAGAGTACTGAGTACCAGTACCAGAGTATCGTACTGTACTGTGTACATCAAAAATTTTCACTTCTGAATTAGAATAAATTCAAGAATTATTTACGAGGTTAATGATTTTTGGATGGTTGCTCGACGCGAAGACCTACCGGTCAACTAAATAGTCACTTTGCAACCTTCCGCGACAATGTCAGTGTTATATTTTGCATCAAGCAACATCTTACTGTCTTAATGTGCTGAGTGCCACTCGCCTCGTCTATGCATTCTGTCACAAATAACAAAAATTAACCGTTCTGTTTTCAACAGCACAACAACTAAACTTTTTGGCTTGTTCTCCGCATAGTCGCTTTAACAGTTTAAAGATGACCAACAAGCAGGGAAGCTGTGAATACCAATTCAGAATTAGGCTGTAAAGTTTATTCAACATTGAAAACACATTTATTCAAACTACATTTATTCAAATTGAAAACAAATTTTGTTAGAGTTGATTGTCGAAAATATTGTTTTTCACAAAGGTGTACACAGGATTGGAATAATTTGCCATGGAATGTTGTGAATAGTACTTCTGTTTCTCAATTCAAACGTCTTGTTTCTAAATACTGCTAGTTTTTTATCCTTAGCATTGTCATGATATTTCTTATTTTGACTGATTGATTTTTTGTTAATTTTTACCAGTGCAATTTCCGTTAAATTTGCGTATCTACATATTAGCAGCCTATCCCTATTTTTTACCAGTGCAATTTCCGTTAAATTTGCATATGTGCATATTTGCAGCCTACTCCTCCTAGTTCATAAGTTTAGCTAATGGTATGCATGCAGTTAGGCATCAAGCGATTTTATTTATTAATTTATGAGCGTGTTGATTTCTTGTTTGTTATTTTATTCACTGTGGTTAGAGCTACGGAAATGTCAGTAGATCCATCTTTGACTTTTTTAAATTTTTTTGGCATTTCTTCATCTTCTTTATTATTTTTTGCTGGATGCACTGTGTGTTCTACTAGATACACTTTGGTTAGAGTAATCGAATTGTCAGTAGATCCATCTTTGTTTTTTTTTTGATTTTTGTCATTTCCTCATCTTTTTCATTATTTTTGCTGGATGCACTCTGTCTTATGGTTAGTTGTTTCATTTGATGTTATTTGACATTTCTTTGGTTTTATGGCTGTCGTCCCGTAGTGCCATGTGTGCACTGAATTCGGGAAATACATTATTATTATTATTAGTATTAAGTTATTGGTTTGACCAGACTCAGAATCAAACTAGAGCCTACAGCTCCAGAGGCAGATGCTCTTACCACTCAGCGATCTGAACTGCTAAATTAAGCATTAATGTGATGCGCCAAATTAAAATTTTGTTAAATTTTTACGCAATTAAGTCGATGTACGCTAGACTAAAGTGTAACATTCAAACCACCGGATTTAAACTTTATTTATGCAAACGCATAGCAACTATGTCAGAGTTTCCAATTATTTAATGATGGATGAAAAAACGGATTCCAAAAGTTCAATTTTTACAAAGACTTGAACAAGTGTAGCCTATTAAGGTGACTCTGTTGTTAGTTTTCAACTTTTCAGTCCCTAAAAGCAGTTTTGTTTCACTTTTTTAGTTGCAAGAAAATACAGGTCGCAAAATTTTTTGCTGCTTAGAATAAAAGTAGCCACAGTTTTTGTTTACTGCTTTTGTAAGTATCGAATTTTTGTGTTTAGTTGTATTTACTTGCATCTTCATACTCCTATCACGAGAAAGCAATCAATTCGCTACACGAGCTCGCTTAGGAGCAGTTGCGTAACTAAGCCTTTTTTTGGCAGCAAATGCCCAGGGTCTTTTTCAAAATGCCCTAGTTCTTTTTCCAGGTGTTCGTAATGTCTTCAAGTCAAGGTACAGGCCTAGTTGAAGCTCTTTTGCGGTAATTTGCTCACAATTCCTTTATTTTGATGAACTTCAATATAGCCTACGCAAGGCTGGATTAAGGCGGGGGCTGATGGGGCTGCAACCCTAGGCCCACGGAGGAAATAGGTCTTTCGATTACAAACGCATTAGGAACAACTGACTAATTTTCTCATCACTCAACCATTTTATTATAAAAATGAATAATACCGTACTTACGAGTGATTAACTTTTTGTTGTACAGGCCTTGTCTATCCAGTTTCGGATAAGATTAAGAAACTGATTCAAGATTGTATCAATGCCAAAAATTTCAACGAATTTACACTTGAATTGACTCACAAGATCTCAGGCAATTAAACGAAAAATTTTAGAAAAGACTGATTTCGAGTAGTGAACTTGTGAGATTCGGACGTAACTGTACTTGGAGTTGCGAGATTCGGGCCAGTACCGTGCTACCAGTCCAATGATTGAGATATTCAAAGGCGCGGGAAACAAAGTTCAGAAGCTGCCTTAATTTTTTGAGACCCTCTAAACCAGGGATGTGGAAGCGGTATATTTGCAAACAGCTTCTGCTTCCACACCTGTCGCTTTCGCTTCCAGCGCTTCCGCTTTCAAAAAATTCACCAAAATTTTGCTAGTAACATACGACCAGTTCGTTGGTATAGTCGATGGCGTAAACCGCAGCTTTTTTTCAAGCACACTAAAAGCTTTTGGTCAAACTTTAGCAAACGTTTTTTTTTAAGATAATAATTTGCAAAGAGCGAACAAAAGTGTAAAGGAATAATTGAAATGAGTCATCAGTGGCGTAGCGAGAAATTTTAAAAGGGGGGGGGAGGCATAATTTCCACATTTTTTCAAGCGAACTTTTTTTCGGCAGAACTAATTTGAAGGGGATTGAGAAACAAAAAAAGCTCTATGGAGTCCGGAAACATGCTCCCCCGGAAAATTTTTGGAAATTTACATGCTATAAGCCTAATGACTATTTAAGTACTTTTTGAAAATTTTCAGCCAAATTTTGTGTACAGTTTTTGACCCTAATTCTGAGTGCTTCGCCAAATATGATGCATTTTGTTCGCACGGCGCATTTTCGATTATGCGTTCTTAAGGCGTAAGGCTTATCGCTATCGAAGAGGTTCGAAATTACGAAAAAAACTGTATACATTAAAAACGTTTTTGAAAATGGCTGGTGAGAGCTGAGAGGATGCATACCCCTCATTTTATCGCCCTGGATCCGCTCCTGGCCATAAGCCTCAGAAACCATACATATTTCAGTCACTTGGTACCATTAATTTTGTTCTTTTTGATGGATTGATTTCTTCACCTTTATCCTCCTATCACGAGAAAGCGGCGAAGGCGTTTTTGCATAGAACGAATCCAGACTCGCTTAGGAGTTGCCTTTGTTTCCAAGTTTTCCGGTTGAATTTTGTTTCTGACTTCTTAAATTTGCTGCTTTCCAGATTCTACCGAGCAGAAATAAACATCGTGAAGCACCTTATCCAAGAATCCAACAACGAGACTAGGTTGGGAGTTGAACAATTAACCTTGCGATCATGGTCGTCGTAAAAACGACGCTCCAAACCACTTACGCCACGCTGCCGACTTTTTTACTAAAAGTTCTGCAGTACGATGTTCTTTTTTACTAAAAGGCGGAGTCAAAAAAAGGGGGGGGGCATGGCACAATGCCTCCCCCCTCTAAATACGCTCCTGTGAGTCACAAAATTGCGTCACACTCTTGGGAGTTTTTTACTGCAACTTTGCTACGAAACTTCCTCGCTTCATTAGAAAAATGCTGATACACAGCACTCAGTGGCATGGCAAGAATTTTTAAATAGGGGAGGGGCATAATTTCCACATTGTTTTCAAGCGTATTTTTTTTAGCAGACCTAATTTGAAGCTGATTGAGAAACAAGATAGGCTTTGGGGAGGTCCGGGGGCATGCTCCCCCGGAAATTTTTTGAAAATGTACATGCTCTAACGGCTATTTTAGCGCTTTTTGAATAATTTTCAGCCAAATTTTGTTTAAAATTTTTGACCCTAATTCGTAGTGCTTTGCCAAATATGATGCATTTTGTTCGCACGGCGCATTTTCGATGCATTTTGTTCGCACGGCGCATTTTGTTCGCACGGCGCATTTTCGATCGAGGCTTATCGCTATCGAAAAGATTGGAAATTATGGAAAAATTGTATGCATCAAAAACGTTTTTGAAAATGGCTGGTCGGAGGATGCATTCCTCTCATCCTACCCCCCTGGACCCGCCCCTGGCCATAAGCTACAAAAACCATTAAAAAAGTCTGGCATATTTCAGTCACTTGGTACCATTAATTTTGTTCTTTTTCTCTAAAAGACAAAGTCAAAAGGGGAGGACGATGGTACAATGACCCCCGAAATACGCTCCTGACAGCACCCCATCTATTTCATGATACGATTATAATTGGAAAAGAGTCAATTATTACATTTAACGCTATTGATAAATTAGTTGCTTTTATTTTAAAACTTAGAAAAAGCTGAAAGAAAAAGCGATTCTACGTTAGTACTATCTGAAAATCAAGCGAAAAGTAATGGCCTATAATCTGAAATTTGGCATTCATGCGAATCTAGCATGGTACAATAATGTCTAATAAATTGAATAAAATGTAATATCTAATAAGTTATTTACAGGATGCTTTTTTGAATGATGTTGAAGCGGAAGCGCCATATTTTTCGCGCTTCCGCTTCCAGCTTTCAACCAATTAAATTCCAGCTTTCAACCATTGGTTGAATCCCTGCTTTCAACCGATCAAATCCCCCTGTATTGGGTGAAAATTGCAGAAAGTGAAAAAATGCCAAAAATATAAGTTGAGTGAAAACATTATGACGCAATGTGAATGTTCTACAGGAAATATCGTGCAACGATTTTGACGGTTTTCGAAACAGAATTCAACTGGATAGGCCGAATTAAAATGATTATTGATATAAAATGTTCATTTCTGTGTAAATTTTGCTAAAAATCATAAGCAAATGCTATCAGTAGCCTAGCATCAGTTACAGCATGTTATGTAACGTTTTCTTCTGTAACTAAAAAAAATAAACCAAATCTTCATTAAGTTAAAGTAACGCTGAAGCGTTACACGTATGCTGAGGCCCGTTTTAGCGGCTTATCGCCTGGGCAATACAGCTCCGAGAAAACGTCGCAGTTGTGGCTAGTCGATGAAATTTATAATCATTTTTTTGTAATAATTCATAGACAGTAGCATAAATGAAAAATAGTTTTACATAAAATGCCGTACGATTTTTCGTACTGGCACGTGAAGGGACATTAGGATACCAAATAGGAAGGAAGTTAACGTTAAGTTTGCGAGGTTTGGTGGGAAATAATCGTAGAAGTCTTTACAAAACAACAGATAGAAAACATATTTGCTGGATTTGGGGCTTCGTGGTATGTCATAACTTTGCAAACGTTCAAAATAGGGTGTTCTCAGAATTGATACTAGACAGAACACTGTTCTTAGAACTGAATTTAGACAGAACAAATTTAGAAAATATGATCTTGGAATGTGTTATTTTTTAAAAATAATTACAATATTGTTCTATTTTGGTGTGCGAATAAACAAGAACGAATGAATGTGTTTAATACCGATATGTAGGCTACATATTTCAGCAGTTGTTCAATTGAAGGGTAATATAGACCCCTGACTACGGTATAGCCCCAGGCCTCTGAAACCGTTAATCCGGCCCTGGGCCTACGTAAATAATTTTGCCTCTAAATACATAAAAATTGGGAATATTTGTGACGTTTCGATATTTTCTTGGCTTTTCAGTTTGTTAGGAACTCACTTTAGGAAACTATTGTTTGGACCAAGCGAATAGTTCTAGTCTAAATCAGTGTTTTTCAAAGTGGGCGATATGGCCCCTTGTGGGCGAAAGAGAAACACCAGGGAGCGAAGAGCGAAAAGGAGGCGAAAGGGGTACAATATAGCACATTCTCGAAACATTAACCCTTTCTCGAAACATTAACAGTACATTCTCGAAACAAACGGTACAAACAAATAGTTAGTTATGTAGGGAACTGAGCAACGTATTAAAAACACTTTATGTCATTACCTGTATAATAGCTATTATTATCACCAGAAGAAAAGAGCAATTGTTAAACTAAGATAATTGCAAATTTCTTTCGGTCATTATTGTGACCGAAAAAAAAATTCGATCTTTGCCAAAATGACCGACAAATGACCGAAAAAAAAAACAAAAAAACGGTTCCAGTAGAATGTCCGATTTAGTCTTCGAATTTTGTTGGGGTACGAACAATTTTCTGGAGTACGATGACCTTTACCACCCCGACTCAGGCTGCGTTCACACATAGTTGTTTTCGCAACTAGGCACGAAACTTCATTTTGATATTGTGAACGCAATTTTTAAGATTTTCAAAACTATTTCAGCAATTCGAAAAGGTTACCATTTCCGGTTTTGAATCGCTGAAACAAGTTCGAAAAGAATTAAAATAGCGTCTGCAATAACAAAATGAAATTTTGTGCCTGGTTGCAAAAACATCCATGTGTGAACGCGGCCTCAGATATGGGCCACGCATCACACCATTATGGTCATTCTTTAGGCCTATTAAGATGACATAAATATGCTATGCCACAGAAATTCTTGAACGTGAGCCACCACAGACGTGTTTGTCAGATTGATGTCTTTCTGGCCCTGATTTTCGCTGCATCTGGTAGCGAACGCTTTGGGTCATCAATCCTTTTTATTAGGCCTACTTGAAAAAAGTTACACTCAGCCACTCAATGTGGTCAGTAGAGTTAAAGTTTGTAGAGCTTCTTTGCTTCACTTTTTTACGAAACTCGGATGTTAAAAGGTGTCAATCTACGCAATTAAATTGATCACATCATTTTGTTGCTGACTACCAAAACCGCTTGTAATCTCCACGCAATATTTCATATTTTACCATATCTCATTGCTGGAGCTTCACCATGGGGGAAATGGGCAATGGCCAGGGTCTCAGCAAACTTTAGTTACGCCTCTGCTTAGGAGTTGCCAGCCACCTGTCTGCCACACAAAGATGGGGTAATCCTGCTAAGTGCGTTTTCCAACGGTACAACAAGTAAACTTGCCAGCTTGTTTTCCACACTGTAACCGCTAAAACACTGCCACTTTAATGTTAAACGGCAAGCAGAGGAGCTGTGAAGACCAATTTTGAAGTCGTTGGTGTAGTGATATTAATATACCTTAACCCATTACATAATGCATATAGTGTCAGAACGGATATTGCTTAAATTATTATTCATTAAATTCACATAGGGGTAGGTCAGACATATTAAGCATAGTAAATTTTAAAATCTTCAGGAAGCTAAACTAAACGTCCAATTTTCTTCAAAGTTGCGCAACTATTCGGTATTGCTTAGGTCTCGTTCACCATGCTTCCAATAAAGTTTCTTGCAATTGGTTATAAAGTTATGAAAATTTTTTTGATTTTTTTAAAACGGCTAAAATTACGTGCCACATGGGGGTTTTGGACCACTAGGTCAGACTTGTTGAGCCACACCCAGGTAAATTGAGCCACATGTAATTAATGCTTCTAACATTTGCGTAAGCGTCAGGTTTTCATGTTTGTCTTTGTATTTTTACAATGAGGAAAGAGAGAAATCGCTTTAACGAAAATATACAGTTATTGGTACGTCAGAATTAAATTTTTGGATACAGGCCAACAAGGTGTGGGATTGAACTATGAACAATCAGTCATATAAAGTTCTCGCAAAATCCGATTTCGCGAGAGGTTTTCTTACATTATTTCCCCCCTTGGCTTTGGTTCAACATAAAATATGGGGTTTGAAGTCAAAACTTAAGCAATAATGCTCCATCATTGTTAATAATTTTATTCCATTAATTTTCGCCATTTCTACTGTTGCCTGCTTAATGTGATTTATTCCGATTGAGGGTTAACGGTGATGAAGCCTTTTCAGGGTCATGTAATCAACACCTAACAGTATTGCGGATAATCGCACCGTGTTTGCTTGTCTAACGTGCATTTGTACCTCTTTTAACTTATCTGTATTATACCCAGAATTGGGCAGTACCACGGTACTTTAACGCGATAATTTTTTAGTACCGTTATAGGTACCGTCGATACTTTTCAAAAATGTATTGTTTTTGGTACCGTCGTCACTTTTTAGACTGATGTACTCCATATTTCGGTAACTTTTTTTGAATAAACTTAAGAGAGCAAAAGCGGAAAATTTTCCTGGATTTTCCGCAAAAAGCATCTTCAAAGAATAGATTACCGCCAAACAATGTAGTTGTAGATAACTTTGCGCGCGAAAATTATCAGAAAATTTTTCAATGATGAAATTCGCACAGCAAGAACCTTTGCAACATTTTTTTCGTATATAGGCCATAAACTCTTCGACGTTTTTAGTATTGTTCAACTGTAGTAACGTAGCCAGATAAGCAGGACTGACAAATTTTTCTGCTCTCCAGCGTGAGTTTCAGATGGTGATACTGCTTATACCTAGCCTCATAACTAATGCAGAAGATCAACAGATTATAGATGTTTTCACACACGGGAATGCTTGTTTTGGTGAGCGTGCCGCTGTCGCCTTGTTGATATAACCGACGTGTTCGCTTGCAGCATCAAGATTCGCGCGCGACTACAACTCAGACCTTACACTAGCACCAGTTGCGAAAAAAACTTGATAAGGTTGTAATTTCGTTGCTTTGCAAGACGTAAACCAAAACAAAAATACGTTTAAAAAAATGTGTTTCATAAGTAGGCTACCGAAAATTGGTACCGAGTAATGATAACGTCGTTACTTTTTTACAAATGTACCGTTATCGGTACCGACGGTGCTTTTTTATCAAAGTATCGGTACCGATATCGTCGTTACTTTTAAAGTACCGAGTGCCCAGCTCTGATTATACCCACGGCTTCTCTTGCGTTCACGGCCCATTTTTTCACATTTGCAAGAGCAATATTAACTTTTTAGGCTTAAAAAAAAACTTATTTCGTATAAAACGTAGGTTGTCATCTTCGTTACAAGCAGTGACGCACGTAGGGGACGCCTATGTGCGGTCCCCCTTTAGGCAGCCTCCGATAAACCTTAAAAGAGGTTATCGCTCAGATTATCCTAGAAAAATTGTTTCGTAATGTGAAAAAGCTCCTTTACGCACCCCCCGTAGGAACTTTCTGCGTACGCCCCTGTTTACAAGTGTATATTGCCTTATACAGCCAATATTAATGATGAAGTTTATTTCGCGCAAGTTCTTTATGAGCAAGTGGTAGGGGTAATTTGAGCTAGTGGCTTATTATGTAAAACGCTTGATAGCCCAAAATGCCCCGACCCGCTATTATCTAAAACAATGCCTCGTGCTCAAAACTCCATGCTCCTGCACGCAGTATCTTTTGGCAATATCAAGCTAACGTCAATTCCCTCCTCTTTAAAGATTTGCTCAACGTGTGGCTACTTTCAAAACTTTTTCAACCCTCACGAATTTTTGACAAAAACTAACACGAAAAACCAAAAATATAATTTTTTTTATGATTTTCATTACAAATGTTGCTTATTTGTAGCAATATTAAGTTAAGTTAGCTAATGATGTGTTTGGTATTGAGATTAAACTTGTTACGTCACAAAATCTCGAATTACGTGAGGTGGCTTAAACTAAACACTGGCTCAAACAGCTTGTCCTTACCCTACTCCTGCTTAAATTATGATTCATTAAATTTCGCACTCTCCTGTTCCCGTGAGCAAGCAGGAAACAGCATGCTATAAATATAGCCTAGTACTTTTTATTCTGTCATCGAGAACACACACAGTGGAATTCTGTTTCACGATGTCCTTGCTGCGTTGTGCTGTATCACTTGAATAGATAAAGTTCTGAGATCTATATCAATTGGAGTCAGATTGCGTAGGCTACTGCTACATTATTTTGGTGACACCCAGAGCCGGTTTAGCAATGGGCAAACTGGGCAGTTGCCCCGGGCCGCGCACTTTCGGGGGCCCCGAGCATTTACTAATTTCTAGCGCTATTAACTATTGAATTGAAATAAATTTAAAGCCCTATAACCTACATTACTAGCAAACTTTGAACTACGAAATCAAAATATTTACCTACCGGTGCAGTAATAACCTATACAAAAAAACATTTGGAACAAACTTCTAATTACGAAGAGACAACAATGTCCCGGTACAGACTGGTATAGTTGCATTTACATTAGTGGCTGCGAAGGACTGTCAAATTTTAAAAAAAATCTTAGGCCTTCTGGCCTACATCTAGCAGAGTGCAGACTGCTGACATATCTAAATTTGTTTAAATTTACAAGCTATTCAAAAAACGCTGAATAAATCATAAAGCTATTTCACTACAAGCTATATCTAAAGTCGCTGGAAACTTGGTAAGCTACTGACAATACAGCACGATAGTACAAAATTACACTGATAACTGTAAAGAATTCGGGTTGTCGGATCCTCGCACTTTTGTATTTAGTTGCATATTTATCCTCCTATCGCGAGAAAGCAATTAATGCGCTATAACGAGCTCGCTTAGGAGTTGCCAGCCATCTGTCTACCACACCAACATGGGGGAATCCCACCTAGTACCTTTCCCAACGGTCCAGCCTCTGTTTTTCTGGTTCCTATTACTCCTTTTGAAATTGCTCTTATGATTAATTTTTCAAATTCCTAGAAAGCTGCTGGCGTTGATGATATTTCACCGTACTTTCTGCAATTTTCATCCAACGTTTTGGCACCTGCTCTCTCATTTATCATTATTCACTGCCTATCTCTTGGAGTCTTACCTCAAGAACTAAAAATTGCCAAAGTCATACCAATTTATATAAGCGGTCCAACTGATAAAATTGGAAACTACAGGCCCATTTCTTTACTTACATTCTTGTCTGAAATTTTTGAGAAGCTTTTGTTGAAACGCCTTGTGTCTTTTGTGGACACTCACACAATTCTGGTTCCTGTGCAATTTGGATTTTGTCGAGGGCACTCAACCATTCACCCTATAATTGATTTAATAACTACATGGTTTGACGCAGTTGAAGAGAAAAAATTTACCGATCTCTTTATGTTTTTAGATATCAAAAAGGCTTTCGATATTGTGTGTCACAAAAAGTTGCCTTAAAATTACATCATGACGGTATTAGAAGCATTGCAAATCATTTACTAAAAAATTATTTAACTGAAAGGAAACAATCTGTTTCTTTAAATGATATAACTTCTACTACTTTAAACGATTGAATACGCCTAATGGTTTAGTACCTACTCCAAGATTCTTTGCAGACGAAGATACAGCATTAAATATAACCTCCAGTAGTACACGAATACTTCAAAAAGCCACTAACTCCGAGCTCTCTACAGTTTCTGAATGGATGGCGTCAAACTCACTGACCGTAAACCCATCTAAAACAAAATCATTATTAATATCTCCGTACATTTACAAAACTCCTCCTCTTATATCCTTCACATTTAATGAAGATAAAACAGAACCCTCGAAATCAGTTAAATATCTAGAAATATTAATTGACAATACCTTGAAATTCAATGAGCATATCACCAACCTAAGATCTAAAATTTCTCGCTCTATAGATGTAACGTGTAATAGTAAGATTGTCAAGGTATCTTCCAACTAAAACTCTGACAATCCTTTACTGTTCCCTTGTGTCTATCCATTTTCTTTATGTTTTACCTTCTTGGGCGTCAACTTGTGTCTCCTATATTCATAAATTAAAGATGTTCAAAAACAAAGGTATGAGAATTATATGACAAAAACGAGTAATTTTAAACCAATTTCTCCGCAATATTATGACCTAAAAATACTCAAGCTAGATGATCTATATCAGCATGAAATAGCAGAACTCGTGTATCAGCATGTTCACAAAATGTTGCAAACACACTTTAGTTATTACTTTACTTATGTGTCTAACGTTCACACTCGCTCCACCCGTAATCATTCGTCGAAGGCAATTGCCATACCTAGATATTCTACAAGGAGATCACAAAAATCTTTTGAAGATATTGAGGCTAAAATATGAAATGAAATACCACAACCGTTTAAATAATTACCTTTTAAAAAATTTAAATCAGAATAACTTATAAAAAGTTACATTTAAATAAATATCTTCCAACTAAATTTTATTGTTTTGAATTAGGAACGTAGTTGAACAAATGGACACTCAATACTATTCGATTTGCATAAAATTTGGACTCCTTTTTCAATGCGACACCTGACTTTTAGCTATAGACGGACAGTAATCTCCCGGTTAAGTTCGCAACTTGAATCTGAACGGTTCGTGCGAACTTATGCGGTAGGTGCGAACATAACAATTAGGCTATGGTTAGTTAGTACAAAGTGCATTATTACGTAACATAAGGCATGTGTCAGCGCTGACGGAGACTCCGACCCTTGGGCTTAGGGCATAGAGCATGAACCTACTGTTTCGAGAAAAAAATAAAGTCCTTGAAGTAGAGGATCAGTTGTTGTGCCCCGACGTGCAAGATGAAGCAGGAATTGATCATAACAAACTGAAAAATTCATTTGAATTTTTTCAGCGAAAATTGAGGCAAGTGGTCTTGGAAACGAAGAACAAGTAAGACAGCAGCGTGCATCAGCTGATGGTTCATGACTTGTTTAAACTGCTAACTTTTTCACGACGTGTTTGTTTTGCTGTAAACATCAATACATTTCTGTCAAAAGTTGAATCTTGATTTTTCGACAATTTTTTGCGAACTTAATAGGGATGTGAACTTAAACGGTTGCGAACTTAACCGGGAGATTACTGTAATTTCCAGTAGGCTGCTGCTTGACTCCAACACCACTATGGTCTCTACGCAGTTGCCTGTTGTTGATTGTTGTTAGCTATTTGGTGTTGCATTTTTTTTTTCAAGCGTCATGATTGACAACATATAATAAATTTTGATTTTGAATTTGTCCCTTCAATGCTGAGTGTTAAGCAAGGAAGCTGTGAATACTAATTTTAAATTTATTGGTTTGACCCGACTCGGATTCAAACCGAAGTCTACAGCTTCCGAGGCGGACGCTCTTACCACTCGGCCATCTGAGCTGTTGAACTTGGCCGAAAATTAGCCAAATTTTGGAATTACAAAAACTTATGGGTACTTACACTTACAGTAATATTTTTAGTTAATTTAAGGAGATAAAGATAGTTGAGTTTCCGAGACCACTTCAAAGTGTTTCATATTTAAAAGTGCTTGTTACTGAAAGAATTCGAGACTTAGGTAAAAAATATGAGAGTGGAAGTCAAACACGTAACAGAAAAGAGGAAAGAGAGGCGAAATCACAAAAAGTTGAAAACAAGTGCAAGCAAAAAATAAGTCGGTTCCTTTCTAATATGTAAACGAGCAGTTAGCTGATCCTACATCCATTCAATCTTTGAGCTACAGTATGACAGCCAAGCCGTAGAAGCCAGCAGAGCAACTAGCCTTAGCGTTGTACTCTCTGTGTTGTTTATTATATTTTCTGTTAGTTGTGAATGTGACTTAGGCCCTATGCATGTCCCACCTTATTTTCTTTACCTAACCCGTATTAACCAAAAGGGGGCAGAACCACTCTTCCCCAGGCGAGGATGTAAGAAACCCGAAAAATTCATGCATAAATTTACTCAGCACAACCAGTGCAAAATACCAGTAAATGTGCTGAGTAAATTTATGCATCAAATGTTTGGGTTTCTTACATCCTCGCCTGGGGAAGAGTGTGTCTGCCCCCTTTTGGTTAATACGGGTTAGGTAAAGAAAATAAGGAGGGACATGCATGAGTCACATTCACAACTAAGATATTTCTGTGATGCTGTGATAGCCTATTAGGGTTGTGTATGTTGAAAAGTTCTTGAAATTTTGCATTTTATTTGAATCTTGTGCTTTGCATAATTTATATTTTTTGTGTTGTTTATATATGCCCCTTTAATGAAACAGTGCAAAAACTTTATGGTATAGCTTGATCTTATAAAAAAATTAATTTTGTAAGTAAATTTTCAACAAAATTAAAACATTTCACAGCTTTTAAATCAAAATAGCAAATTGGATTCAACCTCTTCGATCTGAATTCATAGCAGAAATAAAAGTTTATTGTCAACATTAGTATCTTTTTAAGCACGACCCAACCTGAGTATGACAAATTTTATAAAATTTCTGGTTGATTGTGATGTCAATAAACTTTAATATCCAAAAGGATAGGCTATTAGTTGGTTTCTTTTTTTATAATTTAGGGACCGCGAACTCTTATTTGCCCCGGGCCCCGCGATTTCTTAATCCGCCCCTGGTGACACCCGACGTGCGTCCTACCAGCCGAAGTTGGAAACAGACGTTTGGATGTTCGCTACTTCGGAAATAAATAAAGAAATGAAAAATGAAGAAAGCCTTCCATTGATGAAGATTTGTATTGCTTGGCTGTTGTTTCTTAAATTTTAAATTTGATTAACTTAAAACGCTATACTCAAGACAACCTTCAATTAAAGAAAATTAATGCATGAAGTAACTTGTAATACCTTATTTTTGCATGTACATTGTTGGTATCGTTTTGTTATAGCCAATAGTTAAAATTAAATCGTTGACCAGTTTAAATCAAGGTTGCTGCAAAGCATCGTGATTGAAATATAAAATGTTAGTTTTGGGTGACATGTTTTAATTACTATTCGTTTTCAAAAACCTGTTTAGCCTACCTTAACCCCAACTTCGCTTTCTTCTTTCAACCTTTTCGTGATTTCAAAGCTGCAATATTGGATATATTTTGGCAAAATTGGTCGCAGTTTTAGTTCGATTTTTCTCGCGCAACTTCTTGGATGTTTTTCCTGCGCAACCTTTCACCAAGGAATTGCAGGTCATGTAGTTTTTATTTTTTTATAAAACATGAATTGTAGACTAAGTCATAACGTGCATTCCCGTAAATTCTCTCCTCTGTTATCTCCTAAAATAGTTATCGCCACAACATTTTGGTGTGGTAGACAGATGGTCGGCAACTCCTTAGCTAGCTCGTTACAGAGCTTTGACCGCTTTCTCGTGATAGGAGGATAATTATGCAACTACATGCAATAAAATGAGTACAACTTTGATCCAGAATGCTTTATAGTTCATTTGACCATGATTGATACATCTGACGATCTAGCAATGAACTTTATGTTGTGCATTTGCCAGATAGATTAAAAGCAGTAGGCTATCGCTATCGGTATTCTATCATAAAAAACGAATCAAATCTTTATGATACACGCGGTTTTACGCTGAAACGAGTAATGAGTGGTGGTCCATCTCCGTGGCTTAGCGACTGGGCCAAACAGCTCCAAAGAAGCATTGCATTGGTGGCGAGCCGTTTTCACACCGTGTCTGATTTGACCGCCCAGGAAAACGATCCCCAGATCCTCCCGCGGCGATAGCGATGAGCTTGACAACTGTACTGAGCTAACCGGCCGCTACTTCATTACTCTGAATTGAAGGCAGTTGGGTGTGGAAGGTTAGGCCTTGTCAAGAGTTTGTTGCACAGCTGAAAAGACTTCATTAAATTGTTTTTGCTAGTCGATTTTAAACACAGATGAAGCGTATTAGGAGCAGCTGCATGGCAGGAAATAGCCAAATAACAACTTGGAAGAAGCTTGGCGTAGAGGCTTATCATCAGCAAATTTTTGGCATAGTATCAAAAGACTATAGTGCTGTGATTTCAAAATGTGTTTGATCGTAGGTTTGTCAGTGATCAGACATTTAAAAATAAAAATAATTCCTGTTTGTATTTGCTGTGTCGACGAAGCTCTAGTTGCAGCAAACCGTCAACAGATGGTGTTAGAGAACAATCTACGCAAATTTACCTCAGCTTTTTAACTAGTAATCTTTTTTTGTTATTTTTTTTCCATTTTATAAGCAGAGGTTATCTTTTCTTGCGAATTTAATATGTTTAGATTGTAGCAGTTAAACAACCTTTGAAAAAAATTGACGCAGGGAAATGTTTTTGATACTAAACTTCTTATTTTTATGCGGGGTTGCGGAATCGAATTTCATCGATATTACGATTATGGTTCCTGGTATAAAAGCATTCAAAGAATTGGCTATGCAGGTAGACTCAGTGCGTGAAGAAACAAACCAAAGAACAACCGAAAACATAGACACATTTGAGTATGACAATTCAGTTGAGAATGAGTCTGCTTTCGATTCTGGGTATAGCGCTGATTATTCCGGTTCGTCTTATTTTGAATTTAATGGAGACCGAGTAAATGAAAATTGTATCAGTGCCACTACTAACGAACCAAATATTATATGCATTCATGACATCAATTTATATTATACTTATCCCTGGTCCTACGTGTTTGTGAAACCATCTCTGGATATTGCATTAGAAACAATTAAAAAAACGAAGAACTTATTGGATGGACATCACATAAATTTGCATTATTACGATTCAAGCGATAACAAAGGCAAAGTTTCCACCAGGTAATTTTATTCAAAGTAAAGCACGCGAACTGTTTATATTGTAAAAAGTTATGTCATTTGTCAAAGCAGTGTGAATTCAACCGGAATTTGGTGTACCGTATAAGTGTCCGCTTGGTTTCAAGAAGACTGAGCTTCTCCTAGTTGGGTTAAGTGAAAACTCAAACAATCTCTGTCACAGAAACAATACAATATTAATTTCATACATTGAAAGTCAAGTCGTCGTAGAGGATAAAGACATCGCTGTGCGGTCAAGTCGGAAACTGTCGCAAACGGCTCGCCTCCGCTGCCACGTTTGTTTGTTGCTCCTACGCCGGTGGTCGGCAACCACCGGGTCGCGGCCTAGTACCAGTCCTTGTGAAGTTTGTTACCGGTCCGTATTCCTTTTCAGATTAAAAGATTTGAACTTAACACATTTTTATAACGTTAAATGCAATTTTTGGACGTTTTTAAAAATAGACCTATATTTAATAGCTCGATTTTGGTGACTCAGTATGTATTGCAAATTTTCTGAATATCATAAAATTAACCAAATTACAAAAGCATACATTTTAATTTAACAGCGAACATTTGATTATGTTGTCATTTTATCGTAAATCTTGTGTAAATCAAATAGTGTTAGGCTAAATAAGATAGTTAAGAGACAGACGTTACAAATCAGGTTTGAGAAGCTGTACTATTAATAAAGAATTGAAGAAAAGCTGTTGCAGCAAAATTTCAAAAGTTGAATACTTTAGTTCGAGTAAAACAAGATCAAAGTTTTCAGTTTTGGATAAATACAAGCTGCTTTATTGCTGAAACATTTGTGATTTTTCAAAGGCCAGTCCGCAAAAAAATTCAGTTCAAACCGGTCCGCTGTGCGAAAAACGTTGCCGACCCCTGCCCTTCGCTAATGGGCGGAGATGGGCCCCGCCACTCGGCGTAATGCAGGCTCGGCGTAATGCCGCGAGTAAGATAAAAATTTGATTTCTTTTTTATTTGACAAGTCAAGTGCTCATGAAATCAAGTTTAAAGTTTCCGTTATTTGCCATTTATTGATCTTTCGTGTTTTGCCATGGGTTCTTATAAGTGCAATAGATACTTCCGTAACTTTTAGTTTACAGTAAATTAATCAATTGTAATACAAACTCGAAGATTTGTTTACATTTTTTTGGCAAAACAGCTTGTTTGTTTTTTTTTTGTTGTTGCAAAAAGTAATAATGAAATGAGTATCAACCCGAAAATAATACTATACTATTTTTAAAGTCTAATAATTAAGCAGCTTGTTTGTAAAGTTTGATGAATGTAACAGCAAAACTTAAGCCTGTTTTTTCTATTTAAATTTATGGCTTGAAAGAGTCATATTATTTTGCATTGAAGTATGCGATTGAACCAATCGCATAGTCTACGAGGACAAAAGTGGAGATACAGTATTAGTGATTTCCTAAACATCGAATCGTTGCTTCTTCGAATAAAAAGATCGCAACTGCGGCACGAATTTTCCAGAAAAGAACAGCCACATGCATCTGTTTGTTAAAAGCCTCAAGGCCGTTCCAGAACTGAATGCCAAAATTACGTTGAAGACATTAGTTGTTCTTGCCTTAGCATTTCCACTAGAGCATCTACCTTTCGTCGAAGAGGATCGGGATTCTTGGAGGCTCTATTTCATGAGTATTTATGTTTTTAGACTGGCTTTAATCGCTGCTGTTGAGTCTCGCAAAAGGGGTCATCTTCCGTTTTTGATTGGTCCAATGAATGCTTTTTCAATGTCACGCATCTTGACGTCAACCAATCACTGGGACATACTTCATATGACATCGGGTGCAATCTTTTCAAAATTAAGAGTAAGGAAATTTTAAACTTTTGCTCTTGTATCTGTTAAGTGGTCGTAGAGTTGTCATCTGCCAAACGTTTTGTTGCAGTTATTTCATGTGTTAGGTTTTTTTATTTACTGTATTTTATCAAAAATACCAACTCTTTGTCTTTAATTGGACAAAGATTAGGGCAAGAAATAGTTTGGTTTAATTTGATGATTTTGTTGCGCTGAGTGAAATTTTTATAATATGGCGATTTTCTATAATAAATGATTATGAATCACAAAAGTTTGGCCATAGTGAATTAGTAGATCGTGGTCAATAATATCAAATATTTGGACAAAAAGCTGAAGATTGATCCGATAAGTTCCGCAATAGCGTATTTCGGCAAAGTTAGCACTTTCTTTATATACTGTACTGTGGCTTTATTGAAAATTAATGTAGAAAATGGCTGATATATGACGAAAAATCCTGCGAAACTTGAATTAGTGCTCCAATACTGGATGTTGTGCTTTGTTCTATTCGCGTTGAGTATTTTTAAGGAATTTGATTACCGACAGTTAATTGCAAAAATATTCCTTAAAAGGTGTGAAAAATTCTAGCAGTACCGATGGTTTTATCCGTATTTCTTTTACATATGTCATTACCCACTTAATTGCAGAAAACATGAAAGTAAAACCGTAAGACAAATATAATTTTTTAACTGTTTTTTGAAATTAAGTTTCTTTGAAACAATATCAGCTTAGACTCGTATTACGTAGTTGCGATTTTTTTACAAACTCTTGATTGCGTGTGATCCATGAAACATCACATAATTTCAAAATAGCATTGAAAAAAGCTGTATTCACATTCGGCTTCAGGAAATACTCTATCATAACTCTTTAGAGTTATAGGTAGCTTTGAATAAAGCTGTTTATCCCATAAATTTTTCGTGACGCACTCATCAGTGGGTGATCGCGTCAAAAAGAGTTATGATAGAGTATTTCCTCAAGCCGAATGTGAAAATTGCCTTTTTCAAAGCTATTTTGAAATTCTGTACCACCAATCAATTATTCAAACATCACAGACTGAAATTGAAGAAGAAAGAACTAACAACACAGTGGTACGAAACGGACCAGCAGCTAAAGTAGTAGGAAAATGCGTGCTTTCAATTATGAAATATTACAACTGGACAAGAAGAGCAGTTGACCTCTATGACGATGACAAAGATGAAAAGTATGCTGCAGTTTTACTTTAAAACTACAGTTTAATCACTACAAAAAAACGACTGCACTGTGTTCTTAAAAATGTCCATAAAAAATCTATTATATTTTATGGACTTGTACCACGTAGAAAATGTATTGCCATCAACACAACGTAGTTTCAAATCACTAGACATACATCACTACATGAGTCTTTTAAAAATCAATGTGCTATCATTTTGGATAGTTCTTATGAGAGATTAGTCAGTAAAGCATATAATTAGAGTATGTACTCAATGCAACAAACATATAGTCCTACACCAAGTTCCCTTGTACGACACTCCATCCAATCTATAAGTCTAAGCAAAGTGCATGCAACATTGCAACATGTTAAAATCTTTGCAGTGTACTAAAAGCTAGTAAGTTTTGAGTAACGGTATCAGTGACGCTGCAAACCAAATGTATGCCTGGGACAATCAGTCGAAAACAAATCTGTTGCTAGCTACGTCATTAGCTTTTACTGATTGCACTCGTCTTTTTACTTCTTCCGAAGTTAATCTTTTGTCACAAAAATTCCAGTCTGTTCTTTGGTGTTATAGATAAACAGGTGATTACATTATCAGAATATGACAAGTTGAATAAAACGATATGTCAAAAATGTTTATCGCCGACAAAGTATTTGAGGTTTTAAATTTTGGGGCTTGATTACATTAATAAACAAATGAAAAATTTTTGTTGGTTCAGTAGTAAGAGACTTAATTTCAAAAATTGATCCATTCTATATTAGAAAAATTGATTTAAATTTTGCTGTAACTTCTAGTAAACAAGACAGTGTTTGACTGCAACTCGTCAAATTACTGATCTGAAGATAACAAAATTTTGAAGAAACCCCCGTGTCATAATAATTTCTGAACTATTTGTTTAGTAATGTAACATGAAATATTTTATCGTTTTACGTTGCAATCGCATGCTTGTTGATGGTTTCACAATCAAGAAGCAGAATTTTCTTTGACTTTATCAAAACAACGGTACTAAATTCTGTAATTACACTGTGTATCTTAAAGTTGCAAAATATTTCAATGCAAGCACTTACATCAAAGAACTGTATTTTAACCAATCCCTTGCTTAGTTGTAAGCAACCTATAATTGCAAATCAAAATAATGTATAGCTTACGCTTTTTCGTCACTGCCTACCATCAAACCAACATACCGTTTGAATCAGGTAAGCAAAATTTTCTTCTGCGCAAGACTTATGCGAAACCTTCATCAAAAAATTTTACAGATATCATTACTTTATCTCCGAAGGAATATTCAATGCGCTAAAAAAAAATATTCCCTCCATTGATATAAAACAGGAAAGAATATCCGCCTATTTGGATAAAGAAGCTGGTTTACTACAAGCCTTGAAAGCTCAGGGTCGAAGTGAGTATAAACAGCCGTTTGCAAGCATCTTTTTTTGTATGTGAATTTGAAAGCTTTAGAACTATATTTATTCATGGTTTAATTGCAGTGATGATATAATATTTTGTGGATACTGCTATCATATCTTGGCTTCAGGCATCTTAAATCATTTCGCTCTAAAATTATTTTTCTGCTACAACTTATTTGCAGTATTGGGGAAATTAGTTGTCTGTGCAACGTGATAGTTCGAATACATCAAAATATTAAAATATTCTCAACCTTATTCAATTGAATTGGAAGTTATTTATCATAAAAAAAAAATGTTTTTTGCATTTGCTTCATCCCGGCCTACATCGTTTTCGAAGTTTCCGATCTAAAATCGATTAATCTAATTCACAAGCAGATAACTTAGGAAAAATGGTACTTACTAATTTGCCGGAGGCTTTCAAAATAACATGGGTTTGTTTGTAGTTGATATGATGCTTTGCTAAAATGTTTATATTGATAACATTCCAGATTATATCATTGTTTTGACTATTTAACACTGCTAAACCAACCATAGCTCGTCACTAATGATGCTTTGGATTGCTCTTAACAAAACAATATTGAGAAATTGTAGTCGTTTTATGGGGAGATGCAGAACTTTGCAGAACATGAGTATTTTAGGAGCTTTGATCAAGCGCTTGCAGTGCCAAGCAAACACGAGTCACTGATGAAAGACCTAGCCATGAGCTTAAAATTTCGTGGAAGAAGCAATGTTTGTTTCCACATCAAAATTCAACGCAAAGGTTCTAATCTTAAATCTTTACCGTAACCTCAGCAATTAGTCTAAAATATTTCACGTAAAGCGTGTATTGGCCTAGGCTGGTAACATTGTAGTGAGTTTTTATTATTTAATTTTAAAAACTTGATATTTTCTTTACATCAGTGGCTCGTGAAAAATTCTCAGCAAAAAATTCGGGCTCCCCGCAAAAGAAGAGAAACTGTGTTGAACATACACCTCTTTTGCAGGATATGCAGACAAGAGGCCACCAAGCCAATACCTTTAAGAATATATAGGGATTCCAGAAACTGGAAAAGTTAAAAAACACTGCCTTTGAAAAGTTGGAGTGATCATGTATCATAGAAATCTTTTTGCCATCATCAGTTGCACAACTGCAAAAAAACAAACTTTTAGTTTTTCATGAGTTTATGGAGTGTAATTAAGCGCACTTTTGAATTTTCTTTCTCGTTCAAACTGTTGTTTCTATTTGTTGCAGTTTTTCTTATCAGTGCTGATGATTTGACTATTGTTGATATACTCCAACAGGCCATTAGCTACGGCTTCAATGAAGAATACGTCTATGTTATAATCGACTTGGAAAATAAACTCGGCCCTACACCGTGGATTCAAAACGAATACGTTTTGAAAATCGAAAAGGTCAGATTAATGTAGTGGTATGAGAAGGGGCGAAAAGTTTTAGCTCGAAATTTACACCAAGCATTGCTGCCGTGCAAAACAAAAACACAAGTCCAAAAACGAAGTTTTGAGAAAAAGGCAAAAAACTATTTGGAGTTGAACTTTTTAAATTAATACAATTCATGGCGGAACAATTCATGGCGGATTTTGTTCAAATTTTTAGGAAATACTTAACTACTTATACTCTTTATTTGGTGCAAATTTCGAAGTCCAATTCTTTTTACTTAACTTTTTAGCCGACAATAAATCTCAAATGCTTCTATTCTTCTGTACAGTTTTGTGTCTGTGCGGCAAAAAAAGACAGATTACATTAAGTCTGTATTGGACATACTGCGCTTTGTCTTGTTTTATCGCGCTAACAAAGCTCGACAATAATGGCATTTTGGACGTAACGTCGGCTATCTTTTTTGTTTTTGGGTATTTTGTCCCCAAAGTTGGTGGGAACGTGTAGCATAGTTTTTTACGACGATGAATGAAAAAATTTCAACGGTGGCGTACGCGGGATTTTTCAACAGTGGTGTACGAGGGGGGAAGGGGGGTTCAGTGAAGTCATATCGTGACAACGTAAAGATACTACAATTACAGTAGTTCAGAGGTATTAAAGTGCTTCGGATTGCAATGTTTCTGGTTTAAACTAATACTTAATTGCAGTTAACCATGACTATGCTATATCATGCCATAACTTAGCAAACAACCAAGATATTTCATTCATACTTTTGCTAAATTTTTTGCGCTTTATTTAAGGAGCGAAATGGTTTCGCAGAATGTGACGCTGCCAAGCCGTGGTTAAATGTTTACAGAAAAAATTTTAGTTGACCTAATGTTTGAGCTATAGGAAGGTTAACTGACTAAAATAGGCTAGCTTTCGCAACGCCACAAACAGGGTGTAGCCGGGGAGGATGGGGGGTAAAACACACAATTGCTTCCTTCCAAAAAAACTTTTTCGACAACCAACATTGATATAAACAACGCATAAGTTTGTATATTTTGTTATAAACATTTAATATGCACTCATTATGAAGGGGATAGTTTCTCCCATTACTACTGTATCTTGAAAAGTGAAGATAGTGGAACAAGAAAAAAAACTTCCAGCCTACTGAAACATTTTTGAACTCAAATAAATTACGCGCGAGAGGAACCCCTAATTATATGAAGAAGATCAAAAACAGCGTCGATATTATTTGAATATTTTTCACCCTAATCACAGCGTCGATAGCATCGGTCTGGGACACAGAGCACTCCAGCTCCTGAGACAAGTATACGGTACGTAAAAACAATTTTGCCTCCTCCCCCCGTTTCGTCCCTGGGTCTCTTCAAATCTTTCGTAGGTCTGGTCTTCCTTGGCAGTATTTTTAGGGCAGTGTTAATTTAGTTTTTTTTATTTGAATAATTTTTTAACAAACCGGCCGGTTATAGCCCAGTGTTAAAGATGTCGCTATCGATGCGAAAGGTTTGGGGTTCAATTCCCAGGCCGGTCAAATTGAACACAGTGTAGCCAACGGCTCACGATTGTCGCGACGTATGTTTGGAACCGTGTTGCCCAGGCGCTAAGCCGCGGGGTCGGGCCCCGCCACTTGTTATCCACGCTTCGGTACTACGGCGAGTGTAATGAAACGAGTATAATGAAGATTTGATTTGATTTTTTTTTAATTTTTGTGTGCAACCAGTCAGCCATTATAGTTACTGTAGATGCACCACAAAGAAAACTTTTACTTATTAATTGCTTCACAGCAGCATCAATGACAAAAATGCAGTTTAAGCAAAACGAATCAGAAAAGCTGTACCACTGCTATTGTTGCATCGTAATGAAAGTTTCTCGAGATCAAATTAAAAATTTGAACAGAACAGAAAAAATATGATAGCAATTTCGGCAAGCTCCGCACAACGAAAAGTCGATTCGTTTCAAAAAAGAAAGGTTTCATTTTTTCTGCAATTGTCAAGCCCAAGCAGAGTTGACTTCCAACCCTCCTCCTGTGCGTACGCCACTGGGGCCCATCCCCGCAACTTAGCGCCTGAGAAACACAGAAACAACGCAGCGGTGGCGAGCCGTTGGCGACACTGTGTCGATTTGACCTCCCCGGTAATCGAACCCCAGATCTTCCGAACCGATAACCTATGCGCTTAACAACTGAGCTAACGGCCCAGAAACCTAACCCAAAACCTCCCGCGCCAATAGCGATGTGTCTAACCACTACGCCAACTGGCCGGTTCGGTCAACTCAAAATTATGACTTTGCAAGCGGAACATCTGCCTGCGTTGCAACCATTCTCTTTCTAGAATGCCTTCTGTGCTGAAAAATAATAAAATAAATAACTGAGGTTATTTTCAAATTATATTGAACTGAAAATTCAACAGTAATTGAGGGAGACTGCGAAGTGAGCTTGCGCTCTTCGAGTCAGCAGCCACCCGTTATATACGTCAAATGCGATCGGCTCCAACCGCGAATCGAATCCGTCATGTAGGATCTGTCACCTGCGCTCGGTACTGCTAGGCCATGTCGCTGAAACGTTGTTTTGTCCAGCCATAACCATTGAGAGCAATCGCTTTATGACATAACAAGATGACTTCAGCTTTAACAGTGCCTATTCACCTTGTCCACTATGTCCAGGTTTGCATTTTGAGTCAGCCATTGGTTTAAAACAAGAGCAACGCACCAAAAAAGTGTTACTACCGATATTATTGCATCACAATGAAAGTTTCTCGACATTCTACAAGCAAGTTGGATAGCACAAAATAACATGATAGCAATTTCGGCAATCTCTGTATGAAAAAAGGAGGTTCCAAAAAGTTCCAAAAGGAGAGAGAGGTTTTCATTTCTTTTCCAATCGCCAATGGGGGGTGAGGGAAAGAGGGTGACCCCCGAACCCCCCCTCCCGAGGGTACGCTACTGAATCTCACAAGCGAAATAATTGACTTACTGTGTTTTTGATTTGTACGGTAGATTGGTTGTCGTACAAGCTCTTTGCTCACTGGGTTTCTGGCCAAAATGCAATGCAAATAGCTCTTGTCATTGGCTCTACACTATCCACAACTAGACACTGGCTTTACTATTGCTGGAAACAGAGAAAGCAAAATGAAAATCTGTTACGGACATTTTATTCCATTACGGAATTTCAAGCCCCTTTTAACAAAGCATTAATCAATTCAAGTGATAAATAAAATATTCTGCTAAACTGGTGTGATCGATATTACTAAGTGTAAGTGATTACGGCGGCATCGTTTGGAAGAGAAATGCACCAACAACCAACCAAGCATTGGCAATAGTTTTGTTCTAGTAATAGGCTGACCAGATTAAACTATGACGAAAACCGGACATTTTAAAAGAAAAAACGGGACATTTTAAAAACAAACAAATGTAAAAGTGAAAAAACCGTGATCAACCATCCCTTACCGTACGAAACAGTCCAAAGTGGAAAGAGTTGAGACAAGAGTGTATGATTACAAGCAGTGGCGCACCCAAGGTTTGGCAAAGGTGGGGCCACGACCGGAGTGTGGGGGTGAAACCCCCAGCCGCCAACGAGTTTTTACGGTTTTCACATAAGCAATATATTTTAGCGCACTTTTTTGTCGAACAAGAGCACGTAATGAGTAGAGTCATTATGGACAATGCAAAAATATTTTTGCAGCTAATGTCTAAAAGCAGAAACTTGGCTAAAATAAGTTAAAGGAGGCTGCAACCATTATTAGTTTGAGACATTATGGACTGAAAGTTAGGTTTTAGCACCTTATTATTAGGACGACGGGGAGGGGGGTCATGACACCGTGCCCCCCCCCCATTTGCGTGGGCCTATGATTACAAGTTACAACTTTGTCCCAGCCCATCGCTAAACAATGCTATCAACTAAAAAGTGGAAGGATATATTTAAAAATTGATCTGAAATATGAAAAAGACTTGCAATGTTAATATTGCAATGTATTGCAAATATTGCAATGTTAACTCTATTCGTTATATAAGTTCAGCAGAAAAATCCTAGCGCTGCTGTGTAAATACGATTTTCGCCAGCAAAGTGCGACAAATCAACAACAATAGAGTAACAATAGAAGATACCGTCTTACCAAATTTGCCTCGTATTTTTGATAACCCAAGAAAGTGTTATTTTTTGATAACTCGTATTTTTGATAACACACTGAGCATCCGTTAGTTTAGGCTCGACTATTTCATGGCATTTCTTTTCACGGCATTTGGCATAGACCTTATCCGGGACACTGATGAGAGATATATCCCTATAATTGGTGCATTTTCTGTTGTCTCCTTTCTTGTGGATAGGTATCATCACACTGGTTTGCCATTGCTTTGGTGCTTGGCCAGTCCTACAGTACATGCCACCTTACAAACACGAGTCAACCAACGAACACCATACTTTGTTCATTGCTTTTAACATTTTAGGTCTGATCATCCTCACCAGGTGCTTTTCCAGTTTTCAATGATTTGATAACTGCATTTACATCTGCTTCGGTGATCTGAATATCTTCCCCAACCTCTTCCTTACGAATATGTGTCGATGTAGCATCAACTGGGTTTAAAAGATCACTAAAGTATTCTCTCCACCGATTCAAAACAGCATCTGGATCTTTCAGAGTGACGCCATTCAACCTTCGATGAAGAAAGAAACCGCCATTCAACCTTGAGAATTGAGATCTTTCTTCACGCAAACGGCGAATGGTCTGCCGGAATACTTTGTTTGCTATTTTCAAATCATCGTCTAACCTTTCTCCGAATTCCTTTCACGCCCTTTTTTTAGACAGTTCAACTTTTATGGCTGCCACCTTACGTGCTTCCGAATACTGCGAACGAAGTTCAACTGATGACTTATTTAAAAGCCAGGCCTTAAAAGCCACTTTTTTTTTGCTCGAATAGCCTCTTTAACTTCTTGGTTCCACCAAGGAGTTTTTTTCTCGCTACTCTTCGTCTCTCCAACACGCTTACGTCCGCAACAGGTAGTAGCGGACGTGTTAAAAAGCTGCAACAGCTTTTCCACGAAGACGTTTTAGGATCTAAATCCAACGACATCAGGAAATATGAATTTTTTGCTATTTTAAAAAAGTATTCTATTTTTTAATTCTCACATAATCATGTTCTCACGCTAAATGCGAAAATAATAAAAAACGGAACATCTGAGAAAAAGTCGGGACGCTCAAAATCGGGTGAAAATACGAAACTGTCCCGTTCAAAACGGGACGTCTGGTCACCCTATCTGGTCTGGTAATGCTAATGCATGATAATGCTAATGCTAATGGACGTCTGGTCTGGTAATGCAAATTTTTATGAATTTTTTGTGTTTTTTCTGTTAATGCTAATGCTAATGGACGTCTGGTCTGGTAATGCAAATTTTTATGAATTTTTTGTAAGTGACTACTGCTGACTAAATTTTTTAGGTTGAAGAACTAAGGAAAATGTTTCAAACTGCTTTAATTGTTACTTTTGGAGATGAACATCTAGAATCTTTTCAGCAATTTCTTGAAAAAATGAATTCTGGTATTGGAAGGTACGTATGACGGCTTTATCCTATTTAATCTTCAATACTGACATAAGTTTACACTATGCCACATTCGTAAAATTACAAACAGAGCTGATTTTTCATTAATAGGAGTTACACAAGCCCCTAGAATTAGTTTTGATCAAGGAGTTACTACGGTACGTTTCGGTACGGAATTACGGTACGGTTAAATTTTGGCAAAAAGTACGATACGGAATTACGTACGGAATTTTTAGGAAAAGTACGGTACGGTACGGAAATACGGTATTATATTTTCCGTAAAGTACACTTTCCGTACTCCAGTAATGCACGCTTTGCACTTTTGCTTCCAAGTACTGCACTTTTCTTTTTCTGCACTTTTCCTTTTTGTCTATAACTTTGCCACGTTAGTTGCGTTCGTCGCTCACCACCAGTTACCCCTGACCCCTCACAATTTCAAACAACAATATTGTGAACGAGTTAAATTGTTATGCAATAATTATAATTCGATTGTTCAATCATAATCCTGCGTATATCGAAGCCTTCACGTAATGGTCTTGCCAATAGGCATTTCTTATATTTTTCGTAGTCTATTACCGGTAGTCTGTTGAGTTTCTGTTAGTAATGCATGGCAGGAGATTGTTCAATTGGTTTTTAACATAGGTCGCTCGTGGAATTTCACTGGGAACAAATATTTTAGTATTAGAGTTGATTCTGCTGCTAGTAAGATTGAGGGGTGTGACTATGAATGGAAGCCTAAAAACGGCTCTTTAAGTTCATGCTACGCCTTTAATTAGACATCTGAAAACTTTAAAATTTTTGAACAACCCCTTTAAACTGACTTTTTTGAATTTTTTCCAATTTTTCTGATAGGCTTAGGCCGAAACCCAAACTTTTGGATCAATAGTGTTGGTGCAAGCAAACTTTCGTGCTCAAACAATGTTTTGCAAGGCTTTTGATCTTAAAGTTAATGAAAAAAGTAATAAGCATTAACAAAACGCGAACAGATGTTGACAAGCAATAAACGTTAAGTTAATGGACAATTTAAAAAAAGTTGAATTAGTCCGTTAACTTTAAAAATTGTTTTAACGAATTAACCAGTTCATGGTAAAGTCTTAATTAACGAAATTGTGCCTATATATGGAAAGAACAATTAATTATCATAAAAGGAGAAAAGCAAAAAAACAAAATGCCAATCTACAAATAGTGATCAGTTAATAGCGTACGTAGCCTACCTTTTTTGAGAGAACAATGCTTTCTTATTGGAGGCCTGATGCCTCATATTTTTGCAGGCCTGTAGCCTGGGCCTTTGCTGCAACAATTTTTTGATTTACTGTTCTGATGTTTGAATACCGATGCTACGTTGAATAGATTTATTAAGGCATTAAAACTGTTAATTTCGTCAGGTATGCAACCAGAAGGGGCACTAAAACACCCCCACCCCCTCGCCCGATGAAGATCTTTTTTAGAGGTTGTTACCTAAAGGCAAACGAAAATGGGTCCTCTCGATCATTGCCTATGAAACTAGCCCTGCCCCCCCAAAGTTTTCGCTTTTTATCTACTGGTATGGAGGATAACCAATAATGTTTTGTAGCCTATAAAAGCAAAGTTGTGTTCAACAGCTAAAATAAAAGGACGATAAATCTGAACTTTGACGTAGCAATGGCAAAAGTTTCCTGCTGAACTTTGCTTGACGTAAATTGGTTGAAAAAATGTGGTACGGAAAGGTACGGTATTACGGTACGGAAATAATTTCGTACCGTACTGTTACGTACGGTATTTTTGCGAAGTACGAAATTACGGTGCGGTATGTTTTTTGAGGAATATAATTCGGAAAATAATTCCGTACCGTACCGTACCGTAGTAACCCTTTGGTTTTGAATATGTAACAATTTTTGCATATACCCGTTCAGTCAAATGCGCGAGTTAGGACTACTTCAAGAAAAAAACTCTGTGTTGTCACAGCACGATATTCTGTAAAATAGTTTCTGCATGCTTTCTACCAGATGCAAAATAGATTGTGCTCTTATTAGCAATATATCGATAGGCTGACAATTGCTTATATTCGTGTTTACTTTTTGTGACCCTAAATCTTCTGCATCATAAATAATGTCGAGATAAATGTTTAAAAAATGAAGGTTGTAACTAACGTTCTCTCTAAGAGCTTGCTTAGTGTGCGCTGTATGGAAGGCCGTGTGAGCCCCAAAAAAAGGTTTGCGCAGAAAATTTGAAAAAATAGAAAAAAACACAATATTTTGAACGAATGCAGGCCTAGTGGTAACTTGTTAAGTGCGTAGCTCTGACTGCCGAGGTCACGATTTCATCAAACTCTTACCTTCCATTTCTTCATTCTCTCCTTTAATCTCATGTGTTCTGTGTATTTTTCATTTAAGCACACAATTAGTGGCGTAGCGATTAATTTTAAAAGGAGGAACCATAGTTTCTTTATTTTTTCAAGCTTATTTCTTTTCTGCAAAACTAATGTAAGGCTGATTGAGAAACCAGAAAGACTCTAGAGGGGTCCGTGGACATACTCCCCCGGAAAACTTACATGCTGTAATGGCTATTTTAGTGCTTTTTGAATAATTTTTAGGCAAATTTTGTTTAAATTTTTTGACCCCAATTTCGAGTGCTTCGTCAAATATGCTGCATTTTCTTGGCACATTGTCGATTATGCGTGGTTATAGCGTAAAGCTTATCGCTATCAAAAAAGTACGAAATTATGGAAAAATTGTATGCATCAAAAACGTTTTTGAAAATGGCTGGTGGGAGGATGCATACTTCTAATCCTACCCCCTGGATCCGCCTTTGCCATACCTACAGAAACCATCAAAAGAGTCTGGCATATTTCAGACACTAGGCACTATTAATTTTGCTCTTTTTAACTAAAAAGCAGAGTCAAAAGGGGGGAGGGGCATGGCACAATGTCTACCCCTAAATACGCTCCTGCACACAACTAACTACCTCATGCCTTGTGCTGATTAGCTTAACCCTTCCTTTGTCAAAACAGTACTTCCACGAAACATCTCCATTTTGTCAACAACATGCCGTTTTCTTATCACGAGTTTTTAAGGGCACTACGTTCTATTACCATTGAGATTGTCAAATGATTATAACATCATTTTTAGTTAATATGCTCGATCAATTACTGGCATAGTAGAATTTCATGGTATCACTGCACAATTAACTGATTGCACCTTGAATTTGTAAAACATAATTGTCAAATCTCAAATGTAGGGCTTGCTTCCGATTGAAAGCTAGTAGGCTATTTATAGCTTGTTTTGCTGTCAATACTTACGCAGTGCGCGGAAGACCAAATGTACTGCGCGGGGTTTCTCGGCTAGCTGCGCAGCTTAGAGGGAACGTAGGTTGTAGCAATAAAAATTTATTTTAATCACAAAAACCCCACAAGGTTTGCTTACGAAAATGGACATGTGGGACAAAGTAACAATGAAAATGTACTACACCTATTTGACAATAAGACGGTGTGATGATGTTATTATTTTACATGATTTATTCGAAGAAAAAGTACAACAGAGCTGCCGTCAAAGAATGAACTCGACCAATGAGCACATGCAACCTGATTGTACTCTAGGCCTATATATGTATTGTTATAGAAACATGGCTAATGATCTAAAAGAAGATCTCAGTGTGGAAGTAGCCGAAGAGCTACTTACAATGGAAAAGATTTTCTATAACGCAAATAGCACAGATGAATACTTTCAAGTAAGTGCTACAGTTAAAATCCAAAAGTTTACAACAGTACTAGGGATGTGCCTCGAGGAAAATTACTCGGACTCGCCGAGTAACGAGTATTCACGACATTACTCGGCCGAGTCCGAATCCGAGTATCTACGACGTCCAATTATGAACTCAAAATTAGGTGAAGACCAAAAAAAAAAAAGTCATCACGTCCGTAGAAGTCCTAATTTCGACCCAAATTCGGATAAAAAGCATAAAAAAGGTCAAAATGATAATGGCTTAATACTCGGCCGAATATCAATTAATACTCGGACTCGGCCGAGTCCGAGTAATGCCTTATTACTCGGCCGAGTACTCGGACTCGACTAGGCACATCCCTAAACAGTACACGCACAAAAATAACCGAAAACATACCAGTAGCATTAGCATTTAAGCTTACTGTACTTCGTCATCGCTTCTTGTTTTCTGTTGCTCACGAACAGATTTGAGTAGTTTCTTGAACAATCATATCTCCTTTAAATCACTAATTTTAAATTGCTAATTGCATTGGTAGCAATAATGTTTGATTCAAGAAAAAGTAATTTTAATGGTTAAATCAAGTCTATAGTGTAAAAGGCTTAATTTTACGTTGAATGCAATCACTTACTGCTAGGCTAACAGCCTAGTACCCGCATAAATTTGCACTAACATTTAGCTGTTCTGTTTACTGTAGTTGTTTTTATTTCTGGTTTTAACAGTCGTTCCATTAATTATTTATATAAGTTATTGTTTTTTGCACTTATAGAAAAATTTATACCCTGCCTTCTTCCACGACTCTTTGCTCACATTGGCCCATGTAATTAATAGCAGTTTGGGTAGAAGAGCCGGGGTTCACTCAAGTGATGCAAAAAATGAATTTAAAGGTTCAGAACTCCTAAAACATTTCATTGCGGGACACACTTTTGAAGGTACGTAAAATAAAAACAAAGTTATAAAAATAATTGCTTAAAATAACTGATCATACTCAACAAACTAGTACTGTAGTTTAACGACGGACAAAAGGTAAACGTGGTGTGTGGAAAACTTTTAACCAAATCTGATTCGTGATGGTTTAGTTTGTTTCAAAAGCTGATTCCATTATAAAAATTTACTCACAAAAATCTAACTGTGACAAGTATACTGCAGGTGTGACAGGAGAAATATCTTTTGATGATGAAGGGGATCGTCTGTTGGATCTAGTTATCCGACGCTTGGACCCGAAAACAGGTCGGTACAATTTAGCGCTTGAGACCATGAACCCCAAATGAGACCGCTGTGGGGCTTCAAGGAGTGTGTTAATCCAAATACAATTATTGCAATATTTTTACTTCAGCTATTTGATAGTGATCTTCACAGCGTTTTTGTTTGCCTGGGTTCCTAGGCTTTTTTTTTAGAACATTTCAAAGAGTCGCAGGTCCCAAAAAGTTAAAACAATGGTCTGAGAGATTTACAGCTGCTGTGCTATTGCTCTCATAGTTGCCAAAAATCATGCTTCAGAACAGATATTGAAATGTGCTGCTATTAGTGTTGGCCAAAAAAACAAAGGATTAGCATAATTAAGGGTCTTGATCCTGATTTGGTTATCAAGTTGAGCTATATTTTTGCTATCTTATACGAAAGCTTTTGATCTACGAAGTCATGTGCAATGGTGCATCGTGCTATACGTGTGAATGTTGAGACACCTTTTAGATTTAGCAAAATCATGGTTTTAAAAACAGCCTAATGCAGTTTTGCCAAAATTGTTTGTAATTTTTCTGTAGGTGAAATTAGAGTATCAGGTCGTTTCAGCGCAAAAAGTGATACATACCGAGAAACCCTCGATATATCATGGCCAAATGGGTCTCCTCCTACTGATGTTCCTAAGTGTGGATTCAAAGGCGAAAGATGCGTGAAAAGTTGGTTTAAATCCTTGATTGTGTTGATATTTAACGATTTCAAGCAGTTTATAAGTACAAGACAAATAGAATTTTTGAAGACTTTGTAATCAGTTGGTTTTATTACCTACTGCATTATTGTCTCTACGTGTCCGATTTAGTGGGAATTGTGCTGTTTGCATGTCCAATTTTAGTGGGCTTATTAACGTAATTATAACATCAAAAAATTGATTATGAGGCAGAAACTAGAATCAAAAACCTCGGGCCTAAAGCCCACTAAAATTGGACAAGTTAGACAGGGTAATGGTGCCTGGATGTATAAATTTCGACAGGGTAAATGATTATTTCATGAAAAATCAAACAAAGTTTAAAATCGTCCTGCTGCACAAAATGTTACTTAACTTTGGCTCATTGCTTTGTTGATTTTTATTTAGAATGGAATGCATGGGAAATCTCTGCAATTGCTGTTGGCTTGGCAAGCATGTTTGTGATGGGAGCATTAATGTACTTGAATTACAGGTAGGCTACGGTGTATCAGTTAAGTTTTCAAGACTGCGAGCTTTGCGAATTGCAGGCAAAAAAATGTAAAAGAATGCTATTTGACTAATAATTTCTGTGATGTTTTTATTATTGACGGAGCTGGGAGAGTGCGGACCCTGTGCTAATTAGTGTTTGCAACCGCAGAAGATTGCGAAAATATGATTAGGATGATAAGATATTCAGTAATCTTAAACTGTTTTGCATGCTCAGTAAAATTTACCTTATCTTATATATAGATGTCACGACAGTTTGCACAATTTTTTGTAAGTAATAATTAATGGCGCAGCGAGATATTTTAAAAGGGGGAGCCGTAAGCTGCAAAAGCCAAAAAAAAAATCTGGCATATTTCAATCACTCAGCAGCATTTATTTTTTTTTACTGAAAGGCAAAGTCAAAAAGTGAGGGGGAGCATGGTACAAACCCTCCTCTAAATACGTCCCTGGTGATAATAAACCGCAAAAACATCTTATTGAAGCTGCATTGATATGAAATACGGTACTAACGGAACACTGCTCTGCAACATTTGACTAGCTTGTCCAATTCAGCGAAAATTTTGATTGTTTATTTTGTATTTGAAAACAAACACAATCAGAATCACGTATTTACGTAAATATAAACAAACTATCATATTTCCAGGAAAAAGAATATCGACAAAGAATTACATCGCCAACTGTGGAAAGTTTCTTGGAACGATATTACTCGTCCCGTATCGCCAAACAGTATACTCGGTGGAACACTTTGCGATAACATCTGGTTCGGTAACTCACGATTTAATTCTGAAAGTGATACAACCATCGGGGAGTTTATGTCTTTGTATGTTCCTTCTCTTTCACCGGGAATAATTCCCAAACGGTCGTTTAGACGAAAACGAAAATGGTCTTCAAATTCAAAAAAGGATGACAAAGTTTTTGATGATGATGTACGTGGTTTTTTTAACAATTTATTTTGTTTGTTTTGCCGTTTATATTTCATTGTTTAATGTGTTTTAGCTTTAATTTTATTTAACCGCAATGACAATCTTTTTTTGCAGCGTAAAGTAAGCTCGGGATCGTCAGTTCAAGAGAAGCCCTGGCGAGGTCTCACAGCAATCTGCTTTTACAAGGCAAGTCTTCTTTTCTAATTTAAACAAAAGTGTCAAAACAAGCTTTGGTATTAGGCATTTTCAGTGGCGTAGCCAGCCCAAAATTTTTTTGGGGGGAGGCAAAACTTCATAGATTTTCCAGTGGCGCACTCGGGATTCGGCAAGGGTTTTTGCAAGAAAAATACTCATTTTAGCGTAGTTTTTTTGTCGAAAAGTGGTCTTAATCCGCCTCTGCTTGCGTTGTTAGTAGATTTACGTTATAGCATTAGTATCTTTGTTTGTAGGCTAGTGTTCACTGAAAACATTTCGGGGGGGCAATTGCTCCTTTTGCCCCCCCTGGCTACGCTCCTGGGCATTTTAATACCAGTTTAGTTCAATTAATGTATTCGCTAGCTCTCATATGCTGTAACTGTCAAAATCTGCAGAACACTAGAGCACGTCTATTGAAACTCAGGCTTGTTTTTAGGTTTAGTTCTTTCATGGGCAATGAATATCATAACCTATTACTCATAACCGATTTTACAGTACTCATATTTGATTACTTTTTTTTTTTACATAAAAAAAAAAAACAGATGGCCGAGTGGTGAGGGATGACCAAGTACAGCTTAGATGGCCGAGTGGTAAGAGCATCTGCCTCTATAGCTGTAGACTCGGGTTTGCTTCCGAGTAGGGTTAAACCAATGACGTAAAGATTGGTATTTACAGCTTCCCTGCTTGACGTTCAGGATTAAAGGAACAGTGTGGAGAGCAAGCCGGCAAGTTTACTCGTTGTGCTGTGGGAAAGGCACTGAACGGGATTCTTCCATCTTGGTGTGGTAGACTGGTGGTCGGCAACTCCTACACGAGGCCGTTATTGCGCTTTGATCGCTTTCTCGTGATAGTAGGATAAATATGCAATGAAATATATATAAGAAAAAAACGGCTGAAAGGTTTATTTTACCTAAGCTCACCGGTTATTTGCTGTATATTTGTGATATTTTGGCATCATTGCTGTCTAATGTCTTCATTTCAAGAAAAAAAGAAATTTAACAGTACCAACTGTCCACCGTCATTGTAAGACGTTGCTTCAAGAAGGACGTTTTTATGGCAAGAGAGGTTCAGTACAGTAGATCTTACGACTTCGATTTTCTTCAGTGTGCAATTATGCATTTCATGTAAGCTATCAAAAGTATAATACGTGCAGGACAAAACTGTAGTCATGAAGCTTTCCAACAAAAAGAAAGTCGACTTGACCAAGCATGTACTAATGGAGCTAAAACATGTAAGTTTGTTTCTGTAACCATTTCATACTTTTAGGAAAATGCTATACCATTAAGCCTACGTATGAGCAATGAGTAGCCTAACTTGTTAACTTTGGTCTTACCTTTGATCATATGCTACAAATTTTAACTATTTGAATAAGTCACCTCATGATCGTTTTGGGGGTGAAACAGAGCGCAGTGGCCATGCTGTGAGTTTGATGTTTACTAGTATAAGTGAACAGAATAGAACAGAACAGAATTTTATTCGTTGCTCATACATAACATCAATAACGTTACACATAACTGACGCAATTTTGAAAAAAAAAAAAAAGGAGCAACAGGCTACTGCGAAGGGACCATAGGTCTTCAAGTCAAGCAACAGCCCTATTGCAATTATTGAATAGCCCACATAAATATCAAAAGCCTTAGTTATGCCAGGAATGGAATATTTTTTCGATTAAAAGTTAGCTGTATAATCACAATACTGTAGAATCAATTTAGGTAATAGCAATAACATACCAAGAACGTTATTCGTAATAACTAACAAGGTAATATTTGTACGAATTTTTGAAATTTCGAAACGTGGAATGTTGCTTGATGTTATGTGGAATAGAATTCCATATCTTAACACCCAAGTATTTAAACGAATGTTGTGTTCTATTGTAAGTGATATAAACTATAAATCTTTAATGCAACATTTTTGCTTTAGATGAGGGACATAACACACGAACATCTTACACATTTTCTGGGAGCAAGTGTGGACGGGCCGCATGCTTGTATTTTGACGGAATACTGTAGAAAAGGAAGCTTAAGAGATATCTTAATGAACGAAGAAATAAACATGGACAAAATGTTCAGGCTTTCTCTCATGAACGACTTAGTTAAAGGTTGGTAGGTTGTTGCGAGGCTAGTCGCGGCCTCATTAGGCTTAGGCTTTTTAGTTGCCCTTGAAACAACTTGACTATAAACTGCGGTGGTTTTGCTGTAGATTAGTATAACTCTACACACCAAACGAAAAATCAAACAGCATTTATTGAAAAACTTTTCGTGGTTGAATTAAAAAAATGAAAAAGGTGACTATAAAAGCGCAGTTATGAAGCAACAAGTGCTTGAAGCTTACATTCTGTCAGACCAGTACATAAATCACAGCTTCTAAAGAAGACCAGATCAAAAGTTCAATTTCGATTCGGTATCCTCTTCCGACGGTTTAGATGTTGACGGCGTTGATTTTAAGCCAGCGTCGGGTGTCATCATTGCAAACATGTAGAAATGATGTGGTCTGTAGTTTGCTCAGAGGCACCACACTCACAATTCGGTGTTTACATCCCGCATTTAAAAGAGAGTAAAAAAAAGCAAGCCGTCAATTTCACTTCTTGGGAGGTTGCGAAAGTCACTTAACGGGTTATTGTACTTTCAAGTGGTAAACAGGTGTTGGTGCAACAGCACTTTTTGCTTAGATCGCTCTTGTATGTGCATTAGTAGTTTTATTATTACAATATCGATCAAGAGTGACTGAACTTTGTTGGTAGGATTTACATTATACAATACATGTAATATACACTACTTTAACCGATATACAAGTCGGCCAGCCGTTACCGGTACCTGACTCTAAGTGCTTTTCGTTAAACGCAATGTGAATTGCTCTGGCGGCAAATCGCTTGCGTCAAACTTGACTGGTACAGCGTAAGCTTCAAACTATCTCCAAGAGTGAAAATTGCATTACAATTTTTTATCCCAGAATATTAGTGTACTGACGAAAACAAGCCTTCAAGCCCTTACCTATTCGCTCCATCATTAATCGTGCAATATAGGCTACGTTACAAAGTGCTATTTTTCATCAAGTCGGAGCTATATTTATGAATTGTTTTTAGGAATGTCGTTTTTACATGGAAGTGCGCTGCATTACCATGGCAATTTGAAATCTCCGAATTGCGTTGTTGACTCTCGAATCGTTTTAAAAATTACTGATTATGGATTACAAGCATTCCGAAACAATACAACTGGTGACGATTCTGACCGCGAATATGAAAGTGATTATATTAATTATGCTTATAATGAATTTTGGTTTTCTATTAGATCTTCCTTCTTTTAGCTGTGGTGACATTACCTGCAATGTGGTTAAACAAGATTTAGTTAGGTGCTAATCCCTTGTAAAGGACTTTTAAAAAAATCAATATGATAAGTTTTGGTTTTGTACAAAGCAGGGTAAAGGTGTAACCAGAGGCGTTGAAAGTACTTTTAAGAAGGGGAAGGGGGGGCTGAAATTTGTGTTACCATATCAACGTCTGATGGGCTAAGCCCCTCAGACCCCCCTCCTTGTTATCGCAACATTGTCATATGTACCATGCACTTCACTTCAGTAAAAGTCACTTGGAGATAGCTTGATGAACTTAAGCTTTCCTCAAGCTGCTATAACAAACAGTGGCCAGATCGACGTTTGTAAACGTGTTTAAGCCTAATTCTCTTTTAAATGAACTTATTATCCGTTCACAAGCTCCTAGTCTCAGGCTTCTAGACGGGAGCGTATTTAGGGAAGGAGTATTGTGTCATTCCCCCCCCCTTTTTGTCTCTGCCTATAGCCTAAGTAAAAAAGAACAAAACTAATGGTGCTAATGACTGCATGCCAAACTCTTTTGATGGTTTCTGTAGCTTATGGCCAGGGGCGGATCCAGGGTGGTAGGATAAAAGGTATGCATCCTTCCACCAGCCATTTTCAAAAATATTTTTGATGTATACAATTTTTCTGTAGTTACGAACCTCTTCGATAGCGATAAGCCTTGCGCCTTAAGCACGCATAACCGAAAATGTGCGAACAAAATGAATCAAATTTTTTTTGTGTTTAGTTGCATATTTATCCTACTATCACGAGAAAGCGATCAATGGGCTGTACGAGCTCGCTTAGGTTACCGGTAACAATTTGGCGAAGCACTCAGAATTAGGGTCAAAAATTAAAAAAAATTGCGTGAAAATTATTCAAAAAGCACTAAAATACCCATACGCAGCATGTAAATTTTCAAAAAATATCCGGGGTAGCATGACCCTGGACCCCCTTATGGAGCTTTTTTGTGTCTCAATCAGCTTCAAATTTGTTCTGCCGAAAAAAAATATGCTTGAAAACAACGTGAAAATTATCCCCCCCTTTTAAAATGTTTCGCTACGCCACTGCGCCTAAGACAAGCTAGCTACTGTAATTCTAATTTGATATTTTGTTGTTTCGCTGTTATTTGCACAGAAGTTTCTATTAAAATTGGAGAAAATTTAACTGTTACATCATTATAAAGCTCTAAGAGCTGTGTACTCTAAGGTACCAGGAAATCCAACAGTTTTTGCGATTTTGTTGATTTGTTTACTTTTGTCGCTAAGTTGCAAAAGTTAGTACGTTGGTTTGATGGTAACAATGAAGAAAAGGAACAAATAGCAAGCGACGCCATGAGCCAACGTCGAAGTGCAATAAGGTGTATTGTAGTTATAAATTTTTGTAAGGGGGACTGAAGAGGGGCTCAAAATTTCTACGGGGGGGCTGAAAAAATATAAGGAGGGCTTCAGCCTCCCTCAGCCCCCACCTTCAACGCCCTTGGGTGTAACTTTTTTTAGTCGTATTTCCGTTAGTTATGCTGTCTTTAGTATATTATTGGTTTACAAGTACAAAGGGCAAATACTTTTAGCGATGTTATACTGCAATTGAATTGCGTTTTTCAAACGAGTTCTAGGCTACTTTATTTTTGAGCTCATTTGCTGTATCTCAGTCATTTTTACGTGTTGTAGAAAAACTTTGGACAGCACCAGAAGTTTTGAGAGGGTTGTCAAACGGTCCGGCAGGAGTACAAAAAAGTGATGTTTATAGTTTCGGAATTATTTTGCAAGAAATAGCTATGAGAAAAGGTCCTTTTTATATCGGAAAATCAAACTTGTCTTGTAAAGGTTAGTGCAACAAATTCTTCAAGTTCCACGTAACTATGTGATTATACAGCGTTAATTTGCATGAACAGATATTGTTACAAAAGTTCGTTGTGGTTTCAAGCCTTATTTTCGACCGATGCTTGACATGTACAAATTGAGTGAAGATATGTGTGGGTTAATTCAGAAATGTTGGCATGAAGAACCAAATGAAAGGCCTACCTTTGCCAATGCAAAGAAAATCATTGAACGTCTGAACAGGTGAGCAGCAGGTTTTTCAAATAAATAACAAAATCTTCTGTGGAACGTTGGCTAGAAAGTTTGGTTACGCCGATAGTACTGCAGCAGATTTCTGTGATGGAACATCACCAAAATAAACACCCATGTGCTTCGATTAAAATGTTTCTGAAGAAATGAGTTACATTTTTACTTTTAAATATATCGGAACAAGACTAGTTGTTCCAACATCTCTGAACGACGCACCATTTTGTAACATCCTTTTATAGGATGTCACAGTATGATGAGTTTATGACTCAATCACGAGAACTCAGTTTTTGTGTGCATTTTTGTGGTGGGTCAAAAGACCTTGTTTTTGTATCATAATCAAATTTTCAACATGAAAAATGAAAAAGTAACTACACGTTAATTATGTAATGTTAATGCTGTATAGCAAGCCCGGAAACTTGAAGCCGAAAAAATATTCATATGGAGAACATGATGACCCCTCTGGACATCATGGAGTATATTTTATCTCATTGGTTTTGGATTTTCAATCAATTAACCTTCTTCGTTGTCACTCAACTTGATTGGTTTTTGCATATTGAAAGTTCAGAAGTATTGAGCTAGAATGTTCGTGGTGTAGTTGTTGTTACTCTATTGTGCTGCAGTGAAAATGATGGCAATTTGGTGGAAAATTTATTGCAACGTTTGGAACAATACGCGTTGAATTTGGAGGGGTTAGTGGAAGAGAGAACAGCTGCATACCACGAAGAAAAACAGAAAGCAGACGACCTACTCTATCAAATGCTTCCAGAGTAAGCTTGTTGTAAAACTGTTCGTATTATAAACGTATCATTCTGCGTAAGTTTTGCATCATCCTCTAAGCGGATGTAACAAGTAAATAAATAGGCAAACCACACATTTCGGATCTGCAAAAACCTTTTATTTGCGATGGCAAGTTGGAGAAGTTTTGTTATTCCTAGTCAAATACTCTTATTTGTGTGTTGAAAACACTGCAAATGCTGAGCAGTTATTTTTGCCTAAACCTATCACGTATTTTCTATATCTGATTTGGCCTATTGAACAGACAAAGACTTTGTTTCTGTCAAGTGTATTTTCAAAAACGCTTTTCCGTAAAAGCTGACAAAAATAACACTAATCTAATTTTAAAGCATAAAGAAAGATTGTATTATTTAAACCTTTCAGCTTCCCTTAACTTTATTCAAACCCATCGGTTTGAGCCATTGTATTGGGAAAAAGGCTTTAAAATTAATGAGTGTCAACAGATTTATTTCATAGCTTGTGTCACTGCTCGAAATGTTTGAAACTTATCACAATACATCTTCTAGAAAATCCCAAGGCATTAGGTGTCTTATTGCAATCAGTTTGTTTTGAAAACCTGGGCTGTGTCATTCATTGTGATTTCCCCTACAGCACTTTGATAACCTCAATTGGAATAAACATGCTTGTTTACCAGCAACGTTATCATTAGGCAGTAATCAATTACACATTTTTATTTATCTGACATTTCATCTTACACTGAGAATTTTTTGTTTGAATAATCTTCAAGCTTCTTTTGTATTTTCAAATTTTGGTTGAAAATTATTAAACTTAAATAGAGGCCAACAGGAATTGAATAGAGTAAATGTTTTGCATTAATTGGATGTAGTTAGGCAATAAAATTTTTATAGACGTAAAATTGTACTTAAATGCTCAAAATATGTATAGGCTTCCACATTACCACAGCTTTCTGGATTTGTTTTTATACCTGGTTATTTCAGTGATTTTGCTGAGGTTTTTGCTACATTACAGCTATTTTGCTTTGTAGGCCCGTTATTATTCGGCTCAAACATGGTGAAGTAGTTCCAGCGGAAGCATTTGAAAGTGTTACCATTTGCTTCACCGACATCGGCGACTTTGCAGCTTTATCTGCTACTTCGAGTCCAATGCAGATCGTCAGTTTTCTTAACGATCTCTACACTTGTTTCGATGAAGCAATCGATACTTTTGACGTCTACAAAGTAATTAGTAGCATTAAAAATAGAATTTTACATTGCAGTTTTGTCTATAATTGCTTACTTTAAGTGCAGTGGTTTGTCATAGGCCAATCGCTTAATTTTTTACGTATAAGTATTTAAGAATTGTTTTTTAATTCTCCTGGTGTTTTAGGTTGAAACAATCGGAGACGAGTACATGCTGGTATCAGGCTTGCCAGAGCGTAACGGCACTCGTCATGTGGTTGAAATAGCGCGCACTGCATTGGCGTTGCTAAAAGCTGTCAAGAGCTTCAGAATACGACATCGTCCTCTTGATCAACTACAACTCAGAATTGGAATTCACACTGGTAAAAATGGCCTGAACATAAGGCACTAACGTACTGTAGTCTGTATCTAGGCAGTCGTGGCTAATTTTATCGCTTGGTTCAGCCACTGCAGTGTATTGGTCATAAATTAAATGCACCATAAAACGTTTCATTCCACCACGCTGGGTTTATTAAGCAGCTATGACTTTTCATAAAGAATTCAGCGTTTTTTCAAAGAATTTTACAAAAGTGATGCATTGGTCATGGGATTCAGTCGCCGCCATAATATTTCACATCGGCTAATTCAGGATTTCATTAAAATCTTTGAAACGATTTTAACTCAAATTTTCTTGCATGTTTTTGTGTTTTTTTTTGCGGAATAGACTACACTGATATTTTAAATTGCGTATCGTGAACGTACCGTGAAATAAACTTCGTTCGGTTCTGGCGTCACATAGAACATTAATTTTATGGCTAAGGTCAAATTTGTGCTCGTATTTCGCCTGAAAAAACACAGTTAAAACCTTGATTGATAAAATTATAGGCTATAATGAAAGCATTGCTGTTGTATTTTTTCAAGGATCATGTTGTGCTGGTGTAGTTGGACTGAAGATGCCTCGATACTGTCTCTTCGGTGATACCGTGAATACAGCATCCAGGATGGAATCAACAGGACTACGTAAGTTGACTAATAACAAAACTTGATATTTCAAATTTTTGTTTTCATTGTAAACACGATCTGACAAAACCATCAATCCAATCAAAGAATAGTGCCAACTCTTTTTGCTGTAGAGCCTGCTCATTTTTTTGTCAACTGATTTGTTTTTATGTTTTTTGTAGCGTTGTCCATCCACGTTTCGGAATCGACCAAAGAGCTGTTGGATGATTATGAAAACTTTCAACTTCAATTACGGGGAGAAATTCCTATTAAAGGAAAGGGGACCCTGACAACATATTGGCTCTTGGACGAAATTCGCAACGACGTTGAATCAATTGAAGAAAACGAAATTCAAGTGTAGTTTTTTTTTGTATTTGTTTCATAATGCTTTAAGTTACACAGAAGTCTGTTTCTTTTCTGATTAGAATTTCGTCTACTACAAGATACCGGATAGAATAACATTTTATTGCTAAAGTTTACATCCCTTCTTGAAGTATTTTATTTTGTATGCAGGGGCTAAAGTGTTAAACAAGCATTGAATTTTCGCGACATTGGCTACACAGACCTAGTCAATTGAGTTACCGCTATGAAAACAAATTTCGCTCGAAGCTGTTTAAATTTTTGATCTATTTTTGTTGATACTTCATAAGCTATATATTTAATTTAGTATTCCAATGAGTATCGTTAGTTGCAAGGAGCAAAAATCACTATTTTGTTTTACACGTGAAAAGTTTTTGTGTTGCCTATTTGCGTGGTTAATTGCGATGTTTTTGATGGTATAGCTCTGTGTAGAAACATTTGTGAAGTTTTTGTTAGAGCTTTATTAGACCTATATTGTTTTTAGACTGCGATAAAGCATTGGCAATTTAGCTCAAACAATTAAAATGCAAATTGTTTGTTGAGAGTATTTTTTTTTATCAAACCCCGAAACATAGCGGTTTAGCATGAATAATTGCAGGCAGGCCTAAGGTTTGTATAAATGTACAAAATCGACCGGTGTGCGGTAGCCAACAGCCAGGCCTGCTGTAATGCGTAACCCCTACGAGCTGTTCTGCATTTTTAAAGTGTTGCACTACACAGCTAGGTCAATCTCATCACTCAACCCATCAAAGCCAGCTTTTTTCTGCCTAAACTTATTTAGGGTAGCCAGTGTCGCACCCTAGATTTGGCAGAGGGGGGACACAACTGGGGGTTCTGGGGCGAAACCTCAAACGCCAACGGATTTTTACTGTTTTTTGCATGAAAAACACTCATTTTCGAACTTATTTTAATTAGAAAAGGTGACCGCTTGGCGATGCTTTTTACATAAATTAAAAAAAAAAATTGACCGCTGGGCACTAGCGGCTTAGGGCTGAATTTCTGGGGCCCAGAAGTAGGACAGAAATGAAAAGTTGTTTACAAAGCGTGGAACTAAATTACACATAAAATTCAGTTAAAATTTAGTCTTCGATTTTTGCGGGGATTTCGTCAAATACTTTGTTCAAATGCAAGCTGATATCACGGTGGACATAGCAATGCAAGTCCAATTGATCCAATTTCCTTCATGGTAGAACGAAGATACGTTTTCAAGTATTTTAGCGCACTTTAAGAACGCTCGTTTGCGGCTGTGGTAACAAGGAAGAGTCGCCATTATTTGAAAGAGCACTTTCAGAGATAGGTACGTTTCCACGTTTTCTGCAAACAAAAGGCATGTAAAGCATTGTTGGATATTGAAACAGTAACATGACACCAGTGGCGTGCGCACGGGGGGGGGGGGGGGGGGAATGGAAAAAAATGAAAACATCTCTTTTTGAAACGATCCGCCTCTTTTGATACAAAGATTGCCGAAATTGCTATCATGTTTTTCTGTGCTATTCATCTTCCTCATTATAATTTTGAAAAACTTTCATTGTGATGCAATAATACCGGCAGTCAAACTTTTCTGGTGCGATGCGCTTGAACCAAAGACTAACTCAAAATCACGCCGGCCCTAGACAAAGTCAATGGGCGCTGTTAAAGCTGGAGTCGCGTTGTTATGTCATAAAGCGATTGTTCTCAACGGCTATGGTTGGACAAGACAACGTTTCAGCACAGAAGGCATTCTTGGAAGAGAATGGTTGCAACGCAGGCAGATGTTTCGCTTGCAAAGTCATAATTTTGAGTTGACCGAACCGGCCAGTTGGCGTAGTGGTCAGACACATCGCTATCGGCGCGGGAGGTTTTGGGTTAGGTTTCTGGGCCGTTAGCTCAGTTGTTAAGCGCATAGGTTATCGGTACGAAAGGTCTGGGGTTCGATTACCGAGCCGGTCAAATCGGCACAGCGTCGCCAGCGGCTGCACACAAATTTTTTTTAAATCAAAGTAAATCTTCACTGTAGGCCTACTCGCTTTATTGAACCCACTGTAGCACCTAACCGTGGATAACAAGTGGCGGGGTCCGAACCCGCGGCTTTTACGCCTGGGCAACGCAGCTCCAAAGAAACGTCGCAGCCTTTGGCTACACAGTGATTTGATCGTGTCCGATTTGATCGACCTGGAAATTGAACCTCAGATCTTCCGCATCGATAGCGACATCCTTAACACTGCGCTATAACCGGCCGGTTTGTCGAAAAAATATTAAAATATATAACACTAAATTGGCACTGCCCTAAGTGTTAAAAATAAAATAAAAATACTGCCAAGGAAGACCAGACCAACGAAAGATTTAAAGAGGTTCAGTGGTGGAACGGGGGGCGGGGGGGTAGGCAAAATTGTTTTTACGCATCGTAACTGTCTCAGGAGCTGGAGTGCTTCGTTTCCCAGACACCTCGATTATGTCTTTGAGATTATCTGATGATAAAATCGACCCTGTGATTTAGGTGAAAAATATTTAAATAATACCGACGCTGTTTTTGACTTTAATCGCATGATTAGAGATTCCTCTCGCGCTCGTAATTTATTTTAGTTAAAAATGTTTTGAGAGAGAGGGCTGTATTTTTCATGCTCCACCATCTTCGCTTTTCCAGACAGTTATGGGAGAAACTGCCCCCTTCATAATGAGTGCATATTAAATGTTTATATCAAGGTTTATATGCGTTGTTTGTATCAATGTTGGTTTTTCAAAAAAGATTTTTTGAAGGGAAGCTGTGATAAACTGTTTCTTGTGTAATCGAACTCAGGGCTACAAAATGAACTAATCATCAATCCACAAATTGTTTTTCCTGTGACCTATATTTACAATGCGTTTGCACGTCACTCTATAACTGCGCTTTGCAGAGTGTTTTGTGCTTGCCAGCGTTCGCCTGGGAAGCTGGTAGACTGGGTTCTATTCTCAGTCGGGTCAAACCAAAGACTTTAAAACTGGTATCTACTGTTACACTTGCTAAACGCTCAGCAATTAAGTGTAGCGCGGAGGATGAAATGAACAGAGATTAAAAATACGTCAGTGAATTCTGGACAAAATTTAGTCCTGGCGCTAAAGGACCTTAGTAGTTATAAAGCGCCATAAAACCACACAACAGCTCAGTATAATGTAAGCTGTTAAAGCAGTCACTGCTGATGTTAAAGTACACTTGGTTAGTACCGTATAAACTACAATGTGAATTGTTTTAAGAGTGTTAGTGTTTTGTGGCCGATTAAAGCCAGATTTGCACTTAAAGTGTGAAAGCGTTTGGCGTGAAAGTGTGAAAGCGTTAGGTGTGACAAAAGCAATTGACTGTTTTACCCTCTGGCTGCATCCTGTTTGTGACGTTGTGAAAGCTAGCCTACTTTCGTGTGCTAACCTTCCAATGGCCCAAAAATGGGATCAGCTAAAATTTTTTCAGTAAAATTTTTTAATCTAGTCAACAAAAACTTTTTAATCACAGCTTGACAGCTTAAATTTCCGTGAAACCTTTTCTCTTTTTAAACGAAGCGCAAAGAATCAAGCAAAAGTGTGAATGAAATATCTTTGGTTGCTTGCTTCGTTATGGCATGGTTTACTGCAATTGCGCAATAATAGACTAGAAACATTACAACCCGATGCACTTAAATATCTCTGAGCTACTGTAATTGCAGAGTCCTTACGTCATCACGATGTGACGTCAGTGAACCCCCCCATTGAAAAATTCTGCGCACGCCTCTACATGACAAATCCAGTAATAAAAGAGCACCATCGTAGTAATTTACTTTACCCACCACCAATGACAAACGATGGTTCTGTTTTCGAGGTACTGGTAATCAACTAAATTTACGCAGACTCGCTAAAACAGAAGTTTGCCGATATAAATTACCGGAAGTTTGCGAATATGAAATAAAACTGCTCTTTTTATCGAATGTTAAAATAAATTCTTTGGAAATTGGGTCTACTCTAGATTAAAGAAAATTTTAGAATTAGTTCAGTTAATTCTAATAATTCGGTTTAGGTCAGCCTGCAATAACTTTGTTTTTCTCTTCAATCGTTGTGGTTGTAAACAAATATCCCTACACTACTCTTCTACGATGTTCATTTAAATCATTTTAACCCTACCGGTACCGTTTTTAAGTTGGTCTAAGAAACTCTAGGTCAGGGGTGACGAACCTATTTGCTACCGCCAGTGATGGGCACGATAAACCTTTCTGTACTAAATGGATAACGATAATCGATAATTTCAAAAAACCCTGGGCGATACTGATAATCGATAAATCTCAATTTCTTAAAGCGATATCGATAATCTATAAATTATCGCCGATAAATTTTTCCGATAAACGTTGCGGTAAGGTTTTTTTTACATTTTTTAGAAAAGAAAGCAGTTCACGAACTCTGCCCTGGCATTAAATAGAACAAAGAGATTTTTTTTAATTGCAACAAGACTTTATGGACACTGTGTATTTTATTTACAGCGCCAACTCACCCACTTTGAACAATGTGTACATAAAGAATCATTTATCGGCGATGATTTATCGCGATAATTTATTGGTGATGACAAAATGTATTACAAAAGCGATATCGGTAATCGATAAATCCACATTATTAGGAGCAATAACGATAATTGGTAATAAATTATCGCCGATAACTATCGCCAATAAATTACTGTATCTCGATAAATGTCCATCTCTGGCTACCGCGGGCAACTTTGTCACTTACCAATGAGTAAGCGGGCCGCATAATTTTTTAGTCATAGACCTATTATGAGACCCGTTAATAACGAAAAAATGTTGATCACCAGTAACGAACAACCGAAAACAATAGGCCTACCATAAAAACCCATTTTACGATCTTTCGTTTGTTTGCTGAAGACATTGAAAGAAAAGGCTAATTGAATATTGATTGAAAAACAGAATAACAAGTATCTTAAAAAAGCAGTTAAATTTGCGTATATGGTCTTACAAGCTCGCCAATTCATTTCTGCAAACTTACATAATCCCTATTCCCTACTAGCTACTACAGTAACTGCAAGGATAGTTGGAAAAAGAAAGTTCAAGAGTAGTGTGGTCTTGCCAAAATGTTCGCGGGCTGCAGGAAATTCTTTTGCGGGCCGCATGTTCATCGCCTCTGCTCTAGGTGTTCGTCACCTCTGCTCTAGGTGTTCTGCTCTAGATATAAATTACCGCTGCTGTTTTAATCGAATGTTGAAATATATTCTTATTTAGGTAAAAGAAAATGTTGGAGTATGGTTAAGAGTTACGCTTTGTGAACGTTACTGCATTTACATTTTGGTAGCTATGATATTCTCAAGTCTTTATGAGGTCAGAAAGATTGGAATATAATTGCCCGCACTACTAGGTCATTCGCGCTTTTGCTTGCCACAATATTACGTAAAATTCTTGACCAAATAGTTTATCTTGGGACCTGGGTAATGATGTTTGACCGTGGTTTGACGATGGTCACAGCATTTGATTGGATGAGGTGCTAGTGTGTTCTATAATCTACAACAACGCCAGTGCCAAGGGGTTGGGGAGGGGCATGGTGGAAACACACGGAGACTTCTCATTATGATGGTAGCACATATTCCACGTACGCTTTACCGTGCGTCTATGATGGTAACATACGGAGACTTCTTACTATCATGGTAGCACATTCACTCTTGTGCAAAGTAATCTGGGCAGTTGAAAAAAAACGCATGAATTTAAGACATTTTGCTTTTATTTGAAATTTGGAGAAAGCACAGTTTATTTTTGTGGATATTGATAATTGAAATGTTCACCACTTGCTTTGAGGACTAGATCTACTCGTTTTTTCATCGACAGCACCAACTTTTTGCAGATGTTTTTGATTTCATCATCGTGAAACCATATGTGTATTACAGACTAAATCAGCTTGATTTTTGTAGTGCAGTCCTGCTTCCTCAAGCGATTTTTCACAATGAACCACAGGTGTTCTATAGGATTGAGGTCTGGAGCATTACCAGGCCATTCCATCACTTCCATTTTCACTTTTTGAAACAATTTGTAATAATCTTGGCCTTGCGGCCTGGGGCGGAGTTTTGTTAAAAAATGACTTGAGAATGAAGGTTAGCCACTTCGAGAAGAGCACTTTGTTTAATCCGTTAAATATCTGGACAAAAAGATGGCTTGGAGATGCTTTTCTGTCAATGGCCCGGGAGCTCTCGAGCCTATTGAGGGGATGATGAACAGCAAAACTTATTTGCCAATAATAAAAAAAGAGTATCAAGAAAATTGGCAAACCTTCATCCTCAAGTCATTTTTTAACAAAACTCTGCCCCAGGTCGCAAGGCCAAGATTATTACAAATTGTTTCAAAAAGTGAAAATGGAAGTGATGGAATGGCCTGGTAATGCTCCAGACCTTAATCCTATAAAACACCTGTGGTTCATTGTGAAAAATCGCTTGAGGAAGCAGGACTGCACTACAAAAACCAAGCTGATTTAGTCTGTAATACACATATGGTTTCACGATGATGAAATCAAAAACATCTGCAAAAAGTTGGTGCTGTCGATGAAAAAACGAGTAGATCTAGTCCTCAAAGCAAGTGGTGGACATTTCAGTTATCAATATCCACAAAAATAAACTGTGCTTTCTCCAAATTTCAAATAAAAGCAAAATGTCTTAAATTCATGCGTTTTTTTTTTCAACTGCCCAGATTACTTTGCACAAGGATGTATTCCACGTACGCTTTACCGGCCTATTTTCGCTTTTCGCACATTGTATTAGGCTAACTGATGGTCTTTATGAAGCTGGCCTATTTCCTTCACGATTGATTTTCAAATTGCCAGCAATCACACAGCTGAAAAGAATTTTTGTTTCCTTCAAACAAACAGAGATGAAAATTAAAAAATAGACTTTACGGTCATGTGAACCTACATTGGACTTAGCCGCAAAGAATTTTTTTGTTGCACAATGAAGTACCACTTTAGCGCATTCTTAACAAAAAGCAATAAACTGCTGAATCGTTGTTGATTAAAAATGGCTGTTAGTGTATTTTAGCAAATGAAACATCAGCCTCATGAGCACCGTTGTGAGAAATATTGACCCTAGAGGCAATAGCGTTTTATTAAAAGGTGATTAATCAACGTATCAGTATGCTATATCCGCTATAACAACTATACTTCCGTACTGCTCTAGCAAGGTCTAAATCAGACATGGGCAAACTACGGCCCGCGGGCCAAGTCCGGCCTGCCGGTCCTTTTATTCTGGCCCGCCGGCACTTACACAAACTTAAGTTCTCACCGTGAACTTAGCGGAAGACCTTTTTTTTCCTTTAGAGATCATGGATGGCAGTGATTTTCAAAAAATAAGCTCAACGGTGCAAAATTGGAATAAAAAACGTGGTGAAAACCTCTTATTTTGGAGATCACATTTGTACGTGGACCGTGATCTCCAAAAAAAAAAAAGGTCTTCACCTTGTTTTCCAATCAGCGTGCGGCCTGCGGCTTCAACAGTTTTCCCAATTCTGGCCCTTCGTGTGAAATAATTGCCCACCCCTGGTCTAAATGCTCGAGAAGAACAATCAATCTGTTTGTTTATTCACCAAGTGATACAGAACGTAACAGCAAAATTAAAATGTAATAACGCAATTTTCAGTGTAGGTGTATTCACTTGGCCAGGTAACAGCGAATAGACCGTGCGGTCATCGAGTCTACTGCCACCTGCTGAACAGTAACGTAAAAGCTTGTACGAGTAACATTCAAGTACCTAACTGCGATAATGAAGAGAAAACTTCGGTTTCATTAAAATATTTTGAAAATCTATGAAGTTATAAACGTTTTACAGCATAATTGAAAGCAAACATGGCGATATTCCTTTTAAGAACTGGACTCGAGTTTATAAAATTATTTGCTCAAATAACTGGATTCGAGAAACTGAGACCAGGGAAGTTCTGTTTCATCTCGATAAAGCCATCAGTGGCGCTGCTATACAGTGGAATTCGGTTAATGAATCCACGGTTAATAAATCCAGCCGCTTATTACATCCAATTTGCTTGGAACGGAGTGGTCCCAATCCTTTCCCGTTATAAAAACTTCGGTTAATAAATCCAAGCGCCGCTTAATACATCCAGTTTACGTGCTTAATGCAGTCAAATTTTTCTTCATTATGTGCTAGTAAGTAGGCCTACGTACAATATTGGAATATCAGTTTCGTATGGACAAGTACGTACATGTCCTAGCAGCAGAGATGCGGAAATGTTTTCGTCGCTTGGCCCTGGGGCTAGAGCGTACTGGGTTTAAGAAGATGGACATGCTTTGTGATATGAAAGAAGAAGTGAATGGCCATCTGAGGAAAACATTTCCACCGAAGCAAACTTCATTGCGCAGATTTTTCTGTGTCGAATAAATATTGAAAAAATAGTACATTTTGTGCATTTTTGCCGCTGCAGGGGGATATCCACAATGGTGAGATGCATTTTTAGGAAACGCCGTTTATTAAAGCCGCCGCGTATTAAATCCAAAACCGGCTGTCCCGAGGTGGATTTATTAACCGAATTCCACTGTACAATGGCAAAAGCACGCGTACTGATAACCTTGATATTGAGTAACCCCAATGTTAAAGTTCTTGTTAGCGCAGCGTTCTCGCGACTGCTATAGTATTACCATAAAGTTGTCCCTCGGTAGAGCTTATACCGCACAGTTACCTCATACACTGCAACCACGACGCACACATTAATGCTGAATAAGGTTTTTCTTAATTGGTTTTTTAATCGTTCTAAAGTTACTGATTTTTACCAGTTTTTGAGAACGACCTTTAATAATACAAAGGGTTGCAAGAAGTGAAACAGTAGCAATTCACATAGGCTAAATTTTAATCAACGAAAATGAGGTGTATAAGCCCCTACCGTATCGAAAACCTGCTACATCCAGCAGCAATAGGCTTAAAATTACTGCTTTCTCATGCATACACAAAATATTTAGTAATAGTTTTAAAATTACTGCTTTCTCCTGCATACACAAAATAATTAGTAGAAAAATCAGACAAGAAATGTAAAGAAACAGCAATTGCATACGTTTTTAGTATGTTTTCTAATTTTAGTTTTTAGTTTATAATTTTAGTTTATATGTTTTCAGTTAATGTAAAGAAACAGCAATTGCATACGTTTTTAGTATGTTTTCTAATTTTAGTTTTTAGTTTATAATTTTAGTTTATATGTTTTCAATTAATGTAAAGAAACAGCAATTGCATACGTTTTTAGTATGTTTTCTAATTTTAGTTTTTAGTTTATAATTTTAGTTTATATGTTTTCAATTAATGTAAAGAAACAGCAATTGCATACGTTTTTAGTATGTTTTCTAATTTTAGTTTATTCATCATTTCACCAGTAAACTAGTTTCTGTCGAAGCTAGACAATCTGGACGTTAATTACGTCATTTCATTGTGTATACACGTCACACATGGTCATAAAACTCGCCCTTGCACACGTAAGTTTATCCCTCACGGCATCACTTGCTACTAAAAAATATCTTTATCATATTTGACCCAGAAAGTGTGGCGTGACTTAGAGCAAGGAAGAAATTTGCCAGGTCACCAGTGACACGCAAGGGATTAGAGGTTTAGTAGGTCAAAGTATAGTGAGAAAAACAATTTTAGTGAAACGTTTTTAGGGTTGCGTACAGCATCTTGTGAAAACAGCTCTTTGTCGAAAAGCAATGCTGTTAATAATGCAGTTGTGAAATTGTAGTAATAAGCGTTAACAATAAAATCAGTTTTACAGAGAAATCAGTTCGTAGCTTTCAACAATTTGCAATTGTTGGGCATTGTGCAAAAGTCTTGCATTGAATTTTTACGAATACAGAAAAGGGTTTGTCAGAATTCAAAAAGCATTCAATTCACATGTGCAGATTTAAATTTATATACATTTCACTATATCAGTAATAAAAATTTAAAGATGTCCGTGCAGCGTGGTGATTGCAATGTTAGGTAATTTTGTTCTTTTGAGATCAGAAAGAGTTTGTGCGCGCGATTCCAACCGTGCATCCTACTCCGTTTGAAATACTGTAAATGAGTCAGTAGTAAATGCAGACATGCAAGGGCTTGCTCATTCGATTCAAATTACGCACTTATTGCAGTTTGAAATAATTATAAAACCACTCAATCATAAAATCATAAAAAAACACTACACACTGTTTCACCGTTGTCGGCTCCTCAGGTGATTATCTTATTCAATATAGGGGTTGAGCCTTGCTTCAACTTGCAGTTTATAGAGTAATATAACGAAAACTCAAACCTAATTGGAGAATAGCAACATCGATTATTTTCGTCTTTCCCGTAAATCGTGTCACAAACGGTCGCGTTGAGAGGTTTGACACGCAATGAATTCCGCAGAGTAGTGGTCAAAAGTTACAATATTATTGTGCAAAGGTAGCTTTATTGACTTTGGGCGTGCAATGTAAAATCTTGACGGCTGAAGACAGACAATTTTCGGTAACTTATCATCACAATAAATTAAGTTACGGAGGTCTTATGTTGTATAGTATTTATAGGCTACTCTGTACAAACAAGATTTCCTCTCCGTCGGAAACCCTAATGAAGTATTTTTTCAGTTGTAGAGCGCCGGAAACCTAATGATAATTTAATAACCATTTATTGAAGACCTACAAAGCTATTTGCACTTAAATATTTGCCAGCCGATCATTTCATTTGAAAAAGGGATTTGCTGTTTGAATATGATAGTTTTACGCAGCGTGAAACCAGTGGCTCCTCGACTGCTTGATCATTCAGTTTCAGTATTATACTGAAGTTGTACAATACTTTCATTTGAACGTTAAAAAATAATATTCACAGGATCAACGCTAAGCTATGTATTCATTGTTTTTACGCATAAACTTCTTCATTTTGTCATCCATCCTTCCAGCAACCCATTGCCTGGGAAATAAATACGAGGAAAAAGATGGTAAAAATAAAATTGTTTTCTGTTGTATACGATAATGCCTAATTATTGTTGCATTTTTAATGTTTTGTTTGTAGAAGTCAACTGTTCGAGGTTCAAGCAAAAGCGAGCAAACAGTGAGTGGGGCCATGGCTAATTTAATTACGGGGCCATCTTTTCTAATTTCAACGAAAGCTTGTAGGATGGAATGAAAAGAAAAAAGAATGAAAAAGCAGCCACGTAAACAAAGCAATGCCAACGCTGGTACCAAGGCCGAAAAGCAGCACAACATACCCGTATTAAGCTTTGCTAAGGGCGCTCAATTATCAGCCTACTGCTTCAGTGGAAAATACTATACAATAAGTGTACTACCACCAGATTTTATCTTAGAATAATCAACTTTCTTCATACCAAACCGTTTTGTTGATACAGAACCGGCTATACTTCCTCGAAGTCTTCGCCATTCATGTGCAGCTCGCATGGCCGAATGGATAGACAGTCTAAGTCGAAAGCAGTAAACTCTAATTTGATTCCAACTCGAGTCAAACCAATGATTTAAAATTGGTATCAACAGCTTCCCTGCTTGAGATTAAGCATTAAAGCAGTGGTTTGTAAAGTATGTTCGATCAAACCCTATAGGGGTTCGGTGAGGCTGTAGCAGGGGTTCGGCTGCGATCAAAAGAAGTTTACACAAACACATAGTTACCACAATTTATCTTTATTTTTTTGTTTGCGACATTGCACACAGTATTCGCATTTTTATTCTCATTTAAACAACTTTGAACATGTTGGAGTTCAGGATGTTTTTTGTTGCAGCACGGTACTGCAGTCTCGATCTCAAGGTGGCACACCGATGTAAGAGCCAGAAGAGAGAGAGAGATTTTTAGCAAGCACGCGAATTTAAATGAGTGCAAAAAAAGCAAATACAAGCATGGCCACGTTGAATATTATTGCTGGAAATCACACCTTCCATTTTCGAAAACCTGCCCGTTCCAGGACGGAGGAGGAGATGATAAAAAAAATAATGGAAAACGTGTGAAAGAATTGGGGAAAAGATAAAAAATTACACTATCTATGAAACATGTTGAGAATCAGTCAGATTTCGTATAGGAAATAGATTGCACGACGTCCAGTAACGAACAACGAACACGTAATCGCCACACACATAAATTTAACAAAACGGGTTAGCTACAGTGCAGAAACTGGTAGGGAGAATAGCTATAGGTTGGGTCAGAAGGGTTTTCATGGCGTAAAGCTGTTATTTCACTGTGGAGAAATTTATTTTCGCTAAGTTTGACCATCGGCCATTAGATCGAACTGATTTTCCGAAATTTTGAAGTTGAAGACCATATATCTTCAACACAAGCCAGAATAAGTTGTTTCTATGGTTCTCAGAGATTCAAGATATCTTATTGTGACCACGATGTCATCTTGTGTGGTGATGTAAATCACTTCATGCCTTCAATGCTGCCTTGTTAACATAGCGTAGTTTGTGGCATTAAGCAGACAGTTTTAATCGGTCGTCCCTCTTTTTGATTCCTGTCGTGCTGCACTGATGAGATTTTTCGAAACAGTTGTAATCTTCTCAATTGCAATGGCTGCAGTTGTCTGTATTATCACTACAAATTCAACAAAGACAAATAAAGAATTTGTAGGCCTATTTGGTTGCGTGTTCGTTTTCCCATGACCAGAAAGCAATCAAAGCAGTATAACGAGCTCGCATATAGGAGTTGCCGGCCACCCGCATGCTTGCCACACCAAGATGGTGTAATTCCGCTAAGCGCCTTTCCTTACGGCACTACAAGTAAAGTTGTCGGTTTGTTCTCCACATTGCCCCTTTAATGCTGAACGTCAAGCAGGGAAGCTGTAAATACCAATTTTAAAGTCACTGGTTTGATCCGACATCAAACCCACGTCTACAGCTCGAAAGGCGAACGCTCAGTTCCTCCAGAATTATACCTAATTGTGATTGCTATCCCTCTTGTTGCGTTAAAAATTAATTTTCTTTATAAAAAACATCCTCAGTTATAAAGCGCCGTAAAATTTCTTAATAATAATTGCAATAATAATCGTCCAATTCGTGCTAGCAGTCACGCATTTTTTTGGAGGGGAGGCAAAATTGCGCTGCGTATTCTTTTTTCTGGCATGGCGAAACGCTAAATTTGAAGTTCAAATAGCTGCCTGTTTCAAACTTATAAACTGAAATGATGTTTACGTAACTCACAGCAAAATAAAAATAACAACTTAAGCAACATGAGGCTGCTGACACAAAGAATTTAACATTACGAGCGAGGAAGCACAAAGGTTAAGGTTGCAAACTCGAAAGATCAAGACTAGGATTTGAAACCACCAAAAATATGGAAAATTACGGAAATGATAAGAAAAAATTAAGCTCAATCGAGATAATTATATGCACACAGTAAAAAAGATCATGCGCCAAGCCCACGATGTGCCAAAATTAATTTTTCGGATACTTACGCGATTCTAAAAAAGCAGTTTTGTAAAGCAGCAGTTGTCTAATTTGCAAAAAAAGCTTGCTCAAACAACGTTTTCAGGTATTAAAAAAACATTATTTTCACTTTTTACTATTTTAGATGCAACTGTTATTCCAATTGTTCTTTCAATCGGAGGACTCATTATGCTGTTTTGTGTTATCGGATGTTGCAATCAGGGAAAAATGTGCTGCAAAAAAGATAAAGAAACAGGTAGGCCTTCATAGGCATAAAAGTGGGTTGTTATTTACCCTGTCCACATGTCAAATGTTGGCGGAGCAAAAGCCCAGGGGCTTTCTGCGTCATAATTAAATTTTTGATGTCATAATCCCTTTTTTCATGTATGACTTAAAAACCTTGATTATGATGCAGAAGCCTATGCTTTTTGCCCGCTAAAATTGGGCATGTGGACAGGGTAAGCATCAAAATCAAATCTTCAGTATACTCGCGGTATTGCGCCAAAGAGTGTATCGAGTGGCGGGGCCCATTTCCGCGGCTTAGCGCCTGGACAACACAGCTCCGAAGAAACGTCGCAACGCGGTGGGGAGCTGTTGAGGACACTGTGTCGATTAGCTCAATTGCCAAGCGCACACGCTAGCGGTGCGAGAGGCCTGGGGTTTGATTACCGGGTCCATCAAATTGGCACAGTGTCGCCAACAGCTCGCCACCGCTGCAACGTTTCTTCGGAGCTGTGTAGCCCAGGCGCTTAGTCGCGAAGATGGGCCCCGCCACTCGTAACACGCTTCGGCGTATCAACGAGAGTATAATGAAGATTTGATTTTTGATTTGAGGGCAAGCATGTATTGACAAAATGAAAAACATAGTAGACCCAATATGAAGAAGTGTTAACAAATCGTAACAAATCATCTCAAAATGCTGCTATTGTGAGATTTATGAATCAAAAATCACGTATTTCGCTGATGTGTTTCTAAAATTTTATAGTCCATACCAGTTAGTACAGAGACTTGTACACTTCTCACTGCTCATTAAAGTATGTTTAATTCTGTACTTGAATGCATATTTTGCAGGACATTAACGGTTGATTTCCACGTCCGTTAATTACAGAACCAGCGTTCTACTGCCGAGCAGTCTATCGCTATTACTGTAGCTTTTCTACGTTCTAAATATTGTGTCAGGTGGATGCTACACTGAAACGAGCCAGCAATGCCGCGCGTTAAAAGTCGTGCGGTATGTGTTCGATTCATGGCAGCAGCCCATCGCATTGGCACATATTTAGGCTATCATATTGTTGGTGGTTCATCTATTTGGGCTGCATATTTTTGGTGGTTGTTGCAATGAAGAGCTTAAGCTCATTTCGCAATTTTCGCAATTTTTCCGACAGTGCTTCAGCACGATTGAATTATAAGGCCATTGTCGCAATATTGAAACTTGGCTAAAGATTCAACCTTTAACTCTGAGAACGGAAACGTTATCTATCCCAGAGAACGACGTGAGAGTATCAGTATTATATCCAATGTTCTTTGGAAACCTTGCATCTACCACTTTCAAAAAAAGAAACAAACCACCCTTAACGTATAACGAAATTATATATTAAGTGACTCAAAAAGTATTCCTCCCAGAGCAATGCAAATCAATCTGGAATCTCCGCTAACACTCACTCAAAATTACTATACGAAAAGCAGCAACACAGACTTATTCCAAACACGTCTAAAACTCTTCTGAATACAATCACGAATTTCCGCTCCTATTTATAGAAAATTTACGATTCCAAAAAATTCCAGATAGTACCACATTGTTACGTAATTACGACACAATAGTAGACGTTTCTGTAATAATAAATAACACCATAGATTGCAAAACGTCTATTATAACGCATAGACAAGATGAAAAAATGCTCAAGGTACAAAGTTTTTAGAACAGTGGTTCTTAAACTTTTTAAGCTACCCAACCCCTCAAGCTTCATGCAGGTGCTCACCGAAGCCCTGCTAAAATTAAAATTAAAAAAATGTTTTGTAACGAGTAGAGCACAAAGTGAAATGTGGATCTCACACACAATAGTGTGTGGTTTACCCTGCTTCGCAATCAGGTACGCCACTTCGTACGATGCTGTGAGAATCGGCTTGTCAATGGGTACAAAACCGCAAGCAGGCAGAGTACTGTAGGTTTTTCATGAAATTTGGCTATCTTTGTTATAAATTCAGCTAGCGCTGTGTTCTTGTATTTTCCATTCCCATGCATCTTTAGCATGTGTTCTTTGAGTTTTGCCGGTGCTAAGCTAGAGCTGTTTAATCTGGCTTGGCAAACCATGCACTCAGGGGCGCCGCCACGGAGGGGGGGACGAGAGGGGGCGACCACCCCTTCAATGGTTTTTTGACCATTTTTCCAAATCGTCTAGAACCGCACAGTTTCTTTTTCAAGGGATATGGGGAGCTGTTTTGCTCCATCTCGTGTTCTAATATTCGTCGACATTCCTAATTTCGCAATTTGCAAACGCATGTAACAGAAGCAATCGCTGCTTACTGTAAAAGACAATGGTTGCAATTCATATCAATGACCAGCTGTTGTATCATAAAAGCCACCTTAGATATTTCAATACTTTGTGAAGTCATACCTGGCTTGACGTACTGTAATTTCACGAAGCTAGTGTAACGTTTTGAGATATTTAAAGCAGCAGCGGGCAAGTGAAGGCTTTTCAGAATCAGAAATCTTTTAAGTTTTAGCAAGTATTCATTATACATAGATTGATTGGCAATCCAAAGCAGAATGTAATTTACTGCGCTTCAGCAATATTTTTGTTGTTGTTTATTTCTGCGCAGAACATACTCAGACGTAAGCAAAGGATGAAAAGCTGGTAGGCTTACAGAAAAAGGAAGGCGCAACAAAATATTTAACCGTTGAAGCATGCAGATTGCAGACCCACAACCACTATCAGTGATGGGCATGATAAACCTTTCTGTAGTAAAGCGATAACGATAATTGATAATTTCAAAAAACCTTAAGCGATGCCGATAATCGATAAATGTCAATTTTTTTGAGCGATATCGGTGATCGATAAATCATCGCCAATAATTTTTTTCAATAAATGTTGCGGTGAGTTTTCATTGTGCTTGACGATGTTTTTTGTGAGTCAAATTGCAAAAATGTTTTGCTATATTTTTCAAAAAAAAAAAAAGAGAACAGTCCACGAACTCTGCTCTGGCATTCAAAACAAAGAGAAATTTCTTTTAAATTGCAACAAGACTTTATGGACACCGTGTATTTTTTCCAGCTGTTGTATCGAATGTAATTGTATTTAGTTGCATATTATTTATCTTCCTATCACGAGAAAGCGATCAATGCGCTGTACGAGCTTGCTTAAGAAAGTACGAGCTCGCTTAGAATAGTAATTTGCGAAGCACTCAGATTAGGGTCAAAAATTCAAATAAAATTTGCCCGAAAATTATTCGAAAAGCGCTAAAACAGCCATTCGCAGCATGCAAATTTTCCGAATTCTTCCAGGGGAACATTCCCCGGACAACCTTAAAGCTTTTTTTGTTTCTCAATCAACTTTAAATTGTTACGCCGAAAAAAATACGCCTGAAAAAATGTGGAAATTATGCCCCTCCTTTTTTAAAATTTGTACTGATCTTAGGGTAAGCTAGCTACTGTAATTCTATTTTGATGTTTCGCTGTTATTTGCCCTAAATTTCTGTTAAAATTCGAGAAAATTTAGCCTAACTGTGACATCATAATAGAGCTTTGCATACTTCAGGTATCAGGAAATCTAGCAGTTTTTGCAATTTTGGTCACTTTTGTCACAAAGGTTGCAAAAGTTAGTACGTTGGTTTGATGAAAAATTTCGGAATAAAAAAAATTACAGTAAGAAGTGCAATAGCCTACTTTAAGAATGCCGATTAAACTGCACCTACGGAAAGCTAATGCGTCTTATCGTCTTATTCATGTTTTCGTGTAGCTCTGCAAAAATCACAAATTATGACGTCATTTCGCCCCCCAATGTTTTTTCCCGGCGGCGCCACTGCATGCACTGATAACGCTGACTCCAATCATGGTCCGTGAAATACGTTAATCCAAATTGTACATATTCTTCTGACCACTTTCTTCTTTTGCTCGACATACAGTAGATAGTAGCCTAGTACGAAAGAATGAAAATGCTGTAGAAATGATTAATATCTAAAATAAATTAAATCTAAATCAAACGAAGAAAATTGTACATTAGCGCCTGTAATAGCGGTTCAGGGCCGGATTAAGCAATGGGCAAACTAGGCAGTTGCCCCGGGTCCCGCACTTTGGGGTAGCCCGCGCATTTACTAATTTCTAGCTCTATTAGCAATTGCATTAAACTAAGGTATAAGATTTTACAACCTTATAATCTGCATTACTAGCAAACTTTGAACTAAAAAATCAAAATATTTACCTACCGATACGGCAATAATTGGAATAAAAAAAAAAAAAAAATTAGAACAGGCTTGCAATCAAGGGTGGAAACCTAGCTACTTGGCGTTAGGGTGTCAGTTTCAGTGTCGATGTGTTAAAGCCCATATGTCCAGTTTCAGTTTTGGTTTGGTTTCACGACTGCTAAAAATTAGGTTTCAGTTTTGCATACGCACAGCTTCGGTTTCTGGGTTTCAGTTTCGGTCTAAGTTTCATCCAATAAATCTATTTTATTTTGAATACGGGTTATTTAAATGCGCTACTTCTTGGCGTTTTTGTTTTATTGCGATGATAAGTGGCAGCTCAGATGGCCGAGTGAGGAGAGCAAGTGCTTCAGAAATTGTTGACTTGGGTGTACCTCCGAGTCCGGTGAAACCAAAGACTCAAAAATTGGTATGCACAGCTTCTCTATTTGACGCTTAGCATTAAAGGAACTCTACTGGTAATGATGGTGGTGACAACTTTTAAAACCCAAAACCTTAGAAATTTTTGAACAAATTTTAGTTTCAGTTTCGGTTTTGACGTTTCGAGAAAAAACGGTTTAAGTTCAAGTTTAGGTTTTCAAAAATTTGGCCAAGTAGGAGTCAGTTTCAGTTTTGGTTTCTTTAAAACCCGGTTTTGAGGTTTAGATTTGAGTTTCCACCCTTGCTCGCAATATTGCAAGGTAACTGTAATGTCACAGTACAAAGTGACTGGTATAATTGCATTTACATTAAAGGCTGCAATCGACCGTCAAATTTTTAAAAACGCTTTGGCCTTCTGGCCTATATTTAGAAGCGTGCAGATTGCAGACAAATTTAAATTTGCTTAAATTTACAAGTTGTTCAAAAATATTCAATAAATTTATAAGCTATTTGCCTATTTCATTACAAGCTGTATCTCAATTCGCTGGAAACTTAATGAGCTATAGCAGGCGATAATGCATGATACCAGAAAATTAAGGCCGGTTCATAGTTGCACTTTTACGTATTAGTACAACGAAAATGCATTGAAGTCGTAAGTTTTTTTGAAGTCACGACGTTAATGCCTTAAAGCCGTAAGTAAAATACTTTTATCACAACGTAATAACTTTAAAGGCTTCGGGGTGTCGGATCTTCGCACTTTTGTACTTCGAATTTAGTTGCATATTCATCCTCCTATCACGCGAAAGCGATCAATGCGCAATAACGAGCTCGCTTAGGAGTTGCCAGCCTCTGCCTACCACACTAAGATGGGGGAATCCCGCTAAGTGCCCTTCCCAACGGCACAACAAGTAAACTTGCCAACCTGTTTTCCACACTGTCCCTTTCATGCTGAGCGTCAAGCAGAGAAGCTGTGAATACCAATTTTAAAGTTTAAAGTCATTGGTTTGACCCGAATTGGAATCGAACCCAAAGCTACAGCTCCCGAGGCAAACGCTCTAACCACTTGGCCATCTGAGCTGTTAAACTTAGCCCAAAGTTAGGCAAATTTTGGAATTACAGAAACTTATCGGTACTCATAATTATAGCAATAGGCCTATTTGAAAATTAAGATAGTTGAGCTTCCGTGACCACTGCAGAGTGTTTCTTATAAAAGTGCTCACGACTGGAAGAATTCGTGACTTGGGTCAAAAGTATGAGAGTGGAAGTCAAACACGTAAAAACAGAGGAAAGAGAGGTAAAATTAAGAGAAGTTGAAGGCAAGTTGAAGGCAATAAGTCGCCTCTTTTCCAATGCAAACGAGCAGTTAGCTGATTCTACATCCATTCAATCTTTGAGCTATGATAATCAAACCGAAGAAGCCAGCACAGCAACTAGCCTTAGCGTATAGCACTCTCTATGTTGTTTATTATTTTGTTTTTTGGTGTTGTATATCTTCGCCTTTGAAACAGTGCGAAAATTTTGTTCCATGCTTGGCCTTTTTTGAAAGTGAATTTTTAACAAAATTAAAACATTTAACTTTTTTTAATATGTCAATGCAGCAAATTGGACTCAACCTCTTTGATCTACATTCATAGTCAAAATGAAAATTTGTTGTCAACATTAATATATTTTTAGCACGACCCAAACCTGAGTTTGATAAACTTAATAAAATTGCTGGTTGATTGTGATGTCAATAAACTTTAATATCCAAAAGGACATTAGTTGGTTTCGCCGTTCATAATTAGGGGCCTCGCACTCTTATCTGCCCCGGGCCCCGCAATCTCTTAATCCGCCCCTGTTGCGGTTGCTTACCTAAAGTTTTCTAATTAAAATCTACCAACTGCAGTCTCTTAACAAAAGGGTTACAGTTCAAGTAAAATATAAACAGTACTAGGCTATTAGCCTTATTTATGATTAATTTATCTCGATAAAGTGCGCGCTCTTGTTCTGAACTTCAACTGACGCGAACGACAAACTACTGCATAACCTCCAAACATAAAAAGTAGAGAATGTGCTCCGACATTACTAACACAATACCCAACACAGAGTGCTAGGACTGCTTGCCGCTCCTTGGATAAATTCACATTCATTGTTTCTTCAATCAAGTTACGTAATAATAGTACTTATTTTGTAGTTGCGCAGTGCACACCCAAGGTTGTGTAAAACGCAGAATTTGCCAAGTTATGAAAAACTTACTTGTGTTAATTGATGTTACAAATCAATAATCACCAAAGACTACACATTAGTTTTTTGCAAAATAAAAAAATCAGATCACGCTGCGTTTTTCTACGTAATGGTAGGAGCCTTCAGTTTTTTTATGTCCGCCGACCCCCTGGAACCGACTCATCGAACCCCGGGGGTTCGATCAAACCCGGTTTAAGAACCACTGTTCTAGAAAGTTCGAGAATGGTTTCAGCATATCAAACAATTCTAATCAAAACCTGCGATAAACAACGAAAGTTCTGCATATTCTAAATATCTCTCGTCACGTGTTGCAATAAATTCACACACCAAATGATCATAAGTGCAGAACTAAGACGGTTTCATCATAGGATTGTAAACTCAAAATATATCACTTGTCACTTTATTAATAACGTGGCAGCCGTGTTATGAAAATAATGCTATTGAGGAACTGGTGAAGTTTGCAATACGTCAACGACATGAAGCAATTAGGTTTAGGCTACTTGCAAAAATAATTTCAAAAATGGCACTCGTGGTACAAAATTTTTTCTTGCAAATGCAGCTGCTCCTCCAGAATTACAAGGGAACACGCTTGGGCGAGCAATAGTCAGAAATGACAGAAGAGCTGGTATTACCTGTACTAAAATTGAAAATACCAGAATGGGATGCGCTTGCCGGTGAGTGAGTATTCTAAGTCGATTATGTAAGCTATTGATATACCGTAAAGCTTGAACTGAATGGTGAATATCTAGTGTTATAAACTGTATCGGCGATCTGTGGTACGAACAGCAGAGAGCTCAATTCTATTTGAATAAGATACCTCCTGAGGACCGCGCTTAGCGAGAAACAGGCTGTGGAGGTTTTTTAAAATTTTATATTAAAAGTTGATCTGAACGATAGGGCTATAAATGTTTTTTTATGCAAAAATTTGAAGTTTTTTCTGATTAAAATATTCATTCTTTCATTTTCTTTATGGTTTTGTTTTACCCTGAGACGAGCAATAAGCGGTGCCCAATTGTCCACCTCCGCGAAACAACACCATTGTATAAGAACGCTGCGGCGATGGCGAGTCACTTCTTGCATTTACTTTGGGCAGAAACTAACGCACAGTATCATTGTACGGCCTTCTTTTCCCTTAGAAACAATAAATTGAGGCAAGGCCTACAGCATCTCAAGTTATTTGCGTGCAATAGGCTTGTTCACGGCTTTTGCTCACAGACATATTGAAATTACCGCAGCTTCAAATGGATGTTGTTTCGTTGCAGACAGTCAGCTCTACCAGTTCAAGTCACATTTCTGAACGAAGGTTTACCTCAGTATTCAGCCACAAAAAACAAGCCCGAAAGCAACGGCTATAATTTTCATCAAAACAACTTACATTCGAAAAGACCACACCACCATCACCCTCGATGAACTCAATCTTCGTTGGACTTCATAAATCTCGGCAATAAATAGTCTTTACTGAAAACTTTTTTTTAATAATACCTAGTAGGCCTACTATGGTAATGAAAAACTTTTTTATTTTTGAAAAAGTTTCCTACGCCAATTTGTTCCAAAAAGCTAAATCGCCGTTGCTCCGTGAAGCTACATCATATTTCATTTCAAATACTGTAGAAGAGAACCTCCATCATTGGGACAATTTTTACATTTTGGTCATTTGTGAGTGAAGATTACGGCAAGTCAGCGTTTTTTTTAGATGCAACCATGGTCATTGATGTACTCTTCAAATAGCACTTGGTTGGATTTCTCTATCTACGCTGAGTTAAAACAGGTGATCATTTTTCTGAGAGGTTTAAAATTGTCCCACTGGTGGAAGTGGTTCATGCAACGGGACAATGCAGTTTTATTAATGGGACATGAAGTTTGGAACGGCACAAACAGGCAATGTAGATCGAAACAAACCTTTGGCGTATTGTAAAGGTCTTTTTCGCCATCAAACAAGATAACTAGGTATTTAAAGCAATTGGTGACGCAGACAGAGATGCTTACTGTAGTGTCATGCCCCCACCGGCTAACGATCTGTCTTGTACTTGAAAGAGTCAGACATAAAATGAAATTCAATTAACAATATAACGAAATAGAAAACTTTGAACATCGATTATCAAAATTAAAACACCACAGTCTTCAGTTGAACTTCCTTTTAACGTTTCAATGTATTACGTAACGTTTGCAACACTTTAGAGTCAGGCACGTTGTCAGCGGGAAGGCCAAGGGGGCTCGGTCTCCAAATTGGCAGCTTTCCCCCCTGATCGAAAAAGGAATTAAAAAAAAATAGACTGAAACAAGGTCCCTGGCCCCTCTACAGTTGACTTTTCCCTCTTCCTCGATCCCGATGAGCTGGCGACGCCCCTGCTTAGAGCTACTGGTATAATGATTATACCAAGCTGCGGATGCAAAGCGTACGCTATCGGTTCGGAAGGTATGAAGTTCGATTCCCGGGCCGGTCAAATCAGCACAGTGTCGCCAACGGCTCGCCACTGTTGCGACGTTTCTTCGGAGCTATGTTGCCCAGGCGCGAAGCCGTGGAAATGGGCCCCGCCACTCGTTAGACGCTTCGGCGTATTACCGCAAGTATAATGAAGATAAAATTTTTTTACGGTTGCAAATCAAAAAATTTACGGACGCGCCAGATCACCATAGCTATAACGAGATATTAGGCTACTGCATGTCGTGTAGTGTTTTAAAAACAAAGTTGAAAAACAACAGAAAAGAATTAGCATCAGCATTAAAGCAAAGTTAATATAGCCCAAAACATTGAATGTAATTTAGAGAGTTCATTTCTTAAAAGTTCTTGACAGAACAGCGCTGGCAAACAAAACACGAACTGCATAATTTGGTTCGTTCAGTAGGTTGTCTTGGGTTCCATGTGCCTGTGCCTTTTTGTCACAACAGTATCTATCCACTATAACGAAAGTCTCATCAGCCTTGCTACGCACGGCCAATCCAGGCTAAACTCATTCCAGACTGTAAAGACTCTTTTTTGCATTGCTTTACCTGGACATCTCGACTTCATCTCTTTTCTAGGTTGTGCCCTATTTTTAGCAGGCGACTGGCCCCAAACAACGATACCCAATGAAAGAGTCTACAACATCCAGTTATAATAGTATCTATCCAGTTTTTCAAAGTTTGTCTAGCAACATTATAGGGGAGAGTGGGGTTGGTTGACTCAACTTGCAGTTTTTCTTCACTTGCGGCTGCTGCGAAGATCCGTTATCAGTAAAAATTAATCAAATCAAATCAGGGCGTCTCTCTTTAATATGAAATACTTTTTTGGTGGTTATTAGTTTTTATTGAGTGATTCAAACGCATTTTCCTAGAGGTGGTATTTTTTGCCCACACGGGGTTGGTTGAATCGTACGATGGGGTTGGTTAAATCACTTTCGATTTGCAATTTCTTTCAATTACCAAATATTTGTTTTATTTTTTAGTTCATTGTATTATGCTCAACACATTAACTAACAGCAACGAACACGATAAATAGCGCACACAACGAAAAGTCAGTGTTTGTAGCGCACACTACATGATAAACATTCTACTCTAAGTTGGCGCTTATGACCATTTAAGAGGTGCAGATAAATTAGCCTCTGTCGGTGCATAATTCATGGGCCCAACTATTGCACTTTTTAACCAATCTTCGAGCTTTAATGCCATGTATGAATCGGTTCATTGCGTAGCAGGAAACTCCAAAACTTTGCTGCCCCACGAACTGGCATTTTATTCTCCAGAACCTCACGCGCAGCCCGCTTAACTACATCCGCATCCTTCCTTTGATTTGTCTTGGCTTTCCAATTTCTCACCATGATTATCTTATTCAACTAATCTTTCATAAACACCCGTTATAGTTCAACTACCAGTAAGCCTTTTGAAAAGTTCTAGTTGCAGTATTAAAACTTGTTGCTTAGTCAAGCTGTTAGCAAAGTTCCCTATTGGGGTTGGTTGAATCATCTGATGCTACCAACCCCAAGGCGCCATGCTTTAATATTTTAGCTAAAATCTAGCCTAAGAAAGTTTTTATCAAGTTAAAACCATATTGGTCCTGTTAGTAGCCTACGTTATGTTCTGTAAATAAAATCCTTAGTTGCAAGAATTATTTTGACTTTACAAGCAGAAAATGAAAAATTGCGGAAATATCAAAAGTTACTTTTAGATGTTTTTACGCACCTACCGAAAAAAGGCATACGTAGCCTTGCTCAATCCATCCTTCATTCAGTATGCACGAAGACTACTTCTGGCAAAGCAAAAATATGTAGACAGGTCAGGACTTGTGACTTCAGTCTCGGAATAGGGTTTACTAATTCAACCAACCCCCGATTCAACCAACCCCACTCTCCCCTACTCTCTTGCAATTATTGGCCTGATCTTCCCCGTTAGCAATGCTTTTTCAATTGCTGCTCTCATGGTAGTGGGATCAGTTTTCCCCTTTTCACGCGAGCCTCGGGAGAATGTTGGTTGAAGTTCAGATTCCATTGAAATCAACAAGCAAAATCATGGAAATAACAACAGTGACAGTTTAGCGTGAAAAGTAAGAATGTAAACAAAAGTTGCACCTATATACATGCACTCCAACAATGGGACAGCGCCCTATTGATGAAGACATGCATTTGTCCCAATGTTTGATATGACCGTCATTTTTAAAAAATCGCTGCTGATTTCACCTGAGTGCACAGTAGGCACTCGCTTTTTATCTCGATTCTAGCTTCAAGTTCCCTGCTGTTACCTGACATCGTGCCAGCCTTGTGAATCAATATCGCTGAAGACTATTTTAAAACAAAATACGATAAAATATTTACTTTGATCCCCCAAAAATAAACTTTCCTTGCTAAATCAGCCATTTCTGCTCACAAGACCCTATAACTTCGTGTAATTCACTGAAACAGTAAGGCGAAGGAACAGAAATTACGCAATCAATTCTCGCGTGATCAGTGAAGCGTGTAGACCTAGTACAAAGCGTCCCATAGAAAAATTGTCCCAATGTCGGAGGTTCTCCCCTACTGTATTAAGAAGCCTTGTTATTTCGCTCACAGTTGCCAGTTTGGCATTTTTTATGCCAAATTCCAAAAATTTGGCATTTTTTAAAGTGGTTTGGCACGAAAATTTTTGTTTGGCATATTGGTCATAGTTTGGCATATTTTTGGCATTTTTTATGAATTTGACATTTTTTTCAACAGTGCTTGGCATTTTTTTTGTATTTGGCAACTGCGTCCGCAAAATCCTAAAAATAGGATGACCCGTCTTTGCTTAGGTCAGTGGTGGGAAAATTGCAGCCCGCGAAACCATTTTATGCGGCTCGCGGGCACTTACAGAAATATAAACTCCAGTTGTGAATCAAGCCGTAGACTTTTTCTTTTTTTGCTCTTCACCGATTTTTAGTGGAAAAAATAGGACATCTGCGGATGTGAAGACCCTTTCTTTTGCTCTTCCAATCTGTGCGACCCATTTTTTCATATGTGGCCTTTTGTGTAAAAAGTATTGCGTTAGGTTATCAGAGGATTTGCGCTTGTTGAAGGTTGTTTGGCATATTTTGGTTCCGTTTGGCATATTTTTATACGCTGTTTGGCATTTTTTGCGCAACTGGCCTGGCAACCCTGATTTCGCTATGACTGGATGTTGTGCAGTGATTCAAAGCGGTAGGTCTCACTTGGCTTTTCTAATAGATTCAATCGCGTTTTTCATTTTAGGCGGTTTCAAGAGTTTTCTTGAGTTGGAAGGTTAAATTTGAAGAATTTCTTCCATTCCAGCCTAAATTTTAGGTATTTGGGTTTCATTGGGAGTTATACCTCAACTATTGCGTTCATTTTCGGTTCTGGGTTGTTTTATATCTTTGCACTACTAGACTAGACGCCTAGGCCTACACACAGACTCATCCTATTTTGTGAGAACTTAACATTACGTTCAGCAAAGAAATAATCAAATGGAGCTTCTACGTGTTGCTAATTTTGCTTTTGAATATTCAGTGATTTCAACATCGTATAATTTTTTATGTCGATATACTATTGCATATTTTGTAACTCCAAACGTAAAATTATTGAAACATATTACACTAGTCCAGTATTTCAATAATCCCGTGATTACGGACATTTAAAATACAGATGCATTCCCAAGTGTGCGCAAATGTAATGACAAAAACGATTCAATCACATAAACTGGTTTGTAGGCTTGGTATAGACCCATGTGAGTTGATCGATGAAACAAAAATATTGTAGTAATTAAAGAATTTAACGCCGTCGTAATTGTGCGTTATTTACCGCATTTTGTTTTACGCATGAGTCGTTGAGAAAGGAACCCAATCTATTCAAATCACATTCCACAGCAACAAATTCGGCACCTGAAGTAAATCATACTGGGTAATTTTATCGTCCTTCTTTCGCAGTTTATTCTCCTAATTTTCCTTTGTATGAGGAGAGTGTCTTTTTAGGTTATTTGTAGCTTACTTTCTTCCTCTTTCCTCTTCTAGTAGACACTCAATGTTATAAAATCCAATTAGTGAAAAAAAAGCAAAAACAAACAAAAGAAAGATCAAGTCGTCACTCCTTAAACAGGTCGAAATTACTGCATTGTGTGAGGTGCTGTGGCGTTAATGCCAAAAATAAATCATTCTGTAGAAACCGTCATCAATAACGAAAAGAGTTCAAGCAGTTGAGATCATTAAACTGCTGACAACCAACTAAAAATAGATTCGTTACCGCACAGTCACCCGCAACCGGGATGGCGGCCTGTTGATACGCTTTCGTGATGATGGGCATTTGCGCGCCGGTATCGAGAAGATACAAGATGATTATCCCGAACTGGTATTGACCGAGTTGGATGCCGCCGCTGATGAACATCAGTTGCAGGTAGAGATCAGGGAGCAGTCGCTGAACGAGATACAGCGTGAGGCATTAAAACAGAATATTGTGGTCTTGAAAAAGCGCGTCAATGAGCTTGGTGTTGCCGAGCCGATCATTCAGCAGCAGGGGACGGATCGTATCGTTGTGCAGTTGCCCGGTGTGCAGGACACCGCACGGGCGAAGGTCATTCTGGGGGCAACAGCCACACTGGAATTTCGCATGACCGATCAGGAACATGACCCGGCAGATGCGGTGGACGGCCGGCTGCCGGCCGGTGCCAGGTTGTACCGGGACCGGCTGGGCAATCCCGTGCTGCTGAAAAAAGAGATCATGTTGACCGGCGATTATATCACCCAGGCCGGGGCCGGGTTTGATCAGGCATCCGGCAGCCCCAATGTGAGCATCAGTCTCGATGGCAAGGGGGCAAAAATATTTGCCGACAAGACCATTGATGAGGTGGGCAAACTCATGGCCGTGGTCTTTATTGAGAACAAGCTGGAGATGATTGAGCAGGATGGCGAGCTGGTGCAGCGTAAAGTCGTCACTGAAGAGGTGATCAATCAGGCAACGATCCGGGAGCAACTCGGCGCCCGCTTCCAGATAACCGGCTTGGACTCCTCGCAAGAGGCCAATAATCTCGCCTTGTTGCTTCGCGCCGGCGCCCTGAAGGCACCGGTTTATATCATTGAGGAGCGCACTGTCGGCCCCAGCCTGGGGCAGGACAATATCAACAAGGGCAAGCTGTCAGTGCAGATTGGTTTTATCCTGGTGTTGATCTTCATGCTGCTCTGGTACAGGGTCTTCGGCCTGGCGGCCAACCTGGCGCTGAGCTTGAATCTGGTGTTCATCGTGGCGCTGCTCTCAATACTGCCCACCACCCTGACATTGCCCGGCATCGCTGGCATTGTCTTGACAGTCGGCATGGCGGTGGATGCCAATGTGCTGATCTTTCAGCGAATTCGTGAGGAGATCAACAACGGCAACTCGCCCCAGGCCAGTATCCATGCTGGCTATGAGAAGGCGCTGTCGACCATTGCCGATGCCAACATTACCACCTTGATCGCTGCCCTGGTGTTGTTCGGCCTCGGCACCGGCCCGATCAAGGGCTTTGCCGTGACCTTGTCTCTCGGCATTGTCTGCTCCATGTTCACCGCCATCATGGTGACCCGGGCGATCATCAACCTCATCTATGGCGGCAGAAAACTTGACCGGCTGTCGATCTAGCCAGGTTAGATGAACACCCGGATGAATACACTGCAAGAACCCGCTGTTCGAATACGCTTTGACTTCATGGCCGGGCGCAAGCTGGCCGCCGTCTTTTCAGCCCTCTTGTTGCTGGTAGCGATCTCATCATTGACCCTGCGTCAGTTGAATCTGGGGATCGATTTCACCGGCGGCACGCTGGTTGAAGTCGGTTATGGTGCAACGGCCGAGCTGGATGCCATCCGAACGACGCTGGCCGGTTCTGAATACGGCGATGCCATCGTCCAGTATTTCGGCACCACCCGGGATGTGTTGATCAGATTGGCGCCCAGGGAGCAGAAAAATACCGCTGATATCAGCGAGGATATCATCAATCTGTTGCGTACCACGGATCCTGAGGTGGTGGTGCGGCGGGTGGAGTTTGTCGGGCCGCAGGTGGGGGATGAGTTGACCAATGATGGTGGCTTGGCCATGATCTTTGCGCTGTTTGGTATTTTTATCTATGTCGCCTTGCGTTTCCAGCGTTTGTTCTCGCTCGGTGCGATTGCCGCCTTGGTGCATGATGTGTTGATCACGCTGGGATTTTTCTCCTTAACACAGCTTGATTTTGATCTGTCGGTGCTGGCCGCCCTCCTGGCCGTGATTGGGTATTCGCTGAACGATACCATTGTCGTGTTTGATCGCATCCGGGAGAATTTCAGGCGCATGCGAACCGGTACTGCCACCGATATCATCAATACATCGCTCAACCAGACACTCAGCCGCACCTTGATCACCTCGCTGACTACTTTGCTGGTTTTGTCGGCTCTGTTCTTCTATGGCGGCGAGGTCATTCATTCTTTCTCCATTGCGCTTATCGTCGGCGTGATTATTGGCACGTACTCTTCCATTTATGTTGCCAGCCCAATCACGCTGGCCTTAGGGATCAGCAAGCAGGATTTGATGCCAGTAGAGAAAGAAGGGCTGGGACGGGAAGCCGCCCGCTGAACAGCGCCGGTGTGATCATTATATCGAACGGTTTGTCTTTTGCCGCATCATCCTTATCGACAGCCATGCAATGCGGGCATACGGTCGGGGTTTTTACTTCATCTTGATGCATGAAGATCATCGCCGATGCGGCTATTCCCCATGTCTTGGCGGTGTTTGCTGATCTGGGTGAGATTGAGCTTGTCCCCGGCCGGGAGATAACGCCGTCTGTGTTGCACGATGCCGAGGTGTTGCTGGTCAGGACGGTGACGACTGTGGATCGTGCCTTGCTGACCGGCACCCCGGTGCGCTATGTGGCCAGCACCAGCAGCGGTGTTGATCATGTTGATCTGGCGTATTTGCAAGACTCGGATATCCGTTTTTTCCATGCCCCGGGCTGCAATGCACCAGCAGTGTGTGAATATGTACTCAGCAGTCTTTTTGGTCTTGATGAGCAGGCTGCCCTGGATATGAACGGCTGGCAGATTGGCATCATCGGTTACGGGCATGTCGGCTCATCGCTGGCAGGGCAGTTACGGGCCTTGGGCTTATCGGTTCATGTGTACGATCCTTTTATCCTGGATGCTGCCGGTGGTTATCCATTTCGGGAGATAGAAGAGATAATGCGCTCTGATGTTATCAGCCTCCATGTCCCCTTGACAGATACCGGCCCCTACCCGACGCGCCACCTGGTTGATGCGGCATTTTTGCAGCAGCTGAAAGACGCTGTGATCCTGATTAACACCGCCCGCGGCGAGGTGATAGACGAGCAGGCGCTGATGGATTCTCTGGCACAAAGGCCCCGGATGCAGGTGGTGCTGGATGTCTGGACGAATGAACCGCATATCAATACCGCCCTGCTTGAGCGGGCGAGTATTGCGACCCCGCATATCGCCGGCTACAGCCTGGATGCCCGGCGGCGAGCCACCTGCATGGTATATGATCAGTTGCTGGCATGTATGGGGCGGCCAAGGCCGCCTCGCTTGCCTGAGTTGCCAATCCCGGCGCTGGCAGAGGTAAAGCTGGCCGCTGATACGGCCAAGACCGACCTGACGCTGATCAAAAAGGCCGTGTTAAGCAGCTATGATGTGCGTGTCGACAGCGCTGCCTTGCATCGTCTGATTGAATTGCCAGCACCATCCCCCGGTGATTTGTTTGATGCGCTGCGGGCGAACTACCCGCCCCGTTACGGTTTTGCACACCGGCAGGTGGCGTTGTCAGGCGAGGCTGATCGCTTGCAGGATACGCTGTGTGCCCTGGGCTTTCAGGTTAGCATAATATGAAGCTGGGATTTTTTGCATCGCATAACGGCTCGAACATGCAGGCGATCATCGCCGCCTGCCGAGCGCACAGGATCGCCGCCGAACCGGTGCTTGTGATCAGTAACAACCCCGAATCGGGCGCCCTGCAATATGCCAGGGAGAGCGGTATTCCCGCTTACCACCTCAGCCGTGTTACGCACCCAGAGGCCGCCGCGTTGGAACAGGCCAGCTTGCGAGTGTTGGATGAACATGGCGTTGATCTGGTCATCCTGGCCGGGTTTATGAGAAAACTCGGGCCCGGCCTGGTGCGTACTTATCAGCACAGGATAGTGAATATCCATCCGTCATTGTTGCCAGCCTATGGTGGGCGGGGGATGTATGGCAAAAAAGTCCATCAGGCGGTGCTGGCAGCAGGGGAGCGGGAGACCGGGGCGACTGTGCATCTGGTGGATAAGGATTATGATACCGGGCCGGTGCTGGCCCAGTGCCGGGTCAAGATCAGGCCGGGGGATACCATCAAGCATCTGGCCGCCCGGGTGCAGCGGCAGGAACACCGCTTGTATGTCAGCACGGTGGCCGGGATTGTTGCGGGCGAGATTGTCCTGCCTGTTGATTAAGTACAGTGTACTTATTCCACCGTAATAGTGATCACCTCGGACATGACCGGCGGGGTGTGCGGTATGTGGGCGAAATCGCCCAACAGGAGCTGTAGCCGGTGTTCACCGGGGGGCAGTTCGATGCCAGCCTCCGTCTGACCCTTGCCAAAGTGACGGTGTTTATCATCGCTGGGTATCGGTTGGTTGAGTGCAGGCAGGGGGGTGTTGATCAGCAGGTGGTGATGCCCGGTCTCCGGCATCTGTATGCCGGCCGGGGCGATGCCCATGTTTTTCAGTCCGAACTGGATAAGTACCGGACTGGTTACGATGGCACCATCCACAGGCGAGATAAAATACACGGCTGCCTCTGCCGGGGCCGGACGCCCCGCTCCTGCCGTGCTATCTGCCAGGCTATTTGTCAGGCTGGCGGGCAAGAGCAGCAGCAGGGCAACACGGAGCAGCGTGTGATATATCATCAGTGACTTGATCTTGAGCTTAATGTTAAATTTAATTTTTTCACGATAAAGTTTATCATACAAGCGCCATGTTAAGAAAAATAACTGTACTTTGAGAAACAAAAACTGTCAGGCACGTTCCCCCGATGTCGCTGATGATAGTTAGAGACAGCCATTATGCCGACCCGCCTTGCTGAAATTTACGCCCGCATTATTCTCATCAGGCCGACGCTCACCTTGTTTGTGGTGGTGTTGCTATTTGCCAGCATGGCCTATTTCGGCCAGCACTTTCGGCTGGATGCCTCGGCAGATTCGCTGATCCTGGAAAGCGATGATGATCTGCGGGTTTTTCGAGATTTGAACGAGCGTTATGACACCCGGGAATTTTTGTTTGTGGTCTTTGTGCCGGATGCGGATCTGTTCTCGCCAGAATCGCTGCATGTCATCGCCAGCTTGAGAGAGGAGTTAAGCCAGCTGGACCATGTCGAGTCCGTGGTCTCCCTGCTGGATGTGCCGCTGGTGAAGATAGTCGGTGGCAGCTTGTCTGAGATTGTTGAGAACTACCGCACGCTGGATGACCCGACTGTTGACAGGGGCAAGGCCAGAGAGGAATTAATCACCAGCCCGATCTTTAAGGATCTGATCATCAGTGCTGCTGGCGATGCCACCGCCTTGTTGATCAATCTGCGGCCGAGAGAGGAGTTCGCAGAATTACAGAAAAAGAAAAACAGCTTGCTGATCAAGCGCAATCTTGACGGTTTGACGGCGGCAGAGCACAGCGAGTTGCCGGATATCCTGCTGCAATACAATGAATTAAAACAACAGGCGGACAAGGAGAATCACAGCAATATTGAGCAGATAAGGGCGATCATTGCGCGCTATCAAAGTTCTGGCGAGCTTTATCTTGGCGGCGTACCGATGATCGCCGATGACATGATCACCTTCATTAAAAATGATCTGGCGATGTTTGGTGCCGGTGTGTTTGTCTTTTTGGTGTTCATGTTGTCGATCGTGTTTCGCCAGCCCCGATTTGTCTTGCTGCCGCTGTTAAGCTGCCTGTTCGCTGTGACTGTCATGCTGGGTATTCTGGGGCTGGCTGGCCGGCCGGTGACGGTCATCTCATCGAATTTTATTTCGTTGATGCTGATCTTGACCATGTCCATGAATGTGCATCTGATCGTGCGTTACCGCCAGTTGTGCCGTGATTTTCCCGACATGTCGCAACATCAGCTGGTCTTGAACACCACGCAGAAAATGGCCCTGCCTTGCCTGTATACCGCATTGACCACCATGATAGGTTTTGGCTCCCTGGTGGTCAGCGATATCAAACCGGTGATTGATTTTGGCTGGATGATGACCCTTGGGCTGGCGGTTATCTTCCTGACCTCGTTTATTGTTTTTCCCGCGGTGCTGGCCCTGTTTGATAAACAGACCAAAGTGCATGAGAGTGAAACCGTGCCGTTCACCGCGGTGCTGGCAGGTCTGACCGAGAGACACGGCAATAAAGTGCTGGTGGCCGCCCTGCTGCTGGCTGTTGTCAGTGCTTACGGGATAAGCCGTTTGATCGTGGAGAACAGTTTTATTAATTATTTCAGCAAGGATACGGAAATCTACCAGGGCCTGAAAATTATCGATGAGAAGCTGGGCGGTACGACACCGCTGGATATCATCATCAACTTTGACTCAGAGCATCGGCCTGCTGTTGTCGATGCACAGCCAGCAGAGGGTGGTGATGATGAGTTCTCCGATATAGATGATTTGTTTGGCACGTTCGATGAGGAGCCTGAAGACCCGGCCGATGCCTGGTTTACGGAATTTAAGATCGATCGCATTAAGTCCGTGCATGATTACCTTGACGGGCTTGAAGCGGTGGGCAAGGTGCAGTCGCTGGCGAATGTGTTGCGATTGGCCGAAGAGTTAAACGAAGGCGTGGCCTTTGATGCCTTTGAGTTAGGTGTCATCAATAAAAAGATGCCGGATGAGATCAAGGCCAGCACCATTACGCCCTATATCTCCATTGAGAATAATGAAGCACGGATCAGCCTGCGTATACTGGATTCCCTGCCTGATCTCAGGCGTAAACAACTGCTGGAGCAGATACGTTATGATCTTGAACATGAACTTGGCTTGGGGCCGGATGAGTTTCAAATCAGTGGCATGATGGTGTTGTACAATAACATGTTGCAGAGCCTGTTCTCATCACAAATCGAAACCTTAGGCCTGGTCATGGCGGGTATCGCCTTGATGCTGGTTATCTTGTTCCGCTCCATCTCCCTGGCGATCATCGGTATCATTCCGAACATGCTGGCGGCGGCGATCATCCTTGGGCTGATGGGCCTGCTTAATATCCCGCTGGATATGATGACAATCACCATTGCCGCCATCACCATCGGCATCGCCGTTGATAACAGCATCCATTATATCTATCGTTTCAGAGAGGAATACGGCAAGCGGCAGGACTATGTCAAAACCATGTACTACTGCCATGCCAATATCGGTCGGGCGGTTTTCTACACCGCTATTACCATCATTATCGGTTTCTCTATCCTGGTGATGTCGAACTTTATTCCGACGATTTACTTCGGCCTGCTGACCGCCCTGGCCATGTTTATTGCCTTGCTGGCCGCCCTGACCCTGTTACCCCGGCTGCTCCTGCTTTGGCGGCCATTTTGATCCTGAGGTTTGCAAAGTATCTGCTGATGATGGTTATAGATGCAGTCGGCATGGTGCGCTTTGGGCGGAACTTTTATGCCGGAAACGCTTGTCTTGATGCCATGTCTATCGGTAAAATGCCCACCCGTTAGCCGTGGCATTGGCGTTTTTAACCCCAAGGAGAGTATAGACTATGAATGTTCGGGCCGTGATAGTGACCCTGTTGTCCATATCCTTAATAGCGGCTGCGCCCCTGGCGGCCGTCGAAGAGCCGCATGCCAGAGAACCTCATGAAGTCGTTACCGGGACGGTGCAGGGGGTTATTGAGCGTGTGAAGCGGGAGCAGGGCCTGCTGGCTGCCCAGCCTGAGAAGATCTATGATGTTATTGATGAGTTGATCCTGCCCAACTTTGATTTTGAGTTTATGTCGAAGGCCGTGTTAGGTAAAAACACTTGGAAAAACAGCTCGGCCCAACAACATGCCGATTTTACCAGTCAGTTCACCAGCCTGTTGGTGCGTACCTATGCCAAGGCCCTGCTGGGTTACTCAGATGAGACCATTAACTATGTCGAAACCATCTCCAACCCGAATTCCAGCATCGTCAAGGTGAAGACCGAGATCATCTCGGCTAACGGTGGCCTGGCAACCCCGGTGGATTACTGGCTGCATCCAAGTGCGGGCAACTGGCGGGTGATCAATGTGGCATTTCAGGGCGTGAATCTGGTCAAGACCTATCGGCAGTCATTCGCCTCGGAGGTAAACAATAACGGCATTGATTCGTTAATCCAGAAGCTGGTCGAGAAAAACGCAAATCTGGCCAAGACCGTGCTCGATTAGTTTTACTGAAATTTCTCTTCGCAATTCCGGCATCATCTCCCGCTAACCGCCTGGGGATTGGGATGATGATGTGCTATCCGATGCGCTATCCTGGGGGGCTGACTTTCCCATCCATTTCCTAAGGTGAATACACATGCAGACCAATGACATTGAAGCAATGCTCGTGGCCGCCATTCCCGGCTGTGTGGCTGACGTGCAGAGTGATGATGGGACCCATTTCGATGCCGTGATTGTCAGCGAGCAATTTGCCGGCAAGTCCAGGGTGCAGCAACACCAGATCGTCTATGCCGCCTTGGGCGATAAAATGGGTCAGGAGATACATGCCTTGTCCATGCAGACCTTTACCCCTCGGCAGTGGGAGGAGAAAAAATCCCTGCGATTAGGCTAGATAGCAGCAGGCACGATGGACAAACTTTTGATAGAAGGCGGCAATACACTGCAAGGCGAGATACGCATTTCAGGGGCGAAGAATGCCGCCCTGCCCATACTCGCTGCCACCTTGCTGACCGATGAGCCTATGGTGATCGGCAATGTCCCGCATCTGCACGATATCACCACCACGATGGAATTGCTTGGTTTGATGGGCGCTGAGTTGATACTGGATGAGGATCTCAACATTGAGATCAAAAATCATAACATCAATCGGTTATTCGCCCCCTATGAGCTGGTTAAAACCATGCGTGCCTCAATCCTGGTGCTGGGGCCGCTGTTGAGTCGTTATGGCAGGGCGGATGTCTCTCTGCCGGGGGGGTGTGCCATCGGCACCAGACCGGTGGATATCCATCTTCAGGGGCTGGCGGCTATGGGTGCAGACATCACGGTGGAAGGCGGCTATATTCGTGCCACCGCCAAGCGCTTAAAAGGCACCTTGCTGACCCTGGATATAATTACCGTGACCGGTACGGAAAACCTGATCATGGCGGCAACATTGGCCGAGGGGGTGACGGTGATAGAAAATGCCGCACGTGAACCGGAGGTGATCGACCTGGCGAACTGCTTAAACAGCATGGGTGCCAGAGTCGCCGGTGCGGGCAGCGACAGAATTGAGATAGAAGGGGTTGATTGCCTGCATGGTGCGAACTATCAGGTCATGCCCGATCGTATCGAGACGGGCACCTATCTGGCTGCTGTTGCCATGACGGGGGGGGACGTTAAGTTAAAAAAAACCCAACCGGATTTTCTGGATTCTGTGCTCGCCAAATTACGCGATACCGGTGCACAGCTTGAAGTACAGGAGGATGAGATCGGCATCACTATGCAGCAGGCGAGACCAACCTCGGTGAATATTTATACGGCGCCTTTCCCTGGTTTTCCTACCGATATGCAGGCACAGTTTACCGCGCTTGATTGCATTGCCGAGGGCAACGGCATCATCACGGAAAATATTTTTGAAAACCGGTTTATGCATGTACAGGAGTTACAGCGCCTGGGCGCTGATCTGAAGCTGGAGGGAAATGTCGCCATTATTAATGGGGTGGAGAGAATGACCGGTGCTCCCGTGATGGCGACAGACCTGCGTGCCTCGGCCAGCCTGGTGCTGGCCGGTTTGGTTGCCGAAGGCGAAACCACCGTACACCGCATCTATCATATTGACCGGGGTTATGAGACCATTGAAGAGAAGCTGACGCAACTGGGCGCAAAGATAAGACGCATCCCCTAAAACAGCCTGCCCCGCCTGAGTAAAGCCATGACACAACCTATCACCATCGCCATTTCCAAAGGGCGCATACTGGAAGACTCCCTGCCCTTGCTGGAGAGGATTGCCATTCGCCCGGTGGACGATCCAGGGGCGCCGCGACGGCTGATTTTGGCAACCAACCGGCCAGATATCACCCTGGTGATTGTGCGTGCCGCCGATGTCCCGACCTATGTTGAAAAAGGCGGTGCTGATCTCGGCATCGCCGGCCGGGATGTGTTACTGGAGAATCCGAGTGAACATGTCTATGAGCCGGTTGATCTGAAGATTGCCCAATGTCGGCTGGTGCTGGCTGGCCCGAAGGACAGGTCTGTCACTAACGGCCGCTTGAAGATAGCGACCAAATATGTAACAACGACGAGAAAATATTTTGCCCGGCAGGGCAGGCAGGTAGAGATCATTAAGCTGTATGGCGCCATGGAGTTGGCACCCTTGCTGGGCCTGGCCGATCAGATTGTCGATCTGGTCGATACCGGCAATACCCTGGCGGCGAATGATCTGGTGCCGCTGGCCACGATCGCTGCAATCAGCTCCCGGTTGATCGTCAACAAAGCCGCCATGAAGATGAAGCATGATGCGATTGCTCCTTTGCTAAAGGCGTTAGAGGAGGTGATTGATTGATGCTGGCGTTGCAACGACTGACGCACACCGATGCTGATTTCGATCAGCAGTTACAGGGGCTGTTTGCCTGCAATCAGTGGCTTGACCCGGAGATAACTAAAACGGTGACCACGATTCTCAAGGATGTGCAGGAGAGGGGCGATGTGGCCTTGCTGGATTATACCCGGCGCCTTGATCAACGCAAGGTGACGATTGACGATATTCGGATCTCGGCAGAGGCGATGGCTGAGGCTGCTGATAAGATACCGGCAGAATTGCGCGCCGCTCTGCAACAAGCCAATGACCGGGTATCTGCCTACCATGAGCATCAGCGACAGCAATCCTGGCGCTATGAGGATGCCGATGGCTCGGTGTTAGGTCAGCAGATGATGGCTATGGACAAAGTCGGTATCTATGTCCCTGGTGGTAAAGCGGCCTATCCCTCCTCGGTCATCATGAATACCGTACCGGCCAGGGTGGCTGGTGTGGATGAGGTCGTGATGGTGGTGCCGGCACGGCAAGGGGAGTTGAATCCCGTAGTACTGGCGGCGGCACATATTGCTGGCGTGGATTATGGTTTCTCCATCGGCGGCGCACAGGCGGTGGCGGCACTGGCGTTTGGTACTGCCACAGTGCCGGCGGTTGACAAGATCGTCGGCCCCGGGAATCATTATGTGGCGACAGCGAAGCGGCTGGTATTTGGCATGGTGGGGATTGATATGATCGCCGGGCCATCAGAGGTGGTCATCATTGCGGATGCCAGTGCTGATCCGGACTGGCTGGCGATGGATTTGCTTGCCCAGGCCGAGCACGATGAGGACGCCAGAGCGATTCTGATCAGCACGGATGCCGCTATCATTGATAACGTGCAGCAGTGCATTGACCAGCGGTTAGTGACCATGCCCCGGCGGGCTGTGATTGTGGCCTCACTTGAGAATAACGGCGCCTTGATTCAGGTGGCCGACCTGGAGATGGCGGCACAGGTGGCCAATCAGATCGCCCCGGAGCATTTGCAGTTGGCGGTTGCCGACCCTGACAGGCTGGCAGGGAACATACGCCATGCCGGGGCGATGTTTCTGGGGCATTATGCTGCTGAGGTTCTGGGTGATTACTGCGCCGGCCCGAATCATGTCTTGCCCACGGGCAGGACCGCCCGTTTCTCATCGCCGCTGGGGGTATATGATTTTCAGAAGCGCACCTCACTCATAAAATGCAGCAAGAGTTCTGCATCCCGGCTTGCCGGTACGGCGGTGCTGGTAGCCAGGGCCGAGGGGTTATTTGCCCATGCGGGTGCGGCGGCATTGAGAATCACCAAAGACTGAGCCGGGTATCGCCTGTCAACTTAAAAGGGGCAGTCAAGGCGGCTTGCAGGGCATTCGTCTGTTTGTGGCAGATAGCGATTTTGTGCAAGGTTGCGCGGGCTTAACTTAGCACCTGCTGGCTGGCGGTAATCAGTGTCTGCATCTGCTCGGGTGTGCCGATGGTTATCCGCACATAGTTGTTGATGCGCTCGTTGTCAAAATAACGTACCAGGATCCCCAGCGCTTTCAGTGCCAGGTAGTAATCCTTTGCGCTCAAGCCCGCGGCTGGGCAAGGATGAAGTTGGCGTGTGACGGGCGAACGTTAAAACCCAGTTGTGTTAATTGTGTCATTGTCCAGTCCCGGGTCTGAATAATGTGATGGCAACGCTGGCGAAAATACGCCTCATCCTCATAAGCCGCTATGGCGGCGATGCTCGCCAGCCGGTCCAGCGGATAGGAGTTAAAAGAATTTTTCACCCGCTGTAGTGCGGTGATGAGCTTTCGATCGCCCGCGGCAAAACCGATACGCATACCTGCCAGGGAGCGGGATTTTGACAGCGTTTGCGTGATCAGCAGATTGTTAAATTGCCTGCACAAGGGCAGTGCGGATTGTGGGGCAAAGTCGATATACGCCTCATCAATAATGATGACAGAATCTGTGTTGCGCTCCAGTAACCCCACCAGCCTCTCGGTGTCAAGATAGTGTCCGGTAGGGGCGTTCGGGTTGGGGAAAATCACCCCGCCGTTTTTTTCCGGGTACGCCTCTGGTTCGATTTGCAACGCCGCATTCACCGCCAGTGTCCGGTAATTGATCGCAAAATACTGGCAGAATACCGGATAGAAACTGTAACTTATGTCCGGGAAATAGATAGGCAGCGGCTGTTGAAAAAATGCCTTGAACGCATGTGCCAGCACCTCATCTGAGCCGTTGCCGACAAAGATATTCTCAGGCGAGAGATCATGGTAGGCGGCCAGCTTCTCCCGTAACGCCCTGCTGTCTGGATCAGGGTAACGCTGCAAACCTGTATCCATCGCCTGTTTCAGGCGTGCAATCACCAGCGGCGAGGGTGGCCACGGGTTTTCGTTGCTGTTTAATTTAATACCGCCATCATCCTGCGGTTGTTCGCCGGCTGTATAGGGTGTCAGCCTCCTCACTGCCGGACTCCAGAGCCTGCTCATGATTTAATTCGCAAACCCGGGCCGCTGGGCAACCACGGCATCCAGCGTCATTCTCTCCCAGCCACGCATCATCTCGATCGTGATCGCCATATCGGGTCTGAAACCGGTAATCAGGGTAATTGCATGTTGTGGGTGACGCAATTTCTCGCCGTTAATGCTGATGAGGATATCGCCCGGCTTGATGCCCGCCTTAGCCGCCGGGCCGCCGGTCAGCACGCCGGCAACCAGTACGCCACCTGCCATGATGTCGGCCGCATCGGCAATGTCTTTTGGCAACACCTGGGCTTCAATACCTAGCCAGCCACGTATCACATAGCCCTGGGTAATCAACTGCTGCATGATGTTGCGTGCCAGGTTGATGGGGATGGCAAAACCGATCCCCTGGGTTTGTTCGGCGGTGCGGGCGATGGCTGTATTGATGCCGATGAGCCTGCCCTCGGCGTTGACCAGGGCGCCGCCGGAGTTCCCCGGATTGATAAACGCATCGGTTTGAATAAAGTCTTCAAACGTGGTGATCCCCAGCCGTTTCCTGCCGGTGGCGCTGACAATCCCCTGGCTGACCGTGTGCCCCAAATCGTAGGGATTGCCGATAGCCAGCACGACATCACCCGCCCGCACCCGGGCTGAATCTGCCACGGTGGCCGCCATGATGTTCTGCATCAGGATTTTCAGCACTGCCAGATCGGTCTCGGCATCAATGCCGACGATCGTGGCCTGGGTGCGGCGGCCATCATTCAAGGTGACGGTAATCTCATCGGCCTGGCTGATCACGTGGGCATTGGTCAGCAAATAGCCCTCAGTGCTCATGATGACACCGGAGCCTAAGGTGTTATTGCGGCGCTCCGCAGGTACAGGAAGATCAAAGAAACGCTGAAACAAGGGGTCCTGAAATAAAGGATGCAGCCGCTGTCGCTCTATTCTGGTGGCATAAATATTCACCACGGCGGGGGAGATGGCATCAACCGCCGCACGGTAAGAGGCAGGGCCGTGCACCTGATCCTGCACGAAGTCCAGCAGCTTGCGATTATCATTTCTCTCCGGCAGGATCCCTGGAAAGACATACAGCAGCAAAAAGGCAATCGCCAGCCCGGCCACAACCGAGCGCAGCAAAAACCGCAACATCTGTATAAGTTGGCTGTTACTCATCTGCTGCTGTGTGCATTATGCCCTGGTGTTTGTCAGGTGCTTATCTTTACGTAATCGACTGCCTAATGCCAGCTTGAAGGTGCTGGGCGGGGTGGCGTAAACTTCGCCCCCGCTGTTTCTGTACGCCTTGCCGGGGCTTTATTTAATTGAATTGGGGGGTTTTATTTAGTTGAATTGCAAGGGAAAATCAGCAACAGGCCGGGCAATCAGGCTGGCAGATGCTGTTGATTATGTTGACATGCAGCAGGGGCATCTTGTCTTTGCATGATGAGAATTGAGCAAATTACGCTGGCAGTTGTCTTTGCATGGTATACTGACAGGAGAGCTATGATACAGAATAGATCTTCCTGGAGGCATCGGACATGAGCGATGAGACGATCGATAAAGACAGAAGGTTATTGCTGACCGCTGCGGCGACCGTGGTAGGGGGTGCCGGGGCGGTTGCCACGGCGGTGCCTTTTGTCAAGACCTTTATCCCCAGCGCCAAGGCCAGGGCCGTGGGTGCGCCCGTGGAGGTGGATATCGGTGATATGCAGCCCGGCGATCTGAAGGTGGAGCTTTGGCAGGGTAAGCCCGTGTGGATATTGAAAAGAGACAAAGAATCGCTGTCTCATCTGTCTGATCTGACAGACAAGGTGCGTGACCCGGCCTCAGACGATGCACAACAGCCGGATTATGCGAAAAACGAATATCGCTCGGTCAGGCCGGAATTTCTCATCGTCATCGGTCTGTGTACGCATCTGGGTTGTTCCCCCAGCTATGTTAGAAGCGGTGATGTGGAATATGATTTGGGTGATGGCTGGCCCGGTGGTTTTTTCTGTCCCTGTCATGGCAGCCGCTTTGATCTCGCCGGCCGGGTCTACAAAGGTGTGCCTGCACCGATTAACCTGATGGTGCCGCCGTATCAATTCCTAAGCGATACCCGGGTGCTGATCGGCGATGATTCCGGGGTGGCATCATGAGCGGGGTAATCAATGCCTTGACAGCCTGCCGGGACTGGATTGATACCCGTTTCCCCTTAACCAAACAATGGAATGAGCATGTTGCTGAATACTATGCGCCAAAGAACTTTAATTTCTGGTATTTCTTTGGCTCGCTGGCCTTGCTGGTACTTATCATCCAGCTGGTTACCGGAATCTGGCTGACCATGAATTACAAGCCCGCCGCCGATCTGGCCTTTGCTTCGGTGGAGTATATTATGCGGGATGTGGAGTGGGGCTGGTGGATTCGCTATCTGCATTCTACCGGTGCCTCTGCATTTTTTGTCGTGGTGTATCTGCACATGTACCGTGCCTTGCTGTATGGTTCTTACAAGAGGCCGCGGGAGTTGCTATGGATCTTCGGCATGTTGATTTACTTCACGCTGATGGCCGAGGCTTTTTTTGGTTATCTGCTGCCCTGGGGGCAGATGTCATTCTGGGGGGCGCAGGTGATTATCTCCCTGTTTGGTGCTATTCCCTTCATCGGCGATGATCTGGCCTTGCTGATCAGGGGCGACTTTGTGGTCTCTGATGTGACGCTCAATCGCTTCTTTTCTTTGCATGTGATTGCCCTGCCGCTGATTTTATGCGCCCTGGTGGGGGCGCATATCCTGGCCTTGCATGAGGTTGGCTCGAATAATCCCGATGGCGTGGAGATCAAACAGAACAAAAACGCTGCCGGAGTTCCGGTTGATGGGATCGCTTTTCATCCATACTACACGGTCAAGGATATTGTCGGTGCGGTGGTGTTCCTGATTATTTTCTGCTCGGTGGTGTTTTTTGCGCCGGAGATGGGCGGCTACTTTTTGGAACATGCCAATTTTGTCCCGGCCGATCCCTTAAAGACGCCTGAGCATATTGCCCCGGTATGGTATTTCACGCCGTTCTACGCCATCCTGCGGGCCGTGCCGGACAAGCTCGGCGGGATCATCGCCATGGGAGCGGCAACGATGGCGTTCATGGCCTTGCCGTGGATTGATCGCAGTTCGGTGAAGTCGATACGCTATCGCGGCTGGAAGCACAAGACGGCCCTGGCCGGTTTTACTGTCAGCTTTCTGATATTAGGTTATCTCGGCATACAGGTTGCCACGCCGACCTATACCTGGGCGGCACGGTTTTTATCCATCATCTACTTTGCCTTCTTTTTGTTGCTGCCCTGTTATTCGACCAGAGGTGCTGGCCCGGTCATTACCGTATACAGATGGCTGGTGAGGGGATTGTTCTGGTTTATCGCCGTACTTGCAGTCGCCATGGCGGCAAGCGATGGCGATGTGGTATCGAATTATTTTGCCGCCGCCATCCTGCTGCTGGTTGTCGGCATGGAATACAGCAAGTTTTATCTTACTGATCGTGACAAGCCGGTGCCGGCAAGGGTGCGCTGATATGAAGCGATTACTGCAATTCTTTGTCTTCCTGCTTATGCTGAATGCCGCCTTGGTTACTTGGGCGGTTGGTGATGGCAGGCACATGCAGCATTTTGAGGTGGACTTGTCCAACAAGCAATCCTTGCAAAGAGGTGTGCGTACCTTTGTGAATTATTGCCTTGGTTGCCATTCTGCTGCCTATATGCGTTACAACCGTATCGCCACCGATCTGGGCATTACTGAAGACGTGCTGAAAGAAAATCTGATGTTCGGTACCGACAAGCCGGGTGAGACGATGACGATCGCCCTGCAAAAGCGCGAGGCGGAGGTGTATTTTGGGGTCGGACCGCCGGATCTTTCTGTGACTGCGCGTTCTCGTGGTGCAGACTGGCTGTATTCCTACCTGATGACTTTCTATTATGATCCTGGCCGTCCCACGGGGGCGAACAATCTGATCTTCAAAGATACCGGTATGCCGCATGTATTGTGGGAATTGCAGGGGTGGCAAAGACCGGTGTATGAGGAGTATACGGCAGAAGATGGGACAGTCAGCCAGGTCGTCTCGCATCTGGAATTACAAACGCCGCCTGCATCAAAGCCCGTCGCCTATGCCGATGAGACGTATGAACAAACAGTCGCAGACCTGGTCAACTTCATGGTCTATATGGGCGAGCCGATACGCTTAAAGCGCCATAAGATCGGCATGTGGGTCATCGCCTATCTACTGGTCTTTTTACTCATCGTCTACCTGCTTAAACGTGAATACTGGAAAGACGTACACTGAGCATCTCCCGCAAAATTAAGAATTTACCCTAAGGATTGATTACCTGTTATGGCCATAGTCGCTAACAGACGCTCGGTGATGGTGTTGTATTCTGATGCCATCAGCCCGATTGGTCATTGTGTGCGTATCGTGCTTGCTGAAAAAGATATACATGCCGAAGTGAATTACATCAATGCGGATAGTCGACCGGAAGATGTCTCCGAGCTTAATCCCTATAACACCGTGTTGACCTTGATTGACAGAGACCTGGTTTTATACGATGCACAGATTATCATGGAGTACCTGGATGAAAGGTTTCCGCACCCGCCGCTGATGCCTGTTGATCCGGTCTCCCGGGCAAGCAACCGGCAACTGCGTTATCGGGTGATGCGGGATTTATATTCCCTGCTGGATGATTTAACCGGAGTCAATGAGATAGCGGCAGCGAATGCGAAAAAAAATATTCGTGATCATTTAACGGCGATAGCGCCTGTTTTCTCACAACTGCCTTATTTTATGTCGGAAGAATATACCTTGACTGATTGTTGTCTGGCGCCACTGTTATGGCGGCTTGATAGTTATGGAATCAAATTACCCGCACCTGCGAGGGCGCTGGATAATTATGCCGAGCGGCTATTTGAGCGGTCGGCATTTAAGATCAGCATGTCAGAGCAGGAGCGTGAATTGAGGCTGGTCAACCGGGTTATGCAGGTCAATAGCTGATGACATCAAACCGGCCGTATTTACTGCGTGCGCTGCATGAATGGATTTTGGACAATGGCTTAACCCCGTATATTCTGGTCGATGCCTCGGTTTCTGGCGTACAGGTACCGACTGAATATGTCAGGGAAGACAGCATTGTATTGAACATCTCACCTGATGCCATCAGGGAGTTGGTGATCAGTAATGAGTGGGTTCAATTCAATGCCCGTTTCAACGGTCAGGCAATGAATGTCGCCGTGCCGATGCCAGCAGTACAGGCTATCTATGCCCGGGAGAATGGTCAAAACATGGTGTTTACAACCGAAGATGCGGCTGTGGAACACGAACCCGCAGCGACCGTGCAGGAGACAACCCGCCCCCACCTTAAAGTGGTTAAGTAGTTTTTACTTATACCGAGGCTTATTCAGGGCAATAACACGAAGCTGACCCCTGTCAGCGATTGCCGATGCCGCCAATGAATCGCTGCCCGATGGCCTGATGGACAGGGCTGTGTGGATGAGGATAATTCAGTTTGACTATGCGGTCCCTGGGAGCGGATGAGCGCATAGAAAAACAGAAGATATGATCTGCCGTGAGCAGTCAGTCAGTGTACTCGAACAGTTTCACGACTCTCTCCACACCGCCCGTCGTCCTGGCGATCTCCGTTGCCCTGTCAGCATCCGCCCGCGTGATGATGCCCATCAAAAACACCGTGCCGTTCTCTGTCACGATTTTGATATTGATACCATCCAGATATTTCTCAGCCAGCAGCTTGGTCTTCACCCTCGCCGTTAATGTGGTATCCCCACTGCGGGTCCAAAGCGAACTCGGTGCAGCAAGGATAACTTCATTATATACACGGCCCACTTTTTCGATGTTCTTGACGATATCAATCACCTGTTGCCGCAGTGCCTCGGTGGGCGCTTCGCCGCTGACCAGCACGTTGGTGTTATAGCTGGTGAAGTTAATATGCACCTGCTTGTTAAGTGCTTTATTTTTTAACAGCGCACGCTTGGCCTTCAATTCAATGGCCTGGTCTTCAACATAGGTACCAGCCGTGCGCGCATCTGTCGCCACCGAGGCGCCGGCGGCTGCCCCGCCGACCGCTACCGCTGCACAGCCTTGCAGAATGGCAGGCAGGCAGGCAAAGATGCTGATCATGCCGATGGTTTTTATCTGGTGCATTATTCTACTCCTAACAACTTGTGATCAATAAGATCGCATAGTGAATGTATAATCATCAGGTGGACTTCCTGAATCCGCGCAGTTGACCACGATGGCACACGCAGTTCAATATCGTTAGCCTGCATAATATCCGCCATCTGCCCGCCTTCCCTGCCGGTAAGCGCAATGATTGCGACCTCCCGGTCATGGGCAGCATCAATTGCATGAATGATATTATGTGATTCTCCACTGGTGCTGATGGCCAGCAAAATATCACCCGGCTGACCGAGTGCGCGGATCTGCTTGGCAAATATCTCAGCAAATTGATAGTCATTGCCGATGGAAGTTAAGGTGGATGAGTCTGTGGTCAGGGCAATGGCAGGCAGGCCGGGCCTTTCCATTTCAAAGCGGTTAAGCATTTCTGAAGCAAAATGCTGTGCTTCGGCGGCTGAACCGCCATTACCGCAACTTAAAATTTTTTTTTCAGATAACAGGCAGGCGGTCATGCGCTCGGCTGCATCGGCAATCAACGGTGCCAGCGTTGCACTGGCTTCGGTCTTGACCGCAATGCTTTCAGAGAAATTAGCGGCTACCCGCTTGACGAAATCCATGATCAGGAATTATGCACTAAATGCGTTTTGAATCCAGTTGATTTTATCATTGCCCGCCTCGCCGGTGACCGTGATGACATCAAAGCGATAGTCATGCTCTGGATAGTGTGATTGGTGTTGTTGGAGAAAATGCTGGCTGGTAAGAATAATTTTTTTTTTGTTTGCAGCGATCAACCGTTTCCGCCGGGTCTGATATGACGGCATCTTTTCGGTAGCGCACTTCTATGAAAATAATATAACGCCCGTCATCCATGATCAGATCAATTTCACCGAAACGGCAATAAAAATTTCTGCAAATCAGCGTGAGTTTTTGCCTGTGCAAAAAATCCAGGGCGAGTGCTTCGGCGGCATCGCCCCGGTTTTTGCTGTTGTGCATCGCCCTGGTATGCGGTCTTAATCGGCCAGCAAATGCGGCCTGCCGGCTTTAATTCTGCCCCACAACAGCCGTCTTTGTATCAGGCCATCATCGGTCATGGATAAGATGCCTGTTTGCCCGGCATAGGTGGCGGCAGGTTCAAGCGCCAGTCTGGACAGGTGAGGGATCAGGTTGAAGCTGTCTATGCCCAGCGCATACAGCCGTCGGTAAGGTGATTTTTCTGCCCGCCAGTTGCGGTTGATCTTGTCTTTCAAAACATCCGTATCTTCAGATAATACCCAGGGGATATCGGTGAATCTGATGCCGTCCATGTCAGCATCGATTTCAGGGTTTACAATGCCGGAGAAGATATGCGAAGTCGAATACACCGGCAGGGAGTCGGCCTTGTGAAACCTGAACTGTGGCAACAGTTGTCGTGCATACAGCGGCGGGGCGGCTAGGAAGATCATGTCTGCATCCTGCCGTAAGCGTGCTTCACGTTGTATTCTGCGGTTTATTATCTGTTGTAATTTTTTTGCCCGGCGTTCGCTGCTGTCAATATTTAACAGTCGTTTTACCGGGTTGGCGAAGTCACCGTTGTTTATCGGAAAGTGAATCTCCTCCAGCACGTGTCCGCCGGTTTCCTGCCAGGCGTGTTTGAATGCTGCCGCCATGCGCCTCCCCCAGCCGTTTTGCGGTGTCAGCACCAGGGCTTTGTTATGCCCATCAAAAAAAGATCGCTCGGCCGCCTGCCTGGCCTCATCCTCTGGTGCCAGCCCGAACTGAATCAGGTTAGGCAGCAGGCCCGTATTATCTTCGGCTACCAGGTCTACTTGGTTTAAGGTCTGCGTGGTAATTGGCAGGCTGCCCCGATTCTATCAGCTGGACAACCGCCTGTTTTTTTCCAGGGGGCCGATAATAAAATCCGCCCCTTCCATGACGGCGTTGTTATACACATCCCTGATGTTAATCGCATCAGCGCTGTAGATCCTGATGGCGGGTCGATAGGTCTTGCTATGGTACCAGGCCGCCAGGAAGCCGTCCCCTGATGGCCTCGGCCGCTTTGCGGTATTGCCCGGTGAGCGGTAATAACAGGGCGAGCTGCTGCGGTTGCCGGGCAGATTGCCGACTGAGTTGTAATAACTTGTCGATGATCTGTGGACTGGCGGCATGTTCAGGGTGGGCCTGCTGCCAGGATAACAGGCTTTTCCTTAACACCGCCGGATTGCTGATCAGCGTCTTGTGAATCAAGGCGAGTTCGATCCAGCTTTTCAACCCGGTTGGGCTGTTAGCTCTTAACCCCTGCAATGTCGCCGTATCCAGCTGATTCAATGCCGACCAGATGGCAGCGGCATTTTGTCTGATTGCCTCCGGTTGATGGAGGTAGCCTTGATTACTGCAAATCGCTCCCTGGACTGTTTGCCAGATACTCTGCCAGCAGCGCATAGGACTGCGCCCCTCAGCAGATAGGTTTTGTGCGGCAATATCCAGCGCAAACCTCGCCCCGGCGGTTTTCCTGTGGCCAAACAGTTTTCAAGGCGTGTTTTGGGCTGATTTCTGATTACAGCGCCGCTTTTTCCCTGTAGCAGGCGTTTTCAGGTAGGGCCGTCCGAAACATCATCTTGTTTTCGGTGTGAACCGCAATCGATAATCTCCTCAGCACGGCTGATTTTCATTGGCTGACAACCAGGCAATCGGCGGCACGCAGTTGATAGTATCCGGCATTTTTTTTATCTCTCTTGGCGAGCTTGAGGTACGCCTGTGCAGCGGCGGCATAGTCATCATTGGCCATGAGTTGTTTTGCCGTTGCCGCTGGCTCAACCACCGCACCCGTCTTGGTGGTTTGTGTGTTGCAGCCGCCTGACAAGGCCCCGGCAATGAGTATCATGACGATATAACGCATAATCCTTATCTCTGGTGTAATCGGTATATGATAAGTTATTTTTGCGCGAGTTTTAACTATGCCTGCTGACAGTGGAACACTGTATGTCATCGCCACACCCATCGGCAATCTCGATGATATCAGTGCCCGGGCGATTGCCACCTTGAGGCGGGTGGGGTTTATTTTGGCCGAGGATACCAGACACACGGGCAGGCTGATGCAGCAGTTGGGCGTGACTACGCCGATGCGCTCCTTCCATGAGCATAATGAGCGTACAAAAACGGCCAGCATCATCAACAGCCTGCGCTCCGGGCAGGATGTGGCACTGGTGTGTGATGCGGGCACGCCGCTGGTTAGCGATCCCGGCAGCTTCCTTATCAGCCAGGCCCATGACCATGCGCTGACCGTGCATGTCATCCCGGGCCCCTGTGCCCTGGTGGCTGCCTTGTCGATTTCCGGGATGGCGGCCAGCAGCTTTGTTTTTGCCGGTTTTCTGCCACCACGCAAGGCCCCAGGGCTAAGGGCCTTGCAGGCATTGCAGCATGAAACCCGAACCCTGGTTTTTTACGAAGCCCCCCACCGAATCGCTGATTTTCTGGCGGCGGCTAAGGCGGTGTTCGGGCCAGACCGCAAGGCCATGCTGGGGCGGGAGTTGACAAAAAAATTCGAACAGGTGAGAAAGGCCGATCTGGCCGAGCTCATGATCTGGCTGGCTTCAAACCCGGATCACCAGCGCGGGGAATTTGTGGTGATCGTGGCCGGGGCGGCTGTTACCAGGACGGATACGGATGAGTTGATACGCATCATTACCTTGCTGCCGGAGTCGTTGTCTCTGCGTGATGTGGTAGAATTGACTTGTGAGATCACCGGTGCAAACAAAAATCAGGTCTATGCGCTTGCCCTGACCATACGCAGCAGGGCGCCTTGAGCCGTAGCCATGAGGGGGTTTTGTTTGTAAGCTGGCAAGTGTGACCAAAGCGGGGAGCCAGCCAGGCAATCGCTGTAGTGATACAGAGGAAAGTCCGGGCTCCACAAGGCAGGGTGCCAGGTAACGCCTGGGCGGCGTGAGCCGACGGCCAGTGCCACAGAAAACAGACCGCCCGCCATCATCTCCCGACTTATCGGCAGGGATGGCGGGTAAGGGTGAAAAGGTGCGGTAAGAGCGCACCGCAACACTGGTAACAGTATTGGCAAGGTAAACCCCATCCGGAGCAAGGCCAAATAGAGGGACGATAATGCCGCCTGCATTGTCCCCGGGTAGGCTGCTGGAGGTGTATGGTGACATACATCCTAAGATGGATGATTGTCCTCGACAGAACCCGGCTTATCGGCTGGCTCCCCACTTTGGTTGCAAACAGGCCGCATTCCCGCCTGGCCGGATGCCATCACCCCTATCTTCTTTTCTTGGTTTAAGTTCCCTCTATAACTTAATGATCTGAAAAGATTTATATATTTCATTTTTTCTGAAGTCACGGCAGTTTCTAACTTTTATCTGCTAAGTCACTGTTAGAACGATAGATTTTTGCCGGGAATTTACAAGATTCTCTTGACACACCAGATTCAAACTTCCTATAGTTCTAGTTCGTGGGGAATTGTGGGTTAAAGTGGTTTTTGCTGTAAATTTCCCTGTAAAACAGGAGCTTCGTGTGTTTCGAGGATTAAGTGAAGTCAGTGTAGACAACAAGGGCCGAGTGGCTGTTCCAAGCCGGTTTCGTGACCGCTTGAGTGGTATTGCGGCGGGCTGTCTGGTGCAGACGTTGAGTCCCCTGGATCGCTCCTTGTGGCTGTATCCGTTACCTGAGTGGGAATCGATCGAATCCAAGCTGGCGGCCTTGTCTGATTTTGACAAGCAAAGCCGTCGTGCCAAGCAGATGATGCGAGGTTACGCCACCGATTGTCAGCTCGATTCACAGGGGCGCATCCTGATCCCGACCGAGCTGCGTGATTATGCACAACTGGGCAAACAGATCGTCATCCTGGGGCAGGGGAATAAATTTGAAATCTGGGATAAAACATTATGGCAGGAACAGCGTGATCTCTGGTTGGATGCGTTAGTGAACGCAGAACAGGCGCCATCAGAGACTTTACAGTCTTTGTCGTTGTGAGCATCAATGCGTCTTGTCGGTGGGGGCTGGCTTACCATCGGCAATGCTTTGACTGCCTGACCGGGTACGGGCAGGCAGCAGAGATTTCAGGCTCTGATAACTGCATTGACTGAACAAAGGCACAAGCCCGTACTGCTGCAAGAGGTGATAGATGGTCTTACGATACGACCGGATGGATGTTATGTCGATTGCACATTTGGCGGCGGCGGCCATAGCCAGGCGATATTGCAACACCTGGGCGCATCCGGTCGCCTGTTTGTGTTCGATAAAGACAAGCAAGCGATTGAACTGGCTGACCGCCTGTATGGCGATGATGCCAGAGTCAGCGTCATACACGGCTCGTTCACACAATTACAGTCGGTTATCGAGCGCTTTGTGTCTGTCGGCAGGGTTGATGGCATCCTGCTTGACCTTGGCGTCTCCTCGCTACAGTTGGATACGCCACAAAGAGGGTTCAGCTTTCAGCAGGAAGGCGAGCTTGATATGAGAATGAATACGATGACGGGTATCACAGCCAGGGAGTGGATTAACGCAACGCCGGTACAGGAAATGGCTAAGGTATTTAAGCAATACGGCGAAGAGAAGTTTGCTCGCCGGATAGCCCGTGCGATTGCACACCAGCGCCAGCAGGGTGTGATCGAGACCACAAGGCAGTTGGCAGATGTCATCTGTGCCAGCGTGCCGCCGCATAACATGGCTGGGCGCAAGAGAAAAAAACATCCGGCAACCCGGGTATTTCAGGCGATTCGTATTGTAATCAACCGGGAGCTTGAGGAGCTGGAGGACGTATTACCGCAAACACGTCATGTGTTAGCCGTTAAGGGCCGGCTGGTCATTATCAGTTTCCATTCACTGGAAGATCGCCTGGTGAAACGTTTTATGCGTGAACAGGAAAGAGCCGACCCGTATCCAGATGGCCTGCCGGTAACAGCAGCACAGATCAAGCCAGGGCTGTTGCGTATAGGCCGGGCGGTGAAGGCAAGTGCGGCGGAAGTTGCAATTAATATCCGTGCCAGAAGTGCGGTATTACGGATTGCTGAGAGGGCTGCTGCATGAGGTATCTGCTGATGCTGACGTTACTGGCCGGGGTGATCGGATCGGCTATTGAAGTGGTGATAGTACAACATAACGCCCGGAATCATTTTATCGAATTACAGGTGCTGGAGAACACCCGTGATCAGCTGGATGAGGAGTGGGGGAGACTACAGCTTGAGCAGAGTACCTGGGCTATCAGTGATCGGATTGAAAATCTGGCAAGACAGGAACTGGGCATGTATGAACCAGGGCAGGCGGCGCAAATTTTTCTTATGCCATGATCTTATGTCATGAATAGCAATAGCACGCATCATCAGGCCGGCAAGGGCCGAAGACATATTCTTTCAGGTCTGCTCGTGCTTGCTACGCTCATCCTGGGCTGGCGGGTGATCCATTTGCAGATATTCAGCAAAGACTTTCTCATCAATCATGGCGATGCACGCGCCGTCAGGGTCATTGCAACACCCGCACACCGGGGGCTTATCACCGATGCCCATGGCGAGCCGCTGGCTGTCAGCACACCGGTGGCATCAATATGGGTAAGGCCAGATGATGTCCTGGCTTCCGGCCAGGCGCTTGAGCCTCTGGCCAGGCTGCTTGCCATGGACAGCGATGCGCTCATCTCGCTTCTACAGCAAAGGCGCAAGCGCAAGTTTGTTTATTTGAAACGTCATGTTGAGCCAGCACTGGCACAGCAAATCCTGGCGCTTAAAGTTCCCGGGGTCAATATGCAGCGTGAGTATAAACGCTATTATCCCATCGGAGAGGTAACTGCCCACCTGCTGGGTTTTACGAATGTCGATGATGCCGGTCAGGAAGGGCTGGAATTGGCTTTTGATCATTGGTTAAAAGGCACAGATGGTGCCAAGCGTGTGCTGAAAGATCGGCTGGGGCATATTATTAAAAATATTGAAAGTATAGAACCCGCCAGACCAGGCAAGACATTAACGCTCAGTATTGACAAGCGTTTGCAGTATCTGGCTTATCGTGAGTTGAAGGCGGCGGTGAAACACCATCAGGCCAGGGCCGGCATGTTGTTACTGCTGGATGCAGCGACTGGTGAAGTGCTGGCGCTTGCCGGGCAACCCTCGTTTAACCCCAACAACCGCCGAAATCTGCGAAGCGATCATTACCGCAACCGTGTGGTTACTGATGTCTTTGAGCCAGGTTCAACCATAAAACCCTTTACGATCGCTGCTGCCTTGCATTCAGGGGTGTTCACCAGCGATAGCAGGATATCGACTGCGCCCGGTTTTTTTACCATAGGCCAGCATACCATTAAAGATATCAATAATTACGGTGTGCTGGATATGAAAAATATCATCAAAAAATCCAGTAATGTGGGCACCAGCCGGATCGCACTTGAGTTGGGGCCTGAAATATTATGGCAGGTACACAGTGCTATCGGTTTTGGCAAGCAGACGGGCAGCGGCTATCCGGGCGAGGTGAGCGGTTTATTAAATGACTTCAGGCAGTGGTCGGAGTTGGAATTGGCGACCATTTCCTTTGGTTATGGTTTGTCTGTCACCACCTTGCAACTGGCACAGGCGTATAGCCTGCTCGCTGCTGACGGGCTGTTAAGACCGGTCAGCTTTGTCAAGCTGGAGCAGCCTCGCCTGCCGTCTGCCGAGCGCATATTGCCAGCGGGCATGGTGAGGCAGATACGGCAGATGATGCAGGCCGTGGTAGATGATGACGGCTCCGGCTCACGTGCTGCCGTGCCTGGCTACCACATCGCCGGCAAGACTGGCACAGTGCATAAACTCGCTGCCACAGGCTATGAGGGAGATAAATATTTATCTTTGTTTGCCGGTATAGCACCTGCCAGCCGACCACGACTGGTGATGGTCGTGGTGATCGATGAGCCACAGGCCGGGCAGTATTTTGGTGGCCAGGTGGCCGCCCCGGTGTTTGCCTCTGTCATGAAAGCAGCGTTACGTATTTTGAATATTCCGCCCGATAATCGTGAGCAATTAAACAAGCATCACTTAAACCCGGGACAAACCATGGCGCAAAGTAACCCATGATGGCCCTACACGAACAATCAACCGGGATCCCGTTACAGCAACTGTTAGCGGGCTTGACTGATGAGAATATCAATACAGATTTAAGCGTGAACGGCATCAGCACGGACAGCCGGATGACCGAGCTGGGCGATTTATTCATGGCGTGCAAAGGCATGCGTTCACATGGTGTCGATTATATCAATGACGCCATAGAGGCCGGTGCCTGTGCTGTTGCTATTGAACAGGGGCTTATCTGCCCGGATAAAATCAACGTACCTGTTTATATTGTGCCTTGCCTGGCCAGAAAAGTCGGCATCATTGCCAGCCGTTTTTATCAACATCCCTCAAAGGCATTGTCGTTGATCGCCATTACCGGTACCAATGGTAAAACCTCGGTCAGCTGGTGGCTGGCACAACTTTATGCCAGGCTAAGTGCCCAGCCATGTGGTTTGATCGGTACATTGGGCGCCGGTAAATTTCCTGATCTGGATATCACTGCCCACACCACACCAGATGCCATTACCCTGCATAAATACTTAGCGCAGTTTGCCGCTGAGAATGTCAAGGCCGCCTTTATGGAAGCCTCATCCCATGCCCTGGTACAGGGCCGGACAGCCGGTCTTAAAATTGATACCGGTGTGTTTACCAATCTGTCCCATGAACATCTGGATTATCACGGTGATCTGGAATCTTATCGGGAGAGTAAGGCCAGCCTGTTCAGGCATGAAGGGATGAGGTGTGCTGTTATTAATCTCGATGATGCAACGGGACGGTTATTTGCCGAGATGCTTGCCGCTGAACTTGACATGATTACCTATGCTGCAAGCCCCGCTGCTGCCACCGTGAAGGCGGCAGAGCAGCATCTACAGGCACGAATTGAAAGCATCAATGATGATTTTTATCACGTGTGGCTCTCCGGTGCATTTGGCAAGATCGACTTCATGACAAAGATCAAAGGCACATTCAACATATCCAATCTGTTGGCCGTGACAGCTGTCCTGCTGCGTTTGGGTTTTCGCTTGGTCGATATCGTTCCTGCGCTTGAAGGTTTGCAGGCCGTGCCTGGTCGCCTTGAAGAGTTTACTACAGATGCCGGTGCAAAAGTGTATGTGGATTATGCCCACACGCCCGATGCCCTGGGACAGGTTCTGTCAACGCTGAAACGGCGTTGCAAAGGCAGGTTGATCTGTGTGTTTGGCTGTGGTGGCGACCGGGATAACAGCAAGCGGCCAAAAATGGGCGCTGTGGTATCGCAACTGGCTGATGAGATTATTATCACGGATGATAATCCCCGTCATGAGCCGCCTGAGAAAATCGTACAGGATATTTTATCGGGCATACCGCTGCCTGATGCTGTCGTTATTGAGCATAATCGTTCGAAGGCGATCACACAGGCTATCGCCATGGCCACCGGCAACGATATTGTTTTGATCGCCGGTAAAGGGCATGAGACCTGGCAGGAAATAAAAAACAAGCGCTACCCCTTCAGTGATCGACAGCAGGTACGTAATTGTATCGAGGGGCGGCAATGATAGCGATGCGGTTATCTGAAGCTGCCAAGATCATGCAAGGCACTTTGCTGGGGCAGGACGATTGCTTTCAGGGGTGTGGCATCGACAGCAGAACGATTGCACCGGGCGAGTTGTTTATAGCCATTCAGGGTGATCGGTTTGATGGCCATGACTTCATTCAGTCGGCGATTGCCCGGGGTGCGGTTGCCGCATTGGTTGATAGCAAAAACAGGCAAGTTAAGGCAACCCGGATACAGGTTGATGATACCCGGATTCGGCTTGCCAACCTGGCCGCCGAGTGGCGCCGCCATTTTTCTCTGCCAGTCATTGCGATAACCGGCAGTAACGGCAAAACAACCGTGAAGGAGATGGTCAACACCATCCTCTCTCTCAGAAGTGAGGTATTGGCCACCGAGGCGAATTTGAATAATGAACTGGGTGTGCCATTGACCTTGTTTCGCATGGATAAAAAACATGACTATGCTGTGATCGAAATGGGGGCGAATCACCCCGGCGAGATCACCGGTTTGTGTGCGATTGCTCAACCTACAGTTGCTGTTATCACGCTGTGTGCGCCTGCTCATCTCGATGGTTTTGGCTCGGTTGCCGGCGTTGCCCGTGCCAAGGCCGAGGTCTATGCCGGGCTGACCGAAGGTAATGATGAGGGCAATACGGCCATCATTAACGCCGATGATGATTTTTATGCGTACTGGCGGGCACAGCTTGGTGATATAACACAGATAACCTTTGGTATCGATAAGCCAGCCTCGGTATCAGCACATGATGTCTGTTTTGATCAGCAGATAAATGGCTCACATTTTACCCTGCACAGCATGGCCGGGCAGATCGCTGTCAGCCTGCCTCTGCCCGGAAAGCACAATATTCGTAACGCCCTTGCCGCAGCGGCGTGTTCTCTGGCTGTCGGGACTTCATTAGCGCAAATAAAGACTGGGTTACAGTCGGTGCAGGCTGTGGCTGGCCGAATGCAGATACTGATGGGCAGGCAGCAGTCGAGGATATTTAACGATACCTATAATGCCAATCCGGTTTCACTGGCCGCAGCGATGCAGGCGGTCAGGCACTACTCGGGAGAGAAATATCTGGTGTTAGGTGACATGGCTGAGTTAGGCCAGCAGGCCGAGGAGTTTCATTTTACAGCAGGTCAGCAGGCAAGAGAGTTAGGCTTCAGCCGGCTTATTGCGACCGGCGAGCTGGCAACTGAAGCGGTGAGGGGGTTTGGTGAAGGCGCCGTATTCTACCGGGAGAGAGAGGAACTGATTGCTGTACTTATCTCCTTGCTGAAGCCGGATTGCAATGTGCTGATCAAAGGCTCCCGCTCTATGGCAATGGATACCATCATCAGTGCAATCTGTGAGGGACATTAAGTCATGTTGCTCTGGCTGACCGACTACTTAACTCAGTTCCACAGTGGGTTTAATGTTTTCCAGTACATTACCATGCGTACCATACTGGGCGCATTGACGGCATTGTTTATTGCCCTGATTGCCGGGCCATCGTTAATCCGCTGGTTAAATCAATATCAGATTGGGCAAGCTGTCAGAGATGATGGCCCCAGGACACACTTCACCAAAGCCGGTACCCCGACCATGGGCGGGATGCTGATCATCTTATCCATCGCATTCAGTGTCTTGTGCTGGGGAGACCTTAATAACCGCTATGTATGGGTTGTCTTTTTCGTCATACTCGGCTTTGCGCTGGTCGGCTTCATTGATGATTACAAGAAGATCGTCAAGTCTGATCCGGTGGGTCTCAGGCCCCGCTGGAAATACCTCTGGCAGTCTGTCATTGGTTTTCTTGCCGCCGGGTTTTTGTTTACTACGGCGACCCTGCCGGCCGAGACACAGCTTATCCTGCCCTATATCAAGGATGTCAGTTTTAACATGGGCTGGTTTTACGTGGTGTTTGCTTATTTTGTTATCGTTGGTTCGAGTAATGCGGTCAACCTGACAGATGGGCTGGATGGCCTGGCGATCATGCCTACTGTGCTGGTGGTCGCTGCGCTGGCAGTTTTTGCCTATGCGGCAGGGCATGTTCGCTTTGCAGAATATCTTGCTATTCCCTATGTTCCGGGTGTTGGAGAGGTGTGCATTATCTGCGGTGCGATTGCCGGTTCAGGGCTGGGATTTTTATGGTTCAACACCTACCCGGCACAGGTTTTTATGGGGGATATTGGTGCGCTTGCTTTGGGGGCGGCATTGGGTGTTATCGCCGTCGTTGTCAGGCAAGAGTTGATCTTGGGCATCATGGGAGGGGTGTTTGTGATCGAAACCGTCTCGGTTATTTTACAGGTGGCCTCTTACAAACTTACCGGCAAACGCATTTTTCGTATGGCCCCGTTACATCATCATTATGAATTGAAGGGTTGGCCTGAGCCCAGGGTTATCGTCCGCTTCTGGATAATTACTGTCATTCTTGTGTTGATTGGCCTGGCCAGTCTTAAGGTAAGGTGATAACGGGTGCTTACCGCTTTGGCAAACGATGCGATCATGTCTGAGGATAATGCCGACATAGCGTATCTGATACTGGGGCTTGGCAGGACGGGCTATTCCTGTGTTGAGTTTCTATCCGCCAGGACAGAGCGTATCGTTGTCGCTGATATGCACCGCAACCCCCCATATCTGAAAAAATTGCAGCAGCACTATCCCGATATACCCGTGATATTCGGTGAGTTCAATGCGGCTTTGTTTAATCGTGCAGCGCATATTATCGTCAGCCCCGGGATAAAACTTGAGCGCAGCTTGTATGAGTCAGCGGCTGATATGGCCGATAAATTGACCGGCGATATCCAGCTTTTTATCCAGCATTGTACTCAACCAATTATTGCTGTGACCGGTGCCAATGGCAAAACCACGGTGGTCAGTTTATTTGCCGAGATGCTAAAGGCGGCAGGCAGGTCGGTGGCGGTGGGCGGCAATACTGGCACGCCTGCGCTTACATTACTGGCAGGTGCCGTGCCTGATTATTATTTACTGGAACTGTCCAGTTTTCAGCTTGAGAGAATAGCTAACTTAAATGCAAAGGCCGCCGTGGTGTTGAATATTTCGCAAGACCACATGGATCGCTATGAAAGTCTGGCCGCTTATGCAAAGACCAAAGAGAAAATCTATGCTGGCTCTGAGGTGATGGTGATTAATTTTGACGATGCTTATTGCCATGCCATGGCCCGTTCCGATAGCAAGGTGATCAGTTATTCATTATCAGATAAGAAGGCGGGCGATTTCTGTATCCAGAGGGTAGCACAGCGTGATTATTTCACCTGCCGGGGGCAGAAACTGCTGGCCGTTGATGAGGTGGCTTTGCAAGGCAGGCATAATCTTGCCAATCTGCTGGCTTGCTTTGCCTTGGGCAAGGCGCTTGAGCTTGATTTTAAGGCGATGGCGAGCGCTGCCATAAAATTCACCGGGCTGGCTCATCGCTGTGAGACTGTTGCAGAGATCAATCAGGTGCGCTGGATTAACGATTCCAAGGCCACCAATCCGGGGGCGACTGTAGCGGCGATTAATGGTCTCGGAGAGGTGCCGGCAAATATCATTCTTATCGCTGGTGGTGATGGCAAGGAGGCGGATTTCAGTGTGCTGCGTACACCTGTTGTACGCCATGTAAAATACTCGGTGCTGCTGGGCAAAGATGCCGAACAATTGGCAAACATCCATACGGATAAAAACGCCTGTTGTTTTGTTAAGGATATGCCAGCAGCGGTGATGATGGCTGCAAGCAGGGCCACAGCCGGGGATATCGTCTTGTTATCACCGGCCTGTTCAAGTCTGGATATGTTTGCAAACTTTGAAGCGCGCGGGGCGAGTTTTTGTACAGCCGTGCTGGCATTGTCAGCCAATCATGAGGGGGTTACATGAGCCGGGCACAGGCCATCAGGATCGATTCCGGCGACAAGCCAGCAGAACCATTGTTCAAGTATGATGCGGTGCTGATCTGTGCTGTCTTATTTCTGTTATCCACCGGCATCATCATGGTTCTCTCATCATCCATAACCATGGCCGAGAGGTTATATCACAATCCGTATTATTTTTTATGGCGACAGGGATTCGCCATAGTCATCGGATTGCTCTGCGCCTTGGTGGTCTTAAATATGCCGCTAAGAATCTGGCAGCGCATGAGCACCGCCCTGCTTTTCCTGGCGTTATTTTTATTAATACTTGTGCTGCTTCCGGGGGTGGGCAAGGAGATCAATGGCAGTCTGCGCTGGATCCCGATCGGACCGGTAAATTTTCAAAGCTCAGAGCCGGTTAAACTTTTTGTGATCACCTATATCGCGGCTTATCTGGTCAGACATAATGCACAGGTGCGGCAGACTTTTTCGGGTTTTATCAAGCCAATTATCATCGTAACGATAATTTCAGCACTGCTATTGCTGGAGCCTGATTATGGTTCAATGGTGGTGTTGTTTACCACAATTTTAGGCATGTTGTTTATGGCCGGTGTGCCGTTAAGTCGATTCATCGTCTGGGTATTGACGGCAACGCTTGCGCTTGTCTGCCTGGCTATTGTATCACCTTATCGTATGCAGAGGCTGACCGCATTTATCGATCCCTGGCAGGACCCGTTTCATTCGGGCTTCCAACTCACTCAAGCCCTGATAGCCTTCGGTCGGGGAGAGTGGTTCGGGGTCGGGCTTGGCAGCGGCGTACAAAAATTATTTTACCTGCCAGAGGCACACACGGACTTTCTCTTTGCCGTGCTTGCAGAGGAGATGGGTTTGTTATTTTGTCTTGCCGTGATCATGGCATTTTTTACCATTGCCTGGCGCGCCTTTGTCATCGGCCATACCGCCTATGATGCCGGGAGGAGATTTTCCGCTTATATGGCCTATGGCACCGGTCTCATTCTGGGCATACAGGCATTTGTGAACATGGGGGTCAACACCGGTCTGTTGCCGACCAAGGGGCTAACCCTGCCTCTGCTCAGCTATGGCAGTAACAGTATTATCGTCAGCTGTCTGTTTATTGCCCTGTTGTTACGCATTGGCTATGAGACGCATCATCACATAAAGGCACAGCCCCCTGATGCGGTGACACACTATGCCGCATAAACCTGTCATGATTATGGCCGGTGGTACTGGCGGGCATATTTATCCGGCCCTGGCCATTGCCGATATCATCCGTGCCAATAAAATCCCGCTGTACTGGCTTGGTACACAGCGTGGTCTTGAAGCCCGTGTTGTTCCAGAGCAGGGGATCACATTATTTACCTTGAGCATTGCCGGTATCAGGGGCAAGGGCGCGGTGCGTTTGCTGTATGCGCCGATAAAAATTCTTATCTCTGTCTATCAGGCGCTGCGTATTTTTTTGCAGCTTAAACCCGCCGTTGTGTTAGGCATGGGTGGGTTTGTCAGCGGGCCGGGCGGTGTGGCTGCCTGGCTGCTACGCATCCCCTTATGTATTCATGAGCAAAACAGCATCGCCGGGCTGACGAATAGACTGCTGGCACCGTTGGCACGGGTTAGATTTCAGGGGTTTCCTGACAGCTTTCCAGCCAGAGCAAGGATCAGGGCCATCACCTGTGGTAATCCGGTACGCACCAGCATTGCTGATCTGCCTGCCCCTGAGCAGCGCATAAGCGACCATGATGATCGTATCAAGCTGCTGATACTGGGCGGCAGTCAGGGCGCTGCCAGCCTGAACCGTATTGTGCCAGCGGCACTGATGGCAGTTAATCACAGTTATCCGGTCTCGATATGGCATCAGTGTGGTATGGCAAAATATGAAGACACCCGGCAGGTGTATGCCAGATTAAGCCTGGCTGATGTGCGTTTGAGTGGCTTTATTGAAGAGATGTCGAGCGCCTATGCCTGGGCGGATGTGGTCATTTGTCGGGCCGGGGCGCTTACCATCGCTGAGTTATGCGCCGCCGGTCTGGGGGCAATCCTGATCCCCTATCCCCATGCCGTTGATGATCATCAAACCTGCAATGCGCGTTATCTGTGTGCAGCGGGTGCCGCTGTTATATGTCAGGAAACCGAGCTTGATGCTAAGAGACTGCAAGCCATCTTGTTGGATTTGTGTTGCGACAGACGGCGCCTGCTCACCATGGCCAGGAACAGCCGCGCCCTGGCCCGCCCGAATGCTGCCCGTGTGATTGCTGAGTATTGCATGGATTTATGCAGATGAGGGCGACTAATGATATGCAGCGTGTTAATCATATCCATTTTGTGGGGATCGGTGGTGCGGGCATGTGTGGCATTGCCGAAGTATTGCATAACCTGGGTTATGAGGTGTCCGGCACGGATCTGAAAATAACTGCCATCACGCAACACCTTGACGCTATGGGCATACGCATTCATCACAGGCATAGCGAGGCACACGTCAATGGCAGTGATGTTGTTGTCTATTCGGCGGCTGTTGCTGAGGATAATACTGAAATACTCGCCGCCCGCAATAAAAAAATACCGGTTGTGCCACGGGCAGAAATGCTCTCTGAGCTGATGCGTTTCAGGCAGGGCATCGCCATCGCCGGCACGCATGGCAAGACGACAACGACCAGTTTAATCGCCAGCCTGTTGGCAGAGGGCGGGCTGGATCCAACCTATGTTATCGGCGGGCGGCTCAATAGCACGGGCAGCAATGCCCGGCTGGGTGCTGGCCGTTATCTGGTGGCAGAGGCAGATGAAAGCGATGGCTCTTTTCTGCATCTCTGCCCTGTGTATGCGGTCATCACCAACATTGATGCAGATCATCTGGAAAACTATCAGGCGAGTTACGATAACTTAAAGCAAGGCTTTACCGAGTTTCTCTATCGGCTGCCTTTTTATGGCCTGGCTGTTGTCTGTCTGGATGATGCGGGTGTGCAGGACATCCTGGCCGACATTCATAAACCGGTTGTCACTTACGGCATCGATTCGCAGGCAGATTATATCGCCAGAAATATGCAGTTCAGCGCATCAGAAACCCGGTTTGAACTGGCGGGCAACAAGATCAGGCAGGCAATGGACATGCGTTTGAATATGCCCGGTCGACATAATGTGTCGAATGCCCTAGCAGCCTGTGCTGTGGCCGCCGAGCTGGGGGTAAGCCTTGAGCACATTACCGCCGGGCTGGCCCGATTTGCCGGCATTGACCGGCGTTCAAGCCTGCTGGGCAGTGTCTGTTTGTCGGGTAAAACCGTGCAGGTGATAGATGACTATGCCCATCACCCGACTGAAATTCGTGCTGTCTATCAGGCGGTTGCTGCGGGCTGGCCAGCTAAGCGCATCGTGGTTGTATTCCAGCCGCACCGATATACCCGCACCAGAGATCTGTTTGAGGAATTCTGTCAGGTGCTGGCCGTGGTTGAGGTGTTACTTGTGTTGGATATCTATCCGGCAGGCGAGCAACCCATCACCGGCGTGGACAGCCGCACCTTGTGCCGTGCTATCGGTGTGAAGGGTGGCGTTCATCCGATATATGTAACAGCACAGGATGATGTGGCCGCCATGATTGCCCATGTCATCAACGAGGGAGACATGTTACTCATACTCGGTGCTGGCGACATTGGTCAGTTAGGCCCGCATCTCTATCAGCAATACGGGACGGCAGTTAATTGAGAATGAGCCATGCAAACACATGCAGGCCCGTTGAGGCTATGCCAGTTAAGTATCAGCAAATGAATAAACATGCCGGGGTGTTGTTAAACGAGCCGATGTCGAACCATACTTCATGGCGCGTTGGCGGGAATGCCGACCGGTTTTTTGCCCCTGCTGATAAACAGGCCCTGGTTGATTTTTTGCAGACATTGCCCGATGACGAGGCGCTGCTCTGGATTGGCCTTGGCAGCAATCTGCTGATACGTGATGGCGGCATCCGTGGCACGGTGATCAGCCTGGGTGATATGGCGCACCGTATTCAGCGCAGAGAGAGGGCCGAGGTATACGTCAGTGCAGCGATACCTTGTGCCAAACTTGCGCGCAAGACCTCGGCCTGGGGCCTGGGGGGGGCAGAGTTTATGGCCGGGATCCCCGGCACCATCGGCGGTGCGCTGGCGATGAATGCCGGTGCCTTTGGTGCCGAGACCTGGCAGATAGTCAAACAGGTGGAGGTGATTGATCGGCAGGGGGCTGTCCGGCTTGAACAAGCCGAATTGTTTAAGCCGGGTTATCGCCATATAGAACTGCCGCCGGATAACTGGTTTATCGGGGCGTACATCCAGTTGGTGCATGATGACAGTACCGCCATAAAACAACGTCTTCGGAGCTTGTTAAAACAACGCGCCAGGACCCAGCCGCTTGGCTGGCGCAGCTGTGGCTCTGTCTTTAAGAATCCGCCGGGCGATCATGCGGCCCGGCTGATTGAAGCCTGTGGTCTGAAAGGTCACTGCATGGGCGGTGCCTGTGTTTCTGACAAACATGCCAATTTTATTATTAACACAGGGCAGGCATCGGCGGCAGATATAGAGCAACTGATGGGGCATGTCCAGGCCGTTGTCAACCAGCGGTTCAATATCGCCTTGATCCCTGAAGTCAAGGTGACAGGTGAGGCGATAACACCTCATGCTGACCGCTGATGAATAAACAGCAACCCAATTTAACCCCTGAGATGTACGGCAAAGTCGCCGTGTTGTATGGCGGTGTTTCGGCAGAAAGGGAGATCTCCATTGAGACCGGCAGTGCAGTGCATGCCGCCTTGATACAAACCGGCATAGATGCCCATTTGCTGGATACAAAATCCTATTCTGTGCTGGATCTGCCCGGCGATGGTTTTGAGCGCGCATTCATCGCCCTGCATGGTCGTGGCGGAGAGGATGGGGTGATCCAGGGCGCACTGGAATCTATCAACATCCCCTATACAGGCAGCCGGGTTTTAGGCTCAGCACTGGCCATGGATAAGGTGCGTTGCAAGTGGATATGGTCAGCACAGGGTTTGTCAACGCCTGCTTTTATGGAGACAAGCCGGCCGGAGGATTTAAACGAGGTTATCAACAGCCTGACATTTCCCCTGATGGTGAAGCCGGTTAATGAAGGGTCAAGCTGTGGCATCTCACGTGTTGAGAGTGCCGCATCGCTTGAACCGGCATGGATAAAGGCCAGTCGGCTGGATGACAGGGTGATGTGTGAGGAGTGGATAGGCGGTGCTGAGTATACCATCGGCCTGTTACAGGGGCAGGCATTGCCGGCGATAAAATTGCAGACCCGGCGTGATTTTTATAATTATGAAGCAAAATATTTGGATGAGGATACCGCTTATCTTTGTCCATGTGGTTTGACACAACAGCAGGAAACTGATCTCGCCGGGCTTGCATTGCAGGCATTTCAGTTGGTGAATGCGAGTGGTTGGGGGCGTGTCGATCTGATGCTGGCCGAAGATGGTACACCTTTTTTGATCGAAGTGAATACCATCCCCGGCATGACCAGCCACAGCCTTGTCCCCTTAGCTGCCAGGCAGGCCGGGATTGATTTCAATGATCTGGTGCTTCGGATACTAAAGACAAGCCTGATAAATGAGGCAGATAATGCCAAGCCCAGAGAGAAGGCCTTATGAACATGCCTTATATGGCAATACACAATACAGGCGATATGGCTGTGCATGAAAATGACAGGCCGCATGGCAAATACCTGTTGAGTCTGTCCGTTGCCATCGTCTTGCTGCTCGCCCTGGCTGCCCTATGGTTCAAACTCCTGCAACCGAATATTTTACCGATACAACATGTAAAGATAGAAGGGCAATTTTTACACTTAAAACCGGAAAAGTTAAAAACACTGTCTGCACGTATCGTCAGCGGCGGTTTTTTCAATGTGAATGTGAGCATCATCAAAGAGACGCTACTCAAAGAGCCGTGGGTACGTTCCGTCACCGTGAGGCGTTCATGGCCGGATACGCTGGTGCTTTATGTGGATGAGCAATCCCCTGTCAGCACCTGGAACAGCCACCAGCTGATCAATGAAGCCGGTGTGTTGTTTGCACCTGAAGCCAGCTCTATCCCCGCCGGTTTACCAGCACTGTCCGGCCCGAAGGGAACCCATCTGGAACTGCTCGCCCTGCTGAATTACCTGAACGACAGGCTGCGCGCTCATAAGATGCAGGTCATCCAGTTGGCTATGGATGCCCGTCGATCGCTATCATTTACACTGCACAACGGCACGGTATTAAAAATAGGCAATGAGAATATCGAGGGCAGAATAGCGCGGTTTTTGCGGTACGTTCCAGCACAGATAAACATCAATCGGGCTGCTGTCAGTGCGATCGATATGCGTTATCCCAATGGATTTTCTGTGCAGCCAAACGCCGTTGATGAACTGGCGGGCCGGGAATAGCAAGATGGTCAAACGCATGGATAAAAACCTGATCGTTGGTTTGGATATTGGCACATCAAAGGTCGTGGCAATCGTTGGTGAGATGTCGCCTGAGAGCGAGGTGGAGATCATTGGAATAGGCTCCAGCTGTTCAAGAGGCTTAAAGAAAGGGGTCGTGGTTAATATTGAGTCGACTGTGCAGACGATACAAAGAGCAATTGAAGAGGCGGAATTAATGTCGGGGTGTGAGATACATGGCGTATATGCAGGCATAGCAGGCAGCCATATTCGCAGTCTGAACTCACATGGCATTGTTGCCATTCGTGATAATGAGGTCAGCGTTGGTGATGTTGATCGGGTGATAGATGCGGCCCGGGCAGTTGCCATTCCTGCCGATCAGAAAATTCTGCATATTCTGCCGCAGGAATTTGTGATCGACTCCCAGGAAGGGATCAAAGAACCGGTCGGTATGTCGGGCGTCAGGCTGGAGGCAAAGGTTCACATGGTCACCGGTGCCGTCAGTGCCGCACAAAATATTATCAAGTGCGTCAGGCGCTGCGGGCTGGAGGTGGATGACATTATTCTGGAACAGCTGGCGTCAAGCTATTCGGTGTTGACAGATGATGAGAAGGATTTGGGCGTATGCCTGGTTGACATCGGTGGTGGCACGACAGATATCGCCATCTTCACCGATGGGGCGATCAGCCATACCGCCGTCATACCTATCGCCGGTGATCAAGTCACCAATGATATCGCAGTTGCCTTACGTACCCCCACACAACATGCCGAGGATATTAAAGTGCAATATGCCTGTGCCTTAACGCAGCTTGCCAATGCCGAGGAGACCATAGAAGTGCCCAGTGTGGGCGACCGTCCGGCAAGAAGACTGGCAAGGCAAACTCTGGCGGAGGTGGTTGAGCCTCGGTATGAGGAGCTGTTTACCCTGGTGCAGGCAGAGCTTCGCCGCAGTGGTTATGAAAGCCTGATCGCCGCCGGCATTGTTCTGACCGGTGGCAGTTCAAAGATGGAAGGCGTGATAGAGCTGGCGGAGGAAATTTTTCATATACCGGTAAGAATTGGTGTGCCGCAAGGCGTGAGCGGTTTATCTGATGTGGTTAAGAATCCGATCTATTCCACTGGTGTCGGGTTATTGTTATTTGGACACAGGCAGTTCCAGGATGCGGCGGTGAGTTTGCATCCCGGCACTGCCACAAGCGATATCTGGGAGCGACTGAAGAGTTGGTTTCAAGGTAATTTTTAGGGGTAATTTTTAACATATTAACTTTTAATCAGGCAGGAGGTACCAAGCATGTTTGAACTTGTAGATGCAGCCAATCAAACTGCAACCATAAAGGTAATAGGCGTAGGCGGTGGCGGCGGTAATGCCGTTCAGCACATGCTTAATTCCGAGATAGAGGAGGTTGATTTTATTTGTGCCAATACCGATGTGATGGCGCTGAAGAAATTAACCGCAAAAACCATTTTGCAATTAGGCAGTAACATCACCAAGGGCCTGGGTGCTGGTACGGACCCGGAGATCGGGCGTCAATCGGCCCTGGAAGATCGGGATCGTATCACCGATGTTCTGGAAGGCTCTGATATGGTGTTTATCACGGCCGGCATGGGGGGGGGTACTGGCACGGGTGCTGCACCTGTGGTTGCACAGGTGGCCAGAGAGATGGGGATCCTGACAGTGGCGGTCGTGACCAAGCCATTTGCCTTTGAAGGCAGGGTGAGGGCACAGAAGGCTGATGATGGCATCGCCGAGTTAAGTCAGTTTGTGGATTCGCTGATCACGATCCCTAATGAGAAGCTGAAGTCTGTGTTAGGTGAGGACATCAGTCTGATCAATGCCTTTAGTGCGGCGAATGATGTCCTGCTTGGGGCAGTGCAGGGCATTGCCCAGCTCATCACCTGCCCGGGCCTGATCAATGTTGACTTTGCTGATGTCAGAACCGTGATGTCGGAGATGGGCATGGCGATGATGGGCTCTGGCAAGGCACAGGGGGAAGATCGTGCACGGGTCTCGGCTGAGGCGGCGATTTCCAGTCCCTTGCTTGAGGATATTAATTTATCCGGCGCCAAGGGCATACTGGTGAACATCACTGCCGGCATGGATCTTTCGATGAGGGATTTTAGTGAAGTGGGTGACATCATCAAGGGCTTTGCTTCTGAGGATGCCACCGTGGTGCTGGGTACGGTGATCGATCCGGATATCAGCGGCGAGATGCGGGTCACCATTGTTGCCACAGGTCTTGGGCAGGCGGGCCCTGCTGAGAACTTGTCGAGAATACAGCCGATGCAGCAAACAGGCGGCCAGGTCGATTATAAGAAACTGGATGACCCGACCGTGCTGCGAAAGAAAAAGGCCAATTCAGAGGCGAGTTCTGCCAAGGCAGATCCTGATTATCTGGATATACCGGCCTTCCTGCGCCGCCAGGCCGATTAGATGCGATCATCAGCCCGATGCAGGGGGCAGTCGATGACCTGAACTATTGCTTGACAGCCACGCCATTTATCCGTAAAACGATCACCCATCAGTTAATGGGGTGTTGTTAAGAATGGTTAACAATGGCCGTTGGAAGTGGCGGATAACATGATAAGACAGCGTACACTCAAGAACGTAATACGTGCCACGGGCGTGGGCCTGCATACCGGCAAAAAAATCTATCTCACATTACGACCTGCCCCGGTCAACACGGGCATCGTATTTCGGCGAACGGACCTATGCCCCGCGGTTGAAATACCGGCACATTGCGAGAACGTCAGTGATACCCGGCTTTCCACAACCCTGGCAAATGCTGATGTCAGGGTGTCCACAGTTGAACATCTGCTGGCTGCATTGGCCGGTTTTGGGATCGATAACGCCTATATTGATCTGACCGCCGAGGAAGTGCCGATCATGGACGGCAGTGCCGGCCCGTTTATCTTTCTCCTCCAGTCGGCTGGGGTTCAGCCACAGTCTGAGTTAAAAAAATTCATCCGAATTAAACGGCCGGTGCGTGTGGAACAGGGGGATAAATGGGTGGGGTTTGAGCCTTTTGATGGGTTTAAGGTGACCTTTACCATTGATTTTGACCATCCCGCATTTCAGGCAGAGGACTGCACCGCAACGATCGATTTCTCCACCACCTCTTTTATCAAAGAGATCAGCCGGGCCAGAACCTTTGGTTTTATGAAAGATGTGGAATTACTGCGAGAGAAAGGCCTTGCCCTCGGCGGCAGCCTGGACAATGCCATTGTTGTTGATCACTACCGCATTCTCAATCAGGACGGTCTGCGTTATCGGGATGAGTGCGTTAAGCACAAAATTCTGGATGCTATCGGTGATCTGTATCTGCTTGGCCATAGCATCATCGGTGCATTCCACGGCCACCGTTCAGGCCATGCGTTGAATAATGTGTTGTTAAGGCAGTTAATCGCTGACACCGATGCCTATGAAATATTCACTGTTGAGGATGAACACGCCCTGCCCATCACATTTGCACAGCCGGTAGCCCCTGCCCTGGCCTAAGCCCCGGCCTCACTTGCCCGTGTCTTTTTGTGGCGGATTGTGTTGGGCCAGTCTGATCAGTACCTTTGCCAGCCTTGCATCGTCTGTGGTGGCTGCCAGTGTCTGCAAATACGCCGCATTTTCCTTTGATAAGTCCTGCATGGCGTGATTTGCGGCATGTTGTGTCGTTTTAGGGATAACAATTTTAATGCGGATGGTACTAATTGTAGGCACTTCACAGTGGTTTTTCACAATATCTAGTAGTTCCGGGATCATAAATCGCAATTTTGCTGCCCAGTTTGCACTATCGGTATGAATTAGTAGTGTTTTGGCATCAAAGTTCGCTACAATAACATGTTGATTTACAGGCGGCTTGAGTTCCTGGCGGAGTCGATTTTGCAAGGCAGATAACTTGCTTATGTGTTTGTGTATGTCTGCCAGTTGCCTGTCACTGGCGAGTAGATCAGCGACTTTTTTATACATTACAATAAAAACAAATAATAATTTTTGATCGAATGAATATCATATTCCTTTCACAGAAAAGAAAGAAGCGGCTGACCGTCACTCTGCACCCGATGGTTTGCATCGGCTTGTTCAGCTTCTTTTGCTGTGCCATTTTTATGGTGTATCAGTCAGGGTACAGACATGCCAGCGAAGAGACGGCGGATATGGTACGCACCACACGCACGCAGACACAGGCGGTTTGGCAGGCCGAGTTGACGCAGGAATTGAGCAGTCTAAGGACGATAAAACAACGGGCTGAAAAATCACTCAGCGCAATGGCGGGTCGCCTGAGTTTGCTGCAGGGTCATGTCATGCGGCTTGATGCCTTGGGTGCTCGCCTGGCGGTTATGGCTGATCTTGAGGAGATCGATTTTGCCATCGAAAACCCGCCGGGCATGGGCGGGCCTGAAGCACCCGTTGTTGCCTCATCCCGGCAGATTTCCGATTTTATCAAGTCGTTGAGCCATCTGGAGGAATCGCTGCTGAACCGGCAGGATAAATTGCTGGCGATGGAGTCGATGCTGATTGACAGAAATTTGCAGGAGCGCACCCTGCCGGCCGGGGTGCCCACAGAGCAGGGGTGGTTATCTTCATTATATGGTTACCGGGCGGATCCGATGACGGGCAACCGGGAATTTCACCAGGGTGTGGACTATGCCGGCAAGCCGGGCACACCGATCATTGCAGTAGCGGCAGGGATTGTCACCTGGTCTGGCGATCAACATGGCTACGGCAATCTGGTGGAAATCAATCATGGCAACGGCCTGGCAACCCGTTATGCACACAATGTTAAAAATCTCGTCATAGTCGGTGAGAAGGTGGATAAAGGAGAAGTCATTGCCTTGATGGGTGACTCAGGTCGAACCACAGGAACCCATTTGCACTTTGAGGTGTTGAAAAATGGAAAACACATTAACCCGAAACAGTATCTGTCCCTGCGGTAGCTCATTTCACAAATCTCCCCAGATGTCTCTGCCAGCCTGACCACGCCGGGCTGGTGTGCTGCTTGTAAGTTTGTTCTGGTGTAAGAGGAACCTATGTTAAGTCATTTAGTAACCAAAATTATTGGTAGTCGGAATCAGCGTGTCATCAAGCGTTTGCTTAAAGTGGTCAAGCAGATCAATGCGCTGGAAGAGGACATCATGACACTGGGAGATGATGAGTTTCCTCACAAAACAGCCGAGTTGAAGCAGCGCCATCAAGCAGGTACCAGCCTGGCCGAGCTGCTGCCTGAGACATTCGCACTGGTACGTGAGGCCGGCCGGCGGACGCTGGACATGCGTCATTTTGATGTACAGCTTGTTGGCGGCATGGTGCTCAATCAGGGCAGCATTGCCGAGATGCGTACCGGCGAGGGCAAGACGCTGGTGGCGACATTGCCGGCCTGTCTGAATGCCCTGACCGGTAAAGGCGTACATATCGTCACCGTCAACGATTATCTGGCAAGGCGTGATGCCGAATGGATGGGCGCTATCTATGCGTTATTAGGCTTGACCACGGGCGTGATCGTCTCCGGCTTGAGTCAGGAGGAGAGGAAAAATTCCTATGGCTGTGATATTACCTATGGCACAAACAATGAATTCGGCTTTGATTATCTACGCGATAATATGAAGTTTCGTGGTGACGACAAGGTGCAGCGGGAGTTGAATTATGCCATCGTCGATGAGGTCGATTCCATACTTATTGATGAGGCCCGAACCCCGCTGATCATTTCGGGCATGGTGGATGATCGCTCTGATCTTTATATCCGTGTAAATGCACTCATCCCGAGCCTGGAACTACAGGCATCTGAGGATGAGGATGAAGCGGAGAGGATTGGCGACTACACCATTGATGAGAAAACGAAACAAGCCCATCTTACCGAGCGTGGTCACGACAGCCTGGAAAAATTATTGCTGGAGAAGCAAATCATGACCGAAGGTAACGGTTTGTATGATCCAGTCAATATTCCCATTTTGCATCATGTGAATGCGGCATTGCGTGCATACGGTCTGTATCATAAAAATGTGGATTACATCGTGCAGGATGAACAGGTAGTGATTGTCGATGAATTTACCGGTCGAACAATGCCGGGCCGGCGTTGGTCGGATGGCTTGCATCAGGCGATAGAGGCAAAAGAAGGCGTGCCAATACAAAATGAGAATCAGACCCTGGCGACGATCACCTACCAGAATTATTTCAGGCTCTATAACAAACTTGCCGGTATGACCGGCACCGCCGATACCGAAGCCTACGAATTTCAGCAAATCTACAGCCTGGAAGTTATCGTCATACCCACACACATGCCGATGATTAGAGATGATCAGCCCGATATGATCTTTCTCACGGCGAAAGAGAAATACGATGCCATTATTGAAGATATCCAGGATTGTCAGCAACGAGGGCAGCCGGTGCTGGTGGGCACTGCCTCGATTGAGGTCTCTGAATATTTATCCGGTCTGCTCAAGGACAGCAAGATAAAACATCAGGTTTTGAACGCAAAATATCATGAGAGAGAGGCAGAGATCATCAGTCAGGCGGGGCGTTCGGGCAGTGTGACGATCGCTACCAATATGGCCGGACGGGGGACCGACATTGTTTTGGGTGGCAGCTTGGAAGCGGAATTGAAAAATCATGCTGCGGCTGATTCAGCAAAGCTGGATAAGATCAGAGACAGCTGGCAGCAGCATCATGCCAGGGTCATTGACTGTGGTGGCTTGCGGATCATCGGCTCTGAACGGCACGAATCCAGGCGTATAGACAATCAGCTTAGAGGGCGTTCCGGCCGTCAGGGCGACCCCGGTTCAAGCCGTTTTTATATTTCACTTGATGACAGCCTGATGCGTATTTTTGCTTCCGACAGGGTGGCGGGTATCATGCAGAAGCTGGGCATGGAGCAGGGCGAGGCCATTGAGTCCAATCTGGTTACCCGAGCGATTGAGAATGCACAACGAAAAGTTGAAGCGCACAATTTTGATATTCGTAAAAACCTGCTCGAATATGATGATGTTGCCAACGATCAGAGGAAAGTGATCTACGAATGGCGTAATGAGCTATTAAATACCGATGACATCTCAGCAGATATTATTACCATGCGCCAGGATGTGGTGGATGCCATCTTCAGGAGTTATATTCCGCCCGGCAGTCTGGATGAGCTTTGGGATGTGCCGGGTCTGATGGCGGCACTGCATAATGAATTGGATATCAGCCTGCCGCTTGATAAGTGGCTGGAAGATGACAAGAGCCTGTATGAGGAGACCCTGGCGAGGAGAGTTGCCGCAGAAGTTGAAGCGCATTTTCTGGCAAGAAACAGCGGTCTGTCTGATGAGTTGGTGAGAAGGCTGGAGAAAGATCTGCTGCTGGATACACTGGACAGGCATTGGAAAGAACACCTGGTCAGTATGGATCATCTGCGCCAGGGCATTGGCTTGAGAGGCTATGCAGCGAAGAATCCGAAACAGGAATACAAACGGGAAGCCTATGAGATGTTTACCGTTATGCTGGAGAACATCAAAAACGATGTGACTGGCTTGCTGGCAAAAATACAGATCAGGGAAGAGCGGGATATTGATGTGCTGGAGAATCGCACTTTACCCGGCGATATGCAATTCCAGCATCCTGACATTAATACACCCGCCGACGCTGAACAGACTGACAGCAAAGCAGCGCAGCATAAAACCTTTATAAGAACTGATCGGAAGATTGGTCGTAATGAGCGTTGTCCGTGTGGTTCGGGGAAAAAATATAAACAGTGCCACGGCAGGCTGAATACATGATCCTGCATACAGCATCAACCCCATGAGCCTGGCGGATGATCTGTGCTTGCCTGTTCACGGGGTCAGGTTAGCCGCTGCCACTGCCGGCATGTATGATCACCGGCGTCATGATCTGGCATTATTTGAGTTTGCACCCACATCAATCTCCTCAGCAGTTTTCACCAAAAATAAATTCCTGGCAGCCCCGGTGATTATCGCCAGAGACAGGATAAGCCGATCGTCCCCTCGCTATTTGTTGATCAATGCCGGTAATGCCAATGCTGGTACCGGTGATAAGGGCCTGGATGATGCAAGACAGATCTGCCAGGTGCTGGCTGATTTGGTGGATACAGATGTTGATGCTGTGCTGCCATTCTCTACCGGGGTCATCGGCGAATATCTGCCGACAGATAACATCATTGCCCAGTTGAAGACTTTAGTTAAGGGATTGAGCGAGGATAACTGGCTGGCCTCTGCTCATGCCATCATGACCACGGATACCCAGGCGAAATATTGCAGCAGGCAGTTGGAAATCGACGGGCAAACCGTGACGATATCCGGGATTGCAAAAGGGGCCGGCATGATAAAACCCGATATGGCAACGATGCTGGCCTTTATCTGTACGGATGCTGTTGTTGCACCGACATGTCTGGATGCGGTATTGGCACAAAGTGTGGCTAACACATTTAATCGGATTTGTGTGGATGGTGATACCTCAACCAATGATGCCTGTATATTGACGGCCACCCGGCGAGCGACCAATACCGAAATCCAGCCATCGCATCCCGCCTGTCAATCCTTTGCAGATGCCATCGAGCATGTCTGCCGGGCACTGGCCCGGGCGATTATCAAAGATGCAGAGGGGGCCACCAAGTTTGTCACTGTGAAGGTGACTGCTGGCAAGTCTGCGTTGGAATGCAAAAATCTGGCCTTCCTACTGGCCAGCTCGCCGTTGGTTAAAACCGCTTTGTATGCCTCTGATCCGAACTGGGGACGCCTTCTTGCCGTTGTTGGCAGAGCGGATATCAGCGATCTTGCCATTGACCGGGTACGGATCTACCTGGGTGAGATCTGTGTTGTTGAAAATGGTGGCCGCTGTCATCATTACACTGAACAACAGGGGCAGAGAATCATGCAGACAGAAGATATCACCATAACAGTCGAGTTAAACCGGGGCAGTGCGGACTATCATGTATGGACATGCGATTTCTCTCATGAATATGTCACGATCAATGCCGCCTACCGCACCTAGTCTTGTTCCTGATGGGCCGGATTAAGGTAGCGGTTGGCGTTATTTACAGCCCGGATGGCCAGGAAATCTTGATCGCACAACGACCCGGGGGCCGGGATCGATCGAGCTACTGGGAATTCCCCGGTGGCAAGATAGAAACACATGAAGATGCTGTGGCCGCGCTTAGGAGGGAATTGCTGGAAGAGATTAATATTGAGGTGATTAAATGCACACCCTTACTTGAATATGATTATGACTATGATGATCACGGGTATGAGCAGGTCAGGCTTTATGTTCATCAGGTAAGTCTATGGCAGGGTGAGTTAGCTGCCAGGGAAAATCAGCCGATTAAATGGGTCAGGCCGGAGCAACTCTTGTCTGTCAATATGCTGAGCGGCAATATGAAGATCATTGATTCCATGTTGCATACATCCAGATAAAACATCCAGATCATGTATGCCTGGCTATATCTCTTCATTCAGCTAACTGAAGATATTTCTCGTGCAGAACTTCCACCTGTTGCCTAAGAAAGCTGAAATCCCTGGTATTGTGTATCACATCATCGGCGCTCGTCAGGCGTTGCTCTCTGGGTATTTGCGCCTTGATAATATTTTTTATGCTTTGTGTTGTTGCATTATCTCTGTTGCAGGCACGCAGTATCTGCAAGTCCTCGGGCAGATCGACCACCAGCACCCGATCCACCTCGGCGCTGGTCTCTGTTTCCAGTAACAGCGGGATGCTGATTATGCAGTATTTGTATTTCACTTGTCCTGTCAACTCGCCAATGGCGGCCTTGACCAGGGGATGAATCACGTTTTCCAACTTGGTCTTCAGCACATCATCACGAAAAACAATGTCTCTTATCTTGCGTCTGTCCAGGCGTCCATCAGCGGCTATGACGCCGGTGCCGAATAAGGCGATGATACCATCATAACCGGGCTGGTCTGGCTCGGTGACGGCGTGTGATATTCGATCGGCATCAATACAGGGCGCACCGCAATCAGCGAACAAGGCGGTGACAGTCGTTTTGCCGCTGCCGATACCGCCCGTGAGTCCAACTTTCAGCAAGCCGGTCATGACAGGTTGACGGTCAAAGACAGAATCTTCGGTCCCCAGATGAGGTTGATAAAACCGGCAAGCGCAAGGTACGGGCCGAAGGGGATGGGTGTTTCTCGTGTGTGATGACGGCAGAGGATCATGGCGATGCCAACAAGCGCACCAGTGGCAGAGGACAACAAGATGATGCCAGGGATATACGGCCAGCCTAACCAGGCCCCCAGTGCGGCCAGCAGTTTGAAGTCGCCGTAGCCCATGCCTTCCTTGCCGGTGATGATCCGGAATACATGAAACACACCCCATAAGATAAGGTAGCCGATGATACAGCCGATGATGCTGGTGTGGAGATTCACCTTCAGGGTTTGCTCGAATATCCCGAACAGGTTGCAGAGGATACCTGACCATAAGAGTGGCAAGGTGATCTCATCAGGCAATAGCTGTTTGTCAAGGTCGATGAAGCTTAATGCGATCAAGGCCCACACCAGCAGGCACGCAAAAAGTGTCTCCACCCTCGCCCCGAAGTGCAAGGCAACCACCAATGTCAGCAGGCAAGTCAGTAACTCCACCAGGGGATAACGTAAAGAGATGCTGGCCTGGCATGTTGCACACTTGCCAGCAAGAAAAAAATAACTGAGCAGGGGGATGTTCTCCAACAGAGCAATGGGCTGGTGACAAACCGGGCATTGTGACGGAGGGTGCAACAGGTTAAACCGCTCATCCTGGTCTTGGTTGTTGTCGTCAATTTTCAGGAAGCTGCAACAATCACGGCGCCAGTCTCTCTCCATCATCACCGGCAGGCGCACAATGACGACATTCAAGAAACTGCCGATAACCAATCCAAGCAGGCCAACCGCCACATAGAAAAATCCAGGGGAGCTTTGTAGCAATTCAATGAACTGCATGGATCAGGGCTGAGGTGAAGTGGCAGGGACAGGCAGCCCAGATCAGGTGTGATCTGGGCTGCCTGATGGTAGATTGCTGCCCGAAAAAAATTATGACTTACAAGGCATCGCCCATTTTGAAGATAGGCAGGTACATGGCAACCACCAGGCCACCAATGACAACACCCAAAAAGGCCATGATGATCGGCTCCAGCAGGCTGGTCAGTGCATCAACCGCATTATCCACCTCCTCATCATAGAAGTCGGCCACCTTGCCCAGCATCTGATCGAGCGAGCCGGCCTCCTCGCCAATCTGCACCATCTGCACGACCATATTGGGAAACAGGCCAGACTCACGCATGGAGGTCTGAAGTTGTGTACCAGTGGAGACATCATCACGCATCTTCATGGTGGCATCGTAGTACACAATATTGCCGCAAGCACCGGCCACAGATACGAGGGACTCGACCAGCGGTGTACCCGCAGCGAACATGGTGGATAAGGTACGGGCAAAACGGGCGATGGCTGATTTGTTCAGAATATCTCCGACCACCGGCGCCTTGAGAGAGTAACGATCAATCGCATGGGCAAACGGCTTTGAGCGCCTTTTCAGTTCAGTCGTGCCCTTGACGCCAACATAGGCTGCCGCCACCATGATGTACCAGTAAGACTGGAAGAATTCGGAGACATTCACCACAAACTGCGTGGGTGCTGGCAGGGCCGAGCCAAAGCCTTCAAACAACTCGGCAAACTGCGGCACCACGAAGATCATCAAGATGGTGGTGATGATAAAGGCAACCACGATAACCGCAATGGGGTAGAACATGGCTTTTTTGATCTTGGCCTTTAGTGATTCGGTTTTCTCAAGATAAATCGCCAGCTTGTGCAGAATGGATTCCAGAATACCGGCTTGCTCGCCCGCCCCCACCAGGTTGACGAACAACTCGTTGAAATACAGCGGATGCTTGGACAGGGCTTCTGTTAAGGTGCTGCCCGCCTCAACGTCTGCCTTGATCGTCAAGATCAATTCCTGCATCCCCTGGTTTTCATGACCCCGACCGACAATGTCAAACGATTGCACCAGTGGCACACCCGATGACATCATGGTGGCCAGCTGGCGGGCGAAAATCGTAATGTCTTTGGTGGTGATTTTTTTATTGCCACCGCCGCCAAGCAACGGCTTGGGTTTTTTCTTGACCCTGGATGGGTTGACGCCTTGTCTTCGTAGCAGGGCCTTGACCAGGGCATCACTCTGCCCGGCTATCTCACCCTTGACTTTCTTTCCGCTCTTATCCGTACCTTCCCATACAAACATCTGATCTTTAGCCGCTTGTGCCATTGTTCTACTCCACGGTTACTCGGTTCACTTCAGCAAGGCTGGTCACGCCCTGCATCGCTTTTGCCAATCCGGAACGGCGAATATCCCAGATCCCCTCTTTGCCTGCCTGGTCGGCCAGTTGCACGGCATTCGCCCCTTCAATGATGAGGCGTTTCATGGCATCGGAGATGGGCATGACCTGGTAGATGCCGGCCCGACCCTTATAGCCACTGGGGCAATCTTCATTGCCGGTCACCGGCCCGTACAGCGTGACGCCCTCATCAATCAACTCCTGCGAGAAGCCCTCTTTTAAGAGCGATTTATCATCAATATCCAGCGCCTCTTTATATTCAGGATGCAGACGCCGACACAGGCGCTGTGCCGTGATCAGGTTAATCGCCGTTGCGACAGCAAAGGCAGCGATTCCCATGTCCTGCAAACGGGTCAAGGTCTGTGGGCAGTCGTTGGTATGCAGAGTGGACATCACCATGTGGCCGGTCTGTGCTGCTTTAACGGCTATCGCACCGGTGCCCAGATCGCGAATCTCACCCACCAAAATAATATCCGGGTCCTGGCGCAAAAACGCCTTTAATGCCTTGTCAAACGACATGCCGGTACGCTCATCCACCTGTACCTGATTGACGCCGGGCAAGTTGATCTCCACCGGGTCTTCCGCCGTGGAGATATTGATATCTTCCTGATTTAAGATATTGATGCCGGTATATAAAGAGACGGTCTTGCCGCTACCGGTGGGGCCGGTCACCAGAAACATGCCATAGGGCTTGTGCAGGTTATCCAGGAACAGCTTTTTCTGAAAGTCCTCATAGCCTAGCTGGTCGATTTGCAGGGCGGCTGCATCGGAGTTCAAGATACGCAAACACGCCTTCTCGCCAAACAGGGTCGGGCAGGTGTTGACGCGAAAATCCATGGACTTGGTCTTGGACAGCTTCAGCTTGATACGGCCATCCTGGGGGACCCGCCTTTCTGAGACATCCAGCCGTGACATGACTTTGATACGGGCAGCGATCTTGCCCGCCAGGGCAGTGGGCGGCTTGGCGATTTCCTGCAACACACCATCAATGCGGAACCGGACCCGATACACCTTCTCATAGGGTTCGAAATGCAGATCAGAGGCCCCTTTCTTGATGGCATCCAGCAGGCATTTGTTGACGAATTTAACCACCGGCGCATCATCAACATCGGCATCATCGCTGGCATCGGGACCGGCCTCTTCTGCCACCTCCAGATCATCCATTTCCCCAAATTCATCATCTTCCATGCCCCCCAGACCACTGTCCATCTGCTCTGCTGCTTTATCAATGCAGCTTTTCAGTTTGTCCTCTTCCACCAGCACCGCCTCGGTGTTCATACCGGTGGCGAATTTAATCTCATCCAGGGCTTGTAAGTTAGTCGGATCAGACACGGCAATGTACAGGCGTTTGCCACGCTGGAATATGGGCAGGGCGTGCTGTTTTCTCAGCAGGTCTTCTTTGACCAGCTTGATGATATCAAGATCCAGCTCAACGGAGTTAATATCCAGCACCGGCATACCAAAATCCTGGGCGGCGGCGATGGCGATGGCGGCACTGTCGACCAGTTTGTTATCAACCAGATACGAGACAAACGAGGTTTTTTTGGCGAGTGATTTCTGGAAATGCTGCACCGCTGCCGCTTCTTCCAGCAAGCCATCAATGACAAGTTTCCGGGCCAGCCCGGTCAGGCGGATTTTTTTCTGTGAAACAGACATGGCAGATGATCCTTAAAATGTATTGCCCGGATCAGATGGTAGATTATATTGCAGATTATACCAACACTTTATTCGGCTTTTGCAGCAGATCAGGGTGGTTATTCTCTGGTGCTGATGTGGCTTACAGATCAGCTTTTGCTTGTATATGGGCGCATCATCAGGCCGCCCGGGGTGGTGGCCCGGTGAAGGGCATGGCATTTAACTGCCTGAATTATATAAAAATTACCTATTTCTTGAAAACAATCCGGCCATCGGTGACCAGCACATTGACCCTGTCTTTGCTCTGGAAATCACCTGCCAGCAACGCTTTTGCCAAAGGGGTTTCAAGCAGCGTCTGCACAGTGCGTTTTAATGGCCGGGCGCCATAAACCGGGTCAAAACCGGCGGCAGCGATGTGGTCTTTCACGGCCTCATCAAAGTCCAGCACAATCTCCTGTTGCTGTAGCCTGTGTTGCAGGTGTCTTAGCTGCAATTCGGCGATGGCGGCGATCTGCCCCTGCTGCAAGGCATGAAAGACGACAATCTCATCGATTCGGTTGATAAACTCAGGCTGGAAACAGGCGCTGACGACCTCCATGACCTGGGCCTTCATGTCGGCATAGGGCATAGTAACGCCAGCGGCCTGGATACGATCCGAGCCGAGATTGGAGGTCATGACGATGATGGCATTGCGAAAGTCCACCGTCCGTCCCTGGCTGTCAGTCAGCCGGCCATCATCCAGCACTTGCAGCAGAATGTTAAAGACATCCGGGTGGGCTTTTTCTACCTCATCGAGCAGGATCACGCTGTAAGGCCGCCGCCGTATGGCCTCGGTCAGATACCCGCCGGCATCATAGCCCACATAGCCCGGGGGGGCGCCGATCAACCGGGCAACCGCATGTTTTTCCATGTACTCAGACATGTCAATGCGTAGCACGGCCGCTTCGGTATCGAACAAAAAAGCGGCGAGGGCCTTGCATAATTCCGTTTTGCCGACACCGGTAGGGCCGAGAAACAGAAATGATCCATTGGGACGATCCGGATCGGACAGGCCTGCCCGGGCCCGGCGTATCGCATCGGCCACTGCCGTGATGGCCGCCTCCTGACCGATGATGCGCTCATGCAGGGCGGCCTCCATCGCCAGCAGCTTGTCCCGTTCGCCTTGCAACATCTTGGCCACCGGGATCCCCGTCCAGTGCGAGATCACCTCGGCAATCTCATTTTCACCGACCTTGTTACGCAATAGCTGCATGGCGGAGGTGTCCGAATCGGCCGCCTCTTGCAGTTGCTTCTCCATCGGCGGGATGATGCCGTATTGCAACTCGGACATCCGGTTCAGATCGCCTTGACGCCTGGCGACATCAAACGCCAGGCGTGCTTGTTCCAGCTTCTCCTTGGCATCATGGCTACCCTGCAACAGCGCTTTTTCTGCCGTCCAGATCTCTTCCAAATCTGCATAGTCCCGCTCGGCTGACTGGAGGTCGTTTTCAAGGCGGCCAAGGCGTGCCTTGGAAGCAGCATCGGTTTCCTTCTCCAGGGCGGCACGCTCGATCTTCATCTGGATTAACCGCCGTTCGAGCTTGTCCATGGCCTCGGGCTTGGAATCCATTTCAATGCTGATGCGGCTGGCCGCCTCATCGATCAGATCAATGGCCTTGTCGGGCAGTTGTCGGTCGGTGATGTATCGCTGGCTTAATGTGGCCGCCGAGATAATCGCCGGGTCGGTGATCTGTACGTTATGATGCACTTCATAACGTTGCTTTAATCCACGCAGTATCGCAATCGTATCCTCAACCGAGGGTTCATTGACCAGGACTTTCTGAAAGCGCCGTTCCAGGGCGGCATCCTGCTCAATATCCTGCCGGTATTCATCCAGCGTGGTGGCGCCTATGCAGTGCAGCTCACCACGTGCCAGGGCGGGTTTTAGCATATTGCCAGCATCCATGGCGCCCTCGGCCTTGCCCGCACCGACTAAGGTATGCACCTCATCGATAAACAAGATGATCTGGCCGTCCTGTTTGGCCAGCTCAGTGAGCATCGCCTTTAATCGTTCTTCAAATTCGCCGCGAAATTTTGTGCCGGCAATCAATGCCCCTAAATCCAGCGCCAGCAGGTGTTTGCCCTTTAGGGCTTCCGGCACTTCGCCATTGACGATGCGCTGTGCCAGCCCCTCAACGATGGCGGTCTTGCCCACGCCCGGCTCGCCGATCAATACCGGATTGTTTTTTGTCCGGCGTTGCAGCACCTGAATAGCACGCCGTATCTGATCATCCCGGCCAATCACCGGATCAAGTCGGCCATTGCGGGCGCGCTCAGTGAGGTCGATGGTGTATTTCGCCAGCGCCTGGCGGTTATCTTCACTGTGTGGGTCAGTCACGCTCTCACCGCCCCGAATGGCATCGATAGCCGCCTGGATGTTTTGTTTGTTAGCACCACAGGCACGCAGGATGCGGCCTAACTCGCTCTTGTCTTCCACCGCAGCCAGGGTGAACAACTCGCTGGCGATGTAGGCATCGCCCCGCTGCCCGGCGAGTTTATCAGCCAGGTTGAGCAGGCGCTCCAGATCTCTTGAGATATGCACCTCACCGGCATTGCCCTGTACCTCTGGCAGGTGGGCTAATGCGGTTTGCAGCTTTGCCTGCACATCCTGAATTCTGACCCCTGCCAGCCCTAACAAGTGAATGCTGCCGCTGCCTTCCTGCCCCAGCAAGGCGGCCATCAGATGCAGCGGCTCAATGAACGGATGATCATGGCCAACGGCCAGGCTCCGGGCCTCGGCTAGGGCCTGCTGGAATTTGCTGGTGAGTTTGTCTATTCGCATCGCCTGAATCAAATTGCGTTGAATAACTGCTATATGAGGCTGATGCCAGGCCGTTTCAAGCAGACCTGTTGGTGCTACAGGCGTACTGGATGAGGGTGGTGGTGAAACTCAATCCAGCAAGCAGTTTCTAGTTGGAGAAATGCCTGGCGACAATCTCCTCAAAGAATGTTCTGCCTATGGTCTCCACAGGGCGGCTGGATGTGTTGTTATCGATGTTTCTGGCTATGAAACACTCCCCGGCTATGTCATAACCGACTTCGGCAAGTGCGGGCACATTGGGGGCGGTGATCCTGTCGGTAGGCTCGTAGTAAAACGATCCGGCGGGTTCCTCCCGGGCTACCCACAGGGTGACTTTACATTTGCTCTTTAAGTGATGGCTGCCATAGCCAAAGAACAGAAGATAGCGGGCGGTGCGATCCCCCCGTATGAAATCAACCCGGAGAAACCAGGTTTTTTTGCCGATTTTCCTGCACAAAGCATGGCGTATTTCTCAAATTCCAGCTGCCCGAAGTCCTTGAAATATATCTTTCCGAAGTCTGCTTGCTCGTTCAAGGTAGTGGCCGTCTGGCGGAAGTAACTTTTCAGGACGTTCATGGCGTCGCGCCAGATTTCATACGCATTGTACGCATGAACACGTTCTGGCTCGGTGAATTTTTGGGCGAGAGATGCCGCCCATTCGGTCTGTTCCTGCTGCTCTGCCGCCGCCTTTTCATACTCCTCCAGGCTTTCGTGAATGCACTCGGCGAGCAGGATTAAAAATGCGGTCAAGTCCGAGGCTTGTGACTCCTCCAGCGCATCGTAGTAGCGAAGCCGGTCTTCCTTGGTGATGATCCCGATAGGAAAGCCGTATCTCATCAGCAACAGATTCATCAGCAGCCGCGCAACCCGGCCATTACCATCAATAAAAGGATGAGTGGTAACGAACCAGGTATGGGCAGCGGCGGCTACCAGGAGACCTTTCAGAGTAGCATAGTCATCGCCCGCTATGCTCACATCTGCAAGCCAGGAGGACAGCGCTGCCATCTCAATCGGGATCGACTCAGGTCGAGGAGGCGTGTAGTCAGACCCTGAGATTTCAACCGGCACTTTGCGGTAGCTTCCAGCCTCCTCATCGTTGATTCCCTTCAAAACCAGATGGTGAATTTGCCGGAGATCATGCTCTGTGATCGGGCTGTCCCCTGCCGCCAGATCCTCCAGAAAATCGATGGCATCAGAGAGATTGCGCGCTTCTGCCTGGTCTTTTAACGGCTTGCCGGCGAGGGTTAATCCGTGTTCAACCACCTGCCGGGTTTCACCCACATCCAGCAGGTTGCCTTCAATGGCGTTTGAATGGTAGATATTCTTCATTCGGAAGAAACGGCGGATCCGATAAAGGCTGTCCGGTGACAGTTCTCCGCTGTCTCTTAGGTGTTGAACCCTGTCGGCCAGTTCTTGGAATCCAGACTGTTGGGATTCTTCATAGCAATAAGGAGTCTCTTTTATCTCCAGCATAATTTTCTTACCGGTAAATCAGCGTGATGCGCCCACGTACTGGCGGGCTTTAAGGGGTCAATACACGCCAATATCAAAATATGAACGGGCGATCTTGGAGACGGCAACCACATACGATGCGGTTCTGAAATCGGTGATCTTCTCATTCCCGTGCAGGGTATGGCTTAACTCCTGATAGGCATTACGCATGGTATCATCCAGCCCCGAGCGCACCAGATCCAACTCATCAGCACCACGGACGATCTCGGCCCTCATCCAGTCCGGCACGATGCCATCGGTGAGTGATTCCATGGCCGAGATAAAATGCTGGCCTCGCATCTCATCAAAGCGCCGCTCCATGCGGCCAAAGCGAATATGTGACAGGTTACGAATCCATTCGAAATACGACACGGTGACGCCGCCGGCATTCACATAGGCATCGGGCAGGATGGTAACGCCCCGGCCGCGCAATAGCTCATCGGCCGCAAACGTGACCGGCCCGTTGGCCGCCTCGATGATAAGGCGCGTCTTGATGCGCCCGGCATTGTCCGCATTGATCTGTGCCTCCAGTGCGGCCGGGATGAGAATGTCGCACACAAGCTCCAGGGCCGAGCGGCCATCGGCGGTAAACTCAGCATCAGGAAAGCCTTTTATCGTTTTATGCTGATTGATATGCTGGCGGATGTTCTCGATATTCAGCCCGTCAGGGTTAAGCAGGGCGCCATCGCGCTCAATCACCGCGATGATCGTGCAGCCATCCTCCTCATCCAGCAGCTTGCCAGCGTGATAACCGACATTGCCGAGACCTTGCAGTACCACTGTTTTACCGCCGAGATCGCCGCTCAAACCGGCCGCCTTGACATCATCAGCATGACGGAAAAACTCGCGCATGGCATACACCACGCCCCGCCCCGTGGCCTCTTTGCGGCCTCTGATCCCGCCGTGGGCTACCGGCTTGCCGGTGACGCAGGCCGCATAGTTGATATTCTCTGGATGCAGTTGTTTGTAGGTGTCGGCTATCCAGGCCATCTCGCGTTCGCCCGTGCCCATGTCCGGGGCCGGCACATTGGTCGCCGGGCTGAGGAAATCCTTGCGGATGAGTTCGCGGGCGAAGCGTCGGGTGATGAGCTGCATGTCATCACGGCTGTATTTTGACGGGTCAATCAGCAGGCCGCCCTTGGAGCCACCGAATGGCACGTCCACGATGGCGCATTTGTAGGTCATCAACGCGGCCAGGGCCTCCACCTCGTCCTGATCGACAATCGGGGCGAAGCGAATCCCGCCCTTAACGGGCAGGCGGTGCGAGCTATGCACGGCGCGCCAGCCGGTGAACACCTCGATCCTGCCGTTAATACTGATGGGAAAATTGATCTGGATGACGGCATGGCAGGCCTTGATGGCGTTCGCCACGCCTGGTTCCATACCCATGACGGCAAAGGCGCGGTCTGCCATGTGATTGACGCTTTCGCTAAAAGACAGATGGCGTGTGGTGGCCTGTGTGTTCACGTTTTCCCCTGTAAGATGTTACGATGCTGTTGGCGTGAAATTTTATCAGCTTTCTATCCAGATTAAACTCGCCATTCTGCCGGTGATGGCCGCCCTTCGGTATGAATAGAATAATCGTTGGTTGCCGAATGTGCATCTGTTTGCACGATACACCGCTGATACGCCGGCCCGCATCAGCAAGGCACGCACCAGCCCGCCCAAGTCCAGGCAGGCATGGGCCGGGCGGGTGGTGTGCAGGAACTGGCTGACATCGCCGATGTGTTGTGTACACGCCTGTAGCACCTCTGGCCCGACTTCGTAATGTCGCTGGCAGATATGCGGGCCAAGCCAGGCCAGAATCGCATTGACCGGCCCGGTGAACCGGCGCAACGCCCGGGTGATGATATGCTGGCACAGCCCGCGCCAGCCGACATGCACGGCGGCAACCTGATTGCCTTGCCGGTTGCAGAGCAACAGGGGGAGGCAATCGGCGGTGAGTACAACGCACACCTGCCCGGGCGCCGCCGCATAGCGGCCATCGGCCCTGGCAGGCGGGCTTGTCGGCGGGCAACAGGCGAGGACATCGCCGCCATGCACCTGCCCTAACCAGAGCGGCGGTGCCGGTAAATTCAGCCGCCGGATCAGTTGGCGGCGGTTTATCTCTACTGTATCGGGTGCGGCGCCGACGTGGGTGGCCAGATTAAAACCGGCATAAGGATCATTCTCTTCTAGATCATCATTGCCGGAATCATGCCCCGGGCCGTGCCGCAGGGTTGTGCCCGCCCGTACCGAAGCGGGGGCCGGCCAGGCGGCGGGCAGCCAGATGGCATTATTCTGCATGGGCTTGTTTTATCATCGCCAACAGGTGCTGGTAGTCAGCAGGTGCTGGCACCTGCCAATGCTGCCGGACACCGGTCAGCGGATGCGTCACGCCCAGCACCTCGGCATGCAGCGCCTGGCGCGTAAAGCCCTGAATGCCTTGGCGCAACTCGGCCGATATTTTTTTAGGCAGCGGGTTGCGATGGGCATACACCGGATCGCCGATAACCGGGTGCTTGATGTAGGCCAGGTGTACCCGAATCTGATGGGTACGGCCGGTCTCCAAGTTGACTTGCAATTCCGTGATGCCATTGTATCTGCCCGCCAGCCGATAGTGCGTTACGGCTGGCTTACCGCCTGGGATCACGGCCATCTTCAGCCGCTGTGTCGGGTCTCGCCCAATAGGGTGGGCGATGCGGCCACCGCTGATCGGCTCGCCATGCACCAGCGCCCGGTATTGCCGCCTGATCTTCCTCTGCTGCATGTCTTTGACCAGCCGGGTATGGGCGAGTGATGATTTGGCGATGATCATGATCCCGGAGGTATCTTTATCCAGCCGCTGGATAATGCCAGCACGGGGGAGCTGCCGTAAGGCATCGCAATGATACAGCAGCGCATTTAACAGGGTCGCATCGGGATGGCCGGCACCGGGATGCACGATAAGGCCAGCGGGCTTGTTCAACACGAGGATGTGTTCATCCTCATGGACAATGTCAAGCGGGATATTTTCAGCCGCCCAGCTTGCATTCGGTGTCTCAGGCCGGGGCCTTAAATCAAGCCGCTGACCGGCCCGGGTGCGATCCCGTTGCCTGGCCGGATGGCCATTGACCTGCACATGGCCGGACTTGATCCATGCCTGCAAACGGGCACGGGAGAATTGCGGACACAGCTTTGCCAGCGCCTGATCCAGCCGCAGGCCTGAACATTCAGCCGTGATCGTGAATGACATCAGATCGTTATCCATATCAGTTTGCCTGCCCGTGGTGCATCCAGCCTGCCCCGGTGCTTGGCCCAGGGTACATGCAATGGCCGAAGTTTGTTATCATCTTAATGCTAATTTACGTACCGAACATGAGTGTAGGCAACATGCGAATTTTATTCCTGCTTTTTTTGCTGGTATCCGTCTCCGCCTGCGCTTTGTTTGGCGATAAGGACGGCGAGGACGATGCGGCTAACAACTGGACGGTGGAACGTCTGTACGCCGAGGCCAAGGGGGCGCTGGACTCTGGCTACTACAGCAAGGCTGTACAGTATTATGAATTTCTGGAAACGCGCTTTCCGTTCGGTGTCTACGGGCAGCAGTCCCTGCTTGATCTGGCCTATGTGTACTACAAGACAGACGATGCCGAGGCGGCGATTGCTGCCTGTGACCGGTTTATCCGGCTGTACCCGCAAAACCCGCATGTGGACTATGCTTATTACCTTAAAGGGCTGGTCAATTATCATCGCGGTAAAGGCTTCACGGAGCGCTATCTGCCGCTTGATCTCTCGCAACGTGACCAGGATGCCGCCCTGGCTGCCTTTGAGGATTTCTCCGAATTACTGGAACAACACCCGGACACGCAATATGCCGAAGATGCACAAAAACGCATGGTCTATCTGCGTGGCATCATTGCCCGACATGAGATCCACATCGCCAATTATTACTTAAAACGCGGTGCTTATGTGGCGGCGGCCAACCGCGCCCGCTATGTGGTGGAGACCTATCAGCGCACCTCCTCGGTGCCCGATGCCCTGGTCATCATGGCAAAGGCGTACAAGATTCTGGAGATGGATGATCTCTCGGCGGATGCGCTTCGGGTGCTGGGGCTGAACTACCCCAATCATCCGGGTATTCGTGAAGTGGAGCGGATCACCGTCCGTTAGCACTGCTCTTACCTTCGCTGCCTTGGCCCTCGCTGCCCTGACCATCGCCTGACCCATCGCCTGCCTCGGCGGGCGGCGGCTTTTCCTGATAATCGGAGCTGATCGGATAGCGCCGGTCCCGGCCAAAGGCGCGGGCAGTGATTCTCACCCCCGGCGCGGCCTGTCGGCGTTTATACTCATTACGATCGACCAGGCGGCTGATCTTGCTTACCACAGCCGCATCAAAGCCGGCAGCGATGATCTCTGTCGGGCTGTTATCCCGTTCGATATACCGCTCCAGCACGGCATCGAGTATCTCGTATGCGGGCAGCGAGTCGGTGTCTTTTTGCCCTGGCCGTAATTCGGCACTGGGCGGACGATCGATCATGCGTGGCGGGATGACAGGGCTTTGCCGGTTGCGCCAGTTTGCCAGTTCGTACACCCGGGTCTTGGAGATATCTTTCAGTGGTGCAAACCCACCGGCCATGTCGCCGTACAAGGTGGCATACCCCACCGCCATCTCGCTCTTGTTGCCCGTGGTCAATACCAGCTTGCCGCTTTTATTGGAGATGGCCATCAGCAGGATGCCGCGGCAGCGCGCCTGGATGTTCTCTTCAGTGGCATCGGCCTGCCGCCCCTTGAAAGCGGGCTGGAGTAAATCAAGAAAGGCCGCAAACGGCGCTTCTATGCTGTAGCGGTGGAACGTGACGCCCAGGGCGGTGGCCATCTGCTCTGCATCGGTATTGCTCATCTCGGCGGTGTAGCGCGAGGGCATGAGCAGGACTTCCACATTCTCCGCCCCCAGGGCATCCACGGCGATGGCCAGGGTCAGGGCGGAATCAATGCCGCCGGACAGGCCGATGACCGCACCGGCGAAGTGATTTTTTGCCGCATAATCCTTAACGCCCAGGACGATGGCCTGATAAACAGCCGCCGCATCATCGTGCGGTTGGGCGATGCTGTTGCCGGTCAATGCCACGGGGGCATCGGTGGTCGCCTCAAGCAGGAAGAGATCATCCACAAAACGCGGTGCCCGGAACACGATCTCCCCGGCGGCATTAGCCGACATGGAATCGCCATCAAACACCAGCTCATCCTGGCCGCCCACCATGTTGACATAAATAATGGGCAAGGCATTCTCGCTGGCTCGCTGACAGATAAGCTGCTGCCGCTGCCTGGCCTTGTCGGTATGATAGGGCGAGGCGTTGATGTTGATTAACAGCTGGGCGCCCTGACCGGCGGCCTCGGCGGCAGGGCCATCCGTCCAGAGGTCCTCGCAAATACTCAAGGCGATCTTTCTGCCGCCGACATGACACAGGCTGCTGTTGGTGCCTGGCGTGAAATAGCGCTTCTCATCAAACACGCCATAGTTGGGTAGGCAGCGCTTGTGGTAGCTGTGTATGCGCCTGCCGTCCTGAATCAGGCTACAGACGTTATACAGCTTGCCCTGTACGCTTTCGCTGTGGCCGAGGATGAGTGTGATACCTTGGGTTTGTGCCGTGATGGCTTCAACGGCGCTGGCCACCTGGCGGTGAAAATCCGGCCGTAGCAGCAAATCTTCGGGCGGGTAGCCGGAGATGGCCAGCTCCGGGAAGATGATCATATCGGCCTGCCGCTGGCGGGCGGTGCGGATGTTATCGATGATGCGGCGGACGTTATTGTCGATGGCGCCAACACAGGCATTCATCTGTGCGATGGCGATACGGTTTAAATCATCAGCCGACATGGTCTATGGCGTGTCATCGGATGGTTATCGCAGCGAGTGTCAAGTGCCTGAATCCTGGCCGCTTGCTGCCGCCAGAGCCAGGGCGGTGCTATACGCCACGGCTGTTATCTGTCAGCACAGGATCAGCAATGTAGGCAAATGCCTAGCCAAGCCGGTTGGCGATGGCCTCGCCGAGGCTGGCGGGCGATCTGACCGTTGTCACATTGGCCGCCTCCAGGGCGGCGAACTTGTCATCTGCGGTGCCCTTGCCGCCGGATATGATCGCCCCGGCATGGCCCATGCGTTTGCCCGGCGGTGCCGTCACGCCGGCGATATAGCCGACCACCGGCTTGGTCACGTGATCTTTGATAAAGGCCGCCGCTTCTTCCTCCGCCGTCCCGCCGATCTCACCCACCATGATGATGCCCCGGGTCGCCTCATCCTCCTCAAACAAGGCCAGGCAGTCGATAAAGTTCATTCCGTGGATAGGGTCGCCGCCGATACCGACACAGGTACTCTGCCCCAGGCCCGTCTTCGTGGTCTGATGCACGGCCTCGTAGGTGAGCGTGCCAGAGCGGGAGACGATACCAATCCCGCCCGCCTGATGGATGCGGTCCGGCATAATGCCAATCTTGCACTGTTCCGGCGTGATAATCCCCGGGCAGTTCGGGCCGATGAGCCGCACCTTCGGGTAGTGATCCAGACAGGCCCGGGCCTTGACCATATCAATCACCGGGATCCCTTCGGTGATGCAGACAATCAGCGTAATGCCGGCCTCGGCGGCCTCGGTGATGGCCTCGGCGGCAAAGGCCGCCGGCACCATGATCATGCTGGCATCGGCCCCGGTTGCACCAACGGCGGCGGCAACGGTATCGAACACCGGCCGGTCAAGGTGTGTTTGCCCGCCCCGACCAGGCGTAACACCGCCGATGATCTGTGTGCCGTATGCAAGCGCCTGTTCTGCATGAAACGTCCCCTGCCTGCCGGTAAATCCCTGAACGATAACCCGGGTGTTGTTATCCACAAGTATGGCCATTTGATTATCTCCTTATGGTTGCCGCCACAACCTTATCAGCGGCATCGGTGAGGTTATCAGCGGAAATAATTTTTAAGTCGCTGTCGTTTAAAAGCATCTTCCCCGCTTGCACGTTGGTGCCTTCCAGCCGGACCACCACAGGCGTCTTGATGCCGACCTCTTTCACCGCAGCGATAATGCCCTCGGCGATCAAATCACAGCGCACGATACCGCCGAAGATATTCACCAGTATGGCCTGCACCCTGGGGTCGGCAGTGATGAGTTTGAATGCTTCGGCGACCCGCTGTTTTGTGGCACCGCCGCCCACATCCAGAAAATTGGCCGGCTCGCCGCCATGCAGTTTGATGATGTCCATGGTCGCCATCGCCAGCCCGGCGCCGTTGACCATGCAGGCGATGTTGCCATCCAGAGCGACATAATTCAGCTCATGTTCTTTTGCCTGGTTTTCCTTGGCATCTTCCTGTGAAGGGTCGCGCCATTGTTGCAGTTCGGCCTGTCTGTACAGGGCATTATCATCCACCGCTACCTTGGCATCCAGCGCCTCTAGTTGGCCTGCCCTGGTGATGATCAGCGGGTTGATCTCCACCAGGCTGAGGTCTTTATCGCAAAACAGCCGATACAGCGCCTTGAGGATGGCGGCCAGCTGCTGGCGCTGTTCGGCATTCATCGCCAGCGAAAACCCCAGGGCGTTGCACTGGTGGGTTTGCAGGCCCATCACCGGGTCAACGGTGAAGGTGAAGATCTTCTCCGGTGAGGTGGCGGCGACCTCTTCAATATCCACCCCGCCGGCACGGGACGCCATGACGGCAATACGGCGGGCGCTGCGATCGACCAGCATCCCCAGATACAATTCAGCCGCAATGTCCGATAAGGCCGACACCAGCACGTACGCGACCGGCTTGCCCTGTGGCCCGGACTGCTTTGTCACCAGCACGCTGCCCAGCATGGCCCTGGCGGCCTCCTCCAGCGCTGCCTTGCCCTGTACCACCTTCACACCGCCCGCCTTGCCCCGTCCGCCGGCATGCACCTGGGCCTTCACGACCCAGCTATCACCGCCCAACTCGGCCGCCGCTGTCAGCGCCTCGGCCGGGGTGTGGGCGGGGTTGCCGGCCGGGACGGGTATGTCGTATTCTGTAAAGAGGCGCTTTGCCTGATATTCATGCAGGTTCATTTTCTCTCCCTATCTAAGGTTATCACGGCTTGTCTTTGGCGAATCATCAATGGCGGGCTGATGTTACGATCACGGCACAACACCAGCACTGTGGCCGGATCGATGCTTAAATCCCCTGCCAAGCCCTGTGAAAGCGGCTAAACTGGCTTTGTTAATGACTGGAGAGGCGACATTATATAAGGTGTCTGTATGAATACAAACCACGGGATAACCAGGCTGTGTTGCGTTTTATCCTGATAACAGGCGGGTTGTTTGCTGCTATCGTATTGATTAGAAAGTGCTTTTTCAGGTATATGGCCGCGAGTAAGGCAAGCGGCAAGCGGCAGGAGCGGTTGAACGATAAAATGGTCAGGTGTCTGCATTGTGGCCTGTATGTGCCGGAGCAATCGGCTGTTACGGCATTGGGGAAGAGCTATTGCAGTGAAGCGCATCGGCAGGTTGCCACCCGGCAGGAACAGGAAAGATGAGCGGGGTTGAGTTACCACCCGCCATGCCGGTTGCCTGGCGGGCGCTGGCTTACTTTAATGTGTACCGTTTTTTGCTCAGCGCTTTGTTTGTCAGCCTGGTCTCAGCCGGCCAGTTACCCGCACCGCTCGGTGTGCATGATGGTACGCTGTTCTCGGTTGCGGCCTTGCTGTATCTCCTTCTCTCGCTGGCCTTCGGGGTTTTTATCCGCCTGCAAAGGCCACGCTACCTGTTTCAGGTCATCACCCATGTCATCGCTGACTTGCTGATACTGACGATACTGATGTTTGCCAGTGCGGGTTTGAACAGTGGCTTTGGTGTGCTGCTGGTGATCGCCGTGGCGGGTGGCGGGGCCTTGATCCCCTCTCGGCACAGCATCGGTTTTTTCTTCGCCGCCGTGGCCACGCTCTCGGTGTTTGCACATGAAGTCTACGCCCGGTTAAGCTGGTATGACTATTACATCAACCATACCCAGACCGGCTTTCTGGGGATTGCCTTTTTTGTCACTGCCTTTATCAGCTATACCCTGGCTGGCCGGTTGCAGCAGTCAGAGGCGCTGGCCCGGCGCCACGCCACTGATCTGGCAAATGTATCCAGCTTAAATGAGCATATCGTGCAGCGTCTGCAATCGGGCGTGATCGTGCTGGATAATACGCTGAATATACACCTGACCAATGCCGCCGCCGCCCGGCTGCTGGGGATCAGCGAACACAGTACCGGTAACAGCTTGTCGGCCATGACCCCTGAGTTGGCCGCCCTGGTCAAGCGCTGGCGGGATGCCAGGGGCGAGCGCAGTGTTACTTTCAAAGCGGCAGCCGGTGTGGATATTCAGGCGTCCTTCAGCCGCATTGAACTGGCCGGCGTGACTGAATTGCTGATCTTCATTGAAGATGTCTCCACCTTGAGGCAGCGCGCACAGCAGCTGAAGCTCGCCTCTCTGGGGCGCTTGACGGCCAGCATCGCCCATGAGATCAGAAACCCCCTCGGCGCCATCAGCCATGCCGGCCAGTTGTTATCAGAATCGACACACGGCACACCGGAAGAGACTCGGCTGACGGGTATCATTGTTGAACATGCCGGTCGGGTGAACAGGATCATCGAAAACGTCATGAATATCAGCCGCCGTGATCAGGTGGTTCTGGAAGAGGTGAGCCTGGGTGAATGGGTCAGCCGCTTCAGCGAGGAGTTCCGGCAGAGAAATGCGCTGGCTGAGCATGAGGTGCAGGTGGCACGACAAGAGACGCCGATTGCCGTACAGGCCGACCCGCAACAATTACATCAGATAGTCTGGAATGTGTGCGAGAATGGCATCAGATACAGCCAGCATTCACCCCTGCTAACTTTGCACTGCGGCGTTAAAGCGGACACCGACCGGCCCTATCTGGACATCATTGACACCGGGCCGGGGATTGCGAAAGAGAACCAGGAGCGCTTGTTTGAGCCGTTTTTTACCACCAACAACAGTGGCAGCGGATTAGGGTTGTATATCGCCAGAGAATTGGCCGAAGTGAATCAGGCCACCTTGTCTCTGATGAATCCGGCGATGAACAAAGACGAACCCCTAAGGGGCGGGTGCTGCTTTCGGCTGACCTTCTCTCGCATTGAGCAACACCATACAGTGTTCTAGTCATGCAGAGAAAAGCCACTGCCCTGATCATTGATGATGAGCCGGATATCCGCAAGCTACTGGAGATCACCTTGAACCGGATGCACATTGATGCCTTATCGGCGGCTGATCTTGGCACCGCAAAGCAGCATTTACAATCGGCGGCATTTGATATCTGCCTGACCGATATGAAGCTGCCGGACGGCGATGGCGTGGAGTTTGTCGGCTTTGTACAGGACAACTACCCGGCGATGCCGATAGCGGTGATCACCGCCCATGGCAGTATAGACACCGCCATCATGGCCTTAAAGCGCGGTGCGTTTGATTTTCTGACCAAGCCGGTTGAATCTCGGTCTGCTGCGTAATGTCGTCCGTGGCGCACTTGCGCTGTCCAGACAGCCAGCCCAACCATCAGCCAGCCAGGATCAGTTGATTGGCGAGAGCCCTGCCATGACCGAGGTCAAGCAGATGATTGCCAGGCTGGCGCGCAGCCAGGCACCGATTTATATCAGCGGTGAATCCGGCACGGGCAAGGAGTTGGTCGCCCGCCTTATCCACGCCCAGGGCGCACGTGCTGACAAGCCCTTCATCCCGGTGAATTGCGGTGCTATCCCGCACGATTTGATGGAGAGCGAGTTTTTCGGCTATACCAAAGGCAGCTTTACCGGTGCCAGCACAGACAGGGCGGGCCTGTTCAGCGCAGCCGATGGCGGTACTCTGTTCCTGGATGAGGTGGCCGAGTTGTCAGCGCATTTTCAGGTGAAGCTGTTACGTGCCATTCAGGAAAGCGCTGTGCGCCCCATCGGCGCCAGTCAGGAGCAGACGGTTGATGTCCGCATCCTCTGCGCCACGCATAAAGACCTGGCAAGCCTGGTGCAGGCAGGCGAGTTCAGGCAGGATTTGTATTACCGAATCAATGTCATTGAGCTGAATATCCCGCCCCTGAGGCAGCGTACCGAGGATATCCCCGCCCTGGTGAGGCACTTTCTGACCCGCCCGTCAGCCAGCACGGTGCAGATACACCCGGATGCCCTCGCCTCGCTGGCCGCGTATGCCTTCCCCGGCAACATCCGCGAACTGGAGAACATCCTGCAACGTGCGGCCACCTTGTGTGATGGCAATATGATCCATGTACACGATCTGAAATTATCCCCGGCTGACTCCCAGAACGATATTCAGAACGATACCCTCCCGCCTGCCGCCGCCCCTGATCGCAAGCAAACACCCGCCGCCACGGTGCAGTTGGACACCTATCTGGTTGATGTGGAGAGAAACCTGATTATGCAGGCGCTGGAGAGGCATAAATGGAATAAAACGGCGACAGCAAAATCACTCGGCATCACCCTCAGGGCCCTGCGCTATCGTCTGGAGAAGCTGGGCCTGGATTGACCGCCTGACCGCCCCTTTGCTTGCCTTGCAGCCAGTATATCGCTTAGACTTACAGCCATGAGCACTATGAACGCCGAACTCTACGATGCGCTGACCGCCGCCGGGACGCCGGAGGACAAGGCCCGTGCTGCCGCCGTATCGCTTGCCACCTTCCCCTATGATGCCAACCTGGCCACCAAAGATGATCTCGCCGAGGTACGGGAGGATATCAAGGCCGAGATGGCCAATCTTGTCACCCGAACTGAACTCAAGGCCGAGATGGCCAATCTTGTCACCCGGGCTGAACTCAAGGCCGAGATGGCCAATCTTGTCACCCGGGCTGAACTAAAGGCCGAGGTCGCCAAACTGGCCACCCAGGATGATCTTGCCGAGGTACGAACGGAGCTAAAGGCCGAGATTACCGGGGTACGGGAGGAGCTAAAGGCTGAGATTACCGGGGTACGGACGGATCTAAATAACGAGATTACCGGGGTACGAACGGAGCTAAAGGCCGAGATTACCACGGTACGTGAGGAGTTGATCGTGGTGAGAAACGATCTTCGCTGGATAAAATGGATGCTGGCGGCTATTCTGACCAGCATGTTGGCGATGATGGTGCGTATTGTCCTCTTTCCCTTATGAGGCCATCCCCTGCCGCACCGGACACAAGGCCACCAGGGTTTGATGGTATGAATATTGCTGCAACTTCACTTAACCGGATGAGGGAGCTGATATGATACGCCAACCAACCCGTGGTTTCACCCTGATCGAGTTGATGATCGTCATCGCCATCATCGGCATTCTGGCGGCCATTGCCATCCCGCAGTTTGCCAACTACAAGCGCAAGGCCAACGACAAGGCCGCCGCCGCCGATGCCCGTAATTTCCTGACCGCCGCCATCGCCTCCTCACAGTACGTCTCCTCCCAATAACCGGGACTGTCCCTTCTACGTCATAGTGTGACGCATTGCGGCATTAAGTGGCCAGCCGCCGCCATCTCGCCAACACGCCGCCGCCGAACACAGACTTGCCAGCTTAAAACCTATATCAAACAAGCGGTTAGGCACGCCCCAGGCCGATCCCTGCCGCCACAGGATAACGCCGGCCGGCACCTGCACAGCACTTGACCAAAACCTGGCATGAATACTGCTTAACCGACAGGCAGGCACAGGCCATGCTGGCAGGTAAGCCATGCAGTAGCGAGGCATGCAGTAGAAGTTCATGCAGTAGAAGTTGAGTTGTCGCTGGCTGCACCACACCGGCTGCCGCCCGTGCTTGACACATGTGATAAATCTGTCATCAACCATGTAGAGGAGACCACATCATGATGATGAGAAAGAAACAACAGGGTTTCACCCTGATCGAGTTGATGATCGTGATTGCGATCATCGGCATTCTGGCGGCGATTGCCATCCCGCAATTTGCCAACTACAAGCGCAAGGCGAACGACAAGGCAGCACAGGCGGATGCCCGTAACTTCCTGACCGCCGCCATCGCCGCATCCGAATAACCTTGGAGTGAGGAGATAAACCATGAGAAGCAAAAATACCATCGGCTTGTTGGCCGCCCTGCTCCTGGCAGGCGCCAGTCACAGTGCGCTTGCCGCGGAGTATTCAAAAGAAGGCAGACAATGTTATGAAGGGGAGGCGAATCCATGCGCTGCGTTGTCTGCCGACCCGGAATTTGTGAAGGAGAATTTTGCCTTTAATCTTTCCTCAGGCGTTACGATGCAGACGGCTGAGACTGCCTCTGCCATTGCCGTGCAGAGCGCCCATGCGGACGGACTGTATAAATATGTCGGCAGCTCGGAAGGCGGTGCAATAGCAAAATGCGGCGACAAGCGCGCGGATTTTAACACTGCTTGGAAAGCGGCAGAGCCTGCATCTGCCACTGAACCTTGTCCTGCTGCTACTACTACTCCCTAACGAATAATCCAGCGCCCCGCAAAACCACAGTAACAAGCGCCTGTCACCAGGCGCTTTTTTTATGTACAGGATGTACTGTACGCCGCAAGTGCAGGGGCAGGGATTGCTCCTGGCAATCCTGCTGCATTTCCACCATCCATGGCGGTCATGCACAGGAGCGGCGAGTACAGGATGTACTCTTGGGATTTTTGCTCCCGACAAATCCCAAGTACCTGCGTCCATGCAGGCAATACCTTAAAGCACAGGGAAGGGCGCTATCCGCCCAGAGTCCGTTATGAAATCTGCCATGAAATCTTTTATACTGCCGCTATCGCCCCTTACCTCATGAGACAACAGACAATGCACAAGGAGTCAGGCCGGATTGCCACTGCGCTTCCCCGCCAGCCGATGCTGTCAGTCAACCGACGGGGATCGGTCTGATGGGCGTGGCGGCGTTTGATACCCTGAAGTTTGTCCGTCGCCTGCGTGCAGCCGGCGTACCGGAACAACAGGCGGAAGCGGAGGCCGATGCAATCAAGGATGTCTTCAGCGAGACCCTGGATAACCAGTTGGCGACCAAGGCCGATATTATCAAGCTGGAAGCCAGGATCAATCTGCTGCACTGGATGGTGGCCTTCAACCTTGCCCTGACCTCAGGCGTACTCTGGAAGCTGTTCACTCTCTCAGGCTGATTGCCGATAGCATCATGATTCAACAGACAATGCACAAGGAGTCAGGCCGGATTGACACTGCGCTTCCCCGCCAGCCGATGCTGTCAGTCAACCGACGGGGATCGGTCTGATGGGCGTGGCGGCGTTTGATACCCTGAAGTTTGTCCGTCGCCTGCGCGCAGCTGGTGTGCCGGAACAGCAGGCGGAAGCGGAGGCCGATGCAATCAAGGATGTCTTCAGCGAGACCCTGGATAACCAGTTGGCGACCAAGGCCGATATTATCAAGCTGGATACCAAAATTGATCGGATACATACCGAGTTGGATACCAAAATTGACCGGCTGGATTCCAGGCTGACGGGCAGGATCAATCTGCTGCACTGGATGGTGGCCTTCAACCTTGCCCTGACCTCAGGCGTACTCTGGAAGCTGTTTACTCTCTCAGGCTGATTGCCGATAGCATCATGAGACAACAGACAATGCACAAGGAATTAGGCCGGATTGATGAAGGACAAGCGGTGCTGGTGCGACTGGTTCGGCGAAAGCAGGCATTGCCGGGCAAACAAAGGGCGAAGCGGTTGAAGGCGTCTTCGGCTGGGGTCTTGAGCGATGTCCGCTTTTATTAAAACCGCCATCCTGTCCGGGATCCGCAGCCGGATTTTTTTCGGCCTGTTGCTGTTTTCTCTGCTGATACTGGTGCTGGCCTGGCTGGCGGCGCATTTCTCTGCCCGTCACCCGGAAACCCTGGCGCTGGATGTGGGTATCTCGGGTATTCGCCTGGTTGTCATCCTGCTGGTGCTGTACTGGGTGCAGGAGTTGTTCGCCAAGGACATCGAATTAAAAACCGTCATCTTCGTGTTATCTTACCCCGTCCCGCGCGCCCATTACCTGCTGGGACGTTTCTTTGGTATCACGTTCCTGTCCGCCGCGGCGATAGCCATCATGGGCGTGATTGTTGCCCTGCTGGTGGTCTTCGGGCCGATCGAGGACTACCCCGGCGCCGTGCCTGTCAGGCTGGGCCTGCCTTATATCATGACCTTAGGTTATCTGTGGCTGGCCGTTATCACAGTCATCGCCTTCGCCCTGATGATCGCCACCTTGTCCACTGTGCCGATGCTGCCGCTGCTGCTGGGAGGGGCCTTCGCTGTCATGGCCACGAGTATCGGGCCGACGATTGACTATATCCTGCTGGCGCCCGGTGCCGACCCGGCGCATCAGGTCTACATCACGCCGATACTGAACAAGGTCATCTGGCTGCTGCCGGATTTAAGCCGCCTGGACATACGTAACTGGTGTCTTTACAACGTTCGGCCCGAGCCATTGCTGTTAGTCTACGGATTGCTTATGTCGCTGGCTTACTCTGCCCTGCTGCTGGCGATTGCCATCAACCGGTTTCAAGGCCGGGAGTTCACTTAAAACGGCGATGCGCTTCTCGTCATATCGCCTGCCCTGGTTGCTGCTGCTGTGTGGTGTGGCGGTTTATGCCACGGCGGTGCATGGGCTGCGCGCCATTCCCCGCCCGCCGCTGGATGAGAGATTGCGCCTGGCGATGCCGGCCTATGTGCAGGTGTTGCTCGCCGGTGGCGATAAGTATCTGGCCTCCAATCTGGAGGTGTTTCGGGCGGTAACGCTAAGTGCTGTCATCGCCGACCCGAACAGCTACGCCATACAGGCAAAAATTCAGCAACAGGCGAATCTGCTCAATCCCTACAATCAGGACAATGCGTATCTGGCGGCGGCTGTTCTGGCCTGGGAGGGGCAGGTTGAGATCGCCCAGTGGATATTGAATCGCACCACCATCGCACGTGACTGGGACCCGGAGCCGCCTTTCTATCAAGGCTTTAATGCCTATTATTTCGATAAAGACTATGAGCGTGCTGGCGAGCTGGCCCTCATCGCCGCCGAGCGGGCGGACGGGATAAACCGGCGGTTTTTCAGAATGACGGCATCGAGGTGGTTTGCCCAAACAGAAGATAAGGATACGGCGATACGTCTGCTGAGGATTTTGCAGCAAACCACAACAGATGCGGATATACAAAGACAACTGGCCGCCCGCATCGTGCAGACCGAGAACCTGCACAGGATTCAGACGGCGATGCAGTTGTACACCTTGCTCAATGGCAGGCCGGCCCGGCAGCTGACTGATCTGCTTGAGCAGGGGTATCTGCTGGTTCTGCCGAGGGACCCGTTTAACCACGGTTTTGAGGTGAATGCGGCGGGCGAGGTGGTGATCCGGCGACCTTAGATGAGGCCGAGGCCATGAATGCGATCGAATTGACACACATCAATAAATCCTTTTGCAGCAGCAAAGGCCGGCTGCCCGTGTTGTTTGATGTCAATCTGGAAGTTGCCGAGGGCGAGGCATTCGGTTTTATCGGCGCCAATGGGGCCGGCAAGAGCACGACGATCAAGATCATCATGGATATTCTGCGCGCCGATTCCGGCACGGCCAGGCTCTTCGGTGCGGATTGTCGTGATCCGAAGGCCAGGAGGGGCGTGGCTTATCTGCCGGAGAACCCGTATCTGTATGATTACCTGACCCCGCTGGAGTTGGTCACCATGGGCCTTGCCCAGCATCGGGTCACGTGTACCGATGCAAGGCAATATGCCATGCAGTGGCTGGATAAATTTGCGATTGCCGAGGCGGCCAACAAGCGCATCCGTAGCTTATCCAAGGGCATGACCCAACGCACCGCACTGGCACATGCCCTGGCCTGCCAGCCGAGATTGCTGATTCTGGATGAGCCCTTATCCGGGCTTGATCCGGTCGGCCGGCGGGATGTGGTCGATATATTGCTTGAGTACCGCAAGGCCGGCGGTGCCCTGTTTTTTACCTCGCATGTGTTGTTTGATGTCGAGCGCATCGCCGATCGCTTTGGCCTCATCCATAAAGGCAGGATAGCCGTGGTGAAAACGGCCACTGATCTATTCACTGACAGTCAAGGTGTCTTTGTTATCCAGGTGGAGGCCGATGAGCCATTGCCAGAGTATGTTCATGAGTTTGGCAAACGCTGGTTGCTTGAGATTCATCGGGAAGGGTTGTGGGACAAGCTGCGCCAGATTGAACAGGCCGGCCACAGCATCCTGTCCGTCAAACCGCATTTAACGCTTGAGCGTGCTTTTTTTGAATACGTGCATAAAGAAGCGTGATAAATGGGCAAGTTAAATCAAAATAAATCCAGTAAACATAAATGGCTAATCAGATCGGGAGACGGAATGAGCAAGCCTGTTGGCATCAGTCAGTGAACAGGCGGGCCAACTGGGCGTGAATTTTGGGATTACCGGCCAGTATATCGCCGGAATCTGTGTTGCTGGCACCGGTATAAATCTCAGAAGTCAGTCCGCCTGCTTCACGGATCAGAACCTCGCCCGCCGCTATGTCCCATTTTCGAAGGCCAAACTCCCAGAAACCATCCAGCCTGCCACAGGCGACATAGGCCAAATCCAGTGCGGCAGCGCCGGGGCGGCGCACACCGGCGCAGGACTGCATGATCCGCTTGAATGTATCCAGGTAGCCATCAAGCTGCTGTATCCCTCGATACGGGAAGCCGGTGCCCAATAAGGCCAGCTCAAGCGCTGATATGTTACTCACCCGTATCCGGCGGTTATTCAGGTAGGCCCCGCCCCCCCGGCTGGCGGTAAATAATTCCTGCCGCAAGGGATCATAGACAATGCCCTGCTCGGTCACCGCCTTGTGTTGCAGCGCGATGGAGACAGCGAATTGCGGGAATTGATGCAGATAGTTGGTGGTGCCATCCAGCGGGTCAATGATCCAGACATAATCCCCCTCCCCCTGGGCGCCGCTTTCCTCTGCCAGGACAGCATGTTCGGGATAGGCATTTTTCAGGGTGGTGATGATGATCTGCTCGGCCTGCCGGTCGATGTCGGTGACAAAATCGTTCCGCCCTTTAACCGAGACCGGGTAGCTGTCCACCCGTTCCAGAGAGCGGATTAAAAAGTCGCCTGCTGCTCTTGCAGCACGTATACCCATCGTGAGCATGGGGTGCATGATTTCTCCCAACCTGGGCTGATAAGATAGTGCTGATCATACTACAGCCAGAACCGGAGTAATATGCACAACAACACGCTGTCGCAGCGACTGAAAATCATCCTGTGCCACACCACCCACCCGGGCAATATCGGCGCCACCGCCCGGGCCATGAAGACGATGGGCCTAAGCGCCTTGACGCTGGTCTCACCGCGGGTATTTCCATCGGCTGAAGTCACGGTGCGGGCGGCAGGTGCCGATGATATTCTGACCCATGCCAAGATCTGCACCACGCTGGATGAGGCCATTGCTGGTTGCAGCCTGGTGGCCGCCACCACGACCAGGTCTCGCCATGTGCAGTGGCCTGAGATGCCGCCTGGCAAGGCCGCCGTGCGCTTGCTGGGGCAGGCCCGGGCCGGGCAATCTGTCGCTGTTATCTTCGGGCCGGAGCGCAGCGGCTTGTCAAATGCCGAGCTGGATCGCTGCAATTTCATGATACGAATCCCGACCAACCCGGATTTCTCTTCCTTAAATATCGCCTCGGCGGTACAGATTATCTGCTATGAGCTGCATCGTCAGCTTGGCCTTGAGACAGGCGACCATCCGCCGCCAGCCGTCCTGCCAGCGCCGGTCCCGGCCGAGCAGATGGCGCGGTTCTATCAGCAACTGGAGCAGACGCTGGTGCTGCTGGACTATCTTGATCCTGACAATCCGGGCAAACTGATGCGGCGGCTGCATCGTCTGTTCAACAGAAATCCGCCGGATGATGATGAGTATCATATTTTGATGGGGGTGTTAGCGGCGGTTAAGAAAAAACTGAAATAAGCCATCAAGGCTGGCTTGACAGCACGGCACGACGGGGACCGGCATGGGGGCAAGGACATGCCAGATAGCAGCTACCGGTAGCAGAGTTGTGCATCCCCTTTGCGCTCGCCGATGCGTCCTATGACGATGGCTGGCGTACAGAGATCGGCCAGTATGGCATCTGCCTGCGGCAGATCGTCCGCCGATATCACAACCACCATACCTATGCCACAGTTAAACGTCCGGTACATCTCGCAGGTGTCAATATTGCCCGTGGCCTGCAACCAGGAAAAGACGCCAGGCCATTGCCAGCTCTGGGTGTCAATTTCGGCCTGCATGTCGGCAGGCAGTACCCGTGGCAGATTCTCCGTCATGCCGCCGCCGGTGATATGGGCAACCGCATGCAGCGTGACCGCTTGTTGCAGGGCGAGGATTTCACGCACATAGATGCGGGTGGGCTGTAACAACACATCGAGCAGGCGCTGGCCGGCAAACTCTGTCTGCCCATCAAGGCAGTTATCCTGCATGATTTTTCGTATCAACGCATAACCGTTGGCATGAGCGCCGCTGGATGGCAGGCCGAGCAGCAGATCATTATCACAGACCGCCTCGCCTGTGATCAGGGCAGCCCGCTCTGCCACACCGACACAAAAACCGGCCAGATCATAGTCCCCTGGTCGGTACAGGCCCGGCATCTCCGCTGTCTCTCCGCCAATCAGCGCACAACCGGCCTGCTGGCAGCCCCTGGCTATGCCGGTGATCACGGTCTCGGCCACACTGACATCCAGCGAGGAACAGGCAAAATAGTCCAGAAAAAATAACGGTTCAGCACCGGATACGATTACATCATTGACACACATGGCGACCAGATCGATGCCGATGGTATCATAGCGGCCGCTGTCGATGGCGAGTTTGATTTTTGTTCCCACGCCATCGGTGCCCGAGACTAACACCGGATCACGGTAAGCGGTTGCCGCCAGATCAAACAGGCCGCCGAAGCCGCCAATAGCGCCCATCACGCCGGGCCGGGCGGTGCTGCTTGCTGTGTTTTTGATACGTGCTGTCAGCTCGTTGCCACGTGCAATGCTGACTCCGGCGGCGGCATAATCTGTTTTGCAAGCGCTCATGGCGGCATAGTATCGTTCGCTGTAAAATGGCGCAAACATGGACACGATGACTTAACTCCTGGGGGCATGAATAACCAATGATCCGGTGCCTGGCCATTTCTCTGGCCGTTTTGCTGCTGCATGGTGCGCTCATCCCTGACTGTTTCGCTGTTCGGGTGACGGGCCTGTATCAGGCGGAGGCCCGCATAGCCGATAAACGCGAGCAGACTCGAAGGCAGGCGATTGCAACCGCCCTGAAGATCGTGCTGGTCAAATTGACCGGTGATCGCCGTGCCGCCCTGAAACCGGAGTTACGCGGCATAGTGAGCAAGGCGGGCAGCTATGTGCAGCAGTTCAGCTATCGTCAGGGCCGGGAAATTGATGCGGATACTGGCCGGGCTGTCCCTCAACTGATGCTAACGGTCAGCTTTGATGAGGCGACCCTCAGCCACGATTTGCGTCTTGCAGGCGTGAACCTGTGGGGCAATGAGCGGCCTGCCGTCCTGCTGTGGTTGCTGGTGCAGCAGGATAACAAGCGGCTGATGGCCAGCCTGGAGCAAACGCCTGCTGTGCTGGAGATACTCTACCGCCGGGCCGAACAACGCGGCATCAGCCTGCTCTTTCCGCTGATGGATCTGCAAGATGGCCGTGCTGTGCAGCCGGGGGATATCCTGGGCGGGTTTACCGAGTCCATCCTTATCGCCGCCGAGCGCTACCAGCCGGACATTGTTTTAATTGGTCATGTCAACTCGCCCTCTGCGGGGTTATGGCAGGCAGACTGGACGGCGCATGCGGCGGATGGCGAGGTTTCAGGCTGGCATACTAAGGCTGATCTGCTGGCACTGGTGCTGGATGAGGGGCTGGATGTGCTGGTGGACAGCCTGGCTGTCAAGTACATGGCGGACGGCGGCCTGAGCGAGTTTCGCCTGTTTGTCAATCAGGTAGCTTCGGTGGACGATTATGCCAGTGTGCTGCATTATCTTGAGTCCCTATCTGCGATCAAGACGGTTGATGTGATCGAGGCCGATGCCGATAAGCTCACCTTGTCATTAACCGCCCATGGCGGCGATAAAGCGATAGCACAGGCCATTGAACTCGGCCGGGTGTTGCAGGCGGTTGCCGGTGCAAAGGCCAACACCTACCGGATGTTGCCATGATTGACAATCTCTATTCACGGCGCTGGTTTTATCTGCTGCTGTTGATCTTCAGCGGCTGGATAATCTATCTGCTCTCACCAGTGCTGATCCCTTTTCTGATCGCCGCCTTAATCGCCTATCTGGCTGATCCGGTCACTGATCGCCTGCAGGCCCGTGGGCTGTCCCGCATCGTGGCCGTCTGTATTGTGTTCTTGTTTATGATGTTGCTCGCCCTGGCCTTGTTGTTAATCCTCATGCCCCTGCTGCAAGAGCAATTCAATGCCTTTTTTAACCGCCTGCCGATCATGATAGGCTGGGTGCAGGATCAGCTTATCCCGACACTGGCGAGATTCATTGGCGTGCCCGCCGATGCTATTCATCTGGAGGCGTTGAAAAATACCTTGATGAATAACTGGCGTGATGTGGGCAATGTGCTGACGTTTGTGCTGGGCCGGGTATCGCATTCCGGCCAGGCAATCATTATCTGGCTGACCTACCTGATATTGATCCCGGTCGTTACGTTCTATCTCTTGCGTGACTGGGATCTCCTGCTCGCCAGGATATGCGATCTCATTCCGCGCACCTATGAGCCGGTGATCAGCACGCTGGCAAAACAATGTGATCAGGTGTTGGCGGAATTTCTGCGTGGTCAGTTGCTGGTGATGTCCGCTCTGGGGTTTATTTATTCGCTCGGTCTATGGCTGGCGGGCGTGGAGTTCGCCCTGTTGATCGGTATGCTGGCCGGGATCGTCAGTTTTGTGCCGTATCTGGGCGGGATTATCGGCATCAGTATCGCTGCCATCGTCGCCTTTATGCAGTATCAGGACATCCTGCATCTTGTCTATGTTGCCATGGTGTTCGCACTGGGACAGCTGATTGAAGGCATGGTCTTATCGCCCCTGTTGCTGGGCGAGCGGATTGGTCTGCATCCGGTCGCCGTCATTTTTGCGGTGATGGCGGGCGGGCAGTTGTTCGGCTTTGTCGGCATCCTGCTGGCCTTGCCCGTGGCCGCCATCGTCATGGTGTTATTACGTTATATGCACGCACAGTATATGAACAGCGAGTTGTATTCACCGTGACCGGGTTAAGCCACCGGCAGGAACAACTGCTGTTACCCTTTGCCAGATTCGACCCGCTGGAATTTGATTCCTATCTGCCTGGCCGCAATCACCTGGCCGTTGAGCATATTATCCGCCAGGCCAGCGGCAGGGAGAGCAACAATATTTTTCTGTGGGGGGCAAGTGGTGTGGGGAAAAGCCATTTACTTCAGGCTGCCTGCCACTTGGCCGGTCAACACAAACTGACCAGTGTGTATATCCCGTTTGGCCGGGCGGATGAGTTCGTCCCGGATATGCTGGATAATCTTGATGTGCTGGATTTGGTCAGCATTGACGATGTGGATGCCATCGCCGGACAGGCCGCATGGGAACACGCCGTGTTTAATTTGTTCAATCAGCTGAAAGCAGCGGCCACCCCGTTATTGATGAGCGCCCGCACCAACCCGGTTGTCAGTGCGATTATGCTGGAAGATTTACGCTCCCGCTTTGTGGGTGATCATGTTTATCATCTTCAGTCGCTGGACGATGGGGGTAAAAAACAGGCATTGCAACTCAGGGCAGATTATCGGGGCTTTGAAATTCCCGATGAGGTGGCAGATTATTTATTATCGCATATCCCCCGTGATGTGCCCGGGATCTTAAGCTGGCTGGACAGGCTGGATGACAGCACGCTAATCGCACAAAAAAAACTGACCGTGCCCTTTGTGCGGGAATTATTACACACAGGCCAGGGCGGGGGCGCCGGGTGATTCTCCGAACGATTGCTGATTGCGCTGTGCCTTCGTCAGCACGGCTTCAATAGCACGGTTTCAATTCAGGGCTGTTTGAGTTTGACCGCCAATTCTGCCAGCCTTTTGCCCAGGCAAACACAGATCGCCTTTTCATCTGCCGTCAAACGGTTTTCATTCTCAAGACCGGCAACATGGCTGGCCCCGTAAGGCGTCCCACCGCTACAGGTGCTGCCAAGCGCTGGTTCAGAATAAGGCACGCCAGTGATTAACATGCCGTGATGCAGCAGCGGTATCATCATGGAGAGCAACGTGGTTTCCTGGCCGCCGTGCATGCTGCTGCTGGAGCTGAATACGGCGGCTGGCTTGCCGGCAAGTTTGCCAGACAGCCAGATATCGCCGGTATTATCAAGAAAGTATTTTAACGGGGCGGCCATGTTGCCAAAACGGGTCGGGCTGCCGAGCACCAGGGCATCACAGGCAAGCAGGTCATCCTTGCTGGCATAAGGCGGGCCGGATGTCGGAATGTCGCTGGCGCTGCCCTCATGCTCGGCTGAGACCGGCGGCACGGTGCGGATGACAGAACAGCAGGCCGATACCGATTCAACGCCCCGGCTGATCTGGTTTGCCAGGTCCGCCGTATGACCATGACGGCTGTAATAGAGGATGAGAACGTCCGCCATTAACCCGACAGTGGTTTGATTTTTTCAGGCGGCCTTATCATCAACGATGGCAATCGGGCGTTCACTGTCCGGCGTGATACCCTGGGCGGTAACAAGGCCAGTGCCTGTCTTGAGTTGGAACAGCGAGGCTTAGGGTGCATTGTGATATTCATTGGCGATAGGATATAAAAATCATCGCCGTGTTTGAAGCATGATGAAGTGCTGCATTGTCGTTTCTCTTTACATCACTTTCAGGATAATCTTTCAGACCGACATGAAGATCAAGACGTATGAATTTCAGGTGTACGGGCGAGTGCAGGGCGTCTGGTTTCGCCAGTCAAGCAAACAGCAGGCCGGGCAGCTTGGGCTGCATGGCTGGGTGAGAAATACCCAGGCTGGTACGGTAACGGGCGTGGTCACAGGTGATGAGGCCGCCCTTGCGCTATTTCAGGCGTGGCTGAGAGTCGGGCCGCCACAGGCACAAATCACCCGGCTTAACTGGCAGCAGATTGCCGATGGTGAGTTTTCTGAATTTGAGATCAGGCAATGAATGTCAGTCAACCACGGTGTGACAGGGGTTACGCCCCAAACCCCTGTCTGCAAAAGTTGACGGCCTCATTCAGCTTGACAGCCATGCTGTGTTTATCTCTTCGTCGTTTGTATTCCAGCCGGCCTTCATCCAGTCCCTGCTCGCTGAAAACAAGCCGATGCGGAATACCGATCAATTCCTGATCAGCAAACATCACCCCCGGGCGTTCTTTTCTGTCATCGAGCAACACCGCCACGCCCGCCTCCAGCAGTTCATGGTAGAGCCTCTCCACCGCCGCCCTAAGCCGCTGTGATTTATGGGCATGTATCGGGATCAGGCTGAGTTGATACGGGGCGAGGCTGTCCGGCCAGATGATGCCGTGTGCATCATGATTCTGCTCAATAGCGGCGGCAACGATTCGGGACACCCCGATGCCGTAACACCCCATGAGCAGGACGACCGCCTGGCCCTGCTCATCCAGGCAAGTCGCCTTCATGGCCCGGCTGTATTTTCTGCCCAGCTGAAAGATATGGCCGACTTCAATGCCACAACGAATGCGGAGTTTGCCGCTGCCATCGGGTGCGGCATCGCCATCGACTGCCTGGCGCAAATCAGCCGCTTCGGGCGTGTCCAGATCACGTTGCCAGTTGACCCCGGTCAAGTGAAAGCCGGCCTCATTGGCACCACAGATAAAATCCGCCATGTGTAGGACGGCATGATCGGCGATGATGGGGATATCCAGCCCGACCGGGCCGAGGGAGCCGATATCGCTGCCGGTGCGTTTTTTAATCTCGCTGGCATCGGCCATGGTCAAGGGGCTTGCGACTTGGGACAGTGCTTCGGCCTTGATGCGATTGAGTTCATGATCGCCACGCAACAACAAGGCCACCAGCGTATCCTCCCTGCCATTGACGATCAGCGTCTTGATGCAGTGCATCGGGCGGCTGGATAAATACTGGCTGACCTCATCGATGCTGTGCTGGTCAGGCGTGGCCACTTTACTCATCGGCTTGCCCGGCACCGGCGGTCGGTCGGCCTCCATCACCACCGGCACCAACTCAACATTGGCCGCAAAATCCCCCTCCTCGCTGAAGGCAATTTTATCCTCACCGGAGTCGGCCAGCACGTGGAACTCATGCGACAGGTTGCCGCCGATGTTGCCGGAGTCTGCCAGCACCGCCCGGTACTTCAGGCCAAGGCGATCGAATATGCGGCAGTAGCCCTGGTGCATCTGCTCATAGGTCTGTTGCAGGCAATCCTGATGCAGATGAAAGGAGTACGCATCCTTCATCAGAAATTCGCGCGCCCGCATGATGCCGAACCGCGGCCGGATCTCATCCCGGAACTTGGTTTGAATCTGGTAGAAGTTGGCGGGCAGCTGCTTGTAGCTGCGAATCTCCCGGCGCACCAGATCGGTGATGGCCTCTTCATGGGTCGGGCCGAGACAAAAATCACGTTCATGTCGGTCGCAAAAACGTAACAACTCCGGCCCGTACTCATCCCAGCGCCCGGATTCGCGCCAGAGTTCAGCAGACAGTACGCCCGGCAGCAGCACTTCCTGTGCGCCGATGTTATCCATCTCCTCGCGCACGATGGCTTCCACCTTACGCAACACCTTCAGCCCCAGCGGCAGCCAGGTGTAAATGCCAGCCGCCAGTTGCCGTATCATGCCACCACGCAGCATCAGCCGATGACTGATAAGCTCGGCATCGGCCGGTGCTTCGCGTAAGGTGGCAAGTAACAGGTGTGAACTACGCATGGGTATCGTCAATCCGGCAAAGCTGGGCATCTTAACCTGATTGTCGATGAAATGCTGAAAATCGCTTCAGCCAGGCGGGCGCAAGATAGCGGTTGGTGCAAAGCACAACTTGACTTTTTTCTGGGTTATCAGTAGCTTCTGTGGGTTTCGCATGAATAAATGCAAGGGATCGGTGGGTAGATACTGTGGTCAATGATCGTGAGTAAAGCGGGCGAGATTTTGCGCGGCGCCGAGATCTTTGTCAGGGCGTTGCAGGATGAGGGGGTTAAGCATGTGTTCGGCTACCCGGGCGGGGCGGTGCTGCATATCTACGATGAGTTATATCAGCAGACGGCGGTCGAGCATATCCTGGTGCGTCATGAGCAGGGTGCTACCCATGCCGCCGATGGGTATGCCCGTGCCACCGGCCGGCCCGGCGTGGTGCTTGTGACCTCCGGCCCGGGCATGACCAATGCGGTTACCGGTATTGCCACCGCTTATCTGGATTCCATTCCCCTGGTTGTGTTCAGCGGCCAGGTGCCGACACCGCTGATCGGCAATGATGCCTTTCAGGAAGTCGATGCGATTGGCATCAGTCGCCCCTGCGTGAAGCATAATTTTCTGATCAAGCAGGTCAGCGAGCTGGCCAGTACGATCAAAAAAGCGTTTTATGTGGCCTTGAGTGGTCGTCCCGGGCCGGTGCTGGTGGACATTCCCAAAGACGTGACCGCGGACTCCTGCGAGTATGTCTATCCCAGGACGGTGGATATGCGCTCCTATCGCCCGACCGTCAAAGGCCATCCGGGGCAGATCAAGCGTGCGGTAAAACTGATACTGTCCGCCCGCCAGCCGATGATCTACAGTGGCGGCGGGGTTATCCTGGCTGAGGCGAGCGAGGAGCTTGTCAGGTTTACCCGTCAGCTGGACTACCCGATTACCAACACGCTGATGGGGCTGGGCGCTTATCCCGGATCAGATCGGCAGTTCATCGGCATGTTGGGTATGCACGGTACCTATGAGGCCAATATGGCCATGCACCATTGTGATGTGCTGATTGCGATCGGTGCGCGTTTTGATGATCGGGTGACCGGGGATCTGGGGAAATTCTGCCCGCACGCCAGGATCATTCATATCGATGTCGATCCGGCTTCCATATCGAAAAATGTGCCGGTGGATATCCCGATCGTCGGCGATGTCAAACATGTCTTGCAGGACATGCTGAGGTTACTGGATAAAAATAAACGCTCGCCTGATAGCAAGGCCCTGGCCGGCTGGTGGCAGCAGATCAATCAATGGCGCTCGATTAACTGCCTGCACTATGATCGGAACACCGAGGTGATCAAGCCGCAGTACGTCATTGAGACGCTCTATGAGCTGACCGGGGGCGATGCCTATGTGACTTCTGATGTGGGGCAGCATCAGATGTGGGCGGCACAGTATTACAAGTTTGACAAGCCGAGGCGCTGGATCAATTCGGGCGGTCTTGGCACGATGGGGTTTGGCCTGCCCGCCGCCATGGGCGTGAAGATGGCGTTTCCTGATGAGACAGTGGTTTGCATCAGCGGCGAGGCCAGCCTGGTGATGTGTATTCAGGAGCTTTCCACCTGCCTGCAATACAACACACCCGTGCTGATCGTCAGTTTGAATAATCGCTATATGGGCATGGTCAGGCAATGGCAGGAGTTCTTCTACGATAAGCGTTACTCGCATTCCTACATGGATGCCTTGCCGGATTTCACCAGGCTGGCCGAGAGCTTCGGTCATGTCGGTATGCGTATCGACAAGACGGCTGATGTTAAAGCGGCCCTTAAAGCGGCGCTGGCGATTAAGGACAGGGTAGTGTTGATGGATGTGATTACCGATCGTCATGAGAATGTCTATCCCATGATAGCGGCTGGTAAAGGGCAGCATGAGATGCACCTGGCACCATCTGCCGCTGTCCGGGAGCTGGCCTGATGCGGCATATATTATCGCTGCTGGTTGAAAATGAAGTCGGCGCCTTGTCAAGGATCTCCGGCTTGTTCTCTGCCCGTGCGTTTAATATTGAATCGCTCACCGTGGCACCAACAGAAGACCCGACTGTTTCAAGAATGACGATTGTGACCTCGGGTTCGGATGAGATCATTGAGCAGATCAACAAGCACCTGAATAAACTTGTCGATGTGATCAAGGTGGTTGATCTTAACGACAGCCCGCATATTGAGCGCGAGTTAATGCTGGTTAAGGTGACAGCAAAAGATGCGGATCGGGAAGAGTTGATGCGGATGAGTAATATTTTTCGTGGCCGTGTGATCGATGTATCGGACAAAACCTATATCATTGAGATGACTGGCAACGGCGACAAACTGGACGCCTTCCTGCGGTCGTTGGACAAGCAGTTAATCCAGGAAACAGTCAGGACGGGTATATCAGGTATCGCCCGCGGTGATCAGGCAATCAGGATTTAATACAAGACGTAAAAAGAGATCAGCTGATGAATATTTATTATGACAAAGATGCAGACCTGGCCCTTATCAAGGCCAGGAAGGTAGCGGTGATTGGTTATGGTTCGCAAGGTCATGCCCATGCCAATAATCTGAAAGATTCCGGTGTTGAGGTGTGTGTTGGCCTGCGCCAGGGCTCCGCTTCAGTCGCCAAGGCCGAGGCGGCGGGTCTGGTGGTCAAGTCGATCGAGGATGCCGCTGCCTGGGCGGACGTGGTCATGATCCTGGCCCCGGATGAGCATCAGGCAGCATTATACCGAACCTTTATAGCGCCCCATCTGAAACCGGCGGCGGTGCTGGCATTCGCCCACGGCTTTAACATTCATTTCCAGCAGATTGAGCCGCGCGCTGATCTGGATGTCATCATGATCGCTCCCAAGGGCCCGGGCCATCTGGTCAGGTCGACTTATGTTGCAGGTGGCGGTGTGCCAGCCTTGATCGCCGTGCATCAGGACAGCTCTGGTCAGGCGAAGGCGCTCGCCCTGGCCTATGCTGCTGCCAATGGGGGTGGCCGTGCCGGGGTGATCGAGACCAGTTTCCGGGAAGAGACCGAGACCGATTTATTCGGTGAGCAGACTGTCTTGTGCGGCGGTATTACCGCGTTGATCCAGGCCGGTTTTGAGACCCTGGTCGAGGCGGGTTATGCACCGGAGATGGCCTATTTTGAATGTCTGCATGAGACCAAATTGATCGTCGATCTGATCTATGAGGGCGGCATTGCCAATATGCGTTACTCCATCTCCAACACGGCAGAGTACGGTGATTTTACCCGTGGCCCGCGCGTGATTAACGATGAATCACGGGCGGCCATGCGCGACATATTGCAAGAAATTCAGCAGGGCAGGTTTGCCCGCGAGTTCATCCAGGAAAACCAGGCGGGTGCGGCGGTGATGAAGGCCATGCGTCGAAATGCCGCCAACCATCCGCTTGAGCAGGTGGGCGCTAAGCTGCGTAACATGATGCCCTGGATAAAGCAGAACCAGCTGGTCGATAAGGATAAGAATTAGGCCGGTTCCGGGTTGAGGGTTCCGGGTTGAGCTTTACCCTGAGTGTCGGCACAGCCGGGCTGATGCAAGAGGCATAATGCCCGCCAGCAACTTTCCGCGCTTGCCAGCGAGCAGGCCCATCCTCCTGCTGTTGGTGCTGGTGGCGGTGCTGTGCTGGCATCAGGCGGGCGGGTTATCCGCCTCAGCGATACTGCTCCTGGCCTTGCTGTTGGCCGCTCTGTCTCGCCGTCCGCCCGTCTCTGTGCCCGCTGTGCCACTGGCCATTGTCAGTCCGGTTGACGGGCTGATCGTGGGTAGGGAGGACGCCGGCGATCCCTGGTTAAAACGTGATGCACTCAAGCTCAGCCTTCACCTGGGCTGGCTGGATGCGCCCACCTTACGCAGCCCGATAGAGGGCAAGGTGATGCAGCTTTGGCGTAGTCGGCGTCCCGATACATTCTCTGGCAGGCGCTACACCTGCTGGATTCAGACCGATGAGCAGGATGATGTGGTGGTGAGTTTTGCACTGGGCATGGCCGCCCCCCTGGTGAAGATGCAATTCATCACGGGCCAGCGGGTAGGGCAGGGGAATGTGGTGGGATTTCTCTATTTCAGTGGCCGGGTTGATCTGTATCTGCCGGCCAATACCTGTCATGATCTGGCGCCCGGGCACAGACTGCGGGCCGGGCGTGATATACTCGGCCGGTTTGTGCATGATTAAACCCGGGCTGCCTGTTTACGGATTGATTTTACAGCCATCCAGCCCCTATAGTTGTGCGATGACCTGTACGATTGAAAAGCCGCTATGCTGACACGCCGCCGGGGTATTTATTTACTGCCTAATTTATTGACCACCGCGGCGTTATTTGCTGGCTTTTATGCCATCATCGCGGCCATTGATGGCAAGTTTGAAGCGGCTGCCATGGCAATTTTTGTGGCGATGATTCTGGATGGCATGGATGGCCGCATCGCCAGGCTGACACATACCGAAAGTGATTTTGGTGTGCAGTATGACAGCTTGTCGGACATGGTTTCATTCGGCCTGGCGCCGGCGCTGGTGATGCACCAGTGGTCCTTGTTTGGCTTTGGCAAGCTGGGCTGGCTGGCGGCATTTATTTATGCGGTGGCGGCTGCCTTGCGTCTGGCGCGTTTCAACACCCAGGCGGGCAGTGCCGACAAGCGGTATTTTCAGGGTCTGCCCAGCCCAGCCGCCGCCGCCGTGATTGCCGGCTTGATCTGGTTAGGTGATGCGAATGGATTGCATGATGGCACGACCAGGCTGTTCATCACCTTCCCGGTGACTGTGCTCGCTGGCCTGTTGATGGTGAGTAATATCCGTTATCACAGTTTCAAGCAGATCAACCTGCACGGCAAGGTGCCGTTTGTGACGATTTTGCTTATCGTGCTGATCTTTGTGTTCATTGCCAGCAAGCCCTCATTAACCTTGTTTTTGCTCGCATCGGGCTATGCCGCCTCCGGCCCGATCATGACCCTGGTATTGCTCAGGCGCCATCGCGCCAATCGGGTAAGCACAGAGGAGACCCACTAGCCACTGTAATACGTTGCTCGAAACACTGACGAAAGATAAATTCATTGATGCCATTGAAAGGGGCGATATTTATATCGATTTTAATGCAAGAAGCGGCCATAACCACGGGACAAAATTCAGGTTGCAGGGCAAGGTGCTGGTGGATTTATATGAAAAATCGCAGGCATATCAGCCGATGATCCGGGTATTTTTTGGCTTGAAATTCTGCTGCCTGACAAACCGGCAGCGGCAGATTCGGTTTAACGTAAAGACATCACCAGAGTTTATCGCAGGCGGGGAGGGCTTGCATTTTCGGATTTTGTCGCTATAGTTTTAAGGTATGCACAAAAGCACAAGACACTATCCCCCCCAGCGTGTTCAGCCAGTCTTGTTCGGTGTTGCACGTCTGTCTTTGCTGCTGCCCTGCTAGGGCAATTATTCTCATCCACATTCTTTTGCTATTCTCTCAACTCTGCCAGGCAGGGTTGCCCATGTGATTTACTATGTTGACTGGAGCCGTGACATGCCGGATAAATTAATTATTTTTGATACCACTTTGCGCGATGGCGAGCAAAGCCCGGGCGCATCCATGACCCGGAGCGAGAAGGTCCGTGTGGCCAGGGCACTGGAGAAAATGCGGGTGGATGTCATCGAAGCGGGTTTTCCCATTGCCAGCCCGGGCGATTTTGCCGCGGTCAAGTCGGTTGCCGAGGTGGTTAAAGACAGTGTGGTGTGTGGTCTCGCCAGGACGGGTGATAAAGACATTGATACGGCGGCTGATGCTTTGAAGCCAGCGGTGGCCGGGCGCATACACACCTTCATCGCCACCTCGCCAATCCACATGCGGGAGAAGTTAAGGTTGCAACCGGATGAGGTGCTGGCAGCGGCTGTGAAGGCGGTGCGGCGCGCCCGTAACCATACCGATGATGTGGAGTTCTCGCCGGAGGATGCCGGGCGTTCGGAGCTGGATTTTCTGTGCCGTATCATTGAGGCCGTGATTGCCGCCGGGGCGAGCACGGTAAATATCCCCGATACGGTCGGCTATGCCATACCGGAGCAATTTGGCGAGACCATCCGCCAGCTGATCGAGCGCGTGCCCAATGCCGACAAGGCCGTGTTTTCCGTGCATTGCCACAATGATCTGGGGCTGGCCGTGTCCAATTCCCTGGCGGCGGTGAGCCATGGCGCACGGCAGGTGGAATGCACCATCAATGGCCTTGGCGAGCGTGCCGGCAATGCAGCCCTGGAGGAGATCGTCATGGCGGTACGCACCCGCCAGGATTATTTTAACTGCGATACGCAGTTGCAGACAGAGGAGATTTTGGCCTGCTCAAAGCTGATTGCCAACATCACCGGTTTCCCGGTACAGCCGAACAAGGCCATAGTCGGCGCCAATGCCTTTGCACACGAGTCCGGCATTCATCAGGATGGGGTGATAAAGAGCCGCCAGACCTATGAGATCATGCGCGCTGAGGATGTGGGCTGGAGTCATAATCGCCTGGTGTTGGGCAAGCATTCCGGGCGCAATGCCTTCAAGACGCGCCTGGCTGAACTTGGTTTTGAATTTGAAGGCCAGCCGCAGTTGGATGAGGCGTTTGCCCGGTTTAAGGTATTGGCCGATAAAAAACATGAAATCTACGATGAGGACCTGCAAGCCATTGTCACCGATGGCCTGTTGGATGATCTGGAGGCGATCAAGTTGATCAGCATACGCATCAGCACGGCAACGGGCGAGATTCCTGTGGCGGCTGTCTGTGTGTCAGTGAACGGGGCCGAGAAGTCGTGTGAGTCAACCGGCGATGGCCCGGTAGATGCCGCATTCAGTGCGATCGAGAACATCGTGGCCAGCGGTTGCGAGTTGCTGTTGTTTTCCGTCAATAATATTACCGAGGGTATAGACTCCCAGGGCGAGGTGACCGTGCGGGTGAAAAAAGCCGGCCGTGTAGTCAATGGCCGTGGTGCAGATACCGATATCGTCACCGCCTCGGCCAAGGCGTATATTAACGCCATCAACCGTGCCAACAACTTAGGCGAAAAAATACACCCGCAGATATGAGCCGCTGACCGATGGCAAGATCGGAGAGACACTGTCGCTATCTGCACGCTATGGGTGTGCCGGTCTGGCTGGCGCGCAACCCACCGCCCCCGCCAGATCAAGCGGCTGACGCCTCACCCCGCATCCCGCCTGACATGGCGCCTGCTGCCACAGTCAGCGCTGACTGGCAGGCACTCAAACAGCAGGTGCACATCTGCAAGCAATGCAGTTTGTCGGCCAGCCGTACCCAGACTGTGTTCGGCGTGGGTGATCGACATGCCGATCTGCTGCTCATCGGCGAGGCCCCCGGTGCCGAGGAAGACCGGCGGGGTGAGCCATTCGTTGGCCGTGCCGGTAAATTACTCGATGCCATGCTCCTGGCAATCGGGTTACGTCGGGAGCAGGTGTTTATTGCGAATATTCTCAAATGCAGGCCGCCTGGTAACCGCGATCCCCTGCCACAGGAAGTGCGCTCATGTGAGCCTTATCTAAGGCAACAGATAGCGATGCTTCAGCCCCGGCTGATCGTGGCGCTTGGCCGCATCGCCGCGCAAAACCTGCTGAAGACAGAGACACCTATAGGCCGGATGCGCGGGCAACAATACCGCTATGGTGAGACAAATATACCCGTTGTGGTCACCTATCATCCGGCGTATCTGCTGCGCTCGCCGCGCGAGAAACGCAAATCCTGGCAGGACTTGCAGTTGGTCATGCGGCTGCTTGAGATGACATGAGTGCTGTGCCTGAACAGGCCGCCTTGTATTTCCGGCCCATGCAGGCAGACGATCTGGATCATGTATTGGAAATTGAAAACATTGCCTATGAGTTTCCCTGGACGCCCGTTATCTTCAGAGACTGTTTGCAGGTCGGCTATTGTAGCTGGTTAATGGAGAGCAATGGCGTGATTGCCGGTTATGGTGTGATGTCAGTGGCCGCCGGCGAGGCGCATATCCTGAATTTATGTATTGATCCGCAGCTACAGGGCGCCGGCTATGGTCATGCGCTGTTACATTTTTTACTGGATGTGGCTCGCCAGTATTATGCCGATACTGCGCTTTTGGAAGTCCGGCCATCAAACAATAAAGCCAGGTTAATGTACAGCCACAATGGCTTTGTGGAAGTGGGCGCAAGGCGTGATTACTACCCGGCGGCCAGGGGTCGTGAGGATGCCATTATCATGGCCGTGGGGCTGGCATAGCGATGCGTCTCCCCACCATCGAAGCCTTTGTCGGCAATACGCCGCTGGTGCGTTTGCAACGGCTGCCCGGCAATACCACAAATACCATTCTGGCAAAACTGGAAGGCAATAACCCGGCGGGTTCGGTCAAGGACAGGCCGGCTCTGAGCATGATCAAACAGGCTGCAATGCGAGGGGAGATCGCACCGGGGGATACCTTGATAGAGGCGACCAGCGGCAATACCGGCATTGCGCTCGCCATGGCGGCGGCCACGGGCGGTTACCGCATGGTCTTGATCATGCCGGAGAATCTGAGTGTGGAAAGGCGACAGGTCATGCGGGCCTTCGGTGCGGAGCTTATTCTGGTGACCAGGGAGGAAGGCATGGAGGGCGCACGTGACCTGGCCGAGGCGATGCAGGCAAAAGGCAAGGGCAAGGTGCTGGATCAGTTTGCCAACCCGGATAATCCGCGTGCACATTATGAAGGCACCGGCCCGGAGATCTGGCGCGATACCAACGGCAGGGTCACCCATTTTGTCAGCGCTATGGGCACCACTGGCACCATCATGGGGGTGTCGAAGTATTTGAAACAGCAACGCCCGGCGGTAGAGATCATCGGCGTGCAGCCGGCTGGCGATGACAGCATTCCGGGCATCCGGCGCTGGCCGCCGGCCTACCTGCCACGCATCTACGACAGACAACGGGTCGACAGCATCATGGATGTCACCCAGGCCGAGGCCGAGGACATGACTCGGCGGCTGGCGGCAGAAGAGGGCATATTCGCTGGTGTCTCATCCGGCGGTTCGGTATCCGCGGCCCTCAGGCTTTCTGCGACAGTTGAGAACGCCACGATCGTTTGCATCGTCTGTGATCGTGGTGATCGTTATCTCTCCATTGATGTGTTTCCGGCCTGGCCGGCGGCAGCGCCCGCATGACTGTCCTGGTGTTTGACATTGAGACCGTGCCGGATACGGATGCCGGGCGCCGGTTGTTTGCCTTAGATGGCTTGTCGGATAAAGAGATCGCCGAGGTGATGTTTACCAAGCGGCGACAGGAGAGCGATAACCGGACGGATTTTCTGCGTTTGCATCTGCATAAGGTGGTGGCGATCTCTATCGTCTTGGCGAGCGAGGATAAGCTGGAAATGCGGTCGCTTGGTGATGTTGATGCACCAGAGAAAGATATCGTGCAGCGCTTTTTTAATGGCATAAAGAAATATACGCCAACGCTGGTCTCCTGGAACGGGGGCGGCTTTGATTTGCCGGTATTGCATTATCGCTGCCTGCTGCATGGCATACCGGCCAGCCGCTACTGGGAATTGGGCGATAAGGATCGGGACTTTCGCTGGAATAATTACCTTAACCGCTATCACCTCAGGCATACCGATCTGATGGATGTGCTGGCCGGTTATGAGCCTCGTGCCAATGCCCCCTTGACCGAGATTGCTACCCTGCTGGGGTTTCCCGGCAAAATGGGCATGAGTGGCGGGCAGGTGTGGGAGCGTTACCTGGCAGGCGATGTCGCCGCCATCCGCCATTATTGCGAGACAGATGTACTGAATACCTATCTTGTGTATCTGCGCTTTGAACTTATTCGAGCTCATCTCAACGAGGATGAATTTCACGCGGCGTGTGAGCGCCTGAAAGAGCGGCTCAAACAGGCGGATAAACCGCATCTGACTGCCTTTCTCAACGCCTGGCAGGGGCGGGCTTAGAAATACGTCAAGCGCAGATCAGCGTGAAGTCATGTCACCTTGCCGGCGCAAAAAATCCGCTGCTTCGCCTGTGATTGCCACGGTAGAGTCACTCTCGCACGATGGCAGAGGCGTTGCCCGTGTTGATGGCAAGGCCGTGTTTATTGCGGGCGCCCTGGCGGGTGAGGAGGTGAGTTTTCTCTACTCAAGCAAACGCCGCCGGTTTGATGAGGGCTATGCCGTGGACATCTTGAAGCCCTCCCCGCTTCGGGTGGCGGCCAGGTGCAGGCACTATGCCGTTTGTGGGGGTTGCAGTCTGATGCACCTGCAGCCAGCCGAGCAGATAAAGCACAAGCAGGCGGTGTTGCTGGAACAGCTCGCCCATCTGGCCGCCAGCATACCAGAGCAACTCTTGCCGCCCCTGACAGAGAGGCACTGGGGTTATCGACACAAGGCCAGGCTGGGTGTAAAACATGTGCTGAAAAAGGCCAGGGTGTTGGTGGGCTTTAAGGAAAAGCACAGCAGATTCATCACTGATATGGATGCGTGTGTGGTGTTGCATCCGAAGGTCGGTGAGCGTATAGCGGAGTTGCAGACGCTAATCGCCGGCCTGTCTGTTTATAATCAACTGGCGCAGATTGAGATTGCCGTGGCGGAGAATACGACAGCGCTGATCCTGCGGCATTTACAGCCGTTAAGCACCGGGGATATGGTCGCACTCAGGCAGTTTGAGGAGATTCATGGTCTGCGGTTTTACCTGCAACCGGGCGGGCTGGATACCATTCATCCCTTATCTGAACCGGAGCCGGCGTTGCATTACACGATTGACCATGGGGCGATCACTGTCGGTTTTCGCCCGCAGGATTTTACGCAGATTAATTTTGCCCTGAATAACAAAATGATCGATCGGGCGATAGAGCTGCTGGCACCTGATAAAGAGGATGTTGTGCTGGATCTGTTTTGTGGTCTGGGTAATTTTTCCCTGCCATTGGCACGATACGCCAGGCATGTCTTTGGTCTGGAGGGCAGTCGCCGTTTAATCCAGCAGGCGAGGGCCAATGCCGATGACAATGAGATAACCAATATCGAGTTCGCCATCAGCGATCTTGTGCAGGATACCGTTGATACAGTGTTCGATCTGTCCGCAGTCAACAAGCTGCTGCTGGATCCGCCACGAAGCGGCGCCCGGCAGGTGTTACAACAACTGCCACTGGAGCATATAACGATGATATTGTATGTGTCCTGTAACCCGGCCACCCTGGCGAGAGATGCAGACATGCTGGTCAATCACAGCGGCTATCGCCTTAAAAAAGCCGGGGTGGTGGATATGTTTCCTCACACACGCCACGTTGAATCCATGGCACTGTTTGTGCGCTGAACTCATGATTAGCATTTTGCACAGGCAAAAATCCAGCAGCCTGTCAGCTTCATGACGACCATCCGGCGATGTATTGAAGTTGACATCAGCAGGCAGGTGTTGCTGCTTAAACTGGCCGATAAAGTTGAGCGCAGATATACTGTCTCGACCGCAAAACAGGGGGCGGGCGAGTTGCAAAACAGCGGCTGTACGCCCAGAGGCAGGCACAGGATTGCCGAGAAGATTGGTGCCGGCTGCCAGGAGAACACCGTATTTGTCGGGCGGGTTCCCAGCGGTGAAATTTATCAACCGGGCATGTGCGAACAATACCCACAGCGCGACTGGATATTAACCCGCATTCTCTGGCTTGCCGGCGAGGAGCCCGGGGTCAATCAGGGCGGGGATGTGGATACCTATCAGCGCTATATCTATCTGCATGGGGCACCGGATGAGGTGGCGATGGGTGTGCCGGGTTCTGGCGGCTGTGTCCGTATGCGTAACCGGGACGTGATTGAATTATTCGATCGGGTGACAGAAAACACACCGGTCTGGCTGTATGCGTGAATAGGCCCCGGCGAGTGCTGTGTGTGCAGCGGATAAGGATTTCATATTGCCTGTTTGATTGCACTCGAATACAGATTATCCATCAAGCTACTCATCAGGCCATCCATCACGTCCTGGCATAAGTTGGGTGTTTGCATTTTTGATAATGTGAATTGCCTGTCATGGCTAGAGCATCTCTTCGGCCAGCAGTTGCAGTGCGGCGGTTGAGTTGCAGTTGAGCAACATGGTGCTGACGTGATGTTTTTTATCCGCTTCCCGCCAGCGTGGCAACTGCTCACGGATATGATCGGCCGGGCCGACCAGCGCAATATCATCCACGTAAGAATCCGGCACGCTGGCCGCCGCCTCGGCCTTTTTCCCCGCCAGAAACAATGCCTGTATGGTCTCGGCCGCCGCTTCATACCCCAGGGCCCTGGTGTAATCGTTATAAAAATTTTTCTTCGCCGCGCCCATGCCGCCCACATACAGCGCCAGGTGCTGCTTCACCTGTTCCCGACATGCATTAATATCCTCACCCATAACGACCATCACAAACGGGGCAATATCAAACTGCGCCAGCTTCTTTGTCGCTGTGGCCCTGGCAAAACCGCTATCGATAGCTGCACTGAAAATATCAAACCGCTCCGGATTCATCCACACCGGAAAGAAACCATCGGCCAACTCCGCCGCCAGCGCCACACCGCCATGAGTCATCGCCGCCGTGTAGATCTTTGCCTTCGGATCGCCATGCAATATGCTTTTTAACGGCTTGCCCAGCCCGGTGCTGTCCGCCCCGGCATAAGGGATCTGATAATGATAGCCATCATGGTGTACTGCCTGCTGTCGGGCAAACACCTGTCGGATAATGTCGATATACTCACGCATACGGGTGAGCGGTCTGGCGTAACTGACGCCGTACCAGCCCTCAACCACCTGTGGCCCGGATGGCCCCAGACCCAGGATAAACCGATTGGCAGATAAATGCTGCAAGGTCATGGCCGTCATTGCCGTCATGGTCGGGGTACGGGCAGGTATCTGCATGATGGAAGTACCGACCTTGATCCTGGAAGTTTGCGCCAGGATCCAGCTTGCTGGCGTCACGGCATCAGAGCCATACGCCTCGGCAGTCCATACCGAATCATAACCGAGCCGTTCTGCCTCCAGAATCATATCCATGGGGATCTGAATCCCTGCCCGGGAATAACCTAATTGCAAACCTAACTGCATTGCTATTACCTCATGTCCTGTTTTGTTTCAGTATGACAATGTATTAAAAGCACGGGTAGTTTACCGCATAGATAAACTCTCTTCATTGATCAGAAGACGATGAATTGGCGCAAGCTTAGTCTGCAAGTTATCCGTTCATTCAGACTGCTTAAACTCTGGCTATCATTACAAATGCCTGACATGGAGGTGTTGCAGCAGGGCAGCTGAGTTTATCACCGAAATGATTGCTTACCTGAAAGAGATAGCGATGGGGCCTGTCAAGGCTTGATGGCCATATTAATCATCGCATAGCTGTGGTAGATTTCCGCTTTGGCTTTTTCAGTCATATGAGGGTAGAGAATCTCAATAATAAAATCATAGCCTAGTTGCAGGGCCTCATCGGTTTCTTCCTCATTTTGCAACTCCAGAAAATTCAGCCAGTTGTCACAGAATATCCAGGTCATTAATACCAGATAGCGCAGGCTTTCTCTGCTACGTGGCATAATCAGCACACCCGCCTCTATCAGGCTATCGAAAAAGCCTACAACGGCTTCAATACGCTTAACCCTGAATTGACTGATAGATTTTTTCAACACAGGATCAAGCCTGACCAGAGAAACCATTTCGCGATAGAAAAAACGAAAACGCCAGATCAAGTCTAGCTGGCGCACGAACATCTCTGCCATGTGTTTTACGTTTGGTTTATCCTCATCACCATGCCAGTCGGTTTCTATCTCGTGCACCATATCAGCGAAAATATCGCGAATTAGCTCTTATTTATTTTTGAAGTGGTAATGCAGGTTGCCTTTGCTGATCTGGCATTCTATGGCGATACGATTAGTCGATATTTTGCTGGTACTAAACTGATTAAATAAAAAAGTTGCCGCAGTCTTAATTTTTTTCCGAGTGTTTTTACTTGTCATTTTTTACGCATTAAACGACTATCGGGGGAGGTAAATTTACTAAAGTTAGCCCTCTTAGTCTAATTTTTCTGTTTACCATCACAACCTGAGCAGCTATAGTATTTTTAGCTAACCATCAGGGGCAAACTGTAAATTCAAATCGCTAGTGCAAATAGACTTGTTAGGTGGAGCATAAATATCGTAGTTATCGCAGAACATCCAATGGTTCTTCGCTTCTTCTAAGTCTCTTAGCAGAAAACACAATGGCTACTTATGAGTGAGGAAAAGCAGATGTTTTTTAAAGAACGATATTTTAGTAGTCTTGCCGTTTCTCTCGTGGCTGTTTTAGCCATCCCTGCTCAAGCGCAGCAGGCAGGCAACAGCGATGCTTTGAGGCTCGAGGAAATCACTGTTACCGCACGCAAGCGGGAAGAGTCTCTGATGAGTACCCCAATCTCCGTGACTGCATTTAAGGGTGAAGAGCTGATTGACAGAAACATCAGCAGTATCGATCAGATTGGTACTCAGACCCCGGGCCTGGTGTTTAGCAGTTCAGCGAATATTTCCGGCAGCAATAACGCGGCCGCGGTATTTATTCGTGGTATTGGTCAAAGTGATTACACGCTGGCGGTTGAACCCGGCGTAGGCATCTATATTGATGATGTTTATCTTCCCCATTCTATCGGTAATGTGACCAATGTGGTGGATGTGGAGCGTATTGAGGTATTGCGCGGGCCACGGGGTACCTTGTTTGGCCGTAATACTATTGGCGGTGCCATTCGTGTAGTCACAAAAAAACCGCATGCTGAGCACGATGGAGATATTGAATTTATCGCCGGTTCATATAATCGCCTGGACTTTAAAGGACATATGAACATTCCTTTATCAGACAGATTTTTTTTCAGGTTATCCGCATTATCCCAAGACCGCGATGGTTTTGTTGCTCGTCCCTTTGTTGATGGGAAAAGTGGTGATAAGGATGCGGTCAATCTGATAGCGCAGGCACGCTGGTTGGCAAGTGATCGTTTGACCGCTGATCTGACTATAGGCTTTGATCGTGATGATTCCGAGGGCGCTGCCCAGGTTGCCCTGTCACAGGATCCGACTCACCCGGCCGGGACGCAGCCAACTCGGTTCCGGGATTTTATCGCACCGTTTGTGGACTCTGCTGTCTTGCGGGGGATGTTACAGGGGTTTAGCCCGCAAGCTATTAACGATCCCGATGGCCCCTGCTGCATCAGTTTTACCAATACTGATATTCCAACTGATTTGGAAAGCTACAATGCGTCTTTGACGCTAAATTGGTATATCCATGATCAACTCAGACTGAAGTCCATCAGTGCCTATAAAACGCTGACATCACATTTTGGTCGTGATGCAGACAATCTTCCGTTTAATCAGCAGGTCGAATTGTTCCTGTCGGTTGATTACGATGTTTGGAGTCAAGAGATTCAGCTAAGTGGCACCTCTTTCAATGACCGGCTGGACTGGACTATCGGTGGGTATTATTTCTATGAGGATGGCGTGGAGGACGATGCAATTCTGTTTGCCAGTTTCGATATTCTCTCTGGTGGATTCTTTAAAACCGAGGACCTTGCTGTGTTTGCTCAAGGCACCTTTCATATTACTGAACAATGGTCTTTGACCGCAGGTCTGCGCTATACCCATGAAGAAAAACAGGCGATTGTGGATGGAGCGAGGCACCAGGCGCTCACCACCGGGTTTGTCAATAATCTCTCTTTTAGGGGCATCAAGGCCAATACACTGGCTGGCGCCAACCTGCCTGCTCCCCTGGTGCCTACAGGAACATACAAGGCTGCTGTAAAAGAGACGGTACCCTATCTTAATCTTTCCTATCGATTAAGCGAGGATGTCATGTTTTATGCCAGTTATTCTGAGGGCTTCAAGGGCGGCGGCATTCAGGTAAGAAATGGGCCCTTGGCCTTTCTGCCACAGTTTGGCCCTGAGTTTGTGACCTCCTATGAATTGGGTTTGAAATGGTCTACATTTGCAGGCAGGATGAATCTGTCCGCTGCTGGTTTTCTGATGCGCTATAAAGGGGTTCAGCTACCTGCGAATGTTTTCCAACCTGATCTTGGCAATGCGGTTAGCCTGATCGGTAATCTGGGCAATGCGGATAACAAGGGTTTTGAATTAGAAATTTCCGCTTTGCCAATGCCCAATCTGCGTATTTCAACCGGATTGGCTTATCTTGACTCACAGTATAGAAGCGTTGTCGCCAATAATCCTGGAAATGTACGTGATCCCAACTCGGCTATCACTGTGGATGATGCGCTGCCTAATACACCGGAATGGCAATTTAACGCTTCAGTGGCTTATGTTATTCATACTGCTTATGGCGCCTTCACGCCGCGCCTTGATGTTGGCTATACAGACAAGCAGTACAACGATGCTATTAACAGTCAGGTATTAAAACGGGATGCCTACACCATGCTTAACCTGGCCCTGGGCTACGCCAGCAATAAGGGAAACTGGAGTGGTTCTCTATTTGTGCAAAATGCTTTGGACAAGCAGGTGGTGCTGGCTGGGTTTAAAGGGTTTAATTACGCCGATGGTGCTATCTCCCGTCCCATAGAATGGGGCTTGCGTATCAAGCGTTATTTCTAAGGAGATGCACAGATTAAATAATACAGCAACTAAGGTAGGAAAAATGAAGGATATTCAGGTGCTGTTTATCGGCTCTGTACTCTCCCTGTTGCTTGCCGGAGAGATCACGGCGGCAGAGCCTAATCCATCGATTGCCGCTGGCGTAACCTTCTTTTATTATCAGGATTTGCCTGCAGCAGCAGCTTGGTATAAAAACACGCTGGGGCTTAAGCTGATCACCGAAGAAGACTGGGTGTATATATTTGAATTAACGCCCTCATCCTTCATTGGCCTGGTGAATGATTCTGGCGGCTCGCTCAAGCCGACAAAAAACAAGGGTGCCCTGTTGTCGATTGAAACGCCTGAGTTAGAGGTTTGGTGGGATACATTAAAAGATAAGCAGGGAATTGACATGATTCACGGTATAGAAGACGGCGCCGATGGGATGATTGAAGAGTTCCGCATGTATGATCCAGAGGGCTATATTGTCGAGTTCTTTCGCTGGCGGGCCAATCGCCCTGAAGCAAGGCGTTATCATCAATAAATGGGAGCATATCAATATGATAGTTGAACCCGTCCGCTTGCTCATGATCGTTCTGTTGTTACTGTTATCCGTCTCTATATCGGCCGCTGAGTCTGATGGTCAACAAAGGATGTTTATCTCCTCAGGTTCAAAGTGGGAAGCAATGGCAGCCTACTCACGTGCAGTGGTAGATGGAGACTGGATATTTGCCTCCGGCACTGTTGGTTTCAACCCCAAAGACAGTTCTATCCCTGCCGGTTTTGATCAGCAAATGGACCAGATTTTTATCAATATTGGCGACACGCTAAACCGGGTCAATGCCAGGCTTGAAGATATCGTTCGGGTACGCTGCTTCATCGTTGATACGAAATATATTGCAGCCATGCCGAATAAATTACATCAGTACCTGGGTGATGTCAGGCCAGCAAATACGACAGTAGTCACGCAATTGGCGGCAGAAGGTGCCTTGATCGAAATTGAAATCACTGCCTTGCGTCGTAAATAATTTTGATCATAAAGGAATGGTAATTTGCCGGCGCTGCGTTTTAGTTCTTTTTTCAGCTCCCTGATGGTCACTGCCGGTCTTGCTATCGGTATTGGCAATGTCTGGCGTTTTCCTTACATGATGGGCAGTTACGGCGGCAGCGCCTTTCTCGTGGTATTTATTCTTTTTATCGTTTTGCTAACCTTGCCGGCCCTGATGTCGGAATGGGCCTTGGCCAGACACACTCGTCAGGGAACCATTGGGGCATTTACTGCCACCTTTGGGTTGCTGTACGGACGTCTGGTTGGCTATGCTTTGCTGTGCTGTCTCACTATTGCTGGTGGCTATTATCTTGTGGTCATCGGCCATGTTTTTTATAGCACCTATTTTGCAACAGTGCATGGTTTTGGCCAGCAGACAACGCGTATTTTTCAGTCAGGCCTACATAATCCTTTCCTGCAATTATCTCTGGCGCTATTTATCCTGTTTATTGCCGCTTTTATCATACATCGAGGAGTTAAAAGCGGTATTGAGCTTGTTAGCAAGCTATTCGTCCCGTTCTTTTTTTTGAGCAGTTTTTATTTGGTGTGCAAAGTGTTGACCTTGCCGGGTGCGGTTACACATTTATCCATGTTTCTACAAGTAGACTTCAGCAAGATAGGGTTTACTGAAGTCTTTGCCGCCATGGGTCAGGCGTATTTCTCCATCGGTCTGGGAGCCACATTGACACTGATCTATGGCAGTTATTTAAAAGATGAGATCAAACTGCCCCGGCTGGGACTCATGACCTGCCTTGGTGATACCGGCGCAGCATTATTAGCCTCGCTGTATCTTATTCCGGCCTTACTGGTATTCGGGGTGGAGTTGACTTCGGGCCCGACCTTATTGTTTGAAACCTTGCCTGATCTTTTTAGCACGCTTCCAGGCGGTCGTCTTTTTGGTAGCCTGATGTTAGGCTCTTTGTTCTTGGTGGCCCTGTTGTCCTATGTCGCCCTGCTTGAAGCCCTAGTCGGTGGCTTGCTTGGTGATGTAGAGCGACTACACATTAACAAACGCCAGTTACTCATTGGTTTGGTTACCGTTCAGGCCCTATTATTATTACCCTTTACTTTCTACCCCCAGCTAATCGCTTCAGCCGACATGCTCTTTGGCTCGGCTGCCATGCTGATAGGAGGTTGCCTTGCCTTGCTGGCTCTGGCTTGGGGCATAGGCAGAGCGAATACGATTAAACAGGTTTTTGGCAATGGTTATCCACGGTTAGCTCGTGCCTACTTTTTTTGGATTAAATGGTTTGCTCCAATGATTTTATTCATTACCCTGAGTGGAACTTTGTACGAATCCCTTGCTGGTAGCTAACCGCTGCTTTTTTATACAGCCAGCAGCAGCTTACATGTTTTGTCTGTATTTCTGTCAGAGGAAGGCCGGTCTCAACATCGGTATGGAAAACATGTATTGTCAAAGTTTATTGGTGTGCTGAAATAGGTGTTGCTGTATGACATATCTCTTTCCAGCTGGGTGGCAAGATCCGTATATGAAGGAACGGGAGCACAACATCAGCGAAATTTCCCCTGGCTTAATCGGCTGTTTTTATCTTGTGCTTGTTGTTTAGTCTTTTAAGGCTAGGGGCAGGGTTTCAATTACAGCAATTATTTTTATAATGATCTTTTGATACAGCAAGACAATGACAAATGACTGAGCCGGTAATCGCCAGATTAAAACCTTACTTTGTGCAGCTTAAGACGGGCAGGCCTTATACCTGGTGTCGTTGTGGACGCAGTAGTAAGCAACCGTTTTGTGATGGTGCACATGAGGGGACAGAATTTAAACCTTTACGCTATGTCCCCGAGCAAGATGAAGAACGGATTTTTTGCGCCTGCAAACATACCAGATCCCCGCCTTTTTGCGATGGTTCGCATAATAACCTGCTCGATAAATATGCAGAAGCAGAGCCGGATGACCATGTTGATGTTACAGAGACGGGTTACGGTACGTTTATTGATAATGTTTCACAACAAGCCCGGCTTGATAATGGTTGTTATGTATTGCGGCGTAATCCGGCTGCCCTGCAACGCTATGGCAATCTGCGGATAGCACCCATCATATCCGCTGCAACCGGGGCTAAACATCTGGCGCAATACACCGTGCTTGTTGAACAAGGCACCTCACCGCTTATGACCTTTCCAGGTGCAGAGGTAGTGGTGTTTTTTTCCCAGGGTTCTGGCAGTATTATTATCTCGGGCAAAGCCTTTGCCATGCCGTTGGAAACTGGTGCCTATATTCGCTCTGGAGAAGTGTTCTCTCTAGGTAATGAAAGTGGAGAGTTGATTGATGCGCTGATCACCGTCTGCCCGGGTGATGCTCAGTTGATACTGCCTGATAGCATGCCGACTGATTTTGATATCAGTCAGCCGGAGCGCACAAGAACCTATGCGGAAGACAAGCGTGAGACGATGGCAGATCGTTTTCTACAGGAGCTGATCAATCAGCAGCTTGGCTGTGAGCAGGTGACACAATTTATTGGCGAGATCCCGCAATCCAAGGCAGCGTATCACCGCCATCTCTATGAAGAGGTGATTTATATCCTCTCAGGTTCAGGCATGATGTGGACGGATACAGTCAAGGCAGCAGTCGGGCCGGGCGATATTATTTTCCTGCCGGCCAAACAGGATCATGCCCTGGAATGCACGAGTGCCGAGGGTATGCGTCTGATGGGTGTTTTCTATCCTGCAGGCAGCCCCAAGGTCAATTACTAGGCGTATCCATGCCATTGCGTGAACGCTTCCCCATCTTCAGGCAGCGAGCGTATATCAATAGCTGCTCTTATGGTGCGCTGTCTGTGGATGTCAGGGAAGCCTACCTGCACTACCTGGCTGATCGGGATGCCTATGGTGCACATTGGGAGTTTTGGGTGAGCCAACTGGAGATGGTGCGTACCATGCTGGCGGATTTTTTTTCGGTAAACGCAGATGAGCTTACCGTGACCTCCAGCTTGAGTGACGGGCTGAACAGCCTGGCGGCTAACCTGGATTTCAGCGGCAAGCGTAATCAGGTGGTATTGACCGATTTTGATTTTCCCACGACAGCGCAGATCTGGCGTGCACAGGAGAGACGTGGTGCTGAGTGCGTACAGGTTGCTGCTGCCAGCGATGGTAAGACGATTCCGCTGGAGAACTTCATCCGCTGTATTGATGAGTCCACGCTGATCGCCTCATTACCGCATGTCTGCTACCGCAACGGTGCCAGGCTTGATCTGCAACCGATCATTGCTCATGCCAGGCAGCAGGGCGCGCTGGTCTTTCTGGACTGTTATCAATCTGTGGGTACGATGCGCCTGAACCTTGCGGCGCTGGATGTGGATTTTGCCGCCGGGGGCATGTTGAAGTATTTATTGGCCTCAGCCGGTGCGGGGTTTTTATTCAGCAAAAAGAAACATCTGGATCGCTTCACGCCCACCAGCAGTGGCTGGTTCGCACAGGCTGATATCAATGCGATGGATGGCGATCACAATAAGCCGGCGGATAATGCCCGCAAGCTGGAGTCCGGCACACCGAATGTGCCTAATCTGTATGCGGTTATTGCGGGCCTTAGGCTGGTGAATGCGGTGGGTCTGGATGTGATTGAACAGGCTATCACTGATTTAACAGGATTGATTAAGCGGCGTGCGCTGGAGCAGGGGTATTGTTTAGGGATGCCGGAGCAACGGGCTGGTCATGGGGCGATGGTGACATTACAAACCTCGGATATGTATCCGTTGGTCTCCTCACTGTGTCGGGAAGGCGTGATCACTTCCTGTCGTGATAACAAGCTCCGCATCTCGCCACACTTTTATAATAACGAGGATGATATTGAGCAGCTCTTTGCCGGGCTGAATAAGCATCGGCAGCTACTGCGATTAGCGGATTAACTTTGTTCGGCAATGAAAGCCTTGATCTGCCGGGACAAGGATTTACAGGTGCTGCTTTGTACCTGTGCCAGCAGCGGTATCGGTATGATCACGGCGGGCATGAAAGACGTGCCTTTGCTTTCTGCATTGATTTTTCCGCTGATAGCTAAGCCCTTGAAATCCCAGATGCTGGCTTCATAGTTGGCCTCATCGCTCCAGTAGGTGAAGCCGAAACAGCCACCGCCACCCGGGCCGACTGCACAGGACATTGAGCCGGATTTATCTGTTGTTTCCGTTGAGCCGTCGATCCAGATGAAGTAGCGAATATTAAACTCATCAAACTTGCTGGCGAGCGCCGGATTCTGCATAAGTTTTTTCAGGTTTTTTACATCAACAGGGGCGGTGCTGGTTTCAAAATGCGGATACATGGTATCGATGAAGGTCTTCTCTGGAATGACTCGAATCCGGTTTTCGCCCTGGCCGAGACTCTGGCCGATGCAGTTGATGAATTTTGCCTCTGTCTCATGGCGGATGCTATGCCGCCGCCCCAGTACGACAACGGATTCACCAGCACGCAGACTCGTGTTGACCAATTCCCGGTGCTGATCGATCACCGTTGTGCTTTTGCAGGCCGTTAATACGATGATAAGGCTGAACAGCTTGCTATACCGTATGATTTGCATGGCATCTCCGTCACTCAGTTGGCCTGTCTGTCCGCCAGCCATTTGGCCACACCGCTTACCCTGGTAAAGTCGATCGCCAGTTTGGCGCCGACATCGCGCAATGCCTGGTTAATCGCTGCGTTAAGCCCCTTGTCGCGACTCTTGAGAAATTCAGTAGAGGATTTACCATAACCGGTAACCGGCCAGTCGGCAACGAAGTTACCCTGGTTATCGTATAATGCAATTTTGTACTTAACCCAGTATTCATAAAAATCCGTCTTTGTCTCGGCAGGCAGGGCGAATTGCATCTCGATAACTTCAGGATAAAGAATACCATCCACGCCGCTGTTAGCGGCATGGCCGGCGACCTGTTCAGTCCGGGCAAACATGGATGAGAAAATCTGCTCAAATAACAGGACTTGCGATTCACCGCTGTTAATTGTCCAGTCAGGCCGTTCTGCCGAATCTTCTTTGTAGGCATAATGACGGAATGTGTCATCGTAGTAAATCCCCATTGTCAGCGGCAGTTGTTCCACCCGTGGTGCGGGAATATCGGGGGCTACCTTCATGGTGACCGACTGACTACAGGCCAGCAGGGTCATCGTTAGCAGCAAGTATGGGAGTATCTGCACTGTTCGCATGCGTTGTTTTCCTGTTTTTGTTATACCCGCTTATAAGCGAATGATTTCAGAGTACCTGTCATTTTAGTTTAATCCCACGAAGGTGCCACCATTTCTGTAGGTTAATTCCCGCATGAGTCCGGCAAACCGCTCGTTGGTAAATTGATATTGCGGATGTTGTTGCCGACCTGCCGGAAAGCCTACAGCATGTATTTGCACTTTGGTATTGCCATCTCTGTCCTTCGGGTTTATCCGGTCAACAATCGCCAGCACTTCCGCAAACGATCGGCCGGGAAATTCATCGCCATAGACATAGATGCTGATCTTTTTACCGTCATCATAAAATGTGCGTATGGCGGCGGTGATACCCTCCGCCGGATTGCTGTTGCTGAATGTGCGCCAGCCTCTGAGGGTGCTGATAATCGCCCGGCGCCGGCCCCTGGTATCGGGAATCCATCGGCCGCGAAACTGGGAAAACAGATACTCGCCCATATCGCTCATGATCTGTATGCCTTTTAGTCTCGGATAGGCATCCAGCGTGTTGATCATTTCCGTTATCATCCTGTTCCAGTGGTTATTCACCATGCTGCCGGAGGTGTCAATGATGAAGATCAGGTACTCGGTATCCGCCGAGATCCCCGCCACCAGATCGTTCTGTGCGGTTTGTTGCTGTGCAAGCAGGCGTTTCATTTCGGCGGTGAGTTTTTGCAGTGCGGTTTGATACTCGCCTTTGATGATGGCATTGAAAGTCGAATCATTGCGTATGGCCTGCTGGCGTTTTTTGGCAAGCGCCAGTTCGGCTTGCAGCTTGGCGATGCGCTCATCCCATTGCGACAGCTGCTCTTTTTTATCGGTCAGGTCGCGGTTCAATACCCTGGCTTCGCCACGGATTTCAAATAGCTGTACCTGTAGATCACGCACTATGCCTTGCAGGGATTCTGTCGCTGTCTCCAGTATCGGTGTATCACCGGTCTTGGCGATCATCAGCAACAAGATGATCGCCCCGAAACCGCAGGTGATGACATCCAGAAAGGCAATGCTGAAGGCATCTGGTGTCCGTTTTTCTCGCTTCATGTTTTTGCCTCAGGGCCAGCCCTCTTGCGGACTGATAAAAGCACCGTTGGTGCGCTGGGACAGTTGCCAGAATGCAAACGCAGCTTGCAGATCGCCTTCCATAGGCGTCAGAATGACATTGATTGGCAACCTGTCAGGGAGTTTTTGAATCGCTCTTTCAAATAATTTCTGACGCTGATTAGCCGTAATCGTTGCACCACGATAGGTCCTGGAACCCTGGGTTGGCAGGCCGTCAGTAATCAGGTAAATATTGTCGGGCGCCGGACGTAATTGCCGTGCCACGATGAAGGCGTTTTCCAGGTTGGTGCCGTTTTCAGGCACCTGCCGCTTGAGCCGTTCGATGACTTTTTGCAATGTGGTTTTATCGTCCACATCAAGCCAGCGACCTTTGCTGTCAGGCAAGGCAGACAGCGTATCGGTATTGAACAGGTAGAGTTGGTATTGACTGTCCGCCGGCAGGTTGGCCATTAACCATTCAACGATCTTAATGGCCTGTTGCCATTTGTGTGCCAGCCGCTTGCGCTCATCACGCAGGTTGCGAAAACGCAGGATGTTGACAACAGTACGATCCAGCATGCTGGCCGAGATATCCAGCAGGATCAATGAGCGTCTGCCATCCAGCCGCAGGCCCGTGATATATTGGCGATTGCCTTCGCCGCTGATTTTCAATGCCTGTTCCCCCGTCTTGCTGTTCTCTGCTGCGATGCTGTTTTTCTGTTGTTCCAGTTTTTTGATTCTGGTTTTCAATGCCTCAAGTTCAGCCGCCACAGCATCTGGCTCAATGGCCTGTGTGTGCATTGCCACTTCCCTGATCTCAGAACTTACCTGCCTGGCCCGTCCCTGTGCTGTTATCATCTCCTCTTCTATTGCCTCCAGGGTGTTGCGTAAGGCGGCCAGATTTTTTTTCCCTGTCAGTATCTCCTCTTCCAGCAGCATGACTTCTGAGGTTTGATCTTTGCTGGTTAAGGGTATGGGTTCGGGGGTATCGACTTTGTGTTTAATGATCAAGAACAACAACACGGCAGCACCAAAGCCGCAGGACATGATATCGAGAAATGACAGGCTGAATGCCGAGAGTGTTCGTTTAGGTCGGCTCATGTTCGTCTTTGATGCGGATGGCTGTTATCTGCCCTGCAACTGTTTGAATCATATCACCGCAAACCAGCCGGTGATTGCCGGTTACCATCTGTCCGTTGATCGTAATATCAGCCGCCGCATCACAGGCAAGCTGGATACTTCCCTGGCGTTGCTGAAAAACGCAGTTAGTCGCTGCTTTTTTATCACTGAGCGCTAAACTGTTGTTATTTAGATGCAGATAAAGCGGCCGGTCTGTGACCGGGTGGGCCTCATGTGCAATCAGCAGGTGTGTGGCGGCAGGGGGGCTTGCTGTTGGCTGAGACGGGGCCGGTGTGCTGGCAGTTGTTCTCACCGGGGCAGCGGCTGTATCCAGCGGTATTTCGGTGACAAAATTAACATGACTGTCATCGGCGGCCGGTAGCGGGAACAGGCAGGCCCCGGCAAACACGGCGTGACTGTCAAGCACAACGGCCCCATCCAGTTGTGTTTGCAGGCCCGGGATCAGCGCTACTCTGTTGTTCAGTACAGTGGTCATGTCGGGGTTAAGGACGGCGTTCAGCTTATCACACATACCGGCCAGGGCAGCCGCCAGTGCCTGCTGTTTTACCTTGGCCTGATGAGGCGTTTGCTGATAGTCAATCACGAATACGGTCTCGTCTTGTTGCGTTAGCGACTGCAAGCAGTGGGGCAGCCGGTCATACAATCGTTGCTCGGTCTCTGCATGGTGCAATGGGTCGAACCTGGATTGGGCAATAAACAGATCAGCAATCACCTGTGCACAGTTATCATAAACCGCTGAGAGGCCGGTATCATCCAGCACCTGTGTTGTTATCAGCCGTACCCTGTCGGTGACTTCCACGGTGGTAATCACGATTTGATGCAAGACGATATCAACGTATTGACAATGTCCGGCGATTGGATGGCTGGCAATGGCGGCCACGGCAGTATCGACCAAGGAGGTAACCTGAAACGGGGCGGCTTCAAGCAGGCCGGCCAGCAGCGATAATTGCTTCTCAGAGAAACTGCCAGGCACAGCCAGCACCAGCTCTTCAGGCTTGCCAGCCAGTTCATGGATCAAGCCGATATGGGCAAATGCAAGATCGGCATGGTGGCGTGCCAGCCCTGATGTGATTTTTAACCTATCCAGATTGAGCTCACTCCAGAATCGTGTGTGTGCATTTTGTGGATACAAGTGCAGCTTGTCTGCTGCCGCCTGTCCCAGTTCAATGGTATCATCCCGTATGATCGCAACACCGGGACTCATGGCAATGATTCGGCTGATCGTTGCGACAGTGATGTTGCTGTCATTGAGCTCTGCTATCACTCTCACCTGCCTCTCTCCGTCAGCGTACTTGCAGGTGGCGTAATAAATTTATATCACAATAGTTCTGTGTATCCAGCACCAGGCGCTCCTGCAATAACTGCAACTGGTGCATTAAAAACATGATCAGAATGCTGATAATCAGGGCGATGAAGGTTGAGTTAAACGCCACCCCCAGGCTCACTGTCACACCGACAATATCCCCTTCTACGGCCTTGTGTGCCTGGCCCAGGGCTTCACCAATCCCCCGGACTGTGCCGATGAAACCGATAGAGGGTATTGCCCAGATGATGTAGCGCACCATGGACAACTCAGAATCCAGCCGATCAGATTCAGTCTCACAGGTCTCACGTATTGCCGTTGAGACATCCTGAATATTGGCCGTTGAGCCAAACCGTTGCAATGCCGCCAATAAGGCCCGCGGCAATAAAAATTCGCGCTCATCCTCAGCCAATGCCTGTATGGGTCTGGCATACTGTCGGGCATCCTGTGGCAATATACGGGTGCCGGGCGTTACTTTGAGCAGTGAGCGTGTCAGCAGTCTTCTTTCCTGCAGGGCGATTTTGGTCTTCAGGCCGATGATGGCACTTACCCAGAAGGCGAGAATAAAGCAGGCTTCCTGTTCAAAGTCTTTGATGACGATATACACCGAGCGCCTTATTTCATAACTCTGTCCTGCCTCCTGCCTGCTACGCTGCTGTTCGAGTATGGCATCGGCTTTTGGTCTGATGAGGGTGACATAGACAGCATGCACAATGATGATGGAGATGAACAGGGCAAATAGCTGGTAGAGAAAATCCGAGACCGGGTTATGCTTCATTAACATCGCTAGATATCCGTGGGGAAAGAAATGTCTTTGTCTTCGGAGAGTTGTTCTGTTGGATTGAACACCTCCGGCCGCCGTTCCTGCTCTGTTGCCTGTGTTTTCTCTGTGTTTTTATCGGTTTTCTCGTCTGTATCCTGATCGGCGGTCTTTTGCGCCGCCGATGGACTCATGCCAAGCAGTAAGAGGATAAAAACAATATCTCGCATCTTCACTCCAAAAATCGCGCAATCCTGAAGCCCACATCGTCCCTGGGCTCGCTACCATAATCACGGTAAGACAAACGCAATTCGGTAATCGTTCCATGTGCCCAGCCAGAGCCGCGGATAACATAAAACTCACCGCTTTTCGGCCCTAAGGGATCACGCAGGACGGTCTTTTGACTGACAGCGATATCATAGAAGTCATTGACCCATTCAGCGACATTGCCGCCCATATCAAACAGCCCCTTGTCATTCGCCATGAAACTGCCCACAGGTGCCGTGACCGGAAAGCCATCATTATACCCGCCGATGATCTTACCAATAAAATTGGCCGAACTGGTATCGGCAAAGTTACCACTCTTCTCTGTCGGCGGCATCTGGCCGCCCCAGGGAAATTTCAACATCGGCTTGTCAGCCCGGGTACGGGCAGCCCAGGCCCACTCCGCTTCCGTGGGCAGGCGATAGCCATCGGCAGCCGGGTTTATACCGACAATCTTACTGTTACTCTCCTCATAGAAAGACGTCAGTTTCTCCTGGCGGCTAAGCCAGTTGCAGTATTTTGCGGCATCCTGCCAGCTTACCCTGGTGACCGGGTGGCTGCCCTGATCCAGTGAGTGACCCTGTATCCGGCCGGCTGAATGGCCGGGTTTGAACAGCTTGTACTGTGCATTGGTGACTTCATGCAGGCTCATATAAAACGCTCGTCCCAGCCGGATCTTTTGCAGGGTTTCATTGGCCTGCCGGCCTGGCTCCCGGCGTGAGGCACCGGCCGTGAACTCGCCGGGCCTGAATAATTTAAGCGTCTGGCCGGCAGAGGTCTTGATGATGGGTTGTACGGATTCCCGCTTCACCTCCTGCAATGACTTCAGCCGCACACGCACGTGCTGCACCAGCCCGCTGTGCGGTGATATGTTTTTGCTCACCGTGACATAGCCGTCACGTTTTACTTCCATGTTATGCTGGCGGGCGGGCAGTTGAATGCGGGTGTTTGCCGCCGCTTGCCGCTTGCCGTTGATATACAGTTCGGCATCGGCCGGTTCAACGCTGAACACGATCTCGACCAGGCGGGCAGCCAGCGTGATCGTGACGTGCTTTTGCTCACCGGATGCCAGTTTGACTGTGTGTGCTGCCGGTTTGTAGCCCTGCTTGAACAGGCTGATCCGGGCAGTTGTATCGGGCGTGACGGCAAACTCAATCGGCGTTAAGCCCTGGTAGTTACCATCGACAGTGACGCTGGCGGCACTGGGCTTCGACTGCAATACCACCGTGGCATCGGCCGGTGCCAGCGTAATCTCATCGAAGCGCTGCGCCTCCCCCGCCGTCACCTTGAGGGTGCGCTGCCATTGCTTATACCCACGCCGTCTTACACTGGCTGTGTGCTGTCCCTGCATGATATTGGTGGTTAAGGGAGTCTGGCCGATCAGCGTATCGTCAACATACAACTCGGCATTTTCAGGCCGGGAGGTAAAGCTGACTTCGGCCCAGGCGGGCAGCAACTCCGCCTTCAGGTGGTTCTCTTTGCCTAATCCTTTCAGGTCAACTTCCTCTGTGTGAGGAAGATAACCCTCCAGGAGAATATCGATTTTATACCTGCCGGCTGGTAGTGCGTTAATCACCACCGGTGTCTTTCCCTTGCGCTCACCATCAAGCAAGACCTCAGCACCGGTTAGCGCACCCGTCTCTACCTTTAAGCTGCCGGGCAGCTTGTCCAACTGAAAGAAGAATTTTTGCTGACCCTTACTGCCGACAACCAGGCTCTCTTCAAGGTCGTAATAGCCAGGGGCGGCCAGCGCTATCTTATGCTCGCCGGGGAGCAGCAGGTAGCTTGTGCCCAGCTTGAACATCAGCCGGCTGGCGATGGTTATATCACTTTGCGCTGGCTCGGTTTCTATGTGGATGGCCTTCGCCGTCAGCAGAAAAAACACGATGCTGGCAATGAGTAACAGGGCGGCAGAGATCAGCACCAGCGGCCTGTTAATACGCCACCGCCCTTGCCTGTTGCCCAGCAAGTTTTCCTGGGGGATAAATTTTGCCGGTGTTATCTGCCTTGATGCGGTGCGTTGCCTGTCGTGAGTGTGTTTGGTATCCACAGTCATACGTGTGTTGAGCAATGGCGGCCTATTTGCTGAGCGCTATTTTTTCCTGCGAGACGATCACGATCGGCTCGATGGCTTTATCGGGTTCAACAAAAAATTCCACCCTGACATCACGATAGCCCTCCCGCTGCCCCACAGCGACATACCTGCCGGGGCGCAGTACCAGCTCTTTATCGGCAAACTGGCCTAACTCCCCCACTTTATACAGGTTGATCTGCGTTTTGTTGTCGGACTGCAAACGCACCGGGACCGGGCTACCGGCCCTGGCAATTGCCGTGGTCAAGCGGGCGAGCTTGGCCTTGAATTTCTCGCCCGGTGCAGCGACTTGCTTGATATTGGCGAGAAAGGTTGTCGTCTCAGCGAATACCGCCGGATCATACAGGCGCTCAGGTCGGGTGAGAATCTGGGTCATTTTTTTGTGAATGTCCGCCCAGAGCTGTGCCCGGCTGATGCCTTGTTGTGCGCTCAAAAGATTGGCATCGAGTTTTAAGGCCGCTTGATAATTCTCCAGCGCCTCTGGCCACTGCTCGTTATGTTCATGCTCCCTCGCCTGTTGCATCAACCTGGCGATGTTATTGGCTGTGATCTTGTGTCTGGTCTGGTTCAGGGCGGCAATGGCATCCTTGGAGTTCGGCGAGATGCGAAGGGCATCGGAGAAAGATTGCCGTGCCTGTTGCAGATGATTATTCTGCAACTGCTGAAAACCCGCCGACATGGCCTTGCTGAACTTGCGGTTTTCTATCAACGCATCCACGTGTTGGATCCTCTCGGCCGCCACCGGCAGTGCGTTATCCAGGGTATAGGCTTGTTGAAAATAAGCCTTTGCTTCGGAGAGTTTGTCTTCCTGCAACAGATCCTCGCCCTGCCTTAGCAGGGCAAACACCTCGGCTATGTTCTCAGCCCTTGCCTTGCCTGCCAGTGCTTTTCGATCGATGGGATCAATGAGCAGGGCCCGATCGAATGCGGTGTGGGCGGCAATGGCATCACCTGCAAGCAGGGCCTGCTGTCCGGCAAGCAGCGCCTCGGCAAACAGGGTATCGACACGTTCCAGTAGCGTTGAGAAGATGGCCAGGGCCTGGCTGTATTCTGTCTTTGCGGTGCTGAAGTCCTGCTTGCTGTAGTGCTGATCGCCTGCTTCGGCGTGTTGCATCGCCCGGGCATAATCTGCGCTCGCCCAGACCTCAACGCCTTTTGCCGTCAGGGTTTGCTGTGCTTCCAGCATCTCGGCCAGGATATGCTGGGTTTGCTTGCGTAATTCGCTTTGTTGTGCCATCTCCCATGGAGATATGGCCGCCGCCGCTCTGTCGGCGGGGTTGCGAGTCGCCGCGGTATTTTTGGCAGGTGTATCATCCTGCTGCTGGCCGATAGCGGGGGCCTGTGTTTCAGGCGTGCTGATCATCGCTGGCAGGACAAAGATCACCGCCAATGCGGCCAGAAATACCACCGGCAACATCACCAGCAACAGCGTGTTGGCGGCTATGGGTTTGTCTGCCTGTGCGGCGGCTATGTGAGATGGGTTGCCTGGCTTGATGCTGACAGGGGTAATTTTTCTTACGCCGGAATTTGTCTGATTAGCGTTTGTCATGGAAGCGTATTTTTTTCAAAGCAGTGCCTGAATCCGGCGCTCGTCTGTGACAGTGCCGGTATCGGTCAGGCGGCGTGAAGTTCGGGAAGCCGTGGCCGCCAGCGCGCATTCAAGCCGGGCAGGATATGTCCATCCGGTCCGGCTGTGCCTGCATCTACCGTTGATCTGGCGGCGTACTTGCCAGTCCGGTTTCGCTGTGGTAGATGGCTTTTAATAGCTGACGCCATTGCTGATATTGTTCTTTTACTGTGCCGGTCAGCGTCACTGTGCGATCTTCCAGCGTCACTGTGTGTGGCTCGATCTCCGCATTCAGGGAGTCTGAAATTTCTGCCAGCGCCTCAACGTGAATCTTGGCTTCCTGGCGTTTGCCCAAGCCGCTTTGCACAGCCAGGGCGCCCGCACCGATGCCAACCGCCCCGGCCGAGCGTGCTGTGCGGCTGCCGCTGCCCTGGGCGAGGATGCCGGCAGCAACGGCCAGCAGACCGCCAATCAGGCGGGCATTTGCCTGTGAGCGCACTTCTTTCAAGGCCGCATTTTCTATGTAGAAGGCTTCACGCCATTCCCGGTAGGGCACCTCCATCTGGCGGTAAAAAGAGTCATAGTATTGCTGCAATGTATCAACGAAGATATGGTCGCGCTCCCGGATCTGCCGCAGCCGCGCAAACACCGGATCACCCGCCGCTGGCAGGCGGGTGATACTGTACCGCCCGCGCTTGTCGGCTTGCAGATGCCCGTTGTACAACGCCGGAGTGAACGCCTTGGCAAACTTCAATTCAGCCACTGTGCGTATGGTTTGCAGTTCATTGAAACTCAACTGCCGACGGTATTGCAGCATGTCGTTGGCGACTTTGTTATACAGCCCCTGGAAAGGCTCCACGCGTCCGCCGATGGCGGTATCGTATGAAAATTTACTCGCTTGTTCGGTGTATTTTCTATTGAACCACACCCGCCCGCTGGCATCTTGCACCTGCACCTGTAACCAGAGGTTTTCACCATCGGATCTGAGAATTTCGGCATCCACCCAGACATCCATCTCGCTCAGGCGCTCAGGGATCACCCGCACAGCGCCCCAGTTGCCCGTTTGTTGCAGGGTCTGTTGCATGAGGCGGGGCATGTAACGGGCCTCGGCCTTTCGGATCTGCGGGTACACGCCTTCCTCTCTGGCGCTCAGGCTATCCACGCCCGGATTAAAAATACCTATGCCGACATCAAGGATAAGGTCTTCCGGCAGGCTGTCATTGGCGGTGATCACTTGCTCGTGTGCGGTGGTCTTGACCGTGGTGGAGTTACAACCGGACAGCACCAGGCCGGCAAACAACAGCAGCACGGCGGGCAGCGTGTTGGCAACATTCATCTCACAGGCTCTTTTTGTATTTACGGTATTCATCCCACAGTTTCTCCCGTAATTCCGGATCAGGTTCTTTCATTGCCGCCTCGCGCAACTGCCGGGCGATCACATCATCACCTTCCGTACTGGCGAGATCTTCCGGCACGTGACTTTCGCTTTGCACATCGGCAGCGACAGGCTCATTGCCATGGCGCTGGCGGCTGTCTTGCGATGGCCGTGACGGGCGGGCATTGGCGCTGTGCAGGGCGTCCATGTCGCCATCCTCATCGCCGAATACGCCGTTGCTGCCCGAACCATTGCCCAGGTCCATGCGGCGACCGCTGCCCTCACGGTTAGCCTCGGCTTGCACTGCCTGGCGTTTCTTTAACATCAGGCGATCGAATTCGGCAAACCGATCATTTAACTCCTCATCAAGCTGCTCGGTTTTTTCGGCTTCTGTGTTCGCACTGCCGGGCGGGTCGCCGCCCATGTCCCCGTCCATGTCTTTGGATTGCCCGGCAAAGACTTCAAGCGCCTCTGCCAGAATTTCATCATCTGTCCGGCTGCTGGCGGCGGTGTTGTCCGTGTGTTCAGCGGAGGGCTGGGTCTGGGGTTGCGCTGGCGGTGTTGCCGTGGTGTGTTGTTCGGCGGTGGCCTCGCTGTCTGTCTGTTTGCCTGATGCCTGCGGCGGCCCGGAGAGTTCGCTCGTGCTGGAGGTGGGGGGCCTGGTGGGCGTACTCACACAGGCAGACAAGCCGATGCCTGCGATCACGATCCCCATGGCAATTTTCAGGGGTTTTGTGCTGGTATTCATCTTGTCTGTGTCTGCCATACAGCCTTATGGTTTTCGATAGTGGCGGCGGCATAATGTTCCCCGGCCTGTCCTGGGCGAGGCGGGTTGTCTTTTGCCTTGATTAAGCGGCTTAATATCGGGCATTTGCAGATGACTTGCAAGCCTGCTGTAACTGGTTGTTTTTGTGTATATTAAAATAACCATGTTGCAAGGCCAAGGGGGGCAGGCGGGTGTTGCCGGGTATCTGCTGGCTTGCTGAAACTAAACAGTTGCCGTATCGTCCCAGTGGATAGCGGCGGTTTATCTCTATCAGGGTAAAGCTATGCGTACATGTCAGCGTAAAAAAACATATCAGCACCGATGGCTTGTTCTTTGCATCGTCTCATTACTGTCGGTCAATATCGTCTCAGCTGCGCCGTTCACTTACACCTGGGATGTGCGTGACCTGCTGGCGAGCGATGGTGATACGGTTGATCTGCATGATGATAAAGGACGCTTGCTGAAGACCTTGCCCACCCGGCAGTTGCTGCGTATTTATGCGGCCTTGAAGGGGATCGAAAAGGCTGCTGAGGTCAATGCCATGCTGGTGATTGTCGATGGCCAGGCGCCGAATGCCTTTGCCACCAAGGTCAAGGGCCGGTTACTCACAGAGCAGGAGATGGCAAAAAAACGTGAGCAGCAGGCCAGCGGTTCCGGCGTGATGGCCAGGACAACAGGCGGCCCGCCGGGCAAGGTTGCTGAGGATGATGAGGCGGTTGAGATAAACCTGATCGGTATCAATTTTGCCATGCTGGATATGCTGGGTGATGATATGCACATGGCGGCTGCTTTGATCGGCCATGAGTTGGGCCATATCGTGCTTGATCATGGCGAGGAGGCAAGGCAAAAAAGCCGCCGGACGGCATCGTCCTGGCGCACGGCCGAGGCCACCCGCTACAGCCGGGAGAATGAGCGTGAGGCCGATTATATCGGTACAGTCTGGATGGTTGAGGCCGGGTTTGAACCCCAAGCCGCCGTCAGGTTACAGGAATTATTGTATAAATCACAGAAACATCGCCAAGGTGGATTTGTCGGCACACATCCCTCATCCACCGAACGCATTGCGATATTAAAATCGCTGGCCCGGCGTCTATCCAGGTAAAGTATCTGGATGAGATCGTTCTATGGCATTTCCTGCGACCATAATGTCTTGATTCTTCATTTTCCCGACTAAAACTCCTTTGCTGATATTTTCAATATCTTTCCCCTGGTGTTTTGCTTCCGATACAAGAACAATCCTCCATCGATCTTGTTTATCCTTCACTTCAATGATTCCGCCATCAGGCTTAATAGCAGATTTTGCCACATAAAGCGTAATGCCTAGCCGACTATCCAGTTCATTTAGCTTTTGATTAATTGCTTTCTTTTGAATTTGTTCTCGATAGCGAAATGCCAGCCCTGGAAACTCTTTCACAAGCGATTGAAATGCCAGCTTTGATACATCTTTAACTGAAACATCGTGTTTTTGTGCAGACTTTCCAAATATCCCCCCTTGACCTTTACTTTTTTGTGTTGCTTGCTAAGTCTGTCTGCCTGGTTCTTTTTCATGCTACATCTGTTCTAAATAATCAATTTTTTAATATTTTATCTATTGCCGTTTCCACACTTATGTTGTTTAGAATTGAATAAGGCGTGATAAACATATCATTTTTTATTTGAGATAGATGTAATTGGAGGTATTTTTTTAACATGGGATCATTATCTATCAGCACAGAATTTCTCCCCTCTTCTATACAAACGCGCCCGGTGGTGCCTGAGCCGGCAAAAAAATCTAAAACCGTAGCACCGGGGTATGATAATCCTCGTACAAATCTGCGAATTACTTCAACCGGTTTCTGCGTAGGGTGCCCGACTCTTTCTTTTGAGTTTCCATTAAGCCGGCTTATTTCCCAAACATTTGTGGGGTTTTTCCCCTTTTCCACACTTTCAGGGTTTAATCGCTTATCTTTTTTATAAAGTTTTTTGGTCTCCTCACTATAGGGTACTCTCACTGAATCAAGATTAAAATAATACTTATTTGTCTTTGACAGCCATATTGCCTCTTCATGCCTGTTGGCAAAAAAACGCTGTGCACTCATGCCGTTTTTGTAATACCAGATAATTAAATTTATGAAACGGAGCCGGGTATAATGCCTTGTGTAATGCAGTATTTCCAGCAGGTCGCCTTGTTTCAAGTCCTGGTATTGGAAACCGCCGAAAATCACACAACTGCCAGTATCGGATAATACCCGGAAGATCTCATCTATCCATGTCCTCGCCCAATCCAGGTAGTTATCAAAAGCATCCCAGTGGTCCATAGCTAAATTGTAGGGGGGATCAATCAATATCAGTTGAGCGGAAGAGTCAGGGAGTTGCTTTAAGATGTGTACAGCGTCTTCAATAAAAACGGCATGGAGGGTATTTTGGGTCTCATGAGTTGTTATATTAATTTCAGAACTGTGCCTGATACCCTTTTTCTTTTGACTGTTTATGGCGATATGGCTTTTGTTAACATGGGATTTATTTGGCATATATTCTTAGCCGCCTTTCGTTATCCAACCACAGAAAGCATGTGTTAATGGCATCCCTGGCAAACATTTCCTGCTGTTTTTTGCACGTGTGCGAATGGGGATTTGACAATTCCGGCAGCCGATAAAGCAGTCAATACGATGGCTTAAATCCCATACAGGGTGATTATCCAGTACAACGCTTATTTTTTTATAACAGCACCCGTATCCTGTTGCCAGTCGTCTCTACCGGCTGCCCATCGACAAAACGCGGGCGATAGCGCCGTGCCTTGATCGATTTCTTCGCCTTGCGGCTGGCGGACTTGCTGGCCGGGGGGTGAGTCTCGATGATGGTGATGTTTTTGGGTGTGCCGCTTTGTGAGACATCAAATGTCGCCAGCGCATACGCCTTGTTCTCCTCCTCATCTAGCTGCTTATCCACTTCAGGCAGCGGCAGATGCAGGGCCGGAATACTGACCGGTTTGCCAAACAGCCGTTGCAGTTTCTCTTCGCTCGCCGGGTCGCCTGCCAGCAACTGATATGCTTGCGTGTAGACACGCAATGCGGTTGTCCGCCGGTTTTGCAGCAGGTTCCAGTCACCCAGATGCACCAGGGCCATCGCATGTTGCTGCCGGGGGAGTGTGGGGTTGGCTTCATGGATGGCGATGATCCGTTTCAAGGACTTGCCGACTTTGCCGACCTGGGTGGCAACAGAGAAATTCTTGTTTTGTTGCCGGCCTGCATAGTAGCCCGGGTTGGGTACCCTGATCGTGCGGCAGGATTGGCTCATCCGGCCATTGGGGAGTCTGATGGGTGTACACACCGTCTGCAAGGTGTCCGGGCTGCCTCGCCCGTGAAACTCATCCAGTGGCGTTAGCAGCAGTTGAAAGGCGACCTGATAATTGGTCAGTGCCTCGCCATAAAGCGCATCCACCAGCAGCGGGGCGTGCGCCCCGTATTCCTTGTCCAGGATGGCGATCGTGCTGGTAAACAGGCTGGCCGCTTCCTGCAGGGTCGTCACTGGGTTTTCTGCCAGCAACTCGTCTTTGTAGGCCTTCAGCTTCCAACGGCCTACCCGGTCAATCACGGGCAGCAACCGGGGGTCGCCCGGGTCATAATTGCGCCGGTTGATCCACAATAGCTGATGGAAATTTTTGTCCACCTCAGCCCAGTTCTCGCTGGCGATATGGCTTTTGATGAGTTGTTCCAAGATGATCAACTGGCTGGCGCTTTGCAGCCCATCGTTCACCCGCTGAATTTGCAGGGCACGTGCCAATGCCCCGATCGCCTGGCTGTGGTTGCCAGCAGCTTGATGCAACAGGCCGATACTGAGCAGATATTCAGCGGTTTTTGCATCATAAATACCGTATTCAGCCTCCCGTCTTTTTATCTCTTCGGCAAACCGGTTTGCTGTCTGCTTGCGTTCGGCAGCCTCCGCCGCACTGATCTTCTGGTGTGCTGACGTGTTCGGGGTTTCGGGGGTGTTGTTATCGGCAGCGGTGCCTGGTGGATAAGCGGGTAAGAGCAGCAGCAGGATAGCAGGGCAGATGTGTATGTAAGGAGGCATATCAGTACCTCAAAGATACCGGGTAAGGTTATTCTCCTGAGACTATAGCCAAGGTTTTTTGTTCCTGCAAACCAGCATCTGTGAATGGCGTGAAGGTTTTTATGAAAATCGCGTTAAAATTGCCGTCTCCCTGTAAAAGCGGCTTTTTTTTTGCTATCTTTTGTGTCTGTTAAAATGAAAACAACCAGCTTGAATTGGCAAGCGGGGGTGACTAGGCAATGGCAAGAGTGGCAATAGTAACCGGTGGTACGCGCGGTATTGGTGGTGCGATTTCAACGGGTCTGAAAGAAGCAGGTTATAACGTGGCGGCGAGTTATGCAGGTAATGATGAGGCAGCCAGGCAGTTTACTGATACCACTGGCATAAAGACCTGGAAATTCGATGTCGGTGACTTTTCGGCAGTGCAGCAGGCGGTGGCACAGATCGAGGGTGCGCTTGGCCCGGTAGATATCCTTATCAACAATGCCGGCATTACCCGGGACGGGACGATGCACAAGATGAATTTTGAGCAGTGGGACAGCGTGATCCAGACCAATCTGGGGTCGTGTTTTAACATGTGCCGGGCGGTGATTGAGGGTATGCGTGAGCGGGGGTTTGGGCGTATCGTCAATATTGGCTCTATCAACGGTCAGGCCGGTCAATATGGCCAAGTCAACTATGCGGCTGCCAAGTCCGGTATTCATGGGTTTACCAAGGCGCTGGCGCAGGAAGGTGCTGCCAGGGGCATCACGGTGAACGCCATCGCCCCGGGCTATATTGACACCGACATGGTGCGCGCCGTACCACAGCATGTGCTGGAGAAGATCATCGCCGGGATCCCGGTCGGACGCCTGGGGCAGGCCAGCGAGATAGCGCGCGCCGTGCGCTTTCTGGTGGCTGATGAGGCGGGTTTTATTACCGGGTCAACACTGAGTATTAACGGCGGTCAGCACATGTATTAGGCCCGATGTGTGGTTGCAGGCCATGAGAGCATTGGCGGCGGCCTCACCGCTTTTGCTGGTCAACCTCGCCAGTCAACCTCGCCAGTCAGGATGCAATCGCCTGTAATGCCGGCGTATAGTCATAGGCCAGATCAGTGGCCACGGCCTCGTGGGTGATATTGCCGTGATGAATATTCAGGCCACGACACAAAAACGGATCATCCCGCAGCGCCTGCTTAATGCCTTTGTTTGCCAGTGCAAGGGTGAACGGCAAGGTGGCATTATTCAGCGCAAATGTTGAGGTGCGTGGCACGGCGCCCGGCATGTTTGCCACACAATAGTGTACAACGCCATCGATGATATAGGTTGGCTGCTGGTGGGTGGTCGCCCGGGAGGTTTCAAAACAGCCGCCCTGATCGATGGCGATATCCACAACGACCGCCCCTTGTCTCATCTTTTTGATCAACTCCCGGGTCAATAATTTCGGCGCCGTGGCGCCCGGGATCAACACGGCACCGATGATGAGATCGGCCTGCAAGGCGTGTGCCTCGATGGCCTCGGCGGTGGAAAAAATACAGTCAACACGGCGGTTATAGTGAGAGTCCAACTGATGCAGGCGGGCTAATGAGCGATCCAATATGGTCACATCGGCCCCCATGCCCAAGGCCATAGCGGCGGCATTCTCACCGGCCACGCCGCCGCCGATGACCAACACCCGGGCCGGCTCTACCCCCGGCACGCCGCCCAACAACACCCCCGCCCCGCCCTGGGCTTTTTCCAGACAATGGGCGCCGACCTGAACCGATAGCCGCCCGGCCACCGCACTCATCGGTGCCAGCAACGGCAGGCTGCTATCGCTGGCGGTCACGGTTTCATAGGCGATGGCGGTGACGCCAGAGGCCAGTAACAATTCGGTTTGCCGAGGATCAGGGGCGAGATGCAGATAGGTAAACAGCACTTGCCCACGGCGTAATTGCCGACACTCATCAGGCTGTGGCTCTTTGACCTTGACCACCATCTCCGCCTGGGAGAAGACGGCCTTTGCACTGTCTACTATGCTGGCGCCCGCCCGCCGATAGTCATCATCACTCATGCCAATGCCGGCGCCCGCCTGGGTTTCAATTAACACCTCATGACCATGATGAGCCAATTCCTTGACGCTGGCCGGGGTCAGGCCAACTCGGTACTCATGATTTTTAATCTCCTTCGGCGTGCCGATCAGCATATTTGGCCCCTTAAAAATGCCCCCTTAAAACAAGGCGGCTACAGTTAAATCAAATAATAATTAATCTGGATAAAAATAGTCTTGCAAAAAAGACTATAATCAGCTTGTCAAACTGAATATTTATTCGCTTTTATGAAAATAAAACGCATTATCCTCTCATGTTTACAGTAGACAAGATTGATCGTGCGATATTGTCTGCGCTGCAACTGGACGGCCGGCTGAGCAATGTCGCCCTGGCCGGGCGGGTTAATCTGTCGGAGTCTGCCTGCCTCAGACGGGTTAAATTGCTCAGCGAAGCGGGGGTAGTTGAGCGCTATGTCATGCTGGTCAACCAGGCGGCAGTCGGCCTGCCGGGGAATGTGTTTGTCGAAATCACCTTAAACCAGCAGCAACGTCAATATCTGGATGAATTTGAACTGGCGGTGGTGGCTGTGCCGGAAGTGATGGAATGTTATCTGATGTCGGGTGATTACGATTATCTGCTGCGTGTTATTGTGGCGGATGCGGCTGATTATGAGCGTATTCATCATGAACATCTGACCTGTCTGCCGGGGGTATCCCGGGTGCGCTCCAGTTTTGCCCTTCGGCCGGTGACGAAAAAAACGCAGTTACCCCTAAGAGATTCATGAGTGAGAGATTCATGCACTTATGCCCTTCTTGCTCCTGCGCCCGGTGGCGTGAGGCGGGAAGGGCAGACATGCCGCCAGAGATCGCACAGATGACTGTAGAGGCGCCGGGCTGATTGCAGTTGCTGTCGGTCAACATCAAAGCGCTCGGTCAGCTGCATTACAGAGACACCGCACTCGACCATGACAGTCGCCAGATCAAATAATGACCAGCCGGGGGCGGCATATTCCCAATCCAGAAAGACCAGCCCGGTGTCGGTCAGCAGGATATTGCCTGCATTTAAGTCATGGTGTGAGAGCACGGCCGGGTAGTCAAGCTGAGCCAACTCGGCTGACACCGCCTGCTGTTGTTGCACCAATAGCGGGCTTGGGTGTTGCTGAAGCTGATTAAAATACGCATCAATATGAGCAGCATAATCCAGCGCTGGCCAGCCGGAATCAAGCGCCTGCAGTTGCTGAATGGCGTGCAGCAGCCGCTCAAGCAGCCTCTTGTTCTTCGCATCGCTTCGTTGCCAGTGCCGACCGGCCATATATTCAGTGATGAGAATATGCCGTTCCGGGGAATAATAGACAACCGCCGGGGCCAGGCCGCACTGGCTGGCTTGCTGCATGATGTGTTGTTCACGCTGAGGTTCAACGCCGGGGCAGCGCGCGCTGGCGGTTTTATCCTGGGCGATATAATACTCAGCATCGGCCTTAATCAGCCATGTTGTGTTGCTTCGTCCGGCCCTTAATTGCCGGAGCAGTTCTGGCGGATTCGCAAACGGTAGTTGTCCGGCAGAGAAAAGCGCGGTCAATTCAGCCTGCATGAGGGGCCAGGGCAGGCTGCTGCCGATACAGTCGGCGCCAGGTGGCATAACCATAGGCGACAATAAACAGGTAGATAACAAATAACAAGGCCGTCTGATATAGCCCCCGCTCAAGGTACAGCGGTATGGACAGGCTGTCGATCACCAGCCAGTACAACCAGTTCTCCAGGATTTTTCTCGCCACCATCACCGTGGTCACAACGCTCGCCCAGGTCGTAAAAGAATCCACATAAGGCCATGCCGCCCGGGTATGCTGACTTAACAGATAACCGGAGATGACGGTCAACACCAGCACCCCTGTCACAATGCTTATATGTTGCCTGCCGGTGAAGGTGTGAATCCGCACGCCGGTGTTTTGCTGCCCACCGTGGCGCCACTGATACCAGCCATAGACCGCCATCGCCATGTAATAGACGTTCAAGGCCGATTCCATTGGCAGGCTGACATGCCAGAGGAGGACAGTATAAATTGCCGTGCTGAACAGCGCACAATACCAGCACAGGCTGCTCGCTCGTGCCGCTAACAGCAGATAGGCGATGGCAAGCAGCACGGCGGCACTTTCCCAATAGGTCTGGCTTGCCATGGCGCCCAGGGCCAGCCACAGCTCAGACATGCTCACCAGGGGCATAGCCGGGAATGAACTTGGTGACAAAGACGGCCTTGCCGTGTTCTGCATAACTCCAGGCGATGGTCTCGCTGATGGCCGCCATCACGGCTTCATACTCGCCAGTCAGGGTCGTTGCTGTAGTAAAGGTGTGCACGTCAATCTCGGCATAGGTGTTCAACTTCGCTATCACCGCATCAATTTTCGGGATAAGGTCTTCGCATAATGGATACATGCTGATTTCGGCGGTCATCCTCATCGTCTGCCTCCTCTGATCTATCCGTTGGCCTGATTAAAAACGGTAACTGATGGTAACGCCATAGCGGCGTGCTTCGCCAAGTTGAAAATAGGATCGATTCCTGGTGAAGCCATCACGCGGATCATTGGCAAAATACAAACCATGGATGGTGTAATCCTTATCGAACAGGTTTTTGATCCAGGTCTGGATACGGAGATTGCCCAGCGGATAGCTGAGGCTGGCATGGGCGAGGGTGAAAGAATCCAGCCGGCCATCGTGGTAGTAGCCAAAAAAGCTGCTGTCCTGGCCTTCTACCTCAACCCGGCCTTGCAGCCCGCCCCACAGAGTAAACTCAAGCCCGGCATTGTATTGCCAGTTAGGGGATTTGGCCTGCTCCCGGCCTGTGCTGATAACAAACTGTCCGCTGTCCAGATCGAATGTTGTCAGCGCATCCACACGGGTTTTAAGATAGCCCATATTGGCAAACGTTGAAATACCCTCAGCAAGCCGGTAGTCAAGCGCCAGTTCAGCACCATAATTCTGTGCATCGCTGGTACTGTCCAGCAGGCCGCTCCAGATAAAATTTGTCGCATCCCATACCCAGCTCTCCAGTTGGGCGTTATGGCGGTCTGTATGAAACAGGGACAGCCGCAGGCGGAGGCGTTGTTTAAGATAATCGCCTTTGACTCCCAACTCCTTGTTCAGCAGGCTCTCGGCATTAAATTGCAAACGCTCGGTAAGAAAGGGCGTAAAGCTGGCCGAGATAGCCGGTTGACGGGAGCGGGCATCGGTGTTGACTCCGCCGGGCTTGACGCCACGGGATAAGGTGGCATACAGCAAGGTGTTCTCTAAAGGGCGGTAGGCCAATGTGATCGCACCGCTCCAGTAGGTGGCGCTGGAGCGGGTATCCAGCCGCCGGCTGTCGCTGTAGGCATCGCGAAAATGCTCAACCCGGAGCCCGGTGGTGAGAGTGAGCGCTGGCGCAAACACATAATCAAGCTGGCCGTAGAGTGCATAGCGCCGGGTGTCATAGGTGCTGCTGAATGTTCCGGCGTGTTCTCTGGCCAAAGCTTCATTTCTGGCTTGTGCATACACCCCGGCCACGCTGGTAGTTGCAGATGATTCGGACTGAATGCGGCTGTCAAAAGTATACACATCACGGGTTCGGCGTATGGTATCCGTGCCGCTAAACTCGCCGGACGGGCATGAGAGATCACGACAAAAACCGGCAAACACCCAATCCTCATCATACCCATAGACCTCATCATGGCCACTCCAGCCAAGCTGTGTTTCAAGCCGGCTGTTACCCCGGATAGCCCACCGGCTCTGCACTGCCAGCGCCCGGGTGTGTTGTGCATCCCGGCCCGGGGCATCGGTCACAGTCGTGCGGCTGTTATCCAGTGAAAACGCATCATAACCGTTATCGAGATCAAGATACATGGCGGTCAGCCGGACTTCATTATCATCCTTACCTCGCCAGATGAGCTTGCCATGCAGGGATGTCTCGTCAATGGCGTTGGTATCCTCAGCATTGAGGAAGGCATTATGGATAAAGCCATCGCTTTGCAGCCGTTGCACGGCAAGCCGACCACCGAACGTCTCTGTCAGCGGCCCGCCGGCAACGGCATTGACCAGCCGGTGACCACGATTGCCATAGCCGGCCCTGACCGTGCCGTTGAATCTCTCGCCCGGATCCTGTGTCTGTATGTTGATGATGCCGGCCAGGGCATTGGCGCCGAATTGCGTTCCCTGCGGGCCGCGCAAAACTTCCACCTGCGCCACATCAGACAAGACTGCCCCATTGGCGGTGGTACCGACTTCCATGGTGTCAATTAAAACACCCACGGAGGGATAGTGTTTGGGATCCACAAACTGCTCGATATCCCCGATGCCGCGCATCTGGATAAACCTGGCTCGGGAACCGGCCGAGGAGTAATTGACATTCGGCAGGGTACCCAGGATGTCGGTGATCTGCCAGGCCGCCCGATCAGAAATCTGCATCTCATCCAGCACACTGATGCTGCCCGTGCTCTGCATGAGTTTAGATGGACGAAAGCCTGCGGTTACGATGATTTCTTCAATTTCATTGGCGGCAATTTCATTAGCGGCGGGTGCGGCTATACTGGATAGGGCCATGGCGGTGGCAACCAGTCGGTTCGATAACTGTAACAACATATCAAGCCTCCTTGTGCGGTTTGCCGCAAGAGACCCGGATGAGGCAGGGGGGAAACAACAGAAACGCCAAGCCTATCCCTACGCCGGTATGATCCGGATCAGGTTCACAGGGTTCGTCATCAAGACATCTCAGGCCGCAACGGCCACCCCTTAGGAAAGCCTTGCTACACCAAGGCTACGGGGGTGCATAGTAGCATTGTAAGCCAGGCAGGCAAGCGGAATTTATACTTAAGGGGCTATGGTCATGCTCACCAGTCAGTCATCTTATCAGATTTGCACCTGAACATCCCGATCAGTCCACTTCTCGATGTGCCGGTGTTGATAGGCAGATAATTTATCCAGCACCTCAGCCGGTGTGGCGCCAACGATGAGCATATCTTTATGTTCGGTTCTGATAAATCCCTCGGCGACTGCCTGCACCATTAATTGCAGCAGTACCGCATAGTAATCACAGATATTGAGCAAGGCGCAGGGTTTGTGTTGAATGCCCAGTTGTTGCCAGGTCAGCACTTCAAATAACTCCTCGAAGGTGCCAAGACCGCCCGGCAAGGCAATAAAGCCGTTGGCCAATTCAGACATCATCGCCTTGCGCTGGTGCATGGAATTGACGATGCGTAACTCGGTTATCTCGTTGCTCGCCAGCTCCTTGTCAGCGAGGAATTTTGGCATGATGCCGATCACCCGCCCACCGGCGGCCATCACGCTGTTTGCCAGCACACCCATCAGGCCGACATCGCCGCCCCCATAGACGAGCTCAATATCGCGTTGCACCAGTTCTTGCGCCAATGCTTTAGCAGCCTCGGTATATGCCTGCCTGCTGCCAACGCTGGAGCCGCAGAACACGCAGATTTTCATTTTCTCTTCCGGCATGGTGTTCCTGTGCAAGGCTAAAGTACAAACAAATGCGTCATCGGTGTAAAATAGCAGGGCAGTATGACGGTTTGATGAATATCATTGGGAATAATATCATCTGCTAATCTTTGCCGTATTCTTAGAATCGCTTCTCTATAAGGAATATCTATGACAGCGCTCGTGTGTGGTTCGATGGCGTATGACCATATTATGGTCTTCCCGGATCATTTCAAAAATCATATCCTGCCGGATAAAATCCATATATTAAATGTCTGTTTTGTGGTGCCGGAGATGCGGCGCGAGTTCGGCGGGTGTGCCGGTAATATCATCTACAATATGAAATTACTCAATGCAGATGGTATTCCCATGAGCACGGCCGGCATGGATTTTGACAGCTATAAAAAACATCTGGATTCACTGGGCGTGGACAGCCGTCATATCAAGCTGATTGATAACACCTTCACTGCCCAGTGTTTTATTACCACCGATCTGGACGATAACCAGATCACCTCATTTCAACTGGGGGCGATGGCCTATGCACATGAGAATCACATCGCCGATGCAACCGGCATCAGCATAGGCATTGTTGCACCCGATGGCAAAGCAGGCATGTTGCAGCATGTTGAGCAGTTTGCGGCGGCCGGGATTCCCTGTTTCTTTGATCCTGGCCAGAACGTGACGGTATTATGCAAACAGGAGTTGCTGCATGCGTTCAGGCAGGCGACCTGGCTGGTCTTTAATGATTATGAATGGCAGTTGGTCAAAGACAAGACTGCGCTCAATGCAGAGACCATCCTTCGCTATGTGGAGGCGCTTATCGTGACCAGGGGCGGGCAAGGCTCATCTATCTACACGCAAGAGAAAACGTTTGACATACCTGCGGCCAGGATCAGTGAGATAAAAGACCCGACCGGCTGCGGCGATGCTTACCGGGCGGGCCTGTTATGCGGCCTGATGCAGGGCCTCGGCTGGGAGACGACCGGCCGGATTGCGGCCTTGATTGCGGCGGTCAAGATCGAAACCTGTGGCACCCAGAACCACACCATCAGCCGAGAAGCGTTTGCCGAACGCTTCAAGGAAAATTTCGGTTACGGCTATTAGCGAGAGCGGCGGGTTCAGTTGATGCAGCGCCAGGCATTGGCCGGTTTGATCGACCATACGTTACTCAAGCCTGAGAGCACAGCAGAGCAGGTAGCACAGCTTTGTGCCGAAGCCCGCCAGGAGAATTTCTGCTCGGTCTGTGTGTTGCCTTTTTATGTCCCGGTGGCAGCCGAGCAATTACGGCATTCTGCTGTCAAGCTGTGCACGGTGATCGGTTTCCCGTTGGGCGCACATGCTGCCGAGGCAAAGGCAAGGGAGGCCCGCATTGCGGTTGAGCAAGGCGCCGATGAGCTGGACATGGTATTGAATGTTGCCGCGTTAAAATCCGGTCAGTATGATTTTCTGCACACAGACGTGGCCGCTGTGGTGGCGGCTGCCCGGGGCCGGTTGGTCAAGGTGATTCTGGAGACCTGTCTGTTAAATATTGAGGAGAAAGTCATCGCTTGCAAGGCGGCGGTGGCGGCCGGGGCGGCTTTTGTCAAGACCTCTACCGGTTTCTCTACCGGTGGTGCAACGCTGGACGATGTCAGGCTGATGCGTGCCACCGTGGGTGCTGAGATTGGCGTGAAGGCCAGTGGCGGGATCCGTAGCTATGAGACGGCTTGTGCCATGGTAGCCGCCGGTGCCAATCGCCTGGGCACCAGCGCCGGTTTGCTTATCGTCGGTGCTGCCATGCAGGATGCCGGTGATAGACATGGCGATGGGTATTGAGCAGCCAATACAGCGGTTGAAAATGACGATAAGTATCGCCTCACTTTTTGTGTCAGCCACGCCTCATTTTTAGAACGCCCTAGTCACGTGCTGATGTGGGCGGTCTCCATGGCCAATTCGATCATCTCATCAAAGCTGAGTTGCCTTTCTTTGGCAGACAGTGCGGTGCCATCGCTGATGTGATCACTGACTGTGCAGAGCGCCAATGCCCGGGCGCCAAACTCCGCCGCCAGGCCATAGATCCCGGCCGCTTCCATCTCCACGCCGAGGATCGTGTATTTTGCCATGACCTTGAACATGTCCGCATCCGGCGTGTAAAACAAATCGGCCGAGAAAATATTACCGACATGGACAGCGAGTTGCCTTGCCTTGGCTGTTGCTACAGCATGATGCAGCAGATCATAATCGGCCAGGGCAGCAAAATCATAGCCCTTAAAACGCAGGCGATTCACGTTGGAATCCGTACATGCGCCCATGCCGATGACGATATCACGCAATTTTACCTGAGGCAGAACACTGCCACAGCTACCGGCACGGATAATCTGTTTTACCCCGTAATGGTTGATCAGCTCGGTGCAGTAAATTGATGCCGAAGGAATGCCCATGCCAGAGCCCATGACCGAGACGGGCTTGCCTTTGTATGTGCCGGTAAAGCCGAGCATGTTACGCACATCGCTCACCTGTCTGGCGGCTTGCAGGTGGGTCTCGGCAATGTGTTTCGCACGCAGCGGATCACCGGGCAGGATGATGGTCTCGGCAAAATCACCGAACCTGGCATTGATGTGTTTTGTCGTCATGCGTACAAATTCGAAAAATCTGTGCTGCCCTGAACTCCAGGCACGTCTTGATAAATTCGTGTAAAACCGGGTTTTCCGTTCTCCACCAGGAAGCTGGCCAGATTGAATGCGGGCGAGTGTCTATCTCTCACATCCTGTATTGCGCGGGCGGTGGTTTTCCAGGTGGTCTGGTTCACTTCATGCAGCAAGTATCCTCGTTTATCCGGCGCATAAAATGCGACATGGGGATTGTGCGGCAGATTATCCGTCACGGGTCTTGCCAGCGGCTCCGGCCAGTTAGCCGTGATGGATGAGGTAACGAACTCTGTCACTGGCAGGTGCTTATCCTGCTGCATACAAAGCGCATCCCTGATCGCCCAGAAGGAATGCAGATCGCCGCTTAGGATAACGGGATGCCCTATCCTGGCCTGGCTGAGCGCCTGCTTAATGCGCTGCCGGTTTGCAGGATAGAAATCCCAGGCACCTGTATAGTGCAGTTTTTTGCCGTCCAGATGGTACTCAAAACTTGAGACGGGGCTGGCAGAGGCGATCACATTCCAGGCCGCTTCGTTGTGGATGAGGTTGTCGGCCAGCCATTGCTCCTGCACCGCGCCCAGCATGGTTCTGTCTTCGGCGAATACCTCCTTGCATCGCTCACGGTAATTGCCGAAACCATACTCCGGGTACGGGTTATCAGGGCAGAGATTTTTCTGATCGCGAAATTGCCGGGGATCCAACAGGCTGATCGTGAGCAGCTCGCCAAACTGGATGCGCCGGTGCATATCGATAGCGTGTTGACCGGCCAGGCGGTAGCCGGATACGGGCATGTGCTCATACCATGCCTGATAGGCGGCGGTACGCCGCTTGAAGGTATCTGGATGGTTGTCTTCCACCGCATCATGGTTGTCGATGGTGACGAAGAAGGGCAGTTGTGCATGGGCGTGCTTGAGGTATGGATCGGTTTTGTACAGCGCATGCCGTCGCCGGAAGTCAGCCAGCGTGACCGGGGGTTGCTCGCTGTCGTGCTGCCTGAATGTCTCTCCATAGGCGGTATCATAAATATAATCGCCCAGGTGAATGATGAAATCCGGTCGCTCGGCAAGTATATGTGCATAGGCGATGAAGTAACCATGCGTGTAGTTCTGGCAAGAGGCGGTGATAAAGCGGGCAGCACGCGGCAGGCCGTCCATGCCCGGCAGTGTTTTGGTTCTGCCTGTTGGCGATAGGTGTTTTGCCGTAGCGAAGCGATACCAGTACGCCCGATCAGGCGTCAGATCCTCAAGTTCGATATGCACCGAGTGGGCCAGTGCTGGCCCGGCCTGTGCTTCCCCGCGCCGGACAATGCGGGACATGTTCGCATCCAGTGACAATTCCCAGCTGATCGGAATATTGACGGCGGGCATACCGCCATCTGCCCTCAAGGGCTGAGGCGCCAGCCGGGTCCATAAAACGGCCGAGTTGCTCGTGACATCACCTGAGGCGATCCCCAGCGTGAACGGGTTGGATGAGGGCATGTCAGCGGCAAGCGCACCGGCCAGCGGCGCACTGCCCAGCCCTAGGATCGCATTACGGAGAAAATCGCGTCTGTTCACCCTGCTCATCGGTCTCTTAAAACAACGCTGCAATCATCGGCGGCAACGCTGCAATCATCGGCGGGCATCAGGCTATGGGGCGGCGGCCTTTGGTGCCGTATGGACAGGGACAAGCGCCAGAGGCAATCGGTTATCGCCAGCTTGTGGCACCGCCCGTTGGCCTAAAAACGGTAAGCCGCTTCCACTCCCCACACCCGTGGTTCATTGACATAGCCGGTGTTGTTGTTGAAGTCGATACCGCCGATGAGGTTGTCCTCATCGGTAATATTGCGGATGAAAAAACCGATCTCATAGTTGTGGGTGACATTGCGATAACCTGCCCGCAAGCCGCCTTCGAACTGGGTATCGGTGATGTATTCAATACTCTCGTAGAGAAAGTCGTTGGTCTCGCCCTTGAACTTCCAGTCCGTGAACAGATACAACTCGCCATCGCCAGAGAGCGGGTGGCGATAGTCCAACTCAATATTGGCCGTCCACAGCGGGGCATGCTGGAAGGGGTTGCCGTTAATCAGGGCACGATTGTTATCGTTTAGAGGATCGGTAATCGTGCATGAACTGCACTGGCTGACCGACAAGATCTCATCTTTAATTTTTGTCCTGGCATAGCCAAAACCGCCGGACACTATCAGGTTATCCGTTGCGATCCAGTCAATGTCAAACTCAAGACCGTAACCCTCGCCGCCCTTTGCATTCAACAGGGAGGTCGTGTTTGCGGTACCGCCTATGGCGGTGAGCTGCATATCATCAATGTCATAATAGAACAGGGCGGTATTCAAGCGCAGTCGCTGGTTGATGTCTGCCTTGTAACCGACCTCATACGACATGATGGTCTCTGAATCAGCCGTTGTGATATTGACATCATCCTCAATACGATCCTGGATAGTCGGTGCTCTGAAACCGGAAGCAATACGGGCATAGACCTGTGCCTCATCGGTCATGGCATAGGATAAGGCCAGATCCCAACTGATATTGTCATCGGATAATGCAATCGGCACTGACGGGATGATCGGCGGGTTGAAATCAACATGCAGGGCGTCTTTCTCATCATCGGTGTAACGCACGCCGGCGGTCAGCGTCAGTTGCTCATTTACCGCATAGCTGCCCTGTCCGAAGACCGCCCAGGTGGTATTCTCAATATTGGAAGTTGAGTTGGTTTGAAACTCTTCCTGTCTTACCCCCTGGGAGTTAATTGCCAGATCATCCTCAAAATAAAACAGCCCCACCTGATAATTGAATGCCCCATCCAGCTGGCTGGCAAGACGAACCTCCTGCGTGAACTGCGTGAGTTCCAGAGAACTGCCGGTATCGACCGGGAAGGGTATCCTACCCGGGCCGCGGGGGTTACCGCCATCAATATCAGAGCGGCCAAAGCGATCATAGACATCCTGATAAGCGGTGATCGAGGTAATGGTATGCCGATTGATGTCCCAGTCCAGTTTTACCGTGGTGCCATGTGATTTGATCTTGCCGGGATTATTGTCGCCGCCATCGAAAAATACCGTATCCCGATCATAATTATCGTTGAGTTCATTGCTGCCTGTGCTGAGCACATTGGCGCGGAACAGGCTGGCAGTACCATCGGCGTCCTGATGCTGGTGCATCACCCAGGCAGTGACATCATCTCTCGGCGTCCACAACAACTGTAGCCGACCGGCAAACACATTATGACCGCCGAGGGCATCTGCTTCGCCCGTGAAACCATTGCTGACCCAGTCTGCACGGTTTTGAGTCATGAATGAAGCCCGGCCTGTTAATACCTGTTCAACCAGTGTGCCGCCGATGGCTGCCTCGGCATTGACAGTACCCAGATTACCCACAGCGAGCCTCGCAAAGCCTTCGGTTTCTTCGGTTGGTCGGCGTGAATCGATCTTGATAATACCGGCTGTTGTGTTGCGACCAAACAGCGTCCCCTGCGGGCCTCGAATGACTTCAATGTCCGCCATATCGAACAGGGGAAATGCCTTCAGCGCCGCTTTTTCCATGGGCACTTCATCAAAGACGATGGATACCGGTTGGGATGCCGCCTGGGTGAAATCCGCATTGCCGAGGCCACGCAGATAAAAGCGCGGCGCCAGGCGACCGTTGGATGATTCCACATGCAGCCCCGGCGCCGCACTGGACAGACTGAGGATATCCTCACCGCCTGTAAACCGCGCATTTAGCCTGTCCCCGGATAAGTTGGTTATGGAGAGGGGCACCTCCTGAATATTCTGCTCACGCTTCTGTGCCGTGACGATGATCTCTTCCAGAACGCCTTGTGCAAACGTGTGACCAATGAAGGCGGTTGCAAGCAAGGCAATGCCGATGCTGGGCGGATTGAATCTCATAACTTGTTAGTCTCCTTAGGGATAAATAAACCATCCGGGGTTGATCCGGTATGTGTTGTCAAGCGCTCATATCAGGCGGCGAGGGTACTGGATTACCGGGTTGTTGACAATGCAAATTGAAAGATTCGATTTTGTTGTGAAGAAGCAACATAGGGCAAGCCCTGTTTGCGAGCGCCCAGTCCGTCAGCGCCGTTGACAAGCCCCGGCAGGGCCGATCTGGCTTGCGGCATAGCTGTCATGGGGCGGGTGCAGCGGCGGTCTCCAGCGCCACCCGGATCATGTCATCAAAACCCTCTTGCCGCTCTTTCTGGGAGATGCCTGTGTGGGTATGCACATCATCACTGACGGTACACAGGGCGATGGCCGCCGCACCGTATTCCGCTGCAACGCCATAAATGCCGGCGATCTCCATCTCCACGACCGGCACCCGGTAGCGTTCCAGAATATCCCACATCTCGGCATCCGCCGGGGGGTAGAAAAAATCCGAAGTGAAGACGTTACACACATGGTAGGTGAGACCCTGCCGGCGGGCATTCTCTACGGCGGCTTGCAGTAAATCATAATCCGCTATCGCCGCCAGATCATGCCCCCTGAAGCGGGTGCGGTTCACGTTTGAGTCGGTCGATGCGCCCATGGCGATCACCAGATCACGCAGCTTGACAGCCGCACTGACCGTACCACAGCTACCCACCCGAATAATGCGCCGCACGCCCCACGCCCGGATCAACTCGGTGGTATAGAGCATGGCTGAGGCAATGCCGATCCCATGCCCGATGACGCTGACAGCCCTGCCATTGTAGCTGCCGCTAAAACCCAGCATATTGCGTACATTGGTCACTTCTCTGGCATCATCCAGACAGGACTCGGCAATATACTTCGCCCGCAACGGGTCCCCGGGCATAATGACCGTCTCGGCAATATCACCGGGCCGGGCGTTAAAGACATAGGCGGGCATGGCGGCTTGGCTGACGGGGTTGCTGGTGTATCAGGCCGCTGGCCGAGTCAAGGCGGTGATCAGCGTGCCAAATGGCGGATACTGTGCTATCAGCCCCTCCCGTTCGGCAAACACCGCATCACCTGTGGCATAGGCCGGTGCCATGGAGGTGCTGCACAGGCTGAAACCATGCCGAGCGCCGGGCCGTGGCCGGGCGCCATGCCAGCACTGTCGGGGGGCGAGGGTTTGCAGCTGTTGCCCGGCGCAGATATCCGCCCCGAGGATCCTGACGGTGCCCGTCCCATCGGGATGCAGCAATAACATCTCTACCGGGTCGCCCAGGTGATAGTAATACACCTCATCGGTGGGCAAGCTGTGCAGGGCGGAGAACTGCGCTGTGGTCATCAAAAAATAGATCGCCCCGGCAAGCGGGCGAGCATTGTCGTAGCGTTCAGGCAGGCTGGCAGCGGGCAGCGTCTCATCCGAGCGGTAGGTGACGGCATAATAGCCGCCTTCGATGGGCAGGGGCCGCAGGTTAAGGTGTGCAATGATCTGTTCAGCCGTTATGTCTGGCATGGAGATAAGGCATTATGGCGTTGCCCGCATGGCCTGGTTGATTTGCGTTGCGATGGTGCGGGCAGCATCGATCACAGCCGCTTCGTTCAGTGTGAGGATCTTGCGATCACGCATCACCACCTTGCCATCAATGATGACGGTCTGCACATCCTGGGCATCAACGGCGTAGACAAGATGCGAGACCACATCGTACACCGGCACCAGGTGAGCCGCTTCAAGCGAGATTTGGATCACATCGGCACGCCTGCCCACGGCCAGGCTGCCGGTGATCTCCCCCAGGCCCACCGCCTCGGCGCCCCGGCGGGTGGCCATCTCCAGCACAGTCATGGCCGGCAGGATTTGCGGGTTCAGTAACTTCCCCTTGTGCAGCAGCGCCGCCAGCCGAATCTCCTCCCACATATCCAGATCATTATTGGAGGCCGCCCCATCGGTGCCAAGGCCGACCGGCACGCCCTGCTGAAGCAGTTTCGGCACCGGGGCGAATCCGGAGGCGGTTTTCATGTTGGAAGTGGGGTTGTGGATTGCCGCCACCTGGTATCGCGCCAGAATGGGCAGTTCTGCATCGGTTGGCCAGACGACATGCGCTGCTATCGTCGGGCCGCTGAAGAAGTCCATGGCGGCCAGGTGCTTAACCGGCGTGTTGTTATAGCGCTGATCGATGATCTCAAGCTCGGTTCGGGATTCGGCCAGGTGGATGAGCACCGGCACGGCGGCGGCATTGGCTGCTTGGCGAACGAGCTTCAGGTTCTCCGGGCCGATGGTATAAGCGGCATGGGCGGCGAAGGCCGGTGTGATGCGGCTGTTTTTCCCTTGCCATTCGGCGATAAAACGCTCGGCTTTTAGCATGGCATCGGCAAAGTCTTTGGTGTAGCCGCTGGGCTGTTCAATCACGGCCGCCCCGATAATCGCCCGCATACCGCATGCCGCCACGACCCGGGCGATCTCCCGTGGGTGGAAGTACATATCCACGAAGGTGGTCGTCCCGCCTTTGATCATCTCCAGACAGGCTAACTGGGTGCCGATACGCACGAAGGTCTCATCGACAAAGCGGATCTCCGCCGGAAAGATGTAATTATTGAGCCAGTCCATCAGGGCGAGATCATCGGCCAGACCACGAAACAGGGTCATGGCGGCATGGGTATGTCCGTTGATGAGGCCGGGCATGAGCAGACGATGATGACCGCTTAAAGTCTGGCGTGCCTGATATTGCTGGCGAATTCTGTCACGGTGATCGATGGCGATGATGCTGCCATCGTTGATCGCCAGTGCGCCGTTTTTGATGACGGTATTTCTCTCATCCATGGTGACGATGTGATCTGCACTGATGATGAGATCAACCTCTGCTGCATTGCTCGCCGTAGCGCACAGGCCGCCGGCTATCAGCACGGCCAGGCATCCCGCCCAAAAAGCTGCGATATGATCTGTGGAGATAATGGCCATGATCTTAATGTTCGCCTTCACGCCCGCCTTATCATCGGCCAAGAAAAATCCTGTCCAGAAACCGGCACAGCGCCTTTTCTTTTTCGATGATGATCTCCGGCACCCGATTGTCCGGGAAATAAGGCTCGCTTAGCATGTGCATGTATTGCTCATCGTCTTTGTCCAGGGCGATGATCCTGTCAATGACCGCCTGGTAATCATCGTAGTCCGCATAATTGATAAACGATTTGGGGTTGAAATACTCCCCCACATTGGGCGCCCCGTAATGAATACCGATGCTGCCGCCCAGCATGACATTGGGCAGTTCCTCGGTGATGTAATCCTCGGCGATGCTGTTCTCAAAACAAATCACGAATTTGTAGTCCCTGAACACGTCCTGATTCAAGGCATCGCGATCCACCCCGCCACAATCAGGATGGTAAGCCTTATTGCATGCCTGCATGATATCCGCTGCGGTAAAATGATCCAGTTTTGTTTTTCCCTCGCTGTGTTTCTCTACCAGCGCCTGCGGCACGGTGGCGTTATTGAGCCAGGGCCCGTAACAGTCGACCGGTTTGTATTTGGATAACTCAACGCACAGCAGGCTTCGCAGGCAGTGCAGCCTGCTGCAATCTCCGAGGCCAGATACCGCAAAGGCACAGAAGCGCGTTTTCTCTTCCAAGCCTGGCTTGGGTTCAGTAAACCGCTGCCAGTCGCCGCTACAGGGGCGAAAGAAGAGCGGCAGGGTCAGGATGTTGTCCGTCTCGTTCACTTTATTGGTAGCCACCACATAGTTATTGGCACCAGGCAGGTTCTGAATATAGCGGGTTAAGGCCGGCCTGCGATAATACAGTTTTCTCCTGTCGATCAAGCGGCGCATGGTGTTGGATTTTTCTACTTTAAGCCAGACCTTGATGATGGCATGAATGAGAAACACGAGTGATCTGGCCAGCGCTATTCTAACGGTCAGCATGGGGCTCGTTCCATTCCCCGCGCTCTTTGGCTCCGTGCTCTTCGGTATTTGCCCGATGATGCTTGTGCGATTTGTATGACTTTCGGGGGGGGGGGGGGGGGGGGGGGGGGGTAGCAGCAGGTTCAGCAACCTCGTCAGCAAACGTATCACCTTCGTTATGGGCATGGGAAACATATCCACGGCTTCAATGTTCTCGCCACAGAAGATCAGGGTTCTGGCCGGGGTGTGTTGCAGATTGATATCGTCTATCACGGTATGGAAAGCGCCCTCTTTTAGGGTAAGCCTGGGGCCGTGTATCAGCACATCTGCATGCTCACCCTCGGTGATAATGCAATCATACTTATCCAGGACGAGGCGCTGGATGGTTTTCTCCTGCAAAAACCGCTTACGATGAGGGTGCTTGAATGCGAGGCGAACCACGGTCATCAGGATATCTCCGGTAGGTTTTATTAAGGTATGTTTTTAAGAAACACCGCCTGATCATAACCCAGGCACGCCCACCTTAACTACTCCTGTCGGCATTTTGCGCCATCTGTCATGGCAAGGCCAGCGCCAGCGCGCTATGCTATCGGCATGAATGTGATGCCCTCATCCAGCTTGGCAGAGTTTACTGATTTTACCGGCTGCACGGTGGTCATCACCGGTGCAAGCGGTGTGGTGGGGGCGGGCATTGCCGAGCGTTTTGCTGAGGCGGGTGCGCGTGTGGTTATTCATTACCGCTCCGGCAGGGCGAGGGCCGAGGCACTGCAACGGAAGATCGAAGACAACGGCGGGCAGGCGGTGACGATTTCTGCCGATGTTGGCAGGAAACAGGAGGTGCAGCAGATGTTCGCCGACATCGCCACCGACCAGCCGGTTGATGTGTTGATCAACAATGCCGGTCATTATCCCCTCTCTTCGATTGTTGATATGACGACAGCCGAATGGGATGCTGTGATGTGCGCCAATATGCGCTCAACGTTTTTATGTACCCAGTCTGTCATTGCCTACATGAAGGCGGCCCGGCACAAATCCATCGTCAATATCTCATCGATTGAATCCCAGCATGTCATGCCGATGCACAGCCATTACACGGCGGCAAAAGCCGGCGTGAATATGTTTACCCGCAGTGCTGCCAGTGAGTTGGGGCGGTATGGTATTCGCTGTAATGCCGTGCTGCCCGGGCTTATCTGGCGTCAAGGCATTGAAGCGGAATGGCCGGAAGGGGTGGCGGGCTGGAGAAAGTCAGCACCGCTTGAGCGGCTGGGACGGGCCGAGGATGTGGCCAACGCCTGTTTGTTTTTAAGCTCTACCGCCGCGGCCTGGATCACCGGGGCGGAATTGCGGGTGGATGGCGGTGTGCTGTCCAGCAAAGCCTTTTGAAGGCGAGGCGTGATGCCGATGGAGTATCACAGTATTGCCTGGCGTGAGGCCGATAACAGCGTGCGCCTGCTGGATCAACGGCAGCTCCCGGCCCGGCAGGTCTATTGGGATTATACCGATGCTGCCGGGGTGGCGGCGGCCATCAGGGACATGGTGATTCGGGGCGCACCGGCCATCGGTGCGGCGGCGGCCTATGGGCTGGCGGTGGAGCTTTATCATCACGGCAGCGATGATCTGGCAGCACTGCAACGGCTCTACCAGAAGGCCGATGCTGTGCTGCGCTGCGCCCGGCCGACGGCGGTGAACCTGTGCTGGGCGCTGGATCGCATTAAGGCAGACATCGCCAGCGCCAACGTACACAGTGCCGATGAGTTACGGCAGCAGGTATTAACCGCCGCCCATACCATCGCCCGAGAGGATATCGCTATTAACAAACGCATCGGCGAACAGGCGCTGGCGCTGGTGCCGCAGCAGGCAACGGCCATACACCATTGCAACACCGGCGGCCTGGCCACCGTGGGGTATGGTACGGCACTGGGCGTGATTCGCACGGCGCACGAGCAGGGCCGGAATATTGCCGTGCTGGTGGATGAGACCCGCCCGCGCCTGCAAGGTGCGCGCCTGACCTGCTGGGAGTTGGCACAACTGGGGATTCCGCACACGCTGATCGTGGATGGGGCTTCGGGTTTTTACATGCAGCGGGGCGGGGTGGATTTTTGTGTGGTGGGTTGTGATCGTATTGCTGCCAATGGCGATACGGCGAATAAAATCGGCACTTATAACCTGGCGCTGGTGGCATACGCCCATGCCGTGCCGTTTTACATCGCCGCCCCCACGTCCACGATCGATATCTCGACCGCGGACGGAGGCGGGATTGAGATCGAACAGCGCGACCCGGAGGAGGTGATCCGCATCGGCAATGAGCAGATTGCCCCGGAAGGAACGCTGGCAGGTAATCCTGCATTTGACGTGACACCGGCGAAGTACATTACCGCCATCATCACGGAGAAAGGCATCATCTCCCCGCCTTTTGCACAGAACTTGTCGGCCGTGTTTGCGGCATGAGATTTAGGGCAAGGGCCTGCTTTTATCGCCGGTGGTGATGGGTGCTGTCGCAATCCTGATCTCGGCACAGATCAGATCGCAAGCCAGCGTGTTGGTATCAGGCCGCCTGGTGTTCAGTCTTTAAGGGATGCCAACACCTCCGCCATCTCCGGCTTGCCCTGGCGGATCTCCTCAATACGCAAGCCGATCAACTCATGTGGAAACACCAGCCAGGCCGCGGTTTCATGCAGGTAGTAATCCGGCACGATATCGGTTTTGTTATTGTCAGGCTTATACCAGGGACAGGCTATCTTCAGCACCTCCGGCATATTACGGCGGGTTTTCTGGGACAACTCATCAATCACCGCCTGGATGCTGCTGCCGGAATCAAACACATCGTCAACGATCAGCAGTGAGTCGTCCGCATTGACGTTCTCGATGATGTAATGCAGGCCGTGTACACGGATGGTTTTTGACGGCTGGTTGATACCGGTATACGAGGAGGTGCGGATGGCGATGTGATCGGTTTTTACGCCTTTGTATTGCAGGTATTCCTGGACGGCGATTCCCACCGGGGTACCGCCGCGCCAGATGCCGATGATAAAGTCCGGGCGGAAGCCGCTGGCATATATCTCTGCGGCCATGGTAAAGGAATCAGCCAATAATTCATTGGCACTGAGATAGACTTTTTCAACCATGATGATGCACTCCGGGGGTCTTGGGTGCAGATCGTTTTTGCGCCGATGATAATGTCTTGCCGGTGGCCAGTCATCCTGTTTTTTCTGTGAAAATCAGGCATACTTTTACGCTAGGCGTTTGCACTTGCCAGCAGCGGCATCAGCCGCTGGCGTTTGCATAACAGCCTGTCGTTTAGTCCATGTCAAGGAGTCCTGCTGCATGATCATAGCTGCAAAAAATGCAGAGACAAAGGCCCTGCGTGCCAGCATTCTACACTTCCTCGATGATCCTGCCACAACCGACTCGCACCTGGCCTATGAATATTTTGCCGATGGGCTGTTGCTTCTGGATGCCGGTCATGTCATCAGCGTTGGGCCTTATCAGGAATTGTTGCCTGGCCTTGAGGGGGTTAAGGTACAGGATTATTCCGGCTGTCTGATCATGCCGGGGTTTATCGACTGCCATATACATTATGTGCAAGCGGATATCATTGCCTCGCCCGCCGGGGAATTGCTCGACTGGTTGCAGCGATATACCTTTCCTGCCGAGAGACGTTTTGCCGATTATGCCTATGCCTGTGAGGTGGCGGACTTTTTTCTACAGGAGTTGTTTCGCAATGGCACCACCTCGGCGCTGGTGCTGGGCAGTGTACACAAGCAAAGCATTGATGCGGTTTTTACCGCTGCCCGGCGTTATCGTATGCGCCTTGCCGCCGGCAAGGTGATGATGGACAGGAACTGCCCGGATGATTTTCAGGATAGCGTACAATCAGGTTATGCCGATGTCAGGGCATTGATCGAGACCTGGCATAAAAAAGATCGTTTTTTATATGCGGTCACTCCGCGTTTTGCGCCTACCTCAACCAGCGCACAGCTAAAGCTGGCCGGCCGTTTGCTGGATGAATATGATGATGTGTTCATGCACACCCACGTGGCAGAAAATCGGGAGGAGGTCAAGTGGGTTGCCGCGTTGTTTCCGCACAGCCGAAGTTATCTGGATGTGTACGATGCCTTCGGCTTGTTGCGAGAGCGCTCGGTGCTGGCGCACTGTATTTATCTGGATGCCGCCGACCGACGGCGCATGGCCGCCTGTGGCGCCGCCGCGGCATTTTGTCCGACCTCGAATTTATTCCTGGGCAGTGGTTTGTTTGATATGCAGGCCGCCGATGATGCCGGTATGCGTGTCGGCATGGCGACTGATGTGGGTGGCGGCAGCAGTTTTGGCATGTTGCAGACCCTGCATGAGGCATACAAGGTCATGCGGATGTCCGGCCAGTCCTTGTCATCATTGCGGGCTTTTTATCTGGCCACCCTGGGCGGTGCCCGCGCTTTATATATTGATCAGCATGTGGGTAATTTTGCCGCCGGCAAAGAGGCAGATTTTATCATCATCGAGCCTGCCGCCACGCCCCTGCTGGAGAGGCGCATGAATATGGTAGAGCATCTGCCAGAGCATCTGGAAGAGAAATTGTTTGTCCTGATGATGTTAGGTGATGATCGGGTGATCCGGGAAACCCATCTGCTGGGCGAGCGAGTGCATGGATAAGCAGCCTGAGCGGTTTGTGTTATGTCCTGCTTTCCTGTCATGGGTGGTGGTCGATTTTTCTGGCATAATGTGAAATGATTTCAGCCAGGCGCAAGACGATCACAAGGCATCAGCGGTTTTATAAGTAAGCCAGAGGGACAGACCAGGCAACATCATGTCAGAGATATATCAGCAACTTGAACAGATTGGCATATTACCCGTGGTGACGGCGAGCCGGGTGGCGGCGACAGTCAAGCTGGCCGAAGCGCTGCGGCAAAGCGGGCTTTCCTGTATCGAGATAACCTGCCGTACTCCCGCTGCGCTTGATGCCATCAAGGCCGTCAAGCAAGCCGATCTGGATATCCTGGTGGGGGCTGGCACGGTGACCCGTCCTGAACTGCTGGCTGAGGTGGTTGATCTGGGCGTGGACTTTATCGTCTCACCGGGTGTCACCGATAAGCTGTTAGCGATGGCGGCGACCAAAAACACGGCTTTTTTGCCCGGCGTCAGTTCCGCTTCCGGGATCATGTCATGTATGGATTATGGCTGGCATCATCTGAAGCTGTTTCCGGCCATACCCCTCAACGCCGTGGCGCTGTTGCCCGCCTTTCAGGCCGCCTTCCCCAAGGTCAGGTTCTGCCCCACCGGTGGCATCAATACAAACAATCTGGGTACTTTTATCACCATGCCAAACGTGTTTTGCGTTGGCGGCTCCTGGATGGTGACGCCGACACTGGTGGAGAATGAGGATTGGGAGGCCATCACCCGCCTTGCCCGGGTCTGCATGGGGCAACTGGCCGACCTGAAACGAGCAGACTAAAAACGCACAGGGCGGAACGGATGCCAACATGCCCCATCTTATGAGAGATCAAGCCCCATAACCCATAACCCATAACCCATGAGCCATAACCCAGAACAACAAGCCCCCGCTTATACCCCGCCTGACATCTGGACTTGGGATGAGCAGAGCGGCGGCAGGTTTGCTAAAATTAACCGGCCGTTTGCCGGGGCGACTCATGATAACGCGTTGCCCATTGGCAAGCATCCGTTGCAACTGTACTCGCTTGCTACGCCGAATGGTGTGAAGGTGACGATCATGCTGGAGGAGCTGCTCGCCCTGGGTGTTGGCGAAGCAGAATATGATGCACACCTGATTCGGATTGATGAGGGTGAGCAGTTCGGCAGCGGCTTTGTTGAGCTGAACCCGAATTCGAAGATCCCCGCCCTGCTGGATTGCAGCACCACCCCGCCCGTCAAGGTGTTTGAGTCCGGGGCCATCCTGCTCTACCTGGCGGAGAAGTCTGGCCGGTTTATCCCTGCTGATCCATCCGCCCGTGCGGCCTGTCTGTCGTGGTTATTCTGGCAGATAGGCAGTGCGCCTTATCTTGGCGGCGGCTTTGGGCATTTTTATCGTTATGCGCCGACCAGGATGGAATACAGTATTAACCGCTTTACCATGGAAGTGAAACGGCAGATGGATGTGCTTGACCGGCACCTGGCCGAGCATCGCTACCTGTGCGCTGATGAGTACAGTATTGCGGATATGGCTATCTGGCCCTGGTATGGCAATCTGACGTTTAATGTGCTCTATGACGCTGCCGAATTTTTGCAGACCGCCTCATACCAACACCTGTGCCGATGGGCGGAAGACATCTTGCAGCGCCCGGCGGTGCAGCGAGGGCGCATGGTAAACCGCACCTGGGGAGAGCCAAAAGAGCAGTTGCATGAGCGTCATGCGGCCAGTGATTTTGATACCAGGACACAGGACAAGCTGGCCGGGTAATGCTTTATCCAGCCAGCATGTCTTCCGGTTCTCTCGCTTGATGATTTTCACCCGTCTCATTAGTCTGTTCGCTAAGCGTATTCCGCTCCCAAAAGACGCCATCGCAATACCCCTGAATGCTGTTATCTGCCTCTGCCAGTTCCAGTCGCCTCTCGGCAAGACAGCCATAGTATTCATCGATTTCTATTCCTACATACTGCCTTCCCAGCTTCTTTGCCACCACGGATGTGGTGCCGGAGCCGAGAAATGGATCAAAGATCACAGCGCCGGGCCTGGAACTTGCAAGCAGGATTTTCGCCACGAGTTTTTCCGGTTTTTGCGTTGGGTGGTCGGTGTTTTCGGGCATGGACCAAAACGGAATGGTGATGTCGGTCCAGATGTTGGACGGATGCGTTAAGCGGTATTTGCCGTTTCTCTCCTCGTTCCAGTCTTTCGCCCTGCCGGAGTTATCACGATACGGCGCCAGCACCTTTCTTTTCATTTTCACCGCTTCAACGTTGAAGTAGTAATTTTTTGACATGGTGCAAAACCAAATATCCTCGGCGCTGTTTTTCCAATTCGTTTTTGCACCGCGCCCTTTTTCTCTCTCGAAAGTGATGCGGTTTTGAATCCTGAAATACTTCCTGGCGATGTTAAAAACAGCCGTCGATGATTTCCAATCGCCGCAAATATAGATTGATGCATCTGGCTTTAACAGGCGCACCATTTTACTCATCCAGGAATCCAGCCAGCACTGGTATTTTTCAGTATCCATTTCCCGGAACGTTGTGAGATTGAATGTCTTGTTGAAATTGTACGGCGGGTCAACGAACACGAGATCGATAAATGCGTCCGGCAAATGATCCAGTACATCAAAGACATCCTGCTGTATGGTCTTGTTCAGTATCTCATCAATACAAACCGGCCGGGTGATTTTGATGAGTTTCTTTGTATGATTTGCTTGCTCCGCTTCGCCCAAGCTGATAGTACGATTTCGCGGTGCGCGTTGCTGTGCCTTATCATCACGCATGTGCAACAACATAAGTCATCAATCGGCGATAATCAAGCCGCCTTGTATCGCATCGCTGCCAGGGGTTAGCTTCGGGCAGGCGGGCGTGTGAGCAAGCGGCCGCCGTCATGAAAACAATACTTGCTCCATCGCCCGTCGGCCCTCATCCGCTGCCGGCCCCCAGTGCTGGAAGCCTTGCAGCTCTGAATGGCCGAAGGCGATACGCCCATATCCCTGTTTGATGATGTTACGTGGTGCTGTGCGTTGGTTGGTGTCATAAAAAAAGCCCGGCTCGGGCACGACATAGGCATGCCCCCAGCGATTGAGGATGATGCCTCGAATGTCTCGTTCTGCATCAAAGCCAGTGGCAGCGAACAGAGTGGTCATCTGGGCGATGATCTGTCGCTCATAATCGGCATAAGTGGTGTGCAGTAGCTCACTTCGCCCCTTGACTGTTTGCGCCTTGACCGGCAATCCGGGGGTATAGAAAGGAATGTAAAAAGTCAACACGATGGGCTTGTCCGGGTGCAGCACGGGCTTGTGTCTGCCAACATACATGGGTTGACGTACATTACAGGTATAGGCAAAACCATCCAGCCAGCGACACGCCGTGACACCCAGCTCATACAGAAAACGCCAGTTGCTCAAGCCAACATTCGCCACCAGAAAAGGAGCATGGTTAAATTGCAGGTAGGCGTGCATGAAATCATCCGGCAGATCGCTGACGACATGGCGGTTCATCCAGCCACCGGAGGCCATGACAACGCCTTTCGTTCGGACAACATGGGGCTTGCCGCCGTGCATATAGACAACCTGCACGGGGCCGTGTTTGCCTGCTGCATGTTGCACACTCACGGCAGTTGATCGCAAACGAATCCGTATCGGGCTGCCAGCCTGATCCAGGGCAGCAAAATTAATCCGGCCAGTCATGATGTCATCAAAGTGCTTCCCGCCGGCAATGGCCGCGGGCATGATGTGTTTGAGAAAATAACGGGCAAAGCCGGAATTACCGCCAGGGAAGGCTTGTCGGCGCGGCATTGTCTGCTGAAATTGTGCTTGCGAGAGCATCCCCGGCATGGCGACATCTTTTGCTACCCAGGCCGACACCGCATCACTGCCAAGCCCGAAGGCGGCGGCAAGAAACACATCCGCCGCCGCGGCGGCCTCCGGCCCAAGGCCCTTCTCGTGTTGCAGGTAAGTCTGGTAAGACATGCTGTCAAGCCAGGGATCACGGCGACCATCCGCCAGGGTGTCATTGCGGCTGTTGCGCCAGGCCAGCATGCTCTGGCGTTGTTGTCTGCTCCAGGGCGTGTCTTCTAACTGATTTTGCCAGATATTCTTAACCCACTGGCCACCGTTAGGCGTACCAAAGAAATACCCCACATCGGTGTTATGCTCAAGTAACCAGTGCAGATAACCATAATTGTCACGGCAGATATTTAACGGCGTGATGCCCTTGGCCCAGTCACCGTAGGGCAATTCTCTGGGGATGGCGAACTCGGCATAATAACGCGCATCACCCGTGACGGATTCGGGGTCGTCTGCGAAGGCAGGCACAAAAAAACCGTTTGCCCCCTGGGGTGCAAGCAGCGTTTCGCCATCAACGTGAAACTCGTTTTCCTTCGCTTCACCACCAAATAAGGGATGGTTATCAAGCAGCAGGCAGCGCTGATCGGGGCGGGCATGTTTCTTAAAATGCCAGGCAGCCCCCAGACCGGCCATACCACCACCGACAATGACCACATCGTAATGTTCATCGACAGGCAGGGTATTCGGAAAACTGGCGAAGCGGCCATCACGCAAGCGGTGTGCGGTGTTCACCCCCTCTGGCGTATTGCCGTGTGAGGGCGCATAATCCCCCACGCCACCCTCGCCATACCAGGCCTCGCCCACCTCTGTGTGTGGCATGGGCTGTCTGGCCTTGCTCGTCCTCGCCGCTACCAGTACGGCACCGGAGCCCATCAGCACGCCATTGATAAAATCACGTCGGGTTATTCTCATCGTGTCTGTCGCGTTTCTTCTGTGATACGCCGGTGGGCAGTTACAGTATATATGGTGTCAATATATACCGCATCAGGGTATACGGTATCAACGCGTTAAGCATCCGCCCCTGGCCGCTTCAGCCCACACGACACAGAGTATCACACCCGTCCGTGACAGAGAGACAGATTCTTAATCCGGCTTCTCTTATCCGGCCGGATGTATCTGTGCAGTGAGCATACCCTTCTTAACAATGGTTTCTGCCTGTGCTTTTATGTGTAAAATGCCTGAGGCTGGCGCCTCTAAATCCATTTGCACTTTTTCTACCATGACTTCAAAAATCGGCTTGCCCTGTTCAATGGCGGCACCATCCCGGTATAACCAGGATACAATAATACCCTCCAGATCGTCTTCCCACACCTCCCCCGGGATAGTGACATCACTCATTGCTTTCGTTGCCCTGATCCCATTATCCGGCCAATGCCGTGCGCGCGGCGGCGACTATCCGTTCAGATGTTGGTAGAACGTGGTGTTCCATTGTTCACTGCCGGGATTCATGATAATTGCCCCTATCTGAGCGAAGAACTGGCCGTAGGTCAGTATCATAAGCGCGTGTTGATGATGACTGCCTTATTTGGCAATACCGATCAGCAACTGGGCAGGTTTCAGCAATTACAAGCTGAAATTTATGCACCTTAACCCCGCAGTATCACAACGTCCTGAGAGCCTATCGCGCCCAGCACGGCTGGCATGGCAGTGCAGGTTTGAGTATTTACACGCCCTCTGGCAAGGCGCATAATCGTGCTGCGAGCATGTCTTGATATTCACGTTATCAGCTGCCCCTGGCTTCACAGGAAAACATGATGAAACACGCCATGATTTACGATGGGATCCGCACGCCCTTTGGTCGACATGCCGGGGCCCTGGCGGCAGTACGTGCGGATGATTTACTGGCCGCCGTATTACGTGCCCTGGTTGAGCGCAATCATCTTGACAGCAGCCTCATTGAAGATGTGATCGCCGGTTGCAGTATCCAGGCGGGCGAGGACGGGCGAAATATTGCCCGCAGTGCCGGCTTGCTGGCGGGCTTCGATACGGCGGTCGGCGGGATCACGGTCAACCGCTTGTGTGGCAGCGGTGCGGCGGCGGTGCTGGATGCCGGGCGGGCGATACGCACCGGTGAAGGCGAATTATTCATCGCCGGCGGTGTGGAGAGCATGAGCCGGGCGCCGTGGGTGATGAGCAAGGCCGACAGTGCTTATGGGCGTTCGCAACAACTCTGTGATACCACCATTGGTGCGCGTTTTCCCAACAGCAAACTGACGCAGTCATATGGCGATGACACCATGCCACAGACGGCTGACAACATCGCCGCTGAGCATCATATCAGCCGTACAGACAGCGATGCGTTTGCCTTTCAGTCGCAACAAAAATACGCCGCGGCCAGGGCCGATGATTTTTTTGTTGCAGAACTCCTGCCGGTAGCAGTACCCGCCCGGCGGCGCACCGACCCGCCGGTGGTGGTCAAAGAGGATGAGCATCCGCGCCCGGATACCCGCCTGGAGAGACTGGGTAAGCTGCCGACTCTACTCGCCGGCGGTGTGGTGACGGCTGGCAATGCCTCCGGCATTAATGATGGGGCGGCAGGCTTGCTGGTCGGCAGTCAGGCGATGGGCGATAAGCTGGGTTTGTCCGCCCGTGCGGCGATCGTATCTGGTGCGATTGCCGGCGTGCCGCCGAGGGTGATGGGGCTTGGCCCGGTACCCGCCTGCCAGAAGGTGCTGCAACGTGCTGGCCTGAGTTTGGCTGATATGGATGTGATCGAAATCAACGAAGCCTTCGCCACACAGGTGCTGGGCTGTTTGCAGTTATTGCAGATTGATTTTAAGGATGAACGGGTCAACCCGAATGGCGGGGCGATTGCTATCGGGCATCCTCTGGGGGCATCGGGTGCCCGCCTGGTGTTGACCACGCTGCGGCAACTGGAGAGAAGCGGTGGTCGCTATGGTCTTATCAGCATGTGTATCGGGGTGGGTCAGGGGATTGCGATCGTGATTGAGCGCCAAGGTTAGCGGCTTATCATCGCATGAGGGATCCTTAACTGACGGCATGAACCGGCAGTCATGCCAGGGCAGGGGTGTCTAGTATTGTGATTCCGGCGTATTGACCACCAGGCCGTCCAGTTCGGGGGTCAGTTTGATCTGGCAGCTCAGGCGGCTGGTGGGTTTCGGGCTGGTGACAAAATCCAGCATGTCCTTTTCCATGTCCTCGGCGGGCGGCAGTTTGTCAAACCAGTCCTCGGCCACATGCACATGGCAAGTTGCACAGCTACAGGCACCGCCACATTCAGCCACAACGGCGGAGATGCCGTTATTCACGGCGGCCTGCATCAGCGATATGCCATCGGCGGCATCGACTTCCGTTAAGGCGCCATCAAAGGCGATGAATTGTATTTTGGGCATGAACGTCCTCTATGTGCGTGTGTGCTGATTTTTAAGGAAAGCGCAGATTATAAAGAACTCGGCCGGATGTGGAAAATATTTCTGGGTGATTTATGCGGTGTTCAAGATGATCTTGCCGATGTGCTGGCTGCTCTGCATCAGGTGATGTGCCGCCGCCGCCTCGGCCAGTGCAAATTCCTGATAGATCACCGGTCTTATTTGGCCGGATTCCACCCAGGGCCAGACGTATTGCCGTATTTTCCTGGCGATAGCCGCCTTGAATGCGACTTCACGCCCCCGAAGGGTTGAGCCGGTGATCAGCAGCCGCTTCTGCATGACCGGCAATAGATTGACTTTCGTGGTATAGCCTTTAAGGCCAGCGATGATCACCAGCCGCCCCTCCTCAGCGGCCAGCCGGATATTTTTCTGCAGGTAATCGCCCAGCACCATATCCAGAATGACATGCACCCCCTCCCCCTGGGTAGCCTGTTTGATTTGTTCGACAAAATCGTCCTCATGGTAATTGATTGCCAAGTCTGCCCCCAGCCCAATGCAGGCCCGGCATTTCTCGGCCGAGCCGGCGGTCGTGAAGACAGTAGCCCCCAGTGCCTTTGCCAGTTGAATGGCGATGCTGCCGATGCCGCTGCTGCCCCCATGCACTAAAAACCTCTCGCCCGCTTTAAGGCCAGCACGGTCGATGACATTACTCCAGATGGTGAACAGCGCCTCTGGCAGGGCGGCGGCCTCGCTGTAAGACAGCGCATCGGGGATGGGCAGACACAGGCTGGCTTCGGCGCTGGCATACTCGGCATACCCACCGCCGGTCATGAGCGCACAGACCGCATCGCCGGGCCTGAAGGTGGTGACATCATCGCCGATGGCCACGATATCGCCAGCGACTTCCAGCCCGAGGATATCCGAGGCGCCCGGCGGTGGGGGATACTTTCCCTGGCGCTGGAGGATATCCAGCCGATTGACCCCGGCGGCTTTTACCTTGATCAACACCTGACCGGCGGCATGGGCGGGCAGATCACGCTCGGCCAGTTGCATGACCTCGGCATCGCCGGGTGCTGTCAATGCAATATAACGCATACGGCTATTATACCAGCGAGCGACCGTGATGGGGCATTGCTGGCGGCAGGGGATCCGGGCAAGGGGCGGCTTATTTGATAAGACGCCTTCTTACCAGCACCACCGCCAGATAAAACCCGATGAGGGCAACCACGGCCAGGACACCGAGGTGGTATCCCACCGCCTTGACCTCGGCGCCGGTGGACAAGGGCCGCACCAGGGCGATGGCATGGGTCAGCGGGATCAGCGATAACAACGGCTGTACTGCCTGTGGCAAGGTGGTCACCGGATAGAACACGCCGCCAAAGAGAAACATGGGGGTCAACACCAGCGTGATGTAGTAGTTAAAGTAATCATAGGATTGCGAGAAAGAGGCCACCACGATTGCCGGCCCGGCAAAGCACAGGCCGATTAACAAAAACAGCGGGATACACAGAAAGGCTTGCCAGTGATGAATTGCCCCGGCCAGGATAGCAACCACCAGGATAGCCGTGCTGCTCAACATGCCCTTGGTTGCACACCAGAGCATCTCGCCGGCGATGATGTCATCCACCTCGACCGGGGTGGCCAGTATCCCATCGTAGGTGCGCTGCGGCCCCATGCGGGTATAGACCGAAAACAAGCCTTCAAACGTTGCTGTGTTCATGGCCGATGAGGCCAGTAGGCCGGTGGCGAGGAAGGTCAGGTAGGGCATCCCGGCCATCTCGCCGACAAATCGCCCCAGCCCCAGGCCAAGCCCCAGCAGGTATAGGACCGGCTCGCCGAAGTTTAATAATAAGCTGGGGACAATGAGCCGCCGCCATACCAACAGGTTGCGGCGCCAGACCAGCAACAGCCTCGGCCTGATTTTCGGGCAGCGCCAGTCCATCAGCCTTCCCGCAATTCTCTGCCGGTCAGGCGCAGAAACACATCTTCCAGGTTGGCTGGCCGATGCAGACAGGCAATATCGCTGACATCTTCCAGCTGCTGCATGAGCGGTGCGGGCGTACTCGTGAAGTAATAGACGGTCTCCCCGATGCGCTCGACTCTCACATCAAGGCCGGTCAGCCGGCTGGCGGCGGGTAATTGTTCAACCGCACCGTGGATCTCTATCACATCCGGCTCGACATGGTGTTTGATGAGCGTGTGCGGGCTGCCCCGGCTGAGGATGGTGCCGTGATCCATGATCACCAGATCATCACACAGCCTTTGTGCCTCTTCCATGTAATGGGTGGTCAGTAACAAGGTGGTGCCGGTGTGCTTGAGTTCGCGCAAGCGTGACCAGATAAGATGCCGTACCTGTGGATCAAGACCGGTGGTTGGCTCATCGAGGATCAGCAATGCCGGTTCATTGATCAGGGCGCGGGCAATGCTCAGGCGGCGCTGCATACCACCAGAGAGCTGGTTAATGCGGGTATCGGCCTTCTCGCTCAATTCGACAAACGGCAACAACCTCGCTATGCGCTCATCGATCGTCTGTTTGCTGATACCAAAATAGCTGGCGTAGACTTGCAGGTTTTCCTTGACAGTAAAATCAACATCCAAGTTGTCTGTTTGTGGCACCACGCCGATCCGCTGGCGGATGCGGCTGATATCGCCGGCTATCGGCATACCCAGCACGGTCAGGCGGCCGGAGGTGACGGGTGAGTGTCCCAGGATCATCTTCAAGGTTGTCGTCTTGCCCGCCCCGTTAGGGCCGAGCAGACCGAAACAACCGCCGTAGGGGATGGCCAGCTCAATGCCGTTGACAACGCATTCACCATTAAAGGCTTTTCTTAAATCTGTCGCCTCTATAATGTACGGGTTTGTTTGCATAGGGCTGACTAAAGTACACTATCTGCATGAAAGAAAACACTCAGGCAAACAAACCGAACCCCCGCCGGTTAAGGTGCGCCAGTGCAGGGGTTACGTGACCGTGGTGAGGCGGTCATACCATAGCTGATGAGCGCATTAGTCTCCCGTGATCGTGCCCACCTCTGGCATCCCTATGCCGCCATGACGGAGGCCTCACCGTTGTTTTCGGTACGCTCCGCCGCCGGTGCCAGGATTGAATTGGAGGATGGCAGGCAGCTTGTCGATGGGATGGCCTCCTGGTGGTGTGCGATTCATGGCTATAATCATCCAGAGCTAAATGCCGCCATAACAGCGCAACTCGATACGATGGCGCATGTGATGTTTGGCGGCTTGACGCACGAGCCAGCCGTGGCCCTGGCCGAGCAGTTGGTCAGGCTGACCCCGGCATCGTTGCAGACCGTGTTTTTTGCCGACTCTGGCTCAGTCGCTGTAGAGGTGGCCATCAAGATGGCGATTCAGTTCTGGGCGGCACAGGGCATGGCCGAGAAACAAAAGCTGTTGACGATAAAGCAAGGCTATCATGGCGATACCTTCGGCGCCATGGCCGTGTGTGATCCGGTCACGGGGATGCACGGCTTGTTTCGACAGGTCTTGCCCCGGCATTATTTTGCTGAGCAGCCTCGGTGTCGTTTTGCTGATCCCTGGCATGAGGATGACATTGCTTCATTGGAGAGCCTGCTGGCCGAACATCATGAGCGAATCGCCGCCCTTATTCTGGAGCCGGTGGTGCAGGGGGCGGGCGGCATGTGGTTTTATTCGCCGCAGTATCTCAAGCGGGCAAGACAGCTTTGCGATACCTATCAGGTGTTGCTTGTGTGTGATGAGATTGCCACCGGTTTTGGTCGTACTGGCACGCTGTTCGCCTGTGAACATGCGGCCATTGAGCCGGATATTCTCTGTTTGGGCAAGGCCCTGACGGGCGGTTATATGAGCCTGGCGGCCACCCTGACGAGCCGCCAGGTGGCAGAGACGATATCATGCCGGGGGGCCGGCGTGTTCATGCACGGGCCGACTTTCATGGCCAACCCCCTGGCCTGTGCTGTCGCCCAGGCCAGTATTGATGTGTTACTGGCAGAGGACTGGCGGCAACGCATTGCGGCGATTGCCGATGATCTCAAAGCCGGGCTTGAGGCATGTAAAGAACTGCCCGGGGTGCAGGATGTTCGGGTGCTGGGGGCGATAGGTGTGGTTGAGCTTGACCGGGCAGTGGATATGCAGCGTGTGCCTGCCCTGTTTGTTGAGCAGGGCGTGTGGGTGCGACCATTCGGGAAATTAATCTACCTGATGCCGCCTTACATTGTCAGCAGCGCTGAGCTTAACCAATTAACGGCTGCCATCTATGCCGTCATTCAAGCGACAGGTGGGCATTGCCATGACAGATAACTGTCTCATTATCGGCTCCGGACATGCGGCCGCCATGCTGGCGCCGATGCTAAGGCAGCAGGGCTGGGCTGGGGCGATTACTGTTGTCACTGAGGAGCCGGTGATTCCCTATCAGCGCCCGCCGTTATCCAAGGATTTTCTTGCCGGTGAAAAATCGTTGGCTGATATCTATCTGCGGCCTGCTTCGGTTTATGAACAGGCGGAGATCGACTTTGTGCTGAATAAACGCATCACGGCAATTCACCCGGCGGCCAAAACGATCACGTGCATGGATGGCGAGCAACTGGCCTATACCCGGCTGGTGCTGACTGTCGGTGCCAGGGTCAGGACGGTCGATCTGCCCGGTGCGACCCTGGCTGGCGTTTGCTATCTGCGGGATCTGGCCGATGCCGAGCAGATACGGCAACACATCCAGCCGGGCGGTCATGCCGTGATCGTGGGCGGGGGTTATATTGGTCTTGAGAGCGCCGCAGTGCTTAACCGGCTGGGTATGCAGGTGAGGGTGCTGGAGATGCAGGCGCGGGTGCTGCAACGCGTGACCGCCCCGGAGGTGTCGGCGTTTTACACCCGCATTCATCGTGAAGAGGGGGTGGACATCCGTTGTAATACCGCGGTCAGCGCTTTTCACGCTTCTCCGGGTACTGATAAAGTGGCGCAGGTGATCTGTGATGACGGCACGACTCTGGCGGCGGATTTGGTTGTCATCGGCGTGGGCATCGTGCCGAATACCGAACTGGCCGAGGCGGCCGGTCTGGCGGTGGAGAACGGCATCAAGGTGAACAGCCAGGCACAGACATCCGATCCGTCTATCTATGCGGCGGGCGATTGCACCTGTCACTACAATCCGGTGTATGATCGCTGGTTGCGTTTGGAATCGGTGCAAAATGCCGCTGAGCAGGCGCATATTGCGGCCCTGGCTATCTGTGGCAAGCCCGAGGATTACCATGCCCTGCCCTGGTTCTGGTCGGATCAATACGATCTGAAATTGCAGATTGCCGGTTTATCGCAAGGCTACGATCAGGTGGTTATCCGCGGCGATATAACCAACAGCCGCCGCTTTGCCGCATTTTATTTGCGCCAGGGCAGGATCATTGCCGTTGATGCCGTGAACAAGCCGCCGGAGTTCATGTTTTCCAAGACACTGATCATGCAGGGTGCCAGCATGGCGGCCGATAAACTGGCCGATGAGTCAATCCCCATGAAGGCGCTCATGCCATGACTGGCCGGCGGGGGGATGCTGAGCCTGCCGGTAAATTTCACAAGCCTTTCATCTATGCTTGTGCGAGAATGGACGCTGATATTAGCAACATTAGCAACCCCCCGGCCTTATAAGGAATCTGTTTTATGCCCCCCCAGCAACGACCGAATGCCGTGTTTGCGGCCGTTGTTTCGTTATCTCTTGCCTCGTCCTTTCTCTTTGCCCAGGAGGCCGTCCGCGTCAGCACGGCGCGTGTTGACGAAATTGCCATCTACCCGCAGAAAAACGCCCCGGCGACCGTCCATAGCCTGAATGAGGCCGCCATCTCTACGGAAATCGCCGCCCGTATCCAGGCCATTTTTGTACGTGTGGGTGAGGTGGTGAAGAGAGACGCCTTGCTCGCCCGGCTGGATTGCACTGATTACCTGTTGATACGGGATGAGGCCAGGGCCCGCCTCGCCTCGCTAGCTGCCCGGATTGCCCTGGCAGAGCGCCGGTTACAGCGTACAGAACAACTGACCATGACACAGACTGTCGCTGAGGAGCTGCTGGATGAACGGCAATCCGATCTGGCGGTGTTAGCTGCCGAGCAGCGTGCCGCCCGGGCGGCATTGGAGATGGCGAAGGCAGACATCGCCCGTTGCGATGTGACCAGTCCGTTCCATGCCGTGATTACCGAACGGGTAAGTGCCGAGGGCGAGTTCGCTGGCCGGGGTACGCCGGTCGTACGGTTGATCGACATTGACGCCCTGGAAATCGCCGCCCAGGTGCCGATACCGGATACCGAACAGCTAACGACTGTCGCTGCCTTGTTCTTTGAGGACTCGGCCAGGCGTTACCCGCTGGCCTTGCGTACTGTGGTGCCGGCGGTCAATACCACCACCCGTAACCGTGAGGTCAGGCTGGTGTTTGAAGATACTCCGGCCTTGCCGGGGGCGGCAGGCAAGTTGACCTGGCAGGATAACCGGCCGCACATACCGGGCAAGCTGCTGGTCCGGCGGGGTGATGATCTTGGGGTGTTTATCTACGATAACGGCAAGGCGCGGTTTCATGTGCTGGATCATGCCCAGCAAGGCAGGGCGACGGTGGTGAACCTGCCGCTTGACAGCCGGGTGATAACCGAAGGCCAGTACAGCCTGCAAGACGGACAGGCCATCCGTGTCATGCCGTGATATGCCCAGTAATATGCAATTCCTCAGAGCGTTCCTTAATAATCATGTGCTGGCTAATCTGACCTTTGGCCTGGTCATCGTGTTAGGTGCGCTGACCTATCTGAACATGCCGCGTGCCAAGGATCCTGAAATCAATTTTAACTGGGTGAATATTGTGACGGTTTTCCCCGGGGCAGCGGCGGTGGATATTGAACGGCGCATTACCGACCCGCTGGAGGAAGCCTTGAGGCGTTCTATCAAGGACATGAAATTCGTTCTCAGCACCAGCCGTGATGGCATTTCCAATATTCTGGTGCGCTTTGAGCAGATCGATGCCGATCTGTTTGACAAGCGGCTGATTGATGTCAGGCGTGAGGTGCAAAACGCCTACACCGATGAGTTGCCGGAAGCTGCCGAGGACCCGGTGGTCTATGACATCGGCACCTCCAACGCCTTCCCGACTGCCATGATTGTCGTTACCAGCCGAGGCGATGATGAGAACCTGCGCCGCCAGACTCGCAATATCAAAAGGTCTCTGGAGCGGATCAGCGGTGTTGATCGGGTGGATGATGTCGGCCTGTCTGATCCGGAACTGCATGTCGCCTTCATCCCGGAGCGCCTGGAGGGCCTGGGGATTACACCGGCGGATATCGCAGATACCATTGCTGTTTATTTCAGCGATGTTTCTGCTGGCGATCTGCACACCGTTGATGGGCAATGGATCGTGCGCTTGCAGGGCACCAGTGCGGATCCTGCCATGTTGCGCGATTTTCCGATCGTCACGGCCAACGGCGTTGTGCCCCTGGGAGCCGTGGCTGAATTATCCCGTGAGCGGGAAGAGGCGGGCGAGATCGTGCGTTATCTCGGCAAACCGGCCGCCACACTGACCATCACCAAGCAATCGGATGCGAATGTGATCGAGCTGGTTGATCGCATCAATCAGTACATCACCGAGCGCAATGCCTTCAGCCACGCCACCGGCATTGAGTTAATCCTGGCCGATGATCAGACCATCAGCACCCGCCAGGCGCTCAATCTGATGCAGAGAAATGCCAGCATCGGCCTGCTCATGGTCTTGCTGGTAACCTGGGCGTTTCTGGGGACACGTATCGCCTTGTTGACCAGTATCGGGATTCCGTTCACGCTGGCCGGTACGTTTTTGGTGATCAATGCCAGTGGTTTTACCCTGAATAATACCGTCCTGCTGGGGGTTGTGATCTCGCTGGGGATGATTGTGGATGATGCCGTGGTGGTGGTGGAATCCATCTATCAATGTTTGCAGCGGGGCCGGGATGGCATGACGGCTGTGCTCAGCTCGCTGCGTGAAGTCTTCGCCCCGGTGACCACCTCGGTCATGACAACCATTGCGGCGTTTCTGCCGCTGGTCTTGTTGCCCGGCATCCTCGGCGAGTTCATGCGGGTGGTGCCGCTGGTGGTGACCATTGCGCTGTTTATCAGTTTGTTTGAGGCCTACTGGATGCTGCCGGCCCATGTGCTGGCACTGAAGGTCGATTTCTCCCGGCCCGGCACTGTGCAAAAGAGACGCCAGGCGGCGGCGCACTGGGTGCGGCGGCGCTATATCCGGGCCTTGCTCAAGGCGTTGCGTTATCCGCTGATCACGTTATTGGTTATTCTCATTGTCCTTGGCCTGGCGGCGGGGGCGTTGGTGAGTGGCAAGATTAAATTTAATTTTTTTGCCTCCGATCCCATCCGGCTGTTTTATGTCAATGTCGAGATGCCGGCCGGCTCCTCCTTGCAGGATACCAGCGACATGCTGCTGCGTATTGAACAACAGGCGCTGACGGTGTTCCGCAAGGGCGAGTTGCGGGCCTCGTTGACCTATGCCGGACAACAGTTCACCGAGACCGAGCCGCTGTTTGGCGACACCATAGGGCAGGTGATGTTCAGCCTGCAACCACAAGGCAAAGACGGGCGAGCGGTGTTTGATCTGGCGGAATTGGTTCGGCAAAAAGTCAAGACCATGCCCGGGCCGGTCAGCCTGACCATACTGGAGGTGAAAGACGGGCCGCCCACGCGCAAGGCCATCAGCGTGAAGGTCAAAGGCGATGATTTTGAGACGATTCTGGTGGCCACCAATGCGTTGAAACAGTTTTTAGCCAGCAACCCGGTCTATCGGAATATTACGGTGGATTATCGACCGGGCAATCCCGAATTGGTGTTGCGTCTGGATGGCGAGGCGATACAACGTGCGGGTATTAATCCGGCGGTCATCGGTCGGGTGATGCAGGCGTATGTCGATGGTGAGATCGTGACCGATTTTCAGGATGAGGGGGATGAGGTGAAGGTCAGGGTGCTGGCCAGGAAGGATGGTAACGCCGATATTGATAATCTGATGCGGCAAACTGTCTCGTTGCCCAACGGCCAGTCAGTTACCCTGAGTGAGTTGGTTATTGCTGAGCCCGGTCTGGGGCAGCAGAACATCCGTCACTATAATTTTCGCCGCACCATTACGCTGGAAAGTGATATCGACAAGCAGCAGATCGATACCATTCAGGCGAATCAGCTGATAGCGCAAAAATGGCGTGATTTGCAGGCACAATACCCCGGCATCAGCCTGGATTTTTCCGGCGAACTGGATGATTTGCAGGAAAGCCTGGACACCATCTGGATATTGTTTTTGCTCGGGCTGGGTATTATCTACATCATTCTGGGGACACAGTTCCGCAGTTATTTTCAGCCGTTTATGATCATTGCGACTGTGCCGCTGGCCTTTACCGGTGTGATCCTTGGTTTGCTGGTGACCGGTAACCCGGTGAGCCTGTATACGCTCTATGGTGTGGTGGCCTTGACGGGGATCGCTGTCAATTCGGCCATTGTCCTGATTTCGGCGGCCAATGATCGCTTAGGACAGGGGATGAGCCTGCTGCACGCCACCATCTATGCCGGTCGCCGCCGGGTGATCCCTATTCTGATTACTTCCCTGACCACCATTGCCGGTTTGTTTTCACTGGCTGCTGGCATTGCGGGCAAGTCGCTTATCTGGGGGCCGGTGGCAACGGCGATCGTCTGGGGCCTGGGATTCTCAACCGTCTTGACCCTGTTTGTTGTCCCCCTGTTATATCGATTCTTTATGAGCTTCAGCTACCGGTTAAGCGCTTGATCAGGGATGGGGTTTTTGGCCGGGGCGAGGCCCTGTGCGGTGTCAACTTCCGGCGTCGTGCCGGTGTGGCTGACCACATAAATGCCGCTGATAATGATAATCGTCATGCCCAGCCAGGTGTATGTATCGGGTATTTCATGCCAGATAAAATACCCCAGCAGGATCGTCCATATTATACGTATATAATCTATCGGTGCGATGGTCGTAGGCCGGGCATAGCGGTTGGCCTGAATGTAACAGGCGAGGGCAATCGTTGTGCAGATCCCAAGTGAGACCAGCGCCAGCCAATGCAAGGGCGGCGGGGCCACCCACACCCGGGCCGAATCAACGCCATACACAAGCAGGCCGGCGGGGTAGAGATAAAAATTCATCGAATAGAAATTTTCGGTATCGCCCAGATATCTTGCTGAGACGGCCAACAGGGCGATAGTCAATGCCAGTAACAAGGTGACCAGATGGGCTAAGTGTATATGCTCCGGGCTGGGTCTTAGGATGATCACGATGCCGATAAAGCCAGTGGTGATCGCCAGCCAGGACTGCCAGCTTGTCTCCTCGCCCAGTAGCCAGGGTGAGATGATCGCAAGAAAAAACGGAATGCTGAAGCACAGGGAGACAAACTCCGCCAGGGGGATATGCTTCAAGCCGTAGAACATGGTAAACATGACGCTTGCACTTAACAGGCTGCGGCCAATATGCCACAGCGGTCTTCGGGTTTTCAGGCTGGACAGGCGGGCGGTAAAGACCATCAGCAGCAGCAAAATGATCATCCCCACGGCGAGCCGAACGAAGGCAATTTGTGCGATCGGGTAGCTGGCCGTCAGCCATTTTCCCAGGGCATCAGAGACGGAAAACAGGATTGAGGCGAGCAGCATAAAGCTGATCCCTGCCAGCGGGCGATGTCCCGGCCGGTGTTCATGCGAAGCCATCAGTGATCCAGGCTTTCAATCAAGGATTCATCCGTTGCCCTGGCGCTGTGCCTGATGATATAAATACCGCTGACAACGATCAGAAAGATCCCTGCCAGGGTGAGCGCATCGGGAAATTCATGCCAGAAGAGATAGCCGAAAATTGACGCCCAGGCCAGCGTGAAGTAATCCAGCACCGCCGCCTGGGTCGCTTCAATAAATTGTATGGCATAGATAAACAGAAAGATGGCCAGTGCCCCGAATATGCCCATGGTGATGAAGGCCAGCCAGTGCAGCGGCTCCGGTCTCTGCCAGTTGGCAATACCGAAATAGGCCAGCACGATGACCGCCAGCGGGTACATGTAAAAATTCATCGCCAGCAGCGTTTCGCTGTCACGCATTTTTCGCGCTGTTATCAGTAACCCGGCATAGGCCATCGCCGCAAATACCATATAGACATAGGCGATATGAAAACGCGCCGGATCAGGCCGCAGGATGATCATGATGCCGCCGAAGCCGGTAAGGATAGCCAGCCATTGCGATGCGGCGACTTTCTCGTTTAATAATACCGGTGCCAGCAGCGCAACATAAAAAGGCGCCGAGTGGGCGATAGCCTCTATTTCGACCAGCGGGATATGTGCGATCGCATAAAAGAAAATCACATACAGGGCCAGGGTGAAGACAGCCCTGATGCAATGCAGGCCGGGCCGCCGTGTGCTTAATTCTCTGGCATTACCGGTGACAGCAATATAGCCACAAATAATCATGAAGCCGATGAGGCTGCGAAGGAAGCTGATCTGAAATGGCGAATAGATCGCCACCATGGTCTTTGCCAACACATCCAGCAGACAGACAAGCAAGGTGGCGGCCAGCGTAATCACCGTCCCTTTGTACAGATTGCGTTTAGCGGTTGAACACACCTTAAAGCTCTCCGGGTTAGCTGTCCTGGGCAGGCATGTTACGTACTTGGAAGTGATCGTATACGAGGGCCGATAAAGGAGCAGCACGGCCTTGGCAGAATATGTTGTTGGTCTGGGTTGTTGGCCTGCGGCGAACGTGATAATCCCCTGGCGGGCTTACAGTGCTTCGGTCAACTCCGGCACGGCCTTGAACAAGTCCGCCACCAGGCCGTAGTCCGCCACTTCAAAGATCGGGGCTTCCGGGTCTTTATTGATGGCCACGATCACCTTGCTGTCTTTCATGCCCGCCAGATGTTGTATCGCACCGGATATGCCAACGGCAATGTAAAGCTGGGGTGCGACTATCTTGCCCGTCTGCCCCACTTGATAATCATTCGGCATATAACCGGCATCCACCGCCGCCCTAGATGCCCCCACGGCTGCCTGTAATTTATCGGCCAGCGCCTCTATGAGGGCAAAACTCTCGTTGCTGCCAAGACCTCGCCCACCGGAGACGATGATATCAGCGGTGGTCAATTCAGGTCGTTCCGAGACGGTCAGTTCCTCGCTGAGAAAAGCGGACAGGCCGCTGCCAGCGATGGCCTTGCCCTGTTCAATAGCCGCCTTCCCGCCCCCGCCCTCGGTGGCGGCATCAAAGGCGGTGCTGCGTATGGTCATGACTTTAACGGCATCGTGACTCTTGACGGTTGCCATGACATTGCCGGCATAGATTGGCCGGATGAAGGTATCGCTGGTCTTGATCTCGGCAACATCAGAGAGCATGCCGACATCCAGCAGGGCGGCGATGCGGGGCATGAGATTTTTCCCAAAGGTGCTGGCGCTGCTGAGGATATGCGTCATACCGGAGGCCAGTGTGAGCACCAGCGGGGCGATATCCTCGGCCAACTGATGTTCATACTGCACCGCATCCACCAGCAGGATACGACTCACGCCGTTGATCCTGGCCGCTGCTTCTGCCACGCTGTCCGCCCTGTGTCCTGCCACCAGTACGGTGATCTCATCGGCAAGCTGCCTGGCCGCCGTGATGGTGTTCAAAAAGGCGGGTTTTAATCTGCTGTTATCGTGTTCAGCGATGATAAGCAGGCTCATGCAATTACTCTGGCTTCGTTACGCAGTTTATCAACCAACTCGCTGACATCGGCGACTTTGACACCGGCTGATCGTGCCGCCGGCTCATTGACCTCAAGCATCTCGATCGTGGGGGTAATGTCTATATCCATCTCGGCCGCCCGCAAGGTGTCCAGCGGTTTCTTTTTTGCCTTCATGATATTCGGCAGCTTCACATAGCGCGGCTCATTCAGGCGCAGATCGGTGGTGATGACAGCGGGCAGTTGCAGTGCCAGCGTCTGAAGGCCGCCATCAATCTCGCGCATGACATGCACTTTGCCATCGGCAAACTCAACCCGGGAGGCAAACGTGCCCTGTGGCCAGCCAAGCAATGCCGCCAGCATCTGGCCGGTCTGGTTGTTATCATCATCAATCGCCTGTTTGCCCAGCAGAATGATTTCAGGTGCTTCCTGCATCGCCACCGCCTTGAGTAATTTGGCAATGGCAAGCGGCTGTACCGCCACATCAGTCTCAACCAGGATGGCGCGATCGGCGCCCATCGCCAGGGCGGTACGCAGAATATCCTGGCATTTTGGCCCGCCGATGGTGACGACAATGATCTCCTCTGCCTGTCCGGCCTCTTGCATGCGAATCGCCTCCTCCACGGCAATCTCGCAGAATGGATTCATGGACATCTTGACATTGGCTCTCTCCACGCCAGAGCGATCAGATTTCACGCGCACACGCACGTTGTAGTCGATCACGCGCTTGATTGGCACAAGGATTTTCATCATTTTTTTTTTACATTCACCTGGTTGATTGGATGCCTCACAGCCGCCCGCACGGAGGCGTGAGAGAAACATCCGGCAAGATAAACGCGAGCGGCCTATATAGATATCAAGGATACACGTTTTTGCTGCACTTGCGAAATTTCTCCTTGAAAGACGGCACACGGCGGCATGGTTTTATGTTCAGGGAGGCGGCGCACAGCCTGCACGTTGTCACGCCCTCATCGCTAGGTGCCTTCAATGAAGGTGCTGATCTCCCAGTCGGTGATCGTGTTCTTCAGATCATGCAGTTGCCATTCCCGGCTGGCGGCATAGCAGGCAACAAACGCATCGCCCAGGCAGTCACGTGCGAGAGCGGAGGTCTTAAACGCCGTTATTGCCGCAGAAAAATCCTCAGGGAAGGGGTAACGCCCCGGGGCATCACCAGACCAGCCATTGCCCTGTACCGCTGCCTCCGGTTGCCGTTGCTCTGCTATGCCCTGGCGTCCGGCGATTAACAGCCCGGCCAGGCTCAGGTACGGGTTGACATCGGCACCCGGCAGGCGCACTTCAATCCTTGCGGCCGTCTCGCTGGTGTTGACAAAACGATAGGCCACGGTCTTGTTGTTGATGCCCCAGTTATTTGCCAGGGGGGCGAACAGGCCGGGCTGGAAGCGGCGAAAGGAGTTCAGGTTAGGGCATTGCAGCAGCAGTAATTCCGGTGTGTATTTTTGCAGCCCGCCAATAAATTGTAACAAGGTGTCCGTCAGGCCGGCCGGGTTTGCTTTATCATACAACAGCCCCCGGCGGCTGCCAGCATCCAGCAGGTTCAGATTAACATGGCCGCCACAACCCTGTGTGCGATGATCACGCCGGGCCATGAAGGAGGCCATCAACCCGTAGCTTCTCGCAATCGCCTTGATAACCGCCTTAAACAGGGCCGCGTTATCTGCTATCAACACGCCCTCGGCGGGTAACAAGGCCGCCTCTATCAGGGTTGAGAATTCATTGTGCAGGCTTTCGAGCGCGATGTTCATGGCCTCGCACACGGATCGGATCTCGGTAAACAAATCATTGGCGGCGAGCTGTTCGGTAAACGAATAAAAGCTCTCAAGGCCATCGGCGGCCTTAATCTGCCCTGCGGTCTTCTCCCGCACCGAGGCCAGCGTTTCCTGTAACAGATACCATTCAAACTCATAGGCCCCGGTGGGCAACAGGCCCATATCCTGATAGCGCTGGAGTTCTGATTGCAGCAGGGCACGGCAGCAATACGCCCGGTACTCATCAACCAGCTCGCCCAGCAGCAACAGGCCCTTGCCATCGGCATCCAAGGGGAAGTTGCGACAGGAAGCGGCATCGAGTTGCAGCACGCCGTCACGAAATTCGTTTTCTGCGGCAAGGAACACGCTGTTCTGCATTTGCTGCTCATTCACGGCAACAGAGAAAATGCCCAAATTAAGTGCAGTACCCTCTGTCAGGGCCTTGTGCAGGGAGTGCACATGCAGGTATTTACTGCGTAGCTTGCCGGTATGATCAACATAGGCCGTGGTGATGTGACTAAGCCCTCGTGCTTTGATGCGGGCAAAAATATCGTCAATGTGTTCCTGAAGATGTTCCTGGGCAGTCTGCACGATAAGGTGTTCTGAAAGATGTTCTGGTAAAGACGGCGGCTTACCTTGCCGCCACCGCCGGATAATGTGACCTGGTCAGGCGGGCGGTCAGATCCAATACGCAAGTCTCAAACGCAAAAACTGGCGGGATGCTCATACCACACGATGCCTGCCAATGTGTGGTGTCGGCCGCGTTGCCCCCTCATCTGTCAGGAGCGTTGTGACAGCGGCTGGCCTGGCACATACAGGCGTGTGATGCGGGTATCCGGCTCAAAACCCGGCACGACTTTCTGCGGCAGTTGCCTGGCAATCAGTTTTTCGATGTTTTTCAGCAGGGCCGATTCATCAGCCGCCACCAGCGATATGGCGACCCCGGTCTTGCCAACGCGGCCGGTGCGGCCAATACGGTGGATGTAAACTTCCGCCTCCAGCGGCAGATCATAGTTGATGACAAAAGGCAGGTCTTCAATGTCAATGCCGCGGGCGGCGAGATCGCTGGCCACCAGCACCCGCACCTTCCCCTGTTTGAAATTTTTTAATGCCGCCACTCTTTGCGACTGCGTCTTATCGCCGTGGATGGCACAGGCATTGACGCCCGCTTTTTTAATCCGCTCGGCCAGCCGGCCGGCGGAATGTTTCATATTCATAAAAATCAGCACCTGGGCATCGGGGTTATCGGCCAGTATCTTCATGAGTAGCTGCCGTTTGCTGGAGTGATCGACCGGATGTATGATTTGCTTGATGCCTTTGGCAGATGAATTTTCCGTCTCTATCTGGATCATCTCCGGGTTGTTTAGCAAGCGATCGGCCAGGCGTTTAATCTCATTGGAGTACGTGGCGGAGAACAACAGGTTCTGCCTTTGCTTAGGAATGATGTGCAGCAATTTGCGAATGTCGTTAATGAAGCCCATATCCAGCATACGATCCGCCTCATCCAGCACAAAAAAGCTGACGTGAGATAAATCAACCGTCTTTCTCTGCACGTGATCCAGCAGCCGCCCCGGCGTTGCGATCAGGATGTCGACCCCTTTTGCCAGTCGCTCTATTTGCTTGTGTATAGCCGCACCGCCAAATACGATGGCTGATCGCAGCGGCAGGTATTTGCCATAAGTGCGTACACTCTCCCCCACCTGTGCGGCCAACTCGCGCGTGGGAACGAGTATCAGGGCCCTGATGATTGCCTCGGCCTGATGTGCCTGCGCGGTATCCTGGGATTGCTTGATGAGCTGCAACATAGGCAGGGTGAAACCGGCGGTCTTGCCTGTGCCAGTCTGGGCACCGACCATCAGATCGCGTTTTGCGAGGATAGCCGGGATGGATTGTATCTGTACGGGGGTGGGGTGCGTGTAACCCTCATCGGCAACAGCACACTGTAACTCGGCGATCAAGCCGATGTCTTCAAACGACATAGTCTGCTCCTCAATCAGCCTACAAAAGCCGTGATGCTTGAGGAATGGTCTAGGCAGATCATCTGTTTATCTTGGCTTGCGTGTCATCTCTTGACAGCTTAACGCCACGCCGGGGAATGACCAACAATACTCCCAGGGCGGTTTACAGGGCGATTCCCAAGGCTATTCCTGGGGCTATTATTAGGACCGCGCCATAACATGTCGGTGCTTCTCAGCAAACGATGAGTGTCCCTGTTGATGTCCATATTTTAAGGGCCAAGAGGTTGGTTGCGCCCCGGCCTCATTTGCCCGTGTGATTAATTGGTAATCACGGTGTGCTCTAATTTCGCCCATTCAGGCGTCTCAATGGGGCCTTCCGGCAGTTGCCTGTCCATGGTGCTATCGGCTGATGTGGCCGTATCGGTGGTTGAGGTTGAACCGCTTGCAGGCGGTTTGTCGCCGCAAGCTGCCAGGATCAGCAGGGCGCTGAACAGGCACAATTTGATTATGTTATACATAGATCACCTTTGAAGTCTTCATCGTGTAGTCAAACCAGCACAAGCATAAGTAGAATGTGTGAGAATGTCCAATTTTCCCGATGATTTCTGTTAGATGCGGCGTTTTTTTGCGATCACTCAGGCATAAATTGACGATATCACTGCCAGTCAACTCAGGCAATGGCGGCAATGGGGGCATGGCAGTGCCGACAACAATACGCCACCCCGCGCTGAATACGCTTGTGGCGGACACAGCTGATCTCATACTGGCGACAGCCGCACCGGTAGGTAAATGTGCGCTGTTTTCTCACCGGTATGCCGGTCAGATCATACTCGCCGGTAACCCGGCATTCGGCCCCGAAGCGCTGCATCACGTCTTGCCACGCCGGGCCGTGGGGGCGGGTATGCCGACGGTCATACAGGCAATCGACGATATAATGTGCGACCTCGTGGGGCACCGTATTCGTCAGGCTTTCTGCATAGTATTTTGCAAATAACCAGGGGTTGTAGCGGATCATCCGCTGCCCCCGTTTTATCTTGTACATCCCGGCCGCCCGGCCCGACAGATCGAACACGACCGCTATCGGCTGAAACGCCTGACCGAATAACCGGCCTGCCTGGTCAATATAATCCCGGGTCAGGGCCTCAACAGCCGTCTTTTGTGCCGCATTGATGGGCCGGATATATGGCGTATCCGCCGTGGCTATGAGTGTGTGTTTTGCCTGCCGGTCAAGCGACTTGATCTCCGCCTCACGCCTGCATGCCGCGCTGCGATCAGCGAGCGCTTCTGTATAGACAAGGGCCACCGGACGCCTTGTTCGGGTGTAGGCTGCGGCCCGTCTGGACTGATTATGCTCTTGCAGGCGGCGCACAATGTCTGTGGTCACGCCGGTGTACAGGCTGTCATCGGCACATTTTACGATATACACATACCAGCTTGGCATCAGGGCAGTGTATCAGAAACCATGGCCAGAGAAGCATACACGATTGCGGCGGTGTTCGCTCATGCACTAACCGCGCTGATGGGCGCCGGCCCTTATCATCTTCGGTATCCCGATGAGGATCAGCGGCAGGAGAAAACACAGCAGGAGAAAGGCCGCAACGGTATTTGCCGCCAGCGCCATGCTCCCGGCCAGGCCGATTTTTGATAACACACCGGCAATGCCAGGCAGCAGCAGGGCGCTGATCGGGCGTACCTGTGGCGGCAGTTTTTTATCAGTGGCCTGACAGTAATCCGCCAGCCGTTCATTGACCGCATGCACTGCCCCGGCGCCGGTCTCAATCAGGGTGCCCAGCAACACCCCGTGAAACAGCAGCGCAAACCACGGTGCCTGCAGGGCGGCCAGCAGCACAGCAGACGGTGCCGTGCGGGTTGGGATATCCGGGTAGTGCATGAGCATAACAAGATAGAGCAATATCGCCGGTATCAAGGCCATCGGCCCCGCCAGCAGGCCGGACAGCACCGCCTGGCGACGCGTCTTTATGTGGCGCAGGGCAAACAATACGACTGGCAGCAGGCCAAGTTGCAGGCTGGCATAGTGCAGCCCGCTCTGTGCCCACTCACGGGAGCGAGGCTGCCATTGCCATGCCGTGCTGATGTTCTCGCCAAACAGGGCCAAAGACCAGATGAGAAACGCAAGGTAGGTCAGGTACAGCACGACCGAGCCGAACACCAGCATGCGCTCAATCAGGCCAGTGCCGTGATACACCAGCCAGGCGGTAACGACCAGCAGAAACAACAGCGCTATCGTTTCGGAGGCGGCGGTTTCGGGCAGCCCCGGTGTGTGTGCAAAAATCTCGCCTGTGGCCGCACCGATCAAGGCAAACAACAGCATCAGCGTGACAAGATAAGCCAGCTCCCAGAGAAACCATGCTTTGCCCAGCAGATGCCGAAAAAACGCCCGGTAATTATATGCCTGAAATATGCGGGCAAACTCAAAGGTAAGCACTGCTACCAGGCTGATCAGCGGGGTGACGATGAACACCAGGCTGTACAGGCCGTGCCGCGGCCCCTGGCTAAGAAAGAAATACCGCAAGTCCTGCCCGCTGCCGTAACCATAGCTGATCATAATGGACTGCAAGATAACGCCGGGCAGCAGAAAGGTGCACAGGAATTGCCTGCTCATCGCTTAGATGATCTTCACCATCAGGGCGGTCAGAAAGCCTGCCAGCGTAGACAGGCCGACCACCGAACCGCCCAGTGAAAATGCCTCCGGCAACATGGTCTCAGCGATCATGGTCAGCATGGCACCGGCGGCCAGCGCCTCCAGGCCAACCATCAGATAAAACAAGCTGCCGACAGGATCAGGCGGGAAGATGAATGCGCCTAAGGCCGCCCCCAGACCAGTGATCACGGTGATCGAGCCCCACATCAGATAAATGCTATGCAGTTTCAGGCCGTTCTCGCGCATACTGACCGAGCTGGACATGGCCTCCGGCATATTCGCCAGGAAGACGCCGATGATAAAGGCCAGGCTGATGCCATCGCTGCTGGCGGCCAGCATACCGATGACCAGCGACTCCGGGATGCAGTCGATAAAAATCCCCATCCAGATAGCCAGTGCGGCATTGCCCCTGGCGCGGCTTTGCCCCTCGTGTTTGATCTCCGCTTTGCTGACAGAGACATGGTGTTCATCCAGCAACGCATCAAAGGCGTTTTGATAGCGGGCCTGATCGACATGTGCGTGGGCCCTCTCCAGCAGGTTATCCAGCCGTGTCGTGGCCAGCCGCAGAACCTTCTCATGCAGGGTCTTGTCTTTTTTGAGCAGGTGCTGGAAATCATCGACGGCAATGGCATAGACCTGCACATCACCTTTGGCAATGGCATCGGCGGTTCGAAGGCAGCCGCTTAACAGCCCTAGCTCGCCAAAGCTCTGATAGGCATCCAGGGTAGCGATCAGGGTTTGCTGCTCGTCTTCATGCCGGATAATCTCAACCTGACCATCCAGGATGAAAAACATCTCGTTCGCCTCCTCATCCTGTCGGCAGATATACGCCCCCGCCGGGTATTTTTTTAATTGCACCCGGTTCAGCAGGCTGGCCATCAACTCAGGCGGGAGCGCATTTAACAGCTCGATGCGGCCGAGGCGTGCCGCCAGCAGGCGGGTGCGTTTGTGTTTGAGTCTGGCAAGAAAGGCACGGGCGCTGGAGAAGCGGCGCATGAACGCCCCATGATTGTTCAACAGCGCATTGAGGCCGGAGAAGATCAGGCCGCCAACGATGGCACAGATGAAGACCACCCAGATGAGGCGGCTGCCATGAGACTGAACGTGGTGCGGGACATGACCGAACAATTCAATGGTCAATGCAAACAGCAAGGCGCCCCCGCCAAAGGCCATGAAGATGGAATTCACCTTGTGGCCGGGGCGTAACCACATGCCCAGAAACGCCCCGATGGGCAAGGCGATAGCGCTGATCACACCCCAGAAAAACGCATTCGCTATCATACCGCCATAGTAGGTGAATCAGGCGGGCATGTCGCTATTATTTTCCTGCCAGCGTTGAATGATCGCCAGTAATACATGGCCGTAGCGTTGTATGGTTTTCTTATTCATCCCGGCTGTTCTGGCAAGTTCGGCGCTGTTATCCGGCAGGCAACGGGCCAGCTCTACCAGCACCCGGTTGGGCAGCACCCATTGACGCGGCAGGTTTTTCTTCTGTGCCGTGAGTTCACGCCAGGACGTCAGCTTCTGCAGCACGATGCGCTGTGCCTCCGGTAATTGCGAGGCAGCATTGATCTTTCGCCAGAGGCTGTCCGGGTCGGGCTGATAGGTTTCAGGCCGGGTGAGCGCATGACACCGCGCATCGTGCTTCGCCAGCAGATCCGCTGCGATTAATTTTTTCCGCAAGATAGGGTAGAGCTGGCTCAAATAGCCGACATCATCAGCCGCATAGTGCCGTTGCTTATCGGTTAATGGCCGGCGTTTCCAGTCAGTGCGGGTGGCCGATTTGGCCAGCTGCACCTGTAGTTCTTCTGCCACCAGTCTGGCGTAACCGATCTGATCCTCATAACCCAACAGTCCGGCAGCGATCTGGGTATCGAACAAGGGCAGCGGGATGGCATGGTGATGATGATAAAATATTTCTAAGTCCTGACGTGCAGCATGGAACACCAGCGTGATGCCGGGATCATAGAGCACGGCATATAACGGCGACAGATCGGTTATCGCCTGCGGATCAATAATGGCCGTCAGCCTGGTATTGCTTAACTGCAATAGACACAATTCGGGGTAGTAGGTCTTCGTGCGTTCAAATTCTGTGTCCACGGCCAGCCAGGAACACCCATGCAGTTGGTGACAAAGCCGACGCAGTGCCTCTGGCTGGTCAATACATACCAGACGGGTGTTATTCATAGGCTGACATTCATCAATACAACCTGTGCGTTTTTGCGTTGAGCCCGCCGCTCAAACAAGCGCATCCCAATGCTCTATCATAAACCGGGCGGACTTCAGCGCCAATGCATGCACAGTGAAGGTGGAGTTCACACAGGAACTGGTCGGCAGCAGGCTGGGGCCGCCGATAAACAGATTGCTTATATCATGGCTCTGTGCATGTTCATTGCTCACCGACCGCCGGCTGTCTTTGCCCATGATTGTACCGCCCATGATATGTTGCCCGCCTTGCGGCCCGTGCCAGGTCTCTGTCGCCCCCGCCGCCGTCATGACCGCCATGCCCTCCTTGACTGCGCTCTGCCAGAGCCGGCGTGCATCCTCGCCGGTGGTGTAGCTGATCCTGGCCAGCGGCATGCCGTGCCTGTCTTTGGCAGCGGCCAGACGGATGCGGTTATTCCGGTTCGGCTGCTCTTCCACAGCGGCGACCATGCAGCCCATCTTATGGGCGCTGCGATACATGAACGTATCTAACTCCTGGCCGTACAGATCAGGGCGCGTCATCGCAATCCCGAGCAGATCATTGGGTTTTAAGGCCGGCCCGACGACCCACTGCCGGCTGCCAAACGCACCACCGGGATCGCTCTGCTTGGCAAAGGCCGACTGCACCAGTAACTGCCCGCCGGTCAGGCCCAGGTAGTTCTCCATCTCCTTATCAAACAGGCCGAACACGCTCACCGCCGGGTGCGACATCAGATAGCGTCCGAGAGTATCGCTGCTGTTTGCGAGGCCCCTGGGGTGCCTGCCGGAGGCGGAGTTCAGCAGCAGACGGACGTTCTCAACCGTGAATGCACACAAGACCACCACATCCGCCGGCTGAATACATTGCCTGTTGTTCTGATCATAATACACCACCGCCGCCACCCGCCTGCCGGCCTCATCATCCAGCAGACGGGTGACCTCGGCATGCGCCCGAAACTCGGCCCTGGCCTGTGTTGCGCGCGGCTTGTAGGTGACCAGCGGGTTGGCCAGGGCGCCCGTTGGACAACCGGCATCACACCAGCCATCCCAGAGGCAGGCAGGCCGACCCTGGTAGGGGGCTGACAAGACGGCAACCGGTATCGGTGCCGTTGGTATGCCGAGCGCATGAAAGCCGGTGGCCAGGGTGCGACCGTGGTTGCTGACCAGCACCGGCGGCAGCGGATAAGGGGCGCCGGGCGGTCGCCAGATCTCCTGCTCGGCATCGCCGGACAGCCCCACCTCGGCCTGCACCTGATCGTAATACGGCCGCAGCACATCATAGCCAAACGGCCAGTCCAGCCCGCGCCCATAGCGGCTGTCAAGCGCCATATCCTCCGGGTGATATCGCGGCCAGACTCCGTAATGATGGATGGCCGCCCCGCCAAAACCATGGCCTGAATTAAAGTTATACCAAATCGTATCCGCCCCCTCCTCCACCACGACGGGTGCGCCCCATTTCAAACGCCGTGCCCAGATCTGCGAGCTGTACAGATCGCTTAAACGGCGCACCGCCCCTCGTTCCAGCACCAGCACATCTTTGCCCGCTTCGGCCAGATACGCGGCATAAGCGCTGCCCGCCGCCCCGGCACCGACAATCACCACCTCTCGCTTGTCCAGTGTTTTAGCCATGCCATCCCCTGGGCGGCATGATATGCGCCATATAAGGCACGTTGAGTTTTTCAAATCCCGCCGGGGTGCCGTACACCATGTCAACCGCATCCGCCCGCAGACACAGATAAAACACAAAGATCGGAAAACCCGCTGCTGTGACCCGCTCCGGTGTGGCGATGCAGGCAATGAGCTGGTGTTTTTGTGTCTGTGTCAACTGCTCAATGCCGCTGGAAAATTCCGCCCTAGCATAGTCCCGCAGCACCTGAAAACCGGTTTGATAGAAATTACTGTAAGGGAGCGGTATCTCAAAAAACTTGGCCATCAACAAGCAGTCATTGGGCGCCACCCCCAGTTGATGATCGAGAAAATGCACCGTGCCGGCATCCAGCGCCCCCGGCACGATCACATCCAGCAGCTGCTCCAGTAAGGCGGCGTCTTGTTGATGCAGCGTTTGCAGCGGCACCTGTCTGGCATGTGCCTCATGCGGGCTTAACATGACCGCCGCCCCGCCAAGCTGGAAGGCCAGCAACAGGTGGCCGCCCTTTAACGCCCGTTTGACAAAATCCCGCCGATCCATATCCGCCCCCGGTGATAGCCGCTGTTTATTAACCCTTGTTATTACCGGCTGAGTATAAGTCAGACCGGGCCTGGCCGCCATTGGCAGATCCGCACTGGCATAGGGCTGGCATTGCAAGTTAAGGGGCTGGCGAATGTCGGGGGAGGCGGTGGACGATGACAGCGGCGCCGTTTGAAGATCGATGCGGCAGTACCGCCGCCATTTGCACCGAGCGCGCCGTTCTGCTCAACCTGACGATCTGCCGCTTTTATTGCCGTATCGCTGCCACAGTTCCCGCGCACGGGCACGGGCTTTCTCCAGTTGGGTTGCTGTCATGCGTAACCTGATGTTATCGCGTAGCTGCTCGGCTGGCCGGTGTCCACCCGCACTGGCAATGCCTAGCCAGGCATAGGCTTGCAGATCACTCTTCGGCACGGCATAGCCCTTGAAATACATCTCTCCCAGATTACTCTGCGCCAGGACATGGCCCTGCTTGGCCGCTTTGTAATACCATTCTGCCGTCTCGATATAATCCTGCGCCACGCCATAACCCATCTCATACATATAGCCCATGCTGTACTCTGCCTCGGCCAGGCCCTGCGCCGCCGCGCAGGTATACCACATCACGGCTGCCGCATAATCCTGCCCGGTGCCAACCCCCTTGCGGTAGGCATGTCCCAGGCTAAGCGCCGCCTCGGCCAGCCCCTGCTCTGCTGCGCGGGTGTACCATTGCAGGGCCTGTGCATAATTTTGCTCTACGCCGATGCCGTGGTGATACATAAAGCCCAGATTATTCTGTGATTTCACATCGCCGGATTGTGCCAGTGGCCGCAGGATGTCAAGCGCCGCCGCATAATCGCCGGCCTCATAGGCCCGGTGTGCCATGTCAAAATCCGGTTTTTCACAGGCAATGCAGAGCAACAGGCAAGCGAGAAGAGGGGAGCGCATACCATAAATTATAGATGAAATGCCATGAATTTAATCGATGCGCGCGCAATAAACCGCTTATTCGCTCCTCATTCGCTTTGTGTAATCCCAGCTATAGATGGACTTCGGCCTGATCTTTATCATGACTTCGCTGGCGGCATTATCCAGCAGCATCCTCGCCAGCGCAGATTGCATATCGCCGGTGTAGCGTTGTATCAAACGCTGCAATAACTCGGCGGCACCTGCGGTGGTAATGTTCGCATCGCCGCTGCCCCGAATGCCAAAATACGGCGGCTCGTTCGGGGAAAGTTCAAATGCACATTTCGGGTTTTCATGCAGACACAGCGCAATTCTCGCCGTCTTTTGGGTGGCGCAGAGAAACGTGCCATCTGCATATTCATACCACAGTGAACACACCAGGGGATAGCCGGATGCCCTCACCGCACAGAGCCGGATTGGCGCCGTAAACCGTGAGCAAAAGGCCGTGATATCCTTGCCATCCGGCCCAGAAAAAATCGGTTCAGAGAAATTTGGTCCAGAGAAATTCGATTCAGAAAAATTCGACCCGGGAAAATCCGATCTTGAATTCACGCAAACACCTCACATTGCCGTTGATTTGGGCAATCTCATCACGGCGGATCATCATGCTCGCAGCGGGCAACCACCGCCGCATCACAGGGCGATCGGTTGCCGGTTGTGAGACAACCAACGCTGGCCATCGGCTCACAGCACCGGGAAATATTCCAGCACACGCCAGTCCCCGGCGCTGATGTGTAAATACCAGTTGCCACGGATGAGTTCGGGCAGTTCGCCCTCATAGACATCACGGCCTGTCCTGGGCAGGATCAGGGCCTGATCAAAGCCATCGCGGGTGGGGTGAAGAAACTGTAGCCTAACCGCATCAGGCATACTGAAGTGTTGATTGGCGTACAGCCGCAGCCGCAGGCGCCGGCTCTCTTGGTTCGGTATGATCACGGCTTTTAGCCCATAGCGTTCGGCGGCCTGTTCACGATCAAGCACCTTGTTGATTTGCAGGCCGTATTTGTAGTAATCATCAATCACCAGGCCATCATCAGATGCCACCGCCAGCCAAGTCGTGATAATGCCGCCTAACACAGCACTTGACGGGAAAAAAATGATCAGCCAGACCAGCGGCTCTTTATACCATGCTCGCCGGTCGGTTTCGGTGTTCATTGTGCAGGCCCGATAAATTTAGCGGTTTCAGAGACGATAATAGCATCGTCATGTCTGTCATGTAATGTAAAGATAATCTCGGTGCTGCGGGAGGGCAGATTCGCTTCTGCGGCTCTGATTCTTGCCGGCAGATCGTACACCGTGCCTGCCGGGACATGGATCTGCGATTGGTCAAGTATCAACTGCATATCGTCTATGCCGGCAACGTCCAATACATAGTCCACATCAACGTTCTGCATGTTGAGCAGCTTTAAGGTGTAGACATTCTCTATCAACCACTGTGTTTCACGGAATAACTGGTTGCGATCATGAATCACGTCCAGCCCGACCGGCACCCGGCTGGCTAAAGACCAGGCGAATGCGCCCATGATGCCCAGTAAAATTACCCCATATATAAGGATTCGGGGGCGCAGGATGCGGGTTTTTCTGCCTTGCAGGGCGTGTTGCGTGGTATAACGAATCAGCCCCTTGGGGTATTGCATTTTATCCATGACATCATTGCAGACATCAATACAGGCGGAGCATCCGATACACTGGTATTGCAGGCCGTGGCGAATATCTATGCCAGTCGGGCAGACCTGTACGCACAGCGTGCAGTCAATACAATCGCCCAGCCCCCGGCTTTTATGATCGGTACCGGGGCGGCGCGACCCTTTGGGTTCACCACGGGCCTTATCATAGGAGACGATAAGCGTATCGTTATCGAACATCGCGCTTTGAAAACGTGCATACGGACACATGTAGATACAGACCTGCTCCCGCATCCAGCCGGCATTGCCGTAGGTGGCAAGGCTGTAAAAACACATCCAGAAGGTCTCCCACGGCCCCATGCTCACTGTCAGTAACTCATGCAGCAGGGTCTTTGCCGGGGTAAAGTAAGACACAAACGTAAAGCCGGTAAAGGCAGCATAACTCACCCAGATAATGTGCTTGGTTGCCTTGAGCCTTAGCTTGCGTGCGCTCCAGGGCGCCCTATCCAGCCGTTGTTGTTTTATCCGATCCCCTTCTATGATGCGCTCTATCCAGAGAAACGTCTCCGTCCATACGGTCTGCGGGCAGGCATAGCCGCACCAGAGCCGACCGGCCAGTGCGGTAAAAAAAAACAAACTCAAGCCCGCCAGGATCAACAGCAGGGCGAGATAAAGAAAATCCTGCGGCCAGAAGGTCAGCCCCAGGACATGGAATTTGCGCGCTGGCAGGTCCAGTAATATGGCTTGCCGATTATCCCAGCTTACCCAGGGCAGGGCATAAAACAGGCCAAGCAAGAGAACAACCGCCGTGATTCGCAAACGGGCAAAGAGGCCATGCACCTCTCGCGGGTAGATCTTCTCCCGCCGGGCAACCAGGGCGTGTTCTATGTCCTGTGCTTGCAGGGGGTGAACCGGGGCAGCCTTGCCAGCCGCCGGGTCAGTGGCCGGGGTCACGTAAGCCGTGCCCATCTGTGTTCAGATCTCATGTCTTTAAGGTGACAGGAGAGATAAAAAACACACACAGCAGGCTGGTGCTGGCAGTGAGCAGCCAGAGCAGAAAAAAGCCGATGGTGTAAGCGCCGAGACGGCTGACTTCCGGCAGGGCAACACAATATTTCAATTCCAGCGGATCAATGGCGGAGAAAAAGATGCCAGTGGCGGCAATGGAGACCAGAAAGGTCAGCCACAAAATCGCCATGATGCGCGCCAGCACGGGCATCGGGCTGACCTTGTCCCAGCACCACATGGCGGTTACTCAGCCGCCGCCTCGGCCGCTGACAGGCTGTATAAATAGGTTGCCAGCAGATGTATCTTGGCCTCGCCCAGAAATTCCTTATGGGCGGGCATGTTGCCGCTTTTGCCCAGGGCGATGACTTCCATGATCTTCTTTTGTGAACCGCCGTACAGCCAGATATCATCGGCGAGATTCGGCGCTCCTATGGCCTGATCACCGCGGCCATCAATCCCATGACATACTTGGCAATACTGATGATAAAGGGCCTTGCCTCTGGCAGCGACCTGCGTATCGGCGGACAGCCCCCCCAGCGTGCGGACATATTCTGCCACATCAAACACCCCTTGCTCGCCCAGCACATCGCCCCATGGCGGCATGATGCCCTGCCTGCCGTGGGTGATACTGGCGATGATGTGTTCCGGCATCCCGCCCCATGACCAGTCATCGTCACGCAAATTGGGATAGCCTCTTGCCCCGCGGGCATCCGAGCCGTGGCAGGTGGTGCAGTAAGTGGCAAACAGCCGTTTGCCGATCAGCACGGCTTGTTCGTCCTGGATGAGCGCCGTCACCGGTGTATCGGCATACTGTGCATAGATGGGGCCGTAACGTACATTCGCCTGCTGGATTTCCTCTGCATATTGCTGTTCCTGCGACCAGCCCAGATAACCGGCAAATATGCCCAGCCCCGGATACAGCAACAGATACAGCGCCCCCCAGAACAACGTCAGGTAGAACAGGTATAACCACCAGCGCGGCAGGGGGTTGTTCAACTCATGCAGGTCCTCATCCCAGAGATGCCCCATGCTTTTTGCCGCCTCCCCTTTTTTCTTTTTCGCCCCGGCATTTTTCAAGGCAAACAGTAACAGCGCGGCGATGCTGATGAGGGTGCTTGCAAGGATAAACCAGCCCCAGATGGGGTGCGTGAAATCAGCCATGTGCATCTTTTGTGCGGCTATCGGACGGACTTGCGTTATCGTCATCATCCTCCAGCGGCAGCCGGGCGGCCGCATCAAAGGTTTTTTTGTTGCGATCACTCCAGGCCCAGAGGGCAATGCCAATGAACAGAATAAAGACCACGACAGTCCAGATCGAAAAAATCAGGTTCATCATCGTCTCACCTGCGTGTTTTTACCGCCGTACCTAAGCCCTGCAGGTAGGCGATCAGTGCATCCATTTCGGTTTTTCCCTCAACGGCGGCACTGGCGGCTGCGATTTGCTCCTCTGTATAAGGCACGCCGATGGACTTCAACGCCCGCATTTTTCGGGCGGTTTGTGTGGCATCAATCACCGCCTGTTCCAGCCAGGGATAACCCGGCATGATGGACTCAGGCACGACATCTCTGGGGTTGATCATGTGTATGCGGTGCCACTCATCGGAATAGCGCCCGCCCACCCGTTGCAGATCCGGCCCGGTGCGTTTCGAACCCCACTGAAAAGGATGATCATAGACAAATTCGCCGGCCAGGGAGTAATGCCCGTAGCGCTCTGTTTCTGCACGAAACGGGCGGATCATTTGCGAATGACACAGATAACAGCCCTCGCGGATATAGACATCACGCCCCTCCAGGCTCAAGGCATCATAAGGTTCAAGGCCATCAACGGCTTCAGTGGTGCTCTGCATAAAGAACAGCGGCACAATCTGCACCAGCCCGCCGATGCTGACAGTGAGCACCACCAGCACGATCATCCCGCCGATATTTTTTTCGATTCTCTCGTGTATGCCTGACATGCGGCTTATCCTTACAGTGCGGCCACCGGATCAGGAATCGGGGCGGTCACCGGTCTGCCGGCGGCGATGGTCTTCCATAAATTCCAGCACATGATCAATGTGCCAGCGAAAAACAGCAGGCCGCCGATAAAACGGATGGCATAGAAGGGATGCATGGCCTGTACGCTCTCAACGAAGCTGTAGGTCAAGGTGCCGTCATCATTCACGGCACGCCACATCAGGCCCTGCATGATCCCGGCCACCCACATGGAAGCGATATACAGCACGATGCCGATGGTGGAGATCCAAAAATGGTATTCAATCAGGCGGACGCTGTAGATCGCCCGGCCATATAATCGGGGGATGAGGTAGTACATACAGGCCAGCGAGATCATGGCGACCCAGCCAAGGGCGCCAGAATGCACATGGCCGATAGTCCAGTCTGTGTAGTGTGACAGGGCATTGACTGTCTTGATCGACATCATCGGCCCTTCGAATGTTGACATGCCATAAAAAGACAAAGAGACAATCAACAGGCGCAGGATCGGATCGGTACGTAACTTGTGCCAAGCACCGGATAAGGTCATGATGCCGTTGATCATGCCGCCCCAGGAAGGGGCCAGCAGTATGATCGACATCACCATGCCCAGCGATTGCGTCCAATCCGGCAGGGCGGTGTAGTGCAGGTGATGCGGGCCGGCCCAGATATAGGTGAAGATCAGCGCCCAGAAATGCACGATCGACAGCCGGTAGGAGTAAATCGGCCGACCGGCCTGTTTGGGTATGAAGTAGTACATCATCCCCAGAAAGCCGGCGGTGAGAAAAAAGCCAACGGCATTGTGTCCGTACCACCACTGGATCATGGCATCCTGTACACCTGCATAGATCGAATAGGATTTAACCAGTGAGACCGGCATGGCCATTGAATTCACGATATGCAAAATGGCAACGGTGATGATAAAGGCGCCGAAGAACCAGTTGGCAACATAAATATGCTGCACCCGCCGTTGCATGATGGTGCCAAAGAATAAAACGGCATAACACACCCAGACAACCGTGATCAGAATGTCAATAGGCCATTCTAACTCGGCATATTCCTTTGAGGTGGTTATGCCAAGGGGGAGTGTTATCGCCGCCAGCACAATCACCAACTGCCAGCCCCAGAAGGTGAAAGCGGCGAGCCTGTCACTGACAAGGCGCACATGACAGGTGCGCTGGACGACATAATAAGAGGTGGCGAACAGCGCACAACCACCGAAGGCAAATATGACCGCATTGGTATGCAGCGGCCGCAAGCGTCCGAACGTGAACCAGGGCAGATCAAAATTTAACTCAGGCCATGCCAGTTGAGCAGCAATGATCACACCGACCAGCATCCCCACCACGCCCCAGACGATCGTCATGATGGAGAATTGCCTGACGACTGTGTAATTGTAGGTCGTGTGATCCGGCATGGTACGCTGCCTTAAAACCGATAACCCCAATAATCCCTACCGGCAATCGCCTCCACTCCTGCGTGATCTCTCAGCCTGTCCGGGCAATCAGGCGCCAATATATCCCCGATACCCACCGCAATACCTCTGCCGCTTAACGCAGTCCCGGACAGGGCGATCACCGTGCTGCCATCAGCAGGTGCCATGACCACCCCGCCCATACCCATCCGCCAGCCACCTGCCTCGGTCGCTATGGATAGACAGCAACAGCAAAACAGCCCGGCTAAAAAGCGCATGGGCAGCCTCCTTCTCTTTAACCTGTTTTTTATTTTGACTAAGGGCGGCAGTCTGTCACTGTCTATCACGGATGAGTTTGATCTCGGTCAAACTTCCTGTATTAATTACCATGACACTTGGCGGTAAAATGAACCGGCATGATGGCCTCAATAGCTCACACTGAAGACCTGTCCAGCGCCGCCGCGGGGGCGGCGGCCTTTGCTGTTTATGATGATCCGCTATTGCAGCAGGCGTATGTGACGGTTGCAGATCAACAGCGCTCATCCGCCGTATTCAGTCTGGCGGGGATCAGTTGCCCGTCCTGTAGCTGGAAGATCGAATCCCATCTGCCGGGCTGGAAGGGGTTGACCGTGTGGTGGTGAATTACTCCACGCATACCGCAGAAGTGCTCTGGCAACCTGCCCGGCTGCCACTTAGCCATATCCTGGCCGGTATCCATGAGCTGGGTTTTCAAGCCTGGCCTTTTCACCACAAACAAAAAGCACTGCAACAAACACAGGCAAAAAGAACCGCACTGCTGCACATAGGCAGTGCGGCGCTGTTCGGTATGCAGGTCATGATGATATCTATTGGCTTGTATTTTGGTGCCTGGAATATGGCCTGGGATATGGATGCCGACATGCAGCGTTTCCTGCACTGGGTGGCCATGTTGCTGACCGTGCCGGTCATGGTGTATTCAGGCCAGTCGTTTTTCATCAACGCCTGGCGTGATCTGAAAAATCGCAGTCTCAGCATGGATGTGCCGGTGGTGCTGGGGCTGACGATAGCGTTCATCGGCAGCGCCCTGGCGACTGTTTCAGGCCGGGGCGAGGTCTATTTTGACTCTATCTGCGTGCTGATATTGTTGTTGTTGATCAGCCGTTATTTTGAATTTCAAACCCGGCTTGATGCCAACCGGCATCTCGAAAAACTCTACCGCGTGAAGCCGGACACCGCCAATAAAATAACGCCTGCCCCAGCAGATCAGACTGATGCAGATCAGACTGATGCAAATCAGATTGATGTGATACCCGCCATCAAGCTGCAACCGGGCGATCTGATCCTGGTGTACGCCGGGGAGCATATTCCGGTCGATGGTGTGGTGATGAGCGGGGACAGTGCGGTGGATGAGGCGCTGCTGACCGGCGAAGCCAGACCGGTTACGAAGAAGGCCGGGGACGCGCTGATCGCCGGCAGCACGAACATGTATGCCCCTTTGACAGTCGAAGTGACCGCCGTGGGTAACAACACCCGATTGCAGCAGATTTTGCGGCTGATTGAACAGGGCCATCAGCAAAAACCCCGGCTGACGGCCATCATCAATCGCTTTGCTGGCGGGTTTGTCATGGCCGTTATCCTGATCGCCTGTGTCACCGGTGTGTACTGGTATCTGCATGATGCCTCCAGCTGGCTGGGGGTGACAATTGCCGTGCTGGTGGTGACCTGTCCGTGTGCATTGTCCCTGGCCACGCCAACGGCTTACACGGCGGCGAACAACGCCATGCTGGGGCGCGGGGTCGCCGTGCTGGGGCAGAATGTGTTGCAGGCCCTGGCCGCCGCCCAGGTGTTTATCTTTGATAAGACCGGCACCTTGACGACCGGCGAGATGCAGGTCTCCGGGCTGACCTTGTTCTCCGGGCTGTCGAAGGCACACTGCCTGAAGCTGGCGGCCAGCCTGGAGGCCAAATCAGACCACCAGATAGCCCGTGCCATTCGTGCTGCTGCTGATCATGGCGAGTTGTTACCGACCTGCAACCTTGTCAACCATCCGGGCGCCGGGGTCACAGCAAAGATAGATCAGTGCCACTATTTTCTGGGCAGTGCGGCATTTATCAACCGCCAGACCGGCCTGTTGCCTGAGCAGGATGAGTCGGCTGGAGATACGCTTGATGAGACCATTGGCATGGAAGTATTTCTGACCACCTCAACGGCTGTGTTATGCGCCATCGGTCTGGAGGATTATCCACGGCCCGGGGTGGGCGCGCTGGTCAGCTACCTGAATGCACAGGCTAAACAGACCATCCTGCTCAGTGGTGACAGGCAGCGCCTGGTGGTGGCCATCGGCGATAAACTGGGATTTGATGAGGCCATCGGCGCGCAGCTGCCGGAGGGGAAACTGGCGTATCTGCAAGAGAAGATAGACCGTGGTGATATGGTGGTCATGGTGGGTGACGGCATTAATGATGCGCCCGCATTGGCAGTCTCGCCGGTATCGATCGCTATGGGCAATGGGGCGGATATCTCCAAACTGAATGCCGATATGATCCTGTTAAACAGCGATCTGATGCAGATTACCGAGGCGCATCAACTGGCTCGCCGGTTTGTCCGTGTACTCAAGCAGAATATCCTCTGGGCGGTTGGCTATAATCTGCTGGCGCTGCCGCTGGCGATAGCCGGCATATTGACCCCCTGGCTGGCTGCCATCGGCATGTCTGTCAGCTCGCTGATTGTCGTGCTGAATTCAACCCGGCTGGCCCGATTAAGGACAACCGCCTGATGGAGGTTTTGTATCTGCTGATCCCCTTATCACTGTTACTGGTGTTACTCATCGCCTGCCTGCTGCGCTGGGCGATTCGCTCCGGGCAATACGATGATTTGAACGGCCCGGCCTACCGGATAGTGATGGACGATGACCGGCCGCCTGATAAGGAGATAGACTAGGCGGCACTGTCCTCATGCGATGTGCAGATGCCCTGTAATGCGGCATGGCTGGTGATCTTGACAAACCGGTGTTGCAGCGTGATCAGCCCGGCCCTTTGAAAGCGGTTCAGTATACGGCTTACCGTTTCAATCGTCAGCCCGAGATAATTGCCGATATCCTGCCGTGACATGGAGAGCTTGAACTCATACGGCGAGTAGCCCAGCCGTTTGAAGCGTGAGGACAATGACAGCAGGAAGGTGGCGGTTTTCTCTTCGGCGGTCTTTTTGTTAATGGTGATCAGCAACTGATTCTCATAGCTGATTTCCCGGCTCAAGATGCGTAGCACCTCTTCCTGCAACTGCGGGATGTCATGGCAGATATCGTTAAGTTTGGTAAACGGAAAAGCGCACAGCGTGCTGGTCTCCATCGCAATGGCACGGCAGGTGTAGGTCTGCCCGTCAATGCCATCAAAGCCGAACATCTCGCCAGGCAGATAAAAGCCGATGATCTGCTCCTCGCCCGCATCATTCAACAAGGAGATCTTTATGCTGCCGGCATTCACCGCATAGATGGCGTTGAACCGCTCGCCCGCATCATAAATACAATCGCCCCGATTCACCGGTCGGCTTTTTCGGGTAATCGCCTCCAGTTTTTTCATATCGCGCTGATTAAGGCCACGTGGCAGGCACATCTCCGCCAGACTGCACTCGCTGCATTTCGCCCTGATTTTTTGTAAATCAATAATGTGCATGACGTTAAGACCGCCGCTGTTTGTTGGAACAGCCAGCGGACAATGTAGCAGATTTGTGCTGCCATGCTGAGTGTTATCTGCCCATCTGGCAGCAGCGACTTGACTTATCGGCCGACTTCAGGGCAGTGATGAGCGGGCGATGATCAGAAACTGGCGCGAATACCCGCCATGCCGGAGCGCCCGGGCAACGGGGCGGCGGCCTTGATGAACGAGGTGTGGCGGCGGATATCCTCATCTAACAGGTTGCTGGCACTGGCAAACACCGTAAGGCGGGTGGCCGCCAGTTCCGTCGTGTAGGAGACGTACAGATCGAGCCTGTTATAGCCAGCGCTTGGGGTCTCCAGTGGCGCTGTATCATTCTGTTTGTTTACCCGGGTGTAATCCACCGAGGCAAGCCACGGCCCGCGCTGATAGATGCTGCCGGCGCCGAAGCGCCAGGGTGTGATGCGTGGCAGGTTAATACCCTCACTGCGCTCGCCTTGGATATAGTCAGTCCACAGGCGCAGGTCCAGTGTGCTGTGCTTATCTTCAACAAGGCGCAGGCTGCCTTCAAGTTCAAGGCCGTAAAAATCGGCATCATCCTGGCTTTGCATCACCAGCAGCAAGGCATCATCCTCATCCACAAAAACCGGAGATGCCGCATCAAAATCCTCTTCCACCCGGTCGGCCACACCGTCATTATTCCTGTCCTGTTCCTGCTGGAAGATGAAATCATCAATCCTGTTGTAGAACAGGTTGGCATTGAAGGTAAACCGGCCTGTTATCTTGCGCCAGTAGATATCCACATTGGTTGATCTCTCTTTGGCAAGCCGGGGACTGCCGATCTCATAAGTGTTGGTCGCCAGGTGCGGGCCGTTCGAATACAGCTCTTCAATAGCGGGCGCACGCTGGGTGTAGGTGATGGCCATACCTGTCTCGTAGCTGTCGGCGTAGTGCCAGCTCATACCAGCAGACGTACTGTAGAGATCATGGCTTGTGCGGCTGGCATGGGTATCGGCCTTGCTGCTCTGATGTTCATAGCGTGCGCCCAGTTCGACATGCCAGCGCCCGAAATCCGCTTTCTCTACCAGGAACAGGCCGATAGACTCCAGGCGGGAGGGAGGCACGAAGCCCTCTTCACCCAGTGCAGAGAAATCCCGGTTGCGATACTGTACGCCGAATGCCCCATCCCAACCGGCGATTGGCTGGTGGATAAACTCCACCCGCCCTTCCACTTCATCATTTTCAAACGCCGTACCGACCTCGCCACTGGCCTCAACCTCATCATGGGCATAATCGTTGTAGGCCCAGTGTGTACTCAGCTTGACCATGCCTGGCAGCGGATTGTCCAGCACCGCCTCAATATCATAGCGCGTTTGTTTCAGATCGATCATCACACCGCCCTCGGCCTCCTCTTCATGCCCTTCCTCTTCGTGATCCTCCTCCTCATGCCCATGCTCCTCTTCATGTCCATGCCCATGTCCGCCGGGTACGCCGTATTCATTGGTAAGGCGGCTGACAGCGAAGCCGATAAATCCGTGCTCCTGCACATAAGACAGGCCGGCGGCGATGTTCTCTGTGTTCACCCAGCTGTTCTCCAGCATCCCCCGCTGCTCATCCTCATCCGGCGCTAACTCGGCAAAGCCGGGGATATCATAGTCCTCGGTATCACGTATCAGACCATCCAGATGAAGGGCAATATTACCTGCACCGACATTGACACTGCCGCCGCCCGTTATCCCCTCTGAGACAGTTTCATACTGCATTGACAGCGTGCCTTCCGGGCGGGCCGGGACGTCGTCCAGTATCCGCTTATGCACCACATTCACCACGCCCGCACTGGCACCGCTGCCAAACAGCAGGCTGGCCGGGCCACGAAAGATCTCTATTTGTCGGGCGAAGGCGGCTTCTGTGGTGACGCTGTGATCGGCGCTGATGCTGGCAACATCCAGGGTGCTGATGCCGTTTTCAAGCACGCTCACCCGGCTGCCTCCTAAGCCTCGGATGACGGGACGCCCGGCGCCCGGGCCGAAGTCGCTGGAGGTAACGCCAGGTTGATTGGCGATGGTCTCCCCGATATTACCCATGCCACGGCGCTGCAATTCGGCGGCGGTGATGAGGTCGACCGGCTTGACCAGATGCGATTCCACGTCACCGAGCGGGTCGGCGGTGATGTTCACTTCAGGCAAGCCTGAAGCGTCCCTCTGCTGCTCGGCATGGGCGGCAGGGATGTGGCTGCCAGCGAATAACAGCGACCCGGCTAACAGCCGTAGATGGTAAGTACACATGCGTATTGCTCCTGTCAGTGATAATGGGAATTAAGTTCGGGCGTGATCGGTGAATGACAACGTGTTGATTGTATGCAGCGGGCGTGGTGAGGGCCGCCTGACCCGCACCAGGGCGCTGGCTATTTGTCGATACCTCATCCACATAAATAAAATGTTATAACATAACATTTAACTGATCAAGCGGGTTGATTGATCCGTACATGCGGACTGTCTGTTACCAGCAATGTGCACTCTTTCAAGATGATATGATCTGCCTGGATAAATATCTCACAGGTGCAAGGCCGATCAGGCGGTGCAATGCGTAGCGGAGATCATGTATGTAACTTGAAGGGGGCGGCAGTTGATCACATGCTGGCGGCCTCAAGCTGGCCAGGGGTGTTGTCTAAGTCCCGGCAGCAGCAGGGTGCTTGTGCCAGGCAATCATGACGTGATCCAGGGCGTCATCGGGCAGTTGCCAGCGAGTGATGGGCTTGTTAGCAACGATGTGAGGGGAGGAGCAAGCAACGGTTGTTTGTCTGCTCTTTAAGATGAGGCGCTGTGATTGCTGGCCAGGCCTCTGTCCGTTGCCCGCTATCTGTTGCAATCAGTGACGTGACTGCTCATGGTGGGCCAGGCGGCGACCAGCATGACTGGTGGTGCATCATGCCCTGGTGCCAGCATCTGTCATGCCCGCCCGCTTCGCCTTGTATGCCCGGCGCCGCTCGTGCAGCGTTGGCTCGGTGTAGCCGTTGGCCTGCTGCCGACCAGTGAACACCAGCGCCAGCGCCGCCTGAAAGGCGCTGCTGGCATCGAAATCGGGCGCCATATTTTCATACTGCGGATCATCAATATTCTGATGATCAACAACAAACGCCATCTTTTTGAAGATTTCTGTGACCTCAGCTTCGCTCGTCAGGCCATGATGCAGCCAGTTGGCGATGTGCTGGCTGGAGATACGCAGGGTTGCCCGGTCTTCCATCAGGGCGGTGTTGTTGATGTCGGGCACCTTGGAACACCCCACGCCCTGTTCGATCCAGCGCACGACATAGCCGAGGATCCCCTGGGCGTTGTTTTCCAATTCCTTGACGATCACCGCCCTGCTTAAATTCTGCGGAGCAAGCAGGGGCAGGGTGAGGATGTCATTAAGATTCGCCCGCCGGGCATACAACAATTCACGCTGTCGGGTACCGACGTTGACGCGATGATAGTGCATGGCATGCAGTGTCGCCGCCGTTGGTGAGGGCACCCAGGCAGAGGTGGCGCCAGCGCGGGGATGGTTTACTTTGATATCCATCATGGCGGCCATGTTATCCGGCTCCGCCCACATGCCTTTGCCGATCTGTGCATGGCGCGGCAGGCCGGTGGCCAGGCCCGTATCGACATTCCAGTCCTCATAGGCCAGCAGCCAGGGGGCGGTCTTCAGCGCCGCTTTGGTGAGCATGGGGCCGGCCTCCATGCTGGTGTGGATCTCATCGCCCGTGCGATCCAAAAAGCCCGTGTTGATGAAGATCACCCGGTTCTCGGCGGTGCGTATACACGCCTTCAGGTTGACAGTGGTGCGGCGTTCCTCGTCCATGATGCCGATCTTGATGGTCAGCCGCTCCAGCCCCAGGGCATCCTCCACACGCTCAAACAGGGCTACTGTCGCCGCCACCTCTGCCGGGCCGTGCAGCTTGGGCTTGACGATGTAGACAGAGCCAGTACGGCTGTTGCGGTAGCGCCCGTTGCCAAGCAGATCATGTTTCGCCGCCAGCACGGTGACCATGGCATCAACAAACCCCTCCGGCACCGGCTGGCCATCGGTGCAGGTGATGGCATCGGTGTACATGTGCAGGCCGACATGACGTAACAGCAACAGGGCACGCCCCGGCAGGGTGAACGGCCTGCCGTCCGGGGCCAGGTAGGTGCGATCCGGGTTGAGCCTGCGTTCAAGCACCTCCCCGTTTTTTTCCACGCGGCGGCTTAGATCGCCTCGCATCAGGCCCAGCCAGTTGCGGTACACCCGCACCTTGTCCTCACAGTCAACGGCGGCTACCGAATCCTCACAATCCATGATCACACTGACGGCGGACTCTAGGGAAATGTCATACACCCCGGCGAGATCGCCCCGGCCGATGTAATAGCCTTCGCCGATATGAATCTCAATATGCAGGGCGTTGTGTTCCAGCAGGATGGAATCCGGCGCCGCCGGGTCGCCGGTATAGCCGACAAACCGCTCCCGTTTGCCCAGCCCGTGTTCGCTGCCATCGCCCATCACCCCGACCAGCCTGCCGGATTTGATCTGGTATTTGACCACATGGCTGTGACTGCCCACCGCCATCGGCACGGCCCGGTCAAGAAATCGGCGTACATAGTCTATGACCTGTCGGCCACGCACCGGGTTGTAGTGTCGGGTGCGCTTGCAGCCGTTGATCTCCGGGATGACATCGGTGCCGTACAGCGCATCATACAGGCTGCCCCAGCGGGCATTGGCGGCGTTCAGGGCATAGCGCGGGTTATCGACCGGCACCACCAGCTGCGGCCCGGCGATACGTGTTATCTCCTCATCGGCATTGTTGACAGTCACCTTGAAATCCTCGCCTTCAGGCAGGATGTAACCAATCTCCTCCAAGAAGCGGCGATACTCGGCCGGGTTGATCGCTTGCTGCCGGTGTTTGATGTGCCAGGCATCGATCTGCGCTTGCAGGGCATCACGCCGCTTTAGCAGCGTGCGATTCTCCGGGCCAAGCTCAGCCACGATGCAGGACAGCGCCTGCCAGAAGGCATCCGGCGATACGCCCGTGCCGGGGCTTAGCTCATCGCCCACGAACTCATACAGCGGCCTGGCAATCAGCAGGTCATGTTTTGCGATGCGGTCAGTCATGATTTTTTAAGGTCGGCAAAGTCGAAAGATAAAAAAAACCAGCCTACGGTGTGCAGCGTATAAGCTGACTCGCACGCAATCCGCTTAACATGCGGCAGATGTTTGGTGGCAAGCGGCAAATCTTCAGATATATCACTGGCGATGATTATCCCTCTGACCGGCTTGCTCCTGCTGTTCTTTGTCATGCCGTCGGTATCTGGTGCTTCTGCCGATTCCAATTTTATAAAATAGATCATATCCGTTTCCCGGTATGGCAGCGGGTGATGTTTTTTTCTGCTATCACCATGGGTAATCATTGTCTCCAGTTCTGCGCTAAGGTGATTTTGGTTGACATGTTGATGATTCTCTTTGAACCATCTGAACAGGAGTGATCTTTCAAATGTCTGCCCAGGTTGCTAGTGCGCCGTGGCCCATTCACGCGCCAGGTCTTTTACTGGCCTTTCATAAATCGTCCTGCCCATGTCGCTGCTCCTTAGGTTAAGGATTAAAGCAATAAATCAAGCATAGCCCGGCCCGATTATTCAGGCAACAATTCAGGCAACAGGTGATGATTGTAGCGACAGTGCGCCCGTGTATGCGCTGCATGTATGACCACCGCAGAAATTGGGGAGAAAATCCGCATTTCGCCGTTTTTTCGCTGGCAGCCTGTGCGGATGGCGGTATAATCCTTATCAAGATAACACAGGTTACCCGGTTGGTTTGAATATTCATGCTGGAGAACTATCTACCCATCCTGATCTTCCTCATCGTCGGCCTCTTGCTGGGTGGTCTGCTGTTCGCCATCGGCTATTTTCTCGGCCCGAACCGGCCTGATGATGAAAAACAATCCCCCTACGAATGCGGCTTTGAAGCCTTTGAAGATGCCCGTATGCCGTTTGATGTGCGCTATTATCTGGTGGCGATCCTGTTCATCATCTTCGATCTGGAGATCGCCTTCTTCTTTCCCTGGGCGGTGGCCTTGCGGGATATTGGCATGGTGGGATTCTGGGCGATGATGTTGTTTCTGGCTGTGTTGGTGGTGGGGTTTATTTACGAATGGCGCAAAGGTGCGCTGGAATGGGAGTAGCGTATGGGCGCAGCAGAGCAAATACATGAACAGGGCATCGTCACCACCACGGTGGATAATCTGGTCAACTGGGCGCGCACCGGCTCTATGTGGCCGATGACATTCGGCCTCGCCTGCTGTGCGGTAGAGATGATGCATGCCGGTGCTTCACGTTATGATCTGGATCGCTTTGGCGTGATCTTCCGTCCCAGCCCAAGACAGTCTGATGTCATGATCGTCGCCGGTACGCTGGTCAACAAGATGGCACCGGCCCTGCGTAAGGTCTATGATCAGATGCCGGAGCCACGCTGGGTGATATCCATGGGCTCTTGTGCCAACGGCGGCGGCTATTATCATTATTCTTACTCGGTTGTCCGTGGTTGTGATCGCATCGTCCCGGTGGATATCTACGTGCCGGGTTGTCCGCCAACAGCCGAAGCCCTGCTGTTCGGCATCATGCAGCTGCAAAAGAAAATTAAACGCACCAACACCCGCACCATTTCGCGCTAGGACAACTGAGCCAGGGCATGACACAGGCATTAGACGAACTGCTTGCCAGCTTGCGGGCTTCTCTGGGCGAGCGTATCAACAAGACCTTGCGTGTGCATGATGAACTGACGCTGGAGGTGGACGCTGAGAACATTCTGGAAGTGTGCCAGAAGCTGCGTGATGAGGCAGCGCTTGGCTTTGAGCAGTTATCTGATCTGTGCGGGGTGGACTACCTGCGCTTTGGCAAGGCCGATTGGGAGACGCAGAACACCACCAGCACCGGCTTTAGCCGGGGCGTCAGCCAGGGCGTGTATATCGATGAGACGGACATGCCGGATCGCTTGGCAGTCGTCTATCACCTGCTCTCGATCAAGCACAACCACCGCCTGCGTATCCGCTGTTTTTTGAGCGGGCAGCCGCCGAGAATCGCCTCGGTCACTTCCATCTGGTCAGCTGCCGACTGGTATGAGCGTGAGGCGTTTGACTTGTTCGGAATTCTGTTTGAGGGGCATGTCGATCTGCGGCGCATCCTCACCGATTACGGCTTTATCGGCCATCCGTTTCGCAAGGACTTTCCGCTGGAAGGCCGTGTGGAAGTGCGTTACGACCCGGATCAAAGGCGCGTGGTCTACCAGCCGGTGACGATCAAAAATCGTACCCTGGTACCCAAGGTGATCCGGCATGACAACCGTTACACCGCACCGGCGGCGGGCGAAGAGTCGCTGGATGAGTAAGCACCATGCCTGAGATCAGGAACATGACCATGAATTTCGGGCCGCAACATCCGGCGGCGCACGGGGTGTTGCGGCTGGTGCTGGAGATGGATGGCGAGGTGATCGAGCGCGCTGATCCCCATATTGGTTTGCTGCATCGGGGTACGGAAAAGCTGGCGGAGTCCAAGCCCTATAACCAGAGCATCGGCTATATGGATCGGCTGGATTATGTCTCGATGATGTGCAATGAACATGCTTATGTCATGGCTATTGAGAAGCTGCTGGGGATCACGCCGCCGCCACGGGCGCAATACATTCGGGTGATGTTTGATGAGATCACGCGCATCCTGAATCACCTGATGTGGCTGGGCGCCCATGGGCTGGACATCGGCGCCATGACCATGTTCCTGTACTGCTTTCGGGAGCGCGAAGACCTCATGGATTGCTACGAAGCAGTCTCCGGCACCCGTATGCACGCCACCTACTACCGCCCCGGCGGGGTGTATCGGGATTTGCCTGCCACCATGCCGCAGTACCAGGCATCGAAGTGGCATGATGAGCAGCAGGTGGAGGATTTAAATGAGAGCCGCCGAGGTTCGCTGCTGGATTTCATCGACGCATTCACGGCCAAATTCCCCGGCTGCGTGGATGAGTACGAGACGCTGCTCACCGATAACCGGATCTGGAAGCAGCGCACCGTAGGCATCGGCGTGGTCTCGCCAGAGCGCGCCCTGCAACTGGGCTTTACCGGCCCGATGTTGCGCGGCTCCGGCATTGAATGGGACCTGCGGAAAAAACAGCCCTATGAAGTTTATGCGGATCTGGACTTCGCTATTCCGGTGGGGGCGAACGGCGACTGTTATGATCGTTATCTGGTGCGGGTGGAGGAGATGCGCCAGTCCAACCGCATCATCCGGCAATGCGTGGAGTGGCTGAGGGCCAACCCGGGCGCCGTGGTGATTGATGATCGCAAGCTCACCCCGCCGCCCTCGGGCAGAGATGAAGGGCGACATGGAATCGTTGATACATCATTTCAAGCTGTTCACCGAAGGCTATTATGTCCCCGAGGGCGAGGTCTATTGCGCCGTGGAACATCCCAAGGGCGAGTTTGGTATTTATCTCATTTCCGATGGGGCGAACAAGCCCTACCGAGTCAAGATCCGTGCGCCCGGGTTTGCCCACCTGTCCGCCATGAATGAAATGGTCAAGGGCCATATGCTGGCCGATGTGGTTGCCGTTATCGGCACCCAGGATATCGTCTTCGGCGAGGTGGACAGGTGAAGGTCTGGTGATGAGGCTCTGGTGTTCACAGGATGGCCGCAGATGAGTGAGGAGATGGCGGCGAACATCATCGGGATGCTGGCAGCGATCATGGTCGTTGCCGCTGTGCCTGTCGCACTGATGACGCTGTCGGCGGCCTCGCTGCGGCCAGGTCGCATCTATGGTCTTATCAGGATCATGACGCTGGTTTTTTTTGGCGTGATTGGCATCACGGCGTTTGCCAGCCTTCTCGCCTTTTCGGTATTCTGGCTGGTAGATAATAGCGCACCCGCGCTGGTATCGCGTATCTCAACGATATTGAGCCGGTGAGTGTTACGATGACAACCATCCCCCCTGCCTTGTCCAACCATGTCCGCGAGGAGATTGATCGCTGGTTGACCAAGTACCCGCCAGATCAAAAACAATCCGCCGTGCTGGCGGCCCTGCGTGAGGTGCAACATGAGAACCAGGGCTATCTCACGACTGAATTAATGGATGCGGTCGCCGATTATCTGGACATGCCGCGTATTGCTGTTTATGAAGTGGCCAGCTTTTATTCCATGCTGGAGACGGCGCCCTGTGGCCGCCACAGCGTCTCGGTATGTACCAACATTTCCTGTATGCTGCGCGGGGCGGATGAGCTGGTGCAGCACATTGAAGATCGCTACCGGGTAAAACCGGGCGAGTCCACCGCCGATGGCCGTATCTATCTCAAGGCCGAAGAGGAATGCCTGGCCGCCTGTTGTGGTGCGCCCATGATGATGGTGGATCACATCTACCATGAAAATCTGGATAAGGAGAAAGTCAATGCGATCCTGGATGGCCTTGCATGAAGGGCGATGAGATGAGCAAATCGGCGGCCTTGAATGCGGTCTGCTATGCCACGCTCACGTTTGATTCGCCCTGGACGCTGGCCAACTACTACCGCACTGGCGGTTATGAGGCATGGCGAGACATCCTCGATCAAAAGACGCCGCCAAAGGCCATCATCGAGGCGATGAAGGGGTCCGGGCTGCGTGGCCGGGGCGGGGCGGGTTTCCCCACCGGGCTGAAATGGAGCTTCATGTCCGCCGATGCGCCCGGCCAGAAATACGTGGTGTGCAATTCCGATGAGAGCGAGCCGGGCACCTGCAAAGACCGCGATATTTTGCGCTTTAACCCGCATGCGCTGGTGGAAGGCATGGCGATTGCCTGTTATGCCATGGGCGCCACGGTGGGCTATAATTATATCCGTGGCGAGTTCATGGACGAGCCGTTTGCCCGTTTTGAGGCAGCACTCAAGGAGGCCTATGCGGCGGGTCTGCTCGGCAAAAACATACGCGGTGCGGGCGTGGATGTGGACGTGTACGCCACCCTGGGCGCTGGTGCTTACATTTGTGGCGAGGAGACCGCCTTGCTGGAGTCCCTGGAAGGCAAGCCCGGCAAGCCCCGTTTCAAGCCGCCGTTCCCTGCCCAGCATGGCCTGTATGGCAGGCCAACGACCATCAACAACACCGAGAGCTTCAGCTCAGTACCGGCGATCATCCGCCACGGCGCCCAGTGGTTTGCCGATTTGGGTGTGGCGGGCAGCGGCGGGGTCAAGTGTTTCTCCGTCAGCGGGCATGTGCAGCGGCCGGGTAATTTTGAAGTGCCTATGGGCTTGCCGTTCAAAGACTTGCTGGTGCTGGCGGGCGGCGTTTGGAAGGGCCGGCAGTTGAAGGCCGTCATTCCGGGCGGCTCCTCGGTGCAGGTGGTGCCGGGCGATCTTATGCTGCAAGCGAATATGGATTATGACTCGGTCAAAGACATCACCGGCTCGGCGATTGGCTCCGGTGCTGTGGTGGTGATGGATGAGACGACGTGTATGGTCAGCATGCTGCGGCGCATCTCGCGGTTTTATTTTTCCGAATCCTGCGGTCAATGCACCCCTTGTCGTGAAGGCACAGGCTGGTTGTATCGCATGTTGACTCGCATCATTGACGGCAGAGGCGTGGCGGAGGATCTGGACAAGCTGGTGGATGTGGCTAACAAGATCGAAGGCCGCACGATTTGCGCCCTGGGCGATGCGGCGGCCTGGCCGGTGCAGAGTTTCTTAAAACATTATCGCCACGAGTTTGAGTATATGATCGAGAATCAGGGCCGTTCCATCGTCGATGGCGTGGACAGCCAGGCGGCCTAGCGTATGGCAGATGAGCAGATCACCATCGAGATTGACGGCCAGCAGGTCAAGGCGAGCGCTGGGCAGATGTTGATCGAAGTCACTGACTCCATCGATAACTACGTACCACGCTTTTGTTACCACAAAAAACTGACGGTGGCGGCCAACTGCCGCATGTGTCTGGTTGAGGTGGAGAAGGCGCCCAAGCCGTTGCCGGCCTGCGCCACGCCGGTGATGGCCGGCATGAAGGTGAAGACTCGTTCTGCACTGGCCCTGGAAGCGCAAAAATCCGTCATGGAATTTCTGCTGATCAACCACCCGCTGGATTGCCCGATCTGCGATCAGGGCGGGGAGTGCGAATTGCAGGACCTGGCGATGGGCTACGGCGCCGACCTCTCCCGCTACCAGGAAGGCAAGCGCGTTGTCAAGGATAAAAACATCGGCCCGCTGGTGCAGACGGACATGACCCGCTGCATCCATTGCACCCGTTGCGTGCGTTTTGGCGAGGAGATCGCCGGCCTGCGCGAGTTGGGGGCGACTGGCCGCGGCGAGTTCATGGAGATTGGCACGTACATAGAGAAAAGCATGACCTCAGAGCTGTCCGGCAACGTCATCGATCTGTGTCCGGTCGGTGCCTTGACCGCCAAGCCGTTCCGCTTCTCCGCCCGCGCCTGGGAGATGAGCCAGCACCCCGGCATCGCCATTCATGATACGGTTGGGTCCAATCTGTATTTTCACGTCAGGGACGGGCGCGTGAAACGCATTGTGCCGGCCGAGAACGAGGCGATCAACGAGGTCTGGTTATCCGATCGGGATCGTTTCAGCTATGAAGGGATGTACAGTGATGCACGTCTTGCGGCGCCGATGATAAAGACCGACGGGCAATGGCGGCAGGTGGCCTGGGATACGGCGTTTGTGCATATTGGCGAGCAGCTTGGTGCGGTCATTGAGCAGGATGGCATTGACAAGGTGGGTGCGCTGATTTCGGCCAATTCCACGACCGAGGAGCTGTACCTGCTGCAAAAACTGATGCGTGGCCTGGGGACGAACAATATTGATCACCGCCTGCGCCAGGCCGATTTTTCCGATCAGGACAGCGCCCCCGCCTGGCCCGGCCTGGGTGATGGCCTAAGTGATGGCTTGGGCGATGAGCCGGGCGCTGGTCTGGCGGTGCTGGAAGACCTTGAGGCGGTGCTGATCATCGGTGGTTATGTACGCAAGGATCAACCGCTGATCAACCTGCGCCTGCGTAAGGCGGCATTAAAAGGGGCGGCGATCATGACCATCAACCCGGTGGCCGATGCGTATAATTATGAATTGTACGCCCAGGTGAGCGCGGCTGATATGGTCGGCGCCCTGGCCGGTGTTATCAAGGCGGCAGAGCAGCAGAGCGGCCAGGATGCCGGGGCGGGTGGGCTGCTTGCTGGCATCCGCCCGGATGAGACTCATGAGCGCATCGCCAGCGCCTTGCTCAAGGTTAAACAGGGGGGCGAGAAGGGTACGGTGTTGCTGGGCAATCTGGCCATGAGCCATCCGCAGCTATCGCTGCTGCGCTATCTGGCCGGTCGGCTGGCCGGGCTGACCGGCGTCCGGCTGGGTTATCTGGGTGAGGCGGCCAATGTGGTCGGGGCCTGGCAGGCGGGCGCCGTACCGCACCGGCTGTGTGGCGGCAAGCCAGCGAGCATCGATGGTCTGGATGCACACCAGATGCTGGCACAGCCATTGAGCGCTTACCTGCTGGTTAATTTCGATCCCCTGCTGGATTGCCTGGATGCCCATCTTGCCCTGACCGCCCTGGCCGCCGCCCGCTGTGTGGTCGTCATCAGCCCGTATCAACATCCCGCCTGCCTTGAACATGCCGATGTCATGCTGCCCTCTGCTCTGTATGCGGAGAACAGCGGCTCTATGAGTACGATCAGCGGCATAGATCAGCAGGTCGATGCCATCACGCCCCCGCCCGGTGAGGCGAGGCCGGGCTGGAAGATCCTGCGGGTTCTGGCCAATACCCTGGCGGTTGAGGGGTTTGATTTTAGCCGCATTGCACAGATACAGGCGGAGTTTACCCGGCAGCTGGCCGATAACAGGGCGGCGACAGTGCGCGATGCCCGCCATGCGGCGGACTGCCATGCCGGGCCGCTTGCCGACAGTTTGCCGATGCAGCGCACGGGTTTACAGCGGGCGGGCTATGTGCCGATGAACTCGGTCGATGCCCTGGTGCGTCATGCCCCTGCCTTGCAGGCAACCGCCGATGTGGCCACAGCAGCAGTACAGATCAATGCGCGCACGGCCGAACGGCTGGGGCTGGCGGATAACGATCAGGTCACCGCCAGGCAGAATGAACAGCAACGGGTACTGCGGCTCATTATCAATGACCTCGTGGCGGATGAGTGTGTGCTGCTGCACGGCGCACATCCTGAGACGGCGGCACTCGGCCCCCTGTGTGGTGAGATCACGCTGGCCGGGGTGGGTTGATCATGCTGGAAGCCTTGTATGCCATTTACCGGGAGATGGTGCTTGCCCGGATCGTTGATCATCTGGTGCCAGTTCGCTTTGCCGTGGAGGCCATGTATACGCTGGAGACAGTGACCAAGATTGTGGCGATTCTGTTGCCGGTGCTGGCTGTGGTGGCCTACACCACCTATGCTGAGCGCAAGATCATCGGTTATATTCAAGGGCGCATCGGCCCGAACCGCGTGGGTTTTTTTGGCTTTCCCCTGGTCGGCCTGGGGCAACCCATCGCCGATGCGGTCAAGTTGATCTTCAAAGAGATCATTATTCCTGCGGGTGCCAATAAATATTTATTCATCATCGCACCTGTGCTGTCGCTGGCCCCATCGCTGGCCGCCTGGGCGGTGGTGCCGTTTAATGAGACGCTGGTGCTGGCCGACATCAACGCCGGCCTTTTGTACATCCTCGCCTTGACCTCGCTGGCTGTCTACGGCGTCATCATCGCTGGCTGGGCGTCCAATTCCAAATATGCTTTCCTGGGGGCGATGCGCTCCGCCGCCCAGATCGTCGCCTATGAGATCGCCATGGGGTTTGCCCTGGTCTGTGTGTTGATCGCCGCTGGCAGCCTCAATCTGGGCGATATTATCCGCGCCCAGAGCGGCGGCATCATGCACTGGTTCTGGCTGCCGCTGTTGCCGATCTTTCTGGTGTATTTTATCTCCGGCGTGGCGGAGACCAACCGTGCGCCGTTTGATGTTGCCGAGGGCGAGTCGGAGATCGTGGCCGGCTTTCATGTGGAGTACGGCGGCATGGCGTTTTCCATCTTCTTTATGGCTGAGTACGCCAACATGATCTTGATCTCCTTGCTCACGGCGTTGCTGTTTTTGGGCGGCTGGCTGTCACCTTTCCAGGGCGTGCCCCTGCTGGGCGGCGTGCCGTTGTTGAGTGAGCCGAGCCTGCTCTGGCTGCTGGCCAAGACGTCTGTCTTCCTGTTTCTGTTTCTCTGGTTTCGGGCCACTTTCCCGCGCTATCGCTATGATCAGATCATGCGCCTCGGCTGGAAGGTATTCTTGCCGATCACGATCGTGTGGATCGTGGTGGTAGCTGGCCTGGTGGTCGGGCAGGTTGGCCCCTGGTTTGATTAAGGCAGGTGTTAGGTTATGGAGAGAATTAAACAGTATTTTCACAGCGTGTTGTTATGGGAGTTGATAAAAGGTTTGCGTTTGACTGGCCGTCATCTGTTTACCCGCAAGATCACCGTGCAATACCCGGAAGAGAAGACGCCCCAGTCGCCGCGTTTTCGTGGTCTGCATGCCCTGCGCCGTTACCCTAATGGCGAGGAGCGCTGCATTGCCTGCAAGCTGTGCGAAGCAGTCTGTCCGGCCCTGGCCATTACCATTGATTCGGAACAGAGAGAAGACGGCACCCGGCGCACCACCCGTTATGATATCGATTTGACCAAGTGTATTTTTTGCGGTTTTTGTGAGGAGTCCTGTCCGGTGGATTCCATCGTTGAGACTCGCATCTATGAATACCATGGTGAGCAGCGTGGTGATTTGCTGATGACCAAGGAAAAACTGCTGGCGGTCGGCGATAAGGCCGAGCAGCAGATAGCTGCTGACCGGGCCGAGGAAGCGGCCTACAGGTAATGCGCTGATGCTGGAGCAGATCATCTTCTATGTCTTCGCTGCCTTGCTGGTGTTATCGGCCGTGATGGTGATCACGCTGCGTAACCCGGTACATGCCGCCTTGTTTTTGGTGCTGGCATTTTTTTGCAGCGCCGCTATATGGCTGTTATTGCAGGCGGAGTTTCTCGCCATCGCTTTAATACTCGTCTATGTCGGCGCTGTCATGGTGTTGTTTTTGTTTGTCATGATGTTGCTTGATATTAACCTGGCACCGTTGCGTGAGGGCTTTGCGCGCTTCCTGCCAGTGGGGATCATCGTGGCCGGGCTGATGTTGCTGGCCATGGGGCTGGTGGTCGGCACCGATGATGTGGTGTTATCCAATATCAATATCAGCACCACAGCCCAGACCGATAGCGGCATCAGTAACACACGTGCATTAGGCCAGTTGTTATTCACCGATTACCTGTACCCGTTTGAGATTGCCGGGGCGGTGTTGATGGTGGCGATCATTGCCGCTATCAGCTTGACCCGGGTTAAGCCACGTCAGCGCCGCGGCCCCCGGCCAGAGCACCAAGTAACCGCAAGACCAGAGCGCCGCGTGCGCCTGGTGACGATGGATGCGGAGCGCCGGGAGTGATCAGCCTGGCAGAGGTGTTGCTGCTGGCGGCCTGTCTTTTTTGTATCAGCGTGGCCGGGATTTTTATCAACCGCAAGAACATCATCATCCTGCTGATGTGTATCGAGCTGATGCTGCTTTCGGTGAACCTGAACTTTATCGCCTTTTCGCATTTCCTCGGCAATCTGCATGGTCAGGTGTTTGTATTTTTTATTCTCACCGTGGCTGCCGCTGAATCGGCTATTGGTCTTGCCATCCTGGTGGTGTTGTTTAGGAAACGTAACACGATCAACGTCAATGATCTGGACAGTATGCGGGGGTAGCCGGTGGAGAATATTTACTACACCATCGTGCTGTCACCCCTTGCCGGTGCGGTTATCGCCGGGGTGTTTGGCAAGTTCATTGGCCGTAGCGGCGCCCACTGGGTGACGATCATCGGTGTGGGCATCTCTGCCATACTCTCCTTGCTGGCCTACAAGCGGCTGATGTTCGATGGCGGTGCAGTCTATAACCAGACGGTCTATACTTGGCTGATCACGGGCGGGCTGCGCCTTGAGGTCGGGTTTTTGATCGATCAGTTAAGCGTGACCATGATGGTGGTGGTGAGCTTCGTCTCCTGGATGATCCACATCTACACCATCGGCTATATGCGCGATGATCCGGGCTATCAGCGCTTCTTCAGCTACATCTCGCTGTTCACCTTCGCCATGTTGATGCTGGTGATGTCGAACAACTTCATGCAGCTATTCTTTGGCTGGGAAGCGGTCGGGCTGGTCTCTTATCTGCTGATTGGCTTCTGGTTCAAAAAAGAGTCCGCCATTCTGGCTAACTTGAAAGCCTTTCTGGTCAATCGTGTGGGCGATGCGGGTTTCTTGTTGGGCATAGCGGCGGTGCTGCTGTATTTTGGTACGCTGGATTATGCGGCGGTGTTTCGCCAGGCGCCGGCCCTGGCAGGTGAGACCCTGTCCGTCATTGAGGGTCAGGAATGGTCGGTGTTGACGGTGATCTGCATCTGTCTTTTTATCGGTGCGATGGGCAAGTCAGCACAAGCGCCGTTACACATCTGGTTGCCTGATTCCATGGAAGGCCCGACGCCTATCTCCGCCTTGATCCATGCTGCCACGATGGTCACCGCCGGCATCTTCATGGTGGCGCGCATGTCGCCGCTGTATGAGTTATCCGTGACCGCCTTGAGCGTTGTCTTGGTGGTCGGTGCGGTAACCGCTTTTTTCATGGGGCTGCTTGGGCTGGTACAACACGACATCAAGCGCGTTATTGCTTACTCCACCTTATCGCAACTGGGCTATATGACGGTGGCCCTGGGCGCCTCGGCCTACAGTGCGGCCATCTTTCATCTGGTCACCCATGCGTTCTTCAAGGCGCTGTTGTTCCTGGCCGCCGGCTCGGTGATTATCGCCATGCACCATGAGCAGGACATGCGTAAGATGGGCGGCTTGTACCGCTACCTGCCGATCACCTGGTTTACCAGCCTGATAGGTACCCTGGCCTTGATCGGTTTTCCGGGTATGGCGGGTTTCTACTCCAAGGATGCGATCATCGAGGCGGTGCATTACTCCAGCATTCCCGGGGCCGGGTTTGCTTATTATGCCGTGCTGCTTGGTGTGTTTATCACGGCGCTGTACAGCTTCCGCCTGTTCTTTATGACCTTCCACGGCAAGGAGCGCATGGATCGGCACACCTGGGAGCAGTTGCGTGAATCACCGAAAGTGATCACTGCCCCATTGCTGGTGCTGGCGGTCCCATCGGTCTTTATCGGTGCCTGGCTGATCAGCGATATGTTGTTCGGGGATTATTTTGCGGCGGCGATCCATGTCGCCGAAGCCAACAATGTGCTGGCTCAACTGGGCGCACATTACCACGGCGTGCTGGCCTTCACCCTGGCCGCATTCAAGCATCCGCCGCTCTATCTGGCCGCCGCCGGTGCGCTGGTTGCCTGGCTGTTGTATATCAAATTCCCCGATATGCCGGCGAAGATCGCCGCCCACTCTCGCTGGCTGCATCGGCTGCTGACAAACAAGTATTACCTGGATGCGATCTATCAATTCATCTTTGCTGGCGGTGCCCGGGTGCTTGGCAGGGGCCTGTGGCAGTTGGGCGATGCCAGGCTGATTGATGGCTTCATTGTGAATGGTACGGCGGCGGCTGTGCGCTGGTGTTCCAGTGTCATCAGGACGCTGCAATCCGGTTACTTGTACGACTACGCCTTTGCCATGATCATCGGCCTGTTGCTGCTGCTCGCCGTGTTTGTGCATCAGGTTTTTTGATCGCAGGATATGAGGATAACAACATGAAGGCGTATGAAGTCAAAATATATTATTCAGGTTTTCATACTGTTGAGATAAGTGCAGACAGTGAACAACAGGCCATTTTGAAAGCCAGGGAATTAGCGGCTGATAAAGATGAGATTCTCTCTAATTTAGAATATTGGGAAGAGGCAGGCATGTGAGGTTAATAAATAAGAGACAAGCGACTTTGTTATGGTGGCCTGACTACTGACAAGGAATTGTCGAACGAGGAAAAACATGAACCTAACAAACACCATACAATGCGGCGACTCTGCTTTTCTATTGAAGCAAATGCCCAAAGACTCAATAGATTTGCTGGTTACATCGCCGCCATATTATATGCAGCGGCATTACAATATGGCCGGGATGACAATTGGTAATGAAGGTTCAGTTGAAGATTATATTGAATCTCTGATGGAAGTGTTCAATGAAGCCGTTCGGGTCATAAAGCCGACTGGAAGTCTAGTTTATAATCTTGGCGACAAGTATATTAATAGTTCGCTTCTACTGGTTCCATTCAGATTTGCTATTGAGGCAACCAAGAAAAATGATATTCGTTTAGTGAATAATATAACTTGGGTAAAGACCAATCCGACCCCAAGGCAATTCAACCGTCGCCTAGTAAGCAGCACTGAACCATTTTTTCACTTTGCCAAGTCAGGTGATTATTATTATGATCGCAAAAATTTCTTCGAGAGAAAAGTAAACTTCATCAAGCATAAGCCAACCAATAGGCTTGGTGGAAAGTATCGTGAAATGATAAAGGATTCCAATCTTACAACATCGGAAAAGAAAAATGCTAGCGAAGCACTGAATGAAGTTATTGCGGAGGTTAAGGCGGGTAGTGTACAGGGCTTCCGTATGAAGATAAGAGGTATTCATGCTGAGGCTTTTGGAGGCCAAGAAGGCGGTAGGAAAATACAAATGGAGCGTAAAGGATTCACAATTATCAGGATACATGGAAACTCAATGAAGAAGGATGTTATGGAAACAACTGTTGAGAGCGTGCCGGGGTTGAAGCATTGCGCCGTTTTTCCTCTTGGAATTATCCGTGAAATCATCAAACTGCTTTGCCCACCGGGTGGATTAGTTTTGGATCCATATGTAGGGAGTGGTACAACAGCCTTGGCGGCTATTTCGGAAAATCGCAAATATATGGGTATGGATATTGACCCGGATTATTGTGAGATCGCCAACAAAAGGATACATGATGCTGGATAACTTACTGAAAACAGCGAGTCAATCGGTTAATACAAAATTCGGACTGTCAAAAGCTCATAGGGGTAACCTTTCCATAATCATAGAGAATGCTTGTTCTGGTAATCAAAAGGCTGCATTGGCAGTTATGATCACATTGCTTCTGAAAAAACATCAAGAGCCGGAGCAGAATATCCGTCTACATAGAGCCAGTATGGATGGTGGTTTTTCTGGAAGGAGTATGGATGCAAAAGAAGTAACTCCATTTTTGAGGCGGGAAAGTTTTCCATACATGCAATCTGGTTCGGGTTGGCTAACCAGATCGTTTGAGCAAGATCATCCGTATGATAAAAACTATCCAGGTAAAATTCGGCCAGTATCTTTGAGATCTGCATTCCTTGATGCGGTTGATGAAGTTGAAAACGGTGTTGATGCCGAATCGTCAATCTTATTTATGCTGCGTGAACTATTTGACTGGCGAACGGAAAAAGCATCGTTGACTTTAGCAATGCCGCTGGGGAAACAGATCAGTGAAATAGTTGATCTTGTAAATAATCATTGGGAAAGTGAAATGGCCGGGGTTTCTAAACTTCCGGTATTAGCCACGTATGCGGCATATTCATGCTTGATCGATGAGGTTGCAAAGTATAAGGGATGTAAACTGGATGAACTGAGGTCGCATACAAGCGCAGATGAAAAAACAAAGCGAATTGGCGATGTAGAATTATTTGATCCGCATGGTTATTCATTTGAAGCTGTTGAGATAAAATACAAGCAGCTAATCACGCCTGAAATGATAGAGGGCTTGAAAGAGAAGATATCAGGAGCAGGGATAAAGTACTTCTATATCCTAAGCACGAACGAAGAAATCAAGGATATGGATAAAATCACCAACCTTGTTCTATCCATCAGGAAAAGCTTCGGATGTCAAGTTATCGTTAATGGCGTCGCATCAACTCTGAAATACTATCTTCGCCTAATGAAGAGCACTGATAACTTCGTGAGGAGATATGTTGCACTAGTTGAAACTGATGAGGAAATTCCATTTGAACTGAAACGCTGTTGGAATCAACTGGTGATTTTAGAGGAAGGTAACTAAAAAGATTGGTAATCAAAACCAAAAGGGGGACAGCCATGAAAGACAAAATGTCAGGTTATCAGCAAGGTAATGGCGGTCACTTTCTTATGTAACTTTCAAAAGAAATAGATCAAAGTCTATTTTGATAACAAAAATATGCAACAATCCCTACCGATTTTGAGTCTGTTGATATGGGCACCCATACTGGGCGGTGTCTTTGTGCTATATGCTGGTGACCGGCAGGGGCAAACGGTCAGGTGGCTGGCGCTGGCGATTTCCGTGCTGGTGTTTTTATTATCCACGCTGCTGTATTTGCGTTTTGATACCACCACGCATGTCATGCAGTTCAGGGAATATGCCCGTTGGATTGACACCTTTAACATCCATTATCATCTGGGCGTTGATGGTTTTGCCGTGCCGTTGATTTTACTGACCACATTTACCACCGTGCTGGTCATACTGGCAGGCTGGGAGGCGATCCAAACCCGTCTATCGCAGTACCTGGCGGCATTTCTCATCCTGGAGGGGATGATGATCGGGGTGTTCGCTTCTCTTGACGCCATCCTGTTTTATTTCTTCTGGGAGGCCATGCTGATCCCGATGTTTCTGATCATCGGCATCTGGGGTGGCCCCAGGCGCGTCTACGCCACGGTGAAGTTTTTTCTCTACACCTTTCTGGGCTCGGTGTTTATGCTGGTTGCCCTGTTGTACATGTACACCAGAATAGGCAGTTTTTATATTCTGGATTTGCACTATCTGCCTTTATCACTACAGGCGCAAAAACTGATCTTTATCGCCTTTCTGCTCGCTTTTGCGGTGAAGATACCCATGTGGCCGGTGCATACCTGGCTGCCGGATGCCCACGTAGAGGCGCCAACGGGCGGCTCGGTGATCCTTGCCGCCATCATGTTAAAAATGGGGGGGTACGGCTTTATTCGCTTCAGCCTGCCGATCACGCCGGATGCCGCCCTGGCCTTCGATACCCTGATGATCGTCCTGTCCCTGATTGCGATCGTCTATATCGGCTTTGTGGCGCTGGTGCAGCAGGACATGAAGAAACTGATCGCCTACTCATCCATCTCGCACATGGGTTTCGTTACGCTGGGCTTCTTCGTTGGCTTTTCCGTGTTCGCCGCCACGCAACAAACCGCCGGCGTCAGCATGGGGCTGGAGGGCGCCATGATGCAGATGATCTCGCATGGCTTTATTTCGGCGGCCCTGTTTTTGTGCGTTGGCGTCATGTATGACCGCGTGCACAGCCGCGATATCAGCGCTTATGGCGGCGTGGCCAACACCATGCCGGTGTTCGCTGCGTTTATGATGGTATTCGCCATGGCGAATGCCGGTCTGCCAGGTACCTCGGGCTTCGTGGGCGAGTTTCTAGTCATCCTGAGCAGCTTCCAGGCGAGCCTCTGGGTCGCCTTGCTGGCCGCCTCCATATTGATACTGGGCGCTGCTTATACGCTCTGGATGTACAAGCGCGTTATCTTTGGCGAGGTGGCGAATGATACGGTTGCCGGGCTGAAGGATATCGATGGCCGTGAGGGATTTATCCTGGGCGCCCTGGCGTTTGTCGTGTTGTTGTTCGGCATCTGGCCAGCGCCGATTTTTGACCTTATGCATGCCAGTGTTGAACATCTGGTGGCGCACATCCTGCAAACCAAGTTGGGCCAGTGATGCCATTAAACGCACAAATCGCCTTGTTGCTGCCGGAGCTGGTCTTGTTGTGTCTGGCCTGTGTTATTTTACTGGTTGATGCGTTTTCCAAAGACCCTGACCGAAGCCTGACTTACTGGTCAGTACAGGCCACGCTGATTGTCATCGCCGTGCTGGTTTACTACGGCAGCCCGGAGACGGCGAGCCTGGCATTCAGCCAGAATTTTATCGCCGATCCCTTAAGTACCTTATTGAAGATCAGTATTTGCCTCATCTCTGTCGTTGTGTTCTTTTATTCTTATGATTATTTTCGTGAGCACGGCCTGTTGCAGGGCGAATATTTTATCCTTGGTCTGTTTGCCGTGCTGGGTATGCTGATCATGGTGTCCGCCCACACCTTGCTGACAATCTATCTGGGGCTGGAATTATTATCGCTGTCTTTATATGCCATGGTGGCGATGCACAGAGATTCATACACCGCCCCGGAAGCTGCCATGAAATATTTTGTTCTGGGCGCCCTGGCCTCGGGCATGCTGTTATACGGCATCTCGATACTCTACGGCGTCTCCGGGACCCTGGTACTGCCAGAGCTCGCCAGCATCATCAGCGATCAGTCCGAGTTTAATTTACTCCTGACCTTCGGCTTGGTCTTCGTGGTGGTCGGTATCGGCTTTAAGTTAGGTGCGGTACCCTTTCACATGTGGGTGCCTGATGTGTATGAAGGTGCGCCCACTGCTGTCACGTTATTTATTGCCACGGCACCAAAGATTGCCGCACTGGCGATGGCCATCCGCCTGCTGACAGTGGGTATGCAGCCCCTGCATCTGGACTGGCAGGGTATGTTGATTATCTTGTCGGTCTTGTCCATGGCGGCGGGTAATATCATCGCCATCTCGCAAACGAATATCAAACGTATGCTGGCCTATTCGGCGATTGCCCATATCGGGTTTCTTATTTTAGGTTTATTGCCGGGGATGCAAACCGAGGTGGGTTACGGTTATGCTGGTGCCATGTTCTATGTGATCGTCTATGCGGTGATGAGCATGGGCGCCTTTGGCATGGTGATCCTGCTGGGCAGAAAAGATCATGAAGCGAATAACATTGATGATTTTAAGGGGCTGGCTGAGCGCAGTCCCTGGTTTGCCTTTATCATGCTGGTGTTGATGTTTTCCATGGCGGGCGTTCCGCCGCTTGCCGGTTTCTGGGCAAAGTGGTTTGTGATCAAGGAGGTGATCGCTATCGGCCATGTCTGGCTGGCGGGCCTGGCGGTGGCGTTTTCGGTCATCGGCGCTTACTATTATCTACGCATCATCAAATTGATGTATTTTGATAAACCGGAACACCTGACAGCGCTCAAGGCCAGCCGGCCGGTGCGTATCGTGATGAGTGTCAATGGTCTGTTGTTAGTCGCATTTGGGCTGATGCCAGGGTGGCTGATGGCACTTTGCACTCGTGCGCTAGGCTTTTAGCGCCCTGCCTGGCTTGTGTGACCCTGCCCTTGACAGGTCGGCAATATAGCGATGCCTGATGTGGCATGGCTGCTGGTCTTGCTGGCCTTTGTCCTGGCCAACATTCCTTGGTTTACCGAGCGGTTTGTGTTTTTTATCAAGCCAGCATCAGGTAAGAAAAAAGTCTGGATGTGTTTATTGGAGATCCCCATGTTGTATTGCCTGATGGGGTTTATCGCCATTGGGGTTGAACGGAAGATGACCGGTGAAATACATCGCCAGGATTGGGAATTTTACTGGGTGTCTTTCTTTTTGTTTCTCATCTTGTCGGTACCGGGATTTATTTATCGCTACCAGTTACGGCACTATCTTAAATAGCGTACCAGCGGGCAACCTGCCTGTAAAAACAGGGAAAGATTTACGGGATAGCGATATTGAAAAACAGGATGAGGATTTTTCGTGTGGCTCGGCGGCAACGGCTACCATGCTTTACTCCTTAAAGCTATTAAGCTGTTGACGAGGCACAGGTAGTGATAAAGAAATTCATTCAGAGTTTGGCGCTGGTAAAAACTCGCCTATCTTGCTGCCCATCGCCAACCAGTTACCCGCCTGCATCTGCTGGCTCCAGTTGATGCGGTCTCTCTCCAGCAGCATGATCACCGTTGATCCCATGTTGAAGCGTCCCATTTCTGCACCTTTTGGTAAGGCAGGCGGTTTGTCAGTGTAGTAGCAGCGTTGTATCTGATCTCCCTTGCCTGGTGTGATTTGCCCATGCCAGATGGTGGTCATGCCGCCAACGAAGATCGCTGCAATCATGATGAGCGATACTTTTCCTGCAGCCGTATTAAATGTACAGATCACTCTCTCGTTTCTGGCAAACAAGGCATCCACATGTTTTGTCGTCAGGGCGTTGACGGAGAACAGGCAGCCCGGCACATAAATCATGCTTTCCAGTTCGCCGTCTATCGGCATGTGTATGCGGTGATAGTCGGACGGGGATAAATACAGGGTGGCAAAATCGCCATCCGTGTAATGCGGCAACAGGCTTTGTTCAGAGGCGAGCAGGGCATTGAGGCTATACTGCCTGGCCTTGGCCTGGTAAATGGTTTCCCCATCGATGCGACCTGCCGCACTGATGAGCGCATCAACTGGCGAGATGATGCTGCCGGTCTCAGTATTCACTGGCCTTGCATCCGGCTTTAAGCGACGGGTAAAAAATGCGTTAAAATGAACATACTCATCCGCCTTTGCATATTCGGCTATCGTCATGTCTACCTGATATTTTTTTATCACAAAGTTAATCAGGGTGTTTTTCCAGAGACGCCAGCGCCAGTGCGTTAACGAGAACATCAGCAGCGATAAAAAATGCTGTGGAATAACATACTGTAGCCATATTTTGCATGTATCATGCATGTCTTGCGGTGCTTGATGCGGTGTTAGCGTTTATGGATACTTATACACCGGCAAGGTGAGTGATGTGCTTGTGCCATCCGCAAATTGCAGCGACAAATCAATAGCTGCCCCATGCCTGACTGCCTGCCTTGGTCTGAACAACATCAGATGCCAGGAACCGGGGGCGAGCGAAAGCACAGCACCTGCCGGAATGGCGATCGAGGTATGTCGCTGCATACGGGCCTTCCCCTGCTCGATAACAGTCCTGTGAATTTCAATGGCGGCAAAGTCCGGGCTTTGTGCGGCTATCAACACACTCTCTCGGTCACTGTTATTGTGTATGTCCATATAAGCGGCATTGACTTCTACCCCGGGCGGTGATTCCTTAATCCAGGCGTTTTTGATGATCACATCCATCTCCGCCTGACCATGCAGACTGAACAGCAAAGTTAAAAAGATAACCAGGCAACGCATCAGCTTTGTGCCTCGATAAATTTTTTGATCGCAACAAACCGGTTGGCAATCTCATCTGCATCATGGGGTGTTGACAGGATCGCCACCAGCCGCCCGGCGGGGTCTGAGATAAACAAAGAGCCACTGTGATCGACCAGATAGTGTTCTGTATCAGTATCTGTTTTGTGCCGGTAATAAGGTACGCCAAGTTGTGAGGTCAATGCATCTATCTGCTGCTGGCTGCCACCCAGGCCAATAAAGTCAGGATTAAAATAGCTAACATACTGTGCCAGTTTTTCGCTGCTGTCGCGCTCTGGATCAACCGATACAAACAAGGTCTGCACCTGATCGAGCTGATTCATATTCGCAAGTTTTTTATATACCTGACTCATCAATGCCAGCGTCACAGGGCAGATATCCGGACAATTCGTATAGCCAAAAAACATAAACGACCACTTGGAGATGATCTGCTCCCGGCCGAATGCCTGATTGCTGTGATCAATCACGGTGAAGGGATGAATGGTCTTCGGATTTGGCCATAACATGCCCGGTATCGGGCGGGCGGTGATCTGTTGTTCAGCCTGCCGATGGGCGCTGTAGACTCCCAACCCCAGTGCCAGTAACATCAGTACAGCCAGCCCCAGGCCATTAACAATAAGGCGTTTGTTCATCTTGCGCTCTCAATCATAAGCAGCTACCGGTCTAGTCACGAAAATTGATGAATTGCAGCGGCAGGTCGAATTTCTGTTGCTTCAGAAAGCCGATGATGGCTTGCAGGTCGTCACGTTTTTTCCCGCTGATGCGAACCTGATCTCCCTGAATGCTGCTTTGCACTTTCCGTTTCGTGGTCTTGATGAGCTTAACAATTTCCCTCGCCAGCGCTTTGTTTATCCCTTCCTGTACGATAATATCTTGCCTTGCTTCTTGATTTGTCTCTCGTATCTCACCTGCTGATAAACACTGCACATCAATGTCCCGTTTAGCTAACCGGGTTTGTAAAATATCCTTGATCTGCTGCACTTGAAATTCTGATGGGGCGATCAGTGTCAGTCTGTTCTGCTCCTGCGCTATGCGAGCGTCTGTGCCTTTAAAGTCGAATCGATTACTGATCTCCCGATTTACCTGATCGATGGCATTGGTGAGTTCATGGTGATCGATTTCTGATACGACATCAAATGACGGCATGGTCTTTATCTCCGGCTGGCTGAGTGTTTCGAATCTTTTCTGCCTGTCGCCTTGCACCGTGCGGTTGCACGCCTTCTGCACCTCAGGCTGTCATGCCGGAATACCAGCAATAAAGCCAGTATAAACAATAACGCCAGGGTTTCCATCATTGTTGCCAGGCCGAACTCTCTCGCTCAATAAAGCCATCCGCACTGGTTGAGATCAGCAAGGCTGATAGGTTGTGTTGTTCGGCTAATTGCATGCCTTGTGTGGGGCCTGCTATCAGGATAGCCGTGGCAAAGGCATCTGCCAGCATACAGGATGGGTGTAATACGGTCACGGACACCAGATTATGGTTGACAGGCTGTGCGGTTTTGGGATCGATCGCATGTGAATAGCGCCGGCCCTGGAACGTGAAAAAATTCCGGTAATCACCGGAGGTCGCCATGGCCATATTCTCAAGGCGGATAACACGCTGCACTGCCCGGCTGTCGCTGTGCGGTTTTTCGATACCAATCTGCCAGGCAACGCCGCGGTGGTTTCTCCCCTTAGCACGTATCTCACCGCCTATCTCCACCAGGTAGTTATCAATATGCTGCTCATCCAGCCACTCAGCAATCCGGTCAACCGCATACCCTTTGGCGATCGCTGACAGATCGATAAACATATCGGCACGGCCCCTGCGAATCGCCAGGCGATCCTGATCCAGTTCAAGCAGGGTATAGCCAGCGCGTGGTTTTATCCTCTCAAGCAGTGCCTGATCAGGAATTTGCTGTTGCGGCTGCCTGCCAAACCCCCACAGGTTGATCATCGGGCCAACTGTTATATCGAAGCTGCCATGACTCAACCGACTGATATGTTGTGCCGTTTCAATGACCGTATACAAAGCCGGGCTGAGCCTTACCCAATCACGGGATACATTATTGTTCAGTTGCATTAATTCGGAGTCTTCAATATAGGTGGACAAGGTGTGGTTGAGGGCGGCTAACAAGGTATTGATTGCCTGGTGCAGGGCATGCTTATCCCGCGGTAATTCAGGTGCATTGATGTGGATGCTGTAGCGGGTGCCCATGGTGATGCCGTGTATTTCACTGGCTATTGGTAGTGCTGCCCGCTCACCGCAGGCAGCACACAGCAGCAGTGTCATGAGCAGCAGACAGTGCGTGTTTTTATCGGCCAGTGGCGGGTGCATGTCGGTTCAGGAGGCTTGCCTGTCAGGCATGACTGTCTTAGCACGAGCCGCATGTCTGGCATAGGGGATGATCATAGACACCTGTCCCTGTAGATGGGTTTTTTTCATTTTACGCCAGTAGTCGGCTGTTAGCAGATCAGCATGGTGTGTCAGGAACAGCTTGCACAGATGATCATCCAGCGCCAGGAACTTGATAAACTCTTCGGGGAAGATGTCATTGGTGTTGACATGAAACCAGGATTCAGAGCGCATGATATCGGCTTCATCCTTTGTGTTCGGCAGCTCTCGAAATTTGCATTCCGTTACCAGTGCGACCTCATCGTAATCATAAAACACCACTCTTCTGTGCCGTGTCACGCCAAAATTTTTCAGTAACAAATCACCCGGAAAAATATTCGTGGCGGCCAGTTCCCGGATGGCCATGCCATAATCAATAATGGCCTGCTCAGCGTCAGGTTTGCTTGCCTCACGGATATAAAGATTAAGCGGCCTGACCCGGCGTTCAATATAGACATGATCGATAATGACTTTATCGGCCGCCACCGTGACCGTATCCTTAGCCTCGCTGATTAACTCCTCCAGCAGAGGGGCGGCAAACCGGCGCGTTGGAAATGCCAGGTTACGGAATTCCTGTGTGTCGATAAGACGGCCGGCCCGGTCATGTTTGGAAACCAGCTTGTATTTATCCAGCACATCAGCCCGGCTGATCGTCTTCGGATAGCCAAATCTGTCTCGGATAATTTTAAAGACCAGGTTATAGCAGGGCAGGGTAAAGACGATCATGACCAGCCCTTTGTCGCCCGCCGCATGTACGAATTTATCATCCGTATGGTTCAGGTGATGACTGAAGATCCGGTAGCGTTCAGTTTTGCCCTGACGCAGTCGACCCAGTACCGTATACAACTCATCGATGGGTTTTTCCGGCAGAATGGAATGCAGAAAATGCACCGCACCGATAACAGAATGCGGATTAGCGAAATAATACGAGCGGGTGTAGCTGAAGACGATGCTCACCTGCTCTTCAGACAACAATACCGCATCAACACTGATGCCGTTCTTGTCATTTTTTAACGCAATCACAATCGGATTGATCTTGTCCTGCTGTATGATTCTGCCGATAAGATAGGCACGTGCTGATTGAAAAAAAGCCGAATCAATAAATTCAAACCGGAGTATATCGCCGAACTCATCAAGATCGCTCTGATGAAAATCATCAAGCTGCCTGCCAATCGCCATGACATCAGCCGCCAGGTTGTGATACGGCACCTCAAAGGCGTAGTCTTTAAGGATCTTGCTGCAGGTGACTTGCATCAAACCCCAGTGGGGATAGCGGTTCAAGGTGAGGGAGTCCATCGGGTTAAAGCCCTCATCCGGGGCGGGTGAGACGAATTCGACTTCCGGGTCGGTGCCGGTGGTATTGAAAATTCGCCTGCTGGTTGAGTTAAAAAACGTCTTCATGAACCCCGAATCAGGCACGTTCTCTACACGCTCGCCGAAATACCAGCGTATATCATGCCACAGCCGATGATCGTTGACCTGGTGGCCTAGCTGCTTGCGTAAGGTCAGTACGAGCCGACAGACAGATTGTTCATACAGATCGACCCGGTCGACAATATCCTGTTGATGGGCGGCCCAGTCCATCTCCTCAAAGCGCCGCCGGGCACGATCGGTGATGCGTTTAAACCCGTCATTGTATTTGCGGAAACCATCATAAATAAGCTCGGCGCTTTGTGCGATGATGGCTTTGTGGTGTGGCGGCATCTTGCCCCGACAAGGCTACATATTACCGATGAGTGCGTTGCCAAATTCACTGCACTTGACTTCATTTGCCCCGTCCATCAGCCGGGCAAAATCATAGGTCACGGTCTGCTGGCCGATGGTTTTATCCATGCTGTTGATGATCAGATCAGCGGCCTCAGTCCAGCCCATGTAACGCAACATCATCTCGCCAGATAAGATCAGCGAGCCAGGATTGACCTTGTCAAGGTTGGCGTACTTGGGGGCCGTGCCGTGGGTTGCCTCAAAGATGGCATGGCCGGTGTCATAGTTGATATTGCCGCCCGGGGCGATGCCGATCCCCCCCACCTGGGCGGCGAGCGCATCCGACAGATAATCGCCATTTAGGTTCATGGTGGCAATGACATCAAATTCTTCCGGTCGGGTGAGCACCTGTTGCAGGGTAATATCGGCGATCGTATCGTTCACCAGAATCCGGCCCTCGGCCAGGGCCGCCGCCTGTTCCTTGTTGGCCGCCTCATTACCGGCCTCAGCGGCGGTTCTCTCCCATCGCTCCCAGCTGTAGGTCTGCCCGGCAAACTCACCATCGGCGATTGCATAGCCCCAGTTACGAAACGCCCCCTCGGTAAACTTCATGATATTGCCCTTGTGTACGAAGGTCACCCGTTTACGCCCATTATTGATGGCATAACGAACCGCCGCCCTGACCAGCCGCCCCGTGCCTTCCCTGGAGACCGGTTTGATGCCGATACCCGAGGTATCCGGAAAGCGAATCTTGTTAAAATCGCTGGGGAAGGCGTCTTTGAACAGCTTGAGAAACCGGGCGGCCTGCTCTGAGCCTTGCTCAAATTCAACGCCAGCATAAATGTCCTCGGTGTTTTCACGAAATATGACCATGTCCACGGCTTGCGGGTTTCTCGTTGGCGAGGGCACGCCATGGAACCAGCGCACCGGGCGCAGGCACACATACAGATCAAGAATCTGCCGCAAGGCCACATTCAGCGAGCGAATACCACCGCCGATGGGCGTGGTCAGCGGCCCCTTGATGGCCACCAGATAATCCCGGCAGGCCGCCACCGACTCATCGGGCAGCCAGGAGCCAGCCAGGCGGTTGGCCTTCTCACCGGCATAGATCTCCAGCCAGTGTATCTTGCGCTCACCGCCATAGGCTTTTTCCACGGCGGCATCCAGCACGGCATAGGTTGCACGGGAGATATCCGCACCAATACCATCGCCCTCTATGAAGGGAATGATCGGATTGGCCGGGACTTGCAGCCTGCCCTTGTCCAGGGTGATCTTCGCCCCTTCAGCGGGCGCTGTGATATGCATGCTCACTTTGCTTCTCCTTACCATGATTCATCGCTGCCCGGTGCGTACCTGGCTTGTCACAGCACGGCACCTGGCTGCCTGCACCCGCCTAGAATAGCATGATACCGGCTGTTTATGTGATTGACATAACGTGATTATTTGACTACGGTATCAGGGCTATCAGCGCCGATTTGATCTTTAGCTTGCGGGCGCATTATAAATACGGCTAAAGCGGGTCAACCTGCTCTGCCACCCAAGCTGAATGCAGGTTTTCTCATCTCTAAAATGGCGCTTATCACCTGCATCAGCCGGCAGCAGCATCAGGTTGACTTAACTTGATGCACATGCTGAACAACCTTGGATGAGAGCAGGATGATGGTTAAAATTGACCCAGAGAAATATCGGCCGGATACCCTGGCAGTACGTGCCGGGCAGCAGCGTACCCCTGAGGGCGAGAACAGCGAGGCGTTGTTCTTGAGTTCAAGTTTTACCTTCACCAGTGCGGCCGAAGCGGCGGCGCGCTTTGCCGGTGATGAGGCCGGCAACATCTACTCCCGCTTCACCAATCCCACCGTAGGCATGTTTGAGCAGCGGTTAGCGGCGCTGGAAGGCGGCGAGCGCTGCATCGCCACCGCTTCAGGCATGAGTGCTATCTTGAGCATGTGCATGGGCTTGCTCCGATCCGGCGATCATATTGTCGCTTCCAGCAGCATCTTTGGCACGACTGTCGGGCTATTGCAGAATATTTTATCGAAGTTTGGCATCACGACCAGCTTCATCCCCCTGACCGATATGGCCGCCTGGGCAGAGGCCATCCAGAGCAACACCCGGCTGTTGTTTCTTGAGACCCCCTCAAACCCGCTGACCGAGCTCGCCGATATCGCCGCATTGGCGGAGTTGGCACATGCAAACGATGCCTTGCTGGCAGTCGATAACTGTTTCTGTACGCCGGCGTTACAACGGCCATTGGCGCTGGGTGCTGATCTCATCATCCATTCGGCGACCAAGTATCTGGATGGTCAGGGGCGCTGTGTGGGTGGCGGCATTATCGGCCAGGAAGCGTTGCTCGGCGAGGATGTGTTCGGCTTTCTGCGTACCGCCGGCCCGGCCATGAGCCCGTTCAATGCCTGGGTATTTCTCAAGGGGCTGGAGACATTAAAGCTCCGTATGCAGGCGCATTGTGATAATGCACTGACACTGGCGGACTGGTTGGCGGCACAGCCAGCGGTGGAAACCGTCTTCTATCCCGGTCTACCCAGCCATCCGCAACATGCGCTGGCGTGCAGACAACAGACAGGCTTCGGTGGTGTGTTGAGTTTTCAGGTGAAGGGCGGGCAGGCCGCCGCCTTTCGGGTGATTGATCATACGGAATTGTTCTCCATCACCGCCAACCTGGGTGATACCAAAAGCACGATTACCCACCCGGCCAGCACCACGCACCACAGGCTGAGCGATGAACAAAAACAGGCAGTCGGGATCCGGCCAAACCTGATTCGTCTGTCTGTGGGGCATGAGGATGTGGCTGATTTGATTGCCGATTTGGATAAAGGTCTGGCGCAATAGATGACAGAGCAAGCAATAAGTGGTGGATTTTTTTCATGCGCCTGTGGTATAAGATCGGCCGGGATATATGGTTATACGAATGCGCTGGTATCGGGAAGCCGTCCGTGCGTTCCAGTCAGGACGTTCTTTATTGTCTCTTTAATGTAAGGGGGCTCAAGCTCACCGCCCAGGCATTTTCCCAAGCATTTTTCCGGGCACGTATCAGGCACCTGCGCTTAATCCATATAAATCCGCATTCATCTGTCTTTGGGCGAAGGCACAGCAGCGTCATTGTTGAACTATCGTTGCTGCTGCCGGCACAGAGCCAACGGTTGTGATGGTCGCCGCTACACACAGCCGTCGATAATATTTCCTCATCATAAAAACTTCAGGAGATCCGTTATGGCTGGACGTAATTTTTTATATATTCCAGGCCCCACCATCACCCCGCAACGCATCCGCAATGCCATGGCAGTGGAGCAGGAGGATATGCGGGCGCTGGACTTCCCGGCGTTTACCCTGCCTTTGTTCGCCGATCTGAAAAAAATATTCAAGACAACAGCCGGCCGTGTGTTTATTTTTCCGGCTTCAGGCACGGGTGGCTGGGAGGCGGCCATCAGCAATACCTTATCGCCTGGCGATAAGGTATTGATGTCTCACTTCGGCCAGTTTAGCTGGCTGTGGGTGGATATGTGTCAGCGCCACGGCCTTAACGTGAATGCCATTGAGGTGGATTGGGGGGAGGGCGTACCGGTTGCCCGGTATGCCGATATTCTAAAAGCCGATACCAACAAGGAAATCAAGGCCGTGTTTGCGACTCACAACGAGACAGCCACGGGGGTGAAAAGTGACATTGCTGGCGTCCGCCAGGCGCTGGATGCCGCTGATCATCCGGCCCTGCTGATGGTCGATGGGGTCAGCTCGGTCGCCAGTCTGGATTTTCGTATGGACGAGTGGGGCGTGGATGTGTGCGTCAGTGGTTCACAGAAAGGGTTTATGTTGCCCACTGGCTTAGGAATCGTGGCGGTGAGTGAAAAAGCCCTGGCCGCCCGTGAGTCCGCTTCCCTGCCACGTACCTTCTTCGCCTTTGATGACATGATAGCGGCCAACGATAACGGTTTTTTCCCCTATACTCCGAATACGATTTTTCTGCGTGGCTTGCGGGAGTCGGTCGATATGCTGCTGGAAGAGGGGCTGGAGAATGTGTTTGCCCGTCATACCCGTATGGCAACGGCGGTACGCAAGGCCGTGGCCGCCTGGGGCCTGAAGCTGGTTGCCCGGCATGAGGAGGCCTGTTCCGATACAGTCAGTGCGGTGCGTGTACCGGACGGCTTTGATGGGAATGAAGTGGCCAGACATGCCTATAAGTATTACAACCTGGCCCTGTCGATCAGCCTGGGCAAGATCGCCGGGCAGGCATTTCGCATCGGCCATCTGGGCGATTTGAATGAGTTGATGGTCTTAACGCCTATCACCGGGGCGGAAATGGCCATGCAGGATCTCGGCATTGATATTACACTGGGCAGTGGCGTGGCCGCCGCCCAGAATTATCTGTGCAGCACCCGCAAGGCCCGGCTGTGAGGATCAGCCCGGGTCAGCGAGGCCAGCCAGGATTAATAGCGCCTGCCAGCAGCAGATGTCGGGGATTGATCGCACGCCCTTTGTGGCCGGTTAAGGAGTCATCATGAGCTTCACACAATACCAACAAGCCACCGTTCGACTGCAACGCAGCGAGCTGGCCGTGCCGGGATCCAGCCCCGATATGTTCGAGAAGGCCGCCGCCAGTGCCGCCGATTATATTTTTCTGGATTGCGAGGATGCCGTCATTCCCGATGACAAGCCGCAGGCGAGGCGAAATATTATCCAGGCATTACATGAGATCGACTGGCAGGGCAAGACCCTGTCGGTGCGTATCAATGGTCTGGACACATCGTATATGTATAAAGATATGGTGGATATTGTCGAGCAGGCCGGGGCCAAGCTGCACACCGTGCTGATCCCCAAGGTGGGCACGGCGGCAGATGTCTACATGGTGGACTGCCTGCTCTCACAGATCGAAGCCGCCAGGGGCCTGTCACATCGTATCGGGATTGAATGCCTGATCGAGACGGCCCTGGGTGGTGCCAATGTGATGGCTATCGCACAGGCCAGCCGCCGGCTTGAAGCCCTGCATTTTGGTGTTGCCGATTATGCCGCCAGTATGCGTGCCCGCACCACGAACATCGGCGGTTTGAACCCGGACTATCAATGTGCTGGCGCACTGGCCGATCAATGGCATGCCGCCCTGGTCAACATGGTGACGGCTTGCCGCGCCTTCGGCCTGAGAGCGATTGACGGCCCGTTTGGTGATTTCAATGATCCCGATGCTTATGGCGAGGCGGCACGCCGGGTTGCTGCGCTGGGCTATGAGGGCAAGTGGGCCATACACCCGAACCAGATCGCCCTGGCCAATGCCATCATGTCACCCCCTGAAGCGGAGGTGGAGCGGGCAAAACGCGTGCTCATCGCCCTGGAGCAGGCCGCACAGGCGGGCAAGGGGGCAGCGCAACTCGATGGCAAGATGATCGATGCGGCCTCTGAACGCATGGCCAGAAATATCGTCAGGCAGGCGGAATTGATTGCTTGCAAAAGCCCGGACGGGGACGGCTGATGATTGATTTACGCATGACACGATTGAGGTAGGTGACGATGGACATACATGAGTATCAGGCAAAAGAAATCCTGGCGGATTTCGGGGTGCCGATCCCGAGGGGCGGGTTGGCCTATAGCCCGGAGCAGGCGGTGTACAGAACCCAGGAGATAGGTGGCGAGCGCTGGGTGGTCAAGGCACAGATACATTCCGGTGCCAGAGGTCAGGCCGGTGGCATTAAAGTGTGCAGCGATGATGAGGCGATCTGGCAGGCGGCCGACAGCCTGCTGGGCAGGCGTCTGGTCACCCACCAGACCGGTGCGGCCGGCAAGGTGGTGCATCGCCTGTATGTTGAGGCGGCCAGTGATATTGCCCGGGAGTATTACATCGGTTTTGTGCTGGACCGGGAGCAGGAGCGCATCGCCGTGGTGGCCTCGCCGGAGGGCGGCATGGAGATCGAGCAGATAGCCGTGGAGAAACCTGAATCCATCATTCGGGTTGCGGTAGAGCCGGCCGTGGGTATGCAGCCCTTCCAGGCTCGGGAGATAGCATTCAAGCTGGGTATCAGCAAGACCTTGATCAGCCAGGCGGTGACCGCATTGCTGGGCTGCTACCGCGCTTTTCGTGATCTGGATGCCACCATGGTAGAGATCAATCCCCTGGTCGTGACAGCGGATGATCATCTGCTGGCGCTGGATGCGAAGATGGCGTTTGATGATAATGCCCTGTTTCGCCGTCCGGGTATTTCCGAGCTGCGTGATAAATCCCAGGAAGATGCCAGAGAAATGAAGGCGGCTGATCGCGGCTTGAGCTATGTCGGTCTTGATGGCGGTATCGGCTGCATCATTAACGGTGCCGGTCTGGCGATGGCGACCATGGATATGATCAAACAGGCGGGCGGCGAACCGGCCAATTTTCTTGACATCGGCGGCGGTGCTTCTCCAGAGCGGGTGGCCAAGGCGTTTCATCTGGTGTTATCTGATGAGCGGGTCAAGACCATGCTGGTGAATATCTTTGCCGGCATCAATCGGTGTGACTGGGTGGCCGAGGGCATTACCCAGGCCGTCAAGCAGCTTGATCTCGATTTGCCGCTGGTGGTCAGGCTGGCCGGCACCCATGTTGATGCGGGTCGGGAGATCATCCGGCAAAGCGGTTTGCCGATTATCACCGCGGCCACCTTGCGTGAGGCGGCAGAGAAGGCCGTTGCCGCTTGGCGCAGCTATACCGCAGATTGCGGATAGGAGAGAGACAGATGGCGATTTTATTACATGAAGAGACCCGCGTGCTGATACAGGGCTTCACCGGGCAGATCGGCTCCTTCCATGCCGAGGAGATGATCCGCTATGGCACGCAGGTTGTCGGCGGTGTCACGCCGGGCAAAGGCGGCACGACCCATCTGGGGCGTCCGGTGTTTGATACGATGAAGGCGGCGGTCGATGCAACTGGCGCCAGCGCCAGCGTGATCTTTATACCGCCCCCGTTTGCCGCTGACGGCATCATGGAGGCCGCCGATGCCGGCATTAAATACTGCGTCTGTATCACCGATGGGATTCCCGCCCATGACATGATCCGGGTCAAGCGCTACATGCGCCGCTATCGGGCAGATGAGAAGATGGTATTAACCGGCCCGAACTGTGCTGGCACGATCAGCCCGGGCAAGGCGATGATGGGCATCATGCCCGGACACATTTACCTGCCCGGCCATGTCGGCATCATCGGTCGTTCAGGCACCCTGGGCTATGAGGCGGCATCGCAGTTACAGGCCGTGGGGATCGGTGTTTCAACCAGCGTCGGGATCGGCGGCGATCCGATCAATGGCTCCTCGTTCAAGGATCACCTGGTACGCTTTGAGGCAGACCCTGAGACCCATGCGGTGATCATGATTGGGGAGATCGGTGGCTCGCAAGAGGCTGAAGCGGCAAAATTCTACCAGGACAACATGCAGACGCCCGTGCTGGGCTATATCGCCGGGCTGACCGCACCCAAGGGCCGCCGGATGGGCCATGCCGGGGCGATTATCTCTGCCTTTGGTGAGAGTGCGGCCGAGAAGGTGGAAATTTTGCAGGAGTGCGGGGTGGCTGTTGTACCCAGCCCATCAGAGTTTGCCGATGCAGTAACACGCATGTTGGAGAGGGCGGCGGGAAGATAACTGGCTGGCCGGGGTGTGTCTTGTCGGTGCGTCCTTAAATCCATGCCTGCACGTGCGGTAACTTTATCCGGTTAATGAGAGAGGCGGAGTAACAAGATATGAGTAAACCCAAGGTGGTGGTGACGCGCAAGTGGCCAGGGCAGGTCGAAGCCAGGTTGAAAGAGCAGTTTGAGGTACAGCTTAATGCGGCTGATGTCCCCATGACCACAGCGCAGATGCAGCAGGCGATGCGCTCTGCCGATGCGCTTTGTCCGACAGTCTCAGATGATATCAGCGCTGATATTCTCAACGTGAGTGAGGCAACGGTGAAGATCATCGCCAGCTATGGCGTCGGGTTTAATCACATTGATCTGGATGCTGCCAGGGCGGCCGGGCTGATCGTTACCAACACGCCTGAGGTATTGACCGACTGCACAGCCGATATCGCCATGACCCTGTTGCTGATGACCGCCCGTCGTGCCGGCGAGGGCGAGCGTCATGTCCGGCAGAAGGCGTGGACTGGCTGGCGTCCGACTCACATGCTGGGCACCAAAGTGACCGGCAAGACGCTGGGTTTGATCGGCATGGGCCGGATTGCCCGAGCGATGGCACACAAGGCGCATCATGGCTTTGGGATGCGGATCATCTTCACCGATCCTCACCCGCCGCCAGCGCCGCTTATCGATGACCTGCAAGCCGAAGCGCACCCATCCGTTGAGGCCGTGCTGGCAGAGGCGGATTTTGTTTCTCTGCATTGTCCGGGCGGTGCGGCAACCCGGCATCTGATCAACCGGGAGCGGCTGGCATTGATGAGAGACTCTGCCTGCCTTATCAACAGCGCACGGGGGGATGTGGTTGATACTGAGGCCCTGATCGAGGCGCTGAACAACGGCACCATTGCCGGTGCCGGACTGGATGTGTTTGAGGGTGAGCCCAATGTGCCGGCTGCTTTTTTAGCGATGGATAATGTGGTGTTGCTGCCGCACCTTGGCAGTGCCACCACCGAGACCCGGGTGGCGATGGGGATGCGTGTGCTGGAGAATCTGCGCTTGTTTTTCGCCGGTGAGCCGGTCAGGGACGGCGTGGTGTAAGTTATCTTCGGCCCTGGTGGACAGCACAACACAATCGGCTTTTGAGTTTCCAGAGCGGCTTGCCGCTGCCGAGGTTGACCAGGCCGCCGCCCATTATGCCGATGGCCTGCTGGCCTTGCTGCATGATGAGCTTGTGGCGGTGATCACGCAACGCCAGCCCGATATCCTGCCGGTATTCACCGGTGAAACGGCATTGACCAATGAGAATACAGAGCAGCTACTGGCGGCCTTGCAGGCATGGGGGATTTGGTTTCAACTGCTGAATATCGCCGAGGAGAACACGGCCATGCGCCGGCGCCGTGTGACTGAGAAGACTCAAGGCCCCGCACATGTGCCAGGCACCTTTGCCCATGTCCTGCAACAGGCAAAAGATAAGGGCCTGACCGCAGATGAGATACAACAACAGCTTGATCGGCTGTGTGTTGTGCCAACGATAACCGCCCACCCAACAGAGGCGAAGCGGATCACCGTATTACAAATCCACCGGCGCATCTATATCCTCTTGTATCGTCTGGAGGCCACTCGCTGGACGCCGAGGGAGCGTGATGCGCTGACCCGGCAATTAAGAAATGAGATCGATCTGTTATGGCTGACCGGAGAGTTGCGTCTGGATAAACCCACGGTGGCCGATGAAGTGCGCTGGGGGCTGCACTTTTTTGAGCAGACCCTGTTTGACCGGGTGCCGGAGATGCTCGATAAAATGGCCTGGGCGCTGGCAACGGTGTATCCGAACACGCAATTCAAGCTGCCGAATTTTTTTCGTTTTGGCTCATGGATAGGCGGTGATCGGGACGGCAATCCGTTTGTCACCAATACCGTGACCCGTGATGCCTTAATCGCCAACCGGAACCGGGCGCTGACCTATTATCAGCAGCGACTGGAGGTGCTGATCAAGCAATTAAGTATCTCCGATCATGCCGTCACCTTGCCGGCATCTTTTATGCGGCGGCTTCAGGAATTGCTGGCAAACAGCAGCCGCCCCGCCCGGATACAAAAGCGCAACCCCGGGGAGATTTTCCGGCAGTACGGGATGTGTCTCAAAGAGCGCTTAAAGGCAACCGAGAAAAAATCAACAGTCAGCCGTGCAGCTTACAAGAGTGCCGATGAGTTTATTCATGATCTTGATCTGATGGGGCAGGCATTGATGGCCGCCGATTGCACCGCACTGGCCGAGGCCCACGTGCAACCGCTGCATCGGGCGGCCGAGGTGTTTCGTTTTTGCACAGTCAGGCTGGATTTACGCGAGAACAGCACCCTCATCAATCACACCCTGCGGGCGATTTGGCAATACCAGCATAACGGCGCGCCGGCACCGGATGAGCAGAGCGAGCAATGGCGGCAATGGCTGCACGCTGAATTGACCACCCCCCGGCAACAACCACCGCATCTGCCACTGAAAGATAAGCAGGCGGCATCGACGATGGGCTTGTTGCTGTTGATCGCCGATTGTCAAAAGAGCCTGGGCAAAGACAGTTTTGGCGGGTTTGTCCTGAGCATGACACGCACAGAATATGATGTGCTGGGCGTGTATCTGCTGGCAAAATATGCCGGCCTGTTCACAGACACCGATGCGATTGAGCGATGCAGCTTACCCATCATCCCCTTGTTTGAGACGATTGATGATCTGCGTGCTGCCCCCCGGATCATGCTGGCCTTGCTCAACACTCCCCTGGTCAGGCGTTCGCTGAAGGAGCAGGACGGTGTGCAGGAGGTGATGATTGGCTACTCGGATTCGAATAAGGACGGCGGCTTTTTTACCGCCAATTATGAGTTATCGCGCGCACAGGCGAAGCTCATCAAGGTGAGCAAACAGACGAAGATACCGATCGTATTTTTTCATGGTCGGGGGGGCTCGGTCAGCCGGGGCGGTGCGCCTACCGGTCGGGCGATTGCCGCCCAGCCGGCCGGCTCGGTCAATGGCAGGTTACGCCTTACCGAACAGGGCGAGGTCGTCTCTTCGAAGTATGCCAACCACGGCAGCGCGCAGTATCAAATGGAGCTGCTGGCGGCCAGCGTGCTGGAACACACCATCAAGTCGCTGGATGAGGCCGCATTAAGGATCACACCTGAACACGAGCAGGCCCTCGATGCCCTATCGAGCCTGGCCTATACTGCCTATCGACAGTTTGCCGGGCTTGCCGGGCTGCTGCATTACTACAATGCGGCCAGCCCGGTGGAAGAGTTGGCCAGAATGAAGATCGGCTCCCGACCCGCCCGCCGTTTTGGTGCCAGAACCCTGGCTGATCTGCGGGCAATTCCCTGGGTGTTTGCCTGGACCCAGAATCGCCATCATGTGCCGGCCTGGTACGGCCTGGGATCGGCCATAGAGAGCTTTATCAAGGTCAGGGGCGAGCCGGGCAGGGCGCTGATTGCCGAGCTGTTTGAGCATAACCGCCTGTTCCGGCTGATCATTGATGAGGCGGAAAAATCCCTGGCGTGTGTGGATATTGCCGTGGTGCAGGCCTATGCCGGGCTGGCCGCAAAAGCAGCACGGGATGATGTCCTGTGCATGATACTGGCTGAGTATGAGCGCTCGAAGGCCGCCATCCTTGCCATCACAGGCGATCAGGAGCTGGCCCGGCGTTTCAAGCGTTTTTATCGACGATATGCCCGGCGTGCCGGTGTTTTACATGAGATCGGGCGGGTACAGGTGACCCTGGTGCGGCGTTTCAGAGAGACCGGAAAACAAGACGATCTGATTCCTTTGTTACTCTCGATCAACTGCGTGTCCGCCGGGCTGGGCTGGACGGGTTAAGCCGCCGGAGGCAAATCCGGGTGCCGGGCTATCCGATAACAAGCGCTATTCATTCCTGCCCCTGTACGGCATACTGCCGCCATGTCCGCATCGTCTGTCAACATCGCACTGGATGAGAACAAACAGCCGGAAGTTTTCTATTCCCTCCAGGGCGAAGGCCCGCATACCGGTCGACCGAGTATTTTTATCCGGCTGTCTGAATGCAACCTCTATTGCCAGTGGTGTGACACGCCGTATACATGGAACTGGCAGCATACCCCCTATCAGCACCAGCGCCCGCATAAATATGTGCCGCATGAAGAACAACAGCAGCTTGATCACGCCACCTTGCTGGCCGCCATCAAAGCCTTGCCTGGCAGCAATCTGGTGATATCCGGCGGTGAGCCGCTGGTGCAGCAAAAGCGCTTGCGATCATTGCTGGCATTATTGTTTCACGCAGATGAGTCCTGTCGGATTGATGTGGAGACCAATGGGACGATCTGCCCGGTCGCCGGGCTGGATCGTTTTATCTCGTGTTATGTGGTCTCGCCGAAACTGGCAAACGCCAATGTGCCGGTTGAGAAAAGAATCCGCCCTGATGTACTTGGCTGGTTCGCCCGGTCTGACAAGGCGTATTTTAAGTTTGTTGTCAGCACCGAGGCCGATATGCAGGAGCTGCGTGATTTAACCCGGCAATATGAGATAGCCGACTCCAGGGTGTATCTCATGCCGGCGGCCGACTCGCTGGCACAGTTAAATGACATGCAAACCCGGGTGGGGCTTTGGGCGCTTCAGCAGGGTTTCAGGTTCTCTGATCGCCTGCACCTGCGTTTGTTCGGCAACGGGCGAGGGGTGTAAGCCGGGTGAAGCCTTCATCTTTGTGGCAGTGTATTTCGCTGGCGGCAGACATGGCGGTCGGGAAACACAGCAGGACGGCTAAACAGGCGGGGCAAGGTTGTCAGCGATCAAAACGTTAAGCAAAACTTTTTGGGATTTTAACAGTCGTATCTGCTTAGCTACAGCCGCTTGGCAACATTGACGAGCAACACATCATGAAGATAATTATTCTGTCGTTGATGACGCATGGTACATGCCTTGCTGTGGGGTTCTTCGCTGGCGTGTATCTGCTGCCGATCCTCACCGCACCCCCCGCCCCGTCAAACACCGCCGTGCAGAACATCGCCGGCCAGGCAGAGTTTACCGCCGAGTTCAGCCCGGATCTTGCAGGCAGCGATTTTCTGCACTGGGGCGAAGGCACGCTGTCAGTAGGCCGTCAGTTTATTTCCCTGCAAGGCGAGGTCTCGCCCGGGCCGGATTACAAGCTGTACTTATCGCCGGCATTTGTCGAGACCGAAGCGGAATTTATCGAGCTGAAGCCGAGCATGGCCCTGGTGGGCGATATCAAGACATTCGAGAATTTTCTTATTGCCGTGCCGGAATCCATCAACCCTGCTGACTATAAGGCGGCCATTATTTGGTGCGAGGCGTTTTCCGAGTTCATCACCGCCGCCAGCTATCGGTGATCGACCCTGCTGCGGGCAGCAGAGGACGGAAGACAGAACACTTTGCTGCTACTTAGCGCCCAGGTCAAGGGCGAACTTTGCGATATTGCGGGCGGCGTTTATGTCCCGGTCATGCGTTGCACCACAGGTACACGTCCATCTGTGCTCGGCAAGCGCAAGCCCCGCCCGTACCCCGCACTCCGAACAGGTTGTGCTGGTTGGATTCCATTGCCCCGCCTTCGCCTGTTTCAAGCCTTTCAACCGCTTGGTTAAATCAAAGTGACCGGGGTATTTTTCATGCGCCTCGTACTGCGCTTTGCAGTAGGCGAGCGCATTGTTATACGTCCAGCGTACACAACCAAAATTACGCACAAAGACCATTCTTTGCGCTGCCGCGGGGTACACAGCCTGATCCTCTGGTCTGTCAGCGTATGCGCTTGCTGTTATGCTTTCGGTAAAGATTGCTGGTTCTATTACACTTCCCCTTAATTAATCCGGTGCGGTCAGTATTCATCCTCAAGGGACAACCACCGGCCCGGCCGTTTTTCAAGGTGGTTGCCAACGGTGCTGAGTTATACGACAATCCGCCTGTGTGTTTTATACGGGTTTGTCTGATGCGATTCATGCTGTTGTTATTGCCCCTACTGCTTGCCTTCCCGGCGATGGCGGCGGATGTATGGATAGATGTCAGAACCCCGGCCGAGTACAAGGCAGGCCACATTAAAAATGCGATCAATATCCCGCATGAACGCATCGCCAGTGAAATAGAAAAACTTGGCCTTGACAAAAATACCCGTATCCGCCTCTATTGCGGTTCAGGGCATCGTGCCGGCATCGCCAAAAAAGCCTTGCAGAAATCAGGCTACAGGCAAGTGATTAATGACGGTGGTTATGAGGATATAAGAATTAAGTAAAGGTAAATAAACGTCAGGTAAACACCCGGGCCGCCGGGATATGTATCCTGTCTGGTGGTTAGCCGGTTAATACCTTAACTCCGCCTGCTGGCAGTTTGTCTTTGCAAACGCCGCTCACATCACCACCTCATCCAGCTTGGTGACCTGGGCAAAATTGACCCCCAGCTCCTTAAAGTGCTTCTCGCCGCACTTGATCTTCTCACTTTCCTTTGCACGCAGTTCATCGCTATCGAGCGTGCCCTTGGTCTCGCGCACAAAGTAGAGGCGCTCTTCGCGGTGGGTAACAAAAGCCCAGTCGGGGTTGTAAGGGCCGATTGGCGTGTCGATGGTGAACCAGCGCGGCAGCTTGATAAAGAGCTTCACATCTTCATTGTCATCGAGCGCCTTGGCGAACCTGCGCTCAACTTCAGAGTCGCACTCGACAAAATCAAACAGGCTCTTGTCGCTATTCTGGACTTTGTAAAGTTTATGGAGATAAGCGGTTAATTCTGCTTCACCCTGCCCCTCGATGCGGCTCATCTGCCACACCTCGCCCGCCAGCTTCTCGTAGCGAATGCCCTCAATCATCAGCGTATGCAGCGCGCGGCTTATGGCGCGGCTGGCCGCGGTCATAAAGGCTTGCGGATTGAGCCTAAACTTCCCAAGCTGCTCGGAGCCCGAGCGCGTGAGTATCGCCCCCAGGGTGCTGCGCGTCAGTTCTGTCTCCTTTTGCAGGTAGGCAAGCAGATCGGGCAGCGCCCGCACCGGGGCCACAGCTTTCTTACGCTGTTTGACTATCTTGTCAGCCTGCACGCCCGCCGCGCGAATCTCCACTGCAACGTGGGTCATAACGATTTGGGGCGGCTGGATTTGCGTCAACTCCGCCGACTCTGCAATGCGCCGCAGCGCCGCTTCGATCAATGTCTCGGTTTTGAATTCCACGCGGTAGCGGGTGCGCTGCTTAATGCGCTGCCACAGCCCCTGGAACTCGTCACTCAGTTGCACGCGCTTATTGTAGGCAATCCGCCGCCGCTTACGCACATCCACCGCGCGGTTTTTGAACAGGCACTCGCTGATCGCATCGACAACTTGCGGGCGCAACTCGGCGTACTCGGCAGGCAGGGCCAAGACAAAGTGGGGGTTCTGCGGGTCAAATGTATTGGTCACCTCGCCTTCATCAGTCAGGTAGCCATTGCCGACAAGCGAATGCCAAATTGAACGCGACGCATCCTGGCCAATCGGCTGTGCGTCCCCCTCCGAAGCCTCTGCACCTTGCGAAGGGCGCTCGAGCCGCGCGAAGGCGATTTGATCGACTATGCCAAAGACAACCCCGCACTCCTCTTCAATCTCTGTTTGCAGCGTGCGGGCAAAATCCTCATACGACTCGTTGGCGATAATCGTCAGCCGGTTGATGCTCTCATCGTGGACGCGCTCGCCGCCACGCCCCACCGCCAGGCGCAGGCCGCGGCCAATTTCCTGGCGCTTCTTCTCGGGCGACTTGCTCTCGTTCAAGGTGCAAATCTGAAACACATTGGGGTTGTCCCACCCCTCGCGCAACGCGCTGTGCGAGAAGATAAAGCGCAAGGGTTCAGCGGGGTCGAGCAGCCGCTCCTTCTCGCGCATGATAAGCGCGTAGGTATCCTCATCATCGACCGTGTTGCCGCGCGTATCCTTGGCGCGCTTGTGCTTATCCTGCGAGAAGTAGCCGCCATGCACATTTGCCACCGGGTGATCGATAAGCCCCCGATAGTCCGGCTTTGCCGAGTGCGCCGCGAACGCCTCTTCAAACCAGCGGCCAATCTTGCCAAGCGCGGTCGATCCATCTTCGTTATAGACGCGATAGTTGGCCACCCGGTCAATGAAGAAGAGCGACAACACCTTGATGCCCCTGCCCTTGAGCGCGCGCTCCCGCTCCAGGTGCCGCTCTACCGTCGTGGCCACCTGCGCCTGCATAACCTCATCGCCCATGCCGCCACGCTCCTGGCCCAGCGCAAGCCGCGTACCCTGGTTGAACTCGATATACTCCGCGCCGGGCGTGCAATCGATCGTCTGCACAATGTAGCCCGCGCGGTACAGCGCGATGCCGCCCGATTTGGCAAACAGGTTATCGCCCAGCTTCAGCCAACGCTTGGCAACGCCCACCTCGCCGCCCGGCTTGCGCCGGTGCAGCGCCACCTGCGCCTTGATGCCGCGCGCATTGTCGGTGGCCAGCAGCTTGACATAGGCATCGTTGAAGCTGCCATCGCCGCGGATAGAGGCCACCTCAATCTGCTTGACCAGGTGCAAATCATAGGCGCGCACCGGGTCCAGCTTGTACAGCAGGTTATAGACACGCCGGTGCGTCGCCGAGTAGCGCAGCGTCGCCGCCGCCTCAAGGCTCTGCATCGCCTCCGCCGAGCGCGCCCCCTCCATATTCTGCGGCTCATCGATAATCACAATCGGCCTGGCCGCCCGCACCAGGTCGCGCGGTCGGTAGCCGTGGCTGCGCTCGTGTTCCTGGTTGAAGATATTGGCCTCGCGCTGGAAGGATTGGATATTGATGATCATGATCTGGAGCGTCGTGTCGCGGGCAAAGGCGCTCACCTGTTCGAGCTTGCCGGAGTCATACACAAATGGCTTGAACGGCACGTTCTGGTAGAGGGTACGCAAGTGCTGCCCCATCATCTCGATGCTCTTCTGCACCCCCTCGCGCACCGCAATGCTCGGCACCACGATGATGAACTTTTTGAAGCCATAGTGTTTGTTCAGCTCGAAGATCGTCCGCAGGTAGACGTAGGTCTTGCCGGTGCCCGTCTCCATCTCGATGGTAAAGTGCATACCACCGCTCGCCGGCCCCTCAAGTTCCGCCACCATCTCGATGTTGTTGCGCTCCTGCACCGCGCGCACGTTGGCAAGGATGCGGGCATCATCAAGGGTAATCGCATTGCCAACCCCCTGCTCGGTGTACACCAGCCCCAGCCCATCGAGGCGCTGGCTAATCTCGAAGTTGGCACGCGCAAGCGGCAGGCCGTCAAAGACACCCACCACCGCATCAATCGCCGCGAGTTGATGCTCCAGCGCCGCGTCAAACTTGAGCTTCATCGCTGCTCCTTTGTGTCTTACGAAATAGTCACAAACATCCTTGTGTATCGTTTTTTACGATTTTCAATACACAAACAGGTTTGTGTCGATTGAACGATACACAAATCATCATTGAGTAATCGCCAATAGTGCCCCGAAGCACAATATGGCCGCCCGCCTGCCGGACCCTGGCAGCAGTTCTTGCAGAATATCCTGTTTTTTGAGCTTTTGGATCAAACTCATGGCGGTTGGCTTGTGGATACCGGTTTGCTTGACCAAATCGGTCGTTCGGAAAACCGGATTGGCAAAAATAGCATCCAGAACATGGTTTACGTATTGGGAGTGCGTGACCTCATGAGTCCGTTGCTTCATTTCATCATACAGCGCCATGATCTGCCGAACCCGCTTTGCATTGGTGGCTGATTGCTCGGCAATCGCCCGCAAGAAAAAAGCGAGCCAGCTGTTCCAGTCGCCTGTTGCCGATATGGATTGCAGGTGGTCATAGTATTGGTCGCGGTGCGCCTCCAGATACTCACTCAGGTAAAACATGGGTAGAAACAGCACTTTTTTCTGGTACAAGAACAGCGGGATCAGAATGCGGCCGATGCGCCCATTGCCATCTTCAAACGGATGAATCAATTCAAACTGGGCATGCACAATGGCAGTTTGCAGCAATGGATCAATATCATCAGAATCCATATAGGCTTGCCACAGGTTCAGACTATCGTGCATCACCAGCGGCGCTGGCGGCACAAAAGTGGCCCGTTCCACCGGAGAACCCGGCGCACCTATCCAGTTCTGCGTCTTGCGAAACTCACCGGGGGATTTGTCTTTGCCGCGTACACTGTCCATCAGTATTTTGTGCAACTCACGCACAAAACCTAAACGAATCGGATAATCTTCCAGATAATCACTCGCTTGATATAAGGCTTTTCGATAGTTGAATATCTCCTGAATATCCTTCAGTTTTTCCCCTTGCTTCTCCAGCCCGGCCTCGTGTTCCAGTACCTCATCCATCGTGGCCTGCGTACCCTCTATTTTTGACGAAAGCACAGCTTCCTGTGTCGTCAGTGGCGACAGCATCACTTCTGGATTGGGAATCCCAAGCAGCAAACCATCGTAACGCGCCAGCGCCGCACCCGCCTGCCCCACCAACGGCAGCAGTAATTGATAGTCCAGATTGTCGAGCGGCAGTGGCTGCGGAATGTAAGGCTTCACCACCGCCTCACACCGTTCTAAAGATGATTTCCGCTTCGCTGCGGGCGGCGCGCATCTTGAAGGTATGCACCGCGTTCACTTTGAGCTGGTCGTTGCCGGCAAAGCCCGCATCAAGGCAAATCACCTGCTGCGGGTCGGCCTCGGCCAGCGCGTCAATCAAGGCCGGCGTAATCGCCCTGTCAAGGCAGATAAGCAGCGCGCCATCGTCCACCGCATACACCGCCTTGCCCGCCATGGTGCGCCGCTCGACCTGGGTGGCAAGTTCAAACCCCGCCTTCAGCAGCACCTCATACAGAATATCCTCGGCGCTGCTCGCCCCGTTGATATGGTCAACGTGCATCGCAAGCTGGGCGGCAAGGTCGTCAATCTTCGCCGCATCGCCTTCCCAAGGGGCAAAGTTGGAGCGGTCAAGTTTGAACGCCTTAAAACCGACATCGAGCGCGCCGCCCTCCTGTTCCGCCGCGATCTTCTGCCCCGCACGGCGCATGCGCTCCTTGCCAATCTCGGCGATGTTCTTATAGCCCTCCTTGTAGGCTTCCGACTTAGGATCGCACGGCTCGGGCAGCTGCACCGAAATACAGCGCCTGTTGCCGCCATCCTCGGCGTTCAGCTGCATCACCGCATGAGCCGTGGTACAAGAACCGGCGAAGAAGTCGAGGATGAGGTCGTTTTCTCTGGCAACTATGCCAATAATTCGCTTCAGCAAACTCACTGGCTTGGGATTGTCAAAATGGTTTCCATTAAGTAAAGTTCTTAATTCTTGACTTGCATTATCATTTGTACCTGCATCTAGCCATAGGCTCCTCGTATTAGCTCCTTTGTGCTCTGAAAGATAGCGTTTTTTTCTAGGTTCCTTTGCTTTGCCATCTAATCCCCACCAAACAAGACCCAGCTTTTCATTCTTAATGTGTGTTTTTTCTTCGTAGCCCCATACCCTTGATGAGCTTGAAAATGTATCGGGAAATATCAACTCTTTAGTATTTCTATTTGTGATTCCATAATATAGATTCGGTCTTTCAGATTTTGACCATTTGCTGCGATAGTCACTTTCAGCCCAGTACCCTTTGGGATCGTTGTCAGGGTTTTTGTATTGTCTTTTTTGATCTTGACTTAGAGGAGTTCTTGGAAATGTATTGAGCGATTTCGTATATATCAAGATGCTATCATGGGTGAAAGCAAATGACGGTTTGTTATCACCACTGGTTTTTTTCCATGCTACATTGCCAACAAAATTCTCTGCCCCAAATATCTCATCACACACCTTCTTCAAATTCGCCTGCTCGTTATCATCGATGCTGATAAAGATCACCCCGTCATCGCGCAGCAGGTTGCGCGCCAAATACAGCCGTGGGTAGATCATATTCAGCCAGTTGGCGTGGTAGCGCCCGCCCGCCTCGGTGTTGGTCGCAAACGCGCGCCCCTCGCCATCGGTTTGGCCAGTATAGGCCAGATAGGTGGCCAGGTTTTCCTGATACTTGTCGGGGTAGATAAATTCTTTGCCGGTGTTGTACGGCGGGTCGATGTAAATCATCTTGACCTTGCCAAAATACGCCTTTTGCAGCAGCTTGAGCACCTCCAGATTATCGCCCTCAATAAACACATTTTGCGTCGCGTCAAAGTTGACGCCCGCCTTCCGGTCGGGCTTGAGCGTGGCAATGCTGGGCGCCTGGATAACCCGCATGCAATCGGCCTTGCCCGGCCAGCTCAGACCGTAGCGCTCCTTACCCGGCGCAACCCAATCACCAAGCGCACGGCGCAACTGCTCAAAGTCGATACCCCCCTCACCAAACGCTTCGGGAAAAAGCCGCCGCAACTGCGCCCGCTTCTCGCCGGCGATGTCCATGGAGGTGAGTATCATTTTTTCAGGTGTGCCTTTGTTCATTATGCGCTGCCTTTTTTCGTTAGAGTGTTATAATCTCCCGTTGACTTAACCACCTTCTCCCTTCGCATTAAGGCCGAGCTTGTCCATCAGCCAGTTCATGAGTGGGCTTGGATGATCGTCTAATATATCTTTTTCCGTTAAGCGATCCGCCGGATTGAACAGGAGATGATTAAAGGTTTCGAAAGCTATTTCATTCTCGTATTTTTCAGCTTGCTTCTTAAAACTCTCTACTGACATCGCTAACGAATATTTATCGTGGTAATGCGCTTTCAGTTGGAAAAGCTGGTGGTGATGTATTCAGGCTATTAGTACGACAAAGCGACTGATCTTTGATAAAATAACAAGCGGCGTCGCTCACGACTCCCGTCAATGCCGGCAACCCTTATCTGAAAATAATCAGGTAAATACTCTAAATATTATGTCGTCATTATTACAGTATAATCCGAAATGTAGTTCAAACCCAATATGTCAGGCAGCCGATTCATCTGCTGCTTTTCTATTTTCCCCTGCCGAATTTCGCTTATGTCGCTGCTTAGAAAATACCGGCATCCAGGCCCGCTGCCATCGTCATGCCGAACTCTTCGCCGAGGGGCAGGTGTGCCGGTTTGAACTCTCCCTTGCATAGCAGCGGCTCTTGCACCTGCTTCCATTTCAGGCCGGTGATGATTCGCTCCATACTCATCAGGGCGCCCTGCCCGTCGATGCCGGCGCGGATGTACAAGGCATAGGGCAGCGCTTCGGTTTTTTCCAGACAGGGATAGTAAATGCGTTCAAAGAAATCTTTTATGGCACCGCTCATGTAGCCAAAGTTTTCTGTGCTGCCGAGGATAATGCCGTTAGCCCAGAGTACATCCTCGGCAGTCGCCTTCAGGGCGGGCAGCGCCCGCAGCGTAACCGCCTTTATCTCTTCATGCTGTGCGCCTTTGATGACAGCATCGTTCAGTGCCTGGGTGTTGGCGGAAGGTGTGTGTGCGATGATAAGCAGGTTGGGCATGATGGTTTGAGTTTACCCGTGCAGATGAGATGCCTCATCTTTATCTCATGATGCACAGGGCTGTGCTGCTGCCGCAATCCATGTCAGTTGCACGTGCTGATCCTGCCGGCCAGCTTGCTGTGCAGTTGCCATCATGCAATCCATGCCAGCAGATTCAGCACAGCTAAACCTATGATGACAGTAAACGTACCGACCATGCCAAGGAAGCGTCCGGGGCTGATGCCGGCCGACTTGCTCAAGCCCCGGGCATGGGCAAGGCGGCTGATGATGAGCAGCAGGCCCGCCGCATGTAACCACGGCGCCTGGATGCCGTTAAGCTCCGCCAGCAGCAGCAGGAGTAAACAAACGGGAATATACTCGATGGCATTGCCATGTACGCGCATGGCGCGCCGCAATTCATCATGCCCGCCATCGCCCAGCCCGGTGGCGGTCTTTCGCCGCACACGGATCACCTGAAAAGCCAGCGCAACGATGAGCACGCCGCTGAGCGCCGCATACAAGCCGCTGACAGGTGCGCTCATCTTATCCCCTTAACTTGTGCTGTCGCCTTGCTCGCGCAATGCCCGCCGCAGGATCTTGCCGACATTGCTTTTGGGCAGGGCATCGGTGAACTCAATGCGTTGCGGGGTTTTATACCTGGCCAGCTTGTCTGCACACCAGGCGATGATCTGATCGGCCGTTAATTCAGCCTCCGCCTGTTTGACGACATACAAGACCACCGCCTCGCCTGAGCGCGCATCCGGCACACCGATGCAGGCGCATTCCAGCACGCCCTCCATGCCGGCGATGACTTCCTCAACCTCATTCGGGTACACATTAAAACCGGACACCAGGATCATGTCTTTTTTGCGATCGATCAGGTAGAAAAATCCGCGTGTATCAACGCGGGCGATATCGCCAGTGCGAAAATAGCCGTCCGCCGTCATTGCCTGTTGAGTCGCCGCCGCATCGCGCCAGTAGCCGGTCATGATCTGCGGGCCTTTGCTGCACAGCTCGCCCGCCTCGCCAATCGCCAGCACCTTGCCCGCCTCATCAACGATGCGGATATCGGTGGATGGCACGGGCAGGCCGATGGAGCCATTGTGCTGGCTGATGGTCACAGGGTTGCTGGTCAGCACGGGCGAGGTCTCCGACAGGCCATAGCCCTCGGTCAGCACATAGCCGGTCACCGCCTGCCAGCGGTCGGCCACGGCGCCCTGCACGGCCATGCCACCGGCAGAGCAGAGCCGCAGCGTTGAGAAATCCAGCTCGGCGAACCCGGGTGTATGTAGCAGGCCGTTGTATAAGGTATTCACGCCGGTCATGTAGGTGAACGACCAGCGCGATAAGGTGGCTACCAGCCCGGGCAAGTCGCGCGGGTTGGTGATCAGGACATTCAGGCCGCCGAACAGGATGCCGGCGAAGAAGTTACAGGTCAGCGCATAGATGTGGTAGAGCGGCAGGGCGGTGATGATGATCTCCTCGCCCTCTTGCAGGACGGACTGAAACATGGCGCACACCTGCAACATATTGGCGATGATGTTGCGATGGGTGAGCATGGCGCCCTTTGATGCGCCGGTGGTGCCGCCCGTGTATTGCAGAAAGGCGAGATCATCGCCCGTTAGCCGAGGTGCGGCAAAGCGCCGTGCGCCGCCACTCATCAAGGCATCAGCGAGCGCCACCGTCTTGACGGCCTGGCCGAGGCGTACATCGACCGCCGTTGGCGGCAGTTCCATGGTCAGCAGGTCTGCGGTTTGCGTGATGATCACGGTGGTTAATGCGGTTTGCTCAATGACTTCGGCCACGGTGGCTGCCACATCCGCCCAGACGATGAGCGTACCGGCCCCGGCATCATTTAGCTGATGCAGCAATTCGCGCGGCGTGTACAGCGGGTTGACATTGACGACCACCAGACCGGCCCGCAAGGCGGCATACAGGGCAACGGCATAGGGCAGGATGTTGGGCATCATCAAGGCGATGCGCTCGCCTTTGTTTAAACCCAACTCGGTTTGCAGGTAAGCGGCCAGGGCCAGGGCATGCTCATCAAACTCGGCATAGCTTAACTGGCTGCCGGCATTGGCGAAGGCGGGTTGGTCGGCAAACCGGCGGATGCGGTTTTGCAGCAGTTCGACAAGCGATGCCCACGCATCCGGATCAATCTCAGCCGGCGTACCGGCGGCATAGTGTTGTTGCCAGACTCTGTCCATACTCACCTTACAGATCATTGCCGTGTTGCCTAAGTGTATGTTGTTTCGCTCATGCTAAGCAAACAATTACAAATCACGCACAATGGCATAAAGTTGCTGGATACCTGCGTTATAATACGGCAGCATGGCAGGCCGGCTGGCGAATGCTGTACGATGCTGCTGCTGCCGGGTTTTCAGTTGGCTTGCTTACGGCTTGGCCCGGGCATCGCCATCAGGCGAAGCAAACAAATAAAAGGGTATATAAAACAGTAGCTTGGGTTTTCACTGTGAGTACGGTCTCCGATTTAATCGATCTCGGTGTGGAGGATGTCGCCGCCCCGGCGATGTCATCTGCCTCAGCGCACCAGCCGGGCGCCGGGCTATTGAGTCGGGCATGGGGTCGCTGGGTGGGCAGGCCGGCGGATCTATGCGAGATCGGGCAGGTGTATGGCGTGTTGATGCCGTTGGATAAACCGGTGTTCGCCGTTGAGCAGGCCGGGCAGGTGTGTTTCAGTTCGTCCGGCACGGCCAGGCTGGGCGGTGACGGTAAGGACAGGCCGCATGAGACCCTGCCCGCCGGTCAGGCCGATCAACTCGCCTTGCCGTTGCTGGCCGCTCTGCCGCCCACCTCGGCCCGGGCCCTGGGCGATGCGGTTTTTTGCCGGCGGCATGGCATTCGCTTCGCCTACATGACCGGGGCCATGGCCAACGGCATCGCCTCAACCGAGCTGGTCGTCGCCGTGGCGAGGGCGGGCTTGCTGGGCTCCTTCGGTGCGGCTGGCCTGGATGTTGTCAGGATCGATGAGTCGATCAAGGCATTACAGGCCGCCCTGGGCGATACGCCCTTCTGTGCTAACCTCATCTTCAGCCCGAACGAGACCGGCCAGGAGCAGGCCGTGGTCAACTGCTACCTTGGCAATGGGCTGCGCCTGATAGAGGCCTCCGCCTATATGGACTTGACCGCCGCCGTGGTGCAGTACCGTGTGCATGGCATCCATGAAGATACGCAAGGCAGGATCGTCACGCCCAACCGCATCATCGCCAAGTGTTCGCGTCTGGAAGTGGCCGAGAAGTGGTTCAGCCCGCCGCCGGACAAACACCTCAAGGCGCTGCTCGCCAGGGGCGTGTTGACGGCGGCCGAGGCCGAGTTGGCCAGGGCCATACCGATGGCCGAGGATGTGACCGTTGAGGCCGATTCCGGCGGTCATACCGATAACCGCCCGGCCCTTGCGCTGTTGCCGGCCATCATCGCCCTGCGCGATCGTTTGCAGGATCAGTATCGATATCAGCAGCCGCTCTGCGTCGGCCTGGGGGGCGGTATCGCCACGCCGGTATCGGCGGCAGCAGCATTCGCCATGGGCGCTGCGTATATTGTGACCGGCACGATCAATCAGGGCTGTCGTGAATCCGGCAGCAGCGATCGGGTGCGCCACATGCTGGCGGCGGCCGGGCCGGCCGATGTCGTGATGGCGCCAGCGGTGGATATGTTTGAGCTGGGCGTGAAGTTGCAGGTGTTAAAGCGCGGCAGCCTGTTCGCCATGCGCGCCAATCGCCTGTATGAGCTATACCGTGCCTACGATTCTCTGGAGGCCATCCCGGCACAGGACAGGCAGAATATTGAGCAGACGATCTTCCGTTGCTCTGTGGATGAGGTTTGGCGTCAGACCTGCGATTTTTTCCAGCCGCGTGACCCGGCGCAACTGCAACGCGCCCGCACGGATGCCAGGCACAGGATGGCGCTGGTGTTTCGCTGGTATCTGGGGCTGTCCTCGCGCTGGGCAAATACTGGCGTTGAAGACCGGCAGATCGACTATCAAATCTGGTGCGGCCCGGCAATGGGAGCGTTCAATGAATGGACACAGGGCAGCTTCTTGCAGCAGATGGAGAACCGCGATGTGGTGACAGTCGCTGGCAACCTCATCTATGGCGCCGCCCTTGCCATGCGTATCACGCAATTACGCCAGCAGGGGGTTCGGCTGGCCGGGCAGGCTTCGCAGATAAGACCATTAACGCCATCACAACTGGAGCAGTATCTTCTATGAGCGCACAACAGCACAGCAAACAAGCCACAGTCAGGGGCGTGCCGCTGGCCATCATCGGCATGGGCTGCCTGTTTCCCAAGGCCGCCAGTGTCGGGCAATACTGGACGAATATTCGTGAAGGCGTGGATGCCATCACGGATATCCCGGCAACCCACTGGGACCCGGCGGAGTATTTTGCTGCCGACCCCGCCGTTCCCGATATGACGTATGCCCGCCGCGGCGGCTTCCTTGATCCGGTTGATTTCGACCCGCTGCGCTATGGTTTAAGCCCGACAAATATTGAGGCCACAGACACCACCCAGCTGCTGGGCATGGTGGTGGCCAGAGAGGCCTTGCTGGATGCCGGCTATGCCACCAGCAGGGAGAACCACGATGGGCGCCCGTTTGACCGCGACCGGACGAGCGTCATCCTGGGGGTGACTGGCACGCTGGAACTGGTGATCCCGCTGGGCGCCCGTCTGGGGCATCCCCTCTGGCGCCGCGCCCTGGCCGAGGCTGGCGTTGATCCCGCCACCGCCGAGGAGGTGGTGCAGCGCATCAGCGAGCAGTATGTTCCCTGGCAGGAGAACTCCTTCCCCGGTCTTTTGGGCAATGTGGCGGCTGGCCGGATTGCCAACCGGTTTGATCTGGGCGGTACGAATTGCGTGGTCGATGCTGCCTGTGCCAGCTCCCTGAGCGCCGTACACATGGCAGCGATGGAGTTATACACGAACCGGGCTGACATGGCGATTACCGGCGGCCTGGATACCTTTAACGATATCTTCATGTACATGTGCTTCAGCAAGACGCCGGCCTTGTCACCCACGGGCGATGCCAAGCCCTTTGACAGCGAAGGTGATGGCACCATTCTGGGCGAGGGCCTGGGCGTGGTGGTGCTCAAGCGGCTGGCGGATGCACAACGTGATGGCGATAAGGTCTATGCCGTGTTGAAGGGCATAGGGGCGGCCAGCGATGGTCGGGGTCATGCCATTTATGCTCCCAGTGCGGACGGTCAGCGCAAGGCGCTGCGCCGTGCCTATGCCGAGGCGGCCGTCTCGCCCCGCAGTATCGAGTTGGTTGAGGCGCACGGCACCGGCACCAAAGTCGGCGATGCGGTGGAGATCGAGGCGCTGTCCAGCGTCTATCGGCAGGCCGAGGCCCAAGGTCCTCACCCGATGGATGCAGGCGGCAGCTGGTGTGCGATCGGCTCGGTAAAATCCATGATCGGCCATACCAAGTCGGCCGCCGGAATCGCCGGTATGATCAAGCTGATCAAGGCCTTGCAGCATCACGTCCTGCCGCCCACGCTGAAGGTCAGGCAGCCGCTGGCACAGCTTCAGCCCGGCAGTGCGCCGGTGTATGTCAACGCCCGCAAGCGTCCGTGGGTGAACAAGACCGGCCAGCCACGTCGGGCAGCACTGAGTGCCTTCGGTTTTGGCGGCAGCAATTTTCACTGTGTGCTGGAAGAGGCGCCAGAGAGCAAGCCGGAGATTGAATGGGATGGCGAGGTGCTCTTGCTCGCCTTGTCAGGGGAGAGCATCAACAGCCTGCAACAGCAACTGGCCGATATTGATGCGACAGTTGCCTGGCCGGTGTTGCGCGCCGTGGCCGCCCGCTCGTTACTCCGGTTTGACGCACAACAGCCCTGCCGCCTGGCGATGGTCATGGAGCGTACCGCCGAGTATCAGCAAACGCTGGCCGCCGCGGCCGAGATACTGGCCCGCCCGCCGGATGAACCTGCATGGCATCGCCCGGACGGGATCTGTTTCAGCCACACCGGGGAGCACGGCAAGCTGGCCCTGCTGTTCCCCGGCCAGGGCGCACAGTATGTGAATATGCTGCTTGATCTCGCCTGCCAATCTCCCCAGTTGCGCCAGGCTCTGGAACTGGCCAATGCAGTATGCCGGGAATGTGATGTAACCGATTACCTGTCAGATGTGATCTATCCGCCGTCCGTATTTACCGAACAGGCGGCACAACAGCAGGCAGAGCAGCTGCGTACCACTCGCTATGCCCAGCCGGCCATCGGTGCCATCAGCATTGGCGCCCTGGACGTATTGCAGCGGTTTGCCGTGCCGTTCCATGCCACGGCAGGGCACAGCTTTGGCGAGCTCAGCGCCTTGTATGCCGCCGGGCGCATCAGTCGCCAGGATTTATTTCGGCTGGCGAACAAGCGCGGCCAGCTGATGCAGGCCAATGTTGGCGAGCAGGATGATCAGGGCGCCATGCTGGCGGCTTCGGCATCCGCCGCCGTGCTGCACGAGATGCTGGAGGCCGAGCCGCTGGATCTCATCATCGCCAATCACAATGCCCCGGCCCAGGTCGTCCTGTCCGGCGCCACGGCGGCGATTGCCGAGGCCGAGGCGCTGTTGACCCGACGCGGCATTCGCTCAAGCCGCCTGCCGGTGGCGGCGGCTTTTCACAGCAGCTATGTGGCCGCGGCAGAGAGGCCATTCGCTGCGTATCTGCAGGATGTTGAATTTGGCAAGGCCGATATGCCCGTCTTTGCCAACGCCACCGCCAGACCGTATCCGGCGGATGCCGATGCCGCCAGGCAGTTACTCGCCAGCCAACTGGCAAGGCCGGTGGAGTTCGTCAGTCAGATCGAAAACATGTACGCCGATGGCATTGATACCTTCGTTGAAGTCGGGCCGGGCAATACCCTGACATCGTTGGTCAAGGCCATTTTGACCGACAAGCCGCATCAGGCCATCGCCCTGGATGCCTCCAGGGGCCGCCGCCACGGCCAATATGATCTGGCCTGTTTGCTGGCACGCCTCAGCGTGGCCGGCTTCAGCCTGGATTTGACGCCATGGGATGCAGGTTATCTTGATCGCTGCGTGAATGAGAAAAAACCTGCCATGACGGTGACGGTCAGCGGCGCCAATCACGTCAACCCGCGGCCCCGACGTGACCCCGTAACTCCCCCGCCACAGCCACCCCAGGCCCCGCCCGCCCGGCCAGTGAGTGACCACGGCACCCGCACCGGGATGCAGGCTGATGCCTCCCCGCACCTGCCGATGACGGCGCAGCCGGATCACGTACCGCCCGACAGCGCCCTGCCCATCGCCCAGCAGAGCATTCTCGCCCTGCAAAAGATGCAGGAGCAAACGGCGGCATTGCATCAACAATACCTGCAAGGGCAGGCGGCAGCACAGCAATCCATTCAGCAACTTATCACCCAACAGCAGCAGCAGCTCGGCATCCAGCCCGATACGCCTCCGGTTGTCGAGCTGGCGCCCCCGATTGTCGACACCCCGCCCGTTGCCACGGACAGGTCGGCAGCACCTGAGATGAGGCCAGCACCCGACACGGCAGATCGGTCTGCCAATGACGCCCCGGGCAACATCCCTGATGCGGTCAGGGATGCCGCCACACATGGGCAGGCGTTTTTTGCCCGCCTGTTGCTGGAGGTGGTTGCCGAGAAGACCGGTTACCCGGTCGACATGTTGAGCCTGGAGATGAGTCTCGACACCGATTTGGGCATCGATTCCATCAAGCGGGTGGAGATCTTATCTGCCTTGCAGGAGCGCCTGCCGGCGATGAGCAAGATCCAGCCAGAGCAACTTGGCACCTTTCAGGTGCTGGCGCACATTGTTGAGTACCTTGCCACGGACGATGACCTGGCCGCCCCGCCGCCCGCGCCCGCCAGCACCCCGCCGCCTGTTGAGGCCGCCGTTGCCGATATGACCTGGCAGGCCACCATGCTGGAGGTGGTTGCCGAGAAGACCGGTTATCCGCCTGAGATGCTGGATGTGGACATGCATCTGGACACCGATCTGGGGATCGACTCCATCAAGCGGGTGGAGATCTTATCTGCCTTGCAGGAGCGCCTGCCGGCGGCACCGGCGGTTGCCCCGGAAGATCTCGCCAGCCTGCAAACCCTGCGGCAGATCATTGATTATATGCAGGCCGCCGGGCCGGCTACCGCTGCCGATGCACGCGTTGATGCCGCCCTTACCGAGCCATCCCCTGAGCCATCTCCTGGGCCATCATCTGAATTATCTGCTGGTCAATCTGTCGGGCAATCGCTGTATCGCTGTCCGGTCACGCTGGTTGAGCTGGATGATAAGGCCGGGCAGCCACTGATCCTGGCCGCTGATGCGCCGCTGTGCATTACCGATGATGGCAGCCGGCTGCCGCGGCAACTGGCAGCCCAGTGTCATGCCGCTGGCATCAACGCAACGATCATCGCGATTGATGAGCATCCGGCCATGCCCACAGGTGGCCTCATCATACTGACCCCACCAGCGGCCGATGCGGCGTTTATTGAGGCCGGTTTCGCCTTGATGCAGGCGGTCAATTCCGAGCATCTGCAACTGCTTGTCGGCATCACCCGGCAAGGTGGCCGCTTTGCCCTGACAGGGTCGCTGTCGGCCAGCGCCCACAGTGCCGGGATCAGTGGCCTGATCAAGACCGCCGATAAGGAATGGCCGCATGTGCATTGCAAGGTGCTGGACCTCCCGGCAGATGTGGGTGAGACGCTGCGTGAACGCCTCTTGCCTGAACTGCTCACGGCAGGCCCGCTGGAGGTGGGGCTGACCGAGCAACATCGCTACGCCATTGCCTTGCGCTCCGAGGCCGTCTCTGCGTCTGCCAGCCGCCTGCCTGTGTTTGCGCCGGGCGATGTGGTGGTGGTGAGCGGCGGGGCGCGCGGCGTGACGGCGGAAGTGGCGATTGCTCTGGCGGAGCAGTTCAAGGTGAATCTGCTGCTGCTGGGGCGCAGCGAGTTACCGGCGAAGGAGCCGGACTGGTTACAGGACGTAAACGATGCCGCCGCCGTCAGGCAGGCGATTATTCTGCGGCAGACCGATGCCAGCCCGGCAATCGCCGAGAAGACCTGTCAGGCGATCCTGGCCGCCAGGGAGATCCGCCATAACCTTGAGCGCATGCGGGAGGGCGGCGTGACGGTTAGCTACCAGGCCGTGGACGTTCGACACGGCGAGGCCGTTGCCGCCTGCATCGACAAGGCGCGGGCGGAGTTAGGCCCGATCAGCGGGGTGATTCACGCGGCCGGCGTGCTGGCCGACAAGCTGATTGAAGATAAAACCGCCGAGCAGTTTCAGGACGTGTTCAGCACCAAGGTGGCTGGGGCCGAAGCGCTGCTGCGGGCAACGGCAAACGATGCGCTGAAGGCGATCGTCATGTTCTCCTCATCCAGCGCCCGTTTTGGCCGCCGCGGACAGGCCGATTATGCCGCCGCCAACGAGGTGCTCAACAAGCTGGCACAGCAACAACGGAGGCAGCGCCCGAGCTGTCGCGTGCTCAGTCTGAACTGGGGGCCCTGGGATGGCGGCATGGTGACACCCGCGCTAAAGCAGCTATTCGCCAGCGAAGGCGTTGAGGTGATCGGCTTGCGCGCTGGTGCGGCGTACTTGCTGGATGAGTTGGGCAGCAAGGCGGATGAGGTGGAGATCGTTATCTCAGGGTCAGCGCCGGCTCCGGCGTATCTGTCAGAACAAGAACAAGCGCCCGCCGCCACCGAGGCCGGGGGTCTCCGGCTGGCGTTTGAGCGCCTGCTGACTGTCAAGGACTACCCGGTGCTGGCGCATCACGTCATCAACGGGCGGGCTGTGCTGCCGGCCGCCTTGATCGCCGAATGGTTGATCCACGGGGCGATACACGCCAATCCGGGCTTGCGGTTTGCTGGCCTGGATGACTTGCAGATCCTGAAAGGGGTGACGCTGACAGGTGCCGAGCAGCGGCCATTACAGATCATGGCCGGTACCGAGCAAGGCATCGGTGATGTTCGCTACGTGCCGGTTGAATTGTGCAGCGGCAATAGGCGTCACGCCAGGGCGAGCATCATCCTGGGCAGTCAGCCAGCGACAAACACCGACCACCGGCTGGGCGCAATCACCGGCGATTATGCGCTGAGCTGGCCGGCGTATTATGCCAACGGCCAGCTATTTCACGGCCCGCTGTTGCAATCCGTGACCGAGGTGCTGGCTTGCTCTGATACGGGCATCCAGGGATGCGCTGCCTCCGCCCCGCCGCCGTCAGCGTGGATGGCACAGCCCATCCGCTCCTCCTGGTATGCTGACCCGGCCCTGCTGGATGCGGCGTTTCAACTGATGATCCTGTGGAGTTTTGCTCACTCCGGCAGGGGTTGCCTGCCCACCCGCATCGGCCGCTACCGCCAGTTTCAACAACGCCTGCCGCGGGCGGGCGTCAGCATCATCAGCGAAATCGTGAGCGCCAGCGAGGGCACTGCCAGGGCGAATATCGAATTTCTGGATGAAGGACAGCAGGTGATCGCCCGGCTGGATGAGTATGAATGCGTGATCGATGAATCGCTGAATGCCGCCTTCGCCCGTAACACGCTAGATAAGCAGGCCAGCTTGTCCTCATAAGGTGAGGTGTTATGGGACGGCGGGGTTGTTCGCGCCTGACTGTGTGAAGTTCAGTAGAAATTAGTTATCGGTCTTAGACATCTGTTATTCCGGTCATTTTATACAAATCTACAACAGTAGAAATTAGTTATCGGTCTTAGACCCAAGGGAAACTCATATGGCCGCATTCATCTACAACAGTAGAAATTAGTTATCGGTCTTAGACAAGAGATCCGGACTCAGAGATCGCCTTATCTACAACAGTAGAAATTAGTTATCGGTCTTAGACTACAGCGTATAACCATACCGCTCAGAAATCTACAACAGTAGAAATTAGTTATCGGTCTTAGACCCGAAAAAGATACAAGATGCGCCGCAGTATCTACAACAGTAGAAATTAGTTATCGGTCTTAGACGCATGGAAGACCGATGGCAGACGGATATATCTACAACAGTAGAAATTAGTTATCGGTCTTAGACATCTTAACGTCGACTTGGTCAGTCCGAATCTACAACAGTAGAAATTAGTTATCGGTCTTAGACATTTGCCTGCAGCAGCAGCTTGGTATATCTACAACAGTAGAAATTAGTTATCGGTCTTAGACCACATAACCTACAACCCAGAAGTCTTCATCTACAACAGTAGAAATTAGTTATCGGTCTTAGACTTCTGCTCATGATCGGCATGCAGGAATCTACAACAGTAGAAATTAGTTATCGGTCTTAGACCACCGTTGCAAGGGCGGGGGGTGCTAAATCTACAACAGTAGAAATTAGTTATCGGTCTTAGACGCAGCAAGGGATTGAAGGGCGTGATGATCTACAACAGTAGAAATTAGTTATCGGTCTTAGACACCGATGGCAAGATGGCGCCTGCCAAATCTACAACAGTAGAAATTAGTTATCGGTCTTAGACAGATAAATCTGCTGCAAGCAGGATATTTCAATAACTTGCCAGGCATTCTTAACAGTCTGGTTGCATAAAAACGCTGATATCGCATCGTTTGCGCCCATAAAGACCAACATAGGCAATTCTATCAGATAATAATTAAATCTTCATCATCATCTTTTGCATAGCCGTAGCGGGTGATTTTACATTGCTTGCTCAAATTAAAAATAATCACGCTATCGCTTTGTGAAAACTTTTTCTCATAATCTGCCTGTATTTCTGCCGCTATGAGCGCCAGCAGACGCCTGCTGTTTTTGATTTCAAACACGGAGTACTGCAATCGATAGCCAAAGCGTGAAAGAAACGCAGCAAATCTGGTTCTGAGTTTATTGTCACTGATATCATAGGTCACGATAAGCAATGTCAATCTCTCTTAAATACAGGGTATTGATCAATGGGTTTATCCCGCATAAATGCCCTGTAGTAACCTTGCACATAAAGGAATATCGCCTGCTTGTGCGCCAGAACAGATTGCAGCAGGAGCCTCACATAAGGCTGACTGGCCTTGCCGAATAGCCGGTATTGACCGTTCACATAGCTGAAATCAGCTTGGTGGATCTGCCCGCGCTGATATGCATTTCTGATCCCCAAATCAACGATGGGCCTGAATGGCTCCACCAGATCGCACACCAGCGATTTACGCTGATAGAACGCCTGATGATAAACGCCCTGATAGGTATCAAAACCATACAGATTCAGCAGGGCATCAATGATATGAAATAACTGCATATAGCCAATGTCCAGCAGCAGGTTGGTTATATCCTGCTTCGCCCTCGGCTGTCTGCCAGCCCACGCCATATCGGCGAACATGGCCTGAAAATACACACGGGAGGCGATCCCCTCAATGCCCAGGATGTTCTGCAAGTCGGCATAATCATTAGCCAGTCGATATTGATAGGCTTGCAAAGCCGTTATTGCCTGTTTTAATTTCTCCGGCTTCTTCCTGCGCTTTTTCAGGTTCTGTACCTGTTGCTCGATCTTGTCGTTTATCAGATGCCTGGCTATCTCCAGACCCTGATAGTTGTACTGTCTTTTCCTTAACAGGACATTACCCTCCGCTTTAGCCAGCCAGCTTCCATGGGGGATCAGGCCATGGGTCATTAAGACAATACTGAAGCCAAATTTTTTGGCCCGTTGCAGCAAGCCTGATGTGATGGTGATATGGCCAACAACAAACAGGGCAAACAAGCGATAACAACTGGACTGATGCCTGATGCCATCATCATCCGTGATGATAACATTATCATTTTTAAAGCTGAGTTTTTCTCCATGGCTCAGCAATGCGAAGATAATCTTTTTTTGTTTAAAGTCAGGTGCGCTCAACATTTTGCAACATCACAAAGATTGCAATAGATACACTGCCTGCATTTTTTCTCATCAGGTTCAAACGGGGCCTGGAGATCATACTGCCTGATTGCCGCGACAAGTTGCTCAAACTGCCGCTGCATCTCCGGGTCTTCCAATGGCGTTTTAACAGGATAAACCCGGTTATCCGCCATGCTGTATAACTGCAATCGCGCAACCTTATAGCCCATCTCGGTCAGGCAGTGATACTGTGCAAAAAGCTGGTATATGTAGCCATCGTAAATCGTTTTGATTTTCTTTTTGCGCTCCGTCAGCAAAGCCTTCGATTTGTCATATACATCTATCTTGCCGCCGATAGCGTATTTTTCGCTGTAAACATCAAGTCCCTGCAACACGTTTTTCGCCGTGGTATAACGCCTCTCGTCAATCGTCTTGTGCGCCGCCTTGCCAGCGGTCTGGGCGGTGGTCTGATACAGCCTCTGCTCGGTACGACCATAGAGTTGATGGAAATAAATAGAGCGGGGGCAGAAAACAAAGTCGTTCAGATAGGAGATGGGCAGACAGGTTTCCATATTTTGTTCTAATTGCTGCTTTTGTTTCCATGCCGCTCTGCCAGAAATTCATACCATGCCTTATTGGACAAATCCGGTTTGAAATTTTCATTTTCACTATTTCTGAGTTGCTCAAGCATCAGCAAACCTTTAAGCGCAATATGGTAGGCACCGTTGGCATCCGCGTTTTGTGGCATGGAAGTATCCGCTTTGCGTGAGTCAAAAAAGTTACCCTCGCTGTCTTTCACCGGTGAAATAAGCCAGTCTTCATCTTTTCCTATTCTGTTGTTACGCATTTGCAGGGTGAGTTTGAGCAGGCGGAGCAATGATTTGAAAAATTCACTTTTATCCTGTTGAGCGATTTTCTCAATCAAACATTGCCCGTCATCAAAATCAATCAAATAATCCTTGAATAATTTTTCCATCTTCTCATTCAGGTTTATCTCACGAGTTTGCCATTGACTTTTTCCATTTTTGAAATTTTCCAGCCGCACATCGTGACTGCACAAAACCCAATCCTGCCTGCCCCCTTCGGCTTTATTTGTGAACTTTTCATAGTGAAAGTGAAACTCAAAGCAGTTTTGTTCTTTGTTAAAACAGATTTTGTTGAATTTTTTGCAGAACTCCTGTGCTTTTTTAATGGTCTCATATCGCGGATACAGCAGGTTGACAAACCCGGTTGCGGGGCAAACCTTAGAGGTATGATATGCGGGCACATAAAAAATAAACCCCGTTTGCTTGCCCAGCCCCTGGAAACTTACAAACGGAGCGGTGAGTTGCAAGGCATTTAGAAGGCCGCCTGCCTCATTGGGATTTTTATCCTTGAATACAAGGTAATTGAGTTTGTCAATGAGCATCTTTTCCAGCTTTTGATAGACCTGTTTTTCCACCTTGAAACGACCTTTCTTAAAGCCGAAATTCAAATCTTCAAAAACCACTATGGCATTGTGTTCCACCATGAGTTTTGCAATTTTATGCACTACTTGAGATAAATACCCTTCTTTCAAGTCTTTGATTTTTTCAACTGTTCCCCAGGATTTTCTGTTTTTGTCCCTGTCTTTTTCCCGCTTGTGTAAAAGCTCCTGGTAGTCTTTTTCGCCGAGGGGTTTGTTTAAACTCCCCTGCAAATGCTCTCCATTTGCGTCTTTAAGAATTTCTCCTCTCTGGTTTATTACCGTGTAATAAGCCAAATGTCTCTCGCCGCGATCAATCCTATGATATTCACCTCCGAATTGTCTTTGAGAGAGTCTCTGACTTCGCGGTTGAAATCGGTGGAGTTTTTTGTGCCCGCTTTGAAGTTACACTGGATTGACACATGAAATAAGTATGTAGCCTTGGCATAGCGGTGATCTTTGATAATGGGGTATGTCTGCCTTATTTTTCCAGCGTGGTGTCCTTTTTCCCAGATTGACGGTGAATATTCAATAGATGGGTTCCGGTAAAAGAGTTCCGCCTTACCGTTGAGTTTGTAAACAACATCGCGCAGGTTTTTATCATCAAACAAGGCTTTCCAGTAAAGTGTCTGCAAGTTGGGCTTGCCTCTTGTTTTGGGCGAAAAATCTTTGCTGTAAATCTGGAAAAGGTAGAGTTTCCCCTTTTTTACGCAATCATCAATATGGGTTTCTGAAACATCCTGAAATTTAATCTTGTATCCCTGGCTATTTACATGGTCGGTAAACTCTTTAAAGCTGTCGTATTTATTGCTCTTCTTAAAAGAAAAATCATACCAGTCCCAATAGGCTATTGCTGCTTCTTTGTAGTAATCAATAAATTTTATCAGGTCAGCCTTGTTAAAATTTTTATTTGTAGTTTTATGTGATTCGCGCTTTCTTATTTCATAAATATCAGGAATATACTGTTTTTTGAGTTCATCTAATTTTTTGGTCTTTCTTTCAAACTTGCCGTTGATACGGATCAGGTTTTGAATATCTTTTCCGGCATTTGCGATTTGTTTGTAAACAATTTTTCTATAGCATTGGCCTTCATCGGGCAAGCCCCCTTCAAATATCTTCTTGTGTTCTCTGTCCATTATGCCAAGAAAATACTGCCCGTCTTTCATCAACAGCACACAGGTATTAGCCTTTTCTTTGTTTTTATCCCAGCCATCCGCAAGTTCCTGGTTTTCAAAATTCAGCTTGTATTTCTCTACGCTGTAGGGTTTTTTCGTCAGGTAGTTTCGGGTCTTGTTGTAGAGAGGAACGATTTGTTCAACGACTTCAAATAAAGCGTCAAAACCTTCATAAAATCCAGTGTCTTTTTCATATAGTTCAACTGCTTTTTCTTCCTCTTTTTTGCTGAGTTGGACGGATAGGGACTTCAGGAAATATTGCAGATCCATCAAGGCATCAAGATAGTGTTTGATTTTTTGCACTTTGTCTTTTTCATTCTTCAGCTTTTCTTCCTCTATACATTCGTATTCTTCTAATACCGGAAGCGCCTCCTTAAATGTTCTCTGGATTTCTTCAAGCAGATGTTTTGATTCAAATGTATTGTTTTCCTGGTTCTTTTTTCTTATAGCCAGTCTTTCAAAATAGACAAAAAGCGGCCTGCTCTCAGCGATTTCCTTTTGCTCTTTTATGTTCAAGCCGTCATTTACCCCCTCTGATTTTTGCTCATCTTTCAATTCGTCCCCTGTATATTGCTCAAAGTAAGTCTCCAACGCCTTATGAATATCCGTAAAGGAGAAGTAGGACTGTTTGCACCATTGTTCTCTTTGGTCTAAGAGTTTCTTGGTTTCTTTTTCCCTTTCGGGAACGGGATAGAGTTTCTTTTCGGCATAATATTCCAGACAATCATTAATCGTATTCCAGTTCTTAAAAAGATTTTGTGAAATGGCTGCTATAGAGCGATTATTGACATATATCTTTTCAGGGTCGGCATCTTTAAGCGGCGTTAAGGACTTTTCAAGATTTTCTGTGATGTTAATATCTTTGTCTTTGCCTATGAGATTTTCAGCATCGTCAATTTTGAATTTTAATAATATGGCTGCACACAAGCTGGCATCACTATCTATCTCCTCCAAACGAAAAGAGAGTTCACTTCTGTCGCTGAGAATTTGTTTGTGGAGTTTTTCCAGTTTGCAGGAGCGGACTTTTTTAGCTTTTTCTTCGAGTTCTTTTTTACGCTCATCAGTGGCATTTGAGCCTTCGCTTTTTAATTGCTGAGCATGAAGGTTGATTTTCTCGTTTACGCCTTGTTTTTTCACATTCCCCTGTTCGCTCTGCCCACCTAAAATTTGATTGTAAGTATCAATTCCCCTCTGAGTCAGACAATGGTTGTAATATTCAAGTGAAAAGACCTGATCCAGGTCAACGTCAAAAATCCTTTCCACGTCAGAAAAATCCACATTCAGCTCTCTTGCGTCTTTGTAGCGTTTTATATTGTCAATGAACCGGGGTAAATTCTCATGGATGAGACGATAGCCGATGGAAGTGCTCCTGGGCCCTTTTTCTTCTTTGTAAATATTTTTGCGGTTTTCATTAAAACCACGAAAATATGTCGTCCAGTCTTCAAAATCTTTGATAATGGCTCCGGGGTCGTCAACGCCTTCAATTTGCAGGGTTCTCTCTTTCAGCCATTCCGGCAATGTCTCTTTAATAAAATGTTTTGTGAATAATCTTTGTGTATTGAATTGTTTCCCTATGGCTTCACGCAATTTAGTCTGTTTACCCTCGAAGTCTTGACTGTCTTTATTGTCACTGTTCTTGAACGTGTAGTAGGCTTCATGGAAATTCTCCAAATCCTTTTCTTCAAAACAAAAACCCTCAAGACTGCGGTTGATAAAGTCTTTGTGATATTCATCTATGATCTTTTTGGCCTGTTTATACTTTTCAACCCGTTCCTCGTCTTCTTCAAGCAAACCCTTGTTTGCTATGAACTGTTCAGTTTCCCCAACAGGTCTTAGCGCAAAACGCAAGGTCTTTGACAGGGAATACTGATGACAAAAATCGGCTAGTAGTCTCTGGGTCATCCGTTTATCTCCGTTATGCAGCATGGGGTGCTGTCTCACCAATAAGATACCACACGGCGCTTTGCCTGTGTTATCCTGCCGCCTTGCACTCATCTCAACCATCTGCATGAAACAACGCATCGCCATCGTTGGCATGGGGGGGATATTTCCCGGGGCCGGTGATCTTGATCAATTTTGGGAGCATATCGTTGCCGCCAGGGACTGTACCAGGGAGCCGCCCGCTGGCCGCTGGCTGCTGCCGCTGGCCGATGCCTACGATCCCGCCGGCCCCAAGCCCGACAAGGTCTATTCAAAGCGCGCCTGTTTTGTGGAAGGCTTCACCCTTGGCCATACCGGTTTGGCGCTGGACTCAGCATTCATCGACTCACTCGATCCCATGGTGCATCTGCTACTCCATGCCGGGCGTCAAGCCTGGCAGGATGGCCGCACCGAGCGCATCGACAAGCACCGAACCGGCATCATCATCGGCAATATCGTCCTGCCCACCGATGCCGCCTCACGCCTTGCCGATGAGCATGTTCTACCCCAGTTTGAGCAACAGTTATTCGGCACGGCAGCAAGGCCGGCGGCAACCCATCCGTACAATGCCTATGTTGCTGGCCTGCCTGCCGGCCTGCTGGCACAGGCGCTGGGTCTTACCGGCGGCAGTTATACGCTGGATGCGGCCTGTGCTTCATCGCTGTATGCGCTGAAGTATGCTGTGGATGAGCTACAGGCCGGGCGAGCGGACGCCATGCTTTGCGGCGGCTTGTCACGGCCGGATTCCCTGTATACGCAGATGGGCTTCTCGGCCCTGCATGCCATCTCTGCCAGCGGCCGGTGTGCGCCGTTTGATCGGCGGGCGGATGGCTTGGTGGTGGGCGAGGGCTGTGGCATGTTGCTGCTCAAACGCCTGCCTGATGCGCTGGCACAGGGTGATCGTATTTATGCCACCATCGCCGGTATGGGCTTGTCGAATGATATTGGCGGTAATCTCATGGCGCCGGATTCAGAAGGCCAGCTACGTGCCATGTACGCCGCCTATCAACAGGCCGACTGGCATCCTGGCGATGTTGATCTGATCGAATGCCACGGCACTGGCACGCCCATTGGCGATGCCGTGGAGTTTGACAGCCTGCGGCGCCTGCATGGTGAGGGTGGGGGACAGCGTGCGTGCGTGATTGGCTCGGTCAAAAGCAATATCGGTCACCTGTTGACAGCCGCCGGTGCGGCCGGGGTGATCAAGGTCTTGCTCGCCATGCAGCACCGGGTGTTGCCCCCAACGGCCAATTTTGAGTCCGCTGCCGTTGCGCTGGATGCCAGCCCGTTCAGGGTCTTGCAGTTGGCCGCTGACTGGCCACGGCGCACAGCAGCAAGCCCAAGACGGGCGGCCGTCAGTGCGTTTGGTTTTGGCGGTATCAATGCCCACGTCCTGCTGGAGGAGTGGTGCGGTGAGCCGCCGCCGGATCACGCCATCGCCGTGGCCTGGTCGCCTCGAATGACAGAGCAGGCAACAGAGGACATCGCCATTATCGGGATGGCCACCTGGCACGGCGAGTGTGAACGGCTGGCGGCATTTGCCGAGCAGTTGTTTGGCCGCCAGAGTCAGCCACAGCGAACGATAGCTGCCATCGGTATTCCCGCCGGGCGGTTTCGCATTCCGCCGACCGAGCTAAAAGCCATGTTGCCGCAGCAGGTGTTGATGCTGCAGGTGGCCGCCGATGCCCTGGCCGATGCCGGCATGGAACAGGATGAGGCTGAGGCGTTGCGAGAGGCGGGGGCGTACATCGGTATCGCCCTGGATTTGAACACGACCAATTATCATCTGCGCTGGGGCCTGTTGGAATGCGCCCGGCGCTGGGCGGTGCGGCTGGGTTTGCGACGGGATGATGATGCGCTGGCCGCCTGGACGGGTGAAATACGCCAGGCCATCAGTCCGCCCCTGACCGCCAACCGCACCATGGGCGCGCTGGGAGGCATCATCGCCAGCCGCATCGCCCGTGCCTATCGCCTGGGCGGGCCGAGTTTTACCGTATCGAATGAACAGGCGTCCGGCCTGCGCGCGCTGATGCTGGGCACACGTGCCTTGCAGCGACAGGAGATCAACACCGCCATTGTGGGTGCGGTGGATTTTGCCAGCGATGTGCGCCTGGCCGCCGCCCGTGACCATACTATTAATCACGCTGGCGATGCGGCCGTGTCTTTAATACTCAAGCGGCACAAAGATGCGCTCAAGGCCGGTGATCGCATCTACGCCCTGGTCAGCGGCCTGGGCAATGCGATGCAGGCCGGGGCCGCCATCGGCCAGGGCTTGCGGGAGGCCGGGCTGGATGCGGATGAGCGAGAAGGCGGGCAGGGGGCGGCGATGGATTACGCCGAGTACGGCGCGGCGGCCGGACTGCTCAACGTCGTGCGGGACAGCCTGTCTCTGCATCATCGGTTGCTGCCGGGGCGGGACGGCGGCCAGCCACAGCCCTGGTTACGGGATCGGAAGTCCGGACCACGTCACCGCCTGGTACAGGCGGGCAGTGTGGATGGCAATCATATCGCCGTGGTGTTACAGCAGGCAGAGAGCAGCCAGCCATTGGCGCTGCCATTGCCGCTGACCCTGTTGTCATTGACGGCGGTTGACCCTGGTGCGCTGGCAGCACGACTTCAGCAATTAACAGCACAGGCGACCGACCAGCAGTTATCCGTGCAACACCTGGCGCGGCGATGCCTGCAAGAGAATGACCAGCAGCATCCGCTGGCCCTGTCATTACTGGCCGGCAATCCTCAGCACCTGCGGCAGCTGATCGAGCGGGCGCTGCCAGCCGTGCAAAACAACACGGCCATCGCCGATGGCGAAGTGTTTTTCAGCCCCCAGCCTTTGGCCGGGCCACAGGCAGCGACGGGCCGGCTGGCCTTTGTCTTTCCCGGTGCGGGCAATCATTTTCACGGCATGGGCCGGGAGGCGGCATGCGCCTGGCCGGACGTTCTGGAGCGGCTGGATCAGGAAAACGATTACCTTGCCAGCCAGTTTGCCGGGGGGCGTTTCTGGTCTGCCTCGGATGGATCAGCACCATCATGCGAGGAAGTGATCTTCGGCCAGGTCTGGCTGGGTACGCTGATCAGCGACATACTGGCCCGCCATGCCGTTCGCCCGGACGCCATCATCGGCTACAGCCTGGGCGAGACCACCGGCCTGTTTGCCAGCCGTACCTGGGTGGGGCGCGATCAGATGTTGCGGCGCATGCAGCGCTCATCGCTGTTCGTGCGTGATTTGGCCGGGCCTTTTGAGGCGGCGCGCCGGGCCTGGGGGATCACCGATGAGGCGGTCACGATCGACTGGCAGGCAGGTGTGGTCAATCGCTCTGCCCGGCAGATCAAGGCCAGCCTGCACATTGATCCGGGCGGCAGGCAGCGGGTGTATCTGCTGATCGTAAACACACCGAATGAGTGCGTCATCGGCGGCGAGCGCACGGCGGTTGAGGCGCTGGTGGCGAATCTTGCCTGTCAGTTTCATCCGCTGCATGGCGTGACCACGGTGCATTGCGAGGTGGCCTTGCCGGTGGCCGAGGAATACCGGCAACTGCACCTGCTCAAGACCACGCCGCCCGCCGGGGTGCAGTTCTACAGCACCGCCTGGGGCCGGCCCTACGAAGTGACTAGCGAGGCAGCGGCCGACTCCCTTATCGGGCAGGCGGTGCAGCCCTTTGATTATCCCCGCCTTATTGAGCGCGCCTATCAGGACGGCGTGCGTCTGTTCATCGAGCCGGGCCCCGGCAGCAGTTGCAGTCGCATGATAGGCGACATATTGAAGGGAAGGCCGCATCTCGCCCTGGCCGCCTGCATCAAGGGGCAGCATGGGGCGGAGTCGGTGCTGCGGGTGCTGGCACAGCTTAACACCGAGCGGGTGGCGATGGACTTGCATGATCTGTATCGAGAGCCGCTGTCGCCGGATTGCCAGCCGTCCCCGGCCATGATCGACATACCCGTTGTGCGTCCGGCCATCAGGATCAGCCGGCCTGCGCCATCGCCCGTGGTGGCACGAGGTGAATTGCCCGCAGCGGGCGGCGATGTCGTGGTGCATCCGGCCATGCAGGTGGTAGCGCAGTTACAGCAGGTCGAGACTGCCCATGCGGCGGCACAGGCGGCCTTTTTGCAAGTGGCGCAGGGGATTAGCAAGACGATGCACCAGGCCGTGACGATGCAGCTCGCCTTGTTGCATGCCGTGCCATCCGCATCAGGCCAGCCGCCCGTGGCGGTGGCAACGCTGCCCGCCGCACCGCCTGCAAAGCCGGTTGCGTTGCCGCCAAGAGCGGATGTGGTGTTCGATCGAGCGATGTGCATGGAGTTTGCAACGGGTGCGATTGCCCGGGTGCTTGGCCCGGCCTTTGCCGAGGTGGACAGCCATCCAACCCGGGTGCGTCTGCCCGCCCCGCCGTTGATGCTGGTCGATCGCATTCTCACGCTGGAGGGTGCGCCGGCTTCCATGGCGCCGGGGCGGGTGGTGACCGAACACGATGTCAAGCCGGGCGCCTGGTATCTGGACGGCGGGCGCATCCCCACCTGTATCGCCGTGGAAGCCGGCCAGGCGGATCTGTTTTTATCGGCTTATCTGGGCATTGATTTGCAGACCAGGGGGCGGGCCTGCTACCGGCTGCTGGATGCCGAAGTGACTTTTCATGCACCGCTGCCACAGGCCGGGCAGGTGATCCGCTATGACATTCGGATCGAGCGCTTCTTCCGCCAGGGCGATACCTGGTTATTTCATTTCCGGTTTGACGGCGAGGTGGATGGGAGACTGCTGATCACCATGCGGCATGGCTGTGCCGGTTTTTTCACCGAGGCCCAACTGGCGGCTGGCAAGGGCATCGTGCTGAGTGCCCTGGATGGGCAGGTGCAAACCGGCAGCTGCGCCACAGGCTGGCAGGCGTTGGTGCCAATGCAGGCGGCAGCTTATAGCGATGCACAACTCGATGCCCTGCGCGCTGGCGATCTGGCGGCATGTTTCGGTTCGGCATTTGCCGGTCTTGACTTGCAACAGCCGGCCGGTCTGCCCGGCGGGCGCATGACGCTGGTGCATCGCATCCTTGAACTGAACCCTGCTGGCGGTCGCTTCGGCATGGGTCATATTATCGGTGAGGCGGATATTCGCCCGGATGACTGGTTCATCACCTGCCACTTCATTGATGATCAGGTGATGCCGGGGACGTTGATGTATGAATGCTGCCTGCATACCCTGCGGGTATATCTGTTGCGCCTCGGCTGGGTGGGTGAGGCGGAGCGCATGGTCTATGAGCCGGTGCCGGGTGTGGCGGGCAAACTCAAGTGTCGCGGTCAGGTGCTGGCAAGCACGAACAAGGTACAGTATGCCATCAGCATAAAGACGCTCGGTTATACCGAGGCCGGCATCCCTTATGTGATCGCCGATGCGCTGATGTCAGCCGATGGCCAGGCGATTGTGCAGATGACCGATCTGTCGTTGCAGCTGAGCAATCTGCGTAAACAGCAGTTGCACACCCTGTGGCGTACCCAAAAGGCAGCGACACCGGGTCCCGTCTTGTTTGATTATGCCTCCATCCATGCCTTTGCTGTCGGCAAGCCCTCGGAGGCCTTCGGCGAGCGCTACCGGGTGTTTGATGATGAGCGCGTGATCGCCCGCCTGCCGGGGCCGCCGTTCCAGTTTCTCGATCGCATTGTCTCTATCGACCAGTGCCAGCCGTGGCAACTGGCCGCAGGCGGGGTGATCAGAGCAGCGTATGATGTGCCTGCCGATGCCTGGTATTTTATCGAGAATCGCCAGCCGGAGATGCCGTTCGCCGTGTTGCTGGAAGTGGCCTTGCAGCCCTGTGGCTGGCTGGCGGCCTACCTTGGCTCGGCGCTGACCAGCCAGACGGATCTGTCGTTTCGTAACCTGGGCGGTACGGCGCGCCAATGCTTACCCGTGCGGGCGGATGTCGGCACGCTGACCACCGAGATCAGGATCACCCGGGTGTCACAATCCGGCGGCATGATCATTCAACATTACGACTTTGCCGTGAGCAGTGCGGCTGGCCTGGTGTATCAGGGCGATACCTATTTTGGTTTTTTCTCCCGGGCTGCCCTGGCCCGGCAGGTTGGCCTGCGAGAGTGTACGCCGTATCAGCCTGCTGCCAGTGAGCTGGCCGGGCATACCATATGCGACTACCCGTCGGCGCCGCCCTTTCCGGCACGGATGATGCGTATGGTCGATCGCATTGATGGCTACAGCCCGGACGGCGGGCCGCAGGCCCTCGGCTTTATTTGCGGGCAGGCGGATGTCGACCCGGCGGCCTGGTTTTTTCAGGCGCATTTCTATCAGGACCCGGTGTGGCCGGGGTCGCTGGGGCTGGAGTCATTCATTCAGCTATTGAAATATGTGGCTTATGATCGCTGGGGCGGGCAGGCTGGGTCGGTCCGCTTTGCCGCACCGGGGCGGGATGCTGCCCATAGCTGGGTCTATCGTGGTCAAATCCTGCCCACAGACAGCCAGGTCAGCATTGAGGCGGTGATCACGGCCAGGGATGAGGCGCAAAAACGGCTGACGGCCGATGGCCTGTTGAGCGTTGATGGCAGAATTATCTATCAGATGCGGGATTTTACCCTTACAATGTCATCCTCATGAACTATCGCCATGTCTATATGGAGTCCATCGGCTATGAGTTGCCGGCTGAGGTCATCACCTCCGGCGATTTGGAAGAGCGCCTGATGCCCATGTACGATGCACTGCATATCGCCCCGGGCCAGTTGGAGGCGCTGACCGGCATCGCCGAGCGTCGCTGGTGGGATAAGGGCCATGCCCTGTCCGATGGGGCGGCGGCGGCAGCGCGCAAGGCGTTACAGGCGAGCAACGTCAGCGCAATGGACATCGGTGCGTTGATCTACTCCGGCGTCTGCCGGGAGAACTATGAACCGGCCACTGCCTGTGCGGTGGCGGACAAGCTCGGCATCCGCACTGATGCCTATATCTATGATATTTCCAATGCCTGTCTTGGCACCTTGAACGGCATCATCGATATCGCCAACCGCATTGAGCTGAAACAGATCCGTGCCGGCATCGTGGTCTCCTGCGAGTCCGCCAGGGAGATCGTCGATACCATGATCGAGCGCATGGTACAGGAAAAATCCATGCGCCTGTTCAGTTCCTCGCTGGCCACCTTGACCGGCGGCTCCGGTGCAGCGGCGGTGCTGCTTACCGATGGCTCGTTTGCCAATGGCGGCGCACACCGTTTGATCGGCGAGACAACCCGGGCCGCCCCGGAGCATCATCGCCTGTGTCGCTGGGGGATCACCTTCACGCCCGCCGAGTTGGGCCGGCTCATGCTCTCGCCGGATAAATTGCGGGCAACGATTGACGAGGTGATGGAGCCGGAGGTGATCCCGGCAGCGTTAAGAGAGATCATGACCAGCGAGAGGATTCCGCCTGTGCTGGCTAGCCTCATCCCATCCAAGACCCTGCCAAGGGCCATGTCGGAGTTCATGTCCACCGACTCGGTCTCGGTGCTGAAACACGGCGCCAGGCTGGGCGTGAACACCTGGGCGTCTTTCTTGAAAGCGATGGGCTGGGCGCGGGATCATGTGGACAAGGTGATCTGCCATCAGGTGGGCGAGGGGCACAGGGAGACCATCCTGAAGGAGTTGGGCATTGCCGCCGAGAAAGATTTCAGCACCTATCCTTACCTCGGCAACATGGGTACGGTGTCCGTGCCGATGACCGCAGCGATTGCCGATCAGCGCAATTTCCTGAAATCCGGCGACCGGGTTGGTTTTCTCGGTATCGGCAGCGGGTTGAATTGCCTGATGATGGGCTGGGAGTGGTAGGCTTCAACATGGTCAGTGTGGGCTGGTAAGCCCGGCATGGTGAGTATGACAACAACGGCCTGGCCGGACTATCCTTTTCAACCGCATTACTTCAACATCAACTCGCTTGCCATGCACTACTTGGATGAAGGGGCCAGGGAAGCACCGCCCGTGCTGATGCTGCATGGCAATCCCAGCTGGTCGTATTATTATCGACGGCTGGTTACTGCATTAAAACCCACGCATCGTTGTATCGTGCCGGATCATATTGGCATGGGCTTGTCAGCCAGGCCAGGCAATGAGGCATACCGTTTTACCCTGGCGCAGCGGGTGGATGATCTGGATCAGCTGATCGGCTCTTTGCAGCTCAGCGAGCCGATGACGCTGGTGGTACACGACTGGGGCGGCATGATCGGCATGGCCTGGGCGGCAGATCATCCCGAACAGGTGCAGCACTTTATCATCCTCAATACAGCCGCCTTTCATCTGCCCCGGACCAGGGAGGGCAAGGGCAAGCGCCTGCCTTGGCCGCTGCGCCTTGGCCGCATCCGGCTTGTCAATGCGCTGTTGATTCAGGGCGTAAATGCGTTTGTGCAGGGGGCGATCAAAACCTGTGTCACCCGCCAGCCGATGCCAGCAGAGGTGGCGGCTGCCTATGCTGCGCCCTATGCGGATTGGCAGAGCCGGCTGGCCGTGCGCCGGTTCATCGAAGATATTCCGTTATCGGCACAGCAGGCAAGCTGGTCTGTCATGGCCGACACCGCCCGGCGGCTGGATCAATTTCAAAGGAATCCGGTGTTGATTTGCTGGGGCATGAATGATTTTGTCTTTGATGCGGATTTTCTGGCCGAATGGGAGCGGCGTTTTCCGGCCGCCGAGGTGCATCGCTTTGCCGATGCCGGTCATTATGTGCTGGAGGATGCGAGTACGGCCGTGATCGATGTGATACGGCGGTTTCTTGCCTGATGCCGCCAGCGATCGTGTTGCCAGTGACCTGTTTATGGATAGTGAGAATATCGCCCTGCATCTGCCGTTGATGGCCGCACAGCAGCCGGAAACGCTGGCCGTGGTGGTGCAAACCCGAGCGAGGGACTTCCCCAGCTACACCTATGCTGAGCTTGATCAGGCCAGCGATGAACTGGCACGGGGGCTACAGGCGGCGGGTGTCGTTAAAGGCACACGCACCGCATTGATGCTGCCGCCGGGGCGGGATTTTTTTGCGCTGGCCTTTGCCTTGTTCAAGATCGGTGCGATCCTGATCGCCATCGATCCCGGTATGGGACTTAGGCAGCTTGGTCGGTGTTTGGCCGAGGCCGAGCCACAGGCATTTATCGGCAATCGCCGGGCGCACATTGCCCGCCGGCTGCTGGCCTGGGCCAGGCCGAGCATCAGGATCACGATCGTGGTGGAGCCGTGGCGGCTGTTTGGTTATTGCCTGTCTGATCTGCCGTTGATAAGACGCCTGGCCGCCGATTCGCCCCTGCCTGCCATGAACCCGACCCATCATCACGACCTGGCGGCGATCCTGTTTACCAGCGGCAGCACGGGCGTACCCAAGGGCGTGATCTATACCCATGCCAATTTTAACGCCCAGGTTAAAGCCATTCGCACCCTGTATGACATCCGGCCGGGGGAGGTTGATCTGGCGACTTTTCCCTTGTTCGCCCTGTTCGCACCGGCGCTGGGCATGACGGCGATCATCCCGGCGATGGATTTCAGCCGTCCTGGCCGTGTTGACCCGGATATCCTGATGCAAGCGGTTGACAGGTTCCAGCCCACCACGATGTTCGGCTCGCCGGCCCTGCTGAATCGCCTCGGCGACTGGCTGATATGGCATAAGAAGAATATGCTCAGCCTGAAGCGGGTGTTGTCGGCGGGTGCGCCGGTGCCGGTAGAGGTGTTGCGTAAATTAAGCCCGGCCCTGGATGCGCCCGCCTGTATCCATACGCCCTACGGTGCCACTGAAGCCCTGCCGGTGTGTTCGATTGACAGCCAGACCGTGCTGGATGAGACCGGTGCGCTGACCCGGCAGGGCAAGGGCATTTGCATCGGGCCGCCTGTGGCCGGGATCACGCTGCATATTATTGGCATCACCGATGAGGCGATTGATGACTGGCGGGATGATCTGCCCCTGCCAGCGTATGCGACTGGTGAGATCGTGGTGCAGGGTGAGCAGGTGACGGCAGGGTATTACCATCGGCAGCAGGCCACTGCCCTGGCAAAGATTCCGGCGGGCGATTCGTTTTATCATCGCATGGGCGATCTGGGTTATCTGGATGAGCAGGGGCGGGTGTGGTTTTGCGGGCGCAAAAGCCACCGGGTTGAAAGCCAGGGGATGAGGTATTATTCGGTGTGTTGTGAGGCGGTGTTCAATACCCATGCACATGTCTTTCGCACGGCGCTGATCCCGCTACAGATCGGCGGTGCGACCTTGCCTGCTTTGTGCGTTGAGCTGGAGGCAGGCATCAAGCGGGTGAAGCTGGCAACGATCGTTGATGAGTTGTTGGCGCTTGGTGCTGGCACAGCGCAAACCGCCAGGATAAAACATTTCTTTTTTCATCCGCAGTTCCCGGTGGATGTCCGGCATAATGCCAAAATTGACCGAGAGCAATTAGCCGCCTGGGCGCAGAGGCAGATGCGGTGAAGGCGTTGGTGACCGGGGCGGGCGGTTTTCTGGGCGGGGCTATCGCCCGGGCCCTGTGGCGGCGGGGTGATACCGTCCATACCCTGCAACGTGGTCGCTATGAGCGCTTGCAGCAGCCGGGGATGATAAATTTTCAGGGTGATATCGCCATTGCGGAGCGTGTCAGCCAGGCGGCGGAGGGCTGTGATATTATCTTTCATGTGGCGGCCAGGGCTGGTGTCTGGGGGGATTATCAGGACTACTACCGCAGTAACGTGCAAGGCACGGAAAATGTCTTGCGGGCGTGTCGGCAGCAGCAGATCGGCAGGCTGATCTATACCAGCTCGCCCAGTGTTGTTTTCGATGGTACCGATGATGAGGGCGTGGATGAGTCTGCGCCGTATTCGCATCACATGATGACGCATTACCAGCGCACCAAGGCCGAGGCCGAGCGCCTGGTGCTGGCCGCCAATTCAACGGCGCTGGCCACTGTTGCACTGCGTCCTCATCTGCTCTGGGGGCCTGGCGATACGCAACTGCTGCCGCGGATTATCAAGCGCGCCAGGACCGGCAGGTTGCGCTTGGTCAATGCCCCCGGTAAATTGATGGATGCTGTCTATATTGATAATGCCGTGGATGCCCATGTATTGGCAGCCGAGGCCCTGGCGTGCGGTGCTGCCTGTGCGGGCAAGACCTACTTCATCGGTAATGGTGAGCCGGTGGCGATGGCCTCCCTGATCAACGCTATGTTACAGGCCGCCGGGCTTGACCCGGTAACGAAGACGATCAACCCAAGGCTGCTGTACGGCATCGGTGCAGTCACGGAAGGGTTTTATGCGCTCTTTCGCATCCAGCAGGAGCCGTTTATGACTCGTTTTATCGCCAGACAGCTGGCCTGTTCACACTGGTATGATCTCGGCGCCGCTGCACGTGATCTTGGCTATACGCCCAGGGTGAGCATGGCACGGGGGATGGCAGCCCTGGCCGCTGCCCTGGCTGATCCCCAACGGGAGAGCGCATGAGCGTTGCCGCCTGGCCCGGGTTACGACGAGGCATCGTTGATGTCTGGTCGGTGAATGTTGCACAGGGGCTGGCACAGTTGCCCGTCTACCGGCAACAACTGAACAGCGATGAGCTGCACCGTGCCGGGCAATGCCGGGCGGCGTATAAATACCATGAATTTATCATCACCCGTGGCCTCTTGAGGCAGCGTTTATCCGAACACCTGCATCTGCCCGCTGCGGATATTCAATTCAGCACGCTTGAACATGGCAAGCTGGTGTTGCATGAGCGCCATGGGCGTAGCGATATTCAATTTAATGTCAGCCACTCACAGGGCGAGGTGCTGCTGGCCCTGACATTGGTTGATGCTGTCGGGGTGGATATAGAGAAGGTCCGCCCGGAGGTGTGCTGGCCGGCACTGGCAAAACGTTTTTTCTCCCCGGCTGAGTATGATGCCTTGCAACACTATGCGGGCGAGCACGCCGTAACGGCATTTTTTAGCTGCTGGACTCGCAAGGAAGCCTTTGTCAAGGCCGTGGGGGATGGGATCGCTTATGGCTTAAAAGCCTTTGAGGTGAATGTCGAGCCAGACAGTGCCGCCAGGCTGTTGCGGCTGCATACGGATGCAACTGCGGCAAGGCAGTGGTCCCTGCATCGCCTGGAGGTTGCCGCCGGTTATGTGGCGACCTTGGGGGTACACAGCCCCGATACGATCATAAGGCAATGGCCATAAGAGAATAGCGTGTATAGCGGATGCCATGAGCCTGGTGTGCGTATTTTGTGTCCTGACAGGTTGCTGCGTCATTGCCTGTAGAGCCAGCGGATGATGGCATTCATCACGGCCTTGCCTGAACCCCGGTGGGCGTTTGTATGATTGATCATCGCCGCATAGACATATTTTTTGCCGCTGTTTGAGGTCACGTAACCCGCCGCCGCCGAGACATGATCAATCGTGCCGGTCTTGAGGTGGGCATGTCCGGCTTCCTGCTGGCCGGCCAGACGTCTCCTTGCTGTACCATCCATCCCGATGATCGCCAGTGACGATTTGAATTCAGCGTGAAACAACGAGTTTGCGCCCAACTCCAGGATCTCGCTTAACAGCCGGGGAGAGATGCGTACATTACGTGAGAGGCCCGCCCCGTTGTCAATGTGCAGGGAGCTGATATCCAGTCCTTGTTGTGTCAGATAGTCGTAGATTACCTGGCGACCATTTTCAACTGTGCCGGTCTTGTCGGCCTGTGTTGCCCCAAGGGTGAGCAGGAGTTGCCGGGTCATCACATTGTTGCTGAATTTATTCACCAGTCTGATCACATCGGCCAGGGGTTTGGAGCGCCAGACCAGCTTAGGCTTTTCTTGCCTTTGCACGGTCGTGGAACCGACTTGGCCGCTGATCCTGCCGCCGAGTTGCTGCCATAATGAAGCAATCACACCAAAGGCAAATGTCGGGTGTGCCAGTGCCGTGCGCGCTAACACGTATTCCCGGCAGCCGGTAGGAAAGCTGCCTTCGAAGATAATATGATCGGCGCTGGCCTGCTCGGCTGTACGCATGGCGATGCCGCGCTGATAACCATGACAGCCGGATTTCTTTAACTGCAGACGATTTTCTATCTTCAGGTTAGGCAATGGGGGTTCTACATCGATCAGCACCTTGCGGCCATTGGCGGCCGGGGAGAAATAAAAATACGCCGTCTTGAAATTGACCATAAAGGCACTGGGCGGGACGTTATAAGCACGCAGCGGCCGGTTATCAAAGGCCGCCGGGTCTTCATGGGGGATGGTAAAATAACTGTTGTCGATGAGTATATCGCCGTTGATTTGTTTGATGCCTTTACGGCGTAAATTTTTCAGCAGCCGCCATAATTCTTCTGTTGTCAGATAGGGATCGCCATAGCCTTTGAACACCAGATCACCATGCAGTACGCCTTCGCTGATCCTGCCGCGTGTGTAGACTTCTGTTTTCCAGCGCCACACCGGCCCGAGAATCTCCAGCACCGCCAGGGTGGTGACGATCTTGATCGCCGAGGCCGGGTTGCGGGCAGTATCGGCATTCACGCTTACCAGCGGCTCATGGGAACCCAGCTGCTTGACATACAGACCATAGGCCGTGGGCGGAATGCCGTGGCTGTTGATGCTGGATTTGATTGGGGTTGGCAGGGGGGTTGCCATTGCCGTTGCCAGGGCGAAAGATAAAAAACTGCTGTACAGAAAAAAGGGGAAACGGGGGATCATCGGGGGATTGAACAGGGTTTTTTCGATGGGAGTTTTTGCAGCAGGCCGTTTGTCCAGCTCATCAATCCTGAAACAGCGCCAGCATTAATTCCCTCAGCCAGATGTGCAGGTGCGAGTTGTGTGTGCGTTGATGCTGGATCAGGCACAGGCGCATGGGAAAGTTATCCACCCTCAGCCCCTTGGGTATGGCCTTGGATATGATATGGCTTTTGGTCAGCTTGAACCTGCCGAGATAGTCAGGCCCGATCAGCAGACAGTCACTGCGTGCCAGTGATTCCAGGGCTGTTAGCAGTTGTGATGTTCTTAAGATCGGCTGCTCGCCGATGCCGCTATTGACCAGGCGCTCCCTGGTGGTTTGTAAATCCATATCGTGAATATTTGGGATCAGCAGGCTGATGAAAGGGTATTGTATCAACTCTTTGCGGGTGACTCTTGCTTTGCTGGCCAGCGGATGTTGCTCTCGCATCCATAACACGGCCTTCGTGGTAAATAGCTCATGGCAGGTAATGTGTGTGCCATAGTGTTGCTGCAAATCGATAGCAAAGTCCAGTTGACCGTTGGCCAGTTGCTCCTCCTGATTATCAAGCAGGTTACGTGACTGGATCAACAGGTGAGGTGCCTGTTGCTGTAGTTTGTCCAGTAACATCGGAATCGCGCCGATCGCAAAAAATTCAGGGGCGGTAATGAAGATTTTACCCCTCACCTTGGCGGGGTTGAAATCCGGCATCAGCAGCGAAGTTTCAATCTGCGCCAGTATCGCATGCAGGGGTGCGCTCAACTCCTCGGTTTTGGGGGTGGGAACCAGGCCGTGGGAGGTGCGTGTGAACAGCGGATCATCAAACAGGCGCCGTAATCGGTGCAGCGTTTTACTCATCGCCGGCTGGGTGATAAAAAGCCGCTCTGCTGCCTTGGTGACATTTCTCTCCTCAATCAAAACCTTCAAGGCAACCAACAGGTTAAGATCGGTTCTTGAGAGTGCGTTTCGCATAGAGATGACATCGTAAGATATAATTATCAATCATGTTTATTATGATAACAATATATTTGAATTATTCCTATTAAGGGCTAGACTAAAACGAATTAACACAGATTTTTATCTTAAAAGGAGCATTTGGAAATGATTAACGTAGCCATTATTTTGTTTGCGATAACTTGTATCGCCGATTTTATCTCAGAGCAGTTTTTATCCGCAGATAACGAGAAATCAGACAACAGTTGATGTCAATCCCCCTCCCTTAGAGTTGATTACACACGTGACAACTCAACCTTGAAGCCTGCTGCCCCCCAGCAGGCTTTTTTTATGTACGGGCGGCACACACCCGCCGAGATGCCAAGGCCAAGAATTGCTCTGGGCAATCCTGTTGCATTTATCTTCATATCTCCCAAGTGTGGCGTGTATGCAAAGCAATCGTCAGGAACGATTGCTGCTCTGTCATCCATGGCGGTGATGGGCTCTCTCCGGCGCATGCGAAGGCCATCGTCATCGCCCGCCGATGCACCAGTTAATGTGTCCTCTGGGTAACAAAAACCGCCAAGGCATACAAGGCGTCTTTGTATTCAGATACAGGCAGATCGGTTATCGCCGCCATGGCGGTACTGGCCTCCTGGCGGGCACGCTCTGCTGTGTACGCCAGCGCCCCCGTCTGCTCAATCGCCCCGGTGATTTCATCCAACTCTTCCAGGCCACCGCTTTTGATAGCCTGCCGGATAATGGTCGACTGGGTGTCATCACCGTGCCACATGGCATACAGCAGGGGCAGCGTCGGTTTTCCCTCCGCCAGATCATCGCCCATGTTCTTGCCCAGCACATCGGCTGTTGCGCTGTAATCCAGCACATCATCAACCAGCTGATAGGCGATGCCAAGGTGTTTGCCATAGCTCGCCATCGCCATCTCGGTGGTCTCATCCTGGCCGGCGATGACCGCCCCCAGCTGGGCGGCGGCGGCAAACAGCTTGGCGGTCTTGTTGTGGACGACTTGCAGGTAACGCGCCTCGGTCGTGTCCGGGTCATGTCTGTTCAATAGCTGCTGCACTTCCCCCTCGGCAATGGTATTGGTCGCATCTGCCATGATCTGCATGACCTGGCTGGATCCTGCCTCAACCATCATCTGAAAGGCGCGTGAATAGAGAAAATCACCCACCAGCACGCTGGCCTCATTGCCCCAGCGCTGATTGGCGCTCACCCGCCCACGCCGCAGCGCTGAAGCATCAACGACATCGTCATGCAGCAGGGTGGCGGTATGGATAAATTCAATAATGGCTGATAAATCAATGTGCTGCTCGTGTTCATAGGCAAAAGACCGGGCGCTCAGCAGCACCAGGGCCGGACGCAGGCGTTTACCCCCGCTGTTGACGATATAATGGCCGCACTGATCGATCAGGCTCACTTCAGAGTGTAATTTGCGCTGAATCAGGCGGTTCACTTTGTCCATGTCCTCCTTGATCAATGTACGGATGTCAGCAATATCCATTTTCGGTGCGGCTACGGCCTGTGTTGTGGCGGTCATCGGGTCATTTTCCTGACTGTTACGGCATTTTGCCAAGGCTGGCAGAGAAAGCCAAACAATCCCGCCCTTAATCTGTCAATAGTGCTTGTGAGAACAGCGGCAATTCCTTAAAATCTGCACCCTTATCTAACACCACCTGGCTGACTGACCAGTATCTGGGGGCATGAATTTATGTATGCGGTGATTAAGACCGGGGGCAAACAATACCGGGTAGCGGCAGGCGATACCATCCGGGTTGAAAAACTGAACGTCAGTAAAGATGATACCGTGGAGTTGACTGACGTGCTGCTGGTTGCCGATGGTGATGCGGTCAGCGTGGGTACGCCCCACCTCAGCGGTGCCAGGGTGACGGCCACCGTCAAGGCGCACGGGCGCCGCCCCAAGGTCAACATTATAAAGTTCAAACGGCGCAAACACCATCGCAAACAGATGGGACACCGGCAGGCGTATACTGAATTGACCATCAATGACATTACCCCCGGATAACCTGGATAATCCGATAACGTTGGAGCAGCAGCAGACTCATGGCACACAAAAAAGCAGGCGGCAGTTCGAAAAACGGTCGCGATTCAGAATCGAAACGGCTGGGGGTAAAGCGCTTTGGCAGCGAGCAGGTCAAGGCAGGCAACATCATTGTACGCCAGCGTGGCACCCGCTTCCATGCCGGTGTCAATGTGGGCATGGGGCATGATCACACCTTGTTTGCCATGCGCGATGGCCAGGTTCAATTTACCCGCCGTGGGCCGCGCAAGCGCACCTATGTGAACGTGCTGGCGAGTTGACAACTACCCCCTTGGCAGAACGCCTGGCTGCCACCACCTGAATCCACGGCTTGGCTGTGCGCTTGTCTCGCCCAATAGCTGCCCCTGTTGCTATCGCCCTCGCCGACAGGTGAGGACAGCATGGCTGGGGTGCTGCTCGCCATGATGTTCGTGCCGATGAGTCCAGCAACCGCATGTCTTGATCTTTGGTGAGATGGCTCTGCCCTGATACCGTATCAAGCCGCGCCGTGCATGTTAAGAGAATGAAGATGCCATTTGTAGATACAGCGACAATCAGGGTGCTTGCCGGTAAGGGGGGGGATGGCTGCTTGAGTTTCCGGCGCGAGAAATTTGTCCCGCACGGCGGCCCTAACGGCGGGGATGGCGGGGATGGCGGCAGCGTGTATTTACACGTGCAAGAGAGGCTGAATACCCTGGTGGATTTTCGGCACAAGCGGGTGTTCCGGGCAAAGAATGGCGCCCCGGGTGCTGGCCGCGATCGCACGGGCCACAATGGCGAGCACCGGGATATAGCGGTGCCACCCGGCACCCTGGTCTACGATGATTACAGCGGCGAGTTGCTAGGGGATATGGCGGGCAGGCAGCGGCGTCTGCTGGTTGCCCGGGGCGGTTTTCATGGTCTTGGCAACAGCCGTTTCAAAAGCAGCACCAACCGTGCGCCCCGGCAAACCACCCAGGGCAGCCCGGGCGAGGAGCGGGTATTAAGGCTGGAGTTACAGGTGCTGGCCGATGTCGGGCTGCTGGGGTTTCCCAATGCCGGTAAATCAACGTTTATCAGACAGGTCTCGGCAGCGACTCCTAAAGTGGCGGATTATCCGTTTACCACCTTGCACCCGCATCTGGGAGTGGTGAAGACGGCGGTGGATACGGCGTTCGTGGTGGCGGATATCCCTGGGCTGATTGCCGGGGCGGCCAAAGGTGTTGGTTTGGGTGTGCAGTTTCTTAAACACCTCAGCCGGACACGCCTGCTGCTGCACCTGGTGGACATTGCCACAGAGGACGATGTCAGGGCGGCCAGTGCGGCTGTGCTTGCGATAGAGCAGGAATTGGCCGCCTATGATCAGGGCTTGATGGACAAGCCGCGCTGGCTGGTATTGAACAAAATTGATGCGCTGGTTGAGCAACGCGTTGATGAGATAAAGACGGTCTTGCGGCAGGTGCTGGATTGGTCGGCCCCGGTATTTGCCGTATCGGCTCTGTCCGGGGCGGGCTGCGATGGGCTGACCGCAGCGATTGCCAGGTGGCTGGCAGCACAGGCAACAGGCGATGTGCAGGCGTAGGCAGCAAACCCGTTTCTGGGTGATCAAAATTGGCAGCGCCCTGTTGACCGAGGATGGGGTGGGTTTACGCACCGGGTTGATCGCCAGTTGGGTTGAGCAGATGCAGCACCTGGCGGCGGACAATTATCAGTTTGTGCTGGTCTCCTCCGGGTCGGTGGCCGAAGGGATTGCCCGGCTGGGCTGGTCTTCCCGCCCGAAGAGCCTGCATGCCCAGCAGGCCGCCGCCGCCGTTGGGCAGATGGGGCTGATTCGGGCCTGGGAGTCCTGCTTTCAGAGGCATGATGTGCATACGGCGCAGATTTTATTGACCCACGATGATATCAGCGACAGGCGGCGCTATCTTAACGCCCGTTCTACCTTACGCACCCTGCTTGATCTCGGTGTCGTGCCGGTGGTGAATGAGAACGACAGCGTGGCGACCGAGGAGATCCGGTTTGGTGATAATGACTCTCTGGCAGGTCTGGTTTGCAATCTGGTCGAGGCTGAACGCCTGATCATGTTGACCGATCAACAGGGCTTGTTCGATCGTGATCCGAGGCAGCACAGGGCATGTCAGCTAATCGCATCAGGCGAGGCGGGTGATCCGGCCCTGCAACAGTATGCGGGCAAGGGCGGGGCATTAGGCCGTGGTGGGATGCTGACCAAGCTGCGGGCGGCTGGCATCGCTGCAAAATCGGGGGCGGACACTGTCATCACCCGGGGGACAGACCCACAGGTGTTGATCCGGCTTGCCAGTGGTGAGCAGCCTGGGACGTATCTCTCGGCCGGCAAGGCGCCTCTTCTGGCACGCAAGCAATGGTTGGCCGGGCAACATCGGGTGCCGGGGCAGATTGGGGTTGATGCCGGTGCTGCCGAGGTGTTGAGCCAACAGGGCAGAAGCCTGCTGGCCGTGGGAGTGACGGCGGTGTACGGGCAGTTTCAACGGGGCGAGATCGTCAGTTGTCTTAATCCCGATGGCCGGGAGATCGCCCGTGGCCTGATCAACTACAGTGCGATGGAGACGCAAAAGATCATGGGTAAGCCCAGCAGCGATATAGCGGCATTACTCGGCTATGTTGATGAGGCCGAACTCATTCACCGGGATAATATGATCATCCTGTAGGCTGGCCGCTGTCCTGATGAGGTGCAGGCTGTGCCGGTGTGAAAATAGCCGAGCGCCGTGCCTGCCCCGGCGTCCGTCTCTTGAGAGGTGCTTGCGTGCTGTCTTACAGTGCCTGGATCTGGGCACTCAGGCGGCTTTTATGGCGGGCGGCCTTGTTCTTGTGAATAATGCCTTTACTGGCCATCTTGTCGATCATGGACATGGCAGGTGGGTAGGCGGCGTTTGCGGCTGCTTTGTCACCACTGGCGATGGCAGCAGCGACACGTTTGATACTGGAGCGCAGCATGGAACGTTGCGCCATGTTCTGCTGCCGTCGCTTCTGTGATTGTCGGATGCGTTTCTTTGCTGAGGCAATATTGGCCAAGGGTTACTCCTTCAAATCATATGGTTTGTCAAAGGCGCATAACTATGCGGATATGCAGGTGGTTTGTCAATCACTCTTGACATTGTGGTATGCTCAAAGGTTTTGCAACTAATATATTGGAAACAATGATATAGCCCCGATATGGTCATGATTTCTCAGGGACATATCGCTATTTGAAGATGAGTAGAAAATTGCTGAAATCGACTCTGATCGTCAGCCTGATGACCTTGCTGTCACGGGTTTTTGGTCTGTTGCGTGATGTCGTCCTGGCGGTTTTTTTCAGTGCCAGCGGCGGGCTGGATGCGTTCATTGTCGCCTTTCGCATCCCCAATTTTCTGCGGCGTATCTTCGCTGAAGGTGGCTTCTCCCAAGCCTTTGTGCCAGTGCTGGCGGAGTACAAACAGCAAAGAGAGCCGGCGGCGGCACAGGCGCTGGTAGCGCAGATCACCGCTGTGCTGGGGCTGGTGTTGCTGGTCACCACCGTGCTGGGGGTGTTGCTGGCGCCCTGGTTGATCTATCTGTTTGCGCCGGGTTTTATCGAGCAGCCGGGGAAACAACTGCTGGCGGCTGATATGTTGCGGATCACCTTTCCTTATATCCTGTTCATCTCGCTGACCGCCCTGGCCGGGGGTATTTTGAATACCTATGGGCGTTTTGCTGTGCCGGCATTCACCCCGGTGTTGCTGAATCTCTCGCTGCTTGGCTGTGCCATCTGGCTGGCGCCCCGGTTTCCTGAGACCAGCAAGGTCATCGCCCTGGCCTGGGGGGTGTTGATTGCAGGCATCGTGCAGCTGGTGTTCCAGTTGCCTTTCTTGCAGCGTATCGGCATGTTACCAGGGCCGGGCCTGAATAAAGACTGGGAAGGTGCAAGGCGTATCTTCAAATTAATGCTGCCGGCCCTGTTTGCCACTTCTGTCATGCAGATCAACCTGCTGGTCGATACCATGATCGCCTCATTTTTGCAAAGCGGCAGTATTTCCTGGCTGTATTTCTCCGACCGGCTGATTGCCTTCCCCCTGGGGATCTTTGGCATTGCGCTGGCAACGGTGATCCTGCCTTACCTGTCCGACAAACACAGCCATGCTGAGATGCAGGCTTTCAGCAAAACTCTGGACTGGGCCTTGCGCTGGGTTTTTGTCATCGCTGTTCCGGCCACACTCGGGCTGATATTGTTAGCGGCACCGGCCATCTCAACGCTGTTTCAATACCATGAGTTCAGCCGCTTTTATGTTGAGATGTCAAGCTACAGCCTGATCGCCTATGCGCTGGGTCTGCCGGGTGTTATATTGACTAAAATCCTGTCATCGGGATTTTTTGCACGACAGGACACCAAAACGCCGGTGCGGGCGGCGGCTATTGCGATGTTGTGCAATATTGTGTTGAGTTTGCTGCTGGTGATCCCGCTTGCTCATGCTGGCCTCGCCTTGGCGACTTCATTGTCTGCGTATATTAATGTGGCCATTTTATACCGTCGTTTAAGGCGTGGTGGTCATTATCAGTACCAGCCGGGCTGGGCGAAGCATTTACTGCGTATCAGCCTGGCGGTGGGCTTGATGAGTCTGCCCCTGTATCTGTTTGTGCCCGGTTTGGATCACTGGTCAGGGCTGGTACTTACTGAGCGCGTGTTGGAGTTGTTGCTGTGGATTGCTATCGGCGTGTTGATTTACACGGCGGTTATGTGGCTCACCGGTTATAGAGATTTTTACCCTGCACGGGAGGCATGATGGAGCTTATCCGACATGTGGATGCGAGCACCTGCTCGGCCCGGGGCTGCGTCTTGACCATCGGTAATTTCGATGGTCTGCATCTTGGCCATCAAACCATCTACCGGCAGGTGTGTGCGATTGCCAGGGCGCGTGATCTGGAAACGGTCATCATGACCTTTGAGCCGCACAGTATTGAGTATTTCTCTCCGCATACTATTCCATACCGTATTAACAGCATCCGTGAGAAGATACTGCTGTTCAGCGAGCTGGATATCGATCGCCTGGTGTGTATGCGTTTTAATCATAAATTTGCTGCCTTGACGGCGGAAGAGTTTATTAAAAAAATTTTGCTCAACGGGCTGAATGTCAAGGTCGTGGTGGTCGGCGATGATTTTCGTTTTGGTAAGAATCGTGCCGGTAATTTTCAAACCCTGCAACAGATGGGACAGGGGCTGGGGTTTGAGGTGTTTGCAACCGAGACCTATTCCATTGATAATGAGCGGGTCAGCAGCAGCCGTATCCGAGATGCCCTGAAAAAAGGCAAACTGGGGCTGGCAGAGAAATTACTGGGGCGTCCTTATTTTCTGATCGGGCGTGTCATGCACGGCGACAAGCGTGGTCGTGAGTTGGGTTTCCCGACAGCCAATATTTCAATGCGTAATCACAAGCCACCGCTACTGGGGATTTTTGCCGTGCGGGTTCACGATCTGCTGTCTGAGGCGATGCCGGCGATTGCCTATCTGGGTACGCGCCCGACGTTTAATGGTGCCCGCTTGTTTCTGGAAGTCTTTATCTTTACCGATCCCGGGGATATTTATGGGCGGCGTATCAAGGTAGAGTTTGTCAGCCATCTCCGGTTTGACCGTGCCTTCCCGACGGTGGCTGAACTGGTTGGTCAAATGCACGTTGATGTCGCCCAGGCGAAGGCCATTTTAGGCAGCGCTGAGTAAGCCCGCACAGCATGGCGGCGTATTGGCGTATGTCAGTCACTGGAACATCCCGCATAAGCGCATGAATAATCCGTATAAAGACACCTTGAATCTGCCCAGCACGGAGTTCCCCATGAAGGCCAACCTGGCCAACCGGGAGCCGCAGATGCTGCAACGCTGGCATGAGATGAACCTGTATCAACGGCTGCGTGAAGCCAAGGCCGGCTGTGATAAATACGTGCTGCATGACGGCCCACCGTATGCCAATGGGGATATTCATATCGGCCATGCCGTCAACAAGATCCTCAAGGATATTATCGTCAAATCAAAAAGCCTGGCGGGGTTTGACAGCCCTTATGTGCCTGGCTGGGATTGTCATGGATTGCCGATCGAGTTACAGGTAGAGAAAAAATCCGGCAAGCCCGGGGCGAAGATCAGCGCCCGTGATTTCCGTTGTGCCTGTCGTGAGTATGCCCTTGGGCAGATCGATAAACAGCGGGATGACTTTAAGCGTCTGGGCGTGCTGGGCGACTGGGATGCACCTTACATGACGATGGCCTTTAAGATGGAGGCCGATACAGTGCGTGCGCTCGGTCGGATGATTGCTGCCGGGCATCTCATGAAGGGTTATAAGCCGGTGTACTGGTGCATGGATTGCGGCTCTGCTCTGGCGGAAGCTGAAGTTGAGTATCAGCAACGGCGATCGCCTGCCATTGATGTGTGCTTTCCGGTAGCCGATGAGGAGGCGGTGTTGGCTGTCTTCGGGCGTGATGATGTTATCGCCGATAAGATAAAGACCTCGGTGGTGATTTGGACGACCACGCCCTGGACATTGCCGGCAAATCAAGCCGTGGCAGTTCATCGGGAATATGACTACAGCCTGATTGAAGTGCATCACGATGATGGCACAAGAGAGCGTCTTATTCTGGCGGCAAAGCTGGTCGATGCCGCCATGCAGAGATACGGCTTCAAGGCGTATGAGTGCCTTGCCATGAGGACGGGGGCGGAACTGCAAGCGGTGTTGTTACGCCATCCGTTCTACGACCGGCAGGTGCCGGTGATCCTAGGGGCGCACGTTACCCTTGAGGCCGGCACGGGGGCGGTACACACCGCACCGGGGCATGGGGTTGATGACTATCAGGCAGGGCTTGAATATAAGCTGGTCGTGACCAGCCCGGTTGGCGACAACGGATGTTTCGATGATGATGTGACGTATTTTGCCGGTGAGCATGTGTTCGCCGCCAACCCGCATGTCATTGAGGTGGTAGAAAATAACGGCAACCTGCTGGCCGAGGCAAGGCTTCAACACAGTTATCCGCATTGCTGGCGGCATCAGTCTCCGGTCATCTTTCGGGCGACACCGCAATGGTTTTTTGGCATGGACAACCAGCAGCTAAGAGAGCAGGCGCTCGCCGCCATCGATCAGGTGATATGGCTGCCTGAATGGGGGCGGCAGCGCATCCACAGCATGGTCGCCGAGCGCACCGACTGGTGTATTTCCAGGCAACGCTGCTGGGGTGTGCCTGTTGCTGTGTTTATCCATAAGGAAACCGGCGAGTTGCATCCCGACACGGCGCAGTTGATCGAGGCTGTGGCGAAGCAGATCGAAACCCGGGGGATTGATGCCTGGTTTGAGCTTGCGCCGGAGAGCCTGCTGGGGGCGGAGGCGGCTGCCTATGAAAAAGCCGACGATGTGCTGGATGTGTGGTTTGATTCCGGGGTGACGCACACCTCGGTGCTGCAAACCCATGCCGGGTTACACCATCCTGCCGACTTGTATCTGGAGGGCTCGGATCAGCATCGAGGCTGGTTTCAGTCTGCCCTGCTGACCGGCGTGGGGATGCATGCGGCGGCACCTTACAAAACCGTGTTGACGCATGGTTTTACTGTCGATGCCAAAGGCCACAAGATGTCGAAATCGCGCGGCAATGTGGTGGCACCGCAAAAAATCATGAAGACGCTGGGGGCGGATGTGTTGCGCTTGTGGGTGGCGGCCACGGATTACCGCACAGAAATGAGCGTCTCGGAGGAGATACTCAAGCGCACCGCCGATGCCTATCGCCGTATCCGCAACACGGCACGCTATCTGCTGGCCAACCTGCATGATTTTAATCCGCCGCATGATTGTGTTGCGGTGGCAGCGATGCTCGATTTGGACAGGTGGGTGTTGCATCAGGCCATGCAGCTACAGCAGGCGATCATCTGCGCCTATCATGAGTTTCAATTTCATTTGATTTATCAAAAAATTCATCATTTTTGTGTGGTGATCCTGGGGAGTTTGTTTCTGGATATTATCAAAGATCGCATCTACACCTTGCCGGCCGACTCGATCGCCAGACGTTCTGCACAGACCTGCATGTACCATATTATCGAAGCGATGAGCCGCTGGCTGGCACCGATCTTGAGTTTTACCGCCGATGAGTTGTGGCAATACATTCCCGGCTCTCGCCGTGCCTCTGTCTTTCTGGATGAGTGGTATGGGGCAGCCCCAGCAGTCGATGCCGATGCCTTGCAGGACTGGGCGAGCCTGATCCGGCTGCGTGAGGAAGTGAGTCGGGAGCTGGAGCGCCTGCGCGCTGCCGGTGCCATCGGTTCCTCGCTGGATGCGGAGGTGACGCTTTATTGTGATCAGGCATTCTGTTCCCTGCTGGACAAGGTGGCCGGGGAGTTACGTTTTTTTCTCATCACCTCAAAAGCAACGGTATTGCCGCTGGCCGGTGTTGATGCCAGTGCCGATACAGGCGCACGCAAGACCACGCTGGACGGCCTGGCATTAGCCATTGAAGCCTCCGCACAGGCCAAGTGTGTGCGTTGCTGGCATCGTTGCCAGGACGTAGGGCAGCAGGCCGAACATCCCGCGTTGTGTACGCGCTGTGTCGGTAATATCGCGGGCGATGGTGAAGCACGGCATTGGTGTTAGCCTGCATTGATATGAAGGTCGGCAATAAAAAATGGCTGCTGCTGTCTGTGCTGGTGCTGTTGCTGGATCAGTTGACAAAATACCTGGCCACGAAATATCTGAGCTTTGCCGTGCCTTATGCGCTTCTCCCCGGCGTTAATCTGACGCTGGTACACAATGCGGGTGCTGCCTTTAGCCTGCTGGGCGATGCGGGCGGCTGGCAGCGGTATTTTTTTATCGTGCTGGGGCTTATCGTGATGCTTGTCCTGACAGTCTGGCTGTTGCGCCTGCCCCGGGAACAACACGGGTTGGCCAGCGCCCTGGCCTTGGTGCTGGGCGGGGCGGCAGGCAATCTGTGGGATCGTCTCTCTCTGGGGTACGTCATTGATTTTTTCGATGTGTATTATGGCAGGTGGCATTGGCCGGTGTTTAATGTGGCCGATACTGCCATCACGGTGGGGGCGGTTATGTTGATCATCGATGCCATCTGGCTGGATCAGGCCAAGGTCAGCACGGCTGCCGGCAGAAAGGACACACGCTGAGATGCGGGTGCCGGGGCTTGAGTTGGTCACACTGAATCGATCATCCTCGCCGGTCGCATTTGCCGGGTGCAAGCGGCCGTCTGACAGTATACAATGCCCTTTTATACGTATAACGATGGGCTGATTATGCAGATAACCTTAGCTAACCCCCGCGGCTTTTGTGCTGGTGTTGACCGGGCGATTGAGATTGTGGAACGTGCGCTTACGTTATTTGGTGCGCCGGTCTATGTGCGGCATGAAGTGGTACATAACAAGTACGTGGTCGATACCTTGCGGGAGAAAGGCGCCGTGTTTGTCGAAGAGCTGGATGAGGTGCCGAATGAAGCCACAGTCATCTTCAGCGCACACGGGGTATCGAAGGCCGTGCGTGAAGTCGCATGTCAACGTGGTCTGCGGGTATTTGATGCGATTTGTCCCTTGGTCACAAAAGTGCACATGGAGGTCGGGCGGTATCAGGATGAGGGCCGCGAGTGTATTCTGATAGGCCATGCAGGCCACCCGGAAGTGGAAGGCACTATCGGGCAGTACGAATCCAGGCATCCGCAGGCAGGCATGTATCTGGTCGAGTCGGTGGAGGATGTTTGGAACCTGCAAGTCAATAATGCGGATTTCCTGGCGTTTGTCACCCAGACAACCCTGTCAATGGACGACACCGCCGAGGTGATCGATGCCTTGCGGCAGCGTTTCCCCAAGATCGTTGGGCCGAAAAAAGAAGATATCTGCTATGCCACGCAGAACCGGCAGGATGCGGTGAAAAAACTCACGGCTGATTGTGATCTGATTTTGGTGGTCGGTTCGCAGAACAGTTCCAACTCCACCCGCCTGATGGAGATCTCGCAGAAAAAAGGGGTGCCGGCTTATCTGATCGACAATGCGTCTGAAATTCAAAGTCACTGGCTGAAGGGGAAAAACCGTATCGGTCTCACCGCCGGGGCCTCGGCCCCCGAGGTGCTGGTTGAAGAGGTGATAGACAAGCTCAAGCAATCAGGCACCGATACGGTGATCGAAGCACCGGGCATTCGGGAGAGCGTGGTGTTCTCTTTGCCCAGGGAGTTGATGGCCGACGATTCGCGGCTTGATACGGCCCAGAATTAATGTTTTGGCTTGATGTCCAAAGTTGATATTCCGGGGGCGATATCCTGAGGTCAATGCCTGAGGTTAATGATTTCAATACAGCCCGGCTGTTAGCAGGTCGTCTCTCAGTTCTCGCCGCCACCCTCTTGCTGGTCGGAAGATCGGTAGCCTGCCTCGCTCAAGGCCGAGATCAGGCTGTTGCGGTTGTAGCCGGTGATCGCCTTGTCGCCGATGATTACGGTCGGCACCCGCAACTCCCCTGTTTTATCTTGCAACTCGCCCTGGTTATCGACATTGTCATTGACATCTTTCTCTGTCACCGCAATGCCTCTGGCGGCCATAAACTCCTTAACCTGTTCACAGCCGCCGCAATCGGGGATGCGGTAGAGCGTGACCGGGCCGCTGAATGAGCCGACATCGTCCGTGGATTTTCTGCTGGCGTATGTTTTCTCTCCTACCCGCGTTGTCCCTGGCGGGCAGCGGTCCTGAAAACTTATGCGGCCGCTGGCATCTTTACATTGAAAAACCGTAACCGCCTGACTTGGCAGTAGAAAAAAAAACAGCGGGGGTAATGCCAGGAACGGGAGTATGCGCTTGTTCATGATCTCTGTCCTCTGTACGTAGATGATAGGTTTGATTGCACGCCTCAAGCATACTATATTTCGGTGCCTTGGGAACGATAAATTTCATAGTCAATCCTATATATAACAGTATTATTCAGGTATGCTATGATCCTCCGAGGGCGGTGGATTAATGAGGATTAATGATGAATAACGATGGCGTGACATCTCATCCGTTGTTTACCAGGCTGCTGGCGCCGGGCCTGTTTTTTATCCTCATCATCACGACACCGGCATCTGCCCGAGTCTATAAATGGGTGGATGAGGACGGCAATGTTCAGTTCAGCCAAAATCCGCCGCCAGGGGTTGAGTCAGATGTGGTGGAGCCGAAATACAGCAAGGGATCGACGCAGGCGCAGCAGGATTTGCAAGACCGGGTTGAAGGGTTTAGGAAGCGCGCTGACCAACGCCAGAAGAACGCTGATGAGAAGCAACAACAGGCCGAAGAGAAAGCCGCTAAAAAACAACGTTGCGATAATGCCAGGCGGCGTCTGGCATCGTATTCCAGGCCCAGGGTGAATAAAGTGAGTGAAGATGGGCAGCGTGTGCGTATTGGCGAGGAGCAACGCCAGGCAGAGTTGGCGAAGGCACGGGAATATCTGGCCGAGCATTGTCAATAGCCGCCCTTGGCACACAGTGTGTCCGGCCGGCTGCCAATGTCACTGCATGTTCTAAGGCGGCTGCCTCGTGACAACCTGGTATTGCAGTAATGAGCAGATAAGCGCCTGAAAAATCATTGTTCGCCAGCGTTTGCGGTTTAGTTAATAGAAGAAAATTGTCGGCAGAGTATGTTCGCAGGATGGCGGCGAGAATTGGCAGCATGGGCAGCGTCGTGATGCGCCGGCTAAAACCAGGCATCCAGTAGCGCAACACCAATCTCCCCTGAAAGCTGGTTTTCATGGTCTGTATTTCAGCGGTGAGTTCTTGCGTAGTCAGTGCCAGGTCGGCCTGGGTGGCTGGTTGCCCGGCAAAGGCATCACGCTGTGCCTCAACCAAAGCTGTCACTGGCTCTGTTGAGAAACCGGCTTGCTCCAAACGCAGGCGCACTCACAACGGCAGCAGCAAGCTGTCACCAGCAAGCCTCTTCAGTTGTTCCGGCGCTTTATACGTGTCCATCAACTAACACGGCCTCGGAGATTGTCTGTCTTCTTCCAGTTCACCTGGTTTAAGTTAAGTAGACAACACGTCGTTGCAGATTCCGTTACCTTATCTGTTTTCCGGCAGGCGCGATCGATAGCCTTATCATCATCGCCAGCTACAGGCCATCATGCCAGTAGGTTCTAAAGCGTGGCACACCCGATGTTACCCGCTCGGTGCCAAGACCGGCACCCGTGGTTTTCAGCAGTAAAACCCCATCATCGGTATATATGGGCACACCCCCGGAGTTAACGCCAGCACTGCCTTCGCGGGCGCGATCGTCAGCGTCTATATCACCATCACCATCCCAATCCAGCGCTGCGGCGCCGGAGAGGATATTCCAGTTGTAATCATGGCTGAGACCGACATTGGCGCTGCATTCATCAACCGTACTGGCACCGGCGCCAGGACGGTAGGATGAGAACAGCAACACGCCGCCCAGCACCCGAGGCCGGCGGATGACCTTCTCGCCGGCAATCACATCGGTATCACTGTCAAAATCATAATACCAGCCAGTCGCGCTGCGGGTGGTGTCAGTGGTTGCCAGGGGTGCTTGGGTGATATCCACCAGGTCAGCGGCGTTACCGTGACCGATGGGCCCGGTTCCTGATATCGCGCCGGAGCGTGCCGGATAACCATCGGCCAGATTATCGCCATTCGTGTCCTGCATTTTGGCGATGCGAAGATCACGGAAACCATAGAAGCGATCATTGACCTGGGTGTTCAGCGGGCGCGGCTCATACCCTGAGCCTATCAGCACATAATCAAACTCACCATTGGCCGCATCCGAGTAGTTAAAATCCTGCACCTGTACGACGATGGGCTGGGTGAAGAAGCGCCGCTCATCGACGGGCGTGCCGGGCGTTGCGATGGCCGCCAACCGACCGACTACGGTACGATTGCTGACAGTGCCATCCAGACCTGTACCGTTCTCCCTGATATCATTACCCAGATCCACGCGGAACACTTGACCACCGGTGTCGGCAAAGTAAATCCGATCCTCCACTCCATCACCATCACTGTCAAACACGGTAACCGGGGCGGGTACCGAGTAGTTCATATCGTCTACCCGGATAGCGCGGTTGCCCCCTGTGGCCCCGGGCCCACCACCGGTAATGCTCAGCAACAACTCACCCTCATCCGCATCGACGATGAATACCGCATTGCCCACAGCGTTTCTGATGTTGCCTGCGGAATCAGTAATGGCAAACCTGCCCGTGTCCGAGGCGGAGAAGTTGCCATCACCATCCAGCCTCTCATCATAGCCGCCGCCGAATATCAGCACGGTTTTGATGGCGGTGTCGTTAGCGTTAGGGGGGGGGGATGATGTACGCACACGTATATCGGCCAGCACGGGCTGTGACCAGGTCTGCGCCAGGCGTCTAAAGCCACTCGTAGCCAACCTTGACACCGGTAGTTCGCCAGCGATCCGGCCTTCCCCCTTGATGCCCCAGAGGTATGTGGGGTAAATCCTGGCGCTGGCGGCGCTGGTATTGGAGTCCATGGCCTGCGTTGGCGTGACATCCAGCGCATAATAGCGATTGCCGCCGCGCCGGTTGCCGACATACAGGTGGACAAAATCGCCAGCGGTCGGATCAATGACGCCATCCCGGTTTTCATCCACCATGCGGATGGTGGGCGGGGAGTCTATCCCGTAGACGTGCGCTGTGGGTCTGTCGCTGCCGCCATACTCCACATTGTTAAACAGGGTCGATTGTTTTACCAACATGCCCTGTGGGATGAAGGCCCAGTCTTCCTTGCCGGTCGCCGCATCCAGCATGTGCAGCATGCCATCATTGGTGCCGACGAAGACCTTGTCGTAGTAGGTGTCTATGAGACCATCGCCATCGCTGTCCCTGCCGCCGTAGGTGACCGGGGCCGGGGCGCTGTGCAAGACATCGTAGATAGACCAGTGTGTTGAGGTACTCGGATCGGTGGCCTCTGGGGCAATCGCCTTGCCCAGCATCCATAACATGCGATCCTCGCAACGCGTCTGGTTGTTGTTATTGGCCGCGGGTTGTGGGGTGGTGGTTGGCGTCAGGCGACAGACCAGACGTCTGACTTTATTTAAACCGGGACTCGTCCAGTTGCTGGCGGTGATCTTGTAGCCACCATCGCTGGTCGTGGTCTCCAGGTCAGTACCGGGGGGCGCCAGGCCACCAACCCGATTACGCACATTGGTGTAGAGCACACGCTCCGTGTAGTCGTCCAGTATCTCGCCAGCGCCGCCTTCCGTGGTCTGCGAGCCATCCGGGGCTGTGCTCCAGAAGCTCTGCGCCGTACCCAGAAATTGATCGGTAGTCGGATCGGTGGCCCTTCCTCCTCTTGCATCCAGCACCTCGCCAAAGGTGCAGTCGTTCGTGCCATCGCCATCCGGGTCTTCCTCCAGACAAAGCTGATAGCGCTTGATATTGCCAAACCAGCGTGCCGAGCGTGCCGGTGTGAACATGCCGAAATAGATCGCATCGCGGCTTTCCAAGCTGTTGAACTGGTTGGTGGCGATGGCCGGTGCGGCGAAAGCGGTGGACTCATCCTGCACATTGGAGAGGATGGTATTGAAGGCGTTCAGCAGGTCCTGGCTGTTGCTGGCCGAATAAAAGCCGGTCGCGCTGCCACTGCCCGCCACCGCCATGTCCTCCAGAAACTGTCTGGCACCAGCATCGTCCAGGTTAAATGCCACAGTGAAGGTGGTGACGTTTTGTGTCTCTGGCAGCTGGGTGTCCTGATCGTTATCAAACAGCGCCTCGGCCAGCTCCACGCCGCATTCTTCATTTTCGTTGGCCTTGTTTACACAGGTGGCGCCATTTAAAAATTCAGTCGGAATGGCCGTGCGCGCCGCATCATCGGAGTGGGTCGCCAGACCGTCTGTCAGCAACACCTGATAGCTGGACTGGCAGGATGAGCGAAACGGGCTGAGATAAGCGGGCGTGCCGGAGATTCGGCGGTTAAGGCAGGCCGGGCTGTTGAGATCATCGGCGGTACAGCCGAAGGGGTTGACCACGCCGAAGTCGGTGGTCGTGGTGCCGTTACAGGTGGTCGCACCGGTATCATCCTCTTCGCAGTAGCTGGCCGGGTGACTTAAGCGGGTGACGCGGCTGCCGCCCCGGTCCTGGCCATAATTGATGGCACCGCCCGTCCAGTAGCGGGCGGCCTCATGCAGCGTGGTGACGATGGGCGTGCCTGAGGCCGGGATGAGTCCATCAACGATCTCCAGCAGCCGGTCGCGCACGGTCCTGGTTTCGCTGGTCGTTCGCCTGTAGGTCACTGTCAGCCATGGTGCCTGCTTGAGGTCTGGGGAGTCATACGCCGTTGCCTGACGTTGGTCGGGGCCGCAGGGGAGGGAAGAGGGGGGAGAGGAGCAAGCAGGTCGATTCTGGCCGCTGGTTTTAAAGATAAAGCTCATGGCGTTGTTGGGCTGCCAGCCGCCCCGATTGACAATCTGCTGCACAATGGGCTGGAGTTCAGCCGTGTCGTGATAGCGGTCTGGATCATTCGAAGTCGCCCAGTCATCAGGGCTCCAGGTGACACGGGCGGCGGTCTTGTTGCGCTTGCTGATGTTTCTGTTCTGTGCAGCGAATGGGGGGGCGTTGACAGCCCGTTCGCCCCGGACGGCGATGGTGACAGGGCCGTTATTTCCGAGTAGCCTGCCTGCTCTGTTAAACGTGATTCTGGCGGATTCAATCGTGGCCCCCTGCGGGATGTTCACCTCCGGGAAGCGGATCCCCACAGTCGTGTTATTGTTAAACTCAAGCACATTGTCGTCCAGTGTCACTGTGTTGCCCGTTTGCACCGCATCGTCAGACGATGTGCCGAGGGTGGCCATGATGGTCACCCGGTCGGCATCCTCGCTGAGATAGTCAGTGAGCGGGGCATCAATCGGGGCAATGGGAAACAGCACGGCCCCGCCATCCCGGCGACTGAAGCGCATCAGGCCGATATTCACATCGTTGATGTTTTCAATGATCCCCCGCACGGCATCCTGCATCACCTCCAGACGGGAAGGCTCATCAGCACGGTTTGACCTGGGCGGGGTAGAGATGACGCGATTCTCCATACTGGTGGAGGTGTCGAGAATGAGTAGGATATTCGGATGGACACTGGATGAGGAGATGCCGCCGAAGTAGATGTCCGTGTCCTCGGCATGGACAAGGGCCGGCAGGGTTGTCAGCAGGGCTGTCAGCAGGCCCGTGAGCAGGCGATGGAATCGATAAGTCGTGCGGTCGGTTTTAGGCGATGCGGGAATGCGGTGTAGGTTCATGGTGATTGTCCTGTTGATTGCAAAAAATTTTACGGTTGAGATGCCCATTAGAGAAAAAATTTGGCGATGCCGACGATCGCCAGCGTTGCCGTTGCCGTGATGATGATGTTGATCCTGGTGGTTTCCGCGCCGATTTTTCTGATCTCAGCGCTGATCTTGCTGGTTTCAGCATTGATCCGCATTGTCTCAGCACTGATTTTATTATTCTCCGTGCTGATCTTGCTGATCTCGGCGAGCAGCCTGGCTATCTCCGCATGAATCTTTTCATGGGTTAGTTGCGTATCCTGATCAAAGTTTGCGCTCATGACTGTATCTCCACACAAGGGCTTGCGTTCTAAATGGCCCTATCAGTTTTATTCCAGTTTTATCTTAAGTCTCATCAATGTGATGCCGTATTGCGCCTGTTGTTCTCGGTAACACCCGCTATAAAAACAGCTTCACCACCGCCACAATGGCGAGTGTCACCGAGGCACCGACAATAAACGGATACATCACGGTTTCCCTGCGTAGTTTTTCAATCACAATAGGATAGCTTTGGTATTCAGCGTTAATCTTGGCTGTCTCTGCCATCAGCTTGGCTATCTCGGCCTGAATCTTATCGTGGGTTAGTTGGGTATCTTGATCAAAGTTTGCGCTCATGACTGTATCCTTAACACAAAGGCTTGCGTTCTAAATGGCTGCATCAGTTTTATTCCAGTTTTATCTTAAGTCTCATCAATATGATGTCGTATTGTGTCTGTTGTTCTCGGTAACTCTCACTATAAAAACAGCTTCACCACCGCCACAAGTGCCAGCATTGCGGTTGCCGTGATGATGATGGGGTAGTAGCGGTTTTCTGAATTGATTTTGGTTGTCTCTGCCCGCATCTTTTCTATCTCAACAAAGATCTTCGCTATCTCGGCCTGAATCTTATCGTGGGTTAGTTGGGTATCTTGATCGAAGTTTGCACTCATGACTGTATCCTCACACAGGGGCTTGCAGTCTACATGGCTGATAATCAGTCTTTAGGCCCGATCTGGTAGGCGCCCTGATTCAAGGTGGTGGTGGCGCTGGCCGGGCTGGCGGCCTCTGATTTCAGATCAAAGTGGTAGGCCGCCGCCGTGCCAGCCTCAAAACCCGACTGGCGGGGCGGGATGGTCTGCTGGCGATAAACCGAGCGATACTCGATCGTTAAGGCACCGATGGCGATATTGTCCACTTCATGGGGGCTGGTCTCGGTATTGCCTGTGATAAAGGACCGGGCATCGTTCATGGCCATGCTCAAGCCGGTCTCGGCGGCCTGGAATACGCGGTTCATCTCAACGGAATTGGCCGCCATCTTCTCATCCAGTGTGGTGCTGGTCATGGACGATAAGGCCAGCATGGTGAGGATGACCAGAAACATCAGGGCGGTCACCAGGGCGGCCCCGGATTGCGTGTTAAATCGTTGGTGAAATTGCTTGCTTGCTGTGCTGTTCATGTTGCTTGCCTCATGATGTGGCTATGTGTCTCGGTTACGAATGAGGATGGTGGTGGTGAACACACGGCGGCGGTAGCCATCGCCCGGTGCCGTGATGGTTTTATCCAGCAGGTGATAGGTCTGGTTGTTCTCCACATCCGGGTTTTCTTCTGGTGTACGCAGCAGCAGGGATCCCCTGACGCTGACGACATTCTCCCAATTCGCCACATCACCAGCTGCCCTGAACTCATCGGCGATCTGATCCGAGTTGGTATCCTCGCCATAGAGCAGCCGCATGTCCTCCACGCCGTCAATCAGCTTGACCTGCTCATAGAGATCACTGTCATCGGTGCCAGTGTAGGCCAGCCACGGCACACCATCATTATCAACATCAATGTAGAAGCGGCGACTGATGAATCTGGCCACCTCGGCACCTTCGTTGTAAGTGCGGTTTAACTTGTTGCTGGTGTTTGTGCCGGCGGCATGCGATAAGGTTTTGCTCTGCCCGCTGGCCCCCTGACCACTGCTTATAAAGACATCGCCACCAGCGCAGTTTGAAATGCCCAGCACCTCGCGAGCGCCCAATGTGGCATTGCGATCCACCTTAATGGCGGCGTCCTGGTAGGGCATATCTTCTGTCAACCTGTATGATGCACCACGGAAGTAGCGCACCGTGATGGCATCGGTGCCGTTTTTGATGTCGGCTATTGCCTGATCGCTGCCTGAGGGCTGCCATGTTATGGTCGTGCTGCCGGTCTTGGATACGCCCTCAACGGGATAGCGCAGATCATACAGCTGGCTATAGTTGGACAAGTTGGACGAGATGTTATTCTTGATATTCAGCGTATTATCGGAGCAGCCGAAGTAGCCGGCCATGCGGATATTATCGTAGAGCACCTGCATGGCGAAGCGGCCATTCTCCTGCAATATGGCCGATTCATCCTGCTCTCGATAGATGCGCTTGTTACTGATGAACAGCCCGGCAGTGCCGGTGAGCAGGATGATCGAGATGGTCATCGCCACCATCAACTCCACAATCGAGAAACCGGCTTGGGTTTGTCTATGGCAGTGTGAATGTCGACGGTGGGTTAAGGGCCGGGCCCGCATGAGGTTGGGGCGTGGGTTTGTATTGTGCATTATGATCTCTTCCTTCACAGCCAAAACTTAACGGCGGCGGCCACCGTGCCAACCACCGCCAGGGTCGCCGATGCGGTAATGACGATGGGATAATATTTGTTCTCTGAGTTGATCTTGCTGGTCTCGGCGATGAGCCTGGCTATCTCCGCCTGGATCCGCTCGCTGCTTAATGCCTCGTTCTGCTCGGCCATGATGATCTCTCTTGTGCTGTGCTATGGCCCGAATGAATAGGCGACATTGTGCTGGGTGCCATCGCGGTCAGTCCAGGCCAGCGTGACCTCATAAATCTCCCTGGTCGCATCGGTGCGCTCTATATTCGCCGTGCTGCCCGGCGGCAGGGCGTCATACAGTTGCTGCTGCCAGCAGGTGACATCATTGTCCACATCCTGGGCCGAGCCTGATCCGGTCAAGGTGCAGCCGCCCGGACGGCTGACCGGCACGGCGTAGTTCGTCACCGCGGTCGCATACGCCGGGGCACTGGCGCGGTTAAGCCGCATCCGATCCGCAATGTCATAGGCCAGGATATTCACCTGACTGCGAAGATAGGCATCGTGGCTGTATTGCAGGCCACGGTATTGCAGGGCGGCGATGCCGAGCAATCCTATGGCCAGGATGAGCAGGGTGATCAACACCTCAATGAGGCTGAAGCCGCTGCTATTGACGAGTGGTTCAGGACGCTTGCTCATGGTGAGGGGTCGCATATATCATTATCACTTTCCACCTTTGGCCGTCCTGTTCTGCTGACGGTCAAGACCCGGCCACGCTCACCGGTTTTGTCCATGCACACTTCGATATCGTCATCTGCGCCATCGCCCACAAAGCCATTCGGCTTGTAGGTAAACTCATTGCCACCGCTTGGGTGATCCATCTGTGGTGCACAGTTGGGCGTGGTGATGCGTAACTCATCGCCAGCCGTATATCCATCGCTGGCCAGGGTGTTATCGGCCTGCCTGGCCTCAGTCCAAACATACCAGCCGCCGCCCCATTCGTTGTCTGAGTCGGCCGGCGGCACGCCCAACTCTGCCCCCGCCGTGACCATGACATCCTGACGGCGTTTAATCGCCTCGCTGCGGGCATATTGCAGGCTGGCAACCAGCAAGTTGGCGCTGGTGGTCATGCAGTTATTGCGCTGGGCTACTCTGAAATTGGGGATGGCGATGGCCATGAGTATGCCGGCGATGACGATGGTCACCATCATTTCAATCAGGGTAAAACCGCGGTTGTTTGTCTTCATGGGCGCAGTTTACAGCATACGTGCTGCAAGCACAGGCTAAAAATCAAGTCGTTACTGATTGTGCGCTGATTTCGCCTGAAAATGAAGCCGTGTTCAGCGTTTACCGACAAGCGGCGACATGGGGCCGATAAGCGGCAGGTACGGGTGGCGGGCACTTTAGGGTGGGCTGAGTGCGGGGGTCATGCCATCGTTGTGCTGTGCTGAAATCGGCGAGGGGCGTGTGCATTGACGCCCCTGCACTGCAAGCTAAGGGCAAAACCGGCTGCTGGCGGTGTTCATGGGCGTGTCTTGTTATCGCATTTTGAGGGTTTGCCTGAAGGCAGGGCTGGCGCTTACCGACAGGCAGCGTGGCCGGCGTGGCTGATCAGGTGCGAGGTGCTGGCGGCTGTCCGTAGGCTTCTTCCAGCATGTCATGGATGAGGGTGCCCAGTGGCTGGCCGGTATATTCCTTCTCAAGTGCCAGCAGCACCTGCCGGGCCTGCTCGTTTTGCATCAGCGCCAGCGCGGTAACCGCCGTCTGCGTGAGGTAGGGGTTCTTGTTATCGACATGGGAGCGGATGTAATCAATATCGGCCACATCGCCGTGATAGCCCAGCGCGATGATGGCCTGCGCGCGGTTGAAGTCGTTCGCATCCTGCTGAAAGCGGCGGATGTAGTCCAGAAACTGCGGGTTTTGATCATCGGTTTGCAGCCGGTTGATCACATTCGCCAACGCCAGGCGTACTGGCGGTCGCTCCAGGAGCGCCCAGTTCAACTCCGGGTATTTTTCTTTATTCAGTTGCCAGATATCGCGCATGAGATAGAGCACGCCACGATGCCAGGCCATCGCATACAGGGCGTTGACGGTATTGGTGAGCGCACGCAGGTTCGGATCGGTCAGAGCGGTACGGGTCTCGGCCAGCGTTGCCGCGCCAGCCAGCATTTTGCGGAATAACAAGCGGTATTCCCGCCTTGGCAGGGGGTATTTTATTGCGCGGCCATCAGCAACGATGACATGTTGTGTCTTGTTAGTCTGATCGGTGGTGTTGGGATCCTGCTTTTTCAGGCAGCCTGACAACAGCAGGCAACAGAGCAGGCAGGAGAAGCAAGCCCGAACCAGCATGGTGATATTCAGAGCAGCGGGGCATCAGTTACCAGCAGGCATCAAGGCTCTTCTCTGAGCCGGGGCAGATCCCCTTAGCGCCAGCATGGGTGTAGGTGTAGCAAGCGCAGCCATCATCATCAAATTGTGGGGTCGCCGTCAGAGTAAAGGCTTGGTAGGGATCGGCTGTTGCTACGGTGATGGTGTACAGTTCAGAATAGGCTGCACCACCGATTTTGGTTTGAATACTCGCGGGCAGGGTGTTGGCCGCCGTGGCGAAGACATTGTTGTCGGAGTAGTACCGCTCAAGTTGGGCGGCGACATCCAGAAGGGCACGCCGTCCCTCGGAGCGCTTGGCCTTGATCACATAGCCGGAGTAACTGGGGATGGCGATGCCCATGATGATGCCTAAAATGGCGATCACGACCATCAGTTCCACCAGCGTAAAACCTGTATTTGAACGAGCATGTTTCATGGCACTATTCCTGTTTCTTGTCATTGGTTAGGGGTCATTCGTTGCGTTGAGTATGTTATGTTGGCTCCAGCTTGGACTATAGTCTAAATTCTGGTGGATATAAAGGGCGACTGGGTGGTAAGCGGCGCAGTAACCCGCACCGCCCTATGGCCTCTGCAACACGATGGGGGCGACCATGGAGGGTGTGGCAAAGAAAAGCAGGGGAGTGACACTTAACATCCACCCCATCAGGCGTTGCTCGGCCCTTAGATCGTGAATATCGGTTTTCAATTCCGCTCTCAATTTATCCCGACCGTGTTCCAGGCGATGAATATCTGCCCTGGTGGCGACCTGGTCATCCAGTGCCTCGGCAAGGACCACTTTTTGTGCTTCTGCAAACATGACCGCCTGCGCCAGTCGTTGGACAAACTTCAAGGTATCAAAAGCGATGGCCTCATAACTCACAGTATATATAGAAGGTCTGCCCGGCTGATAATAACATCATCGTCAGCATGGAAGCATTCAGTTAAAAACACACGCAGCTGAAAGAAAATCAAACAACTAACAACAAATGCAGAGGGCACCAGGGCACTAAAAGTAACAGGCGCTACAGCTTGCATGTACAGAAAAAACGCAGCACAATCCGACCCGGAAACCTGTATGAAGGTGGCCGATATTACGGGGGTCCCTGCGAGCAAGATAGCGACTGATATGATGGCCGCCAGGGCAAAAGACAGAAAAACAAAAGCATACTGGGAGAAAAGAAAGTCATTCATTTGCCGGAATAGCTCAGTCGGTAGAGCGGCGCATTCGTAATGCGTAGGTCGGGAGTTCGAGTCTCCCTTCCGGCACCAACCACTGTCTCACCTAACCGTACCTAAACGGGATTTATTTCGCATTATCATACTGTTATAGCAGTCTTGCCTTCCTTGGTTTTCACGTAATCTTGCTCTAATACGTACTTTTTTCGTAAAATTTACGAATATTTTACGAATAGATTTACGAACGAGGTAGGCATAGCTAGTATCCGCAAGTATGGTAAACGCTGGTTTGCAGAAGTTCGCAAAAAAGGCTTCTACAAATCCAAAACTTTTGCTACCAAGGTAACTGCACTGAACTGGGCGATGGAGACGGAGCAGTCTCTTGTCGATGAGCAGGGTATCATTCAAGGCAAGACTTTTTTAGATGCGCTTAACCGGTATGAAGTTGAGGTGTCCAAGGGTAGGAAAAGCGAACGCTGGGACAGGATACGCATCAACAAACACCGGCGTGACCCCTTGGCTGATGTCATGTTGGAGCAGTTGACCACGGCGGATATTGACCGATGGATTGCTGAACAAACGACTTCGGCCAGCACAATCAACCGTGACTTGAATCTCTTGTCTTCCATTTTCACCCACTGTGTCAAGTGGAAATGGATGTAAGGTCAATCCCTGTAAGGAATGCAAGCGCCCGAAGGCTACGCCGCCCAAGGAGCGGCGCATATCCAAGGTTGAGATCGACAAGCTACTACAGGCGTTATATTTTGATGAGGATGGCGGCCTGACAGCCCGAAAGCAGACCGGTTATGCGTTTTTGCTTGCCCTGGAGACAGCCATGCGTCAAGGCGAGATATGGGGATTGGACTGGTCGGATATTGATTTTACTGGCCGCTACCTTACCCTGCATGACACCAAGAACGGCAGCAGCCGCCATGTCCCCCCAATCAAGCAAGGCGATTACATTGCTACAGGAACTTCAGCCTAAAAAGTCGGGCAATGTGTTCTCTGTACCCCAGGAAAGCGGGGCCATTTATTTTCGCAAAGCGGTCAGGTTGGCGGGTATTGAGAATCTGACCTTCCATGACAGCCGGCATGAAGCCTTGACCCGGTTAGCAAGGAAGCTGGATGTGCTGGATTTAGCCAGGATGGTGGGACATCGTGATCCCCGCTCGTTGATGATTTACTATAATCCGACACCAACTGAGATCGCTGAACGGCTGGGATAGTCTCACCTCATTCGTTACCATTAAATGAATATAGCTTGCTAAACAGCTTCCAATATGGATTGTTTCAAAGGATTTATCTGGTAGGCTATCAACTCCTTCAACGCACCAATGCACAGTAGAGTAAAGTTCACATTCACCGACTTATTCGATAAATCAGTGCGAAAATCTAGAAATCAGATGATATTTTTACATATCAGCTTATAATTTGGAAATAGGTGACAATAGAATGGGCATCTAAATCGACAGGGGGTAACACGGTGCGTAGTGATCTTATTATTGAGCTTGTGAGAGCTGGTGTGACTGGCGACCAGGATTCTGTTCGGGTAACCGCTGAGGCCATCGCGGTCGATGAATGTGCCAAGAAACATACAGGCGTTGCCAAGCGCATCGCTAAAGCACTTGCCGCGCCCTCTAAGAACGGGGGAAATGTGCAGGCGCGTGCTGCTGGCGGTCTACGCATGCGCGATGGGTCGGGTGGAATACAGCGCCGACATCCCGACCGGCCGCTCTCTACGTTCTTTCTCGAAAAATACAACCGGATAGCCGCACAAGAATTGATTGAGGAACAGCGCCGGGCTGATGTTTTGCGTACTCATGGGTTTGAGCCGCGGCATCGTTTGTTGCTTGTTGGTCCGCCGGGCAACGGCAAAACATCTCTGGCTGAGAGTCTTGCTTATGAGTTGGTCCTGCCGCTTTTTATCGTCCGCTATGATGCAGTCGTTACGAGTTACCTCGGAGAAACCGCCCAACGGCTTCGCCGACTCTTCGATTTCGTTCGAACTGAACCTTTTGTGCTGTTTTTTGACGAGTTTGATGCGATCGGCAAGGAACGTGGCGACCCCCACGAAACCGGGGAGATTAAGCGGGTCGTCACAACACTGTTGTTGCAGCTTGATGACCTGCCTTCCTATTGTGTCTTGGTTGCAGCGACCAACCATCCGGAACTGTTGGACCGCGCCAGTTGGAGACGGTTTGAAATAAAACTGGAACTGGGGCGGCCGAGTGATGAGCAGATGACTAAATATTTTACGCAAAAGCTCCGCAAGTTTAACGAAAGATCTGGTTATACCGCCAAACGGCTTCGTGCCGCCGTATCACCTTAGAATTTTTCTGAAGCAGAAGGCTTCTTTCACGATATTCATCGCCGAAAAGCACTTGCCCAAGGTAGTGTGACATTTCGTACTTTGGTCAATGACCGGGTGAAAGCATGGGCGGCTCAAACGGTACAACAAGCACAATATATCGCCGATGACCGAGCGCCCGATTCTACGATTTCCTGATTCCCGACCAGCCCAGCGACAACGCGGACAACCTGCTAACTTCCCACGACCACGGTCTGTCGGTCGTGCAGCACAAGGTGAGCGTTTTCGCCGCGAATTTGATCGGCTTGAGGCTGCTTTTTCAGATGAAGACGCTGCACTTGAACTACGCCAGGATCCTGTCGGGATTGCTCCGGAACGGGCACTTGTCTTTGTCACCGCAGTGCCAATCAGTAATTTTATTCGTGCAGCACAATCAGCGGGACTTGAGGTTCTTGGCGAATTTGAGCTTGGTGAGAATTACGAACTGCCCGATGGTTTTATTGTAGAAAATATCAATATGGTTCGCTCCATGTTCTACGCTACTCTACCCACTCAAGAAGCGCTTGAACAGTTACTTCGTCTCTGGCGTACCCATCAGCGCGGTACCAAGGCCGACACCGGTTATGCCCCTTGGTGGAATATGTTCGATATGCTTTCCGAACTTCGAGCCTGGGGGCCAGAGGACAGGCTCTCATCAGACAGCATATCAGCTATTGAAGAAAGACTGCCGCCTGAAGATGATGACGAAGTACGTCTTGAACTTGAGATTTGGCCGACACGGGATAGTGCGAAGCGAAATCGTTGGCGGCATGAATCTGAAGCACGCATCGCCGCTCTTGAAGGGCGGGTTGTCAATCATAGCACTATTGAAGAGGGGAACTTTGTATACGAGGCATTATTGGTAGATTTAAGCGCTGCTTCTGTTCGAATGCTATTGCAAAATCCGTCAGCACCAGAAGGCTTGGCGACATTGGATGGGCTGCAATTTGTACTTCCCTAAACCATTGCACAATCGTTCCCCGACCAATCATCACCAATCGATCTCACTTTCAGCAACAACCGCGAAGCATTCGAACCAACGAGACCGTTTCGTGCGTTGCTACTTGATGGCACACCTGTTGCCGGGCATGCAGCCCTTGATGGCGCCGTTGTGATCGAAGATGTTCTAGACTTAGTTGGGCGTTCAGCTGTTGAGAATAGACGCCATGCCACAGAAATGGCCTCTCTTATCTTGCGAGGTGATCTTCTGAGCGACGGAGCAGCTGTTGCCGATACCCGCCTCCTTTCCATTCCGGTTCTCATTGATTTCGAGGGAGGAGCCACATCGCCGGGTGACCACCTCTTTGTTGATGTCGTTCATACCGTGTTGCAACGTGCCTATGGTGGCAACAATCCGCTTGCGCCTGATGCCTTTGTTGTCAATTTTTCGATCGGTGTACGCAATTCGCATTTTGCCGGTCGTATAACTGCTCTCGCCCGGCTTCTTGATTGGTGGGCATGGAAAGCTGGTATCCTCTTCGTTATCTCTTCGGGAAATATTCTCGACGATCTTACGATCCCTAACATGACTATGAGTGAATTTGAAGATGCGACCCTCCAAGATCGGCAAACACTTGTTAGAAACGCGCTGCGTCATCAGAGACATATGCGTACATTGCTTGCACCAGCGGAAGCGATGAACGGACTAACCGTCTCGGCTGTGTCAATGGATTTGTCGCCGCCGGTATTGCCAGCACCCTATGGAACTGTTGAACTTCATGATGATGGGGACGTTGTCCCGGCTATTTACTCTGTCATTGGTCTCGGGCCATTTCGCTCAATTAAGCCTGACATCGTCGTTCCAGGCGGCCATCACGATATCCGTCTCCATCCGATGGGAGATGACCTAAAGTTGCACGTTGCGCGCCAATCATATCGTACTGGCCTGAATGTTGCCGCCGCTCGCGGAGGTGGTGCATCTATCGCTCGTTCACGAGGTACGAGCTGCGCCACGGCACTTATGACCCGTTTCGCCCTTAATGCGGCTGCCGCACTGACCAGTTAGAATGGTCCTTATGAAGGGGCAGAGTTGTCGCGCGAGAATCTCGCGCTTTTGACCCGCGCCTTAGCTATCAACGCATCAAGATGGCCTGATACCGCTAATCAGATGTATACATCCGAGCAGCGACCGAGTGGCCGCAGATTTCGCCAGGCGGGAGAGGAAGTCGCTCGATATTTCGGGCACGGGCTTATTGAGCCGATTCACATGCTGGAAGGACCGCGGAACGGCGTCACTTTAGTTGGCCTTGGTTCTATCAGAAAAGATGAAGCGAGAATATTCGATATGCATCTTCCGCACTCTATGTCGGGAGACAGAGTCCATCGCTCAATGTTAGTCACGCTATTCTGGTTTTTACCGGTTGATCCTTCGCGTGCCAAATACCGCTTGGCGGCTCTTGAAGCGATTTCAGTAGATGGAGATATCCTTGAGGATGGCGACAATCCCTGGCGGATCGATATGAGGTCACGCCCACCACACATTGATCTACTAAAACGCGGTACGGTTTGGTCTCGGCGTTTTGTCCACAAGCGAGTCTCGGTGCCAGATTATGGAGATAATGCTACACTTCCGATCCGTGTGCAGTGCAAAGATGCTTCTGGTGGCGGTCTTGGCCAAGATGAAGTTATTCGTTTTGCGATCGCCTTTACGCTACGGCTTGAACAACAAGTTAGCTACGATATTCACGAAGAAATTCGCAACCAACTCCAAGTTCGTCTGCGTGGAGTTCAAATATAAAAAAAGAGGATGATGTGTTATGCGTGTACTTGTCTTGTTGTTAGCGTTGGTAGTAGTGCCAGCCTCTTCATTAACGCCGAGTGCCGATGATGTCTATGTCCGTGTGGTGGATGTCGGCTCAGGGCTTTGTACCATTACCAAAATGCCCGGGGAACATTACATGATTTATGATGTAGAAATTATTTTATCCAATATCAGCAATGTTAAAGTGGCATATAGAGAGGTTTCTGCTGGATGTTGAACTGGAAAGGATTGTTATTATCCCTTAGATAGCGTCGACATTTTTTGAATAACCCCTTGTATATGAAGCTTTTTTATATTACATCTAACAACACCTTTCAATCGAACACTAACAAAACATATGTCTCCACAAAGAGCAAAATTCAGACAGCTGCTTGCCTCGCTTCAACATGACGAGCAGGACAAATGCGTCTATGCCCATCTCAATGATTTCCTGACGGCAGTGCCTGCCACAGATTTCAGTGAGGCGGTAGCTGATGCCTCCTATAACGGGCTATCTCATCATACACAAAATTATCTGGCGGCGATGGTTGAACAGGCGGCCTATCTGAAACATCAGCCAGTGCCTGCATGGACTCAGCATATCACGCCACCAGCAGAGCCATATTTTGCTGTGCCATTGAAAAACCTGCGTCTGCACCTGTTGACCCAATCGCCGCCTGCTTTTCGTCAACGTAATATCTTCGTTGATGCCGGGCTGGGAGATCGCCTCTGATGGCAACAGGTCTTGGTAAAGAACAGGTAGAAGTCTTATTCCATGAGCTCAACCGGGAACTGCAAAAAGACGATGTGCAAGGAGATATTTATCTGGTTGGTGGTGCTGTCATGTGCCTGGTGTATGAGGTGAGGCCAACGACCCAGGATATAGATGCGTTTTTTAGTCCGGCGACAACGATCCGGGAAGCGGCCACAAAGGTTGCCTCAGATAAGCGTATTGATAAGAACTGGCTCAATGATGGTGTCAAGGGCTATCTGAGTGATAAAGGTACGTTTGCCCCTTTCCTGGCACTTAGCCATCTGAAGGTGATGGTTGCCCAGCCCCAGTACCTGCTGGCAATGAAATGTCTGTCAATGCGGCTGGAAAATTCGTTCCACGATTACGGTGACATTCGGTATCTGCTTGCACACTTACAGATCAACGACTATAAACAGGCCGTTGATATCATATCCCACTACTATCCGCTGGATCGTTTCCCGCAGAAAACGCTGTATGCCCTGGAGGAGATGTGCCAGATCAATCACGATAGCAAGCCTCATCTTATCGGCGAGTCTGGGTTTACAACCATAAGAAAGTGCATGGATTAGTCTGTAACATCATAGTAAGGCGGCATGATGCAAGACTATAGAATACTCGAGCGGCTTAAAGGGCAACTGGACGAGCATCGTCCGTTACCTGATGCGGTTCTCGCCAGGCTGAGAGAGAACCTTGTGCTGGATTGGACTTATCATTCAAATGCCATTGAGGGCAATTCACTGACGCTTCTGGAAACCAAAGTGGTGCTTGAGGGCATCACTGTGGGTGGTAAGACGATGAGAGAGCATCTTGAAGTCATCAATCATAGTGATGCTATTAACTATATTGAAAGTCTGGTGCAGGAAAGCCAGCCCTTGTCTGAATGGCATATTAAGAATATTCATCAACTGGTTTTAAAGCAAATCGATAATGATAATGCTGGCGTATACCGTAAGGTGTCGGTCAGGATTGGTGGTGCCAGGCATATTCCTCCAGAGCCAGTAGTGGTAGCAGGAGAGATGCAGAATTTTATTCGGTGGTATACGGAAGAAGCGCTGACACTGCATCCTGTTGAGAGGGCAGCACGTGTCCATGCCGATTTCATCGGGATTCATCCCTTTATTGATGGGAATGGCAGAACATCACGTTTATTGATGAATGCTGAACTGATGAAGGCCGGTTATCCCGCTGCCATTATTGCGGTAGATCAACGTTTTTTCTACTACCATGCCCTGGATAAAGTGCATACAGAAAAAAACTATGACCCTTTTATCAAGCTGGTATGTCAGGCGATTGAAAATGGTTTCAAACCTTACTGGCACGCACTGGGTATCACACCATGCACGGCGACATCATCTAAAAAACCAGACATAACCCCAAGTATGTGCCTGTAATGTAATAATGCTTTTCATTTTACCTTGTCTGCGAGTTGCTCATGATCAGTTATGAGCGTTTGGGGCGGCAGTACGATTAGCCGCTGACGTGCATATACATGCTTTCAACGTGATATAGGGCGCGTTCGTACCTTTTTAAACCAGGCTGTTTATTAGTTTTACTGGCAAAAGCTACATTGATTTTTACGTTTGAAGAACCACGAAACTTCGTATCTAGCCCATCTTCAGAGATTCCATTGTGCTGAATTTTATAAACGGTGGTTTCGTGAGTATGCAATCCAGTGGGTCTGTTTTCATTTGGACTTAGCTTGTTGCCGATCATTTCCTCAACTTTGCCCGTCGATGCTGTCCCCACAATATAGCGACCTTCTACAAGATCATAGGAACTCCATCCTTGCGGACACTTTTGGGACTTGAAAAAAGCGACCATATCTCTATTAGTTGCTGTTGTCGTTGTACCAAATTTTAGGTTGAAAAATCAAAATTTCGGTGGTTTGGCCCAAACGGCATAGATAAACGCAATTGCAATGCCTATGATACCCAAGGCCAATATCCACGTCAGAATGTCCCGGAAAGAAGAAAATTTTTCAATAATCATGTATCAACACCCCCTATAGTAGCTGATGTGCTGCTTGTTTTGCAACTACTCGCACCTCCCCCCAACCGCTCGCCTTTGCGCCACTTGCTGGGCGTTACAAACTCGCCCGTCCACAAGCCAGCCTTCCGAGCTTTGGCTTCCTCCTCGGCCTTAATGTAACTCTCCTTCAACGGCTCTGGCAGATATTTCCGATACGCAACCGCCCAGCCCTTTTTAGCAACTCCAAGTGAATGTCCTTACCACCATCATAGGCCGTAACGTCCTCGTCGTCCATACCACCTCGCCAATCACCATCATGTCATTTCTCCAGTCCATGGACTTCCAGGCCGGATGGTCGCTGATGAACTGCCATTTGCTGCTTTTCTGATTCAAGCGCTTAACGACCAGACCCTCGTCAGTGCGGATGACATAAATGCGTTTTGCCCGGCGCTGAGTGCGGGCGCGGTCTACCGATCACAATACCACTCCGACTGGGCCGGGGCAGTTAAGTTTTTTGCTTTCCCCTTGAAATGTATGGTATTTGCTGTATTTACTCTCACATACTTGGCGTTTGACTGACTGTATTTCTCGCTGTATTTAAATCACTATGAAAAACAGAAGCAAGTAATTTTTCCTCATCATTTGTTAGTCCCGCTTCCTTGGCAAAGTGAGTCCATTGCCCTATGGCCGTACTGACACGCTCCGCAATTTCTGTTACATCGCCTTTGGGCAAACCAAAAGGTTTTTTATGCTTTTGGATTTCAAGTAACGTGGGTGGATTAGGCGAATAATCAAACCCTGCTGCATGATAATTACCCATCACCAATGACGGCATTAAATCATAAGCTGGCGCAAGTCGATAACCGTCCTCTGAATGGAGTAGACTGAAATTTCTTGGATGGTCGTCCGTGTTATTGATACAGCGATTAAATAGCATAAGGGCTAATAATTGCCTGGCGTCATGTTCAATGGCAACCGAATGTTTCTGTAGTACCGAAAAAACCTGGTTGTAGGTAAACGGCAATGGCTCATCCATCTGTGTGACAGGATCTTTTAGCAGTGCATTGAAGGTGATTAGATGGTTACGGCTTTTGGCTGAATCGTTATTGATGTCAAACCTCTTAATGAGCACAGCATCTCGTTGATTAACTCTCGTCAGAATTGTTGATTCGGGCACATCTATGCCAGCAGCCACTGCCATAGACAGGCAGGCAGATTCAACCCTTGCGGCATTGTACGGATCACGAGTGGTATTAAATTTTGCCAGATAAGCACCGTTATTATCATAGACCAGGGCTTTTGGGCGAGCACCCCCAACACCAGTACCGGAGTTTGCCAGATAGATCATAGACATCTCATCATAGCTGATGTCACTCAGCACATCTTGGTTGACTTGTTGGGACGCTGCTTCAATTCTAGCAAGATGGTCAAGCGGCATACCTAAGCCATATACAGGCTGATGTGCCTTCGGGTTATCTTGAGGGATGAGCAAAAGCGCCCCTGTTCTGCTGCTGTTAAGGTATGACAGCATATCAATACAGCTACTGGTTGAGAGTTGTTTCTGTGATTGCTGATAGGCTAATCTTGACAGGATTTTTCTGCCCCAGTCATCCGGCAGATAATCATCAATAAAGCCGGGCCTGTACCCTTTGGCGCACTGTAGTATGAAGTCGCTATTTTTGAGTGGTAATTGCCTTGGGCACAGGGGTATAGCCGCCTCACTATGTAAATACTCCGGCGTGTACCGAAACCCTACAGTTGTGGTAATACCATTAATTTCCTGGATGACGGACTCGCCAGCTTGGATAATGCCACTCATTGTTGTGTTGAGATAGACGTTATAGTGTTGTTTAATCATCAAATAGGCTTTTCTCAATTTCGAACAGCTGATTGAATGCGTCCGTCATATCCAGAATGTCAGCGGCAGACAGGTAACTACCAAAGGCAACATGCGTGTCACCTTGTTCCATTTTCTGCAGGGTAGCGCGGCTTACCCCGATGCGGACAGAAAATGCCTTTAAGTCATCTTGAGGAAAGCGCAGCCTTCGGGCCTGACGAAGGCGTTGCCCAAGCGAAACAAGATAGCGTTCGTTATTCATATTATACTATTATAATAGTATAAAAGGCTAAATAACGAATATTATACCAACATAATAGTCATATTGGTAGCATATCAGTCGCCTGTCGAATGGTTCAACCCTCGTAACATTCATTAGCTCTCTGCCAACTAGCATCATCAATACCCGGGCTCAACGATGATTGTTGCTTGGCGGGTGAGGGTGTTGCGAGTTGCTTTTCAATAACAGCCATATATCGCTTTCTTTTGTCGGCTGTTTGTTTTTGTATCTGGGGAAGAGGTTTGCTTAAAAAGTTCTCCCCCAGATGAGACAAGACAAGCCTATCCGGTAAGGCATCCATGGTATTTATATTGTCAAGGCAGAAGGCTTTTTTAGCTGCCTGTGTCAGTGTCAAAGCAGCTAACTCTTCAATCAATGCTGTTGGTCTCTGTCCCTCTGAGGATGCTGTTATTTTCTCTGTCAGCATCTGCCTGACAACATTAACAGCAAGGTGGACTCGCTCACACTGGTGCGTCCCATCCGCATTATTCCGGCGATTCAGTATCCCATACGTGTTATATAATCTGCTGGCTAAACAATGTAATGGGTGCATCACAAACAGTGATGCTGTCTCTTCCGGTAAGGATACTGCAACCGCTTTTTTTCTGACAGCCAACTCATCTAAGCCAATCAGCGTTGTCAGAAAGCCCAAGGCTATTCTGCGGCCATCATTCAAGGCGATGGAAACCCTGGCAGCATGCGGGGTATGGTCATCCATTGTCGGCAAGTAAATCTTCCCTCGCCATATAGTGTTAAGCGTCAAGGCATCATCTGCATCGCCTAGAAAATCAACATCCTCTCTGGCGAAGGGCAGCCATGCTTGCATGGCAGGGAACCTGGGCAAGTAATGCTCCGCCCAGAAATTCAGTGCTTGCTATCTACCAAAATCGGTGAGCATGGCATATCTATTGCCCTGAGTATTCCTGCAATATCGGCTATGGTAAAGGTTGTTATCTTACCAGTCATCATCATCTGGCCAGGTAATGACAACATCAGGGGATGGCAGAATGAAACGATTCTGTCTCTGCGCCTCTTCACGGGTCAGCCTACCCTCGGCTATAGCCCGGTGTTGGTGTTCCCGCCCTTGCTGTTTTTCAGCCGCTATCCGGTCAAATGACACGCATTTTATTTGCGCTATTGATCCGGGGGCAACGGCTAGTGGTTTGTCAGGCATATCTCTTCTTATTCAGTCATATTGATGGCTATCATAATCATCACTGAAGCCCTGGCTATCATCCAGGATAGTATAGACTACCTGCTGGCATATAGACCATGCTTGGACGCCACCCAACCGATTGCCCTCAGCGTCGCCCTTGTCGGGGCAGTGACCACTTTGGTGCTCGGAAGCGTGCCCAGTTCAGAGACCAACTCAATACACCACTTTCGTTTTCCTATTCACGGCCGTGGCGCTGATGATATGGCGGGTATTGAACAGCGTGGCCACCTGGATAGGCCCGGGCATATCGCCCTCCACCTGCTTAGTCATTAGCTATCAGTTTCCTCAAGCACAACGGAATTATAGGCTGGATTCTTGCGAAAATCGCCGAAATGCTACGCGGGAATATGCCTTATGACGGCGGGCATTTGCTGATGTCACGAAGCGAGGTTTAAGCACTCGGCTTGAGTACGGAGCAAGCAGAGCGCTTAATCCGGCGCATCTACGGATCGGCGGAGTTCATTCAGGGAAAATCGCGCTACGTGCTCTGGATCGAGGATGAACATCTCGAAGAGGCCATGGCGATCAAGTCCATAAACCGACGCATCGAAGGTGTCCGCACAATGCGCCTTGCCAGCAGGGACAAGGGCGCCAACGCGATGGCGGAGCGGGCACACCAGATGCGCGAGATGAATATCGGCAGAGAGCAGGCAATTGCTATTCCTGCGATCAGTTCAGAAAATCGGGATTATCTTCCATGCGGTCTGCTGGATTCGAAAACTGCGATTACCAACAAAATCTATGCCCTCTATGACGCTCCGCCCTGGAACATGGCGCTGATCGCCTCGCGCCTGCACTGGGTATGGATTGCGGCAGTTTGCGTCCGGCTTAGGACGGACTTTTCCTACTCCAACACCCTGGGCTGGAACCCCTTTCCCGTGCCCAAACTCACCGAGAATGGACGCGCCGAGTTGACCCGCCGGGCCGAAGATATTCTGCTGGCCCGCGAGGCGCACTTTCCCGCCACCATCGCCGACCTCTATAAGCCGGACGCCATGCCCGAGAACCTCGCCCGCGCCCACACCCAAAATGATGAGGTGCTGGAGCGCATCTACATCGGCCGCCGCTTCAAAAACGACACTGAACGCCTCGAACACCTGTTTGATCTCTACACAGAAATGACCATCGCCAAGACGAATAGAAGATGATCATGCAAATGCGTAAGACGTGGACTTTCTTTAAGACATGGCTTAAAGAACGGGCGAGCACCGTAACCTTTGTTATCGCGATTGTGGCGACCGCTGTTTTTGGTATTGCGGGATATTTCGAGATTACAACCGCCAGCTACCAGCAGCCGGTTAATTAAATCGTCCGCAATTACGGCCTCCTGGTGATTGCTTTTTGGGGTGCATTCCTTGCAGTTTGGCGAAGCTAGATCGCAAGCCAGCAGACTGCGATTGCAACCCAACAGGCGAATACGGCAAACGAGCAGGCAAAGACAGCCAATCGGCAGGCGGAGACATCGGAAAGCGGCCTTCGCAACGACCGCTACTAGAAAGGCGTGGAACTACTCGGCAGCAGCAATCTTTCCGTTCGTCTGGGCGGGATTTATGCGCTGGCGCGGCTGGCGCGGGACCACCCGAAGGATTATCACCTCCAGGTTATGGACGTGCTTTCGGCCTTCGCACGCCATCCAGTCGACGATCCTGCGCTACACCGCCCGGCTACACACGGTGCAATGCGCCATAAGCATGTAGCCCCTATGCTGGATGACGTGAGCCCGTCGCAAGGTGTCAACGACATGGCCAGGCCCGATGTTGTTGAGATCGTCAGAGTGATCGGCCGGAGAAGTCATCAGCAGCTTGAGACCGAGAGAGAGGGGCATTATCGCATCAACCTGAGAGACACTTATCTCTTCTACGCACACCTCAGACACACAATGCTCGCTGGCGTGGATTTCACCTTAGCGATCTTAGCTGGCGCGAATCTTATCGGTGCTCAACTAACTGACGCGAGCCTTAACCGTGCAAACCTCAACGCTGCGTTGTTAATTGATGCTGATCTTACCCACGCAGACCTCACCGGAGCAATGCTCAAAGAAGCAACTTTGGGCAGGGCGATACTCGCCCGTGCGAAACTCATAGGCATAGATTTAACTGAAGCAACGCTCACCCATAAAAATTTTAACCGCGCTGACCTTGGTGCTGCTGACTTCGCCAACGTAAAAGAGCTAACGCAGGAACAGCTAGCAGACGCTGCCCAAAATCCGAGTGCTTATCCACCAAGAAATCTCCCGGATGGAATTACATGGGACGAGCAGGTGGCCAAGCAACGCTGGGTATTTTATCCAGACCGGTAAAAGGCGGATAGAGGGGTTGAAGATGAGGGTGGTGCCCCTTTGGTTGACCGACATTGGTGCTATGAGAAATCCCCTAGACTGATCTGGAACCGCAGCCTGTGCATGTCCACTCCATGAGAGATCACTTGCAAAATTTAATCAAGTCGCAACGGTAGTCTATTTTTGGACTATCGGAAAACAAGAACGCACGAATTGAGGTAAGGCACCTGACATGACTACTGATAAATCCATTCCCTCTGTTTCGGTGAAATATGCCCGGACGCGATGCCCGAAAACCTCGCCCGCGTGCATAACCGCAACAACGCAACCTGGAGCGCATCACTATTGACCGCCAGTTCAAAAACGACAATGAACGCTTCGAACACCTGTTCGAGATGTATACTTAAATGATTCAGTATACATTACTAAAAACTATCATGTACAAGTCCAGAAACACACTGCACGGCTCAGAGAGAAAGCGAGAGCACTATCAGCATATAGGGTATCGAATAAAAGGCTTTTATCGCACGGGCAGCCATGCAATAAGGGCGGACATGAATAATCAAATCGCCGCACAGCGTCCCTGCTTGCGTGCTGCGTGCAGGCAAGTCAGTGTGCTTAGATTCTGGGACAAGCATGGCCTGACCCGCCCTTGACCACAGTGGCAGTGGTTCGACAAGCTCACCCACCAGAGCCGCCGTACCCTGTATGCCTGGCGCAAAGCCTACCGCGAGTGGGGACTGTCTGGCTTGTGTCCGACCCCCAAAGCACCGAAGCGCACTCGCCGCTGACCACAAGCGGTTATCCAGCAGATACGCCAACGGCGCCAAGACCTGCCCAATCTGGATAAAGAGCAGTGTCAGGTACTGCTCAGATCCTGGTGTCAGGCCAGGGGATTGCCCTGTCCCAGTACTTCGACCATTGGCCGCCCTGTCTGTGCGGGTACGCAGACGGGCTGATTGCCGATACCCCCGACAAGAGGCGAATCTCACCCCCGGCCTTGAGCCCGAAGGGGAAAGCCAAAGCCTATCGAAGAACCCCCGTCACACGCCGCCCTAAAGGCTATCGCCCCAGCCAGATTGGCGAGTGTGTGGGACTGGACGCCATCGAGCGGCGTAGGCAGGTGGCCGGGGGGTATCTCCTCACCTCTATTGACGAAGCCAGTGGCTATGCCTTAGTCCTGGCGGTGCCGAAACGGAGCAGCCAAGCTGCCAGAGACTTCTTTGAGACGTGTTTCCGCTTGACCCCCTTCCCCATCCAGCAGGTGATTACCGACAGTGGCGTTACGTTCAAGGGCGCGTTTGACCAACGGCTCAATGATAGTCAGATCCTGCATCTATACACCTATCCCAAAACCCCCAAAATGAATGCCGTGGCTGGTGAGCTTGCCGAACCATCTGTGAGCGCTTTAACCGCACCAGTCAAGAGCAGTCCTGCCTGTGCGTGTCCGCACGCAGACAGGTCGTGGACTTCCATGAACAGCTGCTGTTTGAAGACCTGAACCTGTTCAACGAAAAACTGGCCGACCTGCCTGTGCGTCCCTTCACGCAGACAGGCTGGCTGGTCAAATATAACGGACTAAGACCACACAAGGGACTGGGATGACAAACCCCTGTGCAGTACATTTGCTTGGTGAGCCTGCCGAACCCTATCCAGCACAATAAAAAGGGCAATAGGGGGTGGATCCCTGCTGGCATATAGACCATGCTTGGACGCTACCTAACCGACTGACCTCAGCTTCGTTTTGTCGGGGCTGTGGTAGCTTTGGTGCTCGGAAGCGGGCCCAGTTCAGAAACCAGCTCAATACACCACCTTCGTTTTCCTATTCACGGCCGTGGCGCTGACGATATGGCGGGTATTGAACAGCGTGGCCACCTGGATAGGCCCGGGCATATCGCCCTCCACAGATTCAGGCTGCCAGATCACCATGCGGACATGAGAGAAGGCGGGCTCCCGTAGCAGTTTATCCAACAAGCCCGGCTGGTATTTGACCGCCTCTCTGGGGTCGGCATAGACCTGCTTGCCTCGGCCTCCTCGCTGATAGGCGATCAGGTAATCCGCAATAGACTCCCGCAGGCGTTTTTTGATAAAGGCCAAATGCAGCAGGGTCAGGTGGGGCAAATCCGACAGGTCAGGACGTGCCAGGTTCTGCATCTCGCCCAATTCCAGTTTGACCTCAATACGAACAAGCTGCCGGCCTTTTGCCTGCTCACGCCGATAGACCCGGCTGATCAGGGCACGCTGGGTTTCAAGACAGCCCAGGGTAATCCCGCTCCGTGGCGGGGCGGGCGAGGTGATGATGGATTTCAACTTGACCCTGGCCGGGACACGATGGCGGTAGCTATAATAGCCGCTTAGGGTGGAGATGGACATGGTTTGGCTTGTACGTGATGTCTATGCAGTAGCATTATATCACATAGTGTATATAATCATACCAGATACTAAATACACAACGAGAGAGATAATGAAACCTGAATCTGATAAGCCGGTCACTTACGGTCATGCCCGTGCCCTGGCCGATATAGAAGATCTGCGGCAGCGCGATCTTGTCTTCCTGCTGGGCTTGAATATCCCGAACATGATTGCCCCTGCCAATGATAAAAATGCCATCAAGGACTTGGCGACCAGCGCCCTGACACGGTACCTGTACGAACATCCAGAGGCGTATTTTCTGCCCCGCTTCCCGCACCCCACCGAGTTGCTGGCGTATATTCACAGGCACGTGGACAAGACCTTCGGCAAGTATGATCTGGTGCGGCTGTTAGGGCGCTCCTACCCGCAAGTGACTGAATGGTTTGCCCAGTTCAAGACCCCGTATCCCACGGTGTATCGCTGGGCTTACGTGGTGCAGCAGGCGCTCAAGCAGGGCAAAAACAAGGCCGAGCGAAAGGTGATTTTGGATAAGCTCATGGCCTTCATGGAACAGGAGATCGAGGTCAGAACCCGGCATGGGGTTGAGAAACGTGTGGCTAAGAATAAGTTATAATGGCCTGTAGCACACCGAGATCGACTAATCCATTGCAGCTTTGCCAGTCAGCAGTTTATTTTTAGCAGATCAGGATTTCAATTCAACCGATTTTAGTTTATCTGGCAAAAAAATTCCATTAAGATGCCGTGAAGAAAACAGGATGTAGTTGAATATGCTCTCACCAAATCAAATATCAGCTATATCCCGCCTATTCTCTTCAAGCGTGATGAGAGAATTGACCGGTCGTGGTAAATCACCACTATTTGCACGACTGGCCAAGGAAGCACTGGGTGTCTTTAAGCCTGATGACCTGAAGCAGAATGTGTTTCATTTCTTTGGTGCCGCCTTTGATGTTTTGAAGAGAACCGAATGCCGCCATGAGTATGTTTATAAAGCTGCACTGACGCAGCGCGTACTTCTTGGAAGGCATTCGCTGCAAACAGCTACAATGCTCAATGAGTTTCGTGTGGGTGAGTGTAAAGTAGATTTGGCAATCATCAATGGAACAGCGACAGCTTATGAGATCAAATCTGAACGGGACTCACTTTCCCGTCTTGAACAACAAATTGAAACTTACAAGCAATTTTTTGCTAATGTTTGCGTTATTGCAGGGGAAAATCATGAGGGCAGCGTACGCTCTATTGTGTCCGAAGATGTTGGCATACTCAAACTGTCAGCAAGGCATCAAATTTCCACATTGAGGGCAGCATCGGAGCGACCAGACAGAATCTCTCCGGCAGTCATATACGATTCTCTCCGTATGAATGAAGCGATAAGAATTCTAAAATTGATGAATATCCCTGTTCCTGATGTCCCAAACACTGAGATGTATGCCGCATTAAGAGAGAAATTCATTAAATTAAATGCCCTTGATGTGCATAAAGGCATGGTTCAAATATTAAAAACAACAAGAAATTTATCACCGCTATCACGTATTCTAAAACACCTTGCGGACTCTCTTCATAGCACAGCATTATCCATTCCTTTACGGCGCACAGATCATCATCGGTTGCTCCTGTCGATTAAAACCCCACTTCGAACAGCAATGCAGTGGGGATAATCAATGTATTATCCTTATACTAGCGGTCGAAATACAACAAACGGGCGGCACCATCGGCAGCACGATAGCTGACTTCCAGATCATCCGGCAGGATTATCCGGTGCGAGAAGCTGGCATCAATATCCCTGGATATACGTTCACCGGTATAAAAATGCAGCGCAGCCCCGCCAGCGACATACATTTTGATGGGCAATACCTGCTCCGCTACCCCGCTGAATGATTTGGCAATACGCCCAGCGATTTCCCTGAAAGCAACGACATATTCCATTTGTGCTTTGGCTTCAGGGCGCATGGGCAAGTTCTCTATCCAACATCGCCAGGAAGCGCGAAGGTTGAAGCGGGCTATGTTTTAACCAGCGAGCAAATGTTGCCGGTTGGCTGGCCCCGGGATAGAGCCGCTCTGCCAAGGCCAACAAACTACAGCGGTCGAACCCAGCAACACTAGCGAGCATCACGGCCACCCCCGCCATAAAGCAAGGTGAGCCCATCTTCGCCCAAGACCTTATCTCCAAGGAACGTGAAGCACATAAATCCAGCAGCTTTTGCTCATCATCCCGTGTCAGGTGTTGCGGAAAATCATCATCAAGTGATGCAGTAAAGCCAGCCTCATCCAAACCCGTAGTCAATCTATTCATCAATCATGCGCTCGGATATGACGTTTTCAATCAACTTCATGTTATCTGTGCCATTTCCAGCAATCCAAGTAAAAGATAAAGCAAACAAAATGTTACTTGTAATAAAAGCCAGTTTCAAACCCGTTTTACTGGCTTTATGAGGAACGCTACAAATGCCGATATGCTATGCTAAACTGATTTAGATGATTACCTCCGCACGCAAAACCCAGGCTAAGGCCACCTACCAGGATGTGCTGGATGCGCCGCCTCACAAGGTGGCAGAAGTCATCTATGGCGTGCTTAGGATGCAGCCCCGCCCCGCTATACCTCATGCGCGAGCGAGTTCAATCATCGGGGGTGAGTTGGTTAATCCCTTTGACCGCGGTCGAGGCGGCCCGGGAGGCTGGTGGATTATTGATGAGCCGGAGCTGCACCTGGGCGAGGACATTCTGGTGCCGGACTTGGCCGGTTGGCGACGCGAGACTATGCCCAGCCTCCCAAATGCCGCCTTCTTTGAACTTGCCCCGGACTGGGTGTGTGAGGTGTTATCGCCCTCAACCCGCCAGCTTGATTTGACCGACAAGCGCGACATCTATGCCCGTGAGGGGGTAGACTATCTGTGGTTTGTCGATCCTGATGCCCGTACCCTGGAAGCCTTCCAGCTCACCGATAGCCGGTGGTCGCTGATTGCCTCGCTGGCGGGTGATGCCGCCGTCTCAGTCCCACCATTTGATGCGATTACTTTCCCGCTCAGTGCGCTGTGGCCGGATAACCCATCTCCCAAGCCAACCCTTGAGCCGGAAACCGGGCCGGGGATGTGAGACTTACACCTGGATTTACCCTTTACCCAGCAGTCCCAATATGAACACACCGCCTATGGAGGGAAAAGCGGACAAGCCCGCGTTTAAGTTTGACATGTGTACCGATACATGATACATTAAAGGATGATAAAAACACTTAAAAGCCGCGCATTAAAGAAGCTCTATGAGAAGAGCGACCCAGACGGAATCAAAACAGACCACCTTGAGCGTGTTAAAGATATTCTCTTCCGTTTGGATAACGCAACGAAACTGGCCGATATGCGCTTGCCTGGCTGGCACCTGCACCGGTTAAGCGGACCACTGAAAGGCTTTTCAGCAGTCCGGGGGTCAGGCAACTTCCGGATCTGGTTCCGCATGGATAAAGGCGATGCTTACGATGTTGATTATGGTGACTACCACTAATGAAAATACTTTCGGAGAAAAACTATGGCAATGAGCAACCCACCCCACCCAGGGCGGCAGATCAAGACCGCGCTTGATTCTGCCGAGATGAATATCACAGATGGAGCGACCCACTTGGGCGTGGCACGTCACACACTGTCACGCGTGGTTAATGGCCAGTCAGGTATTTCACCGGACATGGCTATCCGGCTGGCCAAGGCCTTTGGCGGTACGGCGGATATTTGGGTCAGGATGCAGGCGGCTTACGATCTTGCCCAGGCAATGGCGCATGAAGCCGAGATTGACGTATCTCCGCTTCAAAGGATTTAGGAGGTAACCCCCTCTCTCTAACTACTAAGTATAGGTCGGGGGCTAAAAACGCCTGGAATCGCAAATATGGCGGTCATTTTGGGCAAAAATCTGCATCACCCACCCACAAAACAGGCCGATTCTCCGGTTTTGCCTACTATTTCCGGGCCTGAGCTCGGCTCTTGGTTGTGATTCCTTCTCTACTTGTTCATTCTTCCGTAATGTCGTTTTGGCTTTAAGCCAATCAATTAACACCGTCTCTTGCATGGTGCCAGCAGCTACTTTCGGCATAATCTCAACAAATTCATTATCGTTGACATTCAATTCATAACCATTTAGTTGCAGAAATAATTTCATGACCACAAAAGCAGTGCGCTTGTTACCATCAACGAACGGATGATTGCGGAGAATCCCATAAGCATAGGCAGCTGCAAGAGCGCGTACCCCAGACAATCCCCCATAGCTTTGCCAGCTGTTCATTATGAATCGCCAGGACAACTTGTGAACTAACCCATGTAGGTGCACTCATTTCATAGCTAATTCATGGAGTCCTTTGTGATGTTTATTCATAATTTCTCTTGCCATCTGCATCTGGATTTTAAAGTCAGGACGACAATCATCTGTCTCCTTTCCATCCCCAGGCGTCCTTTTTTCTTTTCATTCACCTGCTGACCCGTAACTATGCGCTGCTTTAGTTCCATAAGGGTTTCCTCAGCTTAAACAGAATGACCTTAGCACTGTCAATAATATATAAAAACTGCGGCCACGGCTATTTTTTGATATTTCCGGCAGTATTTCATACCCTCATGTTCCACGTGGAATATTGTTTTACTGTATTAGAATGTTGTAAAAAATCATGACATTATCAGGTATATAACTGGTATTTTCTGGTATCTAATTCCCTTGATCACTCCTCTTATTCGCCGTACTCTACCTCTATTGCCTGCTGCCTTGATGATCTCGCATCTCCCGCTGAGACTTCCACCCTCGCCATCTCATCGGCCAGTGCCTTGAGTGGAAATCCCTGGTGCGTTGCATACTCTCCGTAACGCTTTCTGCCGTAGGTGACCGATGCTGTCTTTGTCACCGCATGACCCATCAGGCAGGCAATCTCGCATAATGACAAGCTGGCAGATTTCGCATTGGATGCAAACTGATGCCGTAAGCTGTAAAGCGTGAAGCGCTTGTGTTTCTCACTCACCGCCTGACGCATTACAAAGGCAAGACGTTTTCTGATCTTCTCATAGAACCCCTCCCAGACCTCATCATGGGTCACATACGCAGCGATGGCATGGATATGTGCGGCAATGCCCTCCCGCTGCCGCCTTGACAGCCCATGCAGGCAGAGATACCGAAATTCCCCATGTGCACGCCGGCTCATCTCTTCGGTAAGCGGCTCACGGTATTTGGCATTTTTGACCTTCAGCCGCCATTCGCCCGCTTGCAAAAGCAGCCTGGCATCGCGCCATTCTTCCGGCCTAAGACCGGTCAGGATCCCGACCTCCAGCCAGCGCTGAATGAGACCATCCCATTTGCCGCCCGCTACAGTCAAATACTGCCTGACCCGTCGTAATGCCATCTCATCCACCCGTTTGGATTTCTGTCCAGATGTCCGGCGCTCGGATTTTTTCGGTCTCGGCAAACACTCTCTGGCATCCGCTTCATTTAGACTGTAGGCCGCCTCATCAGCACTTATCGCCGCCAGATAGCGAACTATTGCTGCCTTGTACACATTCCAGCTTGCCGCCGTGATGGTAGGTCGCACCTCATCAATCAGCCACCAGACCAGATAATCTGCCGTCCATTCCTGCTCAGTATGCAAATTAAAAAACCGGGGCAGCAAATTATTGACGATTTTCGCATACGATTTTTCTATTCCCCCCTTAGTGGAATATTAGTTGGCGTTAAACGGAACATGAAATACCCCCTTAGTGGAATACAAAATACCCCCTTAGTGGAATGTTTTACCCTCTTAATGGAACATCAAATACCCGGTTAGTGGAATGTTTTTAACCCTAAACGGAATGTCAGTCATTGTAAATTTATTTGCACGATGTCAGCACTGTGATATATTTCTATCATATTATTACTGTGATAAAGTTTTTACACAATATATGTTTTAACTGTTTTAGATGTTTTAAGTGCTTTAACTATCACAACTGCCGAATACAACTTAAATGCCAAAAACGTGACCATGAGCCCATCCCGGTATTCTCTGAGGCTGATCTTTTGTGCGCTGCCTGGCCTTATCCTGACCGCCTGCCTGAAAAAGACGCCCGCTATACCCCAAGACAGCGACAATATGCCCGATCCCAGCATCACCCGTGCCTTAGCCGATACCGCACTTGAGATTCAAACTCTTTGGGCAGCACTGGGCAGAATTGAGCAGTCCCGTGACCCAGGCAGCATAGCGAACTTGAAAGAATATCCCGGCGGCGAAGTGCCAGAAGACTTGCGGCAGGAACTGACCCTGGAGACCTGGACGGGGGATATTGGTGTACTCGCCCGACAGTTGGCAGGCAAGATTGGCTATCACTATACCGAGCTCGGTCATAAGCCTGCCCAGCCACTTATCGTGACTATCATCGCCACAGTCGCCACCTCGGGCAATAACCCGGCTGCTTTTCTGCGTGTGGATGGAGCGAACTCCATGCTGGCCGACTTAAATGTGGGTGGCAATAACATTGACAATGCCAGTACCGTCAATGCGACAACCCTCAGTGCAAATACATTTACCGATGCCAATCATCCGGGATTCTCGGTTGACCCAGGTGGCACAAGCACGATGAATCAGGTAAGCGCAAATATCGTCTATGATCGCGATAACACCGCCTATTACGTTGACCCGGCATCTACCAGTAAATTACATACGACCAGTACCGATAACTTGCGTGTGGCTACCAAGACAGAAGGCACCGCTTGCAGTAGCGGCAGTATAGCGCTTGACAACCAGGGCAAGCTGCTTACCTGCCAGGGCAGTATCTGGAAGAAGGGAGCAAGCGGGAGTAGCGGCGGGTATGTGAGTCACTATCAAGCAGGAAACATATACACATTTCCTTCGGGGACGATGCTCCCCGGTCACCATCATCTGTGTTCAGCAAGCAAGGATGGCAACAAACATGATGCTGGTATATGGGTAAATATTGTGCCGGGAACAGAAGACAGCGAGGGTCGTTACCGCTGGCGGGTATACCGTGACAGTTTCGACATAGCCGTGGTCGCCTGTTATAGCGCTGGCGAAAAATCAACCCCACAACCTCAATCCTGTCCAGTAGGTCAAAGCGCCGTCGCAACAGGGGGGATCATCAATGGCCACCCAGGGCACAGGTGTAGATATACGAGGGTAGGATCTTATGGCTTCAGTGGCTTCAGATTTCGGTAGCTTCATGAAAAAAATGATGATCTGCCAGTTTATAACCCCACCATGTTAGTGAATAAAGCGTATAATCACCTTAAAGAATGCGGTGTTTACTATGCGGATACACCAACATCCAAACTGGCCTAGCTTTACCTGGGATGCCGAAGTGCTTACGCCTAAACTGGCTGATATACGCCATCGCCAGGGGCAACTGCTTGGCAGGATGGAAGGACTGGGCTTTGAGTTAACACAAGAAGTCAGTCTCAACATGCTCACCACTGACGTAGTCCAATCCTCAGCTATTGAAGGTATTACCCTAGCGCCTAAAACGGTGCGTACATCCATTGCCAGGCGCTTAGGCATCAATATCCCGGAGGTGCGGGAGATCGCATCCAGTGATCATCAAGATATTGAAGGTTTTGCAGATATGGTACTGGATGCCACTCAACAGTATTTAATGCCATTAACAAAGGCACGCCTGTTCAAATGGCATAGGGCAGTGTTTCCGACCGGCATGAGTGGTATGTATCCCATTATGACAGGTGGCTGGCGAACAGCAGGGGTGCAGGTGGTCTCCGGCGCCATTGGACATGAGAAAGTACATTTTGATGCCCCAGATGCGGAACGATTGGATGTGGAAATGACAGTTTTTTTAGACTGGTTTAACCAGCCGAACGATATAGACCCCCTCCTCAAGGCAGCCATAGCTCATGTTTGGTTTGAGATCATACATCCTTTTGAGGATGGTAACGGACGTCTAGGGCGGGCGATATGTGACATGGCATTGTGTCGGGCTGATGGCGCCTCACAACGTTTCTACAGCCTGTCCAAGCAGTTTAAATCAGAGCGCAAGGCGTATTACCATCAACTGGAACGTGTTGGAAAAAACAGTCATATCGACATTACCCCTTGGTTATCCTGGTTTCTGTCATGCCTGGAACGGGCAATACTACGATCTGAACACACGTTGGAAAACGTGTTTTTCAAAGCTCGTCTTTGGGATAGTCTAAAGCACAATCCTGTCAATGAACGTCAGCGCCATATCCTGAATCGTATGTTGGAAGAGAATTTCCAGGGATTTATGAATAAGGGTAAATATGCCAAGATAGCGAAATGTGCGGAGACCGAGGCTATCAGCGACATAACAGACCTGTTATCTCGTGGTATTTTCATTCAAAACCAAGGTGGACGACACCCTAGCTATCAATTGATAAAGGATATTAATACGCTTGCACATAATATGGAGATATCCTCAACCGAAACGGCTCGCAAGTATCCCAGCCCTGGAATGTAGTGAAACTGACAGGTGTATCGGAAACGGCTACTTACTAAAATCTTGTGAAAGATAGCATACGATTTATACGAAGCAATAGAAGCGAGATATCCTATGATAAGGAATTAGCTCTTTCCCTGACCAATAACGCTGTCCCTTTTCTCGCTGATTGGCATAAGCCGGATACACCTTCGGAAAATACCCATCCAGTAATATCCGGAGGTATTTGTGAGGGTCTTAGGAAGTTATATTTCACGCTATTTGATGACGAAACAAAGCCTATAGTGCCACCCATTAGCCGATCACGACAACTCTGGCCCCACACTTATCCTTGGCTGTTCATGGATATTATATTCTCTGAACATGCGCCGACACTGCTTCTTGACTACGTGCTCTATCCTCTGCAAGGCATCACAGTGACCATACAGACCTTCAAATCTATTCCGTGTCGGTTGTAGTGCCTGTACCAGGCTCCTCGTCATCTCAAGTACCCGATCATGGACAAATTGAGGGCGTAACTCACATTGTTCTGCCAATAGCATCCAGTCTTTTCGGGAGAGCACATAGGGATTATTCTGATCACCGACAAACAATGCCAAATGATGGTCAATATGCTCAATAGCACAGGTAGAAATGAGATCGTAGCAAGGCGCCAGACGGATATTGCCGTTGGCATGATACAAAAGCGACAGATTTTTGACATGGGCATCAGCATTGCCGGCCAGTGCATTAAATATCTGCCAGTCCAGCAGGCAGCCAAGGTCATCATCCGGTACACTTGATACATCCTTGAGTAGCCGATAACAGTCAGCAAATGCAGGGCCGCCGTCCGCCTGGTATTTGTGCTCATAACCCTTACCCAGCGCCTGACAGAAATCCTCTTGATGCAACCTGACAATTTGCTGGTTCTCATCCCTGTATCTGTCGTAGCGCGCAATCAAAGCATAGCGATTGCCCTTGACTGATCGTAACCGGATAGATACCACAGGTAGACCAATAGCCTCTGCCAGCATGGTGGTAAACGTCTCATAAGCTGGTATATTGCGGTAGTCCGGTAATTCAAATTTGAGGATATGACTGGATGGCGCCCCCTGCATGGGCAGCCAACAGCCATCATTTTCAACCAGTACAGGACACTTGTTTTGAGCGCCCGCCAGGGAAAGCCGGGGCGTATCGTTTGCGCTCCTCTTGTAAACCCGACCACGAGTTAAAACCAACTCAACCATCTCATTTTCTGATAGTTTGTCATACCGGTGTTCAGCAGTCGGCCGTTGCTCTATAGGCAAAGTTGACAACGCTCCGGCACATTCACCGCCGATAGCTCTGAGTAAGGAAAAGTCAGAATTGGCAATCTTAAAATCACGAACAATTCGGTCACGCGCGCCGCCTTCCGGCAAAAGATTGGCAAAGTAGCGATGGGCAAGACCGTGGTCAGGGGGAAATTCGTCAACCTGCAAAGGCAGACTTTGGGAAATGGCAAAACCACCGGCCGCCAGCCACTCGTTAGCATAACAAAACCCAATACGACCCAGTTCGTTTCGCCAAATAGAACCGACAAGGCGCTGCCCCTGCCATACATTCAGCCTGTCAGGATCGTGTAGTGTCTTACTCATAGTCAAATATATTTGCCTTATGCCTGTGGTAGGTTTCGCTGTGAGATTGGCAGTTAATCACTCAATATCGTACGGCGTCAACAATGTACGTTGGGCGCCTGCTTGCGCCATCGCTACGGAGTTGACGATAAACCTTGTTGCATACCCATGTATTCTCCTTTAGCCAACTGGGCCGGATACACCTTCGGAAAATACCTATCCAGACCAATATGCTCTGGCAGGAAGCACTGACTCAATAACTTGCGATCAAGGACAGACATGTCCGCCTCAATGCAATAGTTCTCCCAGTGACTGATCACCGCTACCTGCTCCTCAATGTACGACAGCGCTTGACTTTTGCTCACCCCAAAATGCCCGGCCTGACTTAAAGCATTGTCAATGGACGAGGCGGTACCCTGCTCGCCCAGGGCTAACCCGTGGGACTTTTTATCCTGCCGGGTGGGCAGGGGCACTACATCATATAACGGCGAGAGGCGCCAGCCTCCCTTACCCAATATGAAGCCGTGATTAAGATGATGGTCGTCCGTGTTGCTCACCAGCACATTAAACAGCATCCGCTTGAATAACAGCTGCCTGTCAGCCACCGCATCCGCACTGAACCGCCGCAATAAGTCAGCTAATCGAGGATAGGAGTCCTGCGTATGGCCACCCAACGGATGGGCAGCAAACAAGGTACAGGCGCTTAAAAAATGCTGCTTTTTGTATGCCCCGGTTGCCGTCTGCTCACGATCAAAGCGCTTGATCAGAAATACCGAAGCGCTGCCCGCCTCACGCAGGTCAATGTCCGGCACATTGAGTGACAAGTCGCGGGCCATTGACATCACAGCGAATTCAGCCCGTTGCTTATCGTACATATCATCGGTACGGGCAAACTTCGCCAACCACAGCCCATCATCCCGCTGTACCACCGACTTTGGCCTCGCCCCACCCATACCACTGCCCGTCTTTACCAACTCATCCCATGCTGGTTCAATCGGCAATTTCTGCTCAATCCGCCAGGCAACATCCACCAACTCAGCCAAGTTATGCCGTTTCATTGCCGCCGATGAGGCAAGCGGGCTTAACTCCGGTTGACAGGCCGGTGAGAAGGACAACGCCCCCACCCGGTCATCACCCGCATAATACAAGTAGTCCAACTCGCTTATCTCCGCGCGTTGCAACCGCCGACTAATAACCACCCGCCCCCAGAAATCCGGCATCGCATCACTGAACACACCGAATATATGCTTCCCCCCGGTGCTGAATGTCTCCAGCCAAAGCGGTAGCGTAAAAGGCTCTACAGGTATCGCCTGATCTCTGGCGAGATAGCTTTTGCCATAGACATACTGGTAATAGCCACCTGAACCATCATAGGATGGCATCGCCTGTAAGCGACCACAGATCACCGGCACAGTGGTACCCGGCAAGGTCATGTAGACATATAATTCTGACAGTGCTGGCTGCATCGTTAAAAATCATGCGCCCCGGTTACATCAGATGCCGCTCTGGGCCGCTGACCACCCCGAAGCAAACGCCGTATCTCCAGCGCCTTGCCCTGTTTATCCGTATCAGGATGACCGATCCTCATCGCTTGTTCCAATAATCCCATGATCCACAGGGCAGTCAGATAATTGGCCAGCTTGACGGCAGGCGAGCCTTGCTCTATCGCCACATAGGTTGGAATACTCACATCCAGTCTGCCAGCCATCTGTTTCAATGTCAGCTGCTGGCGTCTGCGAGCAATCTCAATGTAGGTGCCGAGATGCTTTAGGCATTCAGTGACTTCCTGTGGCTGGCTCATGAGAAACAAAATAAACTTGAGGTTTTGCAGGGATAAATAAAAGTTTCTTGCACTTTATGAAGTTGTATAAGCAGGTGGGTTTAACTCACGCAACCTCAACACATCCGCCAAGCCCCTGGGCGGCCAGTTGACAGCTTGCTTGCTATCAGATGCTTGATTGACAGTATGTTGATGCTGATACCTTACCATCACTGCCTCGCTTCACGGCGATAGCCCGGATAGTGACTCCGGCTTGGGTGTATCTTTTGACTGGCACGCAATCAGGAAGTGCATCATCTCGGTGGCATCCTTTGTCAGATAAAATCGCACCATCTTCTCATTGAACTCCCTGTCTCGCACAGCAGGCACAGAGATCGCATCCATACCATGTGACATGAGAATGCCATTCATCATAAAGCGAGCGGTGCGCTTGTTGCCATCAAAATAGAATTGCTGCAATGCTCCGAACAGAAAGAGCGCCATTGCCCGCTCTTGCGGCTCGGTGACTGCCAAGTTCAGGGCATCAATACCCACAGAAAAAATCCGCTGTAAGTTGGTGCCACCTGGCTCAGTCAGCGCTGGCGTATACCCCCCCTTCTCACCGAGAGCGACCGAGGGTGTCAGGCTGCTCTCTTCACCTTCGCCCCGAAAATGCCCCCATTCCAGCGCCTTCTCACGGGCTACCAGCCCATGCAAACGATCAAAGGTTGTCTTGTCCAGGGAAAAGGTGTCGGCCTTCACCAGCCTGAATAATGCCTCAGCCGCCGCCACGAGGTTTAACACCTGTTGTTGATCAGAGATTTTGTGTCCTCCCACCGTCACGCCATCCATCAGCGTCTTAACTTCAGGATAAGTAAACGGGTTGCCTTCAAGGGCACTGGCATCAAACACAAACTGAGCAAGCGATTGCTTGTAACGAAAAACAACCCGCTCAACTGAGGCCGATACGCCAGCATGGACGGCGGAGCGCTCCCATGAAAAGCCAAGTATCTCAAACAGGGGCATCAGATTATCTCACCATCATTGTGCTTGTGTTACCTAATGAAAACTCACGGCTCTGGTGAGGATGTATGGCCAGGTTTTGCCTGGGCAGATTTCTCCTGCTCCAGTTTCTCCTCTGCCAGCACCCGCTCAAGCAACATTCTATCTATTTTATCCTTCTCTCTGATAGTTTGTTTGGTCTTTAGCAAACCTTCCATGTCAATAGTCTTGACGGGCACCCCGTCAAGTTCAATCGTATGCGTATGTTGGCTGAGTGACTCATAACTCTCGCCACAGGCATTGAACATCAGATCAACGACAAACGCATCCGCTACACGGATAGTATTGCCTTCGGCAAACCAGGCAGGGTCAATCTCTCTGGCGATTTGGTCTGGCAACACCAGCAAAGCGCGGATAATAGCGCCAGGGTCAACTGTTTTAGGCAACAGAATATCAACATCCGTGGTCATTCTGTAATAACCGTGTGCATTTAAGGCATGGCCTCCTATCAAAAGATAAGGTACGTTTTCTTTATTTAGAGACTGTATGAGCTGAAGTAAGTCGGCAGTAGTAGGCGGCCTGCAATAATCATTGTCAGACATGCTCATGCCGCTTCCGCCTTAGTTTTTTCATGGCATTGACAGTACAATCAATGTCATACTCGTTCATTTCAGCATGGCTGTTAAAGCGATAGATACCTTTAGGAATATGCTTAACCGGACATAATCTACCCATCTCTTCAACAAACAAAATGCCTTCCCTCAATTTATCACCTGATGGCTTACTGCTGATAGGCTGTAATTTACGTCTGCCTACTACTCGTATCATTGCCTCATCCAACCTTGTCTATCGGATGCCTGGCTCTTCATCCTGATGCGAACTTAAGATCAATGTTAGGCGTGATGTCACTTATGGTTTTTGCATCAGAACGCTTGACCAGCTCTTGCAGCCTCTGTACATCATCCAAATCTTTAAGCCGGCCAGTTGACATTTTGTTTGCTATCAGATGCTTCATTGACAGTATGTTGATCTGTATGCCTTCCACTTTGGTGACAATCGCTTCCTCGATCGCCTCCTCGTAATTGACACCACTGATTCCGGTTAGAATATCGATCCTCCGGGGCGCTACGCCAATCTGAAAAACCGTACCTTCTTCTGCAAAATCCGCCACTGAAATCTCACGCATTGGCGCACCAAAGGCAAGCAACGCAGCGTGGACTTTTCTGGCATTGCCTGATGATGGCTGCACCCAAATATCCACATCTATCGTCGCTCTGGGCAACCCATGAGCGGCCAGGGCATAAGCGCCGATCAGAATGAAATCAACTTGCTCTGCTGACAAGGCGTGTAATATGTCTTTGTAATCTTCGTTCCACATCGTGCCGGGGACTTAAAGCGGCGACCTCTTTGGTCAGAGGCCAAACCATAGCCATACGTTCCTCTATTGAAGCATCGACATAATTATCATCCTGATGCCTCGCCAATACGCTTTTCCTGACAGCTTTACGGTTCAATTTCATGTGCTTATTTTAACATACTTGAACCACCACGGCATAGGTACCAACCCTTGCCAAAGCCTGTACTCAAGCGGCTTTTTCCTTGGCAATCACGCGCTGAAGGAAAGTCACCTGTTTGTCTATGAACGCCTGGCGGGTGCTGCTGCCCTGCTTGATACGCTCAAGCTCCTGCTCAAACAAGGCCGTCAAGCCGGGGTCTTTGAGTTCCGGCAACACCTTGTCAATCAGCCGACACCCCAGCTCGGTGGGGAAGATGTAGTGCTTCTGCTTACCCGTACCGGACGTGATGAACTTCCGGGCAAAGAGCTTTTTTACGATCTCGGTACGGGTCGCTGGCGTACCCAGGCCCGCGGTGTCCTTTAATAGCTTTTTCAATGCCGGGTCGGTCACAAACTTCGCCACCGAGGCCATCGCCCCCCTTGCTTATCCACCAGCGTCCCTTGCATGAAGCGGGTGGGCAGTTTGGTTTGCCGCTCATCAAGCGATAAGGCTATGCAGTTGACGGGATCGTCCACCTGCATGGCTGGCAGCGTGTTGTTGCCCGTAGCCTGCTCGCCCACATCCTTGAGTTTGCCAAACAGCCTGCGCCAGCCGGGGGCAACTTCTGTTGTGCCTGATGCCACAAATGTTTCTCCCGCCAGCCGCACCTCGCAACGGCGCTTGAAGTCTTCGGCCTCTGGATAGAATTGTGCCAGATAATATCTCGCCACATAGTCATAGACAGTGCGCTCCAAGTCGAGCTTGAATGCCGGGGCCTGCACAGTCGGCATCAAACCATGATGGTCCTCGGTGATCTTCTTGTCATTCCAGGCACGGGATTTCAGCGTACTGTCCAGGGTGGCTGCCCGGCTATCCTGGATATTCAGCACCCCGGTAGCCACCTCAATCACACTGGCGGCCTCGCCATGCTGGGCTTCGGGCAGATACTCACAATCGGTGCGGGGATACGTGATGGCACCCGCCTCATACAGCGTTTGTGCCGCCGCCTGGATTTTATCAATGTCAATCTTGTAACGCTTATTCACCTTCGCCAGCAAGGTGGATAACACCATCGGTAGCGGCGGTGCTACGCTCTGTGTTTTCTCATCAAAGGTGCTGATCGTCCCCGTAGTGTTTTTAAGTGCCTGTGTTATCTTTTCCCCTTGTCGTTTATTAGTCAACTGCCCCTGGCTATCAATACCCTCGCTGTATGCCGACCGGTTGACATCCCAAACCGCCTCAAAGCAGCCATTGGGATGTTCAAATGTCCCCACAATGGCATAATAGGTCTTCGGCACAAACTGCTGAATTGCCCGCTCCCGATCGACAATGATCGCCAGCGTTGGCGTCTGTACCCGTCCCACTGACAGCACCTCACCGTATCGGGCATGTTTGATGGACACCACCCGTGACATATTCATACCGATCAACCAATCGGCCTCGGCCCTTGCCCTGGCCTCATCCGAATATGACTGAAACCGGGCATTGTCCGGCATACTGTTCAGTGCCTTGCGGATGTTTTGCTTATCCAGCCCCTTCGTCCAGAAGCGAACCACCGGCTTGGTGTTGTGGTGATAGGCCAACACCTCATCAATAATCATCTGTCCCTCCCGGCCAGCATCCCCGGCGTGAACAATCTCGGTGACATCTTTTCGCTTGAGCAGTTTGCTGATGATGGCCAGTTGCTTTTGCTTCGCCTTAACGGGCAGCTTGGCCCATTGCGCTGGCACCATCGGCAGTGGCTCCAGACTCCATTTTTGACCTTTCATGTCCGGCCAGTAATGCTCAGGATTTGCCATCTCAAGAATATGTCCGACACACCAGGTGACATACCCATCACGGGTCTCAACATACCCCTGATGTCGCCCAGGTTTGATGCCTAACACCTTGGCAATCGTCATCCCTAATGAGGGCTTCTCGGCAATATACAAACGCATATCTTATTCCTTATGTCCCGGGCTGCTCTGTATATAGCGCCTGATAGAGCGCTTATAGGCCGCCACCCTGGTGGTATCGCACCAGGTATTATAAAAACCGGTGACAGAAAATGTCAGCGCCGCACAAAACCCCATAAAACAATTCAGCCGCTCACTCCAGTGAGAGACAATAAAAAAACTGTACCCCAGCCAGAGGGCTAAACCAGCAAAGACCAGCGCACAAAGATACCAGGCCAGCATCACCAACGGATTGACCTTGATAAATGCCACGTGCACCTTTCTGGCTGGTGTGCTGGCACGTTGCCATGAAGCGATTGCCTCCCTGGTGATCAAACCCGATCGTAAGCCACCGGGATAATCATTGCGGCTCAAACGCCACAGGGCCTTGAAATCCGGTAAGAACAACAGCCTGAACACCCTGGCCGCCTGCCACACCACTGCCCTGACCTTGACCATCCGCTCGCTGGAATACCAGCGCTGCAAGGCCAGTTTTAGATCGTTGATCCTCATGCCTTGAGCTAATCTCCCAGCCCTTTGTCATCCAAAGGGCAGGCCCCGCCACTCATGGCTATCCAGGCTGATGAACTCCTTGGATGTCGAGGCATCAATCAGTAGGGTCAGCTCCTCGCCGAGTAAGGCCAGTGCCGATTTGATCTGCTCGTCGGTTACCTGCTCTCCCAACGCCACCCGCCAGCCAGTCAAGGCATTGGCCTTATCAGGCAACAAATACAGGGGCAATGAGGCAAGTCCATGCCGATGCTGCACCAGAGTGACCAGCAAGGGCAGCAGACCATCGGCGGCGAATGCCTCATCCAGGGCCAGTTTGCAATCAATGCCATTGACAGTCATATAGCGCACACCCGCAGCAGTTGCCTGCCTGATGAGCGCCTGACTGATTAGCTTAAACGGAGGGTCAACTGGCTCACTGACGTATCCAGGAAGTTCTGTCTCAGCGCCCACTTACATACCCATCGGCATACTATCGGGCGTCCTGTCGGCATCAACCGCCCTGGCTTTATCCGTCTGCTGCTTTGTAGTCTTGCCTTCGCTGTTCTTGTTTTCGTTTTCCGGGGCAGGTGGTGATTGTTGCTGGCGGCTATTCTCTGGCACACCGTTCAGCAAAGAGAAAACCGCCTGCCCTTCAAGCCGTTGTGTGATATAGCGTTGGCTTTCCTCTCCCAGGCAGGCCAGGGCACGCTCTATGGCGATGCGCTCATCGTCTTCTCTCACACTCTCATCAAAGATGGCCTCCATCGCCAGACTGGTCTCTACCATTCGCAGAATGGCCGGGGTCAAATCCAGCCACCTCTGCCCCTTATGGGTCAAGCCGGTATGCGGGTGATAGAGCTTTCGCATCGCAAAACGGTTGGCGTGGCCGACCAGCGTTGAGGGCTTGCCCAGCCCAAAGCTGACCAGATGACGAAAGGCTATCTCGTCTGTCTCATAGGTGTACACGCCCGGCTCCGGCCGGGCAGGATATGAACACGCACTGGCAGCGGTCACTCGCTCCCAGGGCAAGCCCCTCGCCCAGTCGGGCAGGTGACGGACATCGGGCAGATCAACCTGTATTTCCGTACCACACAAGAGCCCCTGTCGACCCAGCTCCGCCAGCACAAACTCCTCATCGGATAACAGCGCCGTATCCACGGGCAACAAGTCCACCACCTTGCCCATTGCTGCCTCAGTCGGGCGTTGTGCCTCATGCGCGCCAGCCGCTTGCAGATCATGTATGGGAATGCACTCTGGATTAAAAGGCAAACCGGCGCGTGCGGCAATCCGCCCCAGTATGGCGACACCCGCTGATGAGAAAGCCCGGCTGGAGCTCCTGCAATAGGTGGTATCGCCCGCCTCATACACCGATTGCAGGGCCTGATTTAGGGCTGTTAATGCACTCATGCCCTCACCTCATGGTGCCTTGCCAGTACATGCTGCATCAGACCAGCATAATTCAGCGGCGATGTACGTTTCCCTGCTACCTTCATTACCCTGGCTGGTTGGCTGTCCCAGAGTAGCCGCTGCCGGTATCGCCAGAGAGACAGCGTCTCCCGCGTAACCGGCATCCGACAAGCAAATACCTCCCCGCCATCAGCCGCTGGCAAGCTCAGAACAACATGACCAATAATCGGTGCATGGCGGGCCGTAACACTCAGCAAGGCAGACGATACCCGACCACAGGCAATGCCCTGACGGGAATAACTGTAACCGATGAGGCGATCGACTATCCGCCTCACCCCGGCTGGCCGACCCGTATGAACCGCCACTGGCGCCGCCCGCTCAAGCACCTGCCTCACACCATCCATACTGATGTCGCGCAGCGGCAGGCGTACCGTGCGCCGGGCAATGGCCTTGATATGCTGATACACATCCACAGCAATCCGATGACCTTCCTGATCGTCATCCGTGGCAATAAAAACATCAGCATCTCTGGCCAGCGCTTGCAGCCGCCTGACCACCGCAGGATTGGCACGTAAACCGATGGGCTGATAATCAGAGGTAATCCCCAGTGGCCGCAACCGCTCAGGAAAGGCCACAAAATGCCCCTTGGTGCATACCACCTCAGCATGCATACCCAGTTTTCTCAATGACCGGCGTAGCACCCTGACCTTGCCGGGTGCCTCGATCACAAACAGGGGGGACGGCTTGCTCATATCCCGAACAGGACTCATGCCGCCGTAGGCGATAGGCTGACCACCTGCCCTGCATGTTGATCAGCACGGCGATTTGAGTCAGGCGAGGACATGGCAGCCAACATCATATCAATGCGCTCCACAATGGCGTTGAGTTGCCGGTCAAGATACTCCGGCATAGCGACCTCTCGATGCGCTACACCCGCCAACATATCAGCGCGGCTTTTCAGGGTGTCACTGATAGTCACCCTGAACTGCCTTAAAAACGCCGCATTGCCCGACCGACCACAATAGGCCGTGGTGCGATACGAGGCCGCACCGATCAGATCAATCGTTCGCATGATCTGATCTAACCTCGCCGATTTGTCCTTGTCATTACTGGCCGTGCCAAGCGCATCCAGCTGTTTATCCAGTGTCTCGGTACGCTGGCCGACCTCCAGCATCGCGCTGAGCGTCCGGTTCTCCCGCCAACGCATTAGCTTCTCCCGGGTCAGCGTTCTCATCATCGCCACCATATAAAAAGGCAGTATCCCCAGCCCGACCACTGCCTGACTGAATGTCGGCTTCGGTGTGGCAGCGACAGCAGCACGTGCCGCCTCATCGCTGACTTGCCTGGACTTCGGGTCAACGTCTGAGACCCGCTCTGCACCGTCGGCATCCACCTCATCATTCAGATCATCAATCAGTTCAAGGATGGCAGGATCACCCTCGCTGAGATGTGCGTATGAGTCATCTGCTGGCTCAAGGTCACATAGTATACTCATGGTAATCTCCTCATCATTTGTCATCGTATAAGGTGTGCTGGTATTCGTTATAGACGGCATCGGCCTGTCCTTTGTTATGATGCGATGCCAACACCGCCAGCAGGTTATTGCGCTGTAAGTCCATCCGATATTGCGACAGGTTCAGTTTGTACAGGTGTGCTGCCGTGATATTTAACTCCCTTAACAAGGCCGCTATACCTTTCTGCTCTATACGTTTAAGCCAGGCAGTATCGCCCACATCATCAATCGTACTGTCAACCCGCCGCTGCATCTCCGACAGGCGACTTCGCTTGCCTTCGCCATCCTCAAGCACGGGTGCGCGCATCGCCAGATTCTCACTCAAAGCCGCCTGCGTGACTTCAATACGGCTGTTGATCAGCGAACGTTGCTCCATGTAATCCCCACCGGCTGGTGTGGCCCTGGCATCGTCTGCCAAAGCGGGCAATGGTAGGGGATTGGTCAGGTACTTGATCTGCTCATTAGCCGCCAGCACCTCGGCCTCAGTCAAGCTATCCAAGCCCAGCCAGGTGGCATCAAAACTGCTCGTCTCAGTGCGTCTCATACGTTCAGCCGTCTCATTCATACTCACCACATCACGATTGTGTGCCGCTTGATCGGCCAGCAACAGTGCGTTGAGTTCGGCTATCTTCTCTGCACTCATGCCTGCCCGGCGCGCCGCCGCCAGCTCATCACACAGTGTGGGCGAGCGGGAGGAGAGAATCACCTGCCTGCCATTCACGGTAATCTCACCAGCAGTGCCAAAATCCCGTTGTGCCTGCTGGCTGGCCAGGGTCGCCGCATGGGTCTTCATGATCTGCTCAAACACCTTGGTCTGGGTCTGGATGGCCGTCAACTGGCTGTGATTGTTTGCCACCAGTTGCTGGGTGACGGCTTGACCAAGCACCTTCAATGTCGCCACCAAGGATTGGTTCATGGTGGTCACTGCCGAGGCCACACTTCGGGTAGCACTGATCTCCGCCGGGCAGCAGGGGGCGGCGCTTAGTGGTGTTGGCAACACAGCCAGGGTGAAGTACACGATGAGGATGTGTCTCATTTGAAAAAGTCCTTCAAGTTGGAGAAGCCCGTGGTATTTTTCTTGACCCTGCCCTTAACTCCCTTTGTCCCCGCCTGGGTACGCCCGGAGACCGAGGCCGATGGCTTGCGGATGACAGGATGCTTTGCCCGGCTGCTATCCGAGCCCAGCCCGGTATCCGCATCTAACCCACCCAGACCATGCGGCAGGTCAACCTGCTGCCGGGTACGGGCATTGACCTCATCTATCTGCTGGTTGGCAAAATCACAGAGCTTCTTTTTCAGAATATCCAGCGGGTTTTTCCCGTAGATGTTGATCCCACCGGCCAGCGCAATGTCTTTCAAGCAATCCAGATTGAACAGCGAATCCGTGTTATTGCTTAACGTTCGGTTGGCGACTTCAAAGCCCTGTCGTGACCAGGCGCGCTGCGCTGCTATCGCCCCACTGATGGCATGATAACAATCCGGCAGAGCGTCAGTGCGAGAGACAGTCAGCCCGGGTGGGGAGATCGTCATAGCGACCATCAGGATGATAACGGTGTGGTGTCGGTGCATGATTTCGGTAGGGTTTGGTTAAATGTGAAATACAGTTTTTGCTAACCTACTTTATTACAGTGATTGACGTAATATACAGTGGATAATTATCTCTTTTCATTGCCTGCCTTCCAGCATTGAAAGATAGAGTATAGTCTGCTATAAATCACGCATTATTTGCTGTTTATGCAGCAGAATTTACACATTATATGTTTTAGATGCTTTAAAGGTTTTAAGTGTCTTGCCAAAAATGCCAGCGTTTTCATGAAATACTGCTACTACAAAATGAGAACTACCAATGAATAAAATAGCCTACACCACCCTGCTCCTGCTCACCCCCGAACTTGCCCTCGCCGCTGGCGACCCCAATCAGGCCATCCAGTCCATCATCGATATCTTTGGCCTCGACCCACGCTCGCTACAAACTATCCTCGATGGCACCAACGCCCCCGGCATACTCGCCGCCATCTCCAGCGTCATCAACGCCGCCGCCTTGGGTGCCGCCGTCGCCCTGATGATCTGGACGACCATCACCATGACCGCCAATACCGCCCATGAGGGGGAACCAGGCGGCAAAAAATACAGCAACCTCTGGATCCCCCTGCGTAGCGCCTTCTCACTCGCCCTGGTCATGCCCATCGCCAAAGGCTACTCGCTGGTGCAAATCATGATCCTGCTGTTCGCCGCCCTCGGCTTTAAGTTCGCCGACCTCACCTACGATGCGGTCCTGGACTACTTCAAGAACACCGGCCCCATCGTCAATGTCAGCCCACCAAATACCGAAGAGATGGCCATCGCCCTGTATAACTCGCATATCTGTATGCTGAAATTGAGTGATATAAAATATAAGGGTAAAAAAGAACAAAAGATCACCATCAATAAACAACGAACAACAGGCAAAGACGGTACCCAGACCTATTCCTATTCTTTCGATGGGCGGCCCGGCTTCAGCATCGCCGAGAGGGGCTGTGGCAGCTTCACGATAAGCCATCCCCCCGGCCCGGTCAGTGCGTATATGCACAAGGCGACCATCGCCGCCTTTACCCGGCTAACCCTCGACTTAAACAAAGAAGCCGCCCGCTACTTGCTCAGTAAAAAGAAATCCTCACGAGAGGTAAAACAAAAAACGGCTGACAGCATGCAGACGTTTATCAATGCCTACAACGCATCCATCCGCACCGCCGCCGCCAAAGCCATCCAGCAGGGTGAGGGAGAGGTCAACCAGGCCAATAAAGCCTTCTACACCGAGGCCAAAGATGCCGGCTGGCTGTATGCCGGCACCTGGTTCTGGACGATGGCCGGCATTAACCGACAAATCAGTGACGCCATCGCCACCCGACCTGCCTACACCCACCCCGACTTCAGACGAATGGGCTCCAAATACTGGGCGATTGAAGTCAAAAATGAGCTGATCCGAATCAACGCCACCGTCATCCCGAAAATGGAAAGTGCCGGGGTCGCTGGCCTCACACCCACACTCACTGTGGGAGATGCCCATGATACCTTCGCCCGCTTAACGCATGTCTGGTTTAGCCCGCTGATGGATAAAATCTCCGCCTTCTTCTTAGATGATGGCCATGCCGAGGTCAAACTGCAATCGCTAGGACACTGGATCATTGGCAGCACAGAAGCCTTGTGGATAACCGCCGCACTGATCAAAGGGAAAGTCGATGCGGCGGCCGGGGCAAGCGAGAAGGGTCTGCTCAGCTTCATCCCTGGTATAGGCAACGCCATCAGCGCGACCGCCAAGGGCGCACAGAGCATCATCCACACGACGATCAAAATCTTAGGGATATTTTCTATCGCCTTCTTTATGCTCGGCCTGCTGCTCGCCTTCTACTTCCCCGCCATCCCCTTTATCAACTGGTTTGCCGCCGTCATCGGCTGGCTGGTCATGCTGCTTGAAGCCATCTTCGCCGCCCCCTTCTGGGCCGCCGCACATGCCGTGCCAGAAGGCGATGGCATCGCCGGCAGCCACGGCAAGGCCGGCTGGATGCTGGTGCTCTCACTCATCGCCCGACCCGTGCTCATGATCGCTGGCCTGGTCGGGGGCATGCTGCTGTTACACTATGGCAGTGAGTTGCTGCTGGTCATGTTCGCCCCCTTCGTTAAGGGGATGACCGCAGGGAACATCAACGGACTTGTCACCCTGTTAGGCATGCTCGCCCTGCTGGTCATCATGGTGCTTATCCTCGCCAAGACCGCCTTCTCACTGGTCTACGTCATCCCAGACCGCACCCTGGCATGGATAGGCCAGTCTTCGGCCAACCTCGGCGAGACGCAAACCAGCGAGGAAGGCAAAACCATGATGATGGCCGCCGGCCGGGGCGGCGATAAGGTCGTCAAAGAGACCACAGATAAAATCGCCGGCAAGGGAAAAGAAAATGGCCAGGGGCAAGGTGAGCAAGGGGCTAAAGAACAGGGAGCTACAAGTGATGCAGATAACACCCAAGCCACGAATGACGCCGCCGAAGAGCAACATGCCCCAGGAAATGTCGTGGCTAAGGGGGAGGGTCAGGGAGAGAAGGCAACTGCTCAGGAACACCAGCAGGCAGCGGGGGATGATAGAACACCTAACCCGCGTGGACACGATAGAGATGCCTAAATTTTCGGGTGAAGTCTCGCTATCAGGTCTTATGGCTTATTTGCCAAACTCGGCAGCGTGCTGCTGATAATACTCCTCCTTGGATAGGAAATCTTTATAATCTTGCTTATAAAATTCATCCGCCTCTTTCTCTGTCCTAGCAATGAAGTCACGGACTTCTTGTGTATCCCCCGCTATCCGTAGCAGCTCTTTTTTGAGGGTGTCGGCCTCATGCGCCCATGCCGATACACTCGCCTTGTACTGTGTCTTCCACTTAATCTCTGAACAGACACGGGAGGCGAGGCCATTCATGGTATTGGAGCACTTCTCGAAAACCCTTTCTTTCCTGGCACGCTCCTCAGCCAGTGCCATGTTGTCTATGATCCTGCCCATCTTCGCTGAGGCTTCAGCATCATCGCGTCCCGCCCAGTAATCATACATGCTCATGGCTATCCCCCCCTTCAATCAGGTGTCTATCGTTTGTGGGATTTTACCTTACACCACCAGCCAATAAAAGCAAGTCTAAGGGGCAGGATTTAAGGCTCGGAAAACCCATGCCGTTTGGTTTTCGCCCTGAATGTCGTTAAGATGTGGCCTATGTCCACCCCTGCCCCTAACACCCGTAAAGCCACCTACCAGGATGTGCTGGATGCACCACTACACAAGGTGGCAGAAGTCATCTATGGTGTGCTGCGGATGCAGCCCCGCCCGGCTATACCTCATGCCTGGGCGAGTTCTCGCTTAGGTGGTTCTCTGGATGATCCTTTTAACTCAGGCCGAGGCGGCCCGGGAGGCTGGTGGATTATTGATGAGCCGGAGCTGCACCTGGGCGAGGACATTCTGGTGCCGGACTTGGCCGGTTGGCGACGCGAGACTATGCCCAGCCTCCCAAATGCCGCCTTCTTTGAACTTGCCCCGGACTGGGTTTGCGAGGTGTTATCGCCATCCACCCGCCAGCTCGATTTGACCGACAAGCGCGACATCTATGCCCGTGAGGGGGTAGACTATCTGTGGTTTGTCGATCCTGATGCCCGTACCCTGGAAGCCTTCCAGCTCACCGATAGCCGGTGGTCGCTGATTGCCTCGCTGGCGGGTGATGCCGCCGTCTCAGTCCCACCATTTGATGCGATTACTTTCCCGCTCAGTGCGCTGTGGCCGGATAATCCATCTCCCAAACCAGCCCCTGAGCCGGAAACCGGGCCGGGGATGTGAATAATTGACCTCTCCAGAATGTGGTGGCCCTTCAAGGTGTGGATGCCCTTCACTATTTTGCTCCGCCCGTAAAATCGCAGGAAAATCATTAAATCCGGAATGGATTACATAATAAATAAATTGTAAATTAAAAAAGCACCATGATTCATAATACGAACCAGGATTTTGAAAAACTCGACAGTATGAGTGTGCCCGCAAAACGTGCAGCCTACAGTGACCGCATAGCATGGATGATGGCCCTGCTTGCCGACATCGTATACGAACGCTTTGATGAGGAATCTGATGATGTCCTGATGTCTATGGCCAAGGACCTCTCCAATCTTGCCGCCGACAAGAAAACTAGCATTGATGACATCAAAAAGCGCCTGCAAAAACTCGCCCTGACATTATCCAGCGTAGGTGAACGTAACGGTGAAAACAACAAAATTCTGAAAGCGGCTCTCGCCGCTGGTCATTTCTCCCTCGTCGGTGACGCGCCAATCCATATTCCGGAGACGGATACACAGGCTATGGTCATCGTTCGCAACGCAACAGAGACGGAACAACCTTTCGCTGTGCTTGTTTTCCGTGGAACACAACAAGTTAGCGACTGGTTCACCAACTTGGAGACGACACCCACGCCGATTGTTAATCCGAATGTCGGCGACGAAGAACTGATCGGCAATATGCACAAAGGTTTTCACAATGCCTATAAGTCGGCTGAGAAAGAAATCCTCGAACGCTTGGCGTATAAGGAAGTCAAAGACTTGCCGCTATACGTCACCGGCCATTCTCTTGGTGGTGCCCTTGCGATTGTTGCCACTTGGTATCTGAGTTCCAAGCAACTCGCCGCGTGCTATACCTTTGGCGCGCCCCGAGTTGGTGATACAGGGCTACTCGGCTGGTTCAAGACACCAATCTATAGAGTCGTCAATGCCGCCGACCCAGTTCCATTCGCACCACCTTCGGGAACCTGCATCACCGGCCTCAAACACCTATTCCGCCTTCTAGCTGCATTCATTCCCTGGGGCGGCTGGCTCGATCGAGTCGTTAGCTTCCTGGTGCGCCAACAGAAATTTCGCCACTATGGTGACATGAAGTATCTGCCGTTTGCTCACCCCATCGACGGAAAGTATTCAAAAAACTTCCGCATTCAACCCAGCATTTCAAGTATAAGCCGCTTATACCGCTACGTGCGTATGCTTTTCTTCACGAACGCCAAACCTGAACGGGTCGATATCTATCATGGCATAGACCGCTACCGAGACAAGCTCCGGGCAGTCGCTATCAACCGCAATGCCTAAGACAAGCGGAGTACCGTTCATGTATCGCCATCTTGCGGCCTATACGCTCATAGAAACGTGCATCATCGGTACTTATGACGGGCGAAACTTGTCCCTATACCTGATAATATGTAATACTAAGAATAGCTAGTAGATTAACAATGTGCACTTATGAGTGGCTATCCTTGCATAGGATAACAATAATGCAAATAGAGAATTGAGAATATAGGCTATGGCTGTTTACCTTGTTGTTATTGACAACCCATCAAATGAAAGCAGGGATATAGGGTTGAGGAGCACTATCCAGATCATTATGCTCATCATACTGACGCGCATGTATTTCTATTCGCGCTGAAAACACAACTACTGGTAAAATTTGCGAAACTCTTGGGATAAACAGCGAGAATCACAAAGACAGTGGCGCTGTTTTCAAACTGAATTCCGCCTACTCGGGTTTCACGAATGGTGATCTCTGGGAATGGCTGGACTATGGCTGATAACATACACTCATTAGCACCAAACCCTGACCGTTCTGCACCATCCTCGGCAGGCGGTGGAGATGGCAGAGATATAGGCGAAAGAGTAGCCAGGCTGGAAGCACATGTGCAGCACTTGGCAACACAGGCTGATATGGAATCTCTGAAAACTGCGATGGAGTCCATTAAAGTTGAAATAGAAAAAATCAGGACTGGCTTTTGGAAAAGCCTGTTTGCAGTTGCAGGTACGGCTGCAGTTGTAGCAGCGTCTGTGGCGGGAATAGTCATTAAAATATTTGATTAACTTGCTATAAACATTCCTATACAGATGGCCATTGATTCAAGATAATCAACAGCTTCAACATCAGCTACTCAGAGTCTAAATTCAGTTTTTTATTCATCTCTTCCGGCCAAGTAAGGTGGTGGGTAACCAAGCTCCAGACTATAATGGGTTTTTAAACAATAATTTATCTTCTGTCACTTTTAGACCTGTTTAGTAAATAGACTAAATTTAGCCTATAAGCTAAAAGTGACAGAAGACGTATGAGTTGTGTATCACATACCCGGCCCCATAGTCTGCTGGAGAGGTGCATCTGGCTTTACGCTGTCGATGATTTTTTGTACTTCAGCAAGGGCATCAGGGTCAATATACCGGGCAGCAATCGTCATGTCGCTCACATTGAGCTTGCGAACGATGAACTTGATATCGAATTCAGCCTGGTCGGCCTTTTCAAAAAAGCCGTTTTTGCTATGCTGCACAAAAGCAAATACCTTGCTGTTTAACAGCGTTAAGGGAGTAGCAACAGGCGAAATCACGTCTTTTTCCCGCTCCCATAACTCGCTGTAAAAGCCATGGGCGGCCGCATTGATGTAATTGATGTTGTTGACATGATCTTTGATAAACAGATCAGGGGTATCCTCAAGATAGACCAGATAATCAACACCCTCGGTATGCCGGGAACTTTCCAACTCGGCTAACGTAGCCACGCCGATCAGTATTTTTTTGCTGTTCAATTTCATGCGGTCATAATCACATAGTCATGTACCTGTGTGAACCTTAATTTCCTGTGCCTGTTCAGGCCGTTTGGCGCTCAGAAATCTGGAGAACTGGCCGCTGGCATCAACAAATATCCCCCGCCCGGTATCAAATACCGCATTCGCCTCATTGTATCAGGCAATGTATTGAATAGATATATCAGTCATCGTACTTGTCTATTCAGACATATAAAAGATGCTATAATATCTATTATGGAGTATAATTACCTTGACTATCACCAAACCCTCGCCTCACGATTACGAGCACGGCGGCTGGCCTGTGCTTTAACCCAGCAAGGGCTGGCATTGCGCTCCGGCGTACCGCTTGGAACACTGAAGAAGTTTGAGAGAACCGGACAGATTTCGCTCGGATCGTTTATCCGCCTACTCATTGCCCTGCGGGATGAAGCATCCTTAGATGGGATCTTGCAACAGCCGGATTTCCGGACGCTGGATGAGGTGTTGGATAGAGGTCAACGCCAGCGAGGCCGGATTACGTGACGGGAACTTCGGTAAGCAGACAGACGGGGACGGCGCTGGTCGTCTCGCTTGCCTGGCGTGATGGGCTGGCTTATCTGGAATATGCGCCGGCCTTTCTGACCGAGGGACACTCCCTGTCGCCGTTACATCATCCGCTGGACGAGAGTGGCCTGGTCAAGCCACATGATCTGGGGTGTTTTGAGGGCTTACATGGCATGTTCCATGACAGTCTACCCGATGGTTGGGGTCGGTTATTGGTCGACCGCCAAGCACGACGGTCGGGCATCAACCCGGCAAGTTTGATGCCATTGGACCGGCTGGCCTGTGTTGGCAAACAGGGCATGGGAGCGCTCATCTATACGCCAGCCAGCCCCGTTTGGGGGGATGTCAAAGAGACGTTGGATATAGACCGACTAGCGGCTCATAGCGCTCGGGTTCTGGAGGGGGATGCGATTGATGTGCTGGATGAATTGGGACGTGTCGGCTCCAAAAAACACTATCGTGTATAGTAAAATACTAATGTGTATTGATATTTTGCTACTCAAAAAAAATAATAAAACAACAGGATTTACGATTATTTTACGATAAATATTACATAAATATCTGTTTGTTAAGCTAATTCCTAGTCCCCCATCCGGCACCATTCATCCGCACTGTCCCTCTATCGCCCGCAAGATGGATTCCAGTGTGCGGCCAGCATAGAGATTATCACCATCGAAGATATTGTGTTTGCCGCCTTTGATGATATGCAGTTGAATGTCCTGCCGATGGTGGATCTCCTCGGCTGTGACTGGCACGACAAAATCCTCGCTGCCGAATATCAGCAGGAAGGGGAGCTGAATAGTCGGCAACAGCTTGAGTGCGGTCTTGCCAGCGATGTGGACATTTCTGGCGGTGTGCAGGCCGATGTTGCCCTTAAATACTCTCGGATCGGTTTCAATCACTTTCAGGATCTCCTCATCATCGGAGATACTGCGTATATCCATCGTCTTGAAGGGGATGTTTTTTACATGGCGGGAGAGGAAGGCCAGCACGGGCGATAACAAACGCATCAGCGGGGAGGCGATATGACCGACCTTGAACGCCGGGCTTAGGCCCACCACCAGTTTTACCCGCCGCTGCATCAGCGTATCAATGCTGCGGTGTTTGCCGCTCAAGGCGGCCAGCGCATGCACCACCAGCGAGAAGCCATAGGAGTATCCCATGATGATGATGGGTATGTTTTGTGGAATGTGTTCGCGCAGGCCACGGATGATGCTGTGCCAGACAAGCAGGACGTGTTGCTGGTAGTCTTTAATGGAACAGCGCTGGCCAGGGCTGTAACCGTGCCCTAAGAGATCAAAACTGAGAATATGGCACCCCTCCTCGGCAAGCTGCTGAAAAAAGAAGTCATGGGTGCCAGCATGATCGCGCAGGCCATGCACAAAGACGATAGCACAGCGGGGCTTGTTGCGATTATCCAGCCGGGCGGCTTTGAAATAATACTTCACCCCCTCCAGCACGGTTGTTTTTTTATTGTCCATCGCAGTTTTGCCGAACACGGCTGACACAGGGCGGCCAGCAGATAAGGGACACAGCTACCGACAGGCGGCCTCGATCTGGCTATGGCCTTATGCGCTTGTCAAGGAATGGGGGGGCTTTCGATGATCAGGTTTATTCGGCCTCGTTACCAATTTCATACAACTCGACATTGGCTTCCTCGATCTCGCCAGTGATGGCATCAACATCGACTTTAATCTCATAACCCAGATTGGTCTGGATGTCGAACTCATAGGTCAGCTCGCCGTCAAAGCCGACTTCATACTCGCTGGCTACCACCTTGCCCGGATGGAATGCCAGGGCCGTTTGTTCCGCTGTTTTGATGCTGACTTTGGCGTGTTTTTTGAACAACGGATCAGCCGCCGTGGTTTCCCGTTCAACTTCAATAATGTAGCCCTCTTCGGCATGGCATTCGACATTATAGCGGTTGCCATCCTTGCTGCTGTCAATATCAAACTCATAGATCGGGTCATCACCTTCCAGCTTCATTTCCAGCTTGCGGGCATGTCCCGGGATCAGATCCAGGGCAGCATCCAGACAGGTTTCAACACCGACCAGGTCCCACTGCCGGATATCATCAAGATCCGCGTTATCACCGCTCCCGGCAAGGGCAGGTAAGCTGAATGCCAGCAGGCAAGCGGTTACTGTGTGTCTTAAATACATAGTCTCATCTCCCGGTGTCGTTTGTTGTAAGCAGGTGTACGGGCCAGTCCCGGCAGCACCTCTTAAATCACGAATAGTAACACGTAACGGGGCAGGGCAAAAAGCGCTCACGCCCGCATGTTGCTTTTCCTATTTCGTGCTGCCGCCCCTGGTCAAAGGCGACTATAAGCTGAGTTTGATCCCGACAAAGCCCGCTCTGGGGGCACCGGGCCCGACAAACCTCGGATTCTCAAAATCCTCAAACAGCGGCACCTCGACTTCCCCCGGCTCCTCGCCCAGCAAGCCGAAGGATTCATAGTCCTTGTCAAACAGATTGGTGATGCGGGCAAATAGCTCAAGATGATCATTGAAACGGTAGCGCCCGCGCAGGTTTACCACGGCATAGCCATCCAGGGTATCAAGCTGGTTGGACTCATCGCCACGCAATACCTGGCTGGCGTTGTAGATGACATCAAAGCCGAGACTGAGATTATCGAACAGCAGATAATCGGCGCCCAGCTTCAGGGAATGATCGGGCAGGCCGGGAATGTCATCGCCAGAACTGACATCAATTGTCGCCCCTTCACCACCCTCGATCTCTTCGCCATTCGGGTGTCCCTCTGAGGTAATGGCCTCAAAGTCGTTTTCAAACGTGGCTTTCAGGTAGGTGTAGGCGATAAACCAGTTCATCCGGTCCGTGCCGCCGTGCAGGATGCCCTCAAGGCCAAGGCGCCGGGTCTTGTCCACGTTCCCAAACAGGCCGGTGGCCCGGCCGGTGGACTGGAAAATAATGTCATTGTTATTGGTGGAATGGAAAAACCCCAGGTGGTAGTTCGCCAGCCCGACATTGCCACGCATACCGGCCTCAAAACTGCGGGTGACCACGTCTTCTAGCGGCGGGTCAGCCAGGAAGGCATTCGGCAGACGGCATTCAAATTCTACATCGTCCGCATCCTCGCCCGCTGCCACAGCCGCCGCCTGGGCGCGGGTAAAGACACTGTCGTTGCACGCCAGCTCAATCGGCGTGGGCGCACGATTGGATTCACTGTAGTTGCCGTAGACATTCATCGCCTCATTGACCTGCCAGGTCAGGCCCACCGCCGGATTGATACGAAAATAATCATGCTCACCGTTTAACTCCGGTCGCTCGCCGGAGTTATCTGTCAGTGTGATCAGGGTGTTGTTCATACGTACAGAGAGAGTGAGCGTCAAGGCATCGGTCACGTCCATGCTGTTCATGAAATACACGCTGAAGGTTTCGGTTTCCGTGTCAATGTTGGTTGCCGCCTCATCCACGAACGTACCGCTGCCCAGCCCCACCGTGCTGCGGGTGTTCTCATCCAGCCCGGAGAGCTCGGTGACAGACTGAAATTCGGACTGGCCGTTAAAATAGGACAGGCCAAAGATCATCGTATTCTCATTGCCCATGAGATCGTGCAGCCATGATAGCTGCATATCGGCACCGTAGCTTTCCTGTTTGCGGCGGCTGATATTGTTGATCGCCTCATCTGCCAACTCGCCCGTGCCGGAGATATCCACATTCTCAAGGTCAAATTCTTCATCTTCACCGGCCGCCAGTGCCTGCCTGTTCAGAAAATCCTCCAGCGCATCGGCATCGGCGAACTGACCTTCGCACAGATCATCATCATCCAGGCTGACATCCACGCCCATCCCCTCCAGTGCTTCTTCAATTTCTTCCAAATCGTCCTCTTCCAGCCCTTCCAGCAACGCATCGCCACCACGAAATTCGCAGACGGCATACTCGCTGCCATCGCCGTTAAAGGAGCTGGTTTTATTTTCCCGGTAAAAAGCGGTGCCGCTGAGTTTGATGTTGTCGGTGACATTATGGTTGCCGTCCATGCTGATCATGAGCAGATCATTGGACGTGCGATCCGGCGCGGTAAAAATGGCATCGCGATCAAGCGCCGCCAACTCCACCGGGATAGCACCGTTACCCAGCAATTCCGTATCGCCATGCTGCACATTCAGGTTCAACTCGGACAGGGCGCCGCGCCAGCCCAGGCTGCCATAGAAGTTGAGGGCATCTGAGGCTGATTCATCACGCCAGCCATCCTCATCAAAATAACTGAGGTTGGCATAATAGCCCCAGGTGCCGTTGTTGGCGCTGCTCTCGGCCGAGGTGACGATGCGATCAAACGAGCCGCCGACCACTTCAACGTGATGCCCCTCGCTGTTGAAGCCGTTTTTCATGGTCACTGCCAGCGCACCGCCCAGGGTGTTCAATCCAAACAGGGGATTGGCGCCGCTGATGAGGTTGATGCGGCGGATGGCGGATTCCGGCAGCAGATCCCAGTTGACCGTATCGCCCAGCGGCTCATTGATGCGTACCCCGTTTTGATAGACGGCGATGCCCTGGGCGAGGCCGAGCAGGGGAGAGGCGCTGTAGCCGCGAAACTGCACATCAGGTTGCAGCGGGTTATTGGCGGCATCATTGATGGTGATGCTGCTGGCGTTGTTACGCAGGTAATCGCTGAGATCAAGGCTTTGTGCGCGCTCCAGCTGCTCTGCTGAGGCCGATTGCACCCGGTACGGCAGCTTGCCTTCCGGCAGCCCCAGGCCATCATTGGGCGTGACGCCGATGACGATGATCTCCTCTTTAGGTGCCGTCTCGCTGGACTGACCGGATGCGGCGCCCGACAGCAGCCCCAGCAGGCAAAAGCAGGTGATGGTTTTTTTGCAGATCGAAGGGGTAGTCATTGTGATTTGCCTTACGTTATTTTTCCAAAATATGTCCTGTCAACATGGCATAACAAGAGGCTTGATTATGCAGGCAGGCGAGAAATTGAGAATAGGAAATTTTCCTAAAAACAACAGACGGCTATCGAGCGTGGCATTTTTGCATCGTTGCCAGCAAGGCGTTACTGGCCGCCGTGAAAGACGGACAGAGGGGGAGGCGGGCTTAGATAAAATCCTCCAGCATGTCCCGTTCTTCTGCGGAGATAGCGGTGTTCTGGATGCGGTTTTTTACCATGTTATCATCAATGTACTTGTTCTCGATCAGGCAGCGTTTCTCATCAACGGACAGCATGTCTTTGAAAAACAAATTGCTGGCCGGATAGAGGCCGGCATCAACCATCACAATCACCTCATCAGACATCAGGCGGTATTGGCCGTTGTCCAGTGCCAGCCGCATATTGGCGAAGTCCTCACCGACCAGGCCGGATTTGTAGATGGAATGCACTTCCATGCGGTAGCTGATGATATGTGCCGGGTCGTCATGCTTGCCGATTTCGGTCTCGACATGTTCAAGGCGCGGCCCCAGCATGTCTCTGAGCGAATCCAGTATCTGCTGATCTTCCAGGCGTTCAGAATAGATATCGAGGATGTTGTCTATGGGTAGCTGGTTATAGGTGTCTGTGCTGTATAACTCATTGCAGCGATAAGACAGCAGCTTGTAATTGCGAAAGCCCAGGGTGGAGTAGATATCTTCCAGGTCGCGAATGTGGCGGTTAAACCCCAGGGCGCAGACGAGTTGTGAATGATTTAACTCCAGCTGGGCAGCAATTTTGTTGATGCGGACGATGAAGTCCTCATCCGGGTTGGATTTTACCCTGTAGAAAACCTTCACCAACTCGGCATCAGAGGCGGTCAGAAGTTCAGTAAACGTGGGCATGATGGGATGTCCTTATGAGGTGCGTTTGAGCTTCAGGTACTCATCCAGCACCTGTTTCTCCGTCACGGGTATGCTGGCATCTTCCAGCCGAGTCTCTACCAGCTCATCTGGAATCACACCCATGCTGAGAATCCTGCGTTTTTCCTGCGGCAGTATGCTGTTGCGAAAGAAAATATCGCCCGCCGGGATGATCTTGCTGTCAATAATGATGCTGACTTCATTTAGCAGCGCCCGAAAACCATCATCGGGACGGTTCAGCCGCGCCTCAACAAAATCAATGCTGACGATTCTGTCATGGTAGATCGCCCGTATCTCGGCCTTGTATTTGTCTATCAGATGAGAATTGATCGTCTCCTCAATGCGGTTTTCAATGTGTTCCAGGCGGTGTTTCAGCAAAGACTGCACCTGCCCTAGCATGTGCTCGTTATCTTTCACCGCACTGTAGATCATCAGCACATTATCCAGGCTGAGATGTTTATAGATATCCGCCGTAAAAATGGCATTTCGCTGTTCGGATAATGCCGCAAAGCTGGCATAGCCCAGCAGCGGTAACAACTCAGTTAAGCGGCTGGCATGGCAGTTAAAGCCCACGGCACACACCAGTTGTTCAGGGCGCAGTTTGAGGGCTTGTGCCACGGCGGGCAGCTTGTCGGCCTCCTTGCATTTGTAAAATCGCTGTAGCAACTGCTCTTCGTTGGCTGTCAACAGGGTATTGAAGTCAGACATGAGGAATCATAACCTATTCAGCCAGCAATTTCTGCAACAGGCCAAAATTACGCACCCAGGTGTTGCGTTGCAGATTCTCCGGCAGGGTTTTAATTGCCTGCCTGGCCTCATCCTGACTCGGATAGACACCATACAACGCGTTATAGCGCATCTCGCCGTTGATATTGACCTTGACATAGGTGGCCTGTGCGCTGATGTTATTTTCGTTTATCAGCCGGATAATATTTTTTTCCTGTGACACGCTGCCCAACTGCACGGTGTAATGATCCGCCGCCCGCCCCCTTACCCAGGCAGCGTTCTCCAGTGCTGATCTGAGTGCCATCGCGGCCTCTTCGCCTGCTGCTGATTGCCTGCTGTCGACCCTGGCCTGCGTACTGGCTGGCCTGGCCGCCGCCAGCGTTTGTTCAGCCGCGCTGTCGGTTGCCGCCGGGGTTGTCGTTGGTGCTGCAAGCGGCTGCTCGTAGATCGGGCCGGGCTGTGTCGTCGCCGGGTTATACACCTCGGTCGATTCGACCGCTGTCGCCGTGCTGACGAGTCTCTCTGCCTGCACATCATCGGGGTGGACGATAGCCTCCTGATTTTGCCCTGGCTTGGACGCTGGCTGGGCTGGCGCCGGGTCGGTGGTGATGCCGAGTTCGGCCAGCTTGGCTATCGCTTCGGAGACATCCTGCTCGGCGGCACGCTGATACCATTGCCGGGCCAGCGCCGGGTCCGCCTCGACCGCATACCCGTTTTCGTAGAACACCCCCAGATTAAACTGCGCCTGGGCAATCCCCTGATCAGCCGATTTTTCGAACCAGCCCAGCGCCCTGGCGTAGTCCTGTTCCACCCCCCGGCCAAGGGCATACACCACCGCCAGGCTGTATTGTGCATAGCTGTGGCCCTGCTCAGCGGCTTTGCGAAAAAAATCCGCCGCCCGGGCATCGTTCTGCTCGACATCCAGGCCACGAAAATACAGCAGCCCCAAGTTAAACTGCGCCTCAGCATCCCCGCCATTGGCGGCCAACTCCCACCAACTGGCCGCCTCGCCAATATCCTGCTCAACGCCATCCCCGCGATAATACTTGGCCCCCACCTGGTATTGCACCACAGGATGGCCTTGATTGGCGGCGCGCAGATACCACTGCATCGCCTTGTCCTTGTTGGCACGCACGCCGTGGCCGTAGTCGTAGATAATGCCCAGCATCTTCTGGGCTTCAGAATTGCCGTCCTCGGCCAGCGGGGTGAGGATTTTCAATGCCTGCTTGTAATCGCCATTCATATAGGCATCGAGCCCCGCCCTATAGGCATCGGTCGCTATATCGGCCCTCTGGGTATCGGCCGCTGTGTCGGCCTCATCGGCCAGGCCATCGCCCGTTGCCAGCAGCATCGGGAGCAGCAGCAGTGTGATCAGTCGTAGCGCATTTTCTAGCATAGTTCACCTCATCCCATCGCCTGCCTCTGGTCGATAGCCAATGCGCTTATGCCATTGACTTCGCCAGGGCAAATATCTCTTCAGCATCCAGTATCTGGTCTTGAGTTGTAAACAGCCTGGCGATACAGGCCCGGTGCAGCGCCAGCTTGAGCGTGCCAAAGCCAATCGCCCCCCAGCATATCTTGCCATGCCGCCTTGTCCCCTTATCCATCATGTCCACGCCCGCTATCCCCAGCGGGGGCGTGGCGTTGGCATCGGCGATCATCTCAATATTTGGGTTATCTTGCCAATGATGCTCAGCCAGCAACTGCACCCCGGCCGCCCCGGTGGCCAGAATCACCTGGGCATCGGCGATACAGGCAGCACGTTCATCGTCCGTGGTGGCACCCAGACCGGTGATGTCGACCTGAAAGCGTGCATTGATCGCATCGCACGCCTGTTGTGCCCGTCCGGCATCACGTGAGACCAAGTATGCCTTGGCACCCTCGGCTTGCAGCATCACCGCCGCCCGCAAACCCACCGGGCCGGTGCCGCCCAGTATAACGGCTTTTTTGCCACAAAGCGGCCCGCTGGTGCGTAATTTGGCCACCGCCGCCGCCGCCGTGGTATTGCTGCCGTTGCTGTCCAGCATGACCGAGACACGAAAATCGCCAAAGAACTGCTGCCGGGCGGCAGCGAGCAAGGCCTCCCCTGCCTGCATCTGACTGCCGCCAATAAACAGGGCGGTGTGGTGTTTTTCCCTGGGGCTTCGGGTGAAGATGGCGCCTTCAACCAGCGGCTTGATGTTTTCTGCGGTGACATTGGCATGACCGATGACATGATCGGCGCCGCCATCGTAGGCAACAACCGTATCAAACGCCGAAGGCTGGGGGTCCGTATCTAATTGGAATAACAGTTTTTTCATTGTGCTTACCTTAAAATTATGTTGTGGTGGCGTTGTACTGACCCATATCATCATCGGCGCTGTCAGCAACAGTGGCCTGGTTTTCGCACCTCCCCCCGAAAATTTCCCGGTAAATTTTCGGGTAAATTTCTGGGCAGTGCTACGAACTGCATGTATTATCCGGGGCCTGCGCTGAAGAGGCGAGTCTCGGGCTGATGCGTCGCGTATTAATCGGCCGACAAACCATCCCGGTAACCTCGTCACCATAATCCCCTAACCATAACCCCATAACAATAACCTAAAGAGATCAGATCATGATAAAAGAAAAATCCATACAATTGTTTCTTGCCGAGCTTGCCAGCAGCGCCTCAACCCCGGGCGGCGGCAGTGCAGCGGCCATCATGGGCGCCATGGGTGCTGCGCTGGTCAGCATGGTGGCTAATCTGACGATTGGCAAGGAAAAATATGCCGCAGTAGAGGCCGATATGCAGCAGCACCTGCAGCAGGCAGAGCAGCTACGCACGCAACTCGCCGACACGATCCAGGCCGATGTGGCGGTGTTTGATGAGGTCATGGCGGCCTATGGCCTGCCCAGGGCCACGGCGGCGGAAAAAGAGACCCGCTCACAGGCCATTCAGACGGCATTAAAACACGCCACAGCGGTACCGCTGGACTGTGCCAGGCTGTGTGCTGAGGTGATCGCCCTGTGCAAACCACTGGCTGAGAAAGGCAACACCCATGTCATCAGTGATGCTGGCGTGGCGGTGCTGGCGGCCCATGCGGCTCTGAGGAGTGCGGCCTTGAATGTGTACATCAATATAGGCGGTATTCGGGATGAGGCATTCGTTGCCGACAAACGCCGCCAGCTAGAGGGCATTCTGGCGGGCAGTGATGAGGACACAGAGGCCGTCTATGCGCTGGTGATGGGCCGGCTGTGATTCAGCACGATAATTCAGGGTCATGATGCAGGGTCATGATGCAGGGTCATGATCCAGGGCTGCCAGCACCTTCATTCAAACAACAGGGAAAAATCGATGGCGCGCACATGCTTGGTCAGTGCGCCGATGGAAATATAATCGATGCCAGTGGCGGCCAACTCGGCCAGGTCCCCCTCATCGGCATTACCGGAGACCTCCAGGAAGGCACGTCCTGCGGTCTGTGTCACGGCGGTTTTGATCTCTGCCAGGTCAAAATTATCCAGCAGCACAATATCGGCGCCTGCCACCACCGCCTCGGTCAACTCATCCAGCGTCCTGACCTCCACCTCCACCTGTGCCGCCGTTTGCTTCGCCTGCGTGACTATCTCGCTGACAGAGCCAGCCGCCTTGATGTGATTTTCCTTGATCAGCACGGCATCGTACAGGCCCAGGCGATGATTATCACCCCCACCACAGCGCACCGCATACTTTTGTGCTTGGCGCAGCCCGGGCAGGGTCTTGCGGGTATCCAGCAGGCGGGCCTGGCCGCGAGGCATTTTTTCCAGGGTCTGCCGGGTCACGGTGGCCGTGCCGGATAGGAGTTGCAGGAAATTCAAAGCGGTGCGCTCGCCGGTCAGCAATGCGCGCGTCGGCCCGCCAAGCGTGCAGATGGTGCTGCCCGCCGCCAGTTGCTCGCTGTCGTGATACTGCCAGTTGATGGCGACCTCGGCAGATAATTGTGCAAAGGTCTCGGTCAGCCAGTCGCAGCCACACAGCACGGCCGCCTCCCGGCAAATTACCCGGGCTTTTGAGGTACTGTCTGCCGGCACCAGGGCGGCGGTCAGGTCACCATCGCCCACATCCTCGGTCAGGGCCTGTGTGACGCCAGCCCGGATATCCCTGACCAGTTCAGGGGCGTTCATGAAAATACGCCCGCGTGAGCCTGACGATGACCGGGCTGAGCAATAGCAGCGCAACCAGGTTGGGCAGGGCCATCAGGCCATTCATGGCATCGGAGAAATTCCACACCAGATCGATTTTCTGCACCGCGCCGATGTAGATCGCCAGCACCCAGGCCAGGCGGTACGGCGTGATGATTCGCTGGCCGAACAGGTAGGCCGCACAGCGCTCGCCGTAATACGACCAGCCCAGCATGGTGGTAAAGGCAAATACCACCAGGCCAAAGACAACGATATATGCGCCCGTCTGGCTTAATGTGGTAGCGAACGCCAGTGTCGACAGGGCCGCACCGTTCTCGCCGCTTTGCCATGCCCCGGAGATGATGATCACCAGGGCGGTCATGGTGCAGACGATGAGGGTGTCGATAAACGTGCCCAGCATCGCCACCAGCCCCTGTTGCACCGGGCTGTTGGTGCGCGCGGCGGCATGGGCGATTGCCGCACTGCCGAGGCCCGATTCATTGGAGAAGATGCCGCGGGCAACGCCGAAGCGTATCGCCATCCAGACGCTGGCCCCCAGAAAGCCGCCGCCAGCGGCGGTGCCGGTAAAGGCATCGCTGATGATCAACTGCAAGGCGGCGGGCACCTGGCCGAAATTCAGCACCAAGACAGTCAGCGCACACAGTATATATGCACCTGCCATGACCGGCACGATTCGGGCGGCCACCTCGCCGATGCGCCGGATCCCGCCGATGATGACCATCGCCACTAGGACGGCGGCAATCAGCCCCGATAACCAGAGCGGCATATCGAAGCGATCATGCAGCGCCGCCGCCACGGTGTTGGCCTGTACCATGTTGCCGATGCCAAAGGCGGCCAGCATCCCGAACAGGGCGAATGCCGTTGCCAACCAGCCATAGCCCGCCCCCAGGCCATGGCGGATATAGTACATCGGCCCGCCCACATAGCGGCCGGCGGCATCACGCTGGCGGTATTTCACAGCCAGCACTGCCTCGGCGTATTTGGTGGCCATGCCGAACAGGGCGATCATCCACATCCAGAAGATCGCCCCCGGCCCGCCGGCATAGATCGCTGTCGCCACGCCGGCGATGTTGCCCGTGCCGATGGTGGCCGATAAAGCCGTCATCAGTGCCTGGAAGGGGGAGATCTCGCCGCTGTGTGACGATCGACGGCCAGACCAGAGCAGGATGAAGGCCGTGGGCAGCCGGGTGATGGAGAGAAACCGCAGGCGTAGCGTCAGAAAAATTCCCACACCGGCCAGCAGCGGGATCAGCAGCGGCAGGCCCAGCGTATCGCCCCAGATGATCCCGTTGATCGCATCCACCGCCTGCGTAAGCTGCTGCATACTTATCGGCCTTGTTGCTGCGTGATAATCAGCGCATCGTTGCGTTGTTCCAGCCTCAGATCCTTCAAAAATTCCATCCCCAGCAGGATCATGTCATCATCCATGTACGGGTTGATGGTTGCCCTGAGATCATGCCGTTCGATATCGCCCAGGCTGACCTTGTCAAGACGTGTCAGGTGAACGCTGATGCTGCCGTTGGCCGTCTGTACATCGATCGCCGGGCCGGGGCGCAGGGCCAGCCGGTTGGCCAGACCAAGCGGCACGCTGATCAGGGTGGCGCCGGTATCGAGCATGAAGGTCACCGGCTGGCCGTTGATCTGCCCATCGGCGATGTAGTGGCCCTGGCGGTTTTGCAAGAGTCTGATCTCCACCAGGCCATTGACGCTTCGGCTGTTGAGCTGCTGGTTCGGGTGTGCCTGCCGTTTGCTGTGGTTGCCAAACAGCAGGATCAGTAATCCCAACAACAACAGCCAGCCGGCCACCGTCATGGCGGTGCCGATGCGGCCGGTGGGGTTCTCGGTGTGCTGTTCCATGGTGTTTGTCTGCTGGCCTTTGTTGTTGGCGTTCGTTGTTAGCGTCTGTCGTTATAGCGATCTTGACTGTTTGTTAAGAATCCGTGATAGGGGCAACCGAATCATCGTCAGCTCTCTGGCGAGTTAATCAGGCAGAGACTAAGGCCAGTATCGCCCCTATCTAGTGAAAACACAAACGCAAGCCAGCCTGGATATGCCGCTGGTGCGGCTGGTAGTAGTTGCGAAAGCTGGGGCGCTGTACGCAATCCAGGCTGTGCCGGCTGTGCCCGCGCAATACATAATGCCGCCCGTCAAACCAGGGCGTTGAGTAACCTGCATAGGGAAAGGCAGCAAAGCCCGGATAGGGGTGGAAGCGGTTGGCACACCATTCCCAGCAGTGCCCCACGGCGGGGAGTTGCTGCTGGCGGCAGGCGACCTCCCATTCATATTCATGCGGCAGGCGCGCACCGGCCCAGCGGGCAAACGCACTGGCCTCATGGTGGCTGATGCCAAACAGGGGAGTCTCATCGCTTATCTCATGCCCGCAAAGCAACGTGATGGCACACCAGTTACCGGCCTCATCCTGCCGCCAGTGAATGGGGGCGTGAATGTCATGCTGTACCCGCCAGTGCCAGCCAGCAGGACTCCAGCAGGTGCGGTCGGTATAGCCGCCAGCGGCGATGAAGCTGAGATACTCGCCGTGGCTGACCGGCTGTCTTGCCAGGCTGAAACCCGCCAGCCGGACCGCAAACGCCGGCCCCTCGTTATCGTAATGAAACCCATCCCCGGTGTAGCCCACCGAATAGCTGCCGCCCGGCATGGATACGCACTCACGATCGATGGCCGCTGCGGCCAGCGGTGCTGATAACGGGGCCTCATCAGCGCCCTGCAATGCCCATTGCACCAGGATCAGGCGCGCCGTCTCCACATGCTGGGCATAATGCTGTGCCAGAAAACGCAGCAGGTAGCCGTTGTGCAGCAGGGCATTGTCCTTTGCCTGCCAGTTGAGCCGGGCCAGTTCAGCATGGCACTGCCTCTGTTGCTGTGCCGCCCAGTCCAGCAACACCTCATGGCCGGGCAGGGCGGCCGCCCGTTCAGATTTAACCGACAACTCCGGCACATACAAGGCGGTTAAGGCCGTATCCATGGCGTCTGTTCGCTGCGTTGCCGTTTGCAGCCAGTGCAGCTCGGTGTAGACACAATGGCCCAGATGCCAGGCCAGCGGGCTGAGTTCAGCATGGTATTGCCGGTAGCAGTCATCGGCGGGGAGTTGCTGGATGATGTGCGTCAGTTGTTGCCGATTGGCCTTGAGCGCAGCGAGCCGTTGACGCATTACAGGGCGTTTTCCCGGATCAGGTTCTCAGCGGTGAAGTGAAGGCAATGGTGTTCGGGTACGGCCTGCCATCGCTCATCCTCAGAGAACCGTTCAGATGCCAGCAGCAGGCCATCGGCGAATCGGGAATGTGTCCGGGTGTAGTACAGGGTCGGGCAAGCGGCCCCATTGACAGCATGACGGCAACAGACGATGTCTTGTCCATCCAGCAGGATCATGGTCACCAATGCTTGATGCCCGTCAAGCACGTCTGGCAGGCAGGCCGTGGTCTCGCAGATGGCCTGCTGGACGGATACGCCCTGCTGCAGAAAATGCTTCACCAGCGCAAACAGGTATTCCGAATCCGTATTGCCCTGGATTTCAGCCGCCAGGGTGGCCTCAAGCAACTCGTGCAGGCGTTGCCTTGGGCCCTCATTAAAGTCGGCAATGCGACCATTGTGCAGGAAGGTACACTGCTGCCAGGTAAACGGCTGGGTGTTGGCAAGGCTCAGCGGCTGGCCGGGCGTGGCGCTGCGTACATAGGCCGCCCACTGCTGGCTGTGCAGTGTCTTGCCGAGGCCGGTCAGGTTGGTATCAGACCAGACTGGCAAGGTGCTGGCGTAGCGCTCCGGCTGCCCGTTGAGATACCAGGCAAAGCCGAAGCCGTCCGCATTCAGTGTCGTATCCTGTAACTCGGCCGCCGCCCAGGATTGCCTGAACAGGGATTGTGTGCCCGTGTTGAGCAGGTGATCCAGGCTTATCCTCAATCCCCGGTAGGCCGCCAGTCGGCACATGGCCCCTCCTCATCGGTTGATCTTGCGCTATTGCTGGCACATCCTAACCGAATCTGTCATATCATGAAATGCCATGCACTTTACCCTGGATGCAGCACGAGAATGGCTGGCCCCGCTGCGCCGGATCCGCTCGCCTAATTGCGATGCCCGGCCGGAGGCAGGGGATATCAGCCTGATCGTCATCCACGGCATCAGCCTGCCGCCGGGCGAGTTTGGCGGTGGCTATGTAGAACAGCTGTTCACCAATCGGCTGGATTCGGCCCGGCATCCTTACTTTGCCGGGATTTACAGGCTGCGGGTATCGGCGCATCTGTTCATTGATCGGGCCGGGCAGGTGACGCAATTTGTGCCGCTGCACCAGCGTGCCTGGCATGCTGGCGAGTCGGTGTTTTGTGGCCGCCCGCATTGCAATGATTATTCCATCGGCATTGAGTTGGAAGGCGCCGATGATATCCCCTATGAGGCAGGGCAATATGCCACATTAGGCGCTCTTCTGGCTGTGTTGCAGGCCGCCTGGCCGGCCATCAGCGATGATCGGATCACCAGCCATGCCCATATCGCCGCTGGCCGCAAGACCGATCCCGGCCCGGCCTTTGACTGGGCCAGGCTAGGCCTCGCCCCGCCGGATGAATAGCCCGCACGAATAGCGTATCATAGGGGCTTATGTCGCTTATCTCCCTGTTGCTCGCCCTGTCAATCGTGCGGGGATCAGAATACGCCCCCGGCGGCATGGTCAGGTTCTGCTCGCTGGCCTGGTTTGACCGCTATCATCATGCCCTGGAGGTTCGCCTCAGCGGTCGTGCCTGGTGGGACGGCAAGGCGGGCCTGGTGTTTACCCTGGCTGTGCCCTTGCTGCTGCTGATCCTGGCGGGCTATCTGCTGGCTCATCTGCATGTTGCTGTGGCTTATCTGCTGGGTCTGATCGTGCTGGTCTACAGCATCGGCCCGGATATGAACGGCCTGTTCAGGCAATATGTCCAGGCAATGGGCAGCCATGACAACACCGCCGAGATCGACATCCGCACCGACATTGAAGCCAGGCTGCTGATAGCAAGGGGCGAGGCCGATCAGCGCACGGTGCTGGCGGCCTTTATCTGCTATGCACATGTACGCCTGTTCGGTGTGATCTTCTGGTTTGTCGTGCTGGATGCCGTCGGCGCCCTGCTGTTTTGCCTCACCGTTCGCCTGCTGGAAAAATACCGTGATATCCATGGCCACTACGCCGCTGCGGTCTGTGAACTGTACTGTATCAGTTCCTGGCCTGGCCATCGGCACGCCTCCTGGCCTTGGCCTGTGCTGTTGCCGGCAGCCTGCCCGATGCGCTGGCCGCGGCTGGGCGAGGGCCTGGGATGAGAGCAGGAATGATTCCCTCAGCGCAGGCGAGGCGATCATAGAGCAAAGCGCCCTGGGTGCGCTGCAATACCCGCCTGCCGTCTATACTGATGATGCGGCTGATGAGAGGGCTGATGATGATGCGGATGGTCGCAAGCCGTTTGCCGACTGGCTGCTGGAGACCCGGGCGCTGTTAAATCGTAGCCTGATCGTCTGGCTGACCACGTTAGGGGCTGGTGACGATACCGGGATGGTTGCCCTAGCCGGTTATTGCACCAATTCTGTCACGCTGATAAGCTCCCGCTCATCGCCCTCACACACCAGCACTAAGCCCTCTGCATACGCAGTCGCCCAGCACAATCCGTTGCCCGGCCTTGCCATTGACCTGTATCTCATGCACTGCCGGGCGGTGGGTATGGGCCGTGAATCAAGAGGCGCACATGATGTTGCTGCATGGCTCTTGAGAACGGTGGCGGTATCCACATCAACGTGTGGCGGTGGCTTCTGCGCGCCGACGGTGCTGGCATGAACGTGCGTAAACCATGAGCGAGCCGGGGCGCGCACAGCATAGGGCAGGGCCAGGTTAGCTGTGACGAACAGCCGGCATCTCCAGAAAAGCGCGATAGCGCTGATAACCCGTATCGTTGCTGCACAGCAGATCGCCGTGCATGAGCAGGGCCGGCTGGCCGTTCAGGTCGATCACCGTCTCATCGGCTAACAGGGGTGCAGCCACTGCGCCGGGTAAACTGATCGCCTGCCATCAGGTCGCGGTTACCGCGGATTAAAAAACAGATTGGGGTTCGCCTCGGCACAGGATTTCAAGTGTGCCATGATCTCATCGGCAGGCGGCGTCGATCGATCATCATCACCCAGCCAGAACTGTTCAAACAGATCACCGAGGATATACACCGCCTCGGCGGTGCGTGCGGGCGGGCCGGCGAGAAACTGCTTGAACACATCCAGCTGCCGGGGCCGCCGGGGACACAAATGCAGATCGGAGAGCATCAGGACGGGCCATGGCGGGCCTGGTCATCGGGCTTACAACAAGACGGCTGTTTCGATCAGAATCACTTCGCTCCGGCACGTCCTGATAACCGTTGCGGTGGGTCGTTGGCACTTCCTCGATTCTCTCCACCACCTCCATACCGCCAATCACCTTGCCGAAGACACAATAGCCCCAGCCATCATCGGTCTTGTTGCGGTGATTCAGGAAGGCATTGTCGGTGGTGTTGATGAAGAACTGCGCCGAGGCAGAATGCGGGTCGCCGGTACGTGCCATGGCAACGGTGCCAAGCAGGTTGCTGAGGCCGCTGTCAGGCCTCGTTCAAGACCGGTTCATTGGTGGGCAAGGTGTTCATATCCGCATCAAGGCCACCACCCTGGATCATGAACTCCTCGATCACACGATGAAAAATGGTCCCCGCATAATGGCCGGATTCTACATAGCGGATAAAATTCGCCACCGTATCCGGCGCCTTGTCCTGATGTAATTCCAATTCTATCTCGCCCATACGGGTGCAAAGGCGTACCTTCATGTCTTGCGTCCTCCTCTGGCTGTCAGGCGGCCTATCATATCAGTTTTCTCAGCCTGCTGTTCTTTTGATACCATGCGCGCTGCGCTAACTCTATGTACCGAATCCATGCTGTCAATCCATAACTCCATGAGCGGTGTTAAAGAGCCATTTATCCCGCTCTCGCCGGGCAAGGTGGGGATGTATGTCTGTGGTATCACCGTGTATGACTATTGCCACCTGGGCCATGCCCGGATGCTGGTGGTGTTTGATATGGTAAACCGTTACCTGCGCCACCAGGGCTATGAGGTGAACTACATCCGCAATATCACCGATATTGACGATAAGATCATCGCCCGCGCCCATGCCAATGGCGAGAGCATCGATGCACTGACCGGACGTTTCATCCAGGCCATGCATGCGGATATGGCGGCCTTGAACATGTTGCCGCCTGATGGTGAGCCGCGTGCCACCGCCCACCTGCCGCAGATCATCGGCATGATCGAACGGCTGCTCGCCAACGGCTTTGCCTATCAGGCTGGCAATGGCGATGTCTATTATGATGTCAGCGCCTGTGCAAACTACGGCCAGCTATCGAAGAGAAACCTCGACGATCTCAAGGCGGGGGCACGGGTGGATATCGCCGAAGACAAAGACGACCCGCTGGATTTTGTCTTGTGGAAGGCTGCTAGGGGCGATGAGCCTCGTTGGGATTCGCCCTTCGGCCCGGGCCGGCCCGGCTGGCATATTGAATGCTCGGCCATGTCCACCCATGCGCTTGGCAATCACTTTGATATTCACGGCGGCGGCATGGACTTGCTATTCCCGCATCATGAGAACGAGCTTGCCCAGTCCTGTGGTGCCAATGGCGGTGAGTTTGTGAACCTGTGGATGCACAATGGCTTTGTGCGTATTGATGATGAGAAGATGTCCAAGTCCTCGGGCAATTTCCTCACCATCCGCAAGCTGCTGCAACGCTTCCAGCCGGAAGTGGTGCGCTTTTTTATTCTCTCCAGCCATTACCGCAGCCCGTTAAACTACTCAGAGGAACACCTCAGAGAGGCCCGGGCCAGTTTGAGCCGACTGTACATCGCACTTCGGCTTGCCGATGCACAAGGCGGCGATGTGATCGAGGATTGGGTGATGCGGTTTGAAGCCAGTATGAACGATGACTTTAACAGCAGAAAGGCCATCAGCCTGCTGCATGAGCTGGCCGGAGAGCTGAATAAAACGACAGAGAAAAATAACCTGCTGGCCAGCGACCTGGCCTGCACCTTGCGCTACCTGGGCGCCATTCTCGGCATCCTTGAAGATGATGCGGAGACCTTTCTTAAAAGCGGCGGCAGTGATGCGGGGGGTGATGAGCAGATTCAGGCGCTGATCGATGCGCGCACGGCAGCGAAGGCAGAGAAAAATTACACGCACGCCGATCAGATCCGTCAGCAGTTACAAACGATGGGCATCATCCTGGAAGACTCGGCCACCGGCACCACCTGGCGCAGGCAATAAAGCGATAAAAATTCAGCCGCTTACATTGACGCCTACTGCCCTTGAGCGTATCATCGCACCCCCTGATCGGGACGCCGGCAGGCCGATGTTGCGTGTCAATAAAACACATCGGGCATCGGGGCATAGCGCAGTCTGGTAGCGCATCTGCTTTGGGAGCAGAGGGTCGGGGGTTCAAATCCCTCTGCCCCGACCAATTCCCGGCTGAATTGCGCGCATAACCGTATGCTCAGCCTGCTGTTGAGGTCGGCTTTTTGATCAAAGCGGCAAGCGCTGTTTTTATCAGCAAGGTGACAGGCGGCGTTAATGCGCCCGTAGCTCAACCGGATAGAGCATCGGCCTTCTAAGCCGAGGGTTAGAGGTTCGAGTCCTCTCGGGCGCGCCATGTTTTGCCGGGGTTATTTGCGAGCGCTCCTCAGAAGCGCATGCAGGCACATACGCTGTCAGTCTGTGCCTGGCTTATGAGATCACCGATCATGGTGGGTGTAGCTCAGTTGGCAGAGCGCTGGATTGTGGCTCCGGAGGTCGTGGGTTCAAGCCCCATCACTCACCCCAGTTTCCCTTACCTTAAAAGGGCCGTTAGCTCAGTTGGCAGAGCAGGGGACTCTTAATCCCAAGGTCGAAGGTTCGAACCCTTCACGGCCCACCAGATGAGGGTAGTTTTGTAACCAGGCAAATATGTCATCGGCTTACTCCGATTTGCTTTGTAGGGTGCGATGAGTTCTGCTTTTCGTTTATATTATTAAGTTGCAAGCCCAGTGAATCATTACGGGGGTCATTACGGTTTTTCCCATGCCTTGGCAGAGCAACGCCAGGCCGGACATACGGCGTTTGTTAAAAATGCGGGCGTTCGCTTTTGCCGGATTATCCAGCGGTAAGCCCCCCATCGATCGAAAGCGCCTGCCCGGTCATATGCGTATTGTCTCCGAACATAACCACAACATGGCATTGACCACTTCGTCCATGGTCGCCAGACGTTTCATGGGTATCGCCTGGCGTCATTTATCCAGTTGTTCTGCTTTGTTATCGGTAAAAGCATCCACCATAGGGCTGTCCACATGGCTGGGACAGAGTGCGTTAATCCGAATATTAAATCGGGCATACTCCAGGGTGACTGTTTTAGTCAGGCCAATGCACAGGCCGCCATTAAGGCGTGCCGATCACGCCGGCCGCTGATGGGCGGTTAAGGATCACTCCGTTATTTCCCTGTTTCATGCACCAGAATACGCCACCGGTGTTTATGTCCATACGGCGCTCAAATTCATCTGCTGCAATACCAGCAAGCCTGCCCGGATTTTGTAACATGCCGGCGTTATTCATGGCCACATCAATCGTACCGAATTCCTGGTATGCTCTGGTGATGCAGGCGTGCACGCTTGACTCCTGTGTGACATCACAACATAGTACAAGCACATCGCCGGTGTATGGCTGTATTTCATCGGCGGTTTTATCGATGGCTGCCGCATTAATGTCGACGATAATCAGCTTTGCGTTTGCTTCGGCGAAGCGCCTGGCCGCCAGCCGCCCCATGCCGGCCCCGCAACGCTGATAAAAACGATTTTATCCCGGCAGTTCAGCGTCAGCATCGGTGATCTCCCGCTAGAATTTTTACTCTCTTCTGCACCTGGGGTTATTGCTCGCCGGTATTTTTACCTTCAAACAATCTGATTAAGGTTGCAGGAAGATCTTTAAATCCCTGCTGGATGTTATCGGCATATTTCGGCTTGCCTTGATCAAGCCACTGCTTCAGTTCAGTGATGGCATCATCAATCACAATAAAGCCCTGCATGGGGGCGCGCTGGAAGATCAGGTTAAAATCATTCGCCGGCCCGGGGACAGGCCCGCTTGCGTTATAACGGGATATCCCGCCGCACAAGACAACGTGCGCCTTATGGGGGAGGTTCGCCAGGGCGAGGTCCAATATATCCCCCCCGACATTATCAAAATAAATGTCGATGCCATCCGGGCAGAGGCTGTTGATTTTTGTTTGCACATCTTCTTCTTTGTAGTTGATGGTCTCATCAACCCCCAACGCGTGTTTCAGCCAGCGGTTGACCAATATCCAGTAAACCGACGTAGGCTGTTAATCCGGTGACACCGAATACACCCAGCTAGGCGGGCAGTGGATACGCCGGGTTGACCCGGTAGCATGATGTGTCATTGTCTTTGATAACGGCACAGTCCTGCCAGCCAAACAGGCCACAGACATAATCCCCCTGATTGTATTGTCCGCTTTTTGTTTCGATCACCTCACCCACCGCAAATGCCCGCATGACCTCGCCAAGGGCCAGCGGGGCCATGTAATCACCGCGATTCTCCATCCAGCCGCGCATGGCCGGGTCCATTGAGATAAACATGACTTTGATCAGGCCTTCGCCATCTAATGATGATTGGTATCTTATCCTCGTGATAGCTGAAGTCTGTCGCTTTGACCATGCCTTCAGGCCGAACAGCGAGCAGAAATTGTCTGTTGATGTCGTTCATCTTCTAGTAGTGTCGAATAGGGTCTTTGCCATCCCAGGTGCTACAGGTATCGGCGATCATTTTAAATACTGCTTTAATGGAGTCATTGTGTTCCAGTATTTCAATCATACAGTTTAGCTGCCTGTAGGTGTCAACGTAGCCGAAGCGGGCGTTGTTATCTGTAACCCTTCCCGTGTTGGCAATCTCACAGCCTTTGCTTTGATAATACGCAAGATCCGCATCAAGATCGTCCGTCCAGACGCACACGTGATGCAGCATGGTTTCGCCTGGCTTTACAACATCACGATAACAGTTGGGTTTATCTCCCACCGGCTGAATGAGTTCGATTTGAATCGCACCTGCCTGGGCCAGCCCGACCAGCATATTCAATTCACCTGGCGCCCCTCGATAAGTGACCTCGGATATTATCTTTGGGCTGTATTCGCCGATGAAGAACGGCCCTATATTAAAAAGTGTTACCCATTCCATCGCGGCGGCTTCAATGTCATCAACGACCCAGGAATTTTGAAATACATCAGTATCTGTTGGCAGCTTCATAATAAAATCCTGATTGATTATTTAATGCAATCAAATTCATACATTGGGTTAAACTCATGTTGTCTGTAAACTAAGTTGCAAGAGAGTATTTCATGGTAGCAGATAAACGCTGTCCGTTGGGTGATGAATTACGCATGCGAAACCTCAAAGCGCGCTATTGCGATGAACCGGCGTGATACAGATGCCTGGTCTCGTACCTGGGGCGGGGATGGAGTATGGGAGTTTTCGGATAATCGCATTGAGGGGCGCGAGAATATCGTGTCGTTCTGGCAGGATACGATGAGCGCTTTTCCAATCGTTTTTCACACGCATTTGTGCGGCCTGGTGGACTTGCAGGATGATACAGGCCGCTGTCGCTGGTATATCCATGAGCTGGTCGTGGATGCAAGCAATACAGAAAAACGCTTTTTGGGCGTTTATCATGATACATGTTGATCTGATTTACCAGGGCAGCGGGCTGATTGAACCGGAAAACTGGATGGGCTTCCCATCGGATATGAACAGTGCACTGGTTTAACAGGTCGCTTGTTTCTGCTCGATCCTGCCCGCCGATGTCTGTGGCAAACGGGATATGATGGGTATCGGATTCGGCGCTCCAGATGATATAAGCAATATTTCCTTCCGTTAATTTGCTCTCTGCTGTCAGCGTAGTAGTGATGAGTGGAATAATATCAGTCCCTACAGGACGACGGCCATCACTCAAGTTGCTCAGTAGCAGCCGTTCTATCAGATATTACACAAACAGGATTGCTTGGATCGCAATTTTCTTTTCGTGTATAAGTTCAGAAACCTATTGCACTGCTCAGAGTGAGAGAACGAGTGCAATATCAGCATATAGGGTATCGAGTGAAAGGCTTTTATCGCATGGGCAGCTATGCGATAAGGGCGGGTATGAATAATCAAATCGCTGCACAGCGTCCCTGCTTGTGCGCTGCGCGCAGGCAAGTCAGTGTGCTGACATTCTGGGACAAGCATGGCCTGGCCGCCGCCCTTGACCGCAGGCGATATGGTTGCAATTACCTCAGCGCGTGCATCGATCAAGGGCATTGTGGAGGCGGCGAAAGATGCCAGCCCCGATGTCATATCCATGACCCATTGCTGGGGTGGCATACCCGGTAGCGATGATGATCCGGTCGGGCAGGGTGCCTGTACCAGTCGCTTACTGCCGTTGATAGCGATTACGATCCCTACACCGGCATACCACGCATGAGTGCTATTCCGGTTAATGTGGCAAGGCTGGGGACAAATATACATGAATCGAGTTAAAGAGAAAATTGCCGTTGTGACCGGTGCCAGGTTATGCTACCGCCATCTGGATGTGACAGATGCAGAAGGATGGCGTGCGCTGTTTGATTTTATCTTGTCTGCGTTCAAGCGAATCGACATATTGGTAAATAACGCCGGGATATGCCTCCTCAAACCCATTACCGACATGGATTTTGACGAGTTTCAGCGTGTGAATAAAGTCAATGTCTTCGGTGCTTTTATCGGTACCCGTGCTGCCATCCTCGCCATGCCGAGATGTGCTGAAGAAGGTATACCGGCCAGCGGATCGATCATTAATATTGCATTGGCCGCAATGCCCCTGTCCGTTTTGTCAAAGAGGGGGCGAAAGTCCTGTTTACCGGCAGGAATCAAGAGCGTACCGATGAAACATTGGCAATGGTGAAAGAGGCGGGTGGTCAGGCCGGGTGTGTGCAGCAGGATGCTACAAGAGAAGCGGATTGGCAACGTGTCATGGAATCGGCAGATAATAAATTCACTCAGTTGGATATTCTGATCAACAATGCCCGGATGTTTTTTTTGAAGTTCATTGAAGAGACTACGGCTGAAGAATTTGAGCGCATGTGGCGAGTTAATGTGGACAGTGTTTTTCTGGGAATGAAATACGGTATTGCCTTGATGTACAAGCAGGGCACTTGCCGCTCAATTATCAATGTTGCCTCTCTTTCCGGTCTGGTTGGCCATGAGTCATGTTCAGCTTACTATGCCGGCAAGGCCGCCGCCGTGATGTTGACCAGGGCCGCGGCACTGGATGCGGTGCCGGATATACGGGTGCATGTGCCGACGCCCGGACCAGTGTGGAGTGAATTGCTAATGCGGGAGCACGGTGATGAGCAAGCTGAACAGATGCAGGAGTATTATAAAGAGAGCCAGCCGCTTAAAGTGCTGGGGGTTTCTGAGGATGTGACGAATGCCATTGTCTTTTTTGCTTCCGATGAAGCGTGTTAGACTACCGGTACGACATTCAGGATCGATGCCGGACGAGGTGCGGATTGAATATTCAATCCTGGAAGCAGATACAATAACACTGCCTGTGCTGTGATCGAGGATAAAAAAGATCGGTGTTGAGTCTGTCGATCCAGCCTCATATACGTGTTTTTAGATCATCAATGCCACGGGGGTTTTGAAAAACAGCCCTGTTGGCAGGCGGCTTCATGTCAGTTATTCGCCTTGATAACCGCCGCCAGTTCCATCGCATTGGGCAGCCGGGTCAGGGTATTGCCGCCGTTTGCCTGGATGTTCTGGCCGGTGATGAATGTATCATCATGACACAGCCAGGCAGTCACATGGGCAACATCCTGCGCGGTATTCAGCCTTCCTAGCGGGATTTCTTTTTCAAACACTTCCCGCATGCCGTTTAATTTCAGGAACGGGCGTGACATGGGTGTGTCATCGGTAAACCCGGGCGAGACAGAATTGACTTTAATATTTCTGGGGCCGAACTCCACAGCAGCAACACGCACGATGTGATCGGTGCCTGCCTTGGCTCCCATATAGGCCGCATGATTACCAACCAGCCGGGTTGCAGTGATAGAGGAAATCGTGATCATGCAGCCATGCTCGCCAATGGCCGCCGACATGTGCTTAAAGAAGAACAACGGGCCGATGAAGTGAATATCCACGGCTTTGCGGATATCATCCTCATTGGCAGCGGCGATGTCACCCATGATGGCATCACCGGCGCTATTCACTGCAATATCGAGTTTGCCGAATGTCTTCACAGCTTTTTTTGCCAGCGCTGCAACCTGTTGTTCTTGCGTAATATCGCACACGGCGGCTATGACACCTAATTCTTCAGCCAGTGCATTGACCTGTGCCTTGCGCCTTGCCGCAATCATTACGCTGGCGCCCTCATCACGCAGTTTTTTGGCAATGGCAGCACCGATGCTGCCGCTTTCCGATGCCCCCAGGACGATGGCGGATTTATCATTTAGAAAACTCATCATGGATGTCCTCTGATTGGATTTGGTAACATTGTTTTTGAAAGAGATATGTATCCGATCATTTTATCATCCATATCATCGGCGCACAGGGACATGGTACAAGGACATGAAAATATCGCCATGCGTAACGGCCTGTACGGCCTTCATCACCGTGCTTATCTTTGCAGTATGCTGACGCTGGCAACGCCGGGGGCGCCGTAAACCCGGGCTTGCCGGACACCTGATGCTCACCGGCCTCACCCCGCAGTTGCAGGCATATCTCATACACCTGTCTCAGCCTCGGTGCGCCAATCGGCTCACCAGTTGCCAGACAGCCACCGTCCGTATTGATCGGCAGGCGGCCGATGATTTGTGTCTGCCCGTCACGCAGTAACTGTGTCTGCTCGCCATCTTTACAAAACTGTTTTCAGCCATGTGCATGATTTTCGCACCGGAATCGCTATCCTGAAGTTGGACAACATCCATGTCTTCCGGGCCCCAGCCTGGCGATTTCACAGGCTGCTTTTGAAGCATCGCTTGTCGGGCCGGGCGTATCGACTAATGATTTACTGGCACTGAATACCTCAAAGGTACCGAAGCGGCGGGGGCACATCACGCCGGCCTTGCGTATGACAGGTTTGGCGGTATAACGTGGGGCCTGTCTGGCATTGCATACAAGCAACGCCACGCTGCCTTCCGATGGCGAGCAAAACATATATTTTCTCAGCGGATAATTCAGCATCGGAGAGTTGGCGATCGCCTCATAGCTTAACGGTGTGCGGCACCATTCCGGTAGGCTCTCTCCGCCACTCTCACCAGAGAGTCTGCGCCAATACCATGATCATACATGTAGCGTTGTAACTTCATGGCGAAAAACTGTGTGGTCAGGGCGAGCCCGATCTCTCCATACCATTTGCCCAGGCCCATATCGTATTGACCTGCACGGGTGGGATTCATGGCGCTCAACAAGGCGCTGCCGCCAGTAGCACAGCCATTCGCCACATTCATAAAGGGGATACCGGTCAGCCCCAGATGATAAACCAGGGTATCGACATTGCTGGCATCCACGTTAAATTCCCTGGTTTTTGTTATCAACCGCTAACGGATATTACATCTTCGGCTATTTTGTATGCCATGTGAAAAGAAACAAACAGGCCGGCCTGTTTTTCTGTATACTGGTAAAGAAAAATAATATACTTAAATATAATAAGCACAGTGTAATAAACAGATTGTCAAGTTATTCGGAAATTCATCAATCGATGAACGTGCCTATTTAGCCGATATTGCCAGGCGTTTACCGGGCTATCACGATGCGGGTGCAACGGCCAGCGAATCAAAACCTTATCGAAATCCTGCCACTACGTATACCGATCCGGAATTGTTCGCAATCGAAAAAGAAAAAATTTCACAAAATCCCCACATTTGATTTGTTTCTCATCGGCTCTGCTCAATCCCGGCGATTTCAGGCGCCACAACGATTTAGGTGTACCGCTGTTATTAAGCCGGGATGATAGCGGTGAATTCCATGCATTTCTAAATGCCTGTAGACATCGCCGTGCCCGTTTGAAAGAGGGGTGCGGTTCATCTCGTCTGTTAAGCTGTCCTTATCACGGCTGGCGTTTTGCTCTGGATGGCGCACTTAAAAATATTAATGAAGAGCAGACCTTCGGCCCTACTCGCTATCATGCTGGCAACGCCATGTTTTGATAATTTTACCATTGTCACCGGACTTTAGTGTTTCAATATGCCGCTTGCAGCCCTGGTAGCGATGATACGTTTTTCCGAAAGCTGTGTCACTGCCTGTCCTTATAATCATTGATGATAGGAATAAAAACCGACTGATCCGTTTGTTTTTATTTTGTTATGCCGATAGAATAATGCAGTTTTTTAATGTCGGTTCATCTTTCAAATCTGATAAAAATTGCTATGGTAGCTGCCATCAATGAAATTGATTTTTTGCGGCGGATGCGCTGAAGAAACCGTTTGCGGTGAATGCAATCGCCCGGCAACAGGCACCCGTATATAAAGTGCCGGAGCAGGATGTGTTTTTGGTTTTTACCTATGAACTGGTGGAACAGGTGCTGATGAACCCTGACGTCTTCTCCAGCAGAAACAAAGAGGCCATGCTGGGTCGTTCCATCATTGCCGAGCAAATGGGGGTACCACTTGAAGAAGTACCGCAGGTCAAAAAATGGGCGGACGCATTTCATCGTGGCCGGTAATGTGACGACCACCGATACGATTTCCAGCGGCATGCTGATGTTGCTGCAGAAGATACTGTTTTGGGCGGCGTGAATATTCCCGCCGGTAGTCAACTGTTGTTACGCTTCGGTTCGGCAAATCGCGATGAAGCCCGCTTCGATGATCCTGAAAAGTTTGATATTACCCGGCAGTTTACGAAACCACACATGGCTTTTAGTAAAGGTATTCACACATGCATTGGTGCATTGCTGGCGAGATGAAGAAGTAAATTGTGCGTTTCGCAGAATCCTGGCGCGCATGGATAATATCCGTCTGGCGCAAGGAAAGCGGCTCCCTGAGCATTCCCCGAATATACTGCTCCGAGGTATTGAAGCATTATACATGGAATTTGATAAACTGGCATAAGACGACAAGTGCTGAATCCTGGCCATGGGTGCTGAAAAAATTAATCTGTTGACATGAGCGGTAAGCGTATAGATGCCGGCTTGATTTGTGGCGGTAAATACCATGATTTTGATTTTGCCCGCCTTGAATTATTGAAACTGTTGTATGAGCATGAGTGTATTCGGGTCAGGGTTGCACAAGACTATCGTGATGTCGAAGCGATAGAAAAAGTGGATTTTCTTATTACTTACACCTGTGATGTCGTGCCAGGCGATGCTGAGCTGCACACCCTGAAAAAGTTTCTTGGCGCCGGCAAGCGCTGGTTTGCCCTGCACGGTACGAACTCCATTATCCGCTGGCTGAGTTTTGATCCGCTGTTGGTGGGTGCACCACGCACAGCGCCGGATTATATGTCGATGCTGGGCAGTCAGTTTATCGCCCATCCGCCTGTTGGTGAGTTTGCGGTACACGTCTCTGATCCCAAACATCCTCTGGTGGACGGCATTGAGCCTTTTACTACAGTGGATGAATTATACCTGCAGGAATATCATGGTGAGCACAAGGCGCTGCTGCACTGTTATTTCAAAGGAGACGTACCGGATTTTGAGGAGCATGACTGGCAATCCGAGCGGCCGCATCTGGTTTTTTACTTGCATCCCTATGCTAAGGGGGAAGTGTTGTATCTCACCCTTGGGCATTGCCGGGGCAAATACGACATGCAGCCCTTAATGGAAGAATACCCACAGATTGATCGCTGTAGCTGGGAATTACCCGTGTATTATGAGTTGTTACGCCGGGGCATCCGCTGGGCGAGCGGTATTGAATAATGTGGCATGGCCTTGCTGCTACTGCTGCGGATCAAGCAACACTTTACGTGGCGGGTTTGGGCGGCGTAGACTTTCAAACACCTCGGAGAACCGATCAAAAGCGACAGTGTCGGTATGCAGCACTTCCGCATCAACCCGGTTTGATGCGATCATGTCTGTCACCAACTGAAAATCCTGCTGCGTGTAAGCCGTGGCAAAGTGCATGATAATTTCTTTTGCCATGGTATCGGCCGGAGTAAAACTGTCCTGCTGCATACAATAACCTACCACCACGCTGCTGCCATGGGCCGCCAACGCAACGCACTACTCTATCATGCCGGGGATGCCAACGCACTCGAATATTACATCGGGCGTGCTGCCGGACAGCTTTTCAAATTGTGGCTTCACTTCTTCCTTATTCGAATCGATGATTCCGGTGGCACAGAAATTTTCCGCCATGCTTAGGCGGTTGCGATCCAGTTCACTGACAATCACATGTCGGGCGCCTAAAAATTTTGCCCAGTAAGCTGTCGCCAGCCCGATGGGCCCGGTACCATCCAACTCAGAATCTGTAATGCACTGCATCGGAAGGGGCGACCGATGGTGGAGGCACTGGGACAGGGCAATCCCCTGGCCTGACACCAGGGTTTGATCAGCACCTGGCACTGCTCTTTGCCCAGATTGGGCAGGTCTTGGCGCCGTTGGCGTATCTGCTGGATAACCGCTTGTGGTCAGCGACGAGTGCGCTTCGGTGCTTTGGGGGTCGGACACAAGCCAGACAGTCCCCACTCGCGGTAGGCTTTGCGCCAGGCATACAGGGTACGGCGGCTCTGGTGGGTGAGCTTGTCGAACCACTGCCACTGTGGTCAAGGGTGGCGGCTAAACCATGCTTGTCCCAGAATGTCAGCACACTTAAGACGCTGTGCTGTATGAGTCCACCACATATTGCATTTTTTGTTGCGATTGATTAGGCGGTGGACTCATACTCATCCTTGAGGCCAGGTGCAAAAAATGTTACTCTGACCCCAGTTATTCAATTATTAAGAAAACACAAAACTTGGCTCTAAATTAATGGCATCAATAGACGAACTCGAAGACATTTCTACTAAGGCGCATCGCGCTTTTTTTTCAATTCAAGAGCGCAGACAGATTTCTTCTGGTGAGATTGAAGGACTTGCTGGAGACTACATCCAAAACGCCTTACGGCTTTATCTGTCGCTCCCCACAGCAGAACCCTATTCTTCAGATTTCATATCTTCACAATATGAGTTTTTTGGTCGCCGCATAGCAAATATAACTAATACCCATGGTCGCACAGAAGCAGTTTTAGATGACCTTATAGAGGCAATTCGAGAGTGTGGGATTATGTTTGTTTGTACACCCCCGACTACTCGGAATTAGTGTGGATAGAGAAGAAAAGCGCATAGACATAACCCTTGAGGTAGTCAAGCAGCAAATAACCATTTGTGTGGCTCTAATAGCCTTCTTAGCGGCTTTCGCAGAAGAAAATGCGGATCTGGCAAGCTGTAGTATTAAATTTATACTCGTACCTTTCTTGATCAGTGCAATTTGTGGTGTTAATTTGTGGTGTTGTAGTACTACTCACAGCCCCTTGGCCACTTTATGATAGTGATAAAGATCCCTTTGGCGCTGTTCCAGTGCGTATTGCTGGTATCGGTCAAGGATTATTTTTTCTGTTCGGCCTATGTATTCTCGTGTTAGGGATTTAGCTAAATCCTAACCTAAGTACAAGACAAACCTCATAACTTGAATCTCTAATTATGAAATTTATTTTCCTCTTACTAGTTTTTTGACCATAGCATCAAATCTAAATGTGCAAGGAGACGGTGATGTGCCACTATAGGGTTTCTATCTATGGTTAATCCAAACAATAGCTATGAAGGGATCGATTAAACCTTGCGGGACAAAATATCATTTCATTCATGCCAGTACCTACAATGGCGATGAAGATGCGATAATTGGGGTTAGAGTAACATTTCCTTTGGTCAGCGCCTGCTCTTCCAGGCCGCACCCGCATCCGCCTCCCCGGGTTTGCCTCAATCTGATCTTTATAACGCTCATCTTCCAATGCCATGCCTTTATGTACCGCATCGCGTGTTTCAAAACTTGCAGCTTTACGGGGCTCAAGCCAATGGATGCAGAGGCGGACCGGCACACCGGCAACCAGCTAAGGGCCAGCTAAGGGGAAGCGTTGTTCCGATAATAATCGACGGCGGCCTTGAACACCTCTCTCAAGTCCGGGCCGAGCAGCGTTTACTGAAATGGATGTCCGGCTTTAATTTCATTCTGACCATGGGTATACTCTGGAAGCTGTTCATTCCGGCAGCCTGACCCGCGCTTGCGAAAACAGCATCATAACCGAAGAGGAACACCACTATGACCAACGCCGCATTCAAACTTGAAGACGCCGGTTTCTCCCGTGAGCAGGTGGAGGCCATCACCGAATACGTGGATCAGGGCGTTGCCACCAAGGCCGACATTGAACGTCTGGAAGGCAAGATACAAACGGAAGTCGAACGTCTGCGAGGGCAGATGCAGGCCAATATCGAGCGTCTGGAGGGCAAGATCAATCACATTTACTGGATGTTTGGTGTGCTGATCGCCGGTGTCGCCAGTCTGGTCATCAAGGCATTCTCAGGATAAAAATATGAAAAAACGCAAAGCCCTCATCAACGCCATGACAACAAAGAGTCACTGAACCCATGAGCCAAGTCGCCTTTGACACACTGAAATTTACCCGCCGACTGAAAGAGGTCGGCGTCCCTGAACGGCAGGCTGAGGCCGAAGCGGAGGCCATTAACGATGCTTTTAGTGAAGCCCTGAATACTCGGGTAGCGACCAAAGAGGATATTCAGAAGCTGAAGGACGACATGCAGGTATTCAAAGAGGAGGTGAAAAAAGATGCACAAGGCTTGAAGGATGACATGCAGGCATTCAAGGACGAGGTGAAAGCGGATACGCAAGGCTTGAAGGACGACATGCAGGCATTCAAGGACGAGGTGAAAAAAGATACACAAGGCTTGAAGGATGACGTAACCAGGCTGGATGCCAAGATCGACAACGTAGATACTAAACTAACGGCCAAGATCAATCTGGTTCACTGGATGGTCGGTTTCAATCTGGCTTTTACCCTGGCCATGTTCTGGAAGCTGTTCAGCCAGTAACCCGACAGGCAACGTCCGACCCACCAATGACAAATACCCTAGGCTTAACAAACGACAGGAGCATGACCATGATAAATCACACCACCAGCGAATACCTTTACACCACCGCCATGCCAGACAACCAACAGTTGGGCAGCCGCTTCTCTACTGCCTGCGGTTTATCAATCTACCCCCCACCCACAAATAAAAAACCAATTAAATCAAAAATTTATAAGATTATTAAGAGAATATTTCTACGGGAGATATTTATATAGGGGCTACTTATATAAGAGCTACCTAAAGAACCACCTAAAACCCAATTCCACCAATTTCCGATACAAGGCAAGGCTTGCCGCCTTTGCCCTGCTTATCGGCCCCATGATCAACCCCAAGCAGTCCCATGCGGAGGCAGAATGCGGGGCGATTCCGGCAGATAGCAACACAGTCACCTGCACCACCACCACTTACACCACCCCCACAAACAACATCACCTACGGGTTGGTGCAGGGCACCACGGTCTACAATGGCCTGGGCGTAGATGGGTTGACCCTAAACCTGAACGATGCGATGTTACGCATCCGCACCAGCGGCGCAGGCATCGATACATTGGGCCTGAGTCGCGACATCAGTCGGGTGGGAGAAGCTCTTCCTAACTTGTTCAACTCCAACGGCGATGCAGTGGTGGTGCTTGGCTCCCCCACCTCCAGCGCCCCCATCACCATCAACGCCACCCGTTTTGATACCATCACCACCACCAACCAGCGGGCGCATGGGCTGCTTGCCCGCCACTTTGGCAGCGGCGATGTCAACGTCACGCTGGCGGCTGGCACCATCACCACCATGAGCTTCGGTGCCCACGGCGTGAGTGCCAGCACCGCTAACCTCCCGCAGGCGACGCTCAATGGCAATGCCACGGGCGTTGCAGCACCCCCCGTGCCATCGGTAAAAGACAATGAAATCAGTATCCTGATGAGCGGCGGCGGCATCACCTCTGGCGATGGGGGGGGCGACCCCAGCCGCACCGCCTACGGGCTACACAGTCACAGCACCAGCACCGGGGAGGCCAGCATCGGCATGGGCGGCGGCATCATCACCAATGGCGACTCGGGTCACGGGGTGTTAGCCAGCAGCTTCGGCATTCTCTTTGGCACTTTTAGCAACGCCACGGCTACGGCCAGGTTCAGTGGCGGCAGCATCACCACCAGCGGCAATTTTAGCCATGGCGTGTCGGCAGACACCGATAATAATTCCTCAACCGCCATCATGAACGGTAACGGCGTGATTACCGCCAGCGGCAGGTATTCGCGTGGCGTATTTGCTCTCCAAAGAGGCGCTGGCGGCACGGCGCGGATGGAACTATTCAGCGGCAGCATCACCACCACCGGGGATGGTTCGAGTGGCCTGTATATGTGGGGTGGTAATGGGGGCTCGACCGCAACCATCACCGCCGCCGAAGCCTACGGACTCTTTGCCACCAACAACGACAGCGCGACCACCGCCAGCCTCACCGCCGAGATCACCGGCGGCAGCATCACCACCCGCGGCCCGCGGGGGCACGGAGTGGCGCTCGCTAGTCGCAGTACCAGTGGCACCGCATCGGCGACCTTTAGCGGTGGCAGCATCCGCACCGCAGGCGAGACCGCACGCGGCCTGTTGGTGGTCAGCAGTGGCACCGGCGCGGCATCGGCTATCTTGACCGGCGGCACCATCAGCACCACCGGCGGCAGCGGCGCCTCGCGAATAGTCGCCCACGGGCTGGCCGTCTCTAACCTGGGCGGCGGCATGGCATCGGCCAGCATCAGTGGCGATACCACGATTACCGCCACCGGCAGGGATGCCGATGGGGTGCGAATCGCCTCCGCAAGCGGCACCTTTGATCTCGACATTACCGGCGGACAGATCACCTCAGGCACGGACGCGGCGGCAGCCATCCACAGCTTCGCGGCAGGCGGCGGGGATTTTCTGCAATTTAACAACCTGGGCTCGGGCGACTTCACCCTCACCGGCAGCGATGCCACCGGCTTTTCCGGCATCCACTCGGCGATTACGGGCGGGTTCCGGGGCGTGAATTCACTTGCTGCCAACGACCCCCTAACCGGCGGCGCAGTCCACAACCTGATCGGCCTGAACCGGAACGCCACCTGGACGTCGGATAGCCAGGGCATACGGTATGCCGTGACCGAAGGCACAACCACCCGCAGCCTGGGATTATTCCATTTTGAACAATTCACCGGTGGCACGGGCAACGATACCTTCAATGTGGGCTTCAACGACGATATCGACATCAATGGCGGGGCAGGCGATGACCGCTTCAACCTGAGCGGGCTAGTCACGGGCAACCTGACCGGCGGCCCCGGCGATGATGTGCTGACCCTCACCCTCAACACCGGCGGCTTCCTCAATGGCAACGCCAACCTCGGGGCGGGGGATGATACCTTGACCCTCAACGATGGCAGCATCATCACCGTCAGCGTCACCCTGGGTGCGGACAGCGACACCCCCTCTTATGCCAACCGCAGCACGGCCGTCAGCGTCACCCTGGCTTCCAGCGCCGCCAATGACGGCTTTGCCACCACGGCAAACGGCGCCACCGGCATCACCGGCACGGTCAGTGGCATCAATGCCCTGACCGGCGGCAGTGCCACAGACGATGCCCTCACCGGCTATGATGCCGATGCCACCTGGGAGATAGACGGCGGCATGGATGCGACCTACACCACCGGCAGCGGACAGAATGCGGAAACCCTCACCTTCAGCAACATCGAGAACCTCACCGGCGGCGCCATGGCGGATGCCTTTACCCTCAGCACCGACCACACAGGCAACCTCACCGGCGGCGATGGGGCGGACAGCTTTACCCTGACCGGCGGCACCCTCATGGGCAACCTTGATGGCGGCATGGGTAACGATACCTTCGCCCTCAGTGCGGCGCTGACCGGCGGCATCACCGGCGGGGCGGAGGATGATATGTTTACCCTCTCCAGTAATGCCATCCTCACCGGCGACATTGCACCGGCGATGACAATGATACCGTCACCATGGACGGGGATGCCCGGCTGGTCGGTGATATTACCCTGGGGACAGGCGATGATACCCTGACCTTTGCCAGTGCCGATGTGCGCTTCTTTGGTCTGGCCGATGGTGGCCCCGGCATGGACACCCTGAATGGCCTGCAACTGTTCACCGAGGCCAGTGCCACCACCATCTTCCGCTTCCGCAACTTTGAGACCGTCAATGGTGAGACAGAACTGCTGACCAACCTGCCGGTAGTGGCACGTCAGGAGACGATGGATGCGGCAGGCACCATCATCTCTTATACCGATGGTCAACCCCCACCGCCACCACCCGCACCCCAAGGCACAGGCACGGGGACAGGCACAACACCACCGCCCACAGGCGGCACAGCCACACCCCCACCCCCATCCCCGACCGACTTTGCGGTGTTGGCGGCGGCCTATTGTGAGGCCACGGGGACAGCCTGTCAGCCCGCCACCGCCACCCGACCGGCCACCGTCACACCGACCCCGCCAGCACTCCCTGACCCGACCACCCTGCCCGATGAGCCTGCCAGGGCAGCCGCCCGTGACCGCTTCCAGAGCCAGGTCGAGAGCTATGTCTATGTTGACCCCACCGGCCCGTCCGTACAAGCCTCTGCCGTGGGCGCTCTGACCACCACCATCAACACCCTCATCAGTCAACGGCTGTCCGCTTATCGCCGTGCTGCCCGCCCACCGGTGCAGGTGGCCGCCACCGCCCTGCTGCCGGGGATGCTGGCCAGGGGAGAAGACCCGCTCATCTGGGGAGAATTGTTTGCTTCTGACCGGCAACGGGGACGGGATGGCCGCACCCTGTCCTACTCCCATGAGTACCGGGGCGTGTTGTTCGGGGCCGAGCAGCGTTATGGGCAGGAGGCCGTGCTGGGGTTGATGCTGGGCTATGCCGATGCCGATGTCAGCACCCACATCACGGCGCTGAATGTCGAGACCGGCAGCCTCTTCGGGGGAGTGTATGGCCGTCTTGACCTGGCTGGACTGGCGGTGGATGTGGGGCTGAACTTAGGCTATGAAGAGCATGACAATCAGCGCTTTATCCCCCAGCAAAGACAAACTGCCGAAACCAGCACCCACAGCTTCTTTATCAACCCGTCCCTGACAGTCAGCCAGAGCTATAGGGTAGAGGCCCTGTCCGGCCGGGCAACCTTTCGTCTCACTCCCTCCCTGAGCATGAGCTACACCGCCGCCTTCTATGGGGACTACACCGAGCGGGGGGCAGCGGGGTTTAATCTTAGCGTTGATAGCCGCACGGCCCATAACCTGACCACCCGGCTGCAACTGGGTGGCGACTGGGCGCTGCCGAAGAGTAACAGCGGGCTGGGGCTGCGCTTAGGATTACAGAGCCGCTTCACCGACAGCAGTGACTTTGAAGGGACTTTGAGTGGGGCGAGCTTCAGCTATGCCAGCGATGCGGATAAGAGCGTACACAGCCTGTATGTCGGTGTGGATGGTCGGCACGAGCTCCGTGATAATCTCAAGCTGCTGGTCGATGTGGAATACAACCATGATGTGGGGGAGGTGAGTGAGCGGGCCTTGAGTGGGATTGTCAGGTTGGAGTATGCCTATTAGGTGGGGTGGGATGACGCAGGGGCGACTGCTCAGGATGGCAGTAACCCGTCATTCTGAGCGTAGCGAAGAATCTATGGTTCTGTGTGATAGATCCTTCGTCACTTTGTTCCTCAGGATGACGAGAGGGAGGGCAACTGCTCAGGATGTGACAAGCAGCACGTCATTCTGAGCGAACGACTACAGGGATGTAGGAGGTAGAGAATGTCAGGAACACATTATCGAGGTAGAAAACGTCGGGAACAGGTTTTCGAGCGAAGAATCTATGTGCTACTGCAATAGAGCCTTACGGTCGCTCGAAAATAGGCCAGGGATGGTTGGGGATAGCCAGGGGTGCTGTCAGATTATCATCTACCATTGTCGGCCCGAACTTCAGCTTGCCGCGCACACTGGGAACAGGTAAGTTATCTTCTTAGAATCACTCCGTGCCTTGGGTGACTTGCTGCCTGATCCAGCCGGGGACAGCGGCCAGTGCGCCTGGCAGTTTGTCGGGCTGATTGCCGCCCGCCTGCGCCATATCTGCTCGACCACCGCCCTTGCCGCCGATCTTCCGGGCGACGAAATTGACCAACTCGCCGGCCGTGATCCGATCAGTCGTATCCTGAGTGACGCCAGCCACCAGGCTGACTTTTGATCCGGCCACGGCGGCCAGCACCACGGCGGCCGTACCCAGCTTGTTTTTTACGTGATCCAGGATAGCGCGCAGCGATTTCGGATCGACCCCCTTCAGCCGGATCGCCAGCACCTGAATGCCAGCAACATCAGCCGCCTGCCCCAGCAACTCATCGCCCGTGTTGCTGGCCAGCCTTGATTTTAACTGACTGAGTTCCCGCTCCTGTTGATGCGAATGATCCAGCAGGAGTTGCAGACGCGGGAGCGCATGGTCGCGATCGGTTTTAAGCAGGCGGGCAAGCTGGTTAAGTTTCGCCTCATTTTCCAGCACAAACTGCAAGGCAGCCTCCCCGGTCAGCGCCTCTATGCGCCGCACGCCGGCGGCGATGCCCGTCTCTGCGATAATCTTGAACAGGCCAATATCACCGGCACGCACAACATGGGTACCGCCACACAACTCAACTGAGAATTTATCCGCAATCGACAAGACCCGGACATCGGCATCGTATTTTTCGCCAAACAAAGACATCGCCCCGGACTCAAGCGCCGCCGCCAACGGCATCACGGCAATATGCGTCTCGGCGTTGTCGTAAATTTTACGATTCACCAGGTGCTCAAGCTGCCTGACCTGTTCGGTGCTGACCGGTCGGGGATGGGCAAAATCAAACCGCAGCCGGTCCGGTGCAACCAGGGAGCCTTTCTGCGTGACATGCGCCCCCAGCACCTGGCGCAATGCCGCATGTAACAGGTGCGTGGCGGAATGATTGCACACGGTCTGTTGCCGATGCTGATGATCGACCCGGGCGGTCACCTGCTGTCCGATGTGCAGGCGGCCGTGTTGCAGCGTGCCTGTATGGACATGCGCCTTGCCGTGTTTACGGGTGTCTTCTACGTCAAACACCGTGCCATCGGCCAGCAGCTGCCCCTGATCGCCCACCTGCCCGCCGGACTCGGCATAAAACGGCGTGGCATCCAGCAGCACGGCGCCCGACTCGCCTGGTTTAAGCTCGTTGACCGTCTGCCCGTCCCGCCACAGGGCGCTTACCTCTGCCGTATGTTGCAGCTTGTCATAGCCGATAAAATCTGATGGAGGGATAGCAATAGCGTTCGCTTCTAGCTCAGGCGTTGGTAAAGTTAAATTTGCGCTCATCTCAAACCGGCTGGCTTCTCTGGCGCGCTGGCGCTGGCCTGCCATCGCCTTGTCAAACCCGGCCTCATCGACCTGCAAACCCCGTTCTCGGGCAATATCGGCGGTCAAGTCAACGGGAAAGCCGTAGGTGTCATAGAGCTTGAATGCATCCTCCCCGGCAATCAGCTTGCCGGACAAGCCAGCGATCATCTCCTCGAAGTGCCGCAGGCCCAGGTTTAAGGTCTGGGCAAAACGCTCCTCTTCCTGTTTTATGGTGGCTTCCACCCGATCATACGCCGCCGTCAGCTCTGGAAAGACTGCCCCCATAAGCCCCTCAAGCGGTTCTACCAGTCGATAGAAAAACGGGCCGTCAAACCCCAGCTTGTGGCCGTGGCGGGCGGCACGGCGAATGATGCGTCTCAGCACATAGCCTTGTCTTTCGTTCGAGGGTATGACGCCATCGGTGATGAGAAAAGCCGCAGCGCGGATATGATCGGCCAGCACCCGCAGGGACGTCAGTTCAAGCCCGGAACGTCCAGCCAGGTTTGTTATGGCCTGTATCAGGTGCTGAAAGCTGTCAGTCTCATAATTATTATCAACGCCCTGCATCACCGCAGCGATGCGCTCCAGCCCCATGCCGGTATCCACGCAGGGCTTCGGGATAGGGTGCAGGCATCCATTGGCATCACGTGCATACTGCATAAAGACCAGGTTCCATATCTCCACATAGCGCTCGCCCGGCTGCGCTTTGCTGCCCGGCGGCCCGCCAGCGAGGGCTGTGCCATGATCGTAGAAAATCTCACTGCACGGCCCGCAGGGACCGGTCTCTCCCATCGCCCAGAAATTATCGGCATCGCCCAGACGGGCAAAGCGACTCTCATCCATGCCAATGTCATGTAACCAGATTCTGGCCGCCTCATCGTCATCCCGGTAGACGCTGACCCATAGCCTGGCTGCCGGTATCTTCAACTCGTTGGTCAGAAAATCCCAGGCATAATGGATCGCCTCGGCCTTAAAGTAATCCCCAAAACTGAAATTGCCCAGCATCTCAAAGAAGGTATGGTGCCGGGCGGTGTAGCCAACGTTCTCAAGGTCATTATGCTTGCCCCCGGCCCGGACACAGCGCTGCGAGGAGACCGCCCTGGGGGATGGGCGCTCGTCCAATCCTAAAAAGACATCTTTGAACTGCACCATGCCGGCATTGGTGAACAACAGCGTGGGGTCGTTGGCTGGCACCAGGGGGCTGCTGGGGATCACCCGATGGTCGTGGCGGCAAAAATAATCCAGAAAGCGCTGGCGGATGGTGTGGCTGGTTATCATGGTTCTACATCTTCAAAGCAGGTGCGGATCTGCTCGCCGGTAAAACCTCTGTTGCTGAGAAAGCGGGACTGCCTGGCTTGCTCCCGGTAGTTCTTCGGCCGGTCGGCACCGAATTTTTTACGGCGTGCCGCCTCGGCCCGGGCCGGCCAGTCAGTATGCTCTGCCTGAAGATACTCCCGTGCCAGGTGTTCCGGGATGCCGCGCTGCCCTAAGGCGTGAAGTATATGCACCGGCCCGTAGCCCTTGTGCATACGGCTGTGGATATAGGCTTCCGCATAGCGGGCATCGCTTTGCAGCCCGGCGTGTTGCAGGGATGATATGACCGCCGCAACCGCAGGCTCAGGATAGCCGCGGGCGGTGAGTTTGCTGAACAGCTCTTCTGCCGCATGCTCCCGGCGCGATAACAGGCCGACAGCACAGTCTCTGAGCGGACGGGTGTTCTCGATCAGTTCGGTGCCTCCGCCGCCTCGGTGGCTGTGGTGGTGGCCGCTGGCAGTGTCTTGCGGCGTATCTTCGTCTCAATCTCAGCGGCAACCGCCGGATGAGCAAGCAGGTGCTTCCTGACATTGTCCTTGCCCTGACCAATGCGCTCGCCCTCATAGCTGTACCAGGCGCCGGTCTTGCCGATAATATCGTGCTTCACGCCTAAGGTAATCAACTCGCCCTCACGGGAAATGCCAGCACCATAGAGTATCTCAAATAACACCTCCTTGAACGGCGGGGCTACCTTGTTCTTGACTATCTTCACACGGGTCTCGTTGCCAATCACCTCATCGCTCTGCTTGATCGCACTGCCACGGCGTATCTCCAGCCGCACCGACGCATAAAACTTCAAGGCATTGCCGCCCGTGGTCGTCTCCGGATTGCCAAACATCACGCCAATCCTCATCCGAATCTGGTTGATGAATATCACCAGCGTGTTGGAGCGCTTGATGTTAGCGGTCAGCTTACGCAGGGCCTGGGACATCAGACGGGCATGCAAGCCCATGTGGCTGTCGCCCATATCTCCCTCAATCTCAGCCTTCGGCGTCAAGGCCGCTACCGAGTCAATAATCACCAACTCCACCGCACTGGAGCGCACCAGCATATCGGTGATCTCCAATGCCTGCTCGCCAGTATCGGGCTGGGAGACCAGCAAATCGGCTATCTGCACGCCGAGCTTCTCAGCATACTGTGAATCCAGCGCATGTTCGGCATCAATGAACGCCGCTGTGCCGCCCGCCTTCTGTATCTCGGCGGCCACATGCAGCGCCAGGGTGGTCTTGCCGGAGGACTCCGGGCCGTATATCTCCACCACCCGCCCACGGGGCAGACCGCCGATGCCCAAACCAATATCCAGACCCAGCGAGCCGGTCGCCACCGCACTCACATCATGGTTCACGCTGCCATCGCCCAGGCGCATCACCGAGCCCTTGCCGAATTGCTTCTCTATCTGGCCGAGCGCTATGTCCAGGGCTTGTCGCTTCTTCTCATCCATCAATGCCGCCTCATTCGCTGTACTTCAATACCCGAATTATCCCATATTCCACGACCGATAACAGGTGGCAAACACACTTAACCAGGCGCACCTCACCAGCCTCGCCTCGCCCTGGCAAGCAGGATGGGTGTAGTAAGGCAGATGGGGTTGATTTGAATGGCGCGCCCGGAAGGATTCGAACCTCCGACCTCCTGGTTCGTAGCCAGGTACTCTATCCAACTGAGCTACGGGCGCTGGGGAATAATCAGGGATTATCAATAAATAACCGCATTTGTGCAACTGTAAACCCGGCGTACAGGGCATGGCATAAGGCCGCCAGGCTTGTGAAAATCCGGCGCTTGCTGGTGTATCCTTCGGCTCTCATGGCTTGTCAGTTTTATCTCATGACAGGCAGGCTTAATCCTCCCGCCGCCAGAGCGTAAATGGTACGGCGACAAGCAGGGCGATGGCAAAGCCGAAGATAAAATTAACGATAAACAACGGGATCACGGAGAAGCCAACATGCCCGTTGAACCAGTAATCCATGCCCCTGTATACCAGGGCTGTGGTAAGCGCTGCACCGGCGATGGCCCGTGACTGGGTCGTGATCACGGCATGCCAGCAAACGCCACTGCCGATGGCAATCGCCAAGAAAATACCGGCCCACTTGAAAAATTCAGCCATAAGCAACACTGCCTGCCGGATCTGGCAATGAACACAGGGATGGCGTTTTTATCTTGAATATCAGTTTATTAGCAAGCACAGCGATCCTGTTTTCATAAGAAAAGTTACATAACTGACATACGAAATTAACCGTAATCCCATTATACTGACACAGGACATTAACAATGTGTTATTAATGTCACAGGCCGTGCAGTAAAAACAACAGCCTTCTGGTTTACGTCTACTAAAATGGGAGAGAGTATGAACAAGTATGCAATCGGGCGCAGCCTTTTTACCCTTGCCTTGATGCTCATTGGCCTGGCCGCAAATGCACAGGAGACGAGTTCGAATATTCGCGGTGTGGTCACGGGTGCTGGAGGCCAGCCGGTATCAAATGCGACTGTGACGGTGCGTAACGAGGACAAGGGCTTAACCCGCCGCACGCAAACCAATGCCGCTGGCGAATACCGCTTTGCCAATTTGCCGGTGGGCGCCAATTACACCCTCACGGCGGCGGGCAGCGGATACGGCGTCCAGAAGCTGGAAGATCTTAGCCTGAACCTTGGCAAGACAGCGAATATTGATTTTACGCTTGAATCCGGCGAATCCATTGAAGAGGTGATCGTCTCTGCCACGGCGATCCCCTCCGCCCAGCTGGCGGTGGGGCCGAGTGCCTCGTTTGATCTGCAAACCCTGGAGACACTGCCCGCCATTAACCGCAATATTAACGACATACTCCGGGCTGATCCCCGGCTTTATGTTGATGAGTCCCGTGGTGAGATTAATGAAGTGCAATGTGCCGGCAAAAATTCCCGCTTTAACAGCTTGACGGTTGATGGTGTGCGTTTGAATGATGCCTTCGGGTTGAACGCCAACGGCTACCCGACAGAGCGCATACCTTTCTCCTACGATGCGATCAATCAGGTGGCGGTTGAGCTGGCGCCATTTGATGTTGAGTACGGTGGTTTTTCCGCCTGCAATATTAATGCGGTGACCAAGTCAGGTACGAATAATTTCCACGGTTCGGTGTTTTTTGATTACACCGATGATAGGCTACGTGCAGACAGCCTGGAGGGGGATGCCATTCAATCGGGCAAATACGATGAGAAGCGCTACGGTGCGACATTTGGCGGGCCGATCGTCAAGGATACGCTGTTCTTCTTTCTTGCTTATGAAAAGCTGGAAGGCGCCAACCTGTTTGATCGCGGGCCGATGGGCTCAGGTGCTGTCAATGAGGTGAACATCACCCAGGCGCAGATTGATGAGATTATCGAGATTTCCAACAACAGATATGGCTATGATCCCGGCCCGATTCCCGGCAGCCTGGATAACGAGGATGAGAAGATGTTAGTCAAGCTGGACTTGAATATCAGCGATGCCCACCGCATGAGCTTCACCTATACCTATAATGATGGTTCCAACTTTACCGAGTCTGACAGTGAGCAGAGTGAATTTGAGTTTCTCAATCACCTGTATGAACGCGGCGCTAAACTTAACTCCTATGTTGGCAGTATTTACTCCGACTGGACGGATGATTTCTCCACCGAGGTTCGCATCGGCTATACCAAACTTGACAATCGCCAGCTATCGGTGGGTGGGACCGATTTCGGCGAGATCAGAGTCGAGCTGGATGATGTGGATGTCTATTTGGGCGGCGATGACAGCCGGCAGTCGAACAAGCTGGATTACGATATCTTAAATCTTGCTTTCAAGGGCAAGTATTATCTTAACGGCCATGCCCTGACCTTTGCTTATGAACGTGAGGCCCTGGATATCTTTAATCTGTTTGTCCAGCATACCGAGACGGAAATTCGTTTTGATGGCATTGAGAATTTTCGTAATGGCTTTGCAGATGCTATCTACTATAACAATGCACCATCCAATAACCCGCAGGACGCCGCTGCCGACTGGGGGTATGCAATCAATACGGCCTACCTGCAAGATGAATTCTCTCCCATTGATCGCCTGACCCTGATTGCCGGAATACGTTATGACTGGTACACCACCGATGATCAGCCAGCGGAGAATACCGATTTCGTGGCGGAGTATGGCTTCTCCAATACGGCCACCCTCGATGGCGAGGGCCTGTTGCAGCCGCGTCTCGGTTTCACCTTTGATTTTACCGATGAGACGGCTTTTCATGGCGGGGTGGGGCGGTATTCAGGCGGCAATCCGAATGTCTGGCTGTCAAATAACTACTCCGCCAATAACGTGCTGCAATTCGGTCAGCGCGGGCGCTCCTTTGGTTATACCGATGGCAGCCGCTCGCTGTTTGATTCCAATGTCGTCTACGTGGCCTGTGAAGAGGGCGTGCCGGAAGGGCCGGGGTATTGCGTGCCGCAGGAGTTGTTTGATGCGGTCGCTGGTGGTACGGGTGATAACTTCGATATCAACTACCTGGACCCGGATTTCAAAATCCCGTCCGAGTGGAAGTTTGCCTTGGGGCTGACCCATGTCTTTCCCAATGCCTATATTTTCAATGCGGATGTGTTGTATACCCGCAGTGAGGATTCCGCCATCATTCTGCACGGCGATCTGGAACAGACGGGCACCACCCCGGACGGGTATCCGATTTACCGCAGTGTGCGTGAGTCCAGCCTTTACCTGACCAACAGCAATACAACGGCCGAGTCCTGGAGTCTGGCCTTGGGCCTGTCCAAAAGCTATGCCAACGGCTTTGATTTTACCCTGGGATATGCGTATACCGATGCGGAGGATATCAATCCCATGACCAGCTCTGTGGCGTTTTCCAATTATCAGAATCGTGCTTTTTTCGACCCGCAGGAGGATGTGGCATCGACCTCAAACTACAACATTACCCACCGCTTCACGGCAACGGCGAATTATTTTCGCGAGTTCTTTAACGGCCTGGTGGGCGTGAACATCAGCCTGTACGGTGCCGTGAACTCAGGCCAGCCTTACAGCATAACGACAGCGGCCCGGCCAATCTATGGTTTCACCCCTTTTCTGGAAGGTGAGAACGTCTTGCGGCCGGGCGTGGTACGCAATGCCGAGAACAGCCCCTGGTGGGAGAAAGTGGATCTGCGTATCAGTGCCGATTTTCCCGGCTTCACACAAGGCAGCAAGGCATCGGCCTTTTTGGTGATCGATAATCTGACTAACCTGCTCAATGACGACTGGGGCGTATTAAGGGAGCATGACTTTCCGCAGACTGTGGAGGAGGGCACGGTGGGGATCCCGCGTATTGGTGATGCCTCCCGCTATGAGATCCGCTTTGGAGTCCAGTATGCGTTTTGACCGGTTGCCGATGGGCAGGCACAGGCATGAGGCAAGGGGCGAAGACAACCTCTTTGTACATTTGCGCCTGTGGGGCTGAGGCGATCAGCCAGTGATCTGGCCCTTCGTTAAAGTTAAACCTGCATGGTGCTGACGTGATGAATAGACGATCACTGTTTATTGGCCTGTTGCTGCTGTGTTGCTTCCAGTCGGCCTTTGGCTGGGGCGAGCGCGGGCATGACATCATCGCCCGGGTGGCCGCACGGCACCTGATTGAACAGGATGACAGCCGGTTATATCGTCCCTTCCAACTGCGTGAGTTTATGCTGGGCCACCTGGCCAATGTGCCGGATATTATCTGGAAGGCGGCGTACATGGATGAGCAGGTCCGCAGAATAAATCGGCCAACCCATTACATCAATATCGACCTGCTGCCAGAGAAAGCCCGGACGGTGTTTGATGTGCCGCTGACGTATCAGCAATACGCCGCACTGGCCCCGGATACAGAGGCCATGCCGGGCAGTGCGCCCTGGCGCATAGCCCAGTTATACCGGCTGATGCGCCAATCATTCGCACAGGCGAAGCAGTCCCGGCAGGGTGAACGGCCTGATGCATTCATCCGCCATGTCAACATGGCCTTGTTTTATGGCGGGATTATGAGCCACTTCGTGGGTGATCTCGCCAATCCGCATCATGCCGCCGCCGATTATGACGGCCAGCAAACGGGCAATGGCGGTTTGCATGCCTATTTCGAATCGGCTGTGGTGGCGGTGCTGGATCTGGATCTGGCACATAAGGTGCTCATGCGGGTCAATTCAGCCGATCTGATCGAGCAGATGCTGTTAAGCCAGTACACCGCAACACAAAGTCGCCGCATCAAACAGGATCCCCTGCTGCTGGTTTTTGCCTTGAGTATTAACAGCCGTGCCCAGCTGCCAATCCTGGTCACGCTGGACGATGACCACTCCCTGCTTGAGCGCAGCCGGGGTGAAGAGACAAAGGCAAAGCGGAAGCCGCCGGCAGAGGCGGGGGAGCATTATGCCGCTTTCATCGTTACTCGGCTGGCGCTGGCGGCGGCTGTTTTATCGCAGTTATGGCAATTAGCCTGGCAACAGGCAGGACAGCCGGATCTGTCTTCATTTCACAGTTATTATTATCCGGCAAAACCGAATTTTATCTATCCCGATTACCTGCCCATGGACAGGCAATAGGAGATAGACAATAAGGGACGGGCGATGAGCCGAGGATCGCTCCCTCGCCCTCTCCCATAGCAGCCTGTCGTAACATCTGGCAGTATGGACTCTCTCCAGCCAGTGCCTCTTGTTCTCATCGCCATTTGATTTAAGTCTCTGCAAACAGCCAGGGCAAAGACGGCATCCCGCCCCTGACATGTATGATGGCCGCTTTGCATCTCCGCTGCCGGGGTGGGCTATGGCTTATGAACTGATGACCGATCAAGCAGGGCGGTGAGATACATGCTGGCAATTCGGTGGGCGCGTTTGGCATCAATGCCCTCGGTTTCAAAGCCGCCGCGCAGCCACAGGCCATCAATCAAGGCGGCCATGCCCTCGGCGGCTATGATGGCCTGATCAGCGGGCAGCAGCTGCTTGAACCAGTAGCATAAATTGGATTGCAGGCGCAGCTTGTTGGCCCGTTGCAGCCGTGCCAGTGGTGCAACGTGCATGGCCTGCGCCCAGAATGCCAGCCAGGTGGTGACGGAGCGCGGCATCGTCTGCTCGGCGAAAAAATTGCCCTCAATGATGGCGAGAATCTTCTCCTCCGGCGTGGTCGCCCTGGCTGTGCAGAGAGAAACGCTCTTTCTGAGGTTTTTCAGCATCTCTCGCATGGCGGCCTCAAGCAACTCATTTTTACCGCCAAAATAATGGCTGATGATGCCGGTTGATACGCCCGCATATTGGCTGATTTTGGCAATGGTGGTTTCAGTCAAGCCATATTCGTAGATTGAATCGTAGGTCGCATCGATTAGCTGCTTCCGTCTGACCGGCTCTATTGCAATTTTAGGCAACTTGAAAGCGCTCCTGAAAAACACACCTGAAACACACGATGCCAACATCCATGATTTGCCGCTGAATGTCAAGCTGGCCGAGCACGCCTGCCGACAAAAGTGTATCATGGTGACTTTCTTTTAGGGACGGAGGAGATGCAAGATGAGCATGCGTATGAGAATCCATCAGCCTGCCGGTTCAGTCGTGGTGGTTTTGATCGGCACGCTGGCGCTCATGCTGCCGCCGAAGGTACAAACCGCCGCGGCGGTATGGGAGGGGATTGTGGTACTGGATGAGATTATCGTCACCGCACAGAAGCGCGAGCAGAACCTGCAAGAGGTCGGCGTCTCGGTCACGGCCTTTACCGGCGAGCAGGTGGACGCCTTTGGCTGGGACGACAGCCTGAATATCGGCGCCTACACGCCTGGCCTTGTGACCACCAGCAACACGGGCGATACCGGTAACATTGCCCTGTTCTCCGTGCGTGGCGTCAGCCAGCTGGATTTTGCCGAGGGGCAGGAAGCACCGGTGGCGATTTATTATGATGATGTGTATGTCTCAACCCCCGGCGCCTCTGGCTTTCCGCTGTTCGATATCGATCGCGTGGAAGTGCTGAGAGGGCCGCAAGGCACACTGTATGGCAGAAACGCCACGGGGGGCCTGGTACACTTTGTCAGCAACAAGCCGACCGATGAGTTTGAAGCAGAGATTGATCTCACCCATGCCAGCTATGAACAGATCCGCTTTGTCGGGGCGATCAGCGGGCCGCTGACCGATGCTGTGCAGGGGCGGCTGGCGGTGTACAGCAATACGCATGAGGGCTATGTTTCCAATGCCATCGGTGAAGATCGTCGGGAGGGCAATACGCAGGCATTGCGTGCCCAGCTGCATGTGGCCATCAACGATCGTTCTTCCCTGCTGGTCAATGCCCGTCTGGTGGATATTGATGAGGCGGGCGGGGTCTGGCATACCGTGGCCACCAAAACCGAGAATGGCCTGGGCGTCTTTTGCTCAGCCGGTGATACCGATTGCGGCGATGGCCCGAATCCGGGGCCGGGCGAGACATTCAGCCTGTTTGATGTGGCGGGGGGACAGGTGGATGATGGCATTGGTGATGAGCTTGATGGCGCCTTTAATCTGCCCGGCGGCGTGGATCGCACCACCTGGGGGATCACGCTCAACTACCAGGCCAGGTTTGAGCATTTCAGCCTGACCAGCATCTCCGATTACTCCAACAGCGATAAGGCCTATCTGGAAGATGATGATGCCTTGAGCATGAATCTGGTGACCTACGAGGCCGGGGCCAGGATCGATCAATTCTCTCAAGAGGTGCGCTTGAGTGGCGATACCGCGCAATTTAACTGGATCGTTGGTGGCTATTATCTGAATATTCAGAACGACTTCTTCGGGGCGTTTCAGTTTCCGGCACAATTTGCCTACCTTCCCCGTTTCGATGGCGATTCGGACACGGAAAGCTGGGCGCTGTTCGGTCAGCTTGAGTATCAGTTGACCAACACCATCAGCCTTGCCGGTGGCCTGCGCTATAACAGCGACAAAAAAACCCTGGTACACCAGATGACCGAGTGTGATGTGATAAATTTTGATCTGGGGGCGGGTTTTTGTCCGGCCAACCTGATCCGTGATCCGGCGATCAGAGACATGACGCTCGCCGATCCTGATCTTGATCTCTCCGGCCTGATCGTCGATGGCATCCGGCGTCCCTTCTCACGCAAGGACAACGAAGTCTCCGGCAAGGTGCAGATAGGCTGGCGGCCGAATGATGACATGCTTTACTACCTCAGCTTCAGCCGCGGCACCAAGGGCGGTGGCTTTAACACGCCCACAGATGGCTTTGCCACGCCTGATGAGGTGCCATTTAAGCCGGAAATCCTGCATGCTTATGAGATCGGCGTCAAGACCACCTGGTGGGATGGTCGGGCGCGCCTGAATGCCAGCGCGTATTATTATGATTACCGCGATTTTCAAGCCTTTTATTTTCTGAACACCACCAGCCTGCTGGTTAATTCCGATGCCACGTTCTATGGTGGCGAGGCCGAGTTGTATCTCTCGCCCGGTGATGGCTGGGAGCTGACCGCCGGGCTGGCGCTGATGGATACCGAGGTCAATGGCTCGGCAGGCCCTGGCATTGCAGGCGGCATCGCCTCTCAGGAGGCGCCGCTGGCACCCAACATCAGCGCCAGTTTTATCGCTCGCAAGGCGTGGGCCTTGGGGGATGCTGGCGGGCGCATGGCAGCCCAGGTCTCTGCCAGCTATACCGGAGAGAACCACTTTAATATCGTCAATGCCGAGACCACCACTGGCGGGGATTACTGGCTGGTGGATACCCGGCTGACTTACATCTCCGCCGATGATCAATGGGAAGTGAGCCTGTTTGTCAACAATGTCTTTGATGAGCGGCCGGTGACCTACAGCTACGATATTTCCGGTTTCGGCAATTACAGTATCTTTGTGATCGGCCCACCGCGCTGGATAGGCGGCAACATTAAATATTATTTCAATTAACTTATCTGTCACCCGGAGTTCGGATCAGGAGGCGTTTTTGGACAACAAACCGTATGATTACATTGTTGTCGGTGCAGGTTCAGCCGGCTGCATACTGGCCAACCGCCTGAGCGAGGATGGCAAATACACCGTGCTGGTGGTGGAAGCGGGCGGGCGGGATAACAGCCTTCTCATCAAGATGCCGACAGCGCTTTCCTACCCGATGAATATGCCGCGCTTTAACTGGTGTTATGACACCTTGCCAGAGCCTCACCTTAACGGCCGGGTGTTGCATTGCCCGCGGGGTAAAGTCATGGGCGGCTCTTCCTCGATCAACGGCATGGTGTATGTGCGTGGCAATGCCTGTGATTTTGATGAATGGGAGGCCGCCGGCGCCAGCGGCTGGGGCTATCATCATTGCCTGCCCTATTTCAAGCGTACCGAGACCTGGGCGGGAGGGGCGGATGCGTACCGCGGTGGCGGCGGGCCGGTGGGCACCTGTCAGGGCAATCAGGTTAAGCTGAACCCGCTCTATTCTGCTTTTATCCAGGCCGGCGAGCAGGCCGGATATCCGAGGACTGAGGACTATAACGGTTATCAACAGGAAGGCTTCGGCTATATGCACATGACCGTGAGGGATGGCATACGCAGCTCAACTTCCACAGCCTATCTGCATCCGGCCATGCACCGGGACAATCTGGCACTGGCAGTGCATGCACAAACCCAGCGTATTCTTTTTGTCGGCAATCAGGCGGTGGGCATCGAATACAGGCAGGGCAAGGATCTTCACGTTGTGCGAGCCAACAAGGAAGTGATCCTGGCCGCTGGCTCAATCGGCTCGCCCGTCCTGTTGCAATTATCCGGCATCGGTCCGGCGGCGGTGCTGCAACAGGCCGGGGTGGGGGTACGGCATGAGTTGCCGGGCGTGGGCGAGAATTTGCAGGATCATCTGGAGGTGTATTTTCAGTATCAATGCAAACAACCGGTCACCTTAAATGCGAAACTGGGGTTGTTTAACAAGGCGTTGATCGGTGTCCGCTGGCTGCTGTTCAAGAACGGCCTGGGCAGCACCAACCATTTTGAAGCCTGTGCCTTTATTCGTTCAGAGGCGGGCATCAAGTGGCCTGACATACAGTATCATTTCCTGCCGGCGGCCATGCGCTATGATGGGCGGGCGGCGATCAAGGGGCATGGTTTTCAAGTCCATGTCGGCCCGACCAAATCAAAGAGCCGGGGCCATGTGCGGATTCGCTCCGGCTATTCGGCGCAAAAGCCGACCATCCTGTTTAACTACCTGAGCCATGAACAGGACTTGGCAGTCTGGCGTAAGTGTATTCACCTGACACGGGAGATATTCATACAGGCCGCCATGACGCCTTTTGCCGGCGATGAAATTCAGCCCGGCCGGGAGGTGCAGAGCAATGATGATATAGATGCCTGGGTAGCACAGAATGCGGAGAGTGCGTATCATCCCTGCGGTACCTGCAAGATGGGCAGTATGAACGATCCGATGGCTGTGGTTGATCCTGAGTGTCGTGTGCGAGGCATTGATGGCTTGCGGGTGGTGGATTCTTCCATCTTCCCGATCATCACCAATGGCAACCTGAATGCACCAACCATGATGGTGGCCGAGAGGGCCGCCGACATGATTCTTGGCCGTCCTCCCCTGGCGGCTTATGAGGTAGAGTCGTGGATAGATACCCAATGGAAAACCCGGCAACGGCAAAATGCACCCAGGAGAGTCCTGTAGCCTGATGTCATGGCGGATTGATTTCTCTTTGGTCAATGCGTGCGATAAAGCGACAGCCTGAACGCAGCGGGTGATTGACAGCCTGTATGCAGATCATTCTCTCTGCCGCCATCATTGCCATCCTTTGTGCCTCGCTCATTATCGCCCTGCGCTGGGGCCATTTGAGATGCACGGGCAAGCTGCCGGTGTCGCTGTTCACCTTCAATGCCATACTGTTCACCTCAGGGCTTGATGTCGGCCTGATCATGTTTCCATTGACCGAATTTCCCCTTCTCGAAACAGAAGCCGTCTATGCGTTTGCCAATCCGCTGGCCATAGAGTTTGGCTTCTGGGGTTTCCTGGTCTGGGGTTTATATTTTCTTACCACGTTTTATTTCTGCATTGTGGAGCCGCGCCTGAAGCTGTTTGAAATAAGCGCCTTGAAGGTGATCAACAACATGGTCATTATTGCCACCTGTGCCTTTACCGGCTACCTGCTGCTTCAATACCTGCCCAGCTATATTGCCAACATCAGCGAGCCCATGCGCTTTGGCCTGGTCATGCTTGTTGTTCTGTTGGCAACCCTCTCCAGCACGGACATCAGGTGTGTCAAGATTCTCAGCCTCTCTTCAACCTGGCTGTTTTTTATACTCATTACCCTGATGTGGCTGCATGTTGATATGGGGCTGGGCGGCATGGCGGCAATGCTTGTTCAGATCGGGGAGTATTTTACCCACCTGCATTATTTTATTACCCCAATGTCAGAGATACATGCTTTTTATCTGTTCTGGTGGCTTTCATGGAGCATCATGATCGGGCAGTTTGTGGCGCGCTTTGTCGGCGGGATAAAAACCTGGCAACTGTTCCTGTCACTGCTGCTGATCCCTTCCATTCCGATTGCGCTGTGGTTCTCTGTGCTGTATTACTACCATGTCGGCGAGCTGGAAATCACCGGGTTTTACAGTCAGGCGATGATCATCATCGGCATCCTATTCGTGCTGAATTCCATCGACTCCCTGACCCGCCTTTATACCACCAACCTCAACATCACCGTCGAGCGCTTCGGCAAACGCCACTACATTCTGGCAAACTGGCTGTTGTTAGTGAGCTTGATTTTGCTCTATCAATTTACCCCGCTCAAAATTGAATGGGTTGGCCTGATCGTGATAGGGATATACCTTACCGTTTTCTGTTTGTTTCTTATGAGAAGAAACGCAGGATAAACCACGCTGTGACTGACAACACCACAGACAAATCCCCCTGATTTAACGAAACCAGGGCATCAGGCGAAGACAGCCAGTATCTATTTGCCGTCAACAGAAAACACCAGCAAGACATTGCCGGGTTCATGGAAGTACAAACCATAGCCTGAATTCATGATGAGATGGCCATCTGCAACGATGCTTCCTGAGCCGGACATACTCCCGCCCCGCCCGGCGATATCATTCACTGTCTTGATATCGCGCACCGTATTATATTCCCAGATGATGCGGCCTGACTCGCCATCGTAGGCGCGCAAAAAACCATCCAGATGCCCGGCAAACACTGCCCCCGGTATCGCCGTCACCGGTGCTGAAATGCCTGGATCACAGGCTGGTCGCCCCTGCCCGCAGACGTTTTCCTGCACATGGCGCCACAGGATCTCTCCACTCAAGGCATCCACGGCATGTATGCCCGGGCGGGCGGCCTCAGGGTCAAGCATATCGCCGTTATGCGTATTATTCATATCATTGATGGGGACATAAAGCCGGCCGTTCTCCATCGCCATACCAAAGTGCACACCGCCCTGAATACTGCCTCTGCCAATTTTTGTCGACCAGAGACGTTTGCCTTGCTGCTGCGGGTCATGGGCGCTGACCGTACCGCTTTTCTGACCAAGCAGCAGCAGGCGGCGGCCATCGGCCTGCTCAAACAGCAAAGGACTGGCGCCCAGATCATGATCGGGGCCATTCTCTTCAGGACAGTTCGGATTATCGGCCATCATACAGGCGACATTCCAGGCATCGTTTGGTGTGATTTGATGTTGCCAAAGGCGCTCGCCAGTGTTCAGATCAACCGCGATAAGCGCATCACTGTTCTCATCCGCCGGAGAGGAATAATTTTCACCCGTACCGAAATACAAACGCCTGTTTTTTGCATCTATGGTCGGGCTTGCCCACACCGGCGCACCGGAAGGTGCCATGATGCGGGTACCCAGTGATGTGTTGGCAACATGTTCAGGGGCGGCCGGTATGGCATGGCTTTCCCATAGCCTCTCGCCGGTTCTGCCATTGAGCGCCAGCACTTTGCCCCGGAATGTACAACAGGCATAGGCCGGGTCGGCGGCCGCAATGACTTCCAGGGAAGACACAGGCACATATAAAACCGCATCATGAAATGCCGGGGTCCCGGTAAGTGTCGCGCTGGGATGATCATCGGCCCTGACTTTCCAAAGCAATGTGCCATGCAGCGCATCCACCGCATAGACATTGGCAATGATGTCGCCGAAAAATACCGTCGGTTTTGATTTATCGGAGCTGTCTAACACAACGCCGGTACGCACTTCAGCATTCGCTGCAAACGTCCAGCGGATGCACCCTGTTTCCAGATCAAACGCATACACCGTACCGTCCTGACTGCCGACAAAGATCGCCCCCATCCCTGCTGATGGTTGTGAACGCGCCCGGCTGGCGGCTGGAAACGCATACGCCCATTTCAGCTTCAACCTTGGAATATCATCCAGCGCCAGTCTGGCAAGTTCAGCAGGGATAAAGCGTGAGGTATCATGCCCCCAGCCCACGTTATAGTCAGGGTCTTCCCGGTTGAATTTCGCCGCATCTCCCTGGCAATACTGAAAATCACGGCTGGCCGTATCTGCCGGATCAAAGCGCTCCTGTAACAGGTATTCGACAATGTCAATACGCTGCTGTTTGGTTAAATGCCTTGCCTGCATCGCCATAACGCCTTCATTCATTGACTCATACAGGCTGCTGGCCGGCATCATTTCCAGCCAGGTGACGTGCGGTGCTTTATAGACCGATCCGTTATGGCAACCGGCACAGTGCTGCTGAAATAATGGCCGACCAGGCAGCGCATCCCGCACGCCAGGCTCATCACTTTTTGCCCTGAGTTCATTGATTGAACTGATCTTTGCCTGTGCGGCTGTAGCGGCTGCCGACACGGAATTTTCAGCAGCGAGAAGCCGTTGAGCCGAGCCAAGCAACATGATCAGGACAAGCACCCGTACAACAAAAAAGCATCCAGTATTCATGGGAGCGTAGACCTCATTTATCCAGCGTGTTTTACTATTTACCCTTCGGTCAATCCCAGACCCAGGCCACCATCGACATCCAGCGCTGCTCCGGTCGTCCAGCTTGCGCCGATGAGATAAGCGATGGCTTCTGCAATTTCCTCTGGCGTTCCAATACGGCCTAAAGCATGGATCTGTGCCAGCTTTTCCAATCGCTGCCGGGCCGCCTCATCATCGCACGGACCGGCGCATTGATTAAGCTCGGTAAACACCGCCCCCGGCACAACGCAATTAACACGAATGTTTTTCGGGCCCACCTCAGCAGCAAATACCTTGCCGAAGGCTGCTACTGCTGCCTTGCTTGCAAGCATAAGCCGAAGCCCCGGCAAATGCACGCCGGGTGTGTGCCGAGCCAATGAAAATAACAGCCCCTTTTCTCTTCTCCAGATAGGACACCGCCATGCCGGTCAGCATCATCGCCGCAATGACAGTGGTCTGAAACAAACGCATTAACGCCTGCCCATCCAGATCGGTAACTGCACCGTGCAACATGTTGCCTGCATTATTCACCAGCGCATCAATGCCATCGCCGTGAGCCGCTGCCGCTTTGATCAGACGCTTGCGATCATCTGCCCGGGTAATATCCGTATTAACGGCAAGACACTGCTCGCCCATGCGCTCTGCAACCGCCGCGATTTTGTCTTTACGGCGTCCGCAAATCGTAACCCGCACACCTCTGTGTACGCAATAAGCCGTGGTGCCCGCCCCAATACCCGACCCCTCCGGTAATCAGGATAGACAGGTTCTCCAGACTTCGCATCAGATGACATCCACTGCTACATCACTGTACGCTGACAACCACAATGCGGATCGTTGCAGTATCCGGCTATGGGTTGGATGCAGGATGTACAAGTTCAAAAACCTATTGCCCTATTCGTAAGAGAGAGAACGAGAGCACTATCAGCATATAGGGTATCGAATAAAAGGCTTTTATCGCACGGGCAGCCATGCAATAAGGGCGGACATGAATAATCAAATCGCCGCACAGCGTCCCTGCTTGCGTGCTGCGTGCAGGCAAGTCAGTGTGCTTAGATTCTGGGACAAGCATGGCCTGACCCGCCCTTGACCACAGTGGCAGTGGTTCGACAAGCTCACCCACCAGAGCCGCCGTACCCTGTATGCCTGGCGCAAAGCCTACCGCGAGTGGGGACTGTCTGGCTTGTGTCCGACCCCCAAAGCACCGAAGCGCACTCGCCGCTGACCACAAGCGGTTATCCAGCAGATACGCCAACGGCGCCAAGACCTGCCCAATCTGGATAAAGAGCAGTGTCAGGTACTGCTCAGATCCTGGTGTCAGGCCAGGGGATTGCCCTGTCCCAGTACTTCGACCATTGGCCGCCCTGTCTGTGCGGGTACGCAGACGGGCTGATTGCCGATACCCCCGACAAGAGGCGAATCTCACCCCCGGCCTTGAGCCCGAAGGGGAAAGCCAAAGCCTATCGAAGAACCCCCGTCACACGCCGCCCTAAAGGCTATCGCCCCAGCCAGATTGGCGAGTGTGTGGGACTGGACGCCATCGAGCGGCGTAGGCAGGTGGCCGGGGGGTATCTCCTCACCTCTATTGACGAAGCCAGTGGCTATGCCTTAGTCCTGGCGGTGCCGAAACGGAGCAGCCAAGCTGCCAGAGACTTCTTTGAGACGTGTTTCCGCTTGACCCCCTTCCCCATCCAGCAGGTGATTACCGACAGTGGCGTTACGTTCAAGGGCGCGTTTGACCAACGGCTCAATGATAGTCAGATCCTGCATCTATACACCTATCCCAAAACCCCAAAAATGAATGCCGTGGCTGGTGAGCTTGTCGAACCATCTGTGAGCGTTCTAATCGCACCATGGTTGGTGAGCCTGTCGAACCCTATCCAGTACAACAAAAAGGGCAATAGGGGGTGGACTTATACAGACTATTGTAGATTTTTCAGGCTCTATTATAATTATTTCATGATTCTCAAAAGCACTTTTATTCAGCAAGCGTTTTCTTAGGCTTGATTCGGCCCGAAAACAGATTATTGCTAAGGGCAATTTTTGTTCGCGAAAATCCACGATGCGTTGGTGCAAGCTGATGTCAATCGTGTGTATCGAACGCAGGCGGATACCAGTCAAACGGGCAGTAGTGTTGGAGACGGTCAAATTCAGAAAAAATAGCAAATAAGTTGACGAAATTTCCGCTCTGCGATTCGGTAACTGGTGTAGTACCTGTTTTTTTTCTATTCATTATCAGAAACCAGCACCTATTCACTGGCACTTAACTTCCTAAGACCCAATGGTAAACGCGCAAATGGCGAAAAAGCTGCAAGAGGCAGCAATTAATCCCAGCAGAGTTAGCGGATCAACTCATGCTTTTTATCGCTATCCGGCAAGGTTCTCTCCTGTGTTTGTCAAACAGGCTATTGAGGCATTTTCCGAACCAGGTGGCCTGATTGCCGATCCGTTTGTTGGTGGTGGGACGACTGCAGTTGAAGCGAGAATACTAGGCCGAAGATGTGTTGGTGTGGACATAAACTCATTAGCGGTGTTCGTATCTAAAGTCAAAACAACCGTACTTAATTCAAGCGACATGGACGCTTTGAGGAAGTGGAAGCGTCAAATTAAACTTGGAAAGCAAGATTCTGATACCGAAGAGAAATGGATCCCGTATCATAGGAACCTGGATGATGCTGACGTGGCACACATCAAGAGTACAATCCAACAGTTGCTATGCAGTTTTGCCGAGCTTTCCAAACAGCAAGAAGATTTTGCCAGGTGTGTCATTCTTAGAACGGCCCAATGGGCACTCGATTCAAAGAAAGAAATCCCTTCCATTGATGATTTTTTCTGGAAGCTCAATGAAGTCTTTGAAGAAATGGTAGGTTCTATAGCTGACTTCTCAAGAGCAGCCAGGTCTGCGGATAAAAAATGGAACGCAGCAAATCAAAAACGCACTATTCTTCTAAATCGGTCTGCTGTAGATATTGATGAAGTACCTCAGTTGAGCAAGCTTGATCCGCCGTCTCTTATTCTAACTTCTCCCCCATACCCCGGAGTTCACGTTCTATATCATCGTTGGCAAGTTAAAGGTAGGCGGGAGACACCTGCCCCATACTGGATTGCCAACAAACTCGATGGGAACGGTTTGTCTCATTATACGTTTGGAGATCGGAATGAACCTGGCCTCAGAAGCTACTACAAGAATGTTTATCAATGCTTCAGATCACTTTCCAAAATCTGCGACAGTAGAACCCACTTAGTTCAAGCCGTTGCGTTTTCTGATCCTCGTGAACAGTTACCTCATTATATAGCTGTAATGAAAGAAGCAGGGTTTAGAGAAGTTAGATCATCAAAATTGGCAAATAATACAGATGGAAGACTCTGGAGGGATGTGCCAAACAGGAAATGGCATGCAAACTTCAAAGGTAACACAAATTCCAGTAGGGAAGTCATGTTGATTCACCGGCTGCTCTAATTACTCCTCATCGCCTGTAGAAGACAAATCAGCAAGATCATCGTCTTTTAGGCTTCCTAGATAATTAACGACGGGCAAAATAAAGGGAGAATACGCTCTACTCGTAACTTGAATCATATCCTGCATAGTGATAGAACCATTTTCACTTTCTTCTGACTGCTTAATAGACTGTCTGTGATTCCAATCATGTACAACTGATAACGCAAAACAAACTAAGGCGTCAACATACTTAGTCTCTTCAAGTTTTGGTGATTTTGAATTTTTCAGTTCGTTCTGTAGATTTATATTGTCGTAATTTACATAAAACGTGAATTGAGTTTCTCCTTCCACCTCATCTTCCATAACCGAACAGCCACTTTTGTGGTCGAACTCATGCTCAATCCAGTTTTTATCGCCATCACGTACTTCTATAATATTTGGCAGTGTTAAGCCGGAACTGACGTTAGACTTTAGATTTCCTGATCCACCTCCTGTTCTTTTTGAACGCTTTCCGTGTGATTTACTATCTACAGATTTTGGTTCAACTTTCAATATAACTTTATTGATAAATTTCTCAATGATTACATCATCATTTACAACACAACAGATAGTGATCTCATCTCCAACATTAAGGTCATCAGGTAGCGTTACTATCCACTGCGCTTTTCCATCGTGAAGATCCAGTGAGTGAGAAATTTTTTCTCTGTTCAATTTTCCAGCAATAATATCCAATTCGTAATTGCCGGGATTATCATTTCGTGTGAAATAGCCATTCTCGACATCCGTTTCGAATGCAATACGCACTAAGCGACCGAGTTCACAGTTTCGCCTATATGTGTCTGAATTTGGTTTTTTCTCAAATCGAAAATAGGTTGGATGTTTCCGTCCTGAAAATTCATTAGTGCCATCCTTCAACCCAGATCCCGCATCTTCACTCCCAGAATCAGAACCTCCAGTTGAATTATTTTCTGTTTGATTAGAGCCTTTTGGTTTAGGCATCGTTAGTCGTTGGCCGTGCAGAAACAATGAAGACAGCGCAGGCGAGTATTTCATTATGCTTTGCAACACCTCTTCTAAAGGCTTTTGGGAGTCCAGTTTCTCGGACTGTTCTTGTAGCCTTCTATCTTCTTGGAGGCTGTGTAATTTTCATCCTCTTTTAAGATTGCTTCCAATTGTGACTCTACAGCGACTCGTAACTCCCCCTGACTCAACCTATCCCTACTACTCATAAAAAGATCTTCTCGTGCATCAACTGGAAGCTCTGAGCAATCAACTAAAACCAATGTGTCTTTCCCAATTCTCTGGAGTTTTACTTGTTTCCTATTAAAAATGGTTCGAGCTATATGTCCATGTGTCTGCCCATTTATAGTAAAAATTATTCCTTGATTCTTTAGGTATGTTTGCGCCTTTCCACTTTTGAAAACATATATCTTTGCTGTGAGTTTTAAACCATGAACACTAAATGGAACATCCCAAGGGTCGCATTCCAGATTGTCTCCCTTACCATCCTCTAATCGAACACATAATCCAGCGATGGTCGTTTCAAAGGACCTCTCCTTACTCCCACCAAATTGCTTCCTACATTCGTAGAGTCTTACCGGGAGCGCGATTTCTGGCAGTAGTGCTTCTACCCTCCTCAAGAGGCCATTGCGCCTTAGCACGTTATCTTTTCCTGCTGACAGATCGTATCCGTATAATTTGATGCAAGTGCCAAATTCGATCTCCCTTGTATAGGCGTCATTGGACTGCGGCATTAAAGGTAAATTGTCAGCACTGAACCTAAGAATACCTTTTCCTTTTTCAGGGTCGCTATTGTCAAGAGGTGCCAAATACTTGAACTCGGAGTTGACTACATCACCTGCTTTTCCACTTGGCCTCTCCCTGCGAACTAGAGTAAACCCCCATTGCTCTACAGAAGAATCTGATTGAGCTTCATTCCAGATGTTAGCCACTTTTGGATTGCGCTTTGATATAACCAGTTGCAGGCTATGCTTATGACAGTGTCTTAGAACGCCAGTGCCGCCCATATTGAATTTTCCTTGAACAAATCTAATTCTTAGTTTGTTCTTCTTGTTTAGAGAAAGAATCGTTTCTGGAATTCTATCTGGTGACTGACCTTCTCCCCGGTCAGAGATAGTAAGACACGTATAGTCTTTTGATCCCGTGGCGGCGAGAGTAATATTTCTCGCTTCTTCAAGCCGCTTTTGATCCGACCAATCAATTATTTTTCCTCCAATTTGTCCTTTCTTCTTGCCCTCATAAAATACCGATACAGCTTCTCCAATAGAATCAGGCGCTGCTTCCGATTCAGGATCAATTCCTACCATTAAGCATTTATTTACAAGGCTCGCATCAACTGAGTTGACTATTTTCTCAACCAATGCCGCCTCAGGTGCTGCTTGCTGAGAACCAGCAGTTGAATAGTTACCCTCCTTATCTCCATACAGCCGCCATGCGTCAGGGTCGTCCCAATAACCCCTTTTTTTCAAAATGTTGATTACTTCATCTTCCGAATCAGCATTCAGCAAAGATAGACAGAGTGCTTGGTTTTCAGAGCTGGTTGAGGTCATGGCATGTACTCGTTGGTTGACTACTGCTCTTCAGTCATCTGAGCGTGAACTCAGATTCACCGCCTTCGCCCTTGGCATCAAACCTAGCTTTTACCTCATTCACAGCTTGCTGCAGTGCTTTGTGAATACGCTTCACGTCCTCGTCTGTGTACAAATAATTGCTACGGTTAGAAAGATTACCTATTAGCTTGATGTCTTTAATCGCTCTTCTGACTCTTTTTTCAGCTAATTCAACGAACTTATCCCTGCCTTGTTCTCTTGGCATGTATTCCCCCACAGATGAAAGTAAATTATGAACAAAGATGCTAATACATATTAGATATATATGCAAGTATATTTATGGAATATAAGAAAATATATGCAGAAAAATTTCGTCAATTTATGCTGTAGCCATGCTGATACAAACAGCACAAGACGAGGCGGTCACCAAAGGCTTGATAGCACAATCGATCCCCGCATACCGGCAGGCGTACAGCGATAGAACATGCTGGCTGATGGCCTGCATATCGGAACTGGCGTATCTGCGATTAATCCCTTGTTGCCAAATAAAACCAGGCTGGCTAAGGCCGTGGCCGATGCCATTGGCGAGGGCAGCAAACAAGCCCTGCTGGCCCTGGTGGAGCAGTTCGACTATGACTATAAGCAGGAAAAGCAAACGCTGGAAAGAGAACTGGCCTGTTTGAATTATCAACTGGTTGAGACCTTTGATCATGCTGGCACGCAAGCTATTCTGGCGACCAATGATCACCATGTCGTCCTGGCCTTCAGGGGCACAGAGGCCAACAGCATTCAAGACATTAAAACCGATGCCAATGCCGTGCAGCAAACCTGCAAGACCGGCGGGAAAATCCATAGCGGCTTTGATAAGGCGTACAAGCAGGTGGCACAGGATATCGACAAGGCGCTCGCTGCCGATGCGTTGGCAGACAAGCCTTTGTTTATCACCGGTCACAGCCTCGGCGGGGCCCTGGCAACCATTGCGGCGAAGAAGATAACCCACAAAGGCGGCAACGCCGGTTGCTATACCTTTGGTGCGCCACGGATTGGCGATGAGGAATGGATTTCGAACATAAAAACGCCCGTATACCGGCTGGTCAATGCCGCCGATTGCATCACTATGATGCCACCGGGCGAGATGGGGATAAGATTTATCGCAGTTCCACTCGGTTTCATTCCATATATAGGAAAGCCTGTCAAGGCTTGGTTACTGTCAAGATTTAATTACATGCACGGCGGCAACATGCGCTACCTGACAAACTGCGAGAAAAACGCCTACGGCGATGTGAAACTGCTCTATTCGGTGAGCTGGTTTTACCGGATAAAGGCATTCGTTATGAAAAAACTTCCCTGGAGAAAATTTCTGGCAGACCACTCCATCAGCATCTACAGAAAGAAATTGATGGTGATTGCTGAACGCAGGAACAAACAGGGCGAGAGCGGATAAACCTAGGTGATGGATGAAAAAAGAGAGCAGGGGGAAAGTGGTATTTACCAGCGCTAATTCCACTACTAATTTTGGTAGTAGCTTTTGGCATATATGTTTTGAACAAACCCAATCCAATTAAGCGTCTGGCTGCCCAATTCGGGGATGGCTGGACATGCTATCTTGTGCCAAACGCAACACTCAAAGCAGGGATGATTCTCGAAAAGGATGTGAAAGGCAGGTATTTTCCGGGGTTTGATTACAGTGAATTGGCAGAAGAAAAAGATCAATCAATAGGAGAAGTTAAATACACAGCCAGACGCTGTTTAAGGTGGGTTTTTGACTTATTGATTGGTGAGGACAAATTTGATGCGGAAATTCAGCTCAATGACATGATAACTTTTACGGCGACCTATGATAAAGGCAGACAGCAGTATATTTTGTCTGAAGGTGTTAATCAGATCGAGGACAAGCTATCGCAAAACCAACTTAATAAAAGCAGTAGTTACTACCTGATTCGTCAATCAATCAATGTTGGATTCGTCGCTATCGAAATGTCTGGCAATTCTTTTAGTGCCTTGCAGCAGCAATATCCAAGTATTGGCAACACACAGGCTGAATCAGGCAGTGAAGAGAATGCAGACTATTATCTGGAAGGTCAATTTTCGCCGCCGCACGGGATATGTACTATCACGTATCCATTAAATGTTACGCACGGATTTGATGGCACAATGGGTATCGCCACCGGAAAAGAACCAATAGCATTACCTATAGATATAGAAATAGAAAACGCCCAATGACATCAACCTTTTTCCTGTTTGTACGGCGGCATGCCACATTAACCATTATATTTGCGATTATGTTGGTTGTTGTAATCGGCTATATCTCTTTCCATTGTTTATTGCCCCAGAGGGATTCTGCCAGCACGTATTTGTTGGAATCGGGGTTTTCAAACAGTACCGTCCGGCAACTGAAAAAGTGGGATGCATTGCCCACCTGGATGCCCCCGGTGGTGAAAGCTCAGGAGGGTTGGTTATCCGGCTTTCATCAGAATTTAACCAGACCGGAATGGCCGGATTGCATTAAGGAGATCAGTGTCAATACTCGATTTCAGCCCGGCTTCAGGTTGGGTGAAAGCACATATGGAGGGGCTTCTGAAATCTATATTTCGCCTTTTATTCCCACTTACCTTGAAACATTATTGTCTATAATAGATGGTTCACTGGCTGATTTTTCGCCAGATGACAGTACACCGATTTCTCAGGCCAACCCTGCTAAAGTTGCGGCGGCGACGCGTGAACTGGAAAGCCTGATCGGCGTTATTGAGACAACTGGATATCTTCAAACAAAAGAGTTTCAATGGCGACCAGCGATACAGTTTGCAACCAGATTCATATACTATCATGAACTTGGGCATAAGCTTGCCTGTGACAATGACAGTTTAATTCCAGAACCTGATCTATATCCTGAAGAATCTGCATATGCGGAAGAAATTGCGACCGACCAAATTGCTCTCGCACTTTTAGAACTTGAAATACGAAACAACCAAGATTTGAGTATAGCCGCTCACTCCGGCGCTGCATTGGCGATGGCACTGATGAGCTTAAAGGAGTTTTCCCAGTCATACAAAAAGGACAAACGATCAATAAAAGCCGCTATCCACAGAGTTAGGCGACTGGAATATTGGATAAAAAAGTCTGTTAATTTGAAGGAAACCCACCCCCAAGCCCTAGAGCAGTTTCGTTTTTTCTGGCAGCTTTTTCACAACCTGCTGAAACATGTAAGGGATATTCCTTCCCCACTATTTTCTTTGGTATATAAGGCGGCAGACCGGCCAAAAACCGACTGGGCTGTCGTACGCAATGAGATCGTGAAGTCATGCCTTTTTGGCAACCATGAGGCTGTAATAAAAAATCTCAGGGATATTCGCATGGCGGCGATTGAGCAGGCCGATAAATTTCCCAGAGCCAAGCGTGCGGTTCAATTACTCAACTATATTAAGGATGAGACAGAGGTGCTAGAACCTGGGGATAGAGGCTGTATTTTCCATTGGGATCACTAGATGATCAGCCGACAATACTTTCAATTAGTTGTCCGCGAAAAATTTGATTTCAGCGGGCTGATATTAGAAACATATAGCGGTTGGTATTGTGACAATGGAGGCATGCCAGGATAACGAAACCTTAAAACCTACGGCATAGCCCATGTGCCAGATCTCTACATAAGTAGACAGACAGGGGAAAATAAAAAAGGAGGTGATATGCCGTGATGCTATCCGTCAGGGCCAACACCTTGCAGACGACCCGGGGGCCGAAGCCCCAGAATGGGTTAGACAAGTTTTTTACGTGGTGTCAAACTTTTTTATTCTCTACGTTTTCGTAACATATAATTTAATTCAAAGTACTCGCATTGCTCAAAAAGCTCCGCCGGAGCTAACCATGCCCAAAAAGCGCACCACACGCAGCGCCAAGCCGCCCAAGCAGGTCGAGGCGCTGACCCACGATGCGGCCAAGCGCTCGAATATTCCCACTGCCGAGATGGAGGCCGTGGCGGCCACACCGCCCGTGGTGCGCGCCGTCTATCCCCGCCACCCCGATGACGCGCCCACCCAAACCGCGACCGAGCCTCTCGCCTCTGGCATCGCCGCCGCGCCCACCACCGACCAGCCCCCACAACCCCCGCTGGCCGCCGAGCGCAACAGCCGCAACCCCGACCTCGACCCGCAGCTTATCTGGCGCGGCAAGGATGATGGCCAGGCGCTCGAAGTGGACGCACCGCCGCTCTTCATTCAAGAGAAAATCCACCCCAAAGCGCTTATTGACGACCTGCGCCGCGCCGGCCAAAAGCCCGACTACGACACCCCCGACCTCTTCGCCGACTTCAACGGCCTGCCAAGCCAGGCCGCCAAAACCGAGTTCTACCGCCACGACGCCAACTGGGCAAACCGCCTCATCCTGGGCGATTCCCTGCACGTCATGGCCAGCCTCGCCGAGCGCGAAGCCCTGCGCGGCAAGGTGCAATGCATCTACCTCGACCCGCCCTACGGCATCCGCTTCAACTCCAACTTCCAGTGGTCCACTACCAGCCGCGATGTCAAAGATGGCAAGGCCGCCCACATCACCCGCGAGCCAGAGCAAGTCAAAGCCTTCCGCGACACCTGGCGCGACGGCATCCACAGCTACCTAACCTACCTGCGCGACCGCCTGACCGTCGCACGCGACCTACTCACCGAGTCCGGCTCCATCTTCGTGCAAATCGGCGATGAGAACGTACACCGCGTGCGTGCCTTAATGGATGAAGTGTTTGGGGAGGGGAATTTTATAGCTGGAATTGAGTACAGAGTTTTTGGTGTTCGTGGCGGTAATTTTCTTGACAGTACTATTGACAACATCATCTGGTTTGGAAAGAAAAAGGACGAGACAAAGTATCGCCAACTTTTTCTTTCAAAAGAAGGTGAATCAGCCGAGTTTCAACCTGTTAGGTTGTATCGACCTGATTCCTCAAAAAGCCTTAGTTTCGAGTACAAATTCAATGAGAAATCATATAGCCCGCCAGGCAATATGCACTGGGCTACGGGGTATGATGGTTTACGACGATTAGAGGCAGCAGATAGATTGATCGGTTTCAAAGCAGATGTTAGGTACAAACGCTACGCTAAAGATTTCCCTTCTAGCTATTTGACAACTTCTTGGGATGATACTTGGGGGGAGCAAGATAAATCTTATGTAGTACAAACTTCAAACAAAGTCATCCAACGCTGCATCCTGATGGCCACCGACCCGGGCGACCTGGTGCTCGACCCCACCTGCGGCGCGGGCACCACCGCCTATGTGGCCGAGCAGTGGGGGCGGCGCTGGATTACCATCGACACCTCCCGCGTGGCGCTCGCCCTGGCACGCGCTCGCATTATGGGCGCGAAGTACCCCTACTACCTGCTCGCCGACAGCCCCGCCGGTCGCGCCAAAGAGGCCGAGCTCACCCAAAGCGCACCAAGCGCCCGCCCATCTGCCGGCGACATTCGCCTGGGCTTTGTCTACCAGCGCGTGCCCCATATCACCCTCAAGTCGATTGCCAACAACAGCGCCATCGACACCATCTGGCAGCGCTTTCAAACCCAGCTTGAACCACTGCTCGCCGACTTAAATGCGGCGCTCAAGACAGATTGGCAGGAATGGGACATCCCGCGCACCGCCGATAGCGCGTGGCCAGAGGCGGCGCAACAACTGCACGCCGCGTGGTGGCAGGCACGCATCAACCGCCAGCGCGACATCGATGCCGCCATCGCTGCCAGTGCCGCATCAGAATACCTCTACGACAAGCCCTATGAGGATGCGAGCCGTGTGCGCGTGGCCGGCCCCTTTACTGTCGAGAGTGCCTCGCCCCACCGCGCGCTCGTGGTCGGCGCCGATGATGAGCTTATCGACCCGACAGCCTCCGAGCGCGACTTTGCCGCCATCATCCTGGAGCACCTGCAAAGCGCCGGCGTGCAGCAGGCGCACAAAGCTGACAAGATCGAGTTTCGCACGCTGGAGAAGTGGCCGGGCACCCTGGTGTGCGCCTGGGCGACCTACGAAGAGGGGGCGGGCGCAGAGGCGGCAGACGAGGAGCAGGCGGGGCGCGAGCAGCGTGCGGCCATCTTTGTCGGGCCGGAGTTTGGCACCGTCTCGCGCGCCGACCTCGTGGCCGCATCGCGTGAGGCCGCCGAAGCGGGCTTCGATGCCCTTATCGCCTGCGCCTTCCACTACGATGCACAGGTCAGCGAGCTGGAGCGCCTCGGCCGCCTGCCCATCTTAAAAGCGCGCATGAACGCCGATTTGCACATGGCCGGCGATCTGAAAAACACCGGCAAGGGCAACCTGTTTGTGATCTTTGGCGAGCCCGATATTGAGATTGAGCCGCTGGACGGCGGGCAGCTGCGGGTGCGAATTATCGGCGTGGATGTGTTTGACCCCGCCAGCGGCCAGGTACGCAGCGATGACACCGACCGCATCGCCTGCTGGTTTATCGACACCGACTACAACGAGGAGAGCTTTTTTGTGCGCCACGCCTACTTTCTGGGCGCCGGCGACCCCTACAAGGCGCTCAAGACCACACTCAAGAGCGAGATCGACCCCGCCGCCTGGGACAGCCTGAACAGCGCCACCAGCCGCCCCTTCGACCGCCCCGCCGGCGGGCGCATCGCCGTCAAAGTGATCAACCACCTCGGCGATGAAGTGATGAAAGTGTGGGGGGTTTAGGGGAGTGAGGGGTGGAATTTGATGTCGGAGCCGTTTCGCTGCCCAAGCCGTTGTTGTTTGACAGGCTTGGAGAGATTTGCATAACCTGTGGTTGATGAAGTGATGATGTTGTGGGGGTGTAAGTAATGTCTAATGAAGCAGAATGGGAACACGAACCTACTGAGGAAGTGGCAGAGGAGGAGGCCGGTCCGCCGCAAAAATACGAAATTATCAACTACCCGGCAGATACTACTCTGCAAGGTTATGTTGTTATGTGGAGTCGTAAGGAATTAGAAAGAACGCAGATATAGTTATTGCCACATTCTGCATAGAGAAAAAATACCGCTGCTTTACACAAATAGAGATTTTATCCCCTGCTTTGAATATTTAAAGCTACGTTCAGTCTCCCAGAAAATATAGCGGGCTCACGCAGGCGAGCGCGGTCTGTTTAACGACCGAGCTGTGCGGCACAAACGGAACGCAGCGTAGTTTGTGTCCGAACGAGCGCATTGTTAGCTGTCTTCTTCATCGCCATACACCTCGTCGTAAATGTCTTTTAGTAACTTGCCTTTGAAGGTCCAATACGGCGATGGATGTACTGAATAATCAAGTTCCATAATTCTTTTTGTTGCAGCCGTGAGAGACATGATTTCTGCGTTGTATATGATTTTCCTTTCGTCTTTAACGATGACTGAAGTATTGCCATCTTTAAAAATAAGTTCTGAGTCAGAGGGGATACCCATTTCTGAAAAATTCATTCTTGGACGTTTTTTTAGTTTCTTTCCTGAGTCCTTTTCTGCTTGTGATAGGTTGCTGTTTAATTCAGAACTTACCTGTGGAGTCACATCTTTTTGCTCAAGGAGCTTCAAAATAGCAATGGCTTGCTCAGAGTCGATTTTAAAAAACTCTCGATTGGGATTTATTCGGCTTGGGCCAAATGCCACATGGAGAGCAGACTCGACCTTTACGCAGTCACTTACCTCGATAGCATAAACACATTCAAATGGCACAGGGACACCTGTTGTATATAACTGATTCATTCTAAGACTGACATCAGCTTGTGTGGTTTTTCCAATTTTTACCAATCATGACATTGCGGGATTTGCTAGAACATAAACGATTTCATTTGATTCCATGTAATTGGATCCTGTGCACAGCCAACGCCTCAATAACCGGCAGCCGAAGCAAAGCCTAAGCTGTCTAGCGCCGACAGGCGTGTAGTTGATTAATGTGTTAAGAGCTTTAATTATTCGAATTCGGAAAGTAGAAAGAAACAACCAATGTTACTAAAGGCAATGCTCCGATTTTAATTAGCTCAAATATTGAAGACAGGGCTTGGTTGCTAGGGTATATACCATAAAAGATAAATACACCAATACATATTACACCAAGCCAACAAAGAACCTGTTTTGCAAATTTCAGGCGATCACTCTCATCAATACTAACGCTGTTTCCTTTCGGGAAAACAGAGTCGAGATCTATATTCCCATTTCCAGAACTCATTAGACGCCTACTACTCGACCAATTGTTTGCAATTCGTGATTTTCTTCGCTTTCCCTAACGATACCAAGAGAATTCCCCTTGGCTTTTTCTTGTTCCGCTACAGATAATAGGGCAAAGGCTTTACGCATAGCCTCAGCTTTGGTAATACCCTCTTTCTGAGCAATCTCAGTAAGGCGGGCATTAATTTCTTTAGATAAATTAACAGTTAACCTAGGCATCACTAATACTCCTCAAGTAGTAGATATGAACATTGTAGACTTACTACAAATACCCAACGTCTGCGTGGGCCTGGGTGTCAGGTATCTCAGCCTCTACGCTATGCTCCGCCAGGAGAGAGTCAATTTTATTCTGGGCGAGGCATAGCCGCGACTTTCATGGAATTCCGTATCGCTGGTTCATTCATTGGCAGCCTGGCCCGGCTGACCGGTGATGAGCAGAAGGCTGTGAAAACAACGGCCTTTGACCTTCAGATAAACCCGGAAAACCCGGGCCATAGTTTCCACAAGTTGGATCGTGTGCAAGACAAGGCTTTCTGGTCGGTGCGGGTCAATCGAGACATACGCATTATTGTCCACCGTTCCAAATCAAGCCTGCTGCTGTGTTATGTGGGCCACCATGACGTTGCCTACCAACGGGCTGAGAAGTGCAAATTGGAAACGCATCCGAAAACCGGTGCGGCGCAGCTTGTGGAGATACGGGAGCGGGTTGAAGAAGTGCGCGTGCCTTGCTATGTTCATGTCAAAGCCGCACCCCCGCCCCTGCTGTCCGACAGGTTCGATGATGAGCTGCCTGGCTACGGTGTGCCTTGCGAATGGCTGGCCGATGTTAAGGGGGCGGATGAGGATTCCATTCTCAACCTGGCCGAGCATCTGCCTGCCGAAGCGGCTGAAGCGCTGCTTGAACTTGCGACGGGCGGCAGGCCGCCGTCATTGATGTCGGCAGCGCCACAGACAGACCCGTTCGATCACCCGGATGCACAGCGCCGCTTTCACACCATGGCCGATACCGAAGAGCTGGCGCGGGTGTCGGATGCGCCTTGGGAGAAGTGGACTGTCTTCCTTCATCGTAACCAGCGGGGAATTGGCTTCGGAATTTCTGGCAGATATGGCGGGCGGTGCCAGGCCGATGCCGCCATGCCCGGCCACATCACTCATCGGTCACACAGCCCTCAGTGGCTGATTTTACATTCTTGATATATTTGTACAAGGTGCCGCGGCGGGCCTTGTAGGCCGGCATCACCCAGTCGGCCTTGCGCTGTGCCAGCTCATCATCGTTGAGCGCCACGCTGAGCGTATTCTGCTCGGCATGGATGGTGATGACATCGCCGTTTTTAATCAGGCCGATCGGGCCGCCTTCCTGTGCCTCGGGCACGACATGACCGATGATAAAACCATGCGAGCCACCGGAGAAGCGGCCGTCGGTGATCATGGCGACATCATTACCCAAGCCAGCGCCCATGATGGCGGAGGTCGGGGTCAGCATCTCTGGCATACCCGGACCGCCTTTGGGGCCTTCATAACGAATGACCACGACATCGCCTTTGTTAATTTTGCCTTTCTCCAGGGCGGTGAGCATCGTCTCTTCAGAGTCAAACACATTCGCCGGCCCGCTGAATGTCAGGCCCTCCTTGCCAGTGATCTTGGCGACAGCACCACCGGGGGCAAGGTTGCCTTTCAAGATGCGGATATGGCCGCTGTCTTTTATCGGCCTCTCCAGAGGATGAATCAGGTCTTGCCCGGCGGTAAGGCCCGGCAGGCTGGCCAGGTTCTCAGCCAGTGTCTTGCCGGTGACCGTCATGCAATCGCCGTTGATCATGCCATGTTCCAGCAGGTATTTGAGCACGGCCGGTGTCCCGCCGATATGATGCAGGTCTTCCATGACATACTGGCCGCTGGGCTTCAAATCGGCCAAGAAGGGTGTGCGATCACTGACGGCCTGGAAATCATCAATGCTCAAGGCCACCTCGGCCGCCCGTGCCATGGCGATTAAATGCAATACGGCATTGGTGGAGCCGCCCAACACCGTGATCAACACCATCGCATTCTCAAAGGCGGCCCGGGTCATGATGTCCCGCGGTTTCAAATCCAGCGCCAGCAATCCGTACAGGGCCTTGCCCACGGCCAGGCATTCATCGCTTTTGCGCTCGTCAATCGCCGGCGTTGATGAGCTATAGGGCAGAGACATGCCCATCGCTTCGATAGCGGCTGCCATCGTGTTGGCGGTATACATGCCGCCACAGGCACCCGGCCCGGGGCAGGCAGCGCGGACGATGCCTTTGCGGGTAGCCTCGTCAATGTTGCCGGCGATGAACTCGCCGTAGCTCTGAAAGGCCGAGATGATGTCGATTTTTTGCTGCTGATAAAACCCCGGCCTGATCGTGCCGCCATAGACCATGATCGCCGGCCGGTTCAGGCGTGCCATGGCGATCAGGCAGCCAGGCATGTTTTTATCGCAGCCGGGGATGGAAACATTGGCATCATACCACTGGCCGGCCATCACGGTTTCAATGGAATCGGCGATCAGATCGCGCGATTGCAGGGAGAAGCTCATCCCGTCCGTGCCCATGGAAATGCCATCGCTGACGCCGACCGCATTAAAGCGCAAGCCGATCATGTCGGCGGCATTCACGCCGGCCTTGACCTGCTCTGCCAGCGACAGCAGGTGCATATTGCAGGGGTTGCCTTCATACCAGATGCTGGCAATGCCGACTTGCGGCTTGTCCATGTCGGCCTCGTTAAGACCCGCGGCATACAGCATGGCCTGGGATGCGCCCTGGGCGCCTGGCTGGGTGATGCGGGCGCTGTATTTGTTCAGCTTGTCATTCATTGGCGTTCCAGGATATGGGTGAGCGTGTTACAAAAAAAGCATACAATGCAACCAATTATAACAGCAGGCCGAAGATTGATGATATTTTATTGATGATGGGGGTATTGTTATGACGATAGCCGTGCCTTCGTGGCGGGATGCCTTTGCCCAACTGATCGCTGTGCCGACGATCAGCAGCACCGATCCGGCCATCGATCAGAGTAACCGGCCGGCGATCGAGCTGCTGGCGAGTTGGTTTGCCGATGCGGGTTGCCGGGTGACGATTCAGGATGTCGCCAGGGACAAGGCCAACATGATAGCGATGCTGGGCTGCGGTGCGGGCGGGCTGGTGTTGTCCGGGCACATCGACACTGTGCCGTTTTCAGAATCCGCCTGGCAGCAGGATCCTTTTACGCTGACGGAGCGCGATGATCGTCTGTATGGTTTGGGTGCTTCTGATATGAAGTGTTTTTTCCCGGTCGTGCTGGCCGCCCTGCGTGGGCTTGACCGGGTTAAGCTGAAAAAGCCCGTGTATGTGCTGGCGACTTGTGATGAGGAAAGCACCATGAGCGGCGCCCGTGCACTGGTGGCGGCGGATTACGGCCTGGGGCGGTATGCGCTCATTGGCGAGCCAACCGGACTGACACCGATCAGGCTGCACAAGGGCGTGATGTTTGAGACGATCACACTGACCGGCCAGGCCGGCCATGCCTCTGATCCTGCGCTAGGCAGAAGTGCGCTGGAGGGGATGCACGCTGTGCTTGCTGCTTTGATACAGTGGCGTACAGCGTTGCAGGCCGAGCATGTTGATGAACGTTTTAACGTGGCCACCCCGACCGTGAATTTTGGCAGCATCCACGGCGGGGATAACCCGAATCGTATTTGTGCTGATTGTCGGTTAGCGGTGGATGTGCGTCTGCTGCCGGGCATGGGGCTGGCGGCGGTGCGGGCGCAATTACGCCAGGCGGTCATGGCGGCGATTGACGGGCGTGATCTGATCGTGGAGTTTGATGATGGTTTTGGTGGTGTGCCGCCATTTGAAACCGACAGCACCAGCGAGCTGGTAGAACTGGCCGAGAAACTCAGTGGCCATGCCTCCAAGGCAGTCAGTTTTGCCACCGAAGGGCCGTACTTGAATAGCCTGGGGATGGACACGGTGATCCTCGGCCCCGGTGATATTGCACAGGCGCATCAGGCGAATGAATACATTGCGATGGGGCGTATTGAACCGATGCAGAAACTGGTGCAACAGATGATAACGCATATTTGCATGTGACGATGATGGCAGCTAACGATGAGTTTGTCGGCTGGTTCAGGGCGGCAGCACCTTATATCCATGTACACCGCGGCAGGACGTTTGTCGTGCAGATAAATGATGAGCTGGCTGGCAGTGATGGCCTGGTTAATCTGTTGCATGATCTGGCCTTGTTGACCAGCCTCGGCATTAAACTCATTCTCATCTATGGTATGCGCCAGGCCATTGATGTGCGTCTGCAATCGGCACAGCAACGCCCTGTTTTTCACCGCGGCAAGCGGCTGACCAGTGCCGTTGGCATGGGCTATGTTAAAGAGGTGGCGGGCAGGCTGTTGATTGATATACAGGCGAAGCTGTCCAGCGGGCCGGGCAACACGCCGATGTTACATGCCGGGCTACAGGTGGCGACCGGTAACTACATAACGGCCAAACCGGTCGGCATTATTGATGGGGTGGATTATGAGTTCACGGGCGAGGTGCGTAAGATTGATACCGAGGCTATCCGTTCACACCTGCATCATCATGAGATCGTTGTGATCCCGCCGGTGGGGTATTCCATTACCGGTGAGGCGTATAATCTGGCCGCCGCCGAGTTGGCCGCCGATGTCGCCGTTGCCATGCGTGCAGATAAAGTGATCTATCTGGTTGCTGCTGATGTGCTGGCCCCACTGCTTAAACAGGAACGCCACGATAACTTAACGCGCCCCGCCGCCGCCCGCCTGCTGACGGCATTGCCCGAAGAGAGTACGGCTGGCCGTTATCTGTGCTTGAGCATCGCTGCCTGTGATGCGGGCATCGATCGCACCCATCTGCTGGATCAGGCGGAAGATGGGGCGATTGTCCGGGAATTGTTTTCCAAAGATGGCACCGGGGTGATGTTGACAGCCACCAGCTATGATGAGCTGCACCCGGCCAGTGGTGAAGATATTGCGGGTATTCTGGCCTTGATCAGGCCGCTGGAACAGCAGGGGCATCTGGTTGAGCGCTCAAGGGAAAAGCTGGAACTGGAGATAGAAAATTTCTCGGTGCTGTCCCGTGACGGGGTTATCATCGGCTGTGTTGCGCTGTATGTGTATGGGGAGTATGCGGAGTTGGCCTGCCTTGCGGTGGCACCGGAATATCAAAAAGACGGGCGTGGCGAGCAGTTGTTGACCACGGTAGCGGCACAGGCCAGAGTGCAACAGGCGAAGCAGCTGTTTGTCTTGACGACCCAGGCCGAACACTGGTTTCTGGCGCACGGGTTTGTTGAGCACAGCATTGATGATCTGCCAGTGAAGCAGCAGGCGATGTATAACTATCAGCGCAATTCCCGGGTGCTGGTCAGGCCGCTTTAGACTTCCGCGGTTTCTTTCTCCTCTATGTGTATGGACAGCGCATTGTCTTTGACGCTGATCAGCACATGGCCGCCGTGTAATAATGCGCCGAACAACAGCGCTTCGGCCAGTTCTTTTTTGATCTTGTCCTGAATCAGCCGCGCCATGGGTCGGGCGCCCATGATCTTGTCGTAGCCATGCTCACCCAGCCATTCCCGTGCCGTCTCATCCACATCCATCACCACTTTTTTATCATCCAGTTGTGCCTGCAATTCCACCAGAAATTTATCCACCACATTGCCGATCGTTTTCTTGTCCAGCGGGTTAAATTCGATGATCGCATCCAGGCGATTTCTGAACTCCGGGCTGAACACACGCTTGATCACTTCCAGGGCATCGGCGGTGTGATCCTGGGTGGTAAAACCGACTGAAGCACGGCTGATCCGATCCGCACCGGCATTGGTCGTCATGATAATAACGACATTGCGAAAATCACTCTGCCTGCCGTTGGTGTCGGTTAATTTGCCATGATCCATCACCTGCAACAGCAGATTAAAGACATCTGGATGGGCTTTTTCCATCTCATCCAGCAACAACACACAATGCGGATTTTTGTTAATCGCATCGGTCAACAGGCCGCCTTGATCAAAACCGACATAGCCCGGTGGTGCGCCGATCAAACGCGACACGGTATGCCGCTCCATGTATTCGGACATGTCAAACCGCAGCAACTCAATACCCATGATGTTCGCCAGTTGCTTGCTGACTTCGGTCTTGCCCACACCGGTAGGGCCGGCAAACAGAAACGCACCGATGGGCTGGTCCGGATTGTTCAAACCGGAACGACTCAGCTTGATGGCGGTGGCGAGGGTACCCACCGCCTGGTCCTGCCCGAATACGACCATTTTCAGATCCCGCTCCAGATTTCTCATCACATCTTTATCGGTGGTCGATACCGTCTTGGGTGGAATGCGGGCAATCCTGGCGAGAATATTTTCTATGTCATGGGTACCGATGGTTTTTTTACGTTTGGCCGGTGACAGCAGTTGCTGTGATGCGCCGGCCTCATCAATGATATCGATCGCCTTGTCTGGCAGGTGTCGATCACTGATATAGCGATCGGTCAATTCCACCGCACAGCGCAGCGCCTGGCTGGTATATCTGACACGGTGGTGATCTTCAAAGCGCGATTTCAATCCTTGCAGAATCTTGACCGTCTCATCGATAGACGGCTCGCTGATATCGATCTTTTGAAACCGCCGTGCCAGGGCGCGATCTTTTTCAAAGATGCCGCGGAACTCCTGGTAGGTGGTGGAGCCGATACATTTGATGTCGCCGGATGCCAGCACCGGCTTGATGATATTGGAGGCATCCATCACACCGCCGGAGGCGGCGCCCGCCCCGATGATGGTGTGTATCTCGTCGATGAACAGAATAGCCCCGGCCTCCTGTTTTAGCTGGGCGATAACACCTTTCAAGCGCTTCTCAAAATCACCGCGGTATTTTGTGCCGGCCAGCAGCGTACCCATATCCAGGGAGTAGATGGTGGACTCCAGCAGGATGTCCGGCACCTCCCGGTCTGTGATCTGCTTGGCAATGCCTTCGGCAATCGCTGTTTTGCCGACCCCTGCCTCGCCGACAAACAGCGGGTTGTTTTTGCGCCGCCGACATAAAATCTGGATGGTACGCTGAACTTCGTTTTCACGACCGATCAGAGGGTCGATCTTGCCGGCCAGGGCCTGTTCATTTAAATTGACAGTATACGCCTCAAGCGGGCTGCTGGCGGCTTCATCCTGACGGCTGTCCTCCTCGTCCACGGAATCATGGCTGTGGCTTTCATCTTCACCGACCTTGGTGATACCGTGTGAGATATAGTTGACCACATCCAGCCGGGCAATATTCTGCTGGTTGAGAAAATAAGCGGCGTGGGATTCGCGCTCGCCAAAGATCGCCACCAGCACATTCGCCCCGCTGACTTCTTTTTTGCCGGAAGACTGCACATGGAACACCGCCCGTTGCAGCACGCGCTGAAACCCCAGCGTGGGTTGTGTCTCACGTTCATCATCGTCCATCAGCACGGGTGAGTTCTCCCGTATGAACTGCGTCAGTTCATGATGCAGCTCGTTTAAGTTTGCACCACAGGCACGCAAGACATTAATGGCCGAGGGATTATCCAGCAGCGCCAGCAACAAGTGTTCAACCGTCATGAACTCATAGCGTTGTTCGCGCGCTTGTCTGAACGCATTGTTCAGCGTGTGTTCCAGGTCTTTATCAAGCACTCATCATCTCCTCTTTTAAGGTTACGCTTTCTCCATCGTACACATTAATGGGTGTTCATTCTCGCGTGAGTAATGGTTTACCTGCGATACCTTGGTCTCGGCGATCTCATGGGTGAAGATGCCACACACGCCCTTGCCCATCGTATGTATCTCAAGCATGATGCGGGTCGCATTTTCCCGACTCATCGCAAAGAAGATTTCCAGGATATGTACCACAAATTCCATCGGTGTGTAGTCATCGTTGATCAAAATGACTTTATACAACGGCGGTTTTTTCAGCTTCGGCCGGGCTTCCTGCAGGGCCAGGCCATCATCAGGGTGATGTTCGGTTTTATCTGCCATCGTTATACTCTTATGCTCCAGACGATATGACTTCGCTTTGTGCTTAACATAGTAACGCTAACTTTAGCATGTTTTACCTATTTGTTCTGGCAGGCAAAGATCAAGCCGGCGTGATTATTTTATCGTCTGTTGACATCATTCGATAGCCGGCAAGTGTAGGCGTTCAATACCGCATTAGGCGGGCAGCGGGCGATGAGTCTATCCTCATCATCGGGCAAGGCCATCATCAGCGGTTGGCCGTACAGCCGCTCATCTTATAGCCCTCACCCGTCCCGCGAGGGCCCCGGTAACTGCTTGATTATTGGTTTTTTATCGTGAAATCTCCCGGTATGGATACGGCACAGGCAGGCGGGTTTTGGCAAAGCCAGTCATCCCGCTGGGCAGAATTTGCTTGTCAAATGTTGCGCCGCAGCGTAACCTGTGCGCCCCTCAACACTGGCAGGTTAGCCCTTAGGCTTGCCCTGGTATAATGTTTGTTTAAGGAGAGAGATTGATGAGCGCTGCGGCACAAAGCGAACAACTGGAACAGGACTGGAAAGAAAACCCCCGCTGGCGAGATGTCCGGCGTGATTATACCGCCGCCGATGTGGTGCGCCTGCGCGGCTCGGTGCAGATTGAGCATACCCTGGCGCGGCGCGGTGCGGCGCAGCTGTGGCGGCTGCTGCATGAAAACGATTATGTGAACTGCCTGGGCGCGCTGACCGGTGGTCAGGCGGTGCAACAGGTCAAGGCGGGCGTGAAGGCGATTTATCTGTCCGGCTGGCAGGTGGCGGCCGATGGCAATACCTCACAGACCATGTACCCGGATCAGTCTTTGTATGCCGTGGATTCCGTACCCACCATGGTACGGCGTATCAACAATGCCTTTAAGCGCGCTGATGAGATTCAGTGCGCCAGAGAAAAAGAGGGGGGGGTTGATATTGATTTCTTTGCGCCCATCGTGGCCGATGCCGAGGCCGGTTTTGGCGGGGTGCTGAATGCGTTTGAATTGATGAAGGCCATGATCGAGGCGGGCGCGGCGGGCGTGCATTTCGAAGATCAACTGGCATCGGTGAAGAAGTGCGGACACATGGGCGGCAAGGTGCTGGTGCCTACGCAGGATGCTGTACAGAAATTAACCGCGGCACGGCTGGCGGCCGATACGATGGGAGTGCCCACAGTCGTGCTGGCCCGAACCGATGCCAATGCGGCTAACCTGTTGACCTCGGATACCGATGAGCGGGACAAAAAATTCATTACCGGCGAGCGCACCGCCGAGGGTTTTTACGTCACCCGCCCCGGGCTGGAACAGGCCATAGCACGCGGCCTGTCGTATGCGCCTTATGCCGATTTGCTCTGGTGTGAGACGGCGGTACCCGATCTGGATGAGGCGAAGCGTTTTGCCGAGGCAATCAAGGACAAGCACCCACAGCAGTTGCTGGCGTATAACTGCTCGCCTTCTTTTAACTGGAAAAAGAACCTAGATGATGCCACCATCGCCAGATTTCAGCGTGAGCTGGGCGCGATGGGGTACAAGTACCAGTTCATCACCCTGGCCGGGATCCATAACATGTGGTATCACATGTTTGATCTGGCGCATCACTATGTCGAAAAAGGCATGACGGCTTATGTCGATATGGTGCAGGAGCCGGAGTTTGCCGCCGCCAGCCGGGGCTATACCTTTGCCAGCCATCAGCAGGAAGTGGGCGCCGGTTATTTTGATGAGGTTACCACCATCATACAGGGCGGGCAGTCCTCGGTCACTGCGCTCGCCGGTTCCACTGAACAAGCACAGTTTGATGATGCCGCCACGGCCTGAGGCCCTCTCTTGTCGGGCATGTGCATCATCCTGCATCTCATCCCGGAAATCGGTATCCAGTTTGTTAATGGGGATTTTTAATGGGGATGGACTGCTCAGCCTGCCTAATCCATCGTCATAAATATGGCCGGTCAGCTGCTGGCCATCTATCAAGACCAGATTGGCACTGCCGTGCAGGCCGCTGGCATCCCTTGCTGCGCTATCCGTGAAGCAAGAGGTGATGATAAAAACGCCTTGACTGTGGATTTTGCACCGGTGAGCGCCCCCACAAACCTTGGTATCTCATCACGCCCAACGCGGTTTTCACGGGCATACTATCTTGCCCAGGCCCTTCTGACGTATGCCCTTAATTCCTCATCCCAAATTTGCAAGTAACGACTTTATCATTCCCGGTGGATTGGAAAAGCCATGCGATACAGACCGGCGCTAATAACCAGCGGCTGGCTTACAGGATTTTCTCTAACCATCGTTCAAACATCTGCTTACCCCATCAGCTCGTTGATGACCGCCTCATACACCTCGCTCAATGTCTTGAGATCGGCGATGCTGACGCATTCATTCACCTGGTGAATAGTGGCATTGACCGGCCCCAGTTCCACCACCTCGGCACCCGTGGGGGCAACGAAACGGCCATCAGAGGTGCCGCCAGCGGTTGAGGGCGTGGCGTCAATACCGCAGCGGGATGTGATCGCCCGCTGCACGGCGGCCAGCAAGTTACCGCTGCCGGTAAAAAACGGCGGGCTAGCCGGCGCCCAGTCACAGCGATAGTTCAGTTGATGGTTATCCAGCAGCAGGGCGACTTCCCGTTGCAATTCTGCCGCCGTCCAGATAGTGGAAAAACGCAAGTTGAAATCGACCGTCACCGTGGCCGGGATCACATTCGTGGCGCCCGTTCCCGCCTGGATGTTGGATATTTGCAGGCTGCTGGGCGGGTAGTGGGCGTTGCCGTCATCCCAGGTCCGTTGCGTGAGTGTCATCAACGCCGGTGCCAGCCGGTGTATCGGGTTATCGGCCAAGTGCGGGTAGGCGGTATGCCCCTGCCTGCCCGTGACGACAAGCCGCCCGTTCAGGGAGCCGCGCCGCCCGTTTTTTATCACATCGCCCAGCCGTTCCTGGCTGGATGGCTCGCCGACCAGGCACCAGTCGATATGAATGCCGTTTTCCTGCAAATAGCCCATGGCCCTGGCCGTGCCATTGATGGCAACCCCCTCCTCATCGCTGGTCAGCAGCATGGCCAGCGTGCCGTTATGATCGGGCCTGTCGGCGGTAAAACGCTCCAGCGCCGTCACCATCGCAGCGATGCTGCCCTTCATGTCCGCCGCCCCCACGGCCATAGAGCAGGCCATCCCGCACTTCGCCCTGGAAGGGGTTGCTGTGCCAGTGTTCCAGCGGCCCTGGCGGTACCACATCGGTATGACCAAGAAAGGTGAATACCGGCGCCCCGCTGCCATGCGTCAGCCAGAGATTATCCACCGCATCATAGTGCAGGTGGGTGGCAACAAAGCCGCTGGCGGCCAGTCGCTCGGCAATCAGCGGCTGGCAACCGGCATCGGCGGGCGTCACCGAAGCACGGCTAATCAGTTGTTTTGTCAGCGCTACGGTCATGAGCGGTCAGTGTAACATCACGGCATTTTTTGACGGCTTGCTTTTGTCGGGTGCTTCGTTGCCAGTTCAGCCAGGAGCGAGGGCGTTTAAGCACATCACCTGTGATCGCCTCTGCATGTGATCGGGCCCCGGCCAGGTACAGTCTCTCTGTGAGAACTTGCCGATAGGGATCAGTCGTCTGCCTCTGCCGGCGTTCGGGCGAGAATGCTCACGGCATGGATGTGTTCGGGCATCATGTCGGCGAGTGCGGCATAGACCTTGCGATGACGTTGCAGCGTGGTCTGTGCCATGAACGCCTCGCTGACTATGCTTACCCGAAAATGCCCGCCCCCGGCGGCGGCCCCCGCATGGCCGACATGTTGATGCGACTCATCAACGATGTCCAGGCGGTGCGGTGTGAATGCGCCGGTTAAGCGCTGGCGTATCATCGCCAGCCGTTGTTCTGTCATTCCTCGGCGCCCTGTTCTTCCGGTGCTTTCATGTAGCGGGCAAGCACAAACGCCTGTGCAAGAGCGAATATCAGGGTCAACCCCATCAGGCCGAAGAGCTTGAAATTAACCCAGATATGTTCAGCAAAATTAAATGCCACATAGATATTTAACAGCCCCACGATGATAAAAAACACAACCCAGGCAAGGTTTAACCTTAACCAGACGGTTCGGGGCGCATCAACGGCCTGCGACAGCATGCGTTCAATCACCGGTCGCTTGCCGATATACTGGCTGGCAAAAAAGACAGCGGCAAACAGCCAGTTGACAATCGTCGGTTTCCAGAACCAGAACCGCTTGTCTTGCAGGAGCAAGGTGATCGCACCCAGCACGACAATGATCACCAGCGTGATGAGGTGCATCTTCTCCACCTTGCGGGTCAGCAGCCAGGCGCCGCCGACCTGAATGACAGAGGCGATGATGGCCACCAGGGTGGCGATATAAATGGCCTGCTCCCGGTCATCCGGGATGTAGTAGGCGATAAAGAAAGCAAGCACAGGAAATAAATCGAATAAAAATTTCATGATGTCTCACGCGGTTAGACAAAGCAGCAGTATATGGTACAGTCAGTTAAAATTCATCCTGACAATCCACCGTCCCGCCTGCTATAGTGTATCGCCTTTGCAGATGGCGTAAGGCCAGGTGTCAAACGCAGGGATTAACCAGATGAAATAATGAGGTAGAGCTATTATGGCTGGCACATCCAGGAAAGCCCCTGGCTTTTGAGTGCTACAGGAGAGTAGCGTTGAGCAAATTTAACGAACTGGGGGCAAGGGAACGAGCAAGATTTAACGAAGGACTTGAAAGGGAAGGATACGAACGTTTTTTAGTCATTGCCATTATTTTCAGGGGCTGTCCTGAATAACGAAGCCATTTCATTTCTAACCCATTGCTTTACTATGAACCTTGTAAACCAAAATTTTCCAGAATTTATCAAGGAGATGTATCCTGCCCAACATCAAATGATTGAGGGAGATACTCTCTCTAATCTGAAAAAACTCGATTCCGGGAAATTTGATTTAGTGATCACTTCTCCCCCATACAATGTTGGCAAGGAATACGAGACAAAGATCTCAATCGAAAAATACTTAAAACAGCAGGCATCAGTCATTGATGAATTGGTTCGCGTCACTTCTGAGCAAGGAAGTATTTGCTGGCAAGTTGGAAACTATGTGGACAAGGGAGAAATATTTCCATTGGACATATTCTATTACCAGATTTTTAAGCAACATGGGCTTAGGCTTAGAAATCGAATAATCTGGCATTTTGGACACGGACTTCATGCTTCGAATCGCTTCTCTGGACGCTATGAAACTATTCTCTGGTTCTCCAAAACTGATGACTACATTTTCAATTTGGACGATGTGAGAGTGCCGGCAAAATATCCTGGCAAGAGACATTTCAAAGGCCCGAAAAGAGGACAGCTTTCCGGAAACCCTAATGGCAAGAACCCATCTGATATTTGGGAAATTGTTGTTACGGATTGGGAAAATGCGCTGTGGAACATACCCAATGTGAAATCCAACCATCCTGAAAAAACGGAACATCCCTGCCAATATCCTGTTGAACTCGTTGAGCGATGCCTTCTTGCTTTAACGAACAAAAACAGTTGGGTGTTGGATCCTTATGCCGGAGTTGGGTCAACTCTACTTGCTGCGATCAAGAACCAAAGAAATGTCGTCGGGATTGATAGAGAAGCCAAATATGTTCAAACAGCCAACGAACGAATTAAAAAATTCAAAGCTGGCGAACTGAAACTTCGTCCGATTAACAAGCCTATTCATAAGCCAAAGCCAACGGACAAGATCGCTCAACGCCCCAGGGAATGAGTGGGCGGTAAACTGAAACTCAATGGAAACACCCGCCAATGGAAATAGCTCAGACTTATTCCCATCTTAACGGAGAGGAATATCTTATTGTGCATCACAACAAGCGGTACAAGGAAATTAAAAACGTTATTTCATCTATTAAAACATCTGATTTGTCTTTTAAACCGAGCAAAGACAGTGCAAGAATCGGACGACAGATGATAGATCAGAAGCATCTGAACAAACTCTTCGATTCTAAATTCAGTGCATTGGGTTGGCATGAAAGTAGATATCAGTATTTCATAACACTCGACCGAGACCTGATAGAACAAAGCATTCTTTTACCCTATGCAGAACAGAAAGAATTTTTAACAAACAAAACCGGAGAGGAGCCAATCAAAAGTTACAAGCAAACTGACTTTGTTAAAGACAAAATTGCTGTTGAAGTTCAGTTTGGAAAGTACGCTTTTGTCGCTTTCGACCTATTCGTCAAGCACATGCTATTTTACTCTGGGGGCGTGATCAATGTGGGCATTGAGATTCTGCCAACTAAAAAGATGCAAAAACAAATGGACACGGGAATCGCCTATTTTGAAGGTGAAGTGTATAACGTCATGAGACAGGGAAGAAACAGCCCGCCCGTTCCCTTGCTGATCTTAGGAATCGAACCTTGAATACAGGGACTTTATCCTTGGCAGCGCGACCCCGCTGGTCTTGGCGTCTTCATCCAAAATAACTCTCGTCTGCTTCTATTTTCGCCTTCCAGTCATTTCAGAGGTTCACAATGTCTCCTAAGTGAAATTGCAGATGAGGGGTAGACTCTGTCGGGGGGACAGCAAAATCAACCCGCGATTTCTTTTGATGGATGCCCATGATTTGCATTTTGAGCCGGAATAGGTAGATAAATTAAGTTGCTGCCCCGGATAACTGGCCGATATAGCGCTTCCTCTCAAGACAACGTGCCCGGGTAATATCCCAGGGCAACATCCGAGGACAACTCCCCAGGACACCCCCCCAGGGCAGCGGTAATTTTTAATCCCGTTAATGTGACCCCTGCTTGTCTGTAAGGCGCCCTGTCATGTTGAAGACTACTGCCATCGCGCCTCGCTGGTATGACAGCATAAAATCGGCTTATCTCAAGCCAGCCCCGAGGTATGTATAGGTGTGTATCATCTGGTGATGTATAATCGGGGTTTCGCTACCAGCCATAAGGGGGATTTTTTGTCAGTATCAGCTACGCCACGGGTCATGTCAGGCATGCGCCCAACCGGGCAGTTACACCTCGGCCATTATCACGGCGTGTTAAAAAACTGGGTCAAACTACAGTCCGAATATGAATGTTTTTTCAGCGTGGTCGACTGGCATGCGCTTACCACCGAATACGAAGGGCCGGGCGAGATCGAGTCCAATATCTGGGAGATGGTGATCGACTGGCTGGCCGTGGGGATCAATCCCGGTGCCGCCCGCTTGTACATACAGTCGCATATCCCCGAACATGCCGAGCTGCATCTGCTCTTGTCCATGATCACGCCGCTGAGTTGGCTGGAGCGTGTGCCAAGCTATAAAGATCAGCAGGAGAAGCTGTCGGGCAAAGACCTCACCACCTACGGTTTTCTGGGCTATCCGCTGTTGCAGAGTGCCGATATTATCATCTTCAAGGCCAGCCACGTGCCAGTCGGTGAAGATCAGGTGCCGCATGTGGAGATGGCGCGCGAGATTGCCCGCCGGTTTAATTATCTCTATGGTCGTGAGCCGGGCTTTGAGGACAAGGCGGAGAGGGCGGCCAAAAAGATGGGGAAGAAAAATGCCCGCCGCTATTTTGAGCTACGCAGGCATTATCAGGAGCAGGGTGATGGCATGGCGCTGGAGAAGGCCCGGGCGATGATAGCCAGCCAGCAGAATATCAGCATCGGTGATCAGGAGCGGCTGGCGGGCTATCTGGAGGGCGGCGGCAAGATGATCTTCCCCGAACCCCAAGCGCTGCTGACCGAGTCGCCGAAGCTGCCCGGCATGGATGGGCAGAAGATGTCGAAATCCTACGGCAATACGATTTCCCTGCGCGAGAATCCGGCCAGCGTGGAGGAGAAGATCAACACCATGCCGACTGATCCGGCGCGGATCAGGCGGGATGATCCGGGCGATCCGGCCAAGTGTCCGGTGTTTGCGCTGCATGAGGTCTATTCTGATGATGGTCTGAGACAATGGGTCATCGAGGGCTGTACCAGCGCCCGTATCGGTTGCCTGGATTGCAAGCGGCCGCTGATTGACAGCGTGCTGAAAGAGCAGGGCCCGTTCCGGCAACGTGCCGAGGAGTATATCAGCGAGCCGGAGACAGTCAGGGCGATTATCCATGAAGGGTGTGAGGCGGCCAGGGACATTGCCCGTGAGACCCTCGATGAGGTGCGACAGGCCATGGGGCTTGCCTACCGCTGATCTTGCTGCTCAAACAACGAGGGTGCGAATGATCTGCAAACCGTGTGGATATGGTATAGTGTCCGGGCAATGACACCCATGCGAGTAAACAGGGCGGATGCACCATGTCAAACCAGGCCAACATCATGCCGCTTTCGCAAGTACCCTCATCAACGCGGCCTTGCGCGCACTCAAGGACAAGGGCTTTGCTCCGGGGCGGGCGCCAGGATGGGTTAAGGTCTGGGAAATTGCAGAAAACGGCAAGCACCAGCGCATGGCCATCCGTACCACCAGGGATTGGGATATCAGCGTCGTGCCATCAGAGTGGGTGCCAGGTGGAAGATACTTGATGATGTGGCCCATCATCGTTGCCGCCGTGGATGATGGCGATGCTCCTAAAGAACGCCCGGGTGTACCGGTTCAGCGCGGCACAAGTCCGCCAGCGGTTCGATGCAACCTGGGCGGCCAGCCAGTGTCGCTCCCAGGTGTCGACCCCAGGTGTCGACTTTGGACTGGCAAATGCCTGTCCGCCGATGGCGAGCTATCCCCTTTGAGGGAGTGGCCTGCAATACCTGATGCAGGCTGATACGGCGTGTTTACTTCCTGGTTTCCCGTGGGTGCAGCAGAAGATAAGATCAGTATCCCATGAGCACTGAAAGCGAAAATCCCGTCCCTTCTGAGGCTGGGCAGAGCGAAATGCCGTTTGCCATCGTGCAGGGCGCACCTTTCAATCAGGTGCCGAAAGATCTCTATATCCCGCCCGCCGCCCTGAAGGTGTTTTTGGAGACCTTTGAGGGCCCGCTGGATTTACTGTTATACCTGATTAAGCGCCAGAGTATGGATATTCTGGATATTCCTGTTGCCGAGATCACCGAGCAATACATGCGTTACATTGAATTGATAGACAGTTTGCAGCTTGATCTGGCTGGCGAGTACCTGGTGATGGCGGCGATGCTGGCCGAGATCAAATCCCGCCTGTTATTGCCGCGCCCGGTGGATGAGGAAGAGGAGGATGATCCGCGCGCCGAGTTAGTGCGCCGTTTGCAGGAATATGAACGCTATAAACAGGCTGCCGATGCGGTTGATGCCTTGCCCCGGATGGAGCGTGATCTGTTTGCGACCGTGGTCGCATTTCCAGACAAGCAGACAACCCGTCAGCCACCGGTGGTTTCGCTGGAGATGATCCTGCACACCTTCGCTGACGTGCTGCTGCGGGCGGAGATGGATACCCATCATCAGGTTGAGACCGAGCACTTGTCGGTGCGTGAGCGGATGACGATCGTGCTGGATACGGTCGGCACGGAAAAATTTACCGACTTCAGGGCGCTGTTTCAGCCCGAGGAGGGCCGGGCGGGTGTGATCGTGGCCTTGCTGGCGGTCTTGGAATTAATCCGAGAATCGCTGCTTGAGCTGGTACAAAATGAAACCAACGGGCCGATTTACGTGCGAGCAGCGGCATGAATCCGGCCTTATTAAAGCGCGCCGTTGAGGCAGCATTGATGGCGCTGCCCGACCCCCTGAGTGTGAAACAATTAGTGGCCCTGTTCGACAAGGAGCCAGAGCCACCGGGGCGGGATGCGGTATGTGCCGTGTTGCAGGAGTTACAGCAGGACTATGCAGAGCGCGGCGTGATCCTCGCCGAGGTGGCCAGTGGGTTCCGTTTTCAGGTGCACAGCGATTGTGCCGCCTGGGTAAATACGCTGTTTGATGCACGGCCACAGCGCTATTCCCGTGCCTTGCTGGAGACGCTGGCGATCATCGCCTACAAGCAGCCGCTGACCCGGGGTGAGATTGAGGCGATTCGCGGGGTGAGTGTGAACACGAATATTATCCGTACCCTGCAGGAGCGGGAATGGATAAAAGTGGTTGGCTATCGGGACGTGCCCGGCAAGCCAGAACTGCTGGCAACGACCCGGCAGTTTCTCGACTATTTTAACCTGAAAAAACTCGCTGATCTGCCACCGCTGGCAGAGATCAAGGACTTCGATAAAATCAACCCCGACCTGTTTGCCGCCCTGGAGAGAGAGGCCAGCCAGGCAATCACGGCACAACCGCCTGCCGAGGCCAGTGCGGCGGCGAACAGCGCCGGGCCTGGGCAGGAGGCATGGGCGGCAGAGGCTGAACAAGCACCTGCTGCCGAGGATGTGGTTGTGGTAGAGGATAACGTTGTTCCCTTCAGCCACTAGCCTCTGCCCACCGGACCGGGCGCAGCGTTTCTCTGTTACCCGCCTGTCAAAGCCCAACCCCCGGCCATGACCGAGCGTGTGCAAAAAGTCCTGGCGAGTCTGGCCATCGGCTCCCGCCGTCAGATTGAAGCGATGATCAAGGCCGGTCGTATCCAGATTAACGGCAGGACGGTGCGCCTGGGCGATCGAATGCAGCCCGGCGATAAGGTAAAAGTAGACGGCAGGCTATGTGGCGGCAGGGTGCATCAATCTGCCCGCACCCGGGTGCTGGCCTACTACAAGCCGGCGGGCGAGATCTGCACACAACGCGACCCGGAGGGACGCCGCACCGTTTTTCAGCACCTGCCCAGGCTAAAGCGCGGCCGCTGGATCAGCATCGGCAGGCTGGATTTCAATACCACCGGCCTGTTGCTGTTCACCAATAACGGCGAGCTGGCCAACCGGCTGATGCACCCTGGCTCCGTGATCGAACGGGAATACGCCGTGCGGGTACTGGGGCGGGCGACTCCCCGGCAGTTACACAATCTGCGCGCTGGCGTGACGCTGGAAGAGGGCACTGCACGTTTTACCGACATTGTCGATAGCGGTGGTGCTGGCAGTAATCACTGGTACCATGTGGTGATCATGGCCGGTCGCAACCGGGAGGTCAGGCGCCTGTGGGAGTCGCAGGGCCTGACGGTGAGCCGCTTGATACGTACACGTTATGGTGCTTATATCCTGCCACGCAAGAGACGCCCCGGCCAATTCTGGGAGTTGACAGCAGATGAGATCAGGGCATTGCAGGCAGATACAGGGTAGACTTATCTTAACGCCCTGGCATGAGCGTGCTGGTGCATCGGTAGCATGGCGATCCCTCTGACAACCCGGCTGCTTACGCTGTACGATCGTCTTCTCGCTGCCTACGGCCCGCAACACTGGTGGCCGGCGGACAGTCCCGGTGAGGTCATGATCGGGGCCGTGCTTACTCAAAATACCCGCTGGCAAAACGTTGAGCGGGCAATCGCCACTCTTCGCACCGCCAGCCGGTTATCGCTGGCACATCTGCACGCCTTGAGCGAAGCAGAGCTGGCCGGGCTGATCCGGCCAGCCGGTTATTTTAATGTCAAAGCGCACCGGTTAAAGAACCTGAGTGCATGGGCAACAGCAGAGGGAGGTATCGCCGCATTAGCCCGGCAGGATACGGCCGCCTTGCGGGCCGGGTTGTTGCAGGTCAAGGGTATCGGGCCGGAGACAGCCGATGCTATTCTGCTCTATGCCTTTGATCGACCGGTGTTTGTGATCGATGCCTATACCCGGCGTTTGTTGCAGGCATTGCAACTGATTAACGGCGATGAGTCCTACCAGACGTTGAGCCGTTTGTTTACCGAGAACCTGCCGCCGGATTATCGCCTGTTTAATGAATATCATGCCCTCATCGTGCAGCATGCCAAACAGCGATGTTCAGCAACACGGATGTGTACGCACTGCCTTGTTGAAGCCCCGGATTTTTACCCGCCGTGAGGACAACAGGCTTTCACTTTCCGGGCATTTGCGTTACGCTTGACAGCCTTTTTTCTGTGTTCACGTGTAAGGAGCCGGTAGCCCAATGGCAGGCAGGCAGCCGCTGATCGCCGCCAACTGGAAAATGAACGGCAGCCGTGCCTCTGTGAGCGCGCTGCTGGCCGGGCTTAAAGGCGGCTTTGCTGCTGCTGGTGCAGAGATGGTGGTGTGTGCGCCAGCGATTTACATTCCTCTGGCCGCTGAGTTGTTGTCGGGTTCGGGCATTCATGTTGGCGCACAAAATGTCTCGCAACACACAGCAGGTGCCTACACTGGCGAGATAGCTGTCTCCATGTTGCAGGACTATGGCTGCCAATACGTCATCATCGGCCATTCGGAAAGACGCCATGGCTATGGCGAAACCCATGCGATGGTGGCGGCGAAATTTACCCTTGCCCGGGCCAGCGGGCTGAAGGTGATCCTGTGCCTGGGCGAGAGCATGGCGGAGAGAGAGGATGGCAGCACCGAACAGGTGCTGGCCGGGCAACTGGAGGCGGTGATCAGCCGGGCAGGGGTGGCGGCCTTTGCGGGTGCGGTGCTGGCTTATGAGCCGGTCTGGGCGATTGGTACGGGATTAACGGCAACTCCCGAACAAGTGCAACAGGCGCATCACTTTATTCGCTTGCAGTTGGCCAGATATGATGATGTCATAGCCAATAACATAAGAATTTTGTATGGCGGCAGTGTCAAGGCAGGCAATGCGGCCGGGATTTTTGCCATGGCCGATGTTGATGGCGGGCTGATTGGTGGTGCCTCGCTCAACATCGATGATTTCCTGGCGATATACCACGCGATATAACAGTTGGGCGATATAACAGTTGATGGAGTGATAATGGAGACCTTACAAATCGTATTATTTGCATTACAAGTGCTGGTGGCGTTGGGCCTGATCCTGCTTATCCTGATACAGCATGGCAAGGGGGCGGATGCAGGCGCTGCCTTTGGCAGTGGGGCATCGGCGACCGTGTTTGGCGCTCAGGGCTCAGGCAATTTTCTTACCCGGCTGACAACCGCACTGGCGGTCATTTTTCTGGCGAACAGTCTGGGGCTGGCTTATCTGGCCAAGGTGAGGCTTGAGCAAACGAGAGCGCTGAATCTGGATATCGGTACCACGGCAGTGACCGAGAAGGCAGATGCTGTGCCGGACATCCCGGTGCAGGTCCCAGCCGAACCTGCCGCCGATGAGGCGCTGCCAAGCATACCTGAAGAGCAGTAAATTAATTCACAACGCCGATGTGGTGGAATTGGTAGACACGCTATCTTGAGGGGGTAGTGCCTGACGGCGTGCCGGTTCGAGTCCGGCCATCGGCACCAATGGCTATACCGCTATGAAGCTGGCGTGTCCAGTGACAGGAAAGGCGAGCGCTGGGACAGGATACGCATCAACAAACACCGGCGTGACCCCTTGGCTGATGTCATGTTGGAGCAGTTGACCACGGCGGATATTGACCGATGGATTGCTGAACAAACGACTTCGGCCAGCACAATCAACCGTGACTTGAATCTCTTGTCTTCCATTTTCACCCACTGTGTCAAGTGGAAATGGATGTAAGGTCAATCCCTGTAAGGAATGCAAGCGCCCGAAGGCTACGCCGCCCAAGGAGCGGCGCATATCCAAGGTTGAGATCGACAAGCTACTACAGGCGTTATATTTTGATGAGGATGGCGGCCTGACAGCCCGAAAGCAGACCGGTTATGCGTTTTTGCTTGCCCTGGAGACAGCCATGCGTCAAGGCGAGATATGGGGATTGGACTGGTCGGATATTGATTTTGCTGGCCGCTACCTTACCCTGCATGACACCAAGAACGGCAGCAGTCGTCATGTCCCCTTATCCAGCACGGCGATAGCATTACTGCAGGCAATGGAACCTAAAAAATCGGGCAATGTGTTCTCTGTACCCCAGGAAAGCGGTGCCATTTATTTTCGCAAAGCGGTCAGGTTGGCGGGTATTGAGAATCTGACCTTCCATGACAGCCGGCATGAAGCCTTGACCCGGTTAGCAAGGAAGCTGGATGTTCTGGACTTGGCCAAGATGGTGGGGCATCGTGACCCTCGCTCGTTGATGATTTATTATAATCCGACGCCGACCGAGATCGCTGAACGGCTGGGGTGATGGTTGCGGGACGACATAGCAAATATGCTAATCTTTGCCAACTTGACCTGATACAATTCTTATGATGCAAATTGATCTGCAGAAAGTGGATTTACTTATCCAGTGTGCCTTGTTGATGGCTGGAGAAGAGGATGACTACCATGATGGAGAACTCGGACCTATCCATTTATTAAAATATGTTTATCTGGCAGATTTGGCTCATGCTGAAGGAAACCAGGGGCAAACCTATACGGGAACGCCATGGAAGTTTCACACATTTGGCCCTTGGTCGGTAGAAGTACATAACAGAATTGAACCTGCGCTTATACACATAAATGCGACCAAGAACACCCTCGAAAGCGAATATGAAGAGGAGGGGGAATGGTATCGTTGGAGGTTAAGGGACGAAAGAAAACTCGAAGAGATTGAGTACCAACTTCCCTTAGTGGTTTCATCTGCTATTAGGCACTGTGTACATCAATTTGGCAAAGACGCACCATCTCTTTTAGATCATGTCTATAGGACTCCACCCATGCTTTCTGCCCACCCGGCAGCCCTTGAATTTTACTTTAGCTATGCCAGCGGAACAAATACAAGAAGAGCCGCTACTAACTAAATATGAACAGCTCTCAAACAAAAAGAAAAAACGCCTGGCTGAAAAAATGCGTAGTTTGGGTAATCAATACCGACAGCAAAGGCAACAAAGCGGAGGAAAACCAAGACGTACCAATCCTGTACGAAAGAAGATCTATGATGATGAGATGTTTGTTGAAGGCGTGAAGTGGTTATAGGATATTGCCGGCCCTACTATGGTGCCGAACACAATAACCGTCGGGCTGGATACAATCCCAAGTTTGTGGAGGCTATCCGTCACTGTGAGTATCCACAATTTTTCTGGGATAAACTGCCTGTGACAGGCGTAGATGAGTCCATACTTCGGTTTGATCATATCCGGCCTATAGGCGCACATTATAATTCTTATTCAATGACAGAATATTATTTAAGCGAAGATGCCATGTCGATTATGGATGACATGATTGAATGGTTAATATTTGGTAAGGTTCAAGAAGATAGCTTTCTCTCTCTTTATCGTTCAGAAATCGAGGCAACATTTGGTTAGATTTATTTGATTAGCCCGTAGACATCAATGCGCGCTAAACCTGCCCATACCGCCCGCAAGCTAGTCAAATGGCACAAATCTCTGTCTCCTCCTGCTTAGTTACATTGACTGATTTGGTTATTCGCAGTGCCCTGTTTGTCACATATCCGTTGGTTTCATTTTATTTCCCACTCCGACACTGGATCACTTTTAGCCCATTCTTTAAGCATTTGGAGCCGTCCAGACTCAAACGTAAAACCCTAGCTCAGGCCCGTAAGTCTCCAACATATAGATCTGCATCCTGGCTATATCTCCTCGGATACTCGCCGCTGGCTCAGCGACATTATCTTCGAACTCAAAATCACACTGACCATATTTGCGGGGCTCGCCAGGGACTATTCCATAGCGGTGATTGAAACGGTCACCATTGACCTCGCCAATCGCAGGCACTAGATTCACCAAATCATTATGCGCTTTTCTGAATACGTCATTCACTCTCTGGCAACATTTCCGACCTGAGTAAAGTTTACCGTCGGATTTAACACATTGAGAGAATTTACCTCTGTCGGCTCCCCAGCAGGCTAAGTGATTACCCATTAGCGATGCTGGCAAAACATGCTCCCATTCTATACGGTTATCTCTGGTATTTTCCTTACCAGTACTGGTAAACGGCTTCCTTGGAGTGTATCCACAAGAGGTTTGGTCAACATCCTTATTTGCGGTGTAGGAACAGCCACAATAAAATGAGAGTCGTTTATCGTGGTAGATGTGTTTCTCGGCCCACCTTTTAGCCGTGCTGAAAGAACCAGAGATGTCCTTGTCTGCATGTGCAGGCAGTGAAAACAGCAAAATCAGAGTTAAATATAACCTATTCCAGCTTCTCATTGTATGCCTCTTCAATTTACAAAAGGTGATATGCCTCTACAATAGTATAGATCAAAATCTGTTGGCGTATAGTCTGTATAAGTCCACCCCCTATTGCCCTTTTTGTTGTACTGGATAGGGTTCGACAGGCTCACCAACCATGGTGCGATTAGAACGCTCACAGATGGTTCGACAAGCTCACCAGCCACGGCATTCATTTTGGGGGTTTTGGGATAGGTGTATAGATGCAGGATCTGACTATCATTGAGCCGTTGGTCAAACGCGCCCTTGAACGTAACGCCACTGTCGGTAATCACCTGCTGGATGGGGAAGGGGGTCAGGGAGAGGGCCTTTTCAGAGAAGTCTCTGGCTGCCCGGCTGTTCCGTTTCGGCACCGCCAGGACTAAGGCATAGCCACTGGCTTCGTCAATAGAGGTGAGGAGATACCCCCCGGCCACCTGCCTACGCCGCTCGATGGCGTCCAGTCCCACACACTCGCCAATCTGGCTGGGGCGATAGCCTTTAGGGCGGCGTGTGACGGGGGTTCTTCGATAGGCTTTGGCTTTCCCCTTCGGGCTCAAGGCCGGGGGTGAGATTCGCCTCTTGTCGGGGGTATCGGCAATCAGCCCGTCTGCGTACCCGCACAGACAGGGCGGCCAATGGTCGAAGTACTGGGACAGGGCAATCCCCTGGCCTGACACCAGGATCTGAGCAGTACCTGACACTGCTCTTTATCCAGATTGGGCAGGTCTTGGCGCCGTTGGCGTATCTGCTGGATAACCGCTTGTGGTCAGCGGCGAGTGCGCTTCGGTGCTTTGGGGGTCGGACACAAGCCAGACAGTCCCCACTCGCGGTAGGCTTTGCGCCAGGCATACAGGGTACGGCGGCTCTGGTGGGTGAGCTTGTCGAACCACTGCCACTGTGGTCAAGGGCGGGTCAGGCCATGCTTGTCCCAGAATCTAAGCACACTGACTTGCCTGCACGCAGCACGCAAGCAGGGACGCTGTGCGGCGATTTGATTATTCATGTCCGCCCTTATTGCATGGCTGCCCGTGCGATAAAAGCCTTTTATTCGATACCCTATATGCTGATAGTGCTCTCGTTCTCTCTCTTACGAATAGGGCAATAGGTTTTTGAACTTGTACATACGTCCTACCTGATTGCCCTCAGCGCTGCCCTTGTCGGGGCTGTGGTAGCTTTGGTGCTCGGAAGCGGTCCCAGTTCAGAAACCAGCTCAATACACCACCTTCGTTTTCCTATTCACGGCCGTGGCGCTGACGATATGGCGGGTATTGAACAGCGTGGCCACCTGGATAGGCCCGGGCATATCGCCCTCCACAGATTCAGGCTGCCAGATCACCATGCGGACATGAGAGAAGGCGGGCTCCCGTAGCAGTTTATCCAACAAGCCCGGCTGGTATTTGACCGCCTCTCTGGGGTCGGCATAGACCTGCTTGCCTCGGCCTCCTCGCTGATAGGCGATCAGGTAATCCGCAATAGACTCCCGCAGGCGTTTTTTGATAAAGGCCAAATGCAGCAGGGTCAGGTGGGGCAAATCCGACAGGTCAGGACGTGCCAGGTTCTGCATCTCGCCCAATTCCAGTTTGACCTCAATACGAACAAGCTGCCGGCCTTTTGCCTGCTCACGCCGATAGACCCGGCTGATCAGGGCACGCTGGGTTTCAAGACAGCCCAGGGTAATCCCGCTCCGTGGCGGGGCGGGCGAGGTGATGATGGATTTCAACTTGACCCTGGCCGGGACACGATGGCGGTAGCTATAATAGCCGCTTAGGGTGGAGATGGACATGGTTTGGCTTGTACGTGATGTCTATGCAGTAGCATTATATCACATAGTGTATATAATCATACCAGATACTAAATACACAACGAGAGAGATAATGAAACCTGAATCTGATAAGCCGGTCACTTACGGTCATGCCCGTGCCCTGGCCGATATAGAAGATCTGCGGCAGCGCGATCTTGTCTTCCTGCTGGGCTTGAATATCCCGAACATGATTGCCCCTGCCAATGATAAAAATGCCATCAAGGACTTGGCGACCAGCGCCCTGACACGGTACCTGTACGAACATCCAGAGGCGTATTTTCTGCCCCGCTTCCCGCACCCCACCGAGTTGCTGGCGTATATTCACAGGCACGTGGACAAGACCTTCGGCAAGTATGATCTGGTGCGGCTGTTAGGGCGCTCCTACCCGCAAGTGACTGAATGGTTTGCCCAGTTCAAGACCCCGTATCCCACGGTGTATCGCTGGGCTTACGTGGTGCAGCAGGCGCTCAAGCAGGGCAAAAACAAGGCCGAGCGAAAGGTGATTTTGGATAAGCTCATGGCCTTCATGGAACAGGAGATCGAGGTCAGAACCCGGCATGGGGTTGAGAAACGTGTGGCTAAGAATAAGTTATAATGGCCTGTAGCACACCGAGATCGACTAATCCATTGCAGCTTTGCCAGTCAGCAGTTTATTTTTAGCAGATCAGGATTTCAATTCAACCGATTTTAGTTTATCTGGCAAAAAAATTCCATTAAGATGCCGTGAAGAAAACAGGATGTAGTTGAATATGCTCTCACCAAATCAAATATCAGCTATATCCCGCCTATTCTCTTCAAGCGTGATGAGAGAATTGACCGGTCGTGGTAAATCACCACTATTTGCACGACTGGCCAAGGAAGCACTGGGTGTCTTTAAGCCTGATGACCTGAAGCAGAATGTGTTTCATTTCTTTGGTGCCGCCTTTGATGTTTTGAAGAGAACCGAATGCCGCCATGAGTATGTTTATAAAGCTGCACTGACGCAGCGCGTACTTCTTGGAAGGCATTCGCTGCAAACAGCTACAATGCTCAATGAGTTTCGTGTGGGTGAGTGTAAAGTAGATTTGGCAATCATCAATGGAACAGCGACAGCTTATGAGATCAAATCTGAACGGGACTCACTTTCCCGTCTTGAACAACAAATTGAAACTTACAAGCAATTTTTTGCTAATGTTTGCGTTATTGCAGGGGAAAATCATGAGGGCAGCGTACGCTCTATTGTGTCCGAAGATGTTGGCATACTCAAACTGTCAGCAAGGCATCAAATTTCCACATTGAGGGCAGCATCGGAGCGACCAGACAGAATCTCTCCGGCAGTCATATACGATTCTCTCCGTATGAATGAAGCGATAAGAATTCTAAAATTGATGAATATCCCTGTTCCTGATGTCCCAAACACTGAGATGTATGCCGCATTAAGAGAGAAATTCATTAAATTAAATGCCCTTGATGTGCATAAAGGCATGGTTCAAATATTAAAAACAACAAGAAATTTATCACCGCTATCACGTATTCTAAAACACCTTGCGGACTCTCTTCATAGCACAGCATTATCCATTCCTTTACGGCGCACAGATCATCATCGGTTGCTCCTGTCGATTAAAACCCCACTTCGAACAGCAATGCAGTGGGGATAATCAATGTATTATCCTTATACTAGCGGTCGAAATACAACAAACGGGCGGCACCATCGGCAGCACGATAGCTGACTTCCAGATCATCCGGCAGGATTATCCGGTGCGAGAAGCTGGCATCAATATCCCTGGATATACGTTCACCGGTATAAAAATGCAGCGCAGCCCCGCCAGCGACATACATTTTGATGGGCAATACCTGCTCCGCTACCCCGCTGAATGATTTGGCAATACGCCCAGCGATTTCCCTGAAAGCAACGACATATTCCATTTGTGCTTTGGCTTCAGGGCGCATGGGCAAGTTCTCTATCCAACATCGCCAGGAAGCGCGAAGGTTGAAGCGGGCTATGTTTTAACCAGCGAGCAAATGTTGCCGGTTGGCTGGCCCCGGGATAGAGCCGCTCTGCCAAGGCCAACAAACTACAGCGGTCGAACCCAGCAACACTAGCGAGCATCACGGCCACCCCCGCCATAAAGCAAGGTGAGCCCATCTTCGCCCAAGACCTTATCTCCAAGGAACGTGAAGCACATAAATCCAGCAGCTTTTGCTCATCATCCCGTGTCAGGTGTTGCGGAAAATCATCATCAAGTGATGCAGTAAAGCCAGCCTCATCCAAACCCGTAGTCAATCTATTCATCAATCATGCGCTCGGATATGACGTTTTCAATCAACTTCATGTTATCTGTGCCATTTCCAGCAATCCAAGTAAAAGATAAAGCAAACAAAATGTTACTTGTAATAAAAGCCAGTTTCAAACCCGTTTTACTGGCTTTATGAGGAACGCTACAAATGCCGATATGCTATGCTAAACTGATTTAGATGATTACCTCCGCACGCAAAACCCAGGCTAAGGCCACCTACCAGGATGTGCTGGATGCGCCGCCTCACAAGGTGGCAGAAGTCATCTATGGCGTGCTTAGGATGCAGCCCCGCCCCGCTATACCTCATGCCTGGGCGAGTTCCGGGATAGGCGCTAAAATTTCACCGCCCTTTGGATATGGTGATGGCGGCCCGGGAGGCTGGTGGATTATTGATGAGCCGGAGCTGCACCTGGGCGAGGACATTCTGGTGCCGGACTTGGCCGGTTGGCGACGCGAGACTATGCCCAGCCTCCCAAATGCCGCCTTCTTTGAACTTGCCCCGGACTGGGTTTGCGAGGTGTTATCGCCATCCACCCGCCAGCTCGATTTGACCGACAAGCGCGACATCTATGCCCGTGAGGGGGTAGACTATCTGTGGTTTGTCGATCCTGATGCCCGCACCCTGGAAGCCTTCCAACTCAAAGATGAACATTGGGTTTTGAACGCCTCGCTCGCTGGCGATGCGTCAGTCTCAGTCCCGCCGTTCGATGCGATTACTTTCCCGCTCAGTGCGCTGTGGCCGGATAACCCATCTCCCAAGCCAACCCTTGAGCCGGAAACCGGGCCGGGGATGTGAGATTTGCCTTCATCTCAACAGTTTCAGATGTTATGCGGGGGTAACAGAAGGCGTATAAGTTGTTTATCACATGCCCAGCCCTCAATGTGGCTTCAACCGTCTTTACTCCGTAGCCTGGCTCCCTCACCAGAGGCATGAATGCCAGTGTTACATTTCCATGCCGTGTAATGCCTCGGCTTCTCGCGATAATGCTGGCGCGTTACCGCATCCTGAAAAAAATTGATTTATCTTCTGCATATCCTGATGCCCCAGGTAGTGGTCGCTTGCCAGTTCTTTCACAATATTCAGCATATCACCCCGTATTTTTTTGCCCGTTCAAAGTCTGCCGGGTTCTTATTGAAAAGTAATGCCCCATGTGGGAGATCGGAGGGCTGAATGTCTTTCATATTTTTGTTTTTAGCCCATTTAGGCACGGGTTCATTGATTCTCAGCATATATGGCTCTATATCATAGGCTGGGGAATGGCCGATGATAACCTCGCCATTTTTATCAATCCCCTGATGCTGCAAGGACAGATTACCACCATGCAAATCCGAGTTCCCAACCAAATAATTAAATGCCGCCAGAGTGATAAAATCATGAATCGCCTGTGTGTCTTGTGGACGATAGTCCAGTTCTCCATCGTCATTCGTTGTAGCATTACTTCGCCTGTTTGCGTGTAATTGCCTGACAATAATATATACGGGGTCGCTGGAGACACCACCTCTTGTGGTATGCCATGCCTGCGCCGATATCCAATGATTAACAGCCGGGTGCTGATCGGGACTATTGCGTAGACTTCGAACAGCTCTTACAGACTCGAAAAAAACCTGCCCCGTTACATCGTCCCTTATCAATCTTGCGTCAACTGCGCTGATACCATTTAAACGTAATGCCTTAAGACAGGCATGTTCCAATACTAACTGCCTGGATACCTCATCAAATAATGGATCATCCGGCGTGCTGTACTTAATCATTACGTTATCATACGTGCCATCTGCATGAATTCTACTGGCCAGGAATTTCGGTTTAGCCCCGCCAAGATTACTTTTCCTTGATGCCGACAGGTTCTGATATTGCATCTGTATGACTTTAATCCGGTTGAGTTCACCCTCGCCAATGTGATACGACGCCTCTTTATCAAAGGGTTGATTAAACGCGTTTTGCATTTCCCGTTCATTTTCAAAAAACATCACGCCACCTGACAAGTCATTGCCAGCAAACAACATCGCTTTTAATATTTCCTGAGAAGTCCATTGTTTGGCATTGGGTGTTAATTCTTCAGGATATCTTTTGGCAAGCACTTGTGCCAGGTAACCCGATGGTACATTGAACAACGACTCCAACTGAAAAGGAGACGGATTGATCAATTCATATTGATACTCATCAGGAGTATCACCTAGCGGCATGCCCTTTATATTAACAATAAACCCGCTCTCTGAGATGGAAAGACTAAGCGTGTCTGTCTCATTGTCATATTTAAACCTGCCAATATGTTTTGGGCGGGCATCTTGAGTAGTGGTATAAATCAATCCTTTTATCTCATCTGAGGACTGTTCTAAAAACCCCGAAAGCAATTCATCCAGGGACTTCTCTTCAATCATCACTCAATGGTCACTCATGTCAGCGCTATTACAGGTTTCGCAGGTTAAGGGTAGTCTGCCCCATGCCTTTATCATTAAACTTTATACCGGATGTCTTCCGTATCCGGCCATTATTTTTTCAACCAGTTCAATTCCAAGCATAACAAGCGGTACCAGGAGCTTTGGTGTGGAGAGATTAAGCGATTCGCCCAGGGTAACAAGTTCATCCCCAAGTGCTCTGGAGATATGGCATGTTTTCCGTACATTGATGTTTTGCAATCGATCCTCACCAAACCCTTTGCCTTTGTTCATTGTCTGACCAACATGCAGCTTCTCCTGTAAGCTGGCAATGCGTTTTTCTACGAAAGAGTGACCATCATTTAACGATTGACTTTCTTTCCTTAAATTCACTAACACCATCACAGTCAATTGCTCAATCAGCGTCTCTACTGCCATGATGCCATCTGCATACAACTCCAGTTTTTTTAGCAGGCTGACAGGAAGCATCAGGTGTTGGGGTTGATTCTTGCTATGAGGCATGTGGTTGGTTGTTACTTACTACTTTGATCAACATGGTTTGGAGATTGTACTTTAGGGTATATTTATCATCAACACGTCTTGACAGAATAAATAGAAACTGACCCTCACTCCATCCCCCTTAGCTCATGAACGGCAGCAGAGAGTAACTTCTCGCCTTCATCCAATGCGGCTTCAGCCGTCTTTGCTACCGGGTCCGGGTTGGTGGTATCAAGCGCTGCCTCTATCACTTTTTCTCCATCTGCCAACTGTGCTCCTCTGCCAGTATAAGTGGCTTGCCCTTCTGCTCTGACAACCTCATCCAGAAAGTTATCAGACAGTTCGTCAGTGCTGCGAATGGTATGTGCCTGTTGCTCTTTGGCCGCTTGCCCATCCTGCTCATCTGATGTGAATAAATCCGCATGTTCGTTTATCAATGAAGGGCTTTGCGTAGTGGTAGCCTGATTATCGCCGCCCTGGGACGTATTACGGGTATCATCTTTGCTACGACCTTCCCCCTTAGCGTCATCAGGCGATGCCTGTATGGCTTCCTTAACCAAAAGAGGTACCTGCTCATCCTGCCTCGGCGGCCGGTCAATGCCCGGCGTGACTGCGGCCAGCAGGCTCTCACCAGTGCGTGGCGGAACTTTGATAAAGCGGTTGATCCGAAATTTCTGCAACTTTTGTATGGCGGTAAAAAACGAGTGTCCACGAATAATCTTGCCCTTGAACAACAAATGGAACTCACCTTCGGACTGCTGTTGCAGATCGGTAGTCGTCACCCGCTCTCGTTTTTCTATTTGCGCTGATAGATTATCAATGTAATCCAGGCCCAGCCCATCACGTGGTCGGTCAAAGCCAGCACTGATGGTGGTGTAGGCTTCACCAGCGGCTTTGATACACTTCTCAATCGATTCCTCATCGTTCAAACGCCCAAACCACTTGATATTGGTATTGCTCCAGACTTGGCCGGCCTCCTCCTCACCGGCCTTTTTTATCCCCGGCCAGTCCTGGGCACCAAAGGCAAAGGAAAAACCCATGCTGCGCCCCTGGGCTGGCAGAACAGCAAAATCCTCCACCGCCATGTAGCCGTACTCATCCAGGATAATGGAAGTCGGTATGGCCGAGCTGGTCGGCTTGTTATCCAGCACATCCTCCCGGTCGCCCTCCACATGCCTCCCAAGGCCAACAGCCAACGCATCTTTGATGCCAGAGAGAATAATCTTACCCAGGTTCTTCCGCTCGGCGCCTGCTTTTTCAATCGCTGGCAGCATAAACACCAAAATACGCCGGTTCATGATCACATCAAAGTAATCAATCTCACCTAGGGTTGTCCAGTAGATGTGCCCATAGGTATCGGACAGCGAGGATAAGGCACGAGTGAAATACATCTGTGCAAACCCGAATTGTTTGGATACTTCAGGTGGCTGATCTTGCAGTGACTTGTCAGGATTATAACCCGGCAAGGAGCGCAGGTACTCATGCACGGCATTCAAGGATTTTTCGGATAAATCGGATCGTTGTGATAACTCTACCACTTTTTCCAGATTCAGGTACTGGCGTATGACCGATGCGCCCAGTTCCAACTCGCCCTGGTCACGAAGCTCGGTCAGAGGATACATAATTGAGCTGACTAACGAGACGGCACGCTCAAAGAAAACGGCATTATCACCCTCTTGCTCTTTCAGCAGAGAGGTCAGCATCTGCGTATTGCTGTCGGCCGAGCCTCTGGCAAAGGGGTTGGTGTAGTTGGATAGACGCTCGGTATCCTAGACTGCCACATTGCGCCCGCCAGTGATGTAATTGATGACCAGCAAATCATCTTCCCGGCCCATTGCTCTGGCCATAGCGGCTGTTGTCCACAGGACATCGGCAGCACCTTTGGCATCGCCATAGACACAACCACCACCCATCGTCAGGGTATTGGCCATCAGCGCCGTCATGACCTCGGTCTTGCCAGCCCCCGTGGTACCGAGGAATAAGCTGTGTTGCAGAATATCGTCCCGGTTAAGAAAGATCTCCTGATGAGTATCAATTTCATTGCCGAAGTAATACATGCCTCTGGCCTTATGAAATCCACCCCGTATACCGGGTTTCGGATCGTTGTAGTCCGTCATCCTGGCTTCCACAGGAAGCCGTAAAGGCAAAACATTCTCATCCCGGTGCGTATACCAAAGCAGTGTCAGTAATCCGGTCACAGGCAATGCAAAATGAATGAGTACAGTATAGTAACAACTGATAACAAGCAGCAGTACAATCAGACTACATACCAATATCGGATCGCCCAATACCGCGTAGATGCGCTCGCCGATTGAGTTGGTATCACGTAAATACCGATCGGCATCATAGACCTGTCGCTCTTTGAGCCCTTGAATCTTTTTGAGCATGACTACAGGCAGCTCTCTGGGTAGGCTCGCTCTGCCTCCGTGGAGGCAGGCATATCACTATTGCTTGCAGGTTGACCTGCAAGCCAACGATATGCTCGCCACTCTCTACTGCCAAGCCCAGGATGTCCAGTGACCGGCGCACCATGCGGGAGGTGCGATCGGCAAACGATAGCAGTGAAGCGAGTAATCTCTTGTGCGCCACCAGCCCCTCGCCATCGGAGATAATCCGTATCGAGAGTGCGTAAGGAATGTTATCGCCCAATAATCGCCTATAGAGCATATTAAAGGGTTGCAGTGTCTGTGGCCCCAGTAACATCGATACTGGCGCATACAGCCGATTGCCTGTCTCAACAGTGTTAAGGCTCTTCATCTCAATACCATTGGGAAAAAGTTGCTGACTCAAAGGCGGCCACAGGACATCTGAATAATCATCACAGACAACATCATTGATGCGCTGTGGTAGTGGATCACCCGGCAGCAAAGCTCGCCAGCTATCATCTGTATGATCAGAGGCTAACATCTGGCGGCATACACAATGCCATCCAGTACCTCCATCAGATGGGAAGAAGCGCTGATATCGGTATCATTTGACACGCTGGGCACAGGCGATGCAGGGCCAGCAGCGTTGATCAGCAACGCTATGCGATCATGATACACATCCAACTCCGGATTGCTTGACAGGTTGAGGGTGATGGGAATATGACGATCGTCTAACAGCAAGACCAGATTACTGCCACCAAACAGAGTTTTGGGCGTAATGGTAATAATGTTGGGTGTCTTGAGCTCATAGACAATAACCTGAAACAGTTCTGGATTGCCGGAAATAGCGCTAACAATACCCCAGGGTTGCCCATTCCGATCCATCACCTCAAAAGTAATGGTATAGCCCGGCAGTAATTGGATGTGTGGGGTAGCAGTACCTGGTGCAATATTTACTGGGATGGTTTGGATGAGATCGTGGCAGGAGTATGTGCCTCATAAGCCGCTGCTGATTTACCTTACAGAATATCACGCCAAAGACGAATCTCCTCTGGGCTCATCGGCAAATTCTCCCGCCAACTCGGTGTAAATGCAGGGGAAATACCATCTGCCTCTACCTCATGACTGACAGAACTGTCTTTCACAGACTTCACATTTTTTTCACCATCGGTTGTATCCTCTGCATGAATGGCAGTAACCAAACAAAACATGAGAGGTAATAACAATCGCCGCCAGAACATCTCAACCAACCCCCGGCCTGGATAGAATTTGATGAATAGCCAGCCCTTCAGGATTTTGCAGAGTGGACGTGCGAAGTATCAACACCAATACCGTCAGCGGTTGAGTAATATTCTCTTCAGATGATGTGTAGGTTACCGTGAGTCGTAATTCAACCTTCCAGGTGTATACCCCGCCGGCTACTCCTTATGGCCGTGATCACGCCACCATTTACTATCGCTGAGGCAATCAAACGCTTTTCGGTCACCGCAGCAATATTGCCTGACGCATTCAATGCAGCCAGAAAACCCTCATAGCCCTTGTCCGTAAAAAACGGCTCCAGCCTGGCAAGCTGCTCACGGTAATTCACTGCATCATACGTATAAGCCCGCCTGACAACCCTGGCTGTCCAATTCAACAAGATATCGTTCGTAGTATTTGGCTTATCCAAAGGCACCAATGGTATTAACTCACCACTGGTCGTGGTCGCAAAATACTTCGGTTGGGTAGGATGGCTTACCACCCAGGCCAGAATTAAGGCAAGCAGGACACAAAGCAGGATAAGCAATGCCGTGATCCTGATCTGAACAATATAGCGATCCCGATACCAGTGATTGCGCTCCAGCACAGCACCAACGCCGTGCAAGGAATTGTCTGCTGTCTCACTTGATTGATTAGCGTTAGTCATTATCCAATCCTACCTGTTATTGAATCAGGTTGAGTACATCCTGCCCAATCTCAGGAAAGTAGTAAAACAGTGCTTGAAAACGACTCACCTGACCCTCGCCTTCATCAGCCAAAGCAAGCAGTAGAGGCTTGTTGGGGATACAGGCCGGAATGGTTTGCTTGCGAATCAGACGACCGGTAACGTACCGGCGTGTTGAACCCACTCGCCTCGCATAATCTGATTTTGCCTCATCAGACAAGCTGTAGAGATATTCGGGTAATCTCAGTTGCTCCTGTCTGCAATTTATCATCTGCCCAGCCTTGACGATGCACTCCAGACCATCACGAATTTCCGGATAAAAATGGTATACAGACTGAAGACGTGTCACATACCTCTCACTCTCATCGGCCAAGGCATAGATCAACATTTTGCCTGGCATGTGTGACGCCTCAGAGCGTGTTTTGATTAAATGCGATTTGGCATACGTATATGTCACACCGCAACGCTGCATATAGTCCTCGCACTTATCAGCAGACAAGGTATTAAAATAATCCCTCAGCGCATACCGGAAATCTCTATCCAGAACGACAGTGTTGATACAAGCAGTCATGCAACTATCCCGCTATCATCACCACCAAAGAACTCATCCTGACACGCCTGGCATAGCCCGGATATGCCATATTCCTTCATGCTTAGATCGTCTCTGAATTTTGTTATTGGTTGACCACAGCCTATTGGTGGATTGATACACCTCCCGGTGTCAGTAACTGACGTGACTATATTGCGTAGCTATTCAGGGACTGTGTCGCTTACAGTGTTAAGAGCTGAGGAGACTATTTTGTGTATTTGTTTCTCTAAAAAAGTGGATTTATGATTCATATTTCCGCTCCGCTCGTATTATTGCACATCCAATAGCTGCGACGACTTGAGGGACGACGCTGTTGCCGAGTTGCCTAAGTCTGTCCACCCTATTGGGTAACCCATTAACCACTCTACCCACTGCGGGTTCAGCGGCCCGCCGACAACTGCGTTCAGCGATTTGGTATTGCGCTTCTGTTGGCTCTGCGAGCCCTTGTTTTTTGCATCCTGTGCCGTCGGCGTTGGCAATAATCCATACTCTGTCCCGCCGGTGCGGGGCATTGACGGCACAAGCTGGAATAATGGTCGGCCAGCAGGCGTAGCCCTCGGCTTCCAAGTCAGATAACACATTGTCGATCCCCATCGATAAGTGACCAGCAACGTTCTCACCAATAACCCATCGTGGCCTGCAATCCTTGATAACTCGTAACATCTCTGGCCAGAGATAGCGGTCATCCGCTTCGCCACGGCGCTTCCCGGCCACGGAAAAGGGCTGACATGGGTATCCACCAACAACGACATCTGTTTGTATTTCACTTGCATTTAGCTTTCTAATATCCGGGTAAACTGGAATGCCAGGCCAACGCAGATTAAGCAGCTTCTGACATTTCTCATCTCGCTCGCAAAAAGCAATAGTCCGAAATGCCTTGCTCGCCATCGCAAGACCGAGACTAAAACCACCGATACCACTGAACAGATCAAGTACCCGCACACTCACCTCACTCCTGAAGCAACCAGAGGTTGACGAGCTGCCTCACTGCCTCGTGATGCTGCTTCCATCCAGTTGTGATGCGTCCCCGGTAATTCAGGCTGGTGGTAGAGAAAGCGATGCACTCGCTCACCCGGATGGCCATACTCCATAAACCCCTAGCCCTTTATACGCTTTGTATGAATGAACAGCGTCCAGGTATCTCTCTGTGTCCGACTAATGCGATGAAAATCATGCGCTGTGATGAGATTACACCATCTGACTAGCCGCTCACCGATAACCAGACCAACAGCAGGATCAAAGCCGTTCAAACGCTCCTCAACATACCCGCCAGCCAGAACGATAGCCAGCGAGTAGTCCCATGGGTGATCGTGCAGCCCTCGATCGCCATCCTGCCCCACAAAGCGGTGCAGGTACGCCGTCAGTCCACAACAGGAAAATAAAAAATACCGCTCCAGGTAAGGCTGACCATCGTTGTTAATCAAACGGCACGGCAGATAACCTGAAAACCAGAAAAGGATTTGATGAATCATGCGACACGCTCCATTACCTGGGCTTGTGTAGCGATTGTTGTGGTTCGTCTGCGGGGCGTATTGTCGGCACCAACTCGTATTGGCGCTTCCAACGCTAACCCTTGCCTCTGCCGATCGGCATTAACCAAACCGATCAACATCGGCTCATGCGCCGGTATGCTCTGCCGCTTGGCATAAGCGGAATACAGTTTGAGAAAATCTATCCGCCTGAATGGAAGCTCGTCATAGCTGATTTGACAGAGTTTGATCCAACCACCGAGATCACGAATCACCGTATGGATAATCAGATCATCAAACGCTACAGACTGGTAACCCCCCACCCGCTTCATCGCTTTCTCAACCAATACCCAGGCCAATAGCGCCCGGTCTTCATTGCTGCCAACAATTTGTCGAACAATATCCGCAGGCTTGGGCATGTACTGTCCACTATCGACATCCGTCACATGGCGTCGCAATGCCGATCTCACCACATCCAGTTCGTATTGCTGCAAGCACTGCCAGTACAGCATCTGGGCGACCACTGAGAGCTCCTTGCCATAAATTGCAGCTACGCCAATCAGGATTTCAAAAAAAGGCCGTTGGTCAGTGTTGTGCATAATTATTTTCCTGTTCCTGCAATTTTTGCATCGCCGCTTGTGCAGCCTGGATGTTAGACATCACTCGCTTCTCTGCCTCGGTCTTTGGCACTGGTGGGTTGTGAAAATTGTGAATGAAACGGTCAATCTGGTCAGCATCACGAAAAATTACATGGATGCCGTCATAGCGCTCGCCACCTTCGTTGGCGCCCATGTTGTGTGGCGTGTTGGTACAGCCTCGTATCGCAGTAATGCACTGCTCCACGCTGTAGCCAGCTTTCAGCGCCTTGGCGATATGGCGCTTGCGCTTGTCGTCCAGGTTTGCCCTGGGGTGCTTGCAGTATCGTTGCCAAGCCTGGAAAACGGCTTGTACCTGTCCTGAGCGTTTCGATCGTCCCGCTTGCGGGACAAAGGTTTTTTTCCGTTCCTGATCCTGTTCCTGTAATCGGGGGGGGTATGGTATGGGGTATTGAAGGGGTATCCGATAGGGTATGGGATAGGGTATTTTCCATTTTCTCATCACCTTGGAACTTATTAACTAAATCAATAACATGCGTACTTTTATCGGAAACAATAACGGGTGTAGTTTCGGGAGTGGCAGGCGTAGCTGCCGTCATATCCGCAACCGTGGCTGGAACGTCAGCTGTAGCCGTGTTTTTCTGCTCCTGTCTGTCTAATTTAGAAGGCATCGAAAGGGTATCCGATGGAGCAGAATGGGTATGGGGTTGGGTATCAAATAGGGTATTAGATAGGGTATCGGATAGGGTATTTCTTATTCTCTCATGCAGGTCATCGCGCTCCAGGAACCGGGTGATTAAGTCAGTAAGATAAACACACTTGTTGGGAATTGACTGAATGATCTTCAAAGCTCCCAACTGCTGTTTTTCACCCTTGATCGGAAACTCATCCAGATACTTGGGGATAAATACATATTCAGTAGTCTTGCAATACCTGGCAAAGCTATTTTGAGCAGCCTCGGATAGGGTATCCCATACCCTATCAATGGGGTATCCAAGATCTGATGCGATATACCCAACCGGAAGGTGATAACACCAGATGAGATTGCAGTGCTTGCAAGTCCGTAGATAGGCTATCAACAGCTTGGCCTCAACGGACAGGCTCTTAAAATCAGGATGATCCCACAACCGACAGTCTATCGTGCCATAATCTCGCATAATTTTTACCTCGCTAAAGGGTTCCCAAAGGGTATTCGATAGGGTATCTATAAGGTATTGAAGGGGTATATCAAAGGGTATCCACACCTCCACCTGACAACCCAGATTAATGCCATCATGTCAGAATCACTCCAACCCAACCGATGGAGTGCTCGCCGGCTTGATGCGAACCTTAGCACCATCAGATGCATAAGGCTCCCGTTGCCGCTTCAGATAATCTTTGACTTCTTTGGCAATCCACCGCCGACCGCCAGAGGGCAGCCTGATAGCGCGAGGGAAACCGGTCTCTGTAACGATTTTCTTTTGTACCGTTTGCCTGCCCAGGTGCGTATACTCAGCAATATCATCGTAATTCCATAAGGCATCATCGGCATAGCGCATCAGTCGCTCTACCAGTTTCTCTACATTATTCATAATCTTAAACCTGTAACAAATTCGTTATAGAAACTCACTACCTAACACCACAAACGACATCGCCGGCTTTTAGAAACTGCCAGCCCAGCCGCCGAGTAACCGTTTTTTGTTTACTCATAAACTGCGCTGTGGTGAGGGAAAAGCTCATATTCCGGGGCATGATGATGTTTCCCTCGTATGTGTTGCGGCAGATACAGATGAAGCTGAATTATGGTGGCAGTCAGGCAGTTCACGCCGGATGGTCTCAATCTTATGCGCCACAGCAGCAAGCCGGTTCGCTGCCGCCTTGTTATCATCCATGATGAGCTGGCTGCCGGCGCTTAACAGGTTGATTTTTGCACTTTGGAGTAATGCCTGGATTTGTGTTTTGTGATCACGCATCTGCTTGCTGCCGGAATATGCTGTACTCGTCATGGTTTGTTACCCAAGTTTTGTTTCATTGTGTCCAGTCTGTCTCTTAGCTTTTCAATAGATGATGTCAGGGCGGATGCTTCATCCTCTAGTTGGTCGCAGTACTCTCCCATCTGTGTCAGCTGTTCTTTTGTCGGGCTGTTACCTGAACCAAAATCATTGCAGATCGCTGCTTCCAAACGCTCAACCAGCAGCCGCACCAGCGGGTCATCGCTTATTGAACGTGTATGTATCAGCTCATCATTGGTGTAGTGCTGGTACAAATGGGTGGTCACGACTTCATTTGGTGTGCTCATGCGTTATATCCTCACCGGGTTGCTACTGAACCATTGCGTTCGACATAGATCGGCATGGCATCAGGTTGAGGCGACAACAACTCAACCGAACCATCCTTAAACAAACTCTGAAAGGTATGACATATGCTGATTAGGTGCTCGACTTTATTTTCCTGCTCCTGTGTCAAAATCGGCTTGATCTGCTTTAAAACAGTCTCAGGTTTCATGGGCAAATATCCTCACCAGGTAATTGTGTGGGCGCAGCATGATCAGAGGCGGCTTGAATAGGCGCATAGTGACCATTCCGGCCTTCTAGCGGCAAACCATAAGCCTGTTTCATGGCTTTTAGAAATTGCCCATCGGAAAATCCAATAGGATGTTTTAGCCTGCTGCTTTTTCTGTCGACTTTGACGATGTAGACCTCTTTAACTGCAGCTATCCAATGCTTGACCAAACCAGCTAAATCACGGTGCCGGTCATAGGCCGATGTATCTTTGACCTTTAATGGTTTCAGGGCTGCAAGAACCAGCTGACCATCAAAAAACGCCAAGGCTCGCCCTGTAGTGTTACCAGCTACCAGAGAACCTCATCAGTGCTAAGGCCAATATATTTATACTTCACATTCTCTGATATTCTGCTCCGATGCTTGAATACGTTAGTGTTCATCTGGATTCCCTCTCTTGTGCATCCACAGAAAAAATACCCACCGCACCGGGGGCTACATCATTAGGGGAATCTGATCCAGTGCGATGGGTAAAGGTAGCCGCAGAGAGCTCACAATTTGAGGAGGAGGTCTGCGGACATAAGGGTAAAGCCACTCTTGTGCATCCCTGCACCCGCGGCATACCGTACTTCCTGGACATAATCGCCTTACCATCCATGTCGACTACAGCAGTCAGGCCAGTGGTTTTCTCAACCGCTCGTATGCGCTCTGGTGAACAGGCTGAGGCAGGATGCAGGTAGATCATGCGACCATCTCCTGTGCGAGCACAGCAGTTGAGCGAGGGAAGAATAGGGTCATGCCTGATCGGGCAATAGAGAGTAAATCAGGCATGGTGGCCTCCTTTGTCAAGGTGAAAGAACTGCCACCATTAAGTTCCAAATTAAGGGCGGCAGGCCGAACAGGATTGACCTTACCGCACAGAGGACGGCGCACCGAAGTGCTCCTGAACAGCCTGCCATAAATTGCAGACACAAAAAAAGCGCTTCGGATGAGCGCCTTGGCGCTCGTGAACACGGGGTGCTAATCCCGACATCAGATTTTGCTGATGTACGATGAAGCCTTGGCTTTAGCCGTTTTCAAGCCTGTGGTAGACTGCCCGGCATGGCAACGATGATTAAAGAAGTTTACGATGCGCTGATTGATGCTGGCGCAAGTGATGAGAAAGCGAGGAAAGCCGCCGAGGCAATTTCCTCTTACGAGAATCGATTTAATAAAATTGAACGGGATTTGCTCATCATAAAATGGATGATTGGGCTGGTGATTGTGGTTGAAATTCTCCCATACCTTAAAGCCTTCTCTTAACCCTAGCTTGCCAGCAGTAGGCCCATGCCCATAAAAAACCCGCACGGCGGCAAGGCCGGCCATCAATCATGGCAGTGTCCTCTGTGTTGGTTTGAGAACTGCCACCATTAAGGTCAATTAAGCGGGTGGCAGGCTGTACAGGATTCGCATTACCGCACAGAGGACGGCGCACCGAAGTGCTCCTGAACAGCCTGCCATAAATTGCAGACACAAAAAAAGCGCTTCGGTTGAGCGCCTTGGACGCTCTGTGCAACAGGATGCGAATCCCGACATCAGATTTTGTTGATGTACGATGAGGCCTAGCCCTGGCTTTAGCCGTTGTCAAGCCTGTGGTAATATCACCTCGTTGATACAGCATAAACGGATGAACTATGGGCGCATTGGCCTTTGATAGTCTGGCGTACGCCAAAACCCTAAAAGAAGCTGGTTTTACCGAACAGCAGGCGGAAGCACTGGCTGAGTCCCAAGCACGCTTGATTGATGAGCGCCTGGCTACCAAGGAAGACCTGAAAATGCTGGAACTCCGTCTGAAACACGATTTAACCCTGCGTTTGGGCTCTTTGATGGTCATCGGTATCGGCGTGGTGGCCATGCTGGGAAAATTGTTGTAGCCTGGCTGCATTGTCTGTTTAGACTGTCTCATGCTGCCTCCTGGGATGCTGGGTTCGCTAGTCGATAGAGCCATAGGCGCTCACCCGTGGTCGGGTGGATAATTTGGCGACAACTAATCTCGGCACCATTGGCCCGCAGCGTATGCACCCTCTGGAGCCTGGATGAGGATGACAACCTGGCGGCGTGCATTGATGACATCAAAACCCCTTGGCCTCGGCGGCGGCCGAGGCTTTTGCATCCAGTGGCTCCAGTCCCATAGGTGACTGATTCCATTCGGCGCCACACTGGCAGCGGAGATAGCCCTGTGGGGTCAGACCGGGCTTGATAAATCGTTGCATTACGCTGCCTCCTTCACCGCCGTTGCATCTGGCGCAGGGCGGGGGATATCGACAGGCCAAGGTGTGTTGGGCGGTCAGTGATCGCTGAGACGTTGCACAACTCGGGCGGCACGGCGGGTAGTAACATCGCAACCACGCTCAAGGCGATCGAAAAAATCACCTGATCCGGCCATGTAATTTGATACCGTTGACAAGGAAAGCCCTGTTACCTGAGCATAGATTTTGGCGAGTTGGAGAATAATTTTGCTATCCATAGCTATATATAGCTAATGGAAGCAGAGGAAATTACGACTGTTGTTCGCCAAGAATTAGAACGCAGAGGAGTGACCCCATATCGTGCTTCCCTCAATGCTGGGATGCCAGGCAACGCGATTCGCTATGTGTTAGAAAAACGTGCCACAAAATCCGATAGGCTGGCCGAAATCTGCCGTGCTCTTGACCTTGAGTTTTACATCGGCCCGCCCCGTGGAAAGGCTGGTGATCAGGTAGCCGAATCGCCTGCCATCTGCACCACAGGCACTACTCCGCTAACATTTGTCGATGTCGACTTACCAGTCGATGGTCATGCCGCTTGTGGTCTGGATTCACAGAAGCACCGCAAACATGTTGAACAGGTTGAGAACGACCTGCCGGAGCCACAGGGCTTAACGGGCGACCCAGATGCCTTCTATGCGATTGCCAAGGGATCATCCATGATCCCCGAAGGAATCTCGCCTGATGATTACTGTGTCGTATCACCCAACACCCCGCTGGCGGTTGGGCAGAGGCCGTGGATGGAGGATGAATATGGTTCCAAGCGCATCAAACGATTACTGGGTTTTACTGCCACGCACCTGACACTGCGCGGCTGGGGAAAGCCGCATAGTGGCCAGACCAGCAGTGTGGGTGAGCAGGTCAATCGAAGTTTTATCGCCCGCCAGGGTGCCGTGGTGGGGGTGTTTCGGGATAAGCCGGCAGTGGGCTTAACGGCCTTGCTAGTACCCGACCCCAGGGCTTATGAGTGGCAGCAGGCAGTGCCGAGGCCGCTTGTAGCTGACCACCGCGATGAGTTCGAAGCCAGCACTCAAAATCTGGTGCGTGCAGTACATGCCATCGGTGGCGACCCGATCCCGAATGATTTACGTGATGTCTTACTAACCGATGGGGTGGCAAATGAGAAGAACACTGGGGTGTCATCCAGCACTCGGCCAGTGGACGTGATTGAGTTAGCTTGTGCCGCAGGTGGTGGGATGGAGGCATTGTCCGAGGAGATCTCAGGCCGACTATGGTTTTGCCGCGACTGGTTAGATGAGCATGCACTTGACCCAACCCAATGCGCCGTGATTGGGGTATCTGGTGAGTCGATGGAGCCGACACTGACAGATGGAACGAAGATACTGGTAGACCGCGCCCGTACTCGGCGCCGGTCAAAGCGCATTTATGTCATCCGCACTGACGATGGCCTGGTCGTTAGGCGCTTGAATAAGGAGAGCAGCAAATGGCAGCTCATCAGTGACCATCCGACCTGGGAGTCTATGAGCTGGGCAGATGATATGGTGGTGATTGGTGCAGTGGTATGGACGGCGAGGACGTTGGAGGGGCGGTGAGATGAGTAATTGTAAATAGCTGCTTTTGTCCTTGCATTTATCAACCTTCCATATAATACCTATAATTTTACGAAGCAGAAAATATGATATTGGGTGCCACAAGTCAGGTGCGTTCGGAATGCCTACAAAACGCATTAAAATTTTCAAATGGTGCGCGATTTTACCGTTGCGCCTTGCAGATCAACCCATTTGAGTACCTTGAGAGATATAACAAAGAAACGACTTTTACATCGGAAGAAGAGTACAACAAGGCGATAATCAAAACCTGTAAAGAAATCGGCATTGAAATCATAGCGGTGACAGATCACTACCGTGTCAATCATTCCATGAATCTTGTATGTGAAGCGCGCGAAGCTGGACTGTATGCCTTCAGTGGATTTGAAGCTGTTACCAAGGATGGAGTGCATTTTCTGTGCCTGTTCGATCCAGATAAGGATAATAGTCTGGAGCGATATATCGGCGATTGCGGTATTCATAATCACGATCAACCATCGCCGTCTGGCAAGTTTGACTGTCTAGAACTTTTGGAGTGCTCAAAGGACTGGAGCTCAGCCTGCATCGCTGCCCATGTGGCCTCCAGCGGTGGGTTGCTGAAGAAGCTATCCGGACAATCGAGAATCAATGTCTGGACATCGCCGAACCTGCTTGCCTGTGCACTCTGCCCGGCCCAGTCAGCAACGTACCAGAGAACATCAGGTCAATCCTTGAAAACAAGGATATCCAGTACAGGCGCGATCGTATTCCGGCAATTCTAAATGCCTCGGATGTAAACGACCCGAAAGACTTAGATAAAGAGGCGTTGTCGTGCTATGTCAAAATGTCGAAGGTATCCATTGAGGGACTCCGGCAGGCGTTTCTTGATCCGGAATCACGTATCCGGCTACACAGTGATCCACCACCCGAGTCCCATACTGAATTACTGGCAATGACTTGGGATGGTGGTTTTTTGCGTGATACAGCCATCCACTTTAACGAGAATCTCAATGTATTGATCGGCGGGCGCGGCACTGGCAAATCGACAGTGATCGAAAGTATATGCTATGTGTTCGGCCTTGATCCACTCGGCGACGAGGCGCGCAAGGCGCATGATAATATAATCCAGTACGTTTTACAAGCTGGGACAAAGATTTCAATGCTTGTGCAATCCCATAAACCATCCGAGCGCCGCTACATAATTGAAAGGACAGTGCCTAATCCACCCATTGTGAAGGATGAAACCAGTAAAGTGTTGCCTCTCTCACCGCGTGATGTGATGGCGGACGTGGAAGTATTCGGCCAGCATGAAATTTCCGAACTGACAAAGAGTCCAGAAAGGCTTACTTTATTGCTGAAACGGTTTGTGGAAAACGATCCGTTGCTATCTGGCCGAAAATCGAAGATCCGACTTGAACTTGAGCGGTCGCGAAGACGGACCGTGGATGTGTGCCGAGAAATGAAACAATTGCAAGAGCGTATAGAAGCGTTACCCGGTCTTGAGGAGACACAAAAGCGTTTCCAGGAGGCAGGGCTTGAAGGACGGCTCAAGGAAAAAAGCCCTCTCATCCGGGAAGAACAGTTGTTTTTCAGTCTTGAGGAACGACTGGAGCAGTATCGAGTGATTCAGAATACACTGATGGAGTGCTTGCCGATCGATGCGGCATTCGTCTCCGACAAAGCGCTTGAAGCACTGCCGAACGCAGCTATTCTGTCGGAAATTGAGAGAATCCTTGAAACGCTAAGTATGCGACTCAAGACGGTTAGCGATCAATTCAGCGAAGCACTGACCAACGCCGATCATGCGATCTCGGAGATGAAATCGCACTGGAACAAGTGCCGCATGGCGATAGAGGACACCTATGAGAAGCTCCTGCGAGAACTTCAGAAGTCAAAGATAGACGGCGCTGAGTTCATCCAGCTTCGTCAACAAATTGAAGAATTACGACCTCTAATGGGAAGACATCAAAGCCAGCGAGTATAAGGACATCAAGACTGCAGCAAAGCGAGCATCACGCAAACTTTACAACAGGACTCAAATTCAAGTAACAAAGGCCGGAAACATCAAGCCACTTGAGCAACTCCTGCGTGAGGTTGGCGGCAATCTTGCAGCAGCGATTGATCGACTGCGGTCACATGACCAGTTATCCCTGCTGAGTTAGCACAGCGGTGTAGAGAAGGCAAGGAGTCGTTGGTAGAGCATTACAATCTGCCGCCTGGTGCAGCGGAGCGAATCGCCCAGGCCAGTTTTGACTTACACATGAGAATCGAGGAACTAGAACTACCAACGACAACAGAAATCGAACTGAATACCGCCCCAGAAGGTAAACCAGCGGTGTGGTAAAAACTACAGACTCTCTCCACTGGTCAGAAGGCGACCGCCGTCCTGTTGCTGCTTTTATTCGAATCCGAAGAACCGCTCGTTGTCGATCAGCCAGAGGATGATCTCGATAACCGTTTCATTACAGAAGGGATAGTGCCGATCATGCGGCAGGAAAAGCAACATCGCCAATTCGTTTTCTCAACGCATAACGCCAATATTCCTGTCCTCGGCGATGCAGAACTGATCCTCGGCCTTGCGGCAACCGGGGAAGCTAGAGAGGGTTTTGCGAAGATAGCGGATGAACATAGGGGATCGATAGACGCTGGGGCAGTACGAGAACTGGTTGAGGAAATTCTTGAGGGCGGCAAGGCGGCATTCGAGATGCGTTACTCCAAGTACGGATTCTAAAGTATGACTACGCGAACAGAACTGCTGGAGATTATTGCCAACGAAGAGAATTCTGGAGTAGAGTTCAAACGAGACAGCCTGACGATTCAAGACTTCGCTAAAGAATTGGGGGCCTTCTCGAATTTAGAGGGCGGCATGTACTTATCGGTGTAGAGGATAACGGTAATATTTCGGGACTTAACAGACCAGGCCTTGAATAATGGGTAATGACGGCATGCCGAGACAAGATCAGACCAGGCATAATCCCCTTTTTTGAAACCATCAAGGACGTGGAATCAGGCAAGGATGTTGCAGTCGTGAGCGTATCGCGCGGTGCTGCTGTGCATGCCTTGTGGCATAACAATACGAGTAAGTACCTGATAAGAGTAGGCACACAGAGCCGGGAAGCGAGCCAAGAAGAACTTTCGCGTTTGCTACAGCAACGAGGTTCAATACGTGCTGAATTACAACCAGTATCTGGTGCTACAATTAACAATCTAGACTATCGCCGCCTTAAGAATTACTTCCAACATATCCGAGATCAGGAGGTTCCCGAGGATGGCGATGAAGGGGGGTGGCTGACGCTTCTCGCCAACACAGAGATCATGATCGAATATGGTGTAACTCTTTCAGGAATGCTGCTTTTTGGAAAAACACTGAATAAATTCCTGCCTTATGCTGGTATAGATGCTGTTGCCTATTCAGGGACTGACAAAGACTATAAAGCGCAAGAGCATATAAAGTTATATGGGCCTATGGCACCGCTACTCAATGAAAGCGGTAATATTGTCGAAAATGGACTGGTGGAACAAGCGTTAAATTTTGTACAACGCAATACTCGCAATACTATCAAGGCAGAAGGTGGGAGACGCATAGAACAGACAACATATCCAAAAGACACACTCCGTGAAGGTATTGTGAACGCTCTTATTCACCGGGATTATCTCCTTACAAGTACGGATGTTGAGTTGGCGATTTATAACGACAGACTGGAAATCATTTCACCCGGTCGGCTTCCTAACGGAATAACCCCGGAGCGGATGCGGACGGGCACACGGGCTGCGCGAAACCAGATACTGAAGGACGTGATGAGAGACTACCGATACCTAGAGCATATGGGAATGGGTATACCCCGAAAAATCATAAAAGGTATGCAAGAACACAACGGTACCAACCCTGACTTAGTTGAGCAGGGCGAACGATTTATCGTTAGATTGTTTGCTTAAAGGTCGTTTTCACAATTAAGAACGGCAAGGATTCGGTGGTATTCCGTATGCCTTAGGGTGTTGATGCTCAAGCACCTGTTCAATAGACAACCAAGTTAACCGGTCTAGTTCTTGGAGTTGTTTGTCCGAAAGAAAGCCACTGTCGATAAGATTGCCAATCCTATTTTGAATAAGATGGCGCAGGGAAACATAGCGTGGGAAAATAACTCTATCGGATCGTCCGACGATAAACATTCCGTTCGAGTGGTAGTGTCGAAGAAACGCTGGCAACTGAGAGAAACAAGCGCTTTCCAGATCACCTACGAGGAGCCGGACAGGGTTCTCATAGTTAGCAAAACGCAAACCGATAAATTTAGCAGGCCCTTTTTCTGTGTCAGCACATTTATGGGTGCGTTGCACACCAATCTCAGTTCTTTCACCAAGGAACCACCGCTCTGTGGTCAATACTTCATCATCTGGGATAGTGAACTTGAGAGATGCTTCGACGACTGCGGAAGCGCCAACGTTAAGCCATTCGACGAGTGACACCGTAGCCCCAGAATCTACAGAGAGCATGAACTCGACATTGGCTTCCCGAGTGCACGGCTTTTGGGCCAAAGTCTTGCCTACCAAATCAAAGTTCTTAACTGATTGGTAGAAATCCTGTAGAACCGAGCCCCAGCAAGTACCTTTACATTCTTTATCTCGTGAGACGCCCTTCACAGTTTGGATGTCTTCGACTCGCTGCGTTAATCTGAAGCGACCAGGATCGATTTCGTTGGTTTGTTCTCTTCGATCCACGTATCCAATAACAACTGGACCTTGTGTCCCTACACGATAGTGAACCTTCAGGAAACGCTGTCCACCTGGCTTTCGTTCCTGATAATCACCTTTAACCACAAATACAGCAGCCATAGAAGAAGCACTCGGATTATCCAGTACCTTGGAACCGTCCTCTGGCTTGGCTAAAATTCGAAATCCCTTATTCCAACTGTCCGGAGCGACAAAGCGTTCAATCTCATTACAATCAAGTCGCTTGTCCATTCCTTGGATGGGGGCCCCGTCGATTTTGGAGATCGCTCCGTGCTTTATGTCAGACCAGCGAATGAAGCCAGCCTGCCCAAACTCTGAGACGAATGGAGTATAGTGTTTACTCTTATGGTACAATTTCTCCTGCACAAGAACGATCCCAGAAAATCCCTTACTTCGAACGAGGCTTCCCGCTGGGAGATAACCTCGCCGTGACCAAGACCCGTCTTGGCTTTTAACTATGTAAAAGCTACCAGCACCCCGTCCCTCAGGATCCACGAAAAACACTCCTTCGCAAGCCTTTGCAGAAGCAAGCAGGATAACATAACACAACAGCGCAAGAGTGATTGGCAATGGTTGTAGCTTTACCATTGTGAGCACCATAATGTGAACCCCTTCACTACTTTTCGACTTTGGCGATTCCCAAAGAAAACAGGCGAGTCATTCTCAAAATTTGGTGACGGGCTAATCAAACAGTGTATTCAAGCTGTCGAACCCTACCCTTGAATTCAACCTCTGGATCATATCAAGCGGACGATTGGCACCGAAAGAACTTCTGCTATTATTCTTACATATCATCAATATCATTAGTCTCTTTTTAGTGTAGTACCGCAATCAAGATAATATTCTTTATTTATAGTCATAATAGTAATATATATTAGTGCTAAAATCGTCACAAAAGAGGCATTACCTACGATTATTTTACGATATTTATTACATAAATATTTGTTTAATAAGCTAATTCTTAGTCCGGCCATCGGCACCAATCGGAGATCAGTATGATGTGTAGACCTGTTGCCTGCCTGGCGGTGTTCATGTTTGCTTTTATCGGCGGCGGTGAATTTTTGCTTGCCGATGAAACCCCTGATAGTTGGTATCGGCACGGTCAGGCGGCCTTGATGAGGGGGCTTGAGCAGAAAATCAATACCCGGCCGGCCCGCAATATTATTTTATTTTTAGGTGATGGGATGGGGATATCGACCATCACCGCGGCGCGCATTCTGCAAGGCCAGCAACAGGGCAGGAGCGGCGAGGAGAACAGCCTGGCTTTTGAGATGCTGCCCTATACGGCGTTGGTCAAGACCTATAACACCGATCAGCAGGTGGCTGACTCTGCCGGTACCATGTCGGCTATCATGACGGGGATCAAGACCCGGGCGGGTTTTATCAGCGTTAATCAGGAAGCGATGCGAGGCGATTGCCGCAGCGCCAGGGGCAAGCAGATGATGACGTTGCTTGAGCTCTTGGAACAAGCAGGATACAGCACCGGGATCATCAGCACGACCAGGATCACACATGCTACCCCGGCGGCAAGCTATGCACATACCCCGGAACGTGGATGGGAGTCGGATGCCGATATGCCGCCCGTTGCCATAGGCCAGGGATGTAAAGATATAGCACAGCAATTCGTTGACTTTCCCTATGGTGATGGCATGGATGTGGTGCTGGGCGGGGGGCGGAGCAAGTTCCTGCCCGTGCAGAGCAGCGATCCTGAATACCCTGTTTTGCTGACGGGCGAACGTGAGGATGGGCAGAACCTGATTGAGACCTGGCAAAGACGTTACCCTAAGGGGGAGTATGTCTGGAATGCCGAGCAATTTGAGTCGGTTGATGTGCATAGGGTGGAAAAACTGCTGGGCTTGTTTGAGCCCGGCCACATGCGCTATCAGGTTGACCGGCCGAATGATGCGGCAGGCGAGCCTGGTCTGGCTGAGATGGTGGCCAGGTCGCTGACTATCCTGCAACGTAACAGTCGGGGGTATTTTTTGCTGGTGGAGGCCGGTCGTATCGATCATGGTCATCATGTGGCCAATGCTCACCTGGCATTGCACGATACCATTGCATTATCAGATGCCGTCAAACAGGCGTTGTCCATGGTTGATCCCGACAATACGCTGATCATCGTCACCGCCGATCACAGTCATGTTTTCACCATCGCCGGCTATCCGCTTCGGGGCAATCCTATTTTGGGCAAGGTGAAACCCAACTGGCCAGCATCGGGCGGCCCCTGGCCGTTATATGCACTGGCTGACGATGGCCTGCCTTACACCACGCTGGGTTATATGAACGGCGGTCGCCGTCTGACAACAGAACATGCACACGTATGCAAGCCGCCGTATTGCCGGGTAGAGCCGCATCGCCGTGATCTCACCTCAACGGATACAACCGCCCGCTCCTATGTGCATGAGTCTCTGATACCGTTATCCTCAGAGACGCACGGCGGCGAAGATGTGGCCGTTTTTGCCAGCGGCCCCTGGGCGCACCTGCTGACCGGCGTGCATGAGCAAAACTATCTCTACCATGTGATGCGCCATGCCCTGCAACTTAAAGAATAAACTGTTCGACAGGCGGCGGCTTCGCCCCGGCGTGACCAATGCGATCACCTGACAGCTCATCGGCGAAGTCATTTGCCTGCTGTGTTGGTCGTTGCTATTTGCATGGCATAGCTGCCCGCACCCTCGGTGCACTCAGCTCAATCAGCAATTCAAAGAAGTCGTCCGGGCGGTAGAGCAGCGTACTGCTTTGTTGGCATTTCCAGGGGCGCCCGGTGCCGTTGTTGCGGCCCTGGTGGGTTGCGGCCCTGGCGGGTCTTGACATGGCCGACCGGTTTGTTGCTTTCTGATCTAACCCGGTTTTATACGGCGATGAGGGCTTATAAGTAACCAGCCGCCCATAACACGCACGGGCGGTAATACGATATCTTTCTCTGCCGCTGGCCGCATTTGCTTATCGTTATCTGTCACTTGTATATTATGATCATCGTCATGACAGTACGCCGTGTTGTCTGTAACGGTTTGTTTATGGCGTTATCCTGCTGTTGATTAACACGGGGGGTACAGAGCATGTCGCTAGGCCCGATCATGTTTGATATACAGGGGCTGGAGTTGAGCGCTGAGGAGCGGGAGTTGTTATGTCATCCGCTGGCCGGCGGGGTGATCCTGTTTGCCCGCAATTACCATGATCCGGCGCAGCTACAGGCACTCACCGCACAGCTCCATGCCGTGCGTGAACCACGCCTGCTCATCGCCGTTGATCATGAGGGAGGCCGGGTGCAGCGTTTTCATCAGGGCTTTACCCGGCTGCCGCCTGCCGCCTGCTTTGGTGATCTGTATGCCCGGCATTGCCAGCGCGCACGTGATGTGTGTGAGGAGGCCGGCTGGTTGCTGGCAAGCGAGCTACTGGCGGCAGGCGTGGATTTGAGTTTTGCGCCGGTGCTGGATCTGAATTACGGGGTAAGCGCCGTGATCGGTGATCGTGCATTTCATCGTGACGTGGATGTGGTGTCGAATCTGGCGCATCGTCTTATGTGCGGGATGCGGTCGGCTGGCATGACGGCGGTCGGCAAACATTTCCCCGGCCATGGGTATGTGGCCGCCGATTCCCATCACATCACCCCCATTGATGAGCGCTGTTATGCGGATATCCTGATGCAGGACATGGTGCCGTTTGAGCGTTTGATCAACCAGGGGTTGTCGGCCATCATGCCGGCGCATGTGATCTATCCGGCGGTGGATGAGAGGCCGGCGGGCTTTTCCCGTCAGTGGCTACAGGATGTGTTACGTCAGCAACTGGGCTTTACGGGGGCCGTGTTCAGCGATGACATCAGCATGGCCGGGGCCGAGGTGGCGGGCGGTTATACCGAGCGTGCAGAGGCCGCCCTGGCCGCAGGGTGTGATATGGTATTGATCTGCAATAATCATCGGGCGACAATAACCGTGCTTGATGAGTTGCGCTATGAACACGATCCGGTCACCCAAGTGCGTATCATGCGCCTGCATGGTCGCCCGCCGCAGGACATCTCACAGTTACTTATCAGCCGGCGCCACCTGGCAGTGGCAGAGCAACTGGCACAATTAACTATCACCCCGGAGCGTGACCTGGATGATGATCAGATTACTACCTAGCTATTGGATTATTGTATTTACCTGCCTGCTGTCGGCAGAGCTGGCGTTTGCCGATAAGTTTACCTCGCCTGCCTGTCGTCCGGTCCGGGTAGAGGCGATGGCCGCCTTGCCCGTTGGTGAGTTTAAACACGGCCTGCTGTGGGAGGTGAGCAAACCGGGGCGTGAAGCAAACTACCTGTTTGGTACCATCCATGTGGCCGATGATGAGGTGGATGCCACGCTGGAGACTGTCAGGCCGTATCTTCAAGGCAGTCATACTTTCATCATGGAAGCCTTGCCTGAGCCGCAGCAGATCATGCAGCTGCAAATGCTGATGTCCTTCAGCCAGGCAGATGCTTATCTGTATGATTATCTCCCGGAGGACGTTTATCGCCGGGCTGTTGAGATACTCGGTGCGTATCACTTGCCCGAAGCGCTGATCTCAAAGTTGCGCCCCTGGGGGGCTTATCTGACCATGAGTTATCCGCCCAGCATGAGACAGATTCTCGATGAGCAGTTACTAGTGCTGGCACAGCAATCCGGTGCTGCTGTTCATGGCCTTGAGAGCATGCTGGAGCTGGCGGATGTATTCACCGCTTATTCACCGGATGAGCAGGCGCAGTTACTGATCGATAGCGTCTGTCATTATGATCTGCTGGAGCAGGATTTTGAGAAGCTGATTGACTTATATTTATCTGCTGATCTACAGGCGATGTATCGCTACAGCCAGCGTTATTCATTTGCTGATAATACCTTGTATGAGGACTTGGCTGTGCGTCTGCTGCATGCCCGGAATACCAAAATGGTACAGAGAATGCAGCCCTGGCTGCAACAGGGCGGCGCCTTTATCGCCATCGGTGTGTTGCATTTGCCGGGTACGGATGGCGTGCTTGCTTCGCTGAAAAAACGCGGCTATAACATCCGCCTGGTTGAACACGACTCCTTAAAATTATCTGATGGATAAATGGTTAGAGAAGTTGCCCGGGTTTCTCGCGCACGAAGCCTGGGCGATACAGATTTTTATTATCGTCTTCGGTACCCTGCTGATCGCCCGATTGCAAAAACGCCTGCTGATAAAGCTGCTTGAGCAATTACGGAGAACCCCTACCTACTGGGACGATGCCTTAATTGAGGCAGCCAGTCGCCCCTTGAGTATGCTCATCTGGCTGCTGGGTTTGTTGTTTGCCGCCGATATTGTAAAAAGCCAATCCGATGCGGTCATCTTTGAGATCATTGATCCGGCACGTGGCGTGGGTGTGATTGCATTGCTGGCATGGTTTCTGGTGCGCTTTGTCGCCCGTGCCGAGCAAAACATCATCAGCAAACGTGCACAGGCCGGCAGGCCGGTTGATCTGACAACAGCCGATGCGATTGCCAAATTGTTACGCATTTCTGTGGTTATCACGGCGTTTCTGATCATCCTGCAAACCCTGGGTTACAGCATATCCGGCGTGCTTGCCTTTGGTGGTGTGGGCGGTATTGCCGTTGGGTTTGCCGCCCGTGACATGCTGGCTAATTTTTTCGGTGGCCTGATGATCTATATGGACCGGCCGTTTGTTGTTGGCGACTGGATCCGCTCGCCGGACCGGGAGATTGAAGGCACGGTAGAGAAGATCGGCTGGCGTTTGACCCGGATCCTTACCTTTGATAAACGTCCCCTGTATGTACCCAATGCGATATTTACCACCATCGTGGTTGAGAATCCATCACGCATGAGCAACCGGCGGATCTATGAGATAGTGGGGATTCGCTATGAAGACATGGACAAGATGGAGAGAATCACAGCGGATGTTAAGGACATGTTAATCGCCCATGAGGAGATCGACAGCAAGGCCACCTTGATCGTCAATTTCAATGAGTTTGCTGATTCTTCGCTCAATTTCTTTGTCTATACGTTTACCAAGACGACTGAATGGGTACGTTTTCATGAGATCAAGCAAGATGTCATGTTGCGAATTATCCGCATCATTGAACAGCATGGGGCGGAATGTGCCTTTCCGACCACGACTCTGCACTTGGCAGAATCGGCGCCCGAGGTAAAGCCTTGACCGCCTGGCTGTTGGCTTGAACCGATTGCGCTCGCCGGGATAGGGCTGGTATGAATATCTGTTTTACAAAAATGCAGGGGCTGGGGAACGACTTTATCGTGCTGGAAGACTTTGCTAATGCCTTGTCCTTGACCGCCGGGCAGATCAGGCGGCTTGCCGATCGCCGCCTGGGTATCGGTTGTGATCAGTTACTGCTGCTCCAGGCCAGCGATCTGCAACAGGCCGCTGTTCGTTATCGTATCTTCAATGCCGATGGCGGCGAGGTTGAACAGTGTGGTAACGGCCTTCGCTGCATCGCCCGCTACCTCTATGATCGAGGGCTGCATGATGATACAACGCTGCTTGTCGAGACGGCTGCCGGCATCGTCAGGGCCGAGCTGCTGGCCGATGGGCAGGTAAAAGTCGCCATGGGCATCCCGGTCTTTCGTGCCGAGGCGATACCGTTGTCCGTTGCCGAGCTGCATAACCCGGTGGCGATTGCACTGGCCGATGGCGGGGATGAGGTTACGGCGATGGTGTTATCTCTGGGTAATCCTCATGCGGTGTTGTCGGTAGCCGATACCGCCAGCGCCGAGGTGGAGAGGCTGGGTACGGCCATTCAGCGGCATGGCTTGTTTCCGGCCGGTGTGAATGTGGGTTTCATGCAGGTGATCGATCGGCAGCGCATCCGCTTGCGGGTGTATGAACGTGGCGTGGGTGAGACCCTGGCATGTGGGACAGGTGCCTGTGCGGCCACGATTGCCGGTATCTTGAACGGCGATCTGGATAATGAGGTCACGGTAACATTGCAAGGCGGTGACTTACAGGTATCATGGCAGGGAGAGGGCGAGCCGGTGTGGATGATCGGCCCGGCGATCGAGGTGTACACCGGGCAGATAGCGATATGAGCATAAACAGCAGTGCAAATGACTGATACGACGCATGAGGGTGTTGCTGATTATCTTCGCAACCATCCTGATTTTTTCAACAGGTATCCAGATTTACTGGCGGAGATACGAGTCCCGCATGTCTCTGGTGATGCGATTTCCCTGGTGGAAAGGCAGGTCAAGGTATTGCGGGAGCAGAACGAGCAAACCCGCAAACGCCTGCATGAGTTGATCGAGATTGCCAAGCAAAATGAAGAACTGGCGCATCGCATGCATCACCTGACCCTGACGCTGATGGATGCGGCTGATCCAGAGGCTATTTTTAAGACCCTGTACGATAACCTGAGTCGTCATTTCCGGGCTGACAAGGTAGCGGTGCGATTGTTTGCCAGACCGGCGTGCATGGATGGACTGCCCGGCCCGGAATTTGCCGACCCGGACGGTGCCGAACATGGCCTGTTCAAATCCCTGATTGATAACCGGTTGCCGATCAGCGGCGATTTGCCACACCAGCAGCAGCGATTTTTGTTCGGTGATGAAGGGCATGATATTGCCTCAGCGGTGCTGGTGCCTTTGCAGGGTAATGGCTGGGGCGGCATCATGGCGATCGGCAGTTGCGATCATGATCGTTTCCAGGCCAGCATGGGGGTTGAATTGCTGGCCAATATGGCCGAGGTGTTATCCTTCATCCTCAAGCCCTGGGTGGATGAGGACAAGGAATAGATTCAGATTAACATGCGCCCACCCGTTCTGCTGATGCTGGCTTCACTCTGCCCGGTGTGCCTGTGAGACAGGTTGCGCTGGATAAACTGGCCGAGTTTCTTGCCAGCATCAGCCATCTCTCCGGGCATACCCGCAAGGCTTATGCACGGGATCTGAAATTTTTCCAGCAGTATTGCCAGGCACATGCCGTGACCGATTGGCGGGCTGTTGACAGCCATCAGGTGCGTGGTTTTATCACCCAACGACACCGCCAGGGCCTTAATGGTCGCAGCCTGCAACGTCATCTTTCAGCGCTGCGGGCGTTTTACCGTTACCTCATGGCGCGCGGCGAGCTGACGCAAAACCCGGCCAGCGGCGTGCGCCCGCCCAGGGCGGAGAAGCGCCTGCCTGCCACCCTGGACACCGAGCAATCCGGGCGCCTGATGAGCATTAATGATGACAGCCTGCTGGGCTGTCGGGATCGGGCGATGCTGGAGCTTATCTACTCTTCCGGTTTGCGTGTATCGGAGTGTGTCGGGCTCAATCTTAACAGCCTTGATCATGCGGAGATGACGGTCACGGTTCTGGGTAAGGGGAGCAAAGAGCGCAAGCTGCCGGTAGGCAAAAAAGCCGCCCAGGCGCTGGCGGCATGGCGGGTGCGGCGTGCTGAGTTAGCGGCTGAGGATGAGCCAGCGCTGTTTGTCAGCCGCAGAGGCAAACGCATCAGTGTCCGCACGGTGCAGGTGCGCCTGCGTGAATGGGCGGTTAAACAGGGATTAAATACGCATGTACACCCGCACATGTTGCGGCATTCTTTTGCCACCCATCTGCTGGAGTCCAGCGGTGATTTGCGTGCCGTGCAGGAGTTGCTGGGGCATGCGGATATCAGCACCACGCAGGTCTATACCCATCTTGATTTTCAGCATCTGGCCAAGGTGTATGACAAGGCCCACCCGCGCGCCAAAAAGACAGATTAATCAGCGATGAGCCGGACGGTGATCTGCAATCGCTTAGCTTGCGTTAAGCACCTCTTCAGCTTTGCTGATCGCCTGAATTCATCGTTGGCATGATGTACAATGGCTTGACTTTACGGTTTGTGAGGGGAGTGATTTGCAACAATTCAGCGGTACAACCATTCTGTCTGTGCGGCGTGAGAATGAGGTGGTGATTGGCGGTGATGGCCAGGTCTCTTTGGGCGATACCGTGATGAAGGGCAATGCCAACAAGGTGCGTAAATTATACCGTGATCAGGTATTGGCCGGTTTTGCCGGCGGGACGGCGGATGCGTTTACCTTGTTTGAGCGCTTTGAAGCGAAGCTGGAGGCCCATCAGGGGCATTTTATGCGTGCTGCCGTTGAGTTGGCCAAGGACTGGCGCACCGATCGTCTGCTGCGTCGTCTGGAGGCCATGTTGTGCGTGGTAGACAAACACCATTCGCTGATTATTTCCGGTAACGGGGATGTGATCGAGCCGGAGGACAATATCATGGCGATAGGCTCCGGCGGTGCCTTTGCCAAGTCAGCCGCCCGTGCCCTGCTGATGAACACCGAATTATCTGCCCGTGCTGTGGTTGAAAAATCCCTTACCATCGCCGCCGAGATCTGCGTGTACACCAATACCCATCTCACGCTGGCAGAGTTGAAGGGCGAGACTTAGGCGATATGCAGGCGTTGACCCCGAAGGAAATCGTTGCCGAGCTGGACAAGCACATTATTGGTCAGGATGCGGCCAAGCGTGCGGTTGCTATTGCCTTGCGTAATCGCTGGCGACGGGCGCAGGTGGATGAGGTGTTACGAGGCGAGATCACACCCAAGAATATTCTCATGATCGGGCCAACCGGTGTGGGCAAGACCGAGATAGCTAGACGCCTGGCAAAGCTGGCCAATGCGCCTTTTATCAAGGTGGAGGCCACCAAGTTTACCGAGGTCGGTTATGTTGGCCGGGATGTTGATTCGATCATCAGAGATCTGGCCGATGTGGCCGTGAAGATGGAGCGGGAGGCGGAGATTGAAAAAGTCAAACATCGGGCCGAGGATGCCGCCGAGGATCGGGTGCTGGATATCCTCCTGCCAGCGCCCCGGGCGGTGGATGAGCAGACCGAATCGGCCAATAGCACCCGCGAGAAGTTTCGCACCATGTTGCGTGATGGCAGGCTGGATGATAAAGAGATCGAGGTGGAGGTGAGCCTGCCTGCCATTGGGGTGGAGATCATGGCACCGCCGGGCATGGAAGAGATGACCAGCCAGTTGCAGGGCTTGTTTCAGAATATGGCCAGCCCCAGGAAGCGGCAGCGTAAATTAAAAGTGCCGGAGGCATTGAAAATTCTGGCCGAAGAGGAGGCAACCAGGCTGATCAACGAGGATGAGATCAAGCTGCGTGCGTTGGAGAATCTGGAGCAGAACGGGCTGGTGTTTCTCGATGAGATTGACAAGGTTGCTCGCCGTTCCGATGTCAGCGGCCCGGATGTCTCCAGAGAGGGCGTGCAGCGGGATCTGTTACCGCTGGTCGAGGGGTCGACGGTGACCACCAAGTATGGCATGATCAAGACCGATCACATTTTATTCATCGCCTCGGGGGCGTTTCACTTGTCCAAACCCTCCGATCTGATCCCGGAGCTACAAGGCCGCCTGCCGATCCGGGTGGAGTTGGATGCCCTGGGTGTGGAAGAGTTTGTGCGTATTCTGATAGAGCCGGATGCTGCGCTTACCGAGCAATACGCCGCTTTGATGAGGACGGAAAGTCTCACCCTGGAATTTGCTGAAGATGGCATCCGAAAGCTGGCCGAAATTGCCTGTCAGGTGAATGAGTCGACCGAGAACATTGGCGCACGGCGTCTGCATACCGTGATGGAGCGCCTGCTGGAATCGCTTTCATTCCATGCCCCTGAACGTTCGGGTGAAGTGGTCATGGTGGATGCTGCGTATGTTGCCGATCATCTGCATGCGTTGGTAAAAGACGAAGATCTGAGTCGTTACATTCTCTAAGAGAATCATCAACACATGAGCCAGATCCCGGTAGCGATCAACTTAAAAAAGCAATCCAGGCAGCTTGTGCTGCGCTATGAAGATGGTCAGACGTTTACCCTCGATTGTGAGTTGCTGCGTGTCTACTCACCATCGGCAGAAGTACGTGGACACAGCCCGGGGCAGGCCGTCCTGCAAACCGGCAAGGAGGGGGTGAATATTGATGAGATACAGCCAGTCGGCAATTATGCCGTCAAGCTGGTGTTTGATGATGGCCATGATTCTGGCCTGTATACCTGGGATTATCTGTATGAGTTGGGCAGAGATGCAGAGCAGTTATTTGCCAGATACCTGGCGGCCTTGCAGGCGGCAGGTCATCAACGCCAGGGGATGTGATGTCTGAGTCGCCACTGGTTGATTTTGGTTTTCAAACGCTGGGCAGGCGGGAGAAGACCCGTCGGGTCAATGCGGTGTTTACCTCGGTGGCCGGTCAGTATGATCTGATGAATGACTTGATGTCATTCGGCATTCATCGCCTCTGGAAGCGCTATGCGGTACATATCGCCGGGCTTAAACCCGATGCACAGGTGCTGGATCTGGCGGGTGGTACTGCGGATATGGCTTGGCTGATAAAAAAACGGCTGAATGAAAAGGGGCGTGTTGTTGTTTGTGATATCAATGCGGACATGCTCTCAACGGGGCGCGATAAGCTCTATGATAAGGGGCTGTATCATGGGCTGGATTTCGTGCAGGGCGATGCCGAAGCCCTGCCTTATGCGGATAATACGTTTGATTGCATCATGCTGGCTTTTGGCCTGCGTAATGTCAGCAATCAACAGAAAGTGCTGAGTTCTGTGTTTGCCAAACTTAACTATGGCGGGGGGGTGAATATCCTGGAATTCTCCAGGCTAACCCTGCCGTTGCTGCAAAAACTGTACGATCAGTATTCTTTTGCCGTCATTCCCTGGCTGGGCAAACTGATTGCCAGGGATCAAGACAGCTATCAATACTTGGTGGAGTCGATCCGCAGGCACCCGGATCAGGAAACATTAACGCAGATGTTGCAGCAGGCCGGTTTCTCGAAGGTGCGGTATTTTAACCTGTCAGGCGGTATTGTTGCCCAGCATCAGGCGTATAAACTGTGAATGGTGCTCATGCAGGAGGCGATCATGGGGCGACAATCATGTCGGGAAATATCCATCTGTTACTGAACCGTTGCTTGCAGTTGGATGCCGAGGTGGCGGCGGAAATTTATGCCCTGGCGGGTAATATCATACAAATCAAGCTGCTGAACACGGCAGCGAGTTTTACTTTTTTGATCGAGCATGATGGCATTCAGCTGCTTACCGGGCAGGTTGGTGAGGTCAATGTCCGAATCACCGGCACACCGGCGGCATTGCTGGCCTATGTTGCTGCACAGCGTTATGGTCAGCGCCCGCCCGCCAATGAGCTTGCCAGTCATCTTGAGATAACCGGCGATATCGCCCTGGCACAGCAGCTTACCGCCCTGGTGAAAAAAATGGAGATCGACTGGGAAGAGCAGCTTGCAGGCTATGTTGGCGATACCCTGGCGCACAAGTCGGCGCAGCTGATCCGCACCGGGTGGTCGATGGTCAAGGGGCTGGGCGTCAAGTTGGAATCCGATTTGGGTGAGTTTCTGAAATATGAAAAAGACATGATCGCTGATGCGGATGAACTGGAGGAATTTAATCGTGCTGTGGATGAGTTGCGTGATGATCTTGCACGTTTGAAACAGCGAATGGCCAGGCTGGAAAAACCGGGGAATTAATCATGCTGGGTTTCGCGCAACTATGGCGCCTGCTTACGATACAGCGCGTGTTTATGCACAATGGCCTGGATGAGTTGGTGTTTGCCATGCGCCTGCTGCGCCCGGTTCGCTGGCTGCGTTATCTGTTACCCTGGAACTGGTTTCGTGTCCGGCGTTTTAATGCGCCAAGGGCGGTGCGTGTCCGGCGTACATTGGAAACCCTGGGGCCGATTTCTATCAAGTTCGGGCAGCTGCTTTCCACCCGGCGCGATATGTTGCCTGAGGATATTGCCATTGAGTTGGCAAAATTACAGGATAAGGTGCCGCCTTTCTCCGGTGTTGAAGCGAAGCAGATCATTGAAGCGGCGTTTGATAAAAAGATAGAGCAGATTTTTCTTACCTTTGATGAGACACCGCTCGCCTCGGCATCGATCGCACAGGTGCATGCGGCCACGCTGAATGATGGCCGGGAGATGATCGTCAAGGTGGTGCGCCCGGAGATAGAGAAGGTCATGCGGCGGGATATCAGCATTATGCACAAGCTCGCCCGGACTTTTGAACGTCATTCCGATCATATACGCCGGCTGCGTCCGACATCTGTCGTTGCTGAGTTTGAAAAGCATCTGCTGGATGAGCTTGATCTTATGCGTGAAGCAGCCAGCGCCTCGCAGCTACGCCGGAATTTCAGTACCTCCGATGTTTTGTACATTCCGCAGATCGAGTGGGAATACACCACGGCCAATGTGATGGTTATGGAGAGGATATCGGGCATTCATATCAGCGATCATGAGGCCCTGCTGGCGGCCGGGCTTGATTTGAAATGGCTGGCAGAATCGACAGTGGAATTATTTTTCACGCAGGTGTTTCGTGACAGCTATTTTCATGCGGACATGCATCCGGGCAATATTTTTGTCAACCCCGATATTGCTGGCAAGCCACGGATCATGATGGTGGATTTTGGTATCATGAGCTCTTTAAGTGAATTTGATCAGCGCTATCTGGCCGAGAATTTTCTTGCGTTTCTCAACCGTGATTATCGCAAGGTGGCACAGTTGCATGTGGATTCCGGCTGGGTGCCGGGTAACACACGGGTGGATGAATTTGAATTTGCGGTGCGGACGGTGTGTGAGCCTTTGTTTGATCGGCCGCTAAAAGAGATCTCCTTCGGCACCATGTTACTGCGTCTGTTCCAGACCGCCCGGCGCTTTAATATGGTGATCCTGCCGCAGCTTGTGTTGCTGCAAAAAACCCTGGTGAATATCGAGGGCCTTGGCCGGGATTTGTATCCTGAGCTTGATCTGTGGCGCACGGCAAAACCCATCATGGAGCGCTGGATGAATAACCGTGTTGGTGTGCGCGGTTTACTCAAAGGCACGACCGAGAATGTCCCTTACTGGCTGGATCAATTACCCGGGATGCCGGCCAAGGCCATTGATCTGATAGAGCGCCTGCGGCGTGGCAAGCTGATGATCGAGTTGAAATCTCACGGTCTGGATGAATTGCGTTATGAGTTTCAGAAGTATAATCGTAACAATGTGCTGGTGATCACCGGCTCGGCCTTGATCATTGCCGGTATTTTAATTTATTCGCTGGATATTACCTCGATAAAAATTTTAGGGGTGCCGTTATCGTCTTTGATCGTCAGCTCAGCCGGTTTGTTCCTGATTGCCAAAGTCATCTTGAAGCTGGATTAGGTCAACCCGGAATACCCCCATGAAATACTCATGTCATCGCTTAACAGCAACGTACTTGCCCTGTAATTCCAACACCTGTTTTTCCTGATCGCTGACTGTCGTGCCAAGCGCAATTTTGGCCTTACCGTCATTTCTCAGTTGTGTTATGAATATCTTCTTGTCGGTATCACTGGCAAACATCGTGCAGGCATTAAAATCACTCATCGCTGGCTGCACATAACGTATGGCCGATTGATAGACGGCAATATCGGCATTCATCTTGAGCTCGTTAAGCTTCATCTGTAGCAGACACCAGCCGCTGATGGTGGCGATAGCCGCCAGGCTACCGGCAAAACCGGTCTGCTTGTCATTGATATTGGGGGCTAACGGTGCTTGCAGGCGGATGCGCTCGCCGTTGTATGCGGTGATTTTGATCTGCATGGCGGCGGTTATCGGGATCATCTTGTGAAGCTGTACGTTCAACGCTGCCCGCAGTTGCTCATAACTGCTCACCCCGGCCTACAAGCGGCTGTCAGCCAGCCTCAGTCGTTTGCGCTGCTGCAACAGCTCGCCGAGTTTTACCAGCTTGACTGAATAATAATTCAGCCGTTGCAGTTCTTTTTCCAATACGCTCAAGGTGGCAGGGCGTGGATGGCCGATGGCCACGGCTGTGCCTTTGCGGCGGGCCGTGTTGATCAATTCCTGGAATCGCGCCCGAATGTCATCGGCTGTGGGTTTGTGATCCAGAAACACATCACGGCGGAGATAAGGCACCTGGTATTGCCGGGCGGCTGTTTTTGCCTGGCTGCGTCTGATGGTAAAACTGTCGACATAAAACAAGCCATGCCGCTTCAGCACCTCCATCAGCCATTGCATCTGCTGTGGTTGCTGGCTCAATAAACTGCCCATGTGATTATTCATGCCAACGGCGATTGGCAGAGAGGCGATCGCCCGATCCACAGTGCGAATAAATCGGGGCTTGTCCATATCAAGGGTTAAGGCCGCTGGCCCTAAAAATCGATTGTGCTTTTGTTGCAGGGCCTGCATGGGCATGTGTAACAGTATGTCTTTATTTCTTCGTTGCAGATCCTGGCTGATTTTCTTTGCATGGGGCGAGAACGGCATGATGGCATAGGTGACAGGCCCCGGCAGGGCGATGGCCCGTTTATCATCTTTTATACGATAGCCTATGTCATCAATGATGATGCTGATATACCCCTGACGATAGGTATAGCCATCAGCGGCGACACCATGCAGGCTGATGCAGAGCAAGATGATGGCGATTACATAGTTTGCATCTTTTGTCCGCATCGGCCTAGTTATCAGCAGACATGAGGGTCAAGCCTTTTAACAGGTTCAAGGCTTCATACAAGGCGTAATCACGGGTTGCCAGCGACTCCTCTTTACTGGCTTCTTTATCGGCTTCGTCTGTGGCTTGCCCGGCTGCTTCTCTCTCGGCGGTGCCTTCCAGATGCCGGTTCAGGTTCTGCTCTTTGATGACATTGGTCTCTTCGATTTTCTCTATTTTAACCTGGTCGAGATCGATGTCCGGGGCAATGCCCGCCGCCTGTATGGAGCGCCCTGACGGGGTGAAGTAACGGGCGGTTGTCAATTTCAGGGCCGCCTCATTGGAAATTGGCAGGATAGTCTGCACCGAGCCTTTCCCAAAGGTCTTCTGTCCCATGATGATGGCGCGTTTATGATCCTGCAAGGCACCGGCAACGATCTCCGAAGCCGAGGCGGAACCGGCATTGACCAGCACAACCATCGGTGCCCCATTCAGTATATCTGTGGGCTTGGCATTGAATTTCAGTTTCGAGTCACGCACCCGGCCTTCGGTGTAGACAATCAAGCCCTTCTCCAGAAACAAATCAGCAATGGCGACCGCAGCGCTGAGGATCCCGCCAGGATTATTGCGTAAATCCAGCACCAGCCCTTGCAGCCGGTTATCATTTTCCCGGATCAGTTGTTTCAGGTTGGTTTTGACATCTCTTGCGGTGTGGGTCTGGAAATTGGAAATACGCAAATACCCCAAGCCCGGCTCCAGGGTGCGGTATCTGACACTCTTTACCTTGATAATATCCCGGGTGATGGTGAGCTTTAAGGGCTTTTGCTCGCCATCACGCATAATGGTCAGCATGATGTCGGTGCCCGGCTTGCCCCGCATACGATTAACCGCATCACTTAACGATAAGCCTTTGATCGGCATCTCATCCAGCCGGATAATCAAATCGCCCGCCTTGACACCGGCGCGCTCGGCCGGGGTGTCATCAATGGGCGAGATCACCTTGATGAAGCCATTCTCCATCCCGACCTCAATGCCAAGCCCGCCAAACTCGCCCGAGGTACCCTCTTGCAGATCCAGGTACGCCTCCTGATCCAGATAGGTGGAATGCGGGTCCAGCCCCTCCAGCATACCGCGAATGGCATTCTCCAGCAGACTGCGATCATCAATCACTTCGACATAATCTTTTTTTACCCTGGCGAAGACCTCGGCAAACGTGCGTATTTCCTTTAAGGGGATGGGCGTTTTCCTGGCGATTGAGTCGATTTCCTGATCAGGCTGGGCATAGGCCAGCGGGCTCAAGCTGCCAGCCAGCAGCAAACTCATGGCAAAGGCATAGGTAGGTAACGGTGTCATCAGCATTCCTTAAATCATGGTGTGGTTGTGTTAAGATGAGGCAACAGTCGTGCATTCATTGTACTATGGCGATGTTACAAGATCGGTTGTTCGCGTTTGCACCAGTGCAATGGATTTAACGGCGTGCCCTGTTTGCGGATTTCAAAGTATAAACTGGTATTTTCCCGGCCACCGGTCTCCCCGGCGATGGAGATGGTCTCGCCTGCCTTCACCCAATCGCCTGTTCGCTTTACGATCGCCGCATTATGACCATACAGGCTGATGTAATCATCGCCATGGTTGATAATCAGCAGCAGGCCGAGGTTGCGAAACCAGTCAGCAAAGATGACCTGACCACTGGCGATGGCTTTGACTTTTGCCTTTCTCTTTGTGTTGAAAGTGACTCCGGTGGCCTTTATCCGGCCGCCTTTTTTGTAGGCACCGAAGCGGGTGTCAATATCGCCTTGTACCGGCAAGCTCAGTTTACCCTGAAGTGATTGAAACGGCGGGATGTTTTCGAAACCATCACGCCTTGAACTGTCATCCGAGAGCCCCTGCAATAATTGCGATAATTCGGTTTCCGTTCGGCGCAGGGTCTTAAGATGATTATCCCGGTCGGCAATCTGTTGATTTAATCGATCTAACACGCCCTCACGCTGTGATTTTACCTCAGCTATTTTTGCCAGTTGATTTTGCTGTGCCTGCTGTAGTTCACGCTGGCCCTGGCTGGCCTCGGTGATCTGTTGCTTTAATTCGGCAATGTGCAGCAACGATGCCTCAATGGCGGCGATCTGGCGGCCACGGGCCTGATTAATATAGTCGTGATAGGCGATGAGCCGGCTCAGTTGCGTTGGGTCTTCCTGATTGAGCACCAGCTTCAGCATGTTGTGGCGGCCGGTGATATAGGTTGCACGCAGTTGCTGTGCCAGTTTCTCCCGTGCCAGGACACTGTTTGCCTCAGCATCTCTTTGCTGCTGATTAAGCCGGGCGATTTGGCTATCGCTTGCTGCCAGTTCAGCGTCAAGCCGGTCAAGTTTTCCCTTCGCTGACAGGCTGCTGGACTCCAGCTTCTGTAGTTCAGCAAGCAACTGTTCGGACTCATCCCGGGCCTGCTGCAAGTTCATTTCAACTTCGCTGATGACCTCCCTGATCGATTCCCTGGCAGATTTTAATTGCTGCTCTCTGCCGTTCGTATCATCGGCAAAAGCCGGTGGGAGGAACGCAAAGCAGAGCAACACGCACCGCATCCGCTGGCGATGGAACTCCCCGCCGTGTCGCCGTTTATTCAACGTTTTCTACCTGTACGGCGCGCTGGCACAGTTGCAACAGGGCTTGACCGGTCATCTCAGCTGGCTGTTGCAAGCCCATGAGGTGCAGCAGGGTGGGGGCGATGTCACAAAGCCGGGCAGTGATGTTTGGCACAACCTCGGCCTCACGGCCAATGTAGAGCAGAGGAACGGGATTGCTGGTGTGTGCTGTGTGGGGTTCGGCTTGAATTTTCTCGGTGATATGAGAGCGCATTTGTTCGGCATTACCGTGATCGGCGGTGATCACTATCTCCCCCCCGCTGGCCTGTGTGGCGGCGATGATCTGCCCCAGGCAGGTATCGATTGCCTCAACGGCCTTGACGGCAGCGTCAAAGTTACCGGTATGGCCGACCATATCGGCATTGGCGAAATTACAGATAATGGCATCGTATTTTCCCGAGCGAATCGCCTGCACCAGTTTTCCGGTGAGCCAAAAAGCGCTCATCTCAGGTCGGGCATCGTAGGTCGGCACATCGGGCGATGGGATCAGGATGCGATCCTCGCCCGGACAGGCCGGCTCCCTGCCACCATTAAAAAAGAAGGTGACATGGGCGTATTTTTCCGTCTCGGCAATACGTAGCTGCTTCATGCCCAGCGATGCCAGGTAGTCGCCGAAGACATTCGGCAACTGTTGCGGCGGGAAGGCACGGGGGAACGTGAATTCTTCTTTGTATTCTGTCATGCTGATGATGCTGTCATCGGCCACCACAAATGGCCGCTTGAAGGCAGAAAAATCCCTGGCGGTCATGGCGGTTGATAGTTGTCTGATGCGATCAGCACGGTAATTGGCAAAGATAATGACATCCCCCTCGGTCACCGTGGCGGGCTGGCCGTGCTGGTCGGTGATGGCGGTGGCCTGTACGAACTCATCGGTTTCACCTCGCCCATAGGCCATATCAACGGCGATAAACACATCCTGGCTTTGAAACATCGCCCTGCCGTGCATGATCAGATCATAGGCCGACTGGGTTCGCTGCCAGTTCGTGTTTCTGTCCATCGCATAATAGCGGCCGGTGATGCTGGCAAACCGGCTGTTGCCAAGGGCCTGCATCTGGGTGTGTATGGTGTGCAGGTAGTTGGCCGCACTTCTGGGCGGGGTATCTCTGCCGTCCAGGAAGGCATGCACATACACCGGCGAGATATGATGCTCTGCCGTCATTTCCAGCAGGGCGGCAATGTGTTCCTGATGGCTGTGTACGCCGCCGGGCGATAACAGCCCCAAGATATGCACGGCTTTGCCCCTGGCCTTTGCCCGTTTAATCGCCTTGCACAGGGCGGCATTGGAGAAAAAACTTCTATCCTCAATCGCGCGCATGATGCGGGTGAATTCCTGATCGACCACCCGGCCGGCACCGATGTTCATGTGGCCGACTTCGGAATTTCCCATCTGCCGGGCCGGCAGACCCACCTCTGATCCGCTGGCATTGACCAGGGTATGCGGGTAGTCAGCCCAAAGCCGGTCCCAGACGGGCTTATTTGCGCTGTGAATCGCATTATAGGCGGTCGCTTCCGAGTAACCCCAGCCATCCAGAATGATGAGGATGGTCGGTCTTTTGCTGAGTGCTGTGCGTCTTGTCATGTTCACCCGGCGGGCAGCTTCCAGGGTATCATAGGCGAAGGTGTTGCATGGTCAATGGGGGTGTCTGTGATAGTGGCTGGCATTCTAGCATGCCAGCAGATGGAAACCGATAGCCAGGCGAAATGGTTTTGTCGGCCAGCCATATCACGTATGATGCGCTGTCCTTAAATACCTTAAACCCCCTGTTGCCGGAAGATCTGCATTGTGGAAAAACTGCCTGAGTTCATCGCCAATCACCTGATTTTGGTGACCCTGTTTGTCGCTATCCTAAGCATGTTGCTGTGGAATCTGCTGGGGACGGCCATGATGGGGGTAAAACATATATCAACGGCTGAACTGACGCAAATGGTGAATAAAAATAAGGCGCTGTTGCTGGATATTCGCAGCCAGGATGCTTATAACAACGGCCATATCATTGATTCACTGCATATACCAACGGCTGAATTTGAGAGCAGGATAAAACAGCTGCCGGGCAAAGCCGACCGGCCGGTTGTCATCTACTGCGCCCACGGTACAGATTCGGCCAAGGCATGTCGCCTGTTGCGGATGCAGGGGCGTGAACAGGTGTATATGCTGCGGGGCGGTTTGCATAGCTGGCAAAGTGCCAATTTACCCATCGTCAAGACTTAGCAGGGCAGGTTCGTGTATAACAGGCGTTGCTATAAGGAGGCTGGACATCATGTCCGATGAGCAGGCCGCAAACGCCGGTCAGTTTGCTATTGAAAAGATTTACTTAAAAGACATGTCGCTGGAGACCCCGGCCAGCCCGCAGATATTTCAGCAGCAATGGGAGCCGGCGGTCAATATGGATTTATCCAATGCGGTGGATGCCGTGGCCGACTCCCTGTATGAGGTGTGTTTGTCGATCACAGTGACAGTGAGCGCACAGGACAAGCCCGTGTATCTGGTTGAGGTGCAACAGGCGGGGATCTTTCATATCGCCGGCTTTGCCAACGATATGATTGCCCGGATGGCCGCCACCGTCTGCCTGAATATTTTATTTCCTTTTGCCCGCGAGGTGGTGTCTGATTTGGTTACCCGCGCCGGATTTCCGCAATTATTGCTGGCGCCGGTGAATTTTGAGGCGCTGTATTTAAGGCATCAGGAGAGACTGGCGGAAGAGGCGCAAAAACACTGAGCCGGCAACTTGCTTCGGTATTGGTTATCGGTGCCGGTTCGTGGGGTACGGCCCTGGCACTGGTGCTGGCGCGTAATGGTCGGCATACCCTGCTATGGGATAGTGCACCTGCACACATGGTGCGCCTGATCGCCGAGCGCCGCAATCATCACCACCTGCCGGGGGTCCCGTTTCCTGCGTGTTTGCAACCCGTGCATGTATGCCAGCCCCTGCCGGATGGGGTGAGCCATATCGTGATTGCCTCGCCCTGTGATGCCTTGCCAGCGGTTTTGCAAAGCCTGGCGGCCGGCCCGCAACGCACACTGAAAATCTGCCTGGCGTGTAAAGGCATGCAGCCAGCCACATTACACTTAAACCATACCCTGGTGCAGGATTATCTGCCGCTGGCTGAGCTGGCCATCCTGTCCGGGCCATCGTTTGCTGGCGAGGTTGCACAAGGTTTGCCCACGGCGGTCACGGTGGCGGCAGAGCAGGCCAGCGTTGCCGCCGAATTTGCCGGCTTATTTCATAACGATAAGTTTCGTATTTATACCCATGATGATGTGGTGGGGGTGCAGGTGGGCGGGGCAGTAAAAAATGTGCTGGCGATTGCCGCCGGCATTGCCGATGGGCTGGGTTTCGGTGCCAATACACGGGCGGCATTGATTGCGCGTGGCCTGGCCGAGATCACCCGTCTGGGCGTTGCCATGGGTGGCCGGGCAGAGACGTTTATGGGGCTGGCGGGCCTGGGCGATTTGGTCTTGACATGCACCGATAATCAGTCGCGCAATCGGCGCTTTGGGCTGGCGCTGGCCAGGGGGGAGACGCCGGCGCAGGCCAGCGCTGAGATTGGGCAGGCGATTGAGGGGGTGAAGACGGCAGGCGTGGTGTGTGAGCTGGCGGCCCTGTATCATGTGGAGATGCCGATCAGTACCCAGGTCAGGCAGGTGATTGATGCCGAACTCTCACCGGCACAAGGCGTGGCGAATCTGCTGGCCAGAGAAATGGCCAGGGAGACAAAAGGAATAGGCGGGTTAGCACGTGTGGGCGAGCCTGACCCAAGCCGCACAGGCGATGATGGCGGGCAATAAAATCGGCAAATGATGGGTGCAGGTTTACGTTGGCAGATTGATGATAGTCCAGCCCGGGCGATCCATTAATTAACGCAGGCCACGGGGTAATGACAACAGCACCTGACAGTAAACTCGCCCTGGATTTTTGTGGCCTGGCATTTAATTCGCCGCTGGTGTTGCTCTCCGGCTGTGTCGGTTTTGGCGAAGAATATACCCGGGTGCAGGGTTTTTCCAACCGGGAGGCCGGTGCGATTTGCCTGAAAGGCACAACCCTGGAACCCCGGCTGGGCAATAACCCGCATCGCCTTGCCGAAACCCCCATGGGAATGTTGAATGCGATTGGCCTGCAAAACCCCGGCGCACGTCGCGTGGTGGCGGACTGTCTGCCCGTACTGGATTTTGCCGAGACGCGTTTTATTGCCAATATCTGCGGTGCTACCCTGGAAGAGTATGAGCAGGTGGCCCGTATTTTTGATGACTCCCCTATTGATGCGATTGAAATCAATATTTCCTGCCCGAATGTGAAGCAGGGCGGGGTGATGTTCGGCAATTATCCGGCACTGTCGGCCCGGGTGGTTGAGGTGTGCAGACAGGCCACGAGCAAGCCGCTGATCACCAAGTTATCCCCCAACCAGACCGATATCGCCGAGAGCGCCCGGCAATGTATTGAGGCCGGCAGCGATGCATTTTCCGTGATCAACACGGTGATGGGCATGACGATTGACATACACCGCCGCCAGCCGGTCATCGGCAATAATCAGGGCGGCCTGTCCGGCCCGGCCATCAGGCCGATTGCCCTGCTGATGGTGCATCAGGTCTACCAGGTCTGCCAGCAGCATAACATCCCCATCATAGGCCAGGGCGGGATCACTTCGACTGCGGATGCCCTTGAGTTTCTGATCGCCGGTGCCACCGGGATCGGGCTCGGTACTGCGCTGTTCTATGAGCCGCTGATCTGCAAGACCATCAACCAGGGCATCGTTGATTATCTACAGCAACACGGCATGGCGAACGTGCGTGAGTTGATCGGCACGCTGGCATGCCATGATGATGCCGCCCTGTCCGGGCAGTGAGCCATGGGCTACCCGGCTGCCAGGCGGGGCGCAGGTTCAGTCTCGCCTTTGTGCGATCAGCATGGCTTCATTGCGCTGGCCCTCGGCGGGGTTGCCGGTCGTGCCGGCTTCCAGGTAGTAAATAAGGTGCAGATCGGCAAACGCCCGTAACAACTCATTCGGCCCCAGCAGGTAGTCTGGGTTGCTGGGGCCGACTTGCCGGGTTTTTTCCTTAACAAAGCTCTGGTAGAACAACAGGCCGGATGGTCGCAGGGCAGCAGGCAGCACCGGCAGCAGTTGACGTTCAAGAAAACGTGAGATGACGATCACATCAAAACTGTTGCCAGCTGGCGGCCGGGCGGTGACATCCCGTTGCTCTGCCGTTAATCTCAGTCCGCTGTGCGCCGCCCGTTGTTGTAACTGCCTAATGGCTGTATCAGAGATATCCCACGCCTCGGTTTCCAGGCCCTGTGCGGCCATCAGCAAGGCATTACCACCACGACCACAGGCAAGGTCCAGCGCCCGCCCGCCCGCCGGCAATAACCAGCGATGCTGCTGCAATACCCAGGCCGCCTTAACATCAGCCGCGGCCTTGTCTGCATAGATGGCATTCCATTTTTCGCGCTCGGCAGCCGCCATTATTTGCGCCAGAATGTTGGGGTGAGTAATACCAGCAAGGTGAAGATTTCCAGCCGACCCAATAACATGGCGAAGCAGAGTAACCATTTGGCCAGTGCATCTATGCCGCCGTAGTGTGTGCTGACATCGCCGAGGCCGGGGCCAAGGTTATTCAGGCAGGCGGCCACGGCTGAAAATGACGTGACCTGATCCATGCCGGTGGCCATCATTAACAGCAGCAGCAGGATGAAGATGCCGACATAGGCGGCAAAGAATCCCCAGACCGCATTGATCACAGTCTCGTTGACCGGTTTACCGCTGATCTTGATGTGCATAACCGCATTCGGGTGTACCAGTTTTTTGATCTCACGCCCGCCCTGTTTACACAGCAGCAGGATGCGAATGACTTTCAGGCCGCCGCCGGTTGAACCGGCACAGGCGCCCATAAAACTGGCAAAGATCAGCAGCACGGGCAGGAAGGTTGGCCAGTCCTGATACGTTGTGGTGGTGAAGCCGGTGGTGGTGGTGATGGAGATGGTCTGGAAGATGCCGTGGGTAATGGCATCAACCGGGCTGTCGTAGGTGTTGGCATAGAGCAGATACAGGCAGGTAATCATGCAGATGATCAGCAGCACGGAGAAGAACATTTTTAGTTCAGAATCGCGCAGATAGCCGCGGATTGAGCGGCGGCGCCAGGCGACAAAGTGCAGGGTAAAGTTGATGCCGGAGAGCATCATGAACAGCACGGCAATATAATCAATCAGCCGGCTTTCATAATACCCGATGCTGGCATCATGGGTGGAGAAGCCGCCGATGGAGACGGTGGAGAAGCTGTGACCAATGGCATCAAACCAGCTCATGCCGGCCAGAAAATACAGCCCGCCGCACGCTATCGTCAGGCACAGGTAGATATACCACAGCGCCTTGGCGGTTTCGGTAATACGTGGCGTCAGCTTGGTGTCTTTTACCGGCCCCGGGGATTCGGCCCGATATAACTGCATACCACCGATACCCAGCATGGGCAAGATGGCCACCGCCAGCACGATAATCCCCATCCCGCCCAGCCATTGCAGTTGCTGGCGATAAAATAAAATCGAACGTGGCAGGGCATCGATGCCGGTCAGCACGGTGGCACCGGTGGTTGTCAGCCCGGATAAGGACTCAAACACCGCATCGGTGAGGCTGATCTTAGGCTCCGGCAACAGCACAAACGGGGTGGCACCAATTAAGCCGAGGCCAGCCCAGAACAGCACCACCACAATAAACCCATCGCGCAGGCGTAATTCCTTATTAGCCTGCCTGACGGGCAGCCACAACAGCAGGCCGATGGCAAGGATGATACCGAAGGCAGACAGGAAGACCCGGCTGACCCCGTCCTGACTGATCAGGCTGATCAGCAGCGGTGGCAACATGGTGATGCTGAACAGTGCCAGCAACAGGCCAAGAATTTTTTGTATCACGGCGAACTGCATCTGGCTACAGGAAGGTGACGCCAACCTGGAACAGGGCTTCTACCTCGGGCACCTGTTTTTTATCGGCAACCAGCAGGATGACATGGTCTTCGGGCGCAATCACCGTGTCATGATGGGCGATAATCACATCATCCCCCCGGACGATCGCCCCGATGCTGGTCTTGGGCGGCAAGGCGATTTCTTCAATGCTGCGGCCAACCACTTTGGATGATTTGCGATCACCGTGGGCGATCGCCTCTATCGCCTCGGCGGCACCCCGCCGCAGTGAATGCACAACGACCACATCCCCTTTTCTGATATGGGCCAGCAGGCTGCCGATGGTGGCCTGTTGCGGGGATATGGCGATATCGATGACATTGCTTTGCACCAAATCGACATAAGAGGCACGGTTAATCAGCGCCAGCACCTTGGCCGCCCCTAAGCGTTTTGCCAGCATACAGGAAATGATATTGGCAGTATCGGCATTGGTGAGCGCACAAAAAACATCGGTCTGGTCAATGTTCTCTTCCATGAGCAACTCCTCATCAGCGGCATCGCCGTGCAGCACGATGGTGTGTTTTAAATCCTCGGCGGCTTTATTGGCCTGGGTGGGCGAGAGTTCAATCACCTTGACCCGGTATTTTGCCTCCAGCGCACGTGCCAGACGCATGCCGATGTTGCCGCCGCTGGCGAGCATCACGCGTTTTACCGGTTTATCCAATGGCCGGATTGGCTTTAGCAGGCTTTTGATATGCTTCGGTGCGCCAATAATAAAGACCTCATCATCCATCTGAATATGGCTGTCGCCATCCGGGATAATCGCCTGCCCGTGACGGAAGATAGAGACGATGCGAAAATCATTAACCGGCAGATAATGACAGAGCGCGGCTATTTTTTTATTCAGCAGAATGCTCTCGGCACTGACCCGCACGGCCACCATCTGCGCCTTGCCATCGGCAAAGTCCAGCACCTGCAAGGCACCGGGAAAACTGATCAGTCTGGCAACGTAGTCCGTGACCAGTTGTTCCGGGCTGATGAGGACATCAATCGGCAGGGCGTCCTGGGTAAACAATGCGTTATTTCGCAGGTATTCGACATTTCTGATCCGGGCAATTTTGGTCGGTGTGTGAAACAAGGTATAAGCCACTTGGCAGGCGATCATATTGGTCTCATCACTGTTGGTGACCGCAATGATCATATCGGCATCGTTGGCACCGGCGTGTGTCAGTATGGAGGGGTGTGATGCCTGGCCGGTGATGGCTTTTAGATCGTACTTTTCCTGCAGGGTGCTCAATACGTCCGGGTTGCGATCGATCACCGTGATATCGTTGGCTTCACCACACAGGTTGGCCGCGACAGAGGCGCCCACCTGACCGGCGCCCAGGATGATAATTTTCATGAGTTTTTAATTTCTCTGCCGGACTGGGGCGGGGGCAGTTCTCATCGTTTGCCTGTTGCCAGTTAAAGAGGCCAGCATCAGCTTTTGATGTCGATGCCGAGGGATTTCAGTTTTCTGTACAGATGGGTGCGTTCCATGCCGACGGTCCTGGCAATTTTGCTGACGCTGCCATTGGATTGTTTGAGTTGATATTTAAGGTAGGCTTTTTCAAAATTCTCTCTGGCTTCCCGCAGGGGCAGATCAAAATTACTGAGATCATCAGCGTTGCGGCGTGCAGGTTGCTCTCCCAGCACGACATCAACCTCGTCCAACTCGATGGTCTCGGCATTGCCCAGGATCATCAGCCGCTGCACCAGATTGCGTAACTCCCGGATATTGCCCGGCCAGCCATAATGGCGCAGCCGGTTTTGGGCGGCGGTGGAGAAATGCCGGTAGGGCAGGCCATCGCTCTGGGCGAAAAAATTGGCATAGTATTCCAGCAACTCCGGCACATCCTCATAATGCTCACGCAGCATGGGGATTTTCAACGGCACAATATTTAACTGAAACAACAGGGCATCTTTGAAACTGCCCTCATCTGCCGCCAGCTTCAGGTCTTTCCGGCTGGCCGCAATCAGCCTGGCATCGGGTTGCTGCGGGCTATCGGCCCGAACCGCCGGCGGGCGCTGTTGATCGAGGATGCGGTGCAGTGCGGTCTGCATTTGCAGGTCAAGATCTGCGATATCTTTAACAAAGACCACACCACCGCCCGCCTCAGCAAAGACTGCTGCCATGTCAGCTTCACTGGCAAGCGTGGCGGCATTGACGGCAATAAAGGGCGCTGTGCTGCGCTTGCTGTTGATGTGTATGTATCTGGCGATGGATTCTTTGTCCGTGCCGGACCCTCCCAGCAATAATACCGGGGTGTTAAGATCGATGATGCGGCTGATCTGTTCTCTTAAATGCGTGATCTTTTCGCTTTTGCCGATGATCTCCGGTGTTGGCGTGCGGGTATGTTTCAGTCGCTGGTTTTCAGTTTTCAGCCGGTGGGCATTCAGGGCGTTTTTGATGGTAAGCAGCAACTTGGCCAGCGATAAGGGTTTTTCCAGATAATCATACGCCCCCAGCCGGGTGGCTTCGACCGCGGTCTCAACATTGCCGTGGCCGGACATCATGATCACCGGGGCGGTCATCCGGTCTTTTCCCTGCCATTCCTTGAGCACGGAGATACCATCAATATCCGGCATCCAGATGTCCAGCAGGATCAGATCCGGGCGTGTTTTTTCCAACTGGCGGCGGGCCTCTGTGCCATTTTCGGCGGTCGCCACCTCATAGCCTTCATCCACAAGAATCTCCTCGATAAGCTGGCGGATTTCGCTCTCATCGTCAACGACTAAAATTTTATCGGCCATTATTTAACTTACCTGCTTGCGATCAGGCCAGGCGTGCCATCGCAACATCTGCCAGCACCGGCAGCCGTATTATTGCACAGGCACCCTTGCCATCGGTATTATTTTCTAACCACACAGCCCCCCCGTGTTCCTCGATGATCTTCTTTACTATCGGCAAGCCCAGCCCGGTCCCATCCGACTTGGTCGTCACATAGGGATCAAACAGGCTGCCTATGATGGCCTCATCCAAACCACAGCCGGCATCCTTGATGCGGATTTCAATAGAGTCTACCCCCGCCACCTGTTTGTTGTCTGTTGCGATTGCCAGTTGCTTTTGCGCCCTGATCGCACTGGCATCAAAGGCATTGCGGATAAGATTGTTAAACACCTGCCGCAGCCGGCCGGCATCTGCCTTGATTGCCGGGAGTTCATCTGTCAGTGCAAGTTCAATGTGCGCTTCGGGATCAAGATTTCTGTACAAATCCAGTATCTCTCTGATCAGGCTGTTGATATCCAGTGGTTGCGGGCGCCTGGTGGGGGTGTGTGCATACTCAGAAAAGCTGTCGACCATCTCCCTCATGGTATCGACTTGATTGATGATGGTGGTGGTCAGCCGGTCCAGCATCCTGGCCTGATCGGCGGGTAAGGTGGTCAGGTATTTGTCTCGCAATCGATCGGCAGATAATTTGATCGGGGTCAGCGGATTTTTAATCTCATGTGCCAGCCGCCTCGCCATCTCAGTCCAGGCGGCATCACGCTGGCTCTGCACCAAGGCGGTCACATCATCAAACACAATCACATAGACCGCCGCCTGCTCTTTGGTGACGGTGAGTGACGTACCGGTAGAGATTAATATCTGCCGGCCACAGCTGCCGATCAACGTGCTCTGTTCACGCCAGTCGGATATGCCTTGATCGATGCGCCCGGAGAATGTCTGTAATAATGACTTCAGGTAAGGATGGTGTGTACCAACCTCGGCCAGTGAATGCCCGATAATCTCATCGATGGCGATGCCTAAGATCCGGCCGCTGCGGATGTTTGCCGTGCGGATGTTTTTTGCATCATCCAGCACCCAGACACCGGATGACAAGCGGCTTAATATCGCCTCCAGATATTTGTGCTGTGCCTCGGCCTGCTCATGGCTGGCTTTTGCGGCATCACGGGCAGCACCGATAGCCGAGGTCATGGTATTGAACGAGGCCACCAGCACACCCAGCTCATCGTTGCTGTGTACCGGCAGGCGTTTTTTGTAATCGCCTTCGGCCACAGACTGGGTGCCTTCGGCCAGGTCTCGGATTGGCTCGGCCAGTCGTTGAGCCGAGTAAAACGCTGCCCAGACCGCCGAGAAGATACTGAATAACAAGACAAGGGTCAGCACCACGATGAAGCTGATTTTTAGCTGCTCACGCAGATAGGACAGCTCCTGGTAGTCAATAAATGCCGTCTGCACGCTGTTGGTCAGCTCATTGACCCGCTCGGTCACCGGGAAGATGACCTGCACAATGCGCTCGGCACGGTTAAAATCATTCGCCGGGATATTTACCACCACCCGGATCGAAAGATTGGTATTTTGGATGAGATCCACACCGATATAGCTGCTGCCCTGTTGTAGCTGGAACAAGACTGTCTCATCGGGCGATTCAGGCACCAGGCTGGTGGCATCACTGGTGCTGGCGGCGATGATGCTGCCCTGCCTGGTCATCAGCGTAAACTCCTCCGCCCCGCTACGGATGCGGTAGCCATCAATCTCAAACGCCATGGCGCTGTTACTGATATCGGCGAGCTCTTCGGCGGTTTTCTCTGTTTGCCTTAGCAGCTCTTTCATGCGTGTATCCAGTGCCAGTCGGCTTAATTCCAGCGAGTCTTGCAGTGCCTGCTCTACCCTGAGATCAAACCAGCTATCTATCCCCCGATGGAGAAAATCCAGGGAGAAATAATACAGAATCAAGACCGGCGTGACGGACAACAGGACGAACATGCTGACCATGCGTACAGTCATCCTGGCACCGGCGATGCGCTGTTTTAATTGCCTTAACAAGGAGCGAATATTCAGCGCAATGAGTATGACAAGACTGAACAGACCGACAGCATTAAACAGCAGCAGGCCGGAATAATAGTCACCAAAGCGCTCGGAGTTTTGCAGCGAATCGCTCATCAGCAGCAGCGAGAACAGCATAAAGCAGAACAGCAGGATGCCGATGAATAATATGTGTTTGCCGCTGTGGTTCATGGCGACTGAAAATGCCAGATGTAGTCCTGGCTGTTAAGCCGCCAGCGGTTGGACAGATAGGCCACCGGTTTTAATGCGGGCGGTAAGTCTTCCATGTTCAGGCGTACGCTGATGTGGCTGATGTAGTCCTTCGCCGGATCAATCATGGCGGCATTGAGCAGCCGATGGTGGTTGATCGTGCCCAGATAACGCAGCGCCAGCTGCAAATCGTCAAACTGCACCCGCTGATGGTTCGATACATGCGTGACGATATACAGGTTCGCTAATGGCTGATGCACCAGCTTGAATTTAATCAGGCTTTCCTTGATCACCTTGTCCCATAACCAGGTGCGCTGCTCTTTTATCAGGATCTGAATATCAATGCTCAGATCAACGCCAGCGTTCAATGCGGCCGTCACATCATCATGAAATGCAAAATCAATCCTGGCATCTAAGTACCAGGCATCGGCGACCCGGCTGGCATGGGCATACGCCACCTGAATATCCTCGGCAGAAGCTGGGGCCATGAGCAGGATGAGCAGCAGCAGGGCCATGTGCTTGACGGCGTTCATGTATTTTTACGCAGCAGAGAATAATAAAAACCATCCGTATCATGCTGGCCCGGCAAGAGCTGTCTGCCGTATGCCGTTGCCCGGGCGGTTGCCATTACCGGGGCCATGGCGGGTGTGATCGTCATAATGTCTGTGTCTGTTCGGGGGCGTGAAAAATCGGCGATGACGGCATCGTTCTCGCAGGCAAAAACCGAGCAGGTACAATACAATAATGTGCCGCCGGGTTTAAGCACTGACCAGGCACTTTGCAGGATGGCGAGTTGTTTCTGATAAAGACCGGCCAGTTGCTCTTCGGTGTGCAGCAGCTTAATATCAGGATGACGCCGGATGATGCCGCTGGCACTGCAAGGCACATCCAGCAGGATACGATCAAACGCCCGCCCGTCCCACCAGTCGTCCGGTGCACAGATATCGGCACAGATGACAGTGGCACGGGTGCCCGTGCGCTGCATGGTTGCCTGCAATAATTGACATCGCTTCGGGCTGACATCCAGCGCCAGCAGCCCGGCCAGGCCCGGGCAATGCTGATATAAATGGCTGGTCTTGCCGCCGGGGGCGGCACACCCATCCAGCAGCCGCTCCCCCGCCCGGGGTTGCAAGAGCAGGGCGGCAAGCTGGGCGCCGGCATCCTGGACCGTACACAGGCCGCTATCAAACCCCGGCAGCCTTTCTACCGCCACTGGCTTGACTACCCGAATCGCCGTATTGGCCTCCGGCATGGCCTCGGCCGGGATCGCCTCTTTTTTCAATGTATGCAGATAATCTTCCCGGCGGATTTTTGTCACATCAACGCGCAGGTGTAGCGGCGGGCGGCTGTTGTTGGCATGCAGGATGGCCTGCCAGTGGTGCGGCCAGTCCTGTTGCAGCCGCCGGATGAGCCAGTCGGGGTGTAAATACCTGAGGCGGGTGTCCGGGTGCATGGCGAGGCGGCGGGGGTCCCACTCCCGCTGTGAGCGTCTCAGCACGGCATTGACCAGCGACTTGGCCCAGGCTTTCTTCAAACCGGCAACGGCAGCAACCGTCTCGGCAATGGCCGCATGTTCGGCAGTGTTTAAGTAGTGTAGCTGGTATAGCCCGCATAAAATGAGCGCGGTGATATCCATATCCCTGGCTCTGAGGGGTTTATCCAGCAACTGCCCGGCCGTGTGATATAACGCCGGGTAATGTCTGATGACGCCATAACAGACTTCCCGGATCAAGCGGTGATCGCCTGATGTCGGATGCTGTACCAACGCATACCGAAGGGCCTCATCCAGCCGCCTGCCTTGCTGGAGTACCGCTGTGAGTACCCGGGCCATGATGGTGCGGGTGTTCGTGGCGGTTTTGTATGGCGGTGTGTTGATGCCAGGCTCAGTGGTTGAAAAGTTGCGGTTGCCCATTGTGGAAGTCGTCGATGGCTTGTGCTTTTTTGCCGGGTAATTGCAGCCGGGTGATACGCACGATGCCGTCCCGGCAGGCGATCTCCAGGCCCGCCCTGGTGTACCCAACGATGCTGCCGGGTGCAACATCTATCGGGCCGGTCTCGCAAACCACCGCCTGCCACACGCGAAGGGTTTTGCCCGCTATCTGCGTGAAGGCCACGGGTGCGGGGTTAAAGGCGCGGATCAGCTGATCGATCTCGGCGGCGGTGGCGTGCCAGTTAATTTCTGCCTCGGCCTTGCTGATCCTGGCCGCATGGCAGGCGCCGGTCTCCCCCTGCGCCTTTGCACTCAGCCGGTTTTGCTGTAACCGCCTGAGTGCCTCCAGCAGACAGTCGCTGCCCAGCCCGGCCAGCTTCTCATGCAGGCTCGCTGCGGTATCATCCGGCCGGATGGGGCAGCACGATTGCAGCAGGATCGCGCCCGTATCAATGCCTTCGTCCATTTGTATGATGCTGATTCCGGTTTGTTGATCCCCATGTTGAATGGCGCGCTGGATCGGGGCGGCCCCACGCCAGCGCGGCAGTAAGGAGGGGTGGATATTGATGCAACCGGCACGGGGCCGGTGTAATACCGTGGCGGGCAGGATCATGCCGTAGGCAACGACCACCATCACATCATCCTCGGCAAGTGATTCATCAGCGGCCAGTGCCGCCGCATTGCCCGGCTGTTTGACCGCCAAGCCGTGTGCCAGGGCCAGTCGCTTTACCGGGCTGGCATGTAATTTTCGTCCGCGCCCGGCTGGCTTGTCCGGCTGTGTGTAGATGCGCTCGACAGTCAGGTCGGCAGATTGCAGGAGACTGTCAAGGATGGTAGCGGCGATCTCCGGTGTGCCGGCAAAGGCCAGCCGTAATGGGGCATTGCTCACAAGATGGGGTTTTGCGTTCGTGCCTGTTTTTCGATTTTTTTGCGTAGGCGTTGTCTCTTCAGAGGCGATAAATAATCGATGAACAGCTTGCCATCGAGGTGATCGATCTCATGCTGTATACAGACCGCCAGCAGGTCGCCCGTCTCTGCATGCACTGGCTCGCCTTGCAGATTAAGATACTGATAACGGATATGCTCGGCTCGCTGGACAGTTTCATAAAATCCCGGCACGGACAGACAGCCCTCCTGCATCTGCTCGCTGCCATCTTTGCTGGTGATCTCCGGGTTGATCAGGATCAGCGGGGAATGGCGCTCTTCGGACAGATCGATCACGATCAGGCGTTTTTGCACATTCACCTGGGTGGCGGCGAGACCAATGCCGTGTTCGCCATACATGGTCTCCAGCATATCGGCGGCGAGTTGTTCAATCTCACTGTCTATGCTCGCTACCCGAACCGCTTTTTTTCGCAACCGGGGGTCGGGAAAGTGTAAAACAGGTAATTTTGCCATGGTATTTCAGGTCTCCCGCTTGTTGATTGATCATGGGGTGATGCGTGCTAAACTTGGCTAACCCTCTGAAAGTATAAAGGAAAATGAGATTATTCGCTTTCTTTAAGTGAAACTGTGGTCTAATGTGAAACTATTTGCTAGACTTTATTGCTAAGCTACATTAAGAATATTACGTAAGGTATCGCATATGCTGAATAAATTTATCATATTGATAGCGTTGATCGGTTGCAGTTCAACCGCTTTTGCTGATGAGGTTCAAGTCTCGCCTGACAATCCAGGCACCTATACCGTGGTCAAGGGGGACACGCTGTGGGACATTGCCGGTCGTTTTCTGGTCGAGCCCTGGCGCTGGCCGGAGATCTGGCAGGCGAACACGCAAATCGCCGACCCGCACCTAATTTATCCTGGCGATGTCATCTCGTTAAGCTATCAGGATGGTGCCCCCGTGCTTCAGGTTGACCGTCCCGGCAGCACGGCACAGCGCACAGACAGCCGGACGGTCAAATTATCCCCTGCCGTGCGCCGTTATGATCGGGCAGAGGCGATCCCCACTATCCCCATTGATGCAATTCGCAGTTTTCTCTCCCATCCGCTGGTTGTGCAGGAAAGTGAGATAGCGGCCTGGCCTTATGTGGTGTCCAGTTATGAGGAGTTGCTGATCGCCGGGCCGGGCAGTCGAATTTATGTTGAAGGGATTAGCGATGCGGCTGACAGACAGAAGTATTCCATCTATCGCCAGGGCGGGGCCTATGAGAGTAACGGTGAGTTGCTTGGGTATGAGGCAATTTATGTCGGTGAGGCGATCCTCGATGAGCAGGCTGACCCATCTTCACTGGTGGTAACCTCAGCTAAGCGGGAGGTGTTGATCGGTGATCGGCTGATACCGCAATCCGAAGCAGACATCAATACCGATATTATTCCGCATCAGCCGGCCACAGAGGTCGATGCGTCCGTGATTTCAGCCACGGATGTGTTGTCCGAGATCGGTCAGTATCAGGTTGTGGTGATTGATGCCGGTACGTCAAAAGGGGTGGATGTCGGCAGTGTGCTGGGCATTTATCAATCGGGTGCGGTTATCACCGACCCGGTCGGCAGCGAGGCCAATTCAATCACATTACCTGAGGAGTATGCCGGCGTGCTGCTGGTGTTTCGCACCTTTGAACAGGTCAGTTATGGCGTGATCATGGAGGCCATCAACGCCATACATCTGCGTGATACTGTAAGAAATCTGTAGCCATGCCAGGGCGGTGTCGGCATGCCGGTCTGACAGTCATGGCATTGGCAAAAGATATGATCGCATTATAGTTGTCAGCAACATCAACATGTTCATGGAGGACTCTCTGTGCCGGATGATATTGCCGACTGGCTGCGCTTAGCCCATGCCAGCGTCACGACCACTGTTAATCTCATTCCCCTGATTGAAACCTGTCATGGTGCTGCCGGCTTTCTGGCCGCCTTGCGTGATGACAAGGCCATGCAGGCCGCCCTGCCCAGGCGCCTCAGGGCAAATTTACTCTCACCAGAGCAGACATCTGTAGATGCGGACAGGCGTTGGCTGGAACAGGATGATCATGGGTTTATCCGCTATACCGATGCCGCTTATCCAGCCCAGCTAAAAGAGATATACAAGCCGCCGCTGGGTCTTTTTATCCAGGGTGATGGCGGGTTATTGGAACATGCACAACTGGCTGTTGTCGGCAGCAGAAGGCCATCGAAATACGGCAAAGACATGGCCGCCCGTATCACAGAACAGCTTTGCCGCTACGATCTTGTGATCACCAGCGGCATGGCAGCCGGCATTGATTCCTGCGCTCACCGGGCGGCATTGTCTGCTGGCAAAACCGTGGCCGTGCTTGGTCATGGCTTTCACCACCTCTACCCGGCCGCCAACAAATCGCTGGCGAGACAGATTGCTGAACAAGGCGTCCTGGTGACGGAATACCCGGTCAGCTACAAACCCTTACCGGCCAACTTCCCGCGCCGTAACCGCATCATCAGCGGCTTGAGCAAAGGGGTGCTGGTGGTGGAGGCGGCGATTAAGAGCGGCTCATTGATTACGGCCAGATGTGCGGTGGAGCAGGCAAGGGAGGTGTTCGCCTTGCCGGGCTCGGTCAACAATCCGCTGGCCGCAGGTTGTCATAAACTGATACAGGATGGGGCAAAACTCGTTCATGATGTGACCGATATTACTGAGGAATTGGCCATCGAGCCTGTCGCTGAAATGCAGCACGTCAATCGACAGGTGTCAGGCAATGATGAAAATACACTTGACGAAACTGAAAAAGTGCTGCTTGATAATATAGGGTGTGATCCCATATCTGTAGACGAACTTTATTTAATTACCGAGATCAACATTGACATATTGACAGGAAAGCTGCTGAAACTTGAACTTTCAGGACATATCTCAGCGCGCTCCGCCGGTGTATACAGCAGGAATTACCCATGACGACCAGCACCAGTTTATTTGATGTGCTCATGTATTTGTTTGATCACTGTTTTGCAGATGATGTTGAGATAACCGCCAGTCAGTCCACCCTCAAGAGAGAGCTGCTGATGGTCGGGTTTGGTGAGCGGCAGATAGATCGCGCCTTCGACTGGCTGGCAGTCATCGCCTCGCAAAACCTCATTTTCGAGCCTGCCGATAGCCATGCCCAGACCGGGCAGGTGGCCAGTCACCGGACGTTCAATGAGCAGGAAACCGATAAGCTCAATACCGAGAGCCGGGGTTTTATATTGCATCTTGAGCAGACAGGCATACTGGATGCAGGCAGCAGGGAGCTGATCATCGATCGCATCATGGCCCTGGAGATAGAGGAGATTAGTTTGCAGCAGTTGAAATGGGTGGTGTTGATGGTGTTGCTTAATCAGCCGGGCCGGGAAGAATCCGTCTGCTGGATGGAATCGCTGGTCATGGATGAGATGGAAGCGACACGACACTGACCGATAACACGCATTCCGCTTAACAGAAACCCATGGGCAAGTCACTGCTGATCGTTGAATCCCCGGCCAAGGCAAAAACGCTTAACCGTTATCTTGGCAAGGATTTTAACGTGCTGGCTTCAAACGGCCATGTCAGGGATTTATTGCCAAAATCCGGGGCGGTCGATACCGAGAAGGATTTTCTGATGCACTATCAAGTCATTGAAAAAAAATCCAAATCGGTTGATACCATTGCCAGGGCGCTGAAAAAAGCAGACACCTTATATCTGGCCACTGATCCGGACAGAGAGGGAGAGGCCATTTCCTGGCATCTGTATGAGTTGCTGAAAGATAAAGGGGTACTCAAGGACAAGCAGGTAAAGCGAGTGGTCTTTCATGAGGTAACCAAGTCCGCCATCCTTGATGCCATGCAGCATCCAAGAGAGCTTTCAACCGATTTGATCAACGCCCAGCAGGCCCGGCGCGCGCTGGACTATCTGGTCGGTTTTAATTTATCGCCCTTGCTGTGGAAGAAGATCCATCGTGGCCTGTCTGCCGGGCGTGTGCAAAGCCCGGCCTTGCGTATGATCGTTGAACGTGAGGAGGAGATTGAAAAGTTCAAGTCCAGGGAGTATTGGACGATCGATGCAGAGCTTCAGCACAGCCAGGTTGATTTCAGCGCCCGGCTAACCCGGCTTGCCGATGAGAAGGTCAAGCAATTTACCCTCACCAGCGAAGCCGATGCCAGCCAGGCCGTGGGGCTGCTTGATCAGGCCGCCAACGGCAGGCTCATGGTGCAGAAAGTCGACAAGAAGCAACGCAAAAGACAACCCGCCCCGCCGTTCATCACCTCCACCCTGCAACAGGAGGCCGTACGCAAGCTGGGCTTCACAGCACAAAACACCATGCGAACGGCACAACAGCTCTATGAAGGGATTGACACGGGTGAGGGGGCGGTCGGTCTCATCACCTATATGCGTACGGATTCTGTGACCCTGGCAAAAGAGGCAGTCAGTGAGATTCGGGATTACATTACGCAAACCTATGGCGCGCATTATTGCCCGGCAAGCCCACGTACATTCAAGACCAAATCCAAGAACGCCCAGGAGGCGCACGAGGCGATACGGCCAACCTCGATCCGGCGATTGCCAAAGGAAATCAAGGCCCGGCTGACCACCGATCAGTTCAGGCTCTATGAGTTGATCTGGAAGCGTACCACGGCCAGCCAAATGGCTAACGCCTTGATCGACACGGTCGCGGTTGATCTTGCCTGTGGCGAGCAGCATACCTTCAGGGCGAACGGCGCCACGGTCGCTGAACAGGGATTTATGCTGCTCTATACCGAGGATAGCGATGATAAAAAACAAGACAGCGATGATAAGACCCTGCCGGCCATGAAGCCCGGCGATGCGGTCACATTAAAAGCAATTCGTCCGCAGCAGCACTTCACCGAGCCACCGCCTCGATATACCGAGGCGAGCCTGGTTAAAACCCTGGAGGAATATGGTATCGGTCGCCCTTCCACCTATGCCAGCATCATCTCCACATTGCGTAACCGCGACTACGTGACGATGGAGCGAAAGCGGTTTATCCCCTCTGATGTCGGGCGCATCGTGAACAGGTTTCTGACGGAGCATTTTACCGATTATGTCGATTATGATTTCACTGCAAGGCTCGAAGATGAGCTGGATGCGATCTCGCGCGGAGAGAAAGAATGGGTGCCACTCATGCAGGAATTTTGGACGCCATTCTCGGCAACCATCAAGGACAAGGAAGATAACATCAGTCGCAGCGAAGCGGCGCAGTCCCGCTTGTTGGGCAAGGATCCAAAGACCGGGCGGCCCGTGTCCGTGCGTATGGGACGCTATGGCCCCTATGTGCAACTCGGCAGCAAAGATGATGCAGACAAACCGAAGTTTGCCGGCCTGCGTCCCGGCCAGCGCATCGACAGCATCAGTTTTGATGAGGCGATGGAGTTATTTAAGCTGCCCAGGGAGCTTGGGCGCTCAGAGGATGACGAGGAAATCGTTGTCAACATCGGTCGCTTCGGCCCTTATGTCCGCTATGGCAGCAAATTCGTCTCCATTCCCAAAGATGACGACCCGTACACCCTGCCGCTGGCGCGCGCCCTGGAGCTGGTCCGTGAGAAGAAAAAAGCCGATGCACAGAAACAAATCCAGGAATTTACCGAGCAGGGCATAGCGGTTTTGAATGGCCGTTACGGTCCTTATGTCACCGATGGCAAAAAAAATGCCAAAGTCCCCAAACAAACAGACCCGAAGCAACTCAGCCTGGCAGATTGTCAGAAGCTGCTCGCCGAGGCACCGCTAGGCCGGCGCAGGGGCAGTAGGCAGACAGGCAAGGCGGCGGCCCAAAAGCCCACCGAAAAGACAAGCAGAAAATCCGCTAAAAACACCGCCAGGCTGAAATGAGGCCGGTTGCCAGCAGGTCGGCAGCACGCGGCGGGGAACCGGCAGACAGGCGCATCCGTCTGTTGTTAAAGTGTTTGTGAACTGCCTGTTTGAGAAGGCCAGGATGGCATGCCATGCAATTTTGACGATAGACTGGCACCCGGTCTGACCCTGCTCTGGTGATGATGATCGACTGTGTGTGTGCCGCCGGTGCCTTGATGCAACGCTTGCACCTGTTTAAGGCCAGCGCTTGCGTGTCTCGTGGCGGTGTGATCGCCTACCCGACCGAGGCAGTCTACGGTCTCGGCTGTGATCCCTGGAATCGCTCTGCGGTGTGTAAGGTGCTGGCCCTGAAACGGCGGCCAGTCAGCAAGGGCTTGATCGTGGTTGCCGCCCATCCTGACCAGCTACGGCCACTGGTAGATTTTGCCAGGGTGCCTGACTGGCGGGAGATCGAGGCAAGCTGGCCGGGGCCGGTGACCTGGCTGCTGCCATTGAATACGCTTACCCCCGCCTGGCTGCATGGGGCGCATGACACCCTGGCCGTGCGTATCCCTGATCATGCCCTGATACAGCAGCTATGCCTCTGCTCAGGGCCCCTGGTCTCGACCAGTGCCAATCCGGCCGAAGCACCGCCAGCCTGTAACCCGCAACGGGTACGGGCGTATTTTGGCCGCCGCCTTGATTATGTCCTGCCAGGGGAGACCGATAACAACCGCCGCCCCAGCGAGATTCGTCATGCGCTGACCGGACAGGTGATCCGGGCCTGATGCTTGCGTTTTGCCGCGTGATTTCCGGCGTGAAATATTCATGTGTAAATCAAGCCTTTAATGTTGACAGCTTTAGATTATTCATTCAAAATTATCGGCTTGCTCAACCTCAGGAGGGGTACCCAAGCGGTCAACGGGGGCAGACTGTAAATCTGCTGGCAATGCCTTCGTAGGTTCGAATCCTACCCCCTCCACCACACAGATAACCACGGGTGGCGGGGGATAGAGCCTCAACTTAATACATAGCAGAAGACGGCCAGCAATCAGTTTTTCGCCCAAACAATATATGAAAAGCCAAGCTGGTGATTGTAATGTCAGCCGTAAAATGCAGGCACAGCGGGTGTAGTTCAATGGTAGAACCTCAGCCTTCCAAGCTGATGATGTGGGTTCGATTCCCATCACCCGCTCCAGAGCAGCCAGGCCAGGCCAGAGCAGATAGAGATAGCCAGGGCAGACAGACAGGGCAGATAAATTTGAGCAGGTGCGCCCATATAGCTCAGTGGCAGAGCACTCCCTTGGTAAGGGAGAGGTCACCGGTTCAAATCCGGTTATGGGCTCCATCCCGGCCAGGTTAGTGAGCACGATTTCTAACATTTGAAGATATAAATTAAGGAGACACCTGACATGTCCAAGGCGAAATTTGAGCGCACGAAGTCGCATGTAAATGTTGGCACGATAGGCCATGTAGATCATGGCAAGACGACTTTGACGGCGGCGATAACGAAGACGATGTCATTGAAGTTTGGCGGCGAGGCGAAGGCCTACGAGCAGATAGACAATGCCCCGGAGGAGCGCGCCCGCGGGATTACCATAGCCACAGCCCATGTGGAGTATGAGAGCGAGACCCGCCACTATGCCCATGTGGATTGTCCGGGTCATGCGGACTATGTGAAGAACATGATCACCGGTGCGGCGCAGATGGACGGGGCGGTGCTGGTGGTGAGCGCAGCGGATGGCCCGATGCCCCAGACCCGTGAGCATATCCTGCTGGCACGTCAGGTGGGTGTACCGAAGATCGTGGTGTACATGAACAAGGCCGACCAGGTGGACGATGCCGAGCTGCTGGAATTGGTGGAGATGGAGGTGAGGGAGCTGCTGGACAGCTATGAGTTTCCTGGTGATGAGACACCGGTGGTCACTGGCAGCGCATTGAAGGCCCTGGAGGGCGATGAGGGCGAGCTTGGCCGTGCCTCGATAGAGAAGCTGGTGGCGGCGATGGATACCTACATCCCGGTACCGGAGCGGCCGGTCTCACAGCCCTTTCTGCTGCCGATAGAAGACGTGTTCTCCATCAGTGGTCGGGGCACGGTAGTGACCGGTCGGGTGGAGCGCGGGATAGTGAAGGTTGGCGATGAGATAGAGATAGTCGGGATTAAGGAGACCATGAAGACCACCTGCACCGGCGTGGAGATGTTTCGCAAGCTCTTAGATGAGGGGCAGGCGGGGGATAATGTCGGCGTGTTGCTGCGTGGCACGAAACGGGAAGAGGTTGAGCGGGGGCAGGTGTTATGTGTGCCTGGCAGCATTACGCCACATACCCGGTTTGAGTGCGAAGTGTATGTATTGAGCAAAGAGGAGGGCGGCCGGCACACCCCGTTTTTCAGTAATTACCGGCCACAGTTTTATTTTCGCACGACCGATGTGACCGGGGCGGTAGAATTGCCGGAGGGGGCTGAGATGGTGATGCCGGGGGATAACATCAAGCTGGTAGTGAGCCTGATTAACCCGATAGCGATGGAGGAGGGCTTGCGCTTTGCTATTCGTGAGGGGGGTCGTACTGTGGGTGCCGGGGTAGTCGCTAACATTATTGAATAGCTTGAAGGATGGGGTTGGCTGGCAAGTCGGGTGTTGTTTAATGGTTGGGATGGCGAAGCTGGCGTTGCTGATTTTTAAGCTGTGGCGGCATGGATGCCTGCCGTACTGTTAAAGATAAGGCCAGTAGCTCAATTGGCAGAGCGGCGGTCTCCAAAACCGCAGGTTGGGGGTTCGATTCCCTCCTGGCCTGCCATTGAAGATGAATAGTGCTGGTTAATCCATGTATGGTGAATATGAGTTTAAACACTGAAGCGGCCAGCCGTCCTGTGCTGGATAAGGTCAAGATCGCCATCGCTATTGCGATCATCATCGCTGCGATAGCCGGTTTTTATGTCTATGAAGAGCAATCCCAGCTAACCCGGGTGATGGGTTTGCTGGTTGCTATCGGCATAGCGGCATGGGTTTTTATGCAGTCCAGCCAGGGGAAGGCGTTTTGGGAATTTTCCCATAGCGCGCAGATAGAGGTCAGGAAAGTTATCTGGCCGACCAGACAGGAGACAGGGCAAACCACGTTACTGGTTATCTTCACTGTGATTGTTGCCGCCTTGTTTTTCTGGCTGCTGGACAGCTTGCTGGGCAAGCTGATACGCCTTGTGATCGGCGGGTAAGGGGCCTGATGCAATGTCATTGAAATGGTATGTTGTGCAGGCGTATTCAGGCTATGAACAGAAAGTGATGCAAACGATCAAGGATCGGGTTGACCGCAGTGGTTTTAAGGAGCAGTTCGGCAAGATACTGGTGCCGACTGAAGAAGTGGTCGAGATGCGTGATGGGAAAAAACGCAAGAGTGACAGAAAATTTTTCCCCGGTTATGTGCTGGTGCAGATGGACATGAACGAGGCCACCTGGCATCTGATAAAAGAATCCCCCAAGGTGCTGGGATTTATCGGCGGCACATCGGATAAACCGGCGCCCATATCCGATGCAGAGGCCGATACGATATTACAGCGTGTAGAGGAAGGCGTTGACAAGCCGAGGCCAAAGGTCTTGTTTGAGGCGGGCGAAGTGGTGCGGGTCACTGACGGCCCGTTCACGGATTTCAGCGGTATGGTGGAAGAGGTGAATTATGAAAAAAGCCGCCTTCGGGTTTCCGTGCTGATCTTTGGCCGTTCAACGCCTGTTGAGCTTGAGTTTACCCAGGTAGAAAAAGAATAACAGCAAGCCGTCAATTCATGTATGCAGAATAACCCGATCGATGTTAGCTGAAAGTACATTACGTAAATTAAGTCGCCGGCGAGTTTCGGATAATCCGTCCGTGACCCATTTGCCCCCGGAGGAATATTCGCATGGCAAAAAAAATTGATACCTATATCAAGCTGCAAGTGCCCGCAGGACAGGCCAATCCCAGCCCGCCCGTCGGCCCGGCATTAGGCCAGCACGGCTTGAACATCATGGAGTTTTGCAAGGCGTTTAACGCCCAGACACAATCCATGGAGCCGGGCTTGCCTGTGCCTGTGGTAATTACGGTCTACAGTGATAAAAGTTTTACCTTTCTGACCAAGACAACGCCAGCCTCCTATTTGTTAAAGCAGGCGGCTGGCATTAACAGCGGCAGCGGTACACCGAACACCCACAAGGTCGGCAAGGTGACCCGTGTGCAACTGGAGGAAATTGCCAGGACCAAGCAGCCTGACCTAAGTGCCAATGATCTGGAAGCGGCTGTACGTACCGTGGCCGGTACCGCCCGCAGCATGGGGCTGGAAACCGAGGGCGTCTAGGCATGGCAAGGTTGAGCAAGCGCCAGCAGGCGCTCCTGAAGCAAATGGATAACACCAGAGATTATGCGCTGCCTGATGCCTTGAAGCTGGTAAAGGCCTGTGCCACGGCAAAATTTGATGAGACTGTTGAGGTTGCGGTCAACCTGGGTATCGATCCAAGAAAGTCAGACCAGGTCGTCCGGGGCGCCATCGTCCTGCCGAAGGGCACCGGTAAAACCATGCGGGTCGCCGTTTTCGCCCAGGGCGGACAGGCGAAAGATGCCACAGATGCCGGGGCAGAGCATGTCGGCATGGATGATCTGGCGGAAAAGATTCACGCGGGTTTTATGGATTTTGACATTGTCATTGCGGCCCCCGATGCCATGCCTGTGGTGGGTAAGTTGGGCAAGGTGCTCGGCCCTCGGGGGCTGATGCCGAATCCGAAGGTCGGTACAGTCAGCCAGGATATCAAACAGGCCGTGAGCAATGCAAAATCCGGTCAGGTGCGCTACCGTGCCGATAAGAACGGCATTATTCATTGTGGTATAGGCAAGGCGTCTTTTTCTGCGGCGGCTCTTGAGGAAAACCTGGCCTGCCTGCTGGCCGACCTGCACAAGGTAAAACCCGCCAGCGCCAAGGGCATCTACCTGCGTAAGGTCTCGCTGTCGAGCACGATGGGGCCGGGCGTGGTGGTTGATCAGAGCACCTTGTAGGGGCGTGGGCGTGAACAGGCTGCGCTGCATGGTATTGATTGAAAATTTAATCTGGAGACTTTGGGCTGGCGGATGGACTGACAGCCGTCAAAGACCGTAGGTGAGAGTGTTCTTAAATTTACGGCATACCTGCATGGGATCAGCGGTGATGTGTTGATCTCATGCAGGAACTTAGCCTACGCAGACGGTGTAGCCCGGTACAGGTTGACTGCACCAGTTCACCGTGATTGTTAGCCGGATATAGTGTCTTAGGGAGTGCCGGTCAGACTGTGTTCTCTGCCGGGGCTATGTCTGTAACACGGCAAGAGGAGGGTAAGCGGTAGTGAGTCTTACATTAGAGCAGAAACAGGTCATTGTCAGTGACGTTGCGGCGATTGCCGCCCAGGCACCAACGGCGATTGCCGCCGAATATGCTGGCTTGAACGTTGTGGAGATGACCGATCTCAGGCGCTCAGCACGGGCAGCCGGTGTCTACCTGCGGGTTGTTCGCAACACCCTGGCCCGGCGCGCCCTGGAAGGCACGAAGTTCGACTGTATGCGGGAGAAGCTGGTCGGTCCTTTGGTGCTGGCATTCTCTGGCGATGAGCCGGGTTCGGCGGCTCGGGTTATCCGCGATTTTGCCCGGGAAAATGACAAGCTGGTGGTCAGGCTGGTGGCGATGGATGGTCAGTTGTTAGCCGCTGAGGACATTGACCGACTGGCAGAATTGCCTTCCCTGGAACAGGCACGTGCCCTGTTGCTTGGTCTCATGCAGGCACCGCTGGGCAAGTTTGTGCGTCTGCTGGCAGAGCCGGAGGCAAAGTTTGTGCGCTTGCTCGCCGCCAGGCGGGATCAGGCGGCCTGATTTATCACTTCAAGTAAAACGATCGTAAATGAGGAGCAGAGTAATGGCTGTATCAAAAGATGAAATCAAAGAAACCTTAAACAACATGCCAGTCATGGAGCTGGTCGATCTTATTTCCGAGCTGGAACAATCCTGGGGCGTCTCTGCGGCTGCACCGGTTGCCGTTGCCGCCGGGCCGGCGGCCGATGATGGTGCGGCTGCTGTGGAAGAGAAAACCGAGTTTGACGTTGTGCTGGCCAGCTTTGGTGATAACAAAGTCGGCGTGATCAAGGTCGTGCGTGCGGTGACGGCATTAGGTCTTAAAGAGGCGAAAGACATGGTGGAGGGCGCACCTTCAACGCTCAAGGAAGCGGCCAGCAAAGATGAGGCTGAGGAGTTGAAAAAGCAGCTTGAAGAGGCCGGTGCGACTGTCGAGCTGAAATAAATCGATGTCTGTACTACCCCGTTGTGCCAACTTGAAGGAGCGGTAATGACTTATTCCTATACTGAAAAGAAACGCATTAGAAAGGATTTCGGCAAACGTCAGAGTGTCCTTCCTGTGCCGTATCTGCTGGCGATGCAGCGTAATTCCTACGAGAAGTTTTTGCAGCTGGAAAGCGATGAGGACAGCCGCCGCGATATGGGCATACATGCGGCATTTCAATCCGTATTCCCCATCGAGTCCTATTCAGGCAATGCCGTGCTGGAGTATGCAGGTTACCGCCTGGGTGTGCCTGTATTTGATGTCAAGGAATGCCAGTTAAGAGGGCTGACTTATGCTGCCTCATTGCGCGTCAAGGCACGCTTGATCATCTATGACAAGGAGGCTGGCCTGAATAACAAAGTGGTCAAGGATGTCAGGGAGCAGGATGTGTACATGGGTGAAATACCCCTCATGACCGATACCGGCACCTTTGTCATCAACGGCACAGAGCGGGTGATCGTCTCCCAACTGCACCGCTCTCCCGGCGTGTTTTTTGAGCATGATAAAGGGAAAAGCCACTCCTCTGGCAAGCTGCTTTATTCTGCCCGTGTGATCCCTTATCGTGGCTCCTGGCTGGATTTTGAATTTGATGCGAAAGATCTGCTGTATTGCCGTATCGACAGACGCCGCAAGATCCCGGCCACGATATTGTTGCGCGCCCTGGGTTACACCACCCAGCAGATACTGGATACTTTTTTTGATACCCATGTCTTTCATATCGAGGATGGCACAGTCAACCTGGCGCTGGTGGCCGAGCGCTTGCGCGGTGAGACCGTCAACTTCGATATTCTGGATAAAAACGGCAAGGTGCTGCTTGAAGCAGAGCGGCGCATCACCGCCAGGGATATCCGCCGGCTTGAGAAGGCCGGTATAAAACAGCTGGAGGTACCGGCCGATTATTTGCTGGGTCAGGTCATCGCCCGGGATATAGTCGATACAGAAACCGGTGAGATACTTCTGCCGGCGAATACGGAAATGACCGAGGAGATCATCGCAACCCTCACTGAGAACAAGGATTTTGAGTTTGAAACCCTGTTCACCAATGATCTGGACCGAGGGTCTTTTATCTCCGATACCCTGCGAATTGATACCACCAATTCGCAACTGGAGGCGCAGATCGAGATCTATCGCATGATGCGCCCTGGCGAACCGCCCACCAAAGAAGCGGCTGAGGGCCTGTTTCGCAACCTGTTTTTTACCGCTGAACGTTATGACTTGTCCGCCGTTGGCAGAATGAAATTCAATCGTCGGGCTGGGCGTGAAGCACTCACGGGTACCGGCGTGCTTTTTGATGGCGAATACTTTGCCGGTTCTCTGCTGACCAGGAAAGATGAGCAGAAGCTGCAACTGGCCGATCTCAAGGCCGAGATGCAGTTGTTGTTACAACACATCAATGAGAAGGCCCGCAAAGCCCTGGCCAGCTATGCTGATTTGCGGGCCTTATTCCGTGGTATGGATTCGGATATTGTCGATGTGATGAGGTCCCTGGTGGATATCCGCAACGGCAAGGGCACGATTGATGATATTGATCACCTGGGTAATCGTCGCGTTAGAAGTGTCGGTGAGATGGCGGAGAATCAATTCCGCATTGGCCTGGTGCGGGTGGAACGTGCCGTCAAAGAACGCCTGAGCCTGGCCGAGTCCGAAGGCTTGATGCCGCAGGAGATCATCAATGCCAAGCCAGTCTCTGCCGTGATCAAGGAATTTTTTGGCTCCAGCCAGCTATCGCAATTCATGGATCAGAATAATCCCTTGTCCGAGGTGACTCATAAACGGCGCATCTCCGCCCTTGGCCCGGGCGGGCTGACCCGTGAGCGCGCCGGCTTTGAGGTGCGTGACGTCCACCCAACACACTATGGCCGGGTTTGCCCGATTGAGACGCCTGAAGGGCCGAACATTGGTTTGATCAATTCTCTGGCGGTGTACGCCCGTACCAATGAATACGGGTTTCTGGAGACGCCTTACCGCAAGGTGGTGGCCGGCCGGGTGACCGATGAGACCGACTACCTGTCCGCCATTGAGGAAGGCGATTATGTTATCGCCCAGGCGAACACAAACGTAGATGCCAGGGGCAGGCTGGTTGATGAGTTGATTCCATCCCGCACCCGCAATGAATCCGTCCTGTCATCTCCTGATAGGATTAATTATATGGACGTATCACCGCGGCAGATCGTCTCGGTTGCCGCCTCCCTGATTCCGTTCCTGGAACACGATGATGCCAACCGCGCCCTGATGGGTTCAAACATGCAGCGCCAGGCCGTGCCAACCCTGAAGGCGGAGAAGCCCCTGGTTGGCACTGGCATGGAGCGTGCGGTGGCGATTGACTCCGGCGTCACCGTGGTTGCCGGGCGCGGCGGTACGGTCGATTCTGTGGATGCCAGCCGTATTGTGATTCGGGTCAATGACAAGGATGTCATCGCGGGTGATCCGGGTGTGGATATTTACAACTTGACAAAATATACCCGATCCAACCAAAACACCTGCATCAACCAAAAACCGCTGGTCAGGCCCGGTGATCAGGTGGCCTGCGGCGATGTACTGGCCGATGGCCCGTCCACTGATATGGGCGAGCTGGCCCTGGGGCAGAACCTGATGGTCGCCTTCATGCCGTGGAATGGGTACAACTTTGAAGACTCTATCCTGATTTCTGAGAATCTGGTGCAGGAAGACCGTTACACCACGATTCATATTGAGGAGCTGACCTGCGTTGCCCGCGATACCAAGCTGGGGCCGGAAGAGATCTCGGCGGATATCCCGAACGTCAGCGAGCATGCGCTGAACAAGCTGGATGAGTCCGGCATTGTCTTTATCGGTGCTGAAGTCAACGCTGGCGATATCCTCGTTGGCAAGGTCACGCCCAAGGGGGAGACGCAGTTGACGCCGGAGGAGAAATTGCTGCGGGCGATCTTCGGTGAGAAGGCGTCCGATGTCAAAGACACCTCGCTGCGCGTACCGTCCGGCACCAATGGCACGGTGATTGATGTGCAGGTCTTCATTCGTGATGGGGTAGAAAAAGATGCCCGTGCCCTGGAGATTGAAGAGGCTGAGTTAAACCGGGTACGTAAAGACTTAAATGATCAGCTGCGTATCATGGAAGATGGCGTTTATCAGCGGATGCAGCGACACCTCATCGACAAGATCGCAGCCGGTGGCCCGAACGGGCTGGAGGCTGGCAGCCGGATCACCGAGACGTATTTGCAGACAACGCCACGCCTGCGGTGGACGGAGATCCGCCTGAAAAACGAGGCGGCGACTCGCCTGCTGGATGAGGCAGCATCACAACTCAAGGAATTGAAAGAGAACTTTGATAAGAAGTTTGAGGAGAAGCGTGCCAAGCTGACCACGGGCGATGATTTGGCCCCGGGTGTGTTGAAAATGGTCAAAGTCTATCTGGCGGTAAAACGCCGTATGCAGCCGGGCGACAAGATCGCCGGTCGGCATGGCAATAAAGGCGTCATATCCAGCATCGTCCCGGTTGAAGACATGCCGTATCTGGAAGATGGTACGCCGGTGGATGTCGTGTTAAATCCGCTGGGCGTACCCTCACGCATGAATGTGGGTCAGGTGCTGGAGACCCATCTGGGCTGGGCGGCCAAGGGCCTGGGTAATAAGCTCGGGCGCATGTTGCAGGCACAGGCGAGTATCGCCCGGCTGCGTAAATTTTTAGGACAGATCTATAACGCCAGCGGGCGTAGCGAGGACCTGGCGGCATTATCCGATGCCGACATCATGGCCCTGGCCGGCAACTTGCAAAACGGTGTGCCTATGGCCACGCCCGTTTTTGATGGTGCCAGCGAAGGTGAGATCAAGGCCATGCTGGCGTTGGCCGGGCTGGCAGCTGATGGTCAGAGTGTGTTGTATGATGGCCGCACGGGTGATGCCTTTGAGCGCCGTATCACGGTCGGTTATATGTACATGTTGAAATTAAATCATCTGGTGGATGATAAAATGCACGCCCGTTCGACCGGGCCGTACAGCCTGGTGACGCAGCAGCCACTGGGCGGCAAGGCCCAATTCGGCGGGCAGCGTTTTGGTGAGATGGAGGTCTGGGCGCTGGAGGCCTACGGTGCGGCCTATACCTTGCAGGAAATGCTGACGGTTAAATCAGACGATGTCAATGGTCGGACTAAAATGTATAAAAACATCGTCGATGGCGATCATTACATAGAAGCCGGTATGCCGGAGTCGTTTAATGTGTTGCTCAAGGAGATCCGCTCGCTGGCCATAGATATCGAGTTGGATAACTAGGGATGCCAGATCACAGACTCAAAAAACAAGATCACACCATACCCCGGAGGTAGTGAGCGTTGAAAGACTTACTCAAATTATTAAAGCAGCAAGGCCAGGCGGATGAATTCGATTGTATTTCCATCGGCCTGGCATCACCTGAAAAAATACGCTCCTGGTCTTATGGCGAGGTGAAAAAACCCGAGACCATTAACTATCGCACGTTTAAGCCGGAGCGCGATGGCCTGTTTTGCGCCAAGATCTTCGGCCCGACAAAAGACTACGAATGCCTGTGTGGTAAATACAAGCGCTTGAAGCACCGGGGCGTGGTGTGCGAGAAATGCGGGGTTGAGGTTACCTTGTCCAAGGTACGTCGGGAGCGCATGGGGCATATTGAACTGGCCAGCCCGGTAGCGCATATCTGGTATCTGAAGTCGTTGCCATCCAGAATGGGTCTGCTGCTGGATATGACCCTGCGCGAGATTGAGCGGGTGTTGTATTTCGAGGCCTATGTGGTGGTTGAGCCTGGCATGACACAATTAGCCTGTGGCCAGTTGCTGACAGAGGAAAACTACCTGGAGGCACTGGAACAATATGGCGATGAATTTGAGGCAAAAATGGGGGCCGAGGCCATCCACGAACTGCTGATCCGCATCGATATTGATCTGGAAGTCGACGAATTGCGGGAGCAGATTCCGCAAACCAAATCAGAGACCAAGCTGCGTAAGCTCTCCAAACGCTTAAAGCTGCTTGAAGGGTTTCAAAAGTCCGGTAACAAGCCGCAATGGATGGTGATGGAGGTGTTGCCCGTGCTGCCACCGGAGCTGCGGCCACTGGTGCCATTAGATGGCGGTCGCTTCGCTACTTCCGATCTGAATGATCTGTACCGGCGCGTGATTAATCGCAACAACCGCTTGAAACGTCTGCTGGATCTCAATGCGCCCGATATTATCGTCCGTAACGAGAAGCGCATGTTGCAGGAGGCCGTGGATGCCCTGCTGGATAATGGCCGTCGAGGGCGTGCCATCACGGGCACGAACAAGCTGCCATTAAAATCCCTGGCGGACATGATCAAGGGCAAGCAGGGACGTTTTCGGCAGAACCTGCTGGGCAAGCGGGTGGATTACTCTGGCCGCTCGGTCATTGTGGTCGGGCCCACCTTGAAACTGCATCAGTGCGGTCTGCCGAAGAAAATGGCGCTGGAATTATTCAAGCCATTCATCTTCAGCAAGCTGGAGCGTCGTGGTCTGGCGACCACCATTAAGGCGGCGAAAAAACTGGTTGAACGGGAAGGCTCGGAGGTCTGGGATATTCTGGAAGAGGTGATTCGTGAACATCCGGTGATGCTTAACCGGGCGCCCACCTTGCACCGGCTGGGGATTCAGGCGTTTGAGCCGGTGCTGATTGAAGGCAAGGCCATACAACTGCATCCGCTGGTGTGTACTGCGTTTAATGCGGACTTTGACGGCGATCAGATGGCTGTGCACGTCCCGCTGTCTGTGGAGGCACAACTGGAGGCCAGGGTCTTGATGATGTCCACCAATAATATCTTATCGCCGGCCAACGGTGAGCCGATCATCGTGCCTACCCAGGATGTGGTGTTGGGCCTGTATTACATGACGCGGGAATCAGCGGCGGCCAGGGGCGGCGGCAAGGTGTTTGCCGATGTTGATGAGGTGCATCGCGCCCATGAGACAAACGTGGTAGATCTTCATGCCAGGATACAGGTCAGGATCGAGCAGTGCATTATGGATGAGGCAGGGGGGAAAATCAGCCGCCATGAGCGCGTGGAAACCACAGTGGGCCGGGCCCTGTTATCGCGCATCCTGCCTGCCGGTATGCCGTTCTCGCTGGTGAACAAACCCTTAAATAAAAAAGAGATATTGAAGTTAATCAACACCTGCTATCGACAGGAGGGGCTGAAGACGACAGTTATCTTTTCTGATCAACTCATGTATACCGGTTTTTATTATTCCACCCGTGCCGGTGTCTCTTTTGGTGTTGAGGATATAGTCATTCCAGATCAGAAGACCAGCATCATCAGCAATGCCGAAGCGCAGGTCAGGACATTTGAGCAGCAATATACCTCTGGCCTCATCACCGATGGCGAGCGCTATAACAAGGTCGTGGATATCTGGTCGCACACCAATGATCAGGTGGCCAAGGCGATGATGGACACGCTGGGCGTGGATGTGGTCACCGACGAGCAGGGCCAGGCGATCAGCGAGCCGTCATTTAACTCTATTTATATGATGGCCGATTCCGGCGCCCGTGGTTCAGCCGTACAGATCAGGCAGTTGGCCGGTATGCGTGGCCTGATGACCAAGCCGGACGGTGCCATTATTGAGACGCCGATCACCGCCAACTTTCGTGAAGGGCTGGATGTGTTGCAGTACTTCATCTCCACCCACGGTGCGCGCAAGGGGCTGACCGATACTGCCCTGAAGACGGCGAATGCCGGTTATTTCACGCGTCGGCTGGTGGATGTGGCCCAGGACTTGGTGGTGGTTGAGCATGATTGTGGCACCGGTGAGGGGCTGAGGATGACATCGATCATTGAAGGCGGCGATGTGGTTGAACATCTGGCTGAGCGTATCCTGGGTCGGGTGCTGGCCAGGGATGCGGTGAAACCGGGTACAGAGGACGTGGTTGCCGCCGCGGGCACCTTGCTGGACGAGGAGTGGGTAGCCAGGCTGGATGAGAAAGGCATTGATGAGGTGTATGTGCGCTCGGCCATCACCTGCCATACCCGCTATGGCATCTGCGCCATGTGTTATGGCCGTGATCTGGGGCGCGGCCACTTGGTCAGCAGGGGCGAGGCGGTCGGTGTGGTGGCGGCACAATCGATCGGCGAGCCGGGCACCCAGCTGACCTTGCGTACCTTCCACATCGGTGGTGCCGCTTCACGGGCGGCGGCCGTCAGCGCGATTGAGGTCAAATATGGCGGTCGCATACGCTTGGATAATGTCAAATTGCTGGATCAGGGCGGCGGCAAGCGGGTTGTGGTTTCCCGCTCTGGCGAGGTCTCGTTGCTGGATGAGGTGGGTCGTGAGCGTGAGCGTTACAAACTCCCTTACGGTGCGGTGCTGACCGTGGCCGATGGCGACACGATTGCGGCGGCTGCCAGGATTGCCAGTTGGGACCCACACACTCACCCAGTCATCTCCGAGGTGGCAGGCCGGACGAAGTTCAGTGATATTACTGAAAGTGTGACGATGGAACGGCGGGTGGATGAGGTCACTGGTCTGACCGAGATAGTGATCATCATGCCGAATCCCAACTTGAAAAAGGATGGCTTTATAGACAAGTCGACCGGGCGTCTTGTTGTGGTCAAGGGCAAGGATGATAATGAGAGAAAGAAAAGACGCGAGGAGATGAATAAAGATCCGAAATTTCGCAGCGTCAAGGACATGCGTCCTGTGGTGCAACTGGTCAATGAGGAGGGCGATGAGTTAAAAATTCCAGGCACGGATATTCCTGCACACTATCCGCTTCCTCCCAAGGCTGTGGTTACCGTGGCCGATGGGGATCCGGTGACGGTGGGTGATGTGATCGCCCGCTTGCCACAGGAGTCGTTAAAAACCCGTGATATCATCGGTGGTCTGCCACGTGTGATTGATTTATTTGAGGCCAGAAAACCGAAGGAGCCAGCCATCCTGGCCGAGAAAACCGGCACCGTCAGCTTTGGTAAAGAGACCAAGGGCAAGCGACGGCTGGTTATCGCCGATGCAGATGGCGAGACCTACGAAGCGTTGATCCCCAAATGGCGTGATATTAATGTATTTGAAGGCGAGTATGTGGAAAAAGGCGATGTTGTTGTCGATGGCCCGCCCGCACCGCATGACATTCTGCGTCTGAAGGGCGTGCATACCTTGACCGAATACATTGTGAATGAGATTCAGGAGGTCTACCGCCTGCAGGGCGTCAGGATCAACGAAAAGCACATAGAGTTGATCGTCAGGCAGATGCTGCGGCGTTGCGAGATCACCGCACCGGGCGATTCCAGCCTGCTCAAGGGCGAGCAGGCAGAGCGTGCCCGGGTGGATGAGGAGAATGAGGCGCTGATTGCCGATGACAAGCAGCCGGCGGAGTATGAGCCGGTGCTGCTGGGCATCACCAAGGCGTCATTGTCTACCGAGTCGTTTATCTCGGCGGCCTCATTCCAGGAGACCACCCGGGTGCTGACCGAAGCCAGCGTGAATGGCAAGCGTGATGAGTTGCGCGGCTTGAAGGAAAACGTGATCGTCGGGCGCCTGATCCCGGCTGGCACTGGCCTGGCTTATCACACGGAAAGACGCAACAAGGCGGAGGAGGATTCGACGCAAGGGGCGGTGATGCCAACCGCAGAGCCTGAGGCAGCATCGTCGGTTGCGAACTCCCTCATACCGGCGACAGAAGCGGCTGAAGACAAGCAGATACCGCTGCTGCAAGTGCCGGGCAGTTAAGCGGATATTTGAGGCTTGACAGCCGTACTGTGAAGGCCATACAATTCCGCTCTTTTTTACTGGGGTAATGTGGTTTTAGCCCGGTAGATTAAGCGACTCCTTAAAATAAGCGCCCGTTTAATCCAGTCGTTTTCAGGCAATCGGTTTTTAGGGCGAGGAAGATCTGCAACAGGCAGGTTTTTCGTTATTTTGTCAGCCGCTTTATGCTGAAAAATGGCAGCACCCGTGCTGCACAGTCACCCGTATCGTAGTGGCTTTAGGGGACAGAGACGTATCTTTAATGCGTATGAAGCGTATCTGTTCAAATTCTCATAACTGACATGACCCATTCGGCTTGATGGGCGGCCGTCCCTGTGGCGTATTTTTGCTTTGAAAAAGCCGGGTTTATTTACAATAAAAGTGAGAGGAAGTTGTATTTTTATGTCTACGATCAACCAGTTAGTGCGAAAGCCAAGGAAGCGGCAAAAGGCCAAGAGCAATGTGCCCGCCTTGCAGGCATGTCCGCAAAGGCGCGGGGTCTGTACCCGGGTGTATACCACCACGCCGAAAAAGCCCAATTCGGCCCTGCGTAAAGTGGCGCGGGTACGCTTGACCAACGGCCAGGAAGTGACCACGTATATCGGCGGAGAAGGTCATAACCTCCAGGAACACTCGGTCATTTTAATCCGCGGTGGACGTGTGAAGGACCTGCCCGGTGTGCGCTATCACACCGTGCGCGGCACCCTGGATACTTCCGGCGTTGCCGACCGGCGCCAGGCGCGTTCCAAATACGGCGCCAAGAAACCCAAATCGTAACCCACATTATAACCTTGGTAAGTCGCCAGCCATGTCCAGAAGACGAGTTGCAGAGAAGCGGGAAATTCTGCCCGACCCGAAATATCACGATAAAGTGCTGGCCAAGTTTATCAATATGCTGATGCGCCACGGCAAGAAATCCATCGCCGAGAAGATCGTCTATGGCGCACTGGATGAGATTGGCCGGAAGAGAAATGCAGACTCGCTGGAGTTGTTTAATCAAGCGCTGCACAACCTGCGCCCGGTGGTGGAGGTTAAATCCAGGCGCGTGGGTGGTGCAACGTATCAGATCCCGATAGAAGTTCGCCAGGACCGGGCCATGACCCTGGCTATGCGCTGGCTGGTGGGGGCGGCAAAAAACCGTGGCGAGAAAAATATGGGCTTGCGCCTGGCCGGGGAGTTGCTGGATGCGGCAGACAATCGTGGCACAGCGATCAGAAGACGTGAAGATACCCACAAGATGGCCGAGGCCAACAGGGCATTTTCGCATTATCGCTGGTAAGTACCGAGGCAGAATGATACCCATGGCACGTCATACCCCTATCGAACGCTACCGCAATATCGGCATCATGGCCCATATTGATGCTGGCAAGACGACCACCACCGAGCGCATTCTCTACTACACCGGTGTGTCTCACAAGATCGGCGAAGTGCATGATGGCGCCGCTACCATGGACTGGATGGAACAGGAGCAGGAGCGCGGCATCACCATCACATCCGCTGCCACCACCTGCTTCTGGCGTGGTATGGAGGGCAACGCTGAGGAGCATCGCATCAACATCATCGACACCCCCGGCCATGTGGATTTTACCATTGAGGTAGAGCGCTCTTTGCGTGTGCTGGATGGGGCCTGTGCGGTATTTTGTGCGGTCGGCGGGGTGGAGCCGCAGTCTGAGACAGTCTGGCGTCAGGCGAATAAATATCACGTCCCTCGCATGGCATTCGTCAACAAAATGGATCGCGCAGGCGCTGATTTTTTGCGCGTGGTTGAGCAGATAAAGACCCGACTTGGCAGCCACCCGGTGCCAGTGCAATTACCCATAGGGGCGGAAGATGGCTTTGCCGGTATTGTTGATCTCATCAAGATGAAGGCCATTTACTGGGAGCAGGAAAACATGGGCGTGAAGTTTAAGGAGCAGGATATCCCGGAGGCGATGCTGGTCGATTGTGAACGCTGGCGCGAGCAGATGATGGAAGCGGCGGCGGAGGCAAACGAGCCGTTGATGGAGGCGTATCTGGAGGCAGGCGAGTTGACCCCGGCGCAGATCAGGGAAGGGCTCAGGCTACGCACCTTAAACAACGAAATTGTCCCCACCTTATGCGGGTCGGCCTTTAAGAACAAAGGCGTACAGGCGATGCTGGATGCCGTTATTGATTACCTGCCGGCCCCTGTGGATGTGCCAGCCATCAAAGGCATTCTCGATGATGGCAAGGAAACCGAGGCTGAACGTCATGCGGATGATGCCGAGCCGTTTTCCGCCCTGGCGTTTAAGATCGCCACCGATCCCTTTGTCGGCACCTTGACATTCTTTCGGGTGTATTCCGGCGTGTTGAATTCCGGTGATGCGGTTTTCAATCCGGTTAAACACAAAAAAGAACGTATCGGTCGCCTGTTACAGATGCACTCCAACAGCCGCGAGGAGATCAAGGAAGTGCATGCGGGCGATATTGCCGCGGCGGTCGGCCTGAAAGATGTCACCACCGGGGACACACTGTGCGATAACAATGCCGTGCTTACGCTGGAGAGAATGGAATTTCCTGAGCCGGTTATCTCGGTTGCCGTTGAGCCAAAGACGAAACCCGATCAGGAAAAAATGGGGGTGGCATTGGGCAAGCTGGCGCAGGAAGATCCCTCGTTTCGTGTGCATACCGATGAGGAATCCGGCCAGACGATCATCTCCGGCATGGGTGAATTGCATCTGGAGATCATTGTTGACCGCCTAAAGCGCGAGTTCAAGGTGGAGGCCAATGTCGGCAAGCCACGGGTGGCTTATCGCGAGACCATCAAAAAGCCGGTGGAGAAGGTCGAGGGAAAATTTGTCCGGCAATCCGGTGGTCGCGGGCAGTATGGTCATGTGGTGTTGAAGATCGAGCCGCAGGATACCGGCAGCGGCTATGAGTTTATTAATGAGATCGTTGGCGGGGCAATTCCCAAAGAGTACATCCCGGCCGTGGATAAAGGAATTCAGGAGCAGATGGGCAACGGGGTGATTGCCGGTTATCCGGTGGTGGATGTCAAGGTTACTCTGTTTGACGGCTCGTTTCATGAGGTCGATTCCAGTGAAATGGCCTTCAAGATCGCCGGTTCCATGGGGTTTAAGGCAGGGGCTGGCCAGGCGGCCCCCATTTTGCTGGAGCCGATGATGAGTGTGGAAGTGGTGACGCCCGAGGATTATCTGGGGGCTGTCACCGGTGATCTGAACCGCCGCCGAGGCATACTCTCAGGTACGGAGGACTCCGCTGCGGGCAAGATCGTCCGCGCCGAGGTGCCGCTGTCAGAGATGTTTGGTTACGCCACGGATCTGCGCTCGGCAACCCAGGGCCGCGCCACTTACACGATGGAATTTGCCAAATATAACCCGGTTCCCCCGAATATTGCCGAGGCAATTATCAGTAAACCCCAATAAACTTGAGAGCAGCAGGGCAAATAACAGCAACTGCAAACGAATGAGGTAGAGAACAGTGTCCAAGGCGAAATTTGAGCGCACGAAGTCGCATGTAAATGTTGGCACGATAGGCCATGTAGATCATGGCAAGACGACTTTGACGGCGGCGATAACGAAGACGATGTCATTGAAGTTTGGCGGCGAGGCGAAGGCCTACGAGCAGATAGACAATGCCCCGGAGGAGCGCGCCCGCGGGATTACCATAGCCACAGCCCATGTGGAGTATGAGAGCGAGACCCGCCACTATGCCCATGTGGATTGTCCGGGTCATGCGGACTATGTGAAGAACATGATCACCGGTGCGGCGCAGATGGACGGGGCGGTGCTGGTGGTGAGCGCAGCGGATGGCCCGATGCCCCAGACCCGTGAGCATATCCTGCTGGCACGTCAGGTGGGTGTACCGAAGATCGTGGTGTACATGAACAAGGCCGACCAGGTGGACGATGCCGAGCTGCTGGAATTGGTGGAGATGGAGGTGAGGGAGCTGCTGGACAGCTATGAGTTTCCTGGTGATGAGACACCGGTGGTCACTGGCAGCGCATTGAAGGCCCTGGAGGGCGATGAGGGCGAGCTTGGCCGTGCCTCGATAGAGAAGCTGGTGGCGGCGATGGATACCTACATCCCGGTACCGGAGCGGCCGGTCTCACAGCCCTTTCTGCTGCCGATAGAAGACGTGTTCTCCATCAGTGGTCGGGGCACGGTAGTGACCGGTCGGGTGGAGCGCGGGATAGTGAAGGTTGGCGATGAGATAGAGATAGTCGGGATTAAGGAGACCATGAAGACCACCTGCACCGGCGTGGAGATGTTTCGCAAGCTCTTAGATGAGGGGCAGGCGGGGGATAATGTCGGCGTGTTGCTGCGTGGCACGAAACGGGAAGAGGTTGAGCGGGGGCAGGTGTTATGTGTGCCTGGCAGCATTACGCCACATACCCGGTTTGAGTGCGAAGTGTATGTATTGAGCAAAGAGGAGGGCGGCCGGCACACCCCGTTTTTCAGTAATTACCGGCCACAGTTTTATTTTCGCACGACCGATGTGACCGGGGCGGTAGAATTGCCGGAGGGGGCTGAGATGGTGATGCCGGGGGATAACATCAAGCTGGTAGTGAGCCTGATTAACCCGATAGCGATGGAGGAGGGCTTGCGCTTTGCTATTCGTGAGGGGGGTCGTACTGTGGGTGCCGGGGTAGTCGCTAACATTATTGAATAGCTTGAAGGATGGGGTTGGCTTCAGAGACAAGCAATATGGCAGATAACAAACAAAATATACGCATTCGGCTCAAGGCATTTGATCACCGGCTGATCGATCAGTCCACCCGGGAGATCGTGGAAACAGCACGTCGCACCGGGGCGCAGGTGAAAGGGCCGATTCCCTTGCCGACCAAGAAAGAGCGGTTCACGGTGTTGATCTCCCCACACGTCAACAAAGACGCCCGTGATCAATATGAGATTCGCACGCATAAAAGATTGATGGACATCATCAACCCGACAGACAAAACCGTTGATGCGCTAATGAAGCTGGAGTTAGCCGCTGGCGTTGATGTGCAGATTAAGCTGAATTAACCGGCTTAGATTTATAAGTGAAGAGATAGTGGAGTTAAGCAGATGAGTATTGGACTGGTAGGCAAAAAACGCGGCATGACCCGCATCTTCACGGCAGCAGGCCGGTCCATTCCTGTCACTGTGGTCGAAGCGGTTCCCAATCGCCTCATTCGCCTGACCGATGTGGAAAAAGAGGGTTATCGTGCGGTGCATTTTGCTCATGGCAGTAAACGCCGCCATCTGATCAGTAAGCCAGCCGCAGGGACTCTGGCAAAAGCCGGGGTTGATAATGCGGAAGGCTTGATCGAGTTTCGCCTGACCGGCAGTGAAGCTGACGCATTGGCGCCCGGTAAGGAGTTTACGGTGGATATCTTTGCTGAAGGGCAGAAGGTTGATGTGGTTGGCACCACGATTGGCAAGGGGTATGCGGGGGTGATTAAGCGGCATAATTTCCGTGCCCAACGTGCCACGCACGGTAACTCACTGGCGCATCGCGCCCCGGGTTCTACCGGGCAATGTCAGACGCCGGGTCGGGTGTTCAAGGGTAAAAAAATGGCAGGACAGATGGGTAATGTCAGGCGCACTGTCCAGAACCTGGAAGTCGTGAAAGTGGATGTTGCGCGTCATCTCGTTTTGATAAAAGGCTCAGTGCCTGGCGCCAAGGGTGGCCGGGTCATCATCAAACCGGCGGTGAAGGCATAGCCCATGCAACTGGTATTACACAAGGCGGGCAGGAAAACCCCGGCCAGACTTGAAGTCTCTGATGCCGTGTTTGCCGCCGCTTACAACGAAGCCTTGGTGCATCAGGTGCTCAGTGCCTTTATGTCAGCCTCACGGGCCGGGACAAAAGCGCAAAAAAACCGCGCCGCTGTGCGCGGCGGTGGTCGTAAGCCCTGGCGTCAGAAAGGCACTGGCAGGGCGCGTGCTGGCACTATCCGCAGCCCGCTCTGGCGAGGTGGTGGTGTCACCTTTGCAGCCAGGCCCCGTGATCATCGCCTCAAGGTCAATAAGAAAATGTATCGTGGTGCAATGCGCGTCATTTTGTCAGAGTTAGCCAGGCAGGAACGCTTGAGCGCTATCGATACTGTGGAGTTCAAGGCACCGAAAACCCGGGCGGCGTCAGCCATGCTGAAGGCCCTCGGTTTGACGGATGTGCTGCTGGTCACAGAGGAAGTGAGTGAGAATCTGTATCTCGCCACCCGCAATCTGCCCAGGGTGGATGTCATTGCCATGCAGGCACTTGATCCCTATCGTCTGCTTGCCTTTGCACACGTATTAATCACACAGGCAGCCATTGAGAAAGTGGAGTCCTGGCTCTCATGAAAGACGAAAGGCTGATGTGCATCTTGCTGGAGCCCAGGGTGACTGAAAAATCCACCTTGCTTGGTGATAAGTACAAGCAGTTTGTCTTTCGGGTGCTAAGCGATGCGACCAAGCCGGAAATCAGACGGGCGGTGGAGGAGATGTTTGAAGTACAAGTGCAGTCGGTGCAGACCAGCAATGTCAAAGGCAAGCGCAAGACTTTCAAGATGAAGCGTGGTCGGCGTGCTGACTGGAAAAAAGCCTATGTGACATTAAAGCCCGGCTTTGATATCGACTTTGTCGGCGCTTAAACAGGACAGACCAGGTAAAGCTCATGGCATTAGTTAAATCAAAACCGACATCGCCCGCCCGTCGGGCCATGGTGCATATCGTCAATAAACATCTGCATAAAGGCAAGCCGTATGCGCCTTTGCTTGAGATGCAGAGCAAAAAATCCGGCCGTAACAACAACGGCAGGATCACTGTCAGACACCGCGGCGGTGGTGCCAAACAGCGCTATCGTCTGGTTGATTTTAAGCGTGATAAAGATGGCATCAAGGCCAGAGTGGAACGCCTGGAATACGATCCCAATCGCACCGCTTATCTGGCCTTGCTATGTTATGCCGATGGCGAGCGACGGTACATTATTGCCCCGGAGGGCATCAATGCAGGCGATGAAGTGCTGTCAGGTTCACAAGCGCCGATTGATACAGGTAATGCGCTGCCCATCAGAAATATTCCGGTTGGCACCGTGGTGCACTGTGTTGAGATGAAGCCGGGTAAAGGCGCCCAGCTTGCCAGAAGTGCCGGTGCCAGTGTCCAGTTGGTTGCCCGCGAGGGCGCACACGCCACGCTCCGCCTGCGCTCAGGTGAAATGCGTAAGCTGCCGCTGGAGTGTCGTGCCACGATCGGCAGCGTCAGCAACAGTGAGCATGCCCTGCGTAAGCTCGGTAAAGCCGGGGCGAAGCGCTGGCGTGGTATCCGGCCGACCGTGCGCGGGGTGGCAATGAACCCGGTCGATCACCCACATGGGGGTGGTGAGGGGCGTACTTCAGGTGGCCGGCATCCGGTGACGCCTTGGGGCAACCCCACCAAGGGTTTTAAGACCCGCAAGAACAAACGCACCAACACGATGATCGTCCGTAAACGCAAGTAACAGCCAGAGGATACCGATGCCACGTTCAATTAAAAAAGGCCCGTTTGTGGATCATCACTTGCTCAAAAAAGTGGAGCAGGCCAGGAAATCGAATGACAAGCGCCCCATCAAGACCTGGTCCAGGCGTTCGATGATCCTGCCGGATATGGTCGGGCTGACGATTGCGGTACACAATGGCAGGGATCATCTGCCGGTCTTTATCACCGAGAACATGGTCGGTCACAAGCTGGGCGAATTTGTGTTGACACGTACCTTCCGCGAGCATGCGGGCGACAGAAAAACAGGTTAAAGACTCATGCCGACAACAGCAAGATTGAGACATTCGCGCATCGCCCCGCAAAAGTTACGCCTGCTGGCCGATCAGATCCGCGGTCTGTCAGTGGACAAGGCGCTGAATGTCCTGAACTTCAGCAATAAAAAAGGGGCGGTCATTATCAAGAAGGTATTGGAATCGGCGATTGCCAATGCCGAACACAACGATGGGGCTGATATTGATGAGCTGACCGTCTCGGCCATCATGGTTGATCAGGGGCCGACGTTGAAAAGATTACGCCCCAGAGCCAGAGGCCGGGCCGACAGGATTATCAAAAGAACCAGTCATCTTAGCGTGACTGTGGCAGGGGCAGAAGAGTAACGCTTATGGGACAAAAAGTTCATCCGACAGGTATTCGTCTGGGCATTATTAAAGACTGGACGTCAACCTGGTTTACCGGTTCACAGGAATATGCGGCTTATCTGCATACGGATCTTAAAGTGCGCCAGCATCTTCGGAGTAAACTGGCGAATGCGTCTGTCAGTCGTATTCAGATCGAACGCCATGCCGATAATGCCCATGTGATCATTCATACCGCCCGCCCTGGCATTGTGATTGGTAAAAAAGGTGAGGACATCGACAAGTTGCGCCAGGAAGTCTCCACGATGATGGGGGTGCGTGCAAGTGTCAGTGTGGAGGAGATCAGAAAGCCTGAACTGGATGCACATTTAGTTGCTGAGAGTGTTGCCCAGCAGATCGAGAGACGTATTATGTTTCGCCGGGCGATGAAACGTGCTGTCACGAATACCATGCGCCTGGGGGCGTTGGGCGTCAAGATCAATGTTGCTGGTCGCTTGAATGGTGCCGAGATCGCCCGCTCTGAATGGTACCGAGAAGGACGTGTCCCATTACACACCCTGCGTGCTGATATTGATTACGGCCTTGCCAGGGCCAGCACGACTTATGGTGTGATAGGCGTGAAGGTGTGGATATTCAAAGGTGAGGTTTTCAGCCGGGAAGAGAAGCAGGAAGAGGAAGCCGCACAAACCGCTTCATCTTGAGGGATAAGGTGCATACATGTTACAGCCGAAAAGAACAAAGTTCAGAAAACAGAGCAAGTCCAGAAACAGGGGCCTGGCCTTTAACGGTAACAAGGTCAGCTTCGGTGAGTATGGCCTGAAGGCGGCTGGGCGCGGCCGGATTACTGCCCGCCAGATTGAGGCGGCAAGACGCACCATCACACGTACGGTGAAGCGCGGCGGCAAGCTATGGATACGGATATTCCCGGATAAGCCGATCAGCAAAAAGCCGCTGGAAGTCAGAATGGGTGGCGGGAAAGGTAATGTGGAGTATTGGGTAGCACAGATTCAGCCTGGCAAGATGTTGTATGAAATTGAAGGTGTATCTGAGGAGCTGGCACGTCAGGCATTCCGGCTTGCCGCCGCCAAGCTGCCGGTAAAGACAACGTTTGTGAACCGGACGATGTTATAAATGCAAGCAGCGGATTTACGAGATAAAACGCCGGAGGAGTTAAACACCATGCTTGGCGACTGCTGGCGCAAGTTGTTTAACCTGCGTATGCAGAAAGGCTCAGGCCAGCTTGGCAAACCCAGTGAATTCAAGCAGGTGCGGCGCGATATTGCACGAATCAAAACCGTGCTGCATGAAATGAAAGCAAACGATAGCGAGCGAGTTGAATGAATGAGGCTGCAAAAACGCCCCCCAAAAGAACATCAAGAACCTTGACTGGTCGGGTGGTCAGTAACCGGATGGACAAGTCTGTTTCAGTGTTAATTCAAAGGACAGTCAAGCATCCGCTGTATGGGAAATATATTCGGCGTTCAACCCGACTATTGGCGCATGATGAACATAATGAATGCAATGAAGGTGATATGGTCGTGATCGAGTCCTCCAGACCCATCTCCAGGAGGAAGGCCTGGCGGCTGCAAAAAATCATCACCAGGGCCCAGGAAGTCTAAGGGTTTTGCCGGTCGACTGATAATTGGAATGCGAACATGATCCAGATGCAAACCGTTTTAGAGGCTGCTGATAACAGCGGAGCACGCCGGCTCATGTGTGTTAAGGTATTAGGTGGTTCGAAGCGCCGGTATGCCCGGGTCGGTGATATAATCAAGGTCAGTGTAAAAGAGGCCATTCCACGCGGCAGGGTGAAAAAAGGCGAAATGTATCATGCCGTTGTTGTCCGTACCCGCAAGGGCATACGGCGTCCTGACGGTTCACTGATCCGTTTTGACAGCAATGCTGCTGTGTTGCTGAATAATCAGCGACAGCCGATAGGTACACGTATCTTTGGCCCGGTGACACGAGAATTGCGAAGTGAGAACTTTATGAAGATCATCTCTCTGGCACCGGAAGTCCTTTAGCGATTAGTGCATGAACAAGATTAAAAAAGGTGATGAGGTCATCGTGCTTGCCGGCAAAGACAAGGGCAGGCGCGGTGTCGTGCTCGCTGTGATAACAGCGAAAGCAAAAGTCATCGTGGAGAATGTCAATACCGTGAAGCGCCACACCAAGGGCAACCCTGTGCAGGGCATACCGGGCGGCATCATTGAAAAAGAAATGCCGATTGATGTGTCTAATGTGGCTATCTTCAATCCGGTGACCAACAAGGCTGACCGGGCCGGGTTCAGGTTTTTGGAAGATGGCACCAAGGTGCGTTACTTTAAATCCACCAATGAGGTGATTGACGTTTAATACGCGTTAAGCACAAGGCAAGTCAGACGAACAGATTTAACAGCAGAGCAGGCCATGTCCAGATTACAGGAATTCTACAAGACCGAGGTCATCGCAAAGTTGACCGGGCAGTTTGCTTATCAATCCGTGATGGAAGTGCCGCGGATTACCAAGATCACCTTGAACATGGGCCTGGGTGAAGCGGTTGCTGATAAAAAAGTCATTGAACATGCGCTACAGGATATGACTTTGATCGCCGGGCAAAAGCCGGTGGTAACCAACGCCAGAAAATCTGTTGCTAATTTTAAGGTAAGAGAAGGGTATCCCAATGGCTGCAAGGTCACATTACGCAGACAAAGAATGTATGAATTTCTGGATCGCTTGATCAGCATAGCGATCCCGCGCATTCGTGATTTTCGTGGTCTAAGCCCGCGTGCTTTCGATGGCAGAGGCAATTACAGCATGGGCGTGAAAGAGCAGATCATCTTCCCGGAAATTGATTATGACAGGATCGACAAGCTACGAGGCATGGATGTTACGATCACGACATCCGCAAAAACAGACGAAGAAGCGAAGGCCCTGTTACTGGCCTTTAAATTTCCTGTTCGGCAATAAACGAATTAACCTTAACAAGAGATAACGCATTATGGCAAAAGCATCCATGGTCAACCGGGAAGCCAGGCGGCGCAGACAGGTAGAAAAATATGCGAACAAACGGGCAGGACTTAAGGCAATCATCAAAGATATGTCGTTGAGCGAAGAGGAGCGTAAAGCAGCGCATATCACGCTGAACAAGATGCCAAGAGACACCAGCAAAAGCCGTTTGCGTAATCGCTGCGCCTTGTCCGGTCGACCCCATGGTTATTACCGGAAGTTTGGCCTGTCCAGAAATAAATTACGCGAAGCGGCCATGCGCGGTGATATTCCGGGCCTGGTTAAAGCAAGCTGGTGAGAAGTTAGTGACAAGTTAATGAGAAGAGCAAGCCTATGAGTTTACAAGATCAACTGTCGGATATGTTGACCCGTATCCGTAACGGCCAGCAACGGGCAAAACGCCAGGTCACCATGCCGGCTTCAAAGCAGAAGGTGGCGGTTGCTTCCATCTTAAAAGAAGAAGGATATATCACCGACTTTGAGATTCGGCAACATGCCCATCAGCAGATAATGAAACCCGAACTGACTATTGAGTTGAAATATTTTGAAGGCAAGCCGGTGATCGCCCTGTTGAAGCGAATCAGCCGCCCTGGCCTCCGGCAGTATCGCCCAGTCGGCTCCCTGCCGGCAGTGCAGGGTGGTTTGGGCGTTGCCATTGTCTCCACTTCCAAAGGCATGATGACTGATCGCCATGCGCGCCAGCAGGGCGTTGGTGGCGAGATTATCTGTATTGTTGCGTGAAGGCCGATCATGTCACGAATAGCGAATCATCCTGTGCAGATCCCTGAAGGGGTGGATGTGAATATAGCGGGTGCTGTCTTGAAGGTGAAAGGCGGCAACGGTGAGTTACAGCATCAGTTGCATGCCCTGGTTGAGGTGAACAAGACGGACAGGCAATTACAGGTCTCAGCAAAAGACAAGTCCAAGTCAGCCAGGGCCTTAGCTGGTACTACCCGGGCGATAGTGCAGAACATGGTCACGGGTGTGACTGAGGGTTTTCAGATCACGCTGGAAATTATCGGTGTCGGTTATCGTGCCCAGGCCCAGGCGAGCAGCGTCAGTCTTAGTTTGGGCTTTTCGCATCCGGTGGATTTTCCGGTGCCTGAAGGCGTGGTTATTGAGACCCCAAGCCAGACTGACATCATCATCAAGGGGGCAGACAAACAACAGGTGCATCAGGTGGCCGCCAATATCCGGGCGTACAGGCCGCCTGAGCCATATAAAGGCAAAGGTGTACGTTATGCTGATGAGCAGATTATCCGTAAAGAGGCCAAGAAGGCATAAAGGCAGATGCCATGAACAAGAAATCCGCAAGATTAAGACGCGCCCGCCGGGCACGTACACATATAAAACGGCGGGGTGAATCACGTTTGTGTGTCTATCGTACACCGCGCCATATCTATGCACAGGTGCTGGATGCACAGGGGGCAAAAGTGCTCGCCAGCGCCTCTTCTCTGGATAAGGAGTTGCGTAGCCAGATAAACTACAGCGGTAACACCGATGCCGCTGTTATCGTTGGCAGGGCGATCGCCGAGCGGGCAAAAAAAACCGGCGTGACCCGGGTGGCGTTTGATCGTTCAGGGTTTAAGTATCATGGTCGGGTAAAGGCATTGGCCGAGGCTGCCCGGGAACAGGGCATGCAGTTTTAGGAGCAAGAAATGGCAGTGACAGAATCCATTACAGGTAACGACGAATTCCTGGAGAAACTGGTGGCGGTAAACCGGGTTGCCAAGGTCGTGAAAGGCGGCCGTATCTTTGGGTTTACTGCATTGACGGTGGTCGGTGATGGGAATGGTCGTGTTGGTTTTGGTCGCGGCAAGGCGCGGGAAGTACCGGTTGCCATTCAAAAAGCAATGGAGAGGGCGCGCCGCAATATGATTTCAGTGCCATTAAGCGAAGCCACCCTGCAATACCCGATCACCGCCACCCACGGGGCGGCAAAAGTCTACATGCAGCCGGCATCGGAAGGCACCGGTATCATCGCTGGCGGTGCCATGCGTGCCGTGTTTGAGTGTGTCGGCATTCATAATGTGCTGGCCAAATCCATCGGTTCGACTAACCCGGTGAATGTGGTCAGGGCGACAGTGAAAGGTCTGGAATCGATGGTCTCGCCCGACTATATCGCCGCCAAGCGCGGCAAGCGTATTGAGGACATTACCGGTTAATCGACATGACCCCCAGCGACAAGAAGATACGCATCACCTTGAAGAGAAGTACGAATCGCCGGATTGCCGCACACAAGGCCTGTGTCGCTGGCCTTGGCTTGCGCCGTATTGGTCATACCGTGACCGTAGAAGACACCCCCGCCATACGGGGCATGATAAATAAAGTTTCTTATCTATTGGCAGTAGAGGAAGCCTGACATGCAGCTTAACTCAATGAAACCCGCAGCGGGTGCAAAAACCAGGGGCAAACGGGTTGGTCGCGGTACGGGTTCTGGCCAGGGAAAGACCGCCGGGCGTGGTCACAAGGGCCAGAAGTCACGCTCCGGCGGGTATCACAAAGTGGGGTTTGAAGGCGGGCAGATGCCCTTGCAAAGACGCCTGCCGAAGACCGGTTTTAATTCCCATCTGGCTCGTATTACCGCCGAGATTCGTCTAAGCCAGTTAGACAAGCTGGATGTCAAGGTGATCGATATCAATGCCTTGCGGGCGGCTAATCTGATCGCAAGAAACATTAAACGTGCCAAGGTGATCGCCACCGGTGAGATTAATAAAGCGATCATCTTAAAAGGGATCCGGGCAAGCAAAGGCGCACGCCTTGCGATTGAGGCGGCTGGTGGCAGCGTAGAGGAGTAACATGGCAGCAACGAACCCGGCAATTCCAGGCGGCTTGGGTGGCCTGGTGCAATTAAAAGAGCTGCGACAACGGCTGTTATTCGTGTTGTTTGCGCTGTTTATCTATCGTATTTGCACCTATATACCCGTGCCGGGGATTAATCCGACCGCACTGGCCGCATTATTTGAGCAGCAAAGCGGCACGATCATTGACTTGTTCAATGTGTTTTCCGGCGGTGCGCTGGAGCGTTTTTCAGTCGTTGCGCTGGGCATCATGCCGTATATATCCGCATCGATCATTATGCAGTTACTCTCTTTTGTTGAGCCACGTTTGAAACAGCTACGCAAGGAAGGCGAGGCGGGCAAGCGCAAGATCACGCAATATACCCGCTACGGCACGGTGTTGCTGGCGACTTTCCAGGCGGTGGGTGTCTCGCTGGCCCTGGAGGCACAGCAGGCCGCCGGTACCACTGTGGTCATGGATCCGGGCCTGGGGTTTCGTATCACGGCGGTGACGACCCTGGTCACCGGCACCATGTTTTTGATGTGGCTGGGTGAGCAGATAACCGAGCGCGGTGTAGGTAACGGGATTTCCCTGTTGATATTTGCAGGTATTGTCGCTGGCCTGCCGAGTGCGATCGGCGGTACGCTGGAGTTGACCAAGGAAGGGGCGCTGAGTCCCCTGTTAGTTCTGGTATTCTTTGTGTTGGCCATCGCCGTGACGGCGTTTGTTATTTTTATTGAGCGGGGTCAGCGCCGCATCACGGTCAACTATGCCAAGCGCCAGATGGGGCGTAAACTCTATGCGGGTCAGTCCAGTCATTTGCCATTAAAACTGAACATGGCCGGCGTGATTCCGCCGATTTTTGCCTCCAGCCTGATCCTCTTTCCCGGCACGCTGGCTAACTGGGCAGGGCAGGCCAGGGACATGCGCTGGTTGCAGGAATTATCGACATTATTGCAACCCGGGCAGTTGCTCTATGTGGGCCTGTACGCCGCCGGGATCATGTTTTTCTGTTTTTTCTACACTGCAATCGTGTTTGATCCGCGCGAGACGGCAGATAACCTGAAAAAATCCGGGGCCTTTGTTCCGGGTATGCGCCCGGGCGAGCAAACCGCACGCTATTTTGATTCCGTGTTGACGCGCTTGACGCTGGTGGGCTCGATCTATATTACCGCCATCTGCCTGCTGCCGGAGTTTTTGATCTTGAAATTTAATGTGCCGTTTTATTTTGGCGGCACATCGTTGTTGATCATTGTTGTGGTGGTGATGGATTTTATGGCACAGATACAGGCGCATCTGATGTCGCATCAATATGAGGGCGTGCTGAAAAAAGCCAACCTTAAAAGTCATGGCCGAAGATAGCCGCATATTGTTAGGAGTCGTTATGAAAGTAAGAGCATCAGTAAAGCGAATTTGTCGGGATTGCCGGATCATCCGCCGTAGAGGCAGTGTGCGGGTGATATGCCGTGATCCTCGTCATAAACAGCGCCAGGGTTAGCGCGTAAGGAGATTGTTCATGGCTCGAATTGCTGGCGTTAATATACCGGATAATAAACACATCAGTGTGGCGCTGACCTATATCTACGGGATCGGCAGAAGACGTGCACACAGTATTTGTGATGTTACCGGGATTAGCCCTGTGATCAGGGTGAGGGAGCTCTCTGAAGGTGATTTGGACAGGCTGCGTGCCGAAATTGCGAACCATGAAGTTGAAGGGGATTTGCGTCGTGAAGTCTCCATGAATATCAAACGTCTCAGGGATCTGGGCAGTTACCGGGGTATTCGTCATCGTCGCGGCCTGCCGCTCAGAGGCCAGCGGACACGAACCAATGCCAGAACACGTAAAGGCCCAAGACGGCCTATCAAAAAATAAGCCGAGGGAATGACGATGGTCAAACAACGCCGAACCAAGAAAAAAGTTAAAAAGACGATTGTTGATGGCATCGCCCACATCCATGCGTCTTTTAATAATACGATTATTACCATCACCGACCGACAGGGCAATACGGTGGCCTGGGCAACAGCAGGCGGCAGCGGCTTTCGCGGCTCGCGTAAAAGTACGCCGTTTGCCGCCCAGATTGCCGCACAAAAAGCGGGCGAGATTGCCCAGGAAGTGGGCATGAAAAATCTGGAAGTCAATATCAAAGGCCCCGGGCCGGGACGTGAGTCCGCCGTGCGGGCATTGAATGCCGTTGGTTATAAAATTACTAACATCACGGATGTGACGCCCATCCCGCATAATGGTTGCCGTCCACCGAAGAAACGCCGAGTCTGACTGGAGATTAACCATGGCACGTTACCTGGGCCCGAAATGCAAACTGAGCCGGCGCGAGGGGACTGATTTGTTCCTGAAAAGCCGTGCCCGCTCTATCGAATCAAAATGCCAGATAGACAAGGCCCCCGGTGAGCAGGGCACAAGGCCCAAGCGGATGTCTGATTATGCCGTACAGTTGCGTGAAAAACAAAAACTGCGGCGCATCTATGGCATTCTGGAAAAGCAGTTTCGGCGTTACTACAAAGAGGCGGCCAGGGCGAAAGGCTCGACCGGTGAGAACCTGTTACAACTGCTGGAAGGGCGTTTGGACAATGTTGTTTATCGTATGGGGTTTGGCAGTACCCGCAATGAAGCGCGCCAGTTGGTCAGCCATAAAGCGGTTTTGGTCAATGACAGGCCGGTGAATATCCCCTCCTATCAGGTGCAGCCAGCAGATAAAATACAGATAAGAGAAAAGAGTAAAAAGCAATTACGCATTGCCGATGCCTTGAATGTTGCCGAGCAGGTGGGTTTTCCTGAATGGGTGGACGTGAATACCAAAAAAATGGAAGGTGTTTTTAAGGCTGTGCCGGAGCGAGCCGAATTGCCCGCCGAGATAAACGAGCAGCTAGTTGTTGAACTGTATTCCAAATAAAAGCCGCGAGAGATGAGGAAGAAACCAGATGCCATCAACATTTAATGAATTATTAAAGCCCAGAAGAGTGGATGTGGAGGCCCTCTCCAGCACCCTGGCCAAGGTCACCATAGAGCCGCTGAATCGCGGTTTTGGTCATACGCTGGGCAATGCCCTGCGTCGGGTGTTGTTATCATCCATGTCCGGTTGTGCTGTGACTGAAGTGGAAATTCGGGGCGTATTGCATGAGTACACCACCATCGAAGGTGTGCAGGAAGATGTGACCGATATTCTGCTCAACCTCAAAGGTCTGGCCATTACCATGCACACCAATAATGAGGCCATGCTGACACTGAGCAAGTCCGGCCTTGGCGAGGTGCGTGCCAGTGACATCACCCTGGATCATGATGTGGAAATAGCCAATCCGGATCATATCATTGCCAACCTTACCAAGTCCGGTGAGCTTGATATGCGTATTAAAATTGAGCGTGGCCGGGGTTATCGTCCTGTTATCGTTGCCAGCACCGAAGAAGGCGTTGATCAGACGATTGGCAAACTCAAGCTGGATGCCTCGTTCAGCCCGGTCAAACGGATTGCTTATGATGTGCAAAGCGCACGGGTGGAACAACAGACCGATCTGGACAAGCTGATTATTGAGATTGAAACCAATGGTACTATTGATTCTGAAGATGCAATCCGTGAGGCGGCGCGCATTCTGCGTAATCAGTTATCTGTTTTTGTTGACCTGGAGGCCGAGGAGGCCGAAGAGGCGGCTGCCAGCAATGAGCCGGAAGTCGACCCTGTTCTGCTGCGTCCGGTTGATGATCTTGAATTAACCGTCCGGTCAGCGAATTGCCTCAAAGCCGAGAGCATCTACTACATCGGTGATTTGATTCAGCGCACTGAAGTGGAACTATTAAAAACCCCGAATCTGGGTAAAAAGTCACTGACAGAGATCAAGGATGTGCTGGCATCACGTGGTCTGTCACTGGGTATGCGGCTGGAGAACTGGCCACCTGCCGGGTTGTATGAAGACCGGAGCCTGCTCTCGGCCATGATGTAATCCTCAAGATCGAATAATCAATACGTAGAGACAACAATGCGACACAGAGAAAGCGGCAGGAAGCTGAACCGCAACAGCAGTCACCGAAAGGCGATGTTTCGTAACATGGCTGTGTCGTTGTTGCAGCATGAAGTCATACGCACCACCGTGCCCAAGGCAAAAGAGCTGCGCCGGGTGGCCGAGCCATTAATTACTCTGGCGAGAACTGATTCGGTTGCCAAGCGCCGGTTGGCATTTGCGCGCCTTCGAGACCGGCAGACAGTGACAAAATTATTTGATGAGCTGGGCCCGCATTACAAAGACCGGCCAGGGGGGTATCTGCGGATTCTGAAATGTGGTTTTCGCAATGGGGATAAAGCGCCCATGGCGCTGGTAGAACTGGTCGACAGACCACCAGGGGAAGGGCATAACGATAACACGGACGATTAACGTAATAATATCGTGGTATTGATAAGCCGCCGAATAACCGATGAGGTTATTCGGCTTTTTTATTTACGCTGATCATAACCAATAGCACCTGTCAGATCAGCCCTGTCAGATCAGAAAAGGAAATGCTCACTGTCTTCCTGCTGAGTATCCTAAGGAGCACAGCAGGCATGCGCCGGTATCGCCCAGGATAAGATGATAAACCCAGCCCCTATCGTGCATCGCCTGATTCACTGCTGTGGGCATCATGTATCTGTTTCTGTCGGCCAGCTTTCTGTAGCAAGCCCGCCCAAGGGGGGGGGTTAAGTGGTGGCTTTGGATTCGCTGTGGCCGGACTCTGTAGCTTGGTACGTCCACTCATCATCACCATCAGCGGCGATATTATCGCTGGCAAGGTGTTGCGTGTTATGCCGTTTGATCAGGTGAACGCCGTGCTTCTGGCAAGCGATGGTAAAATTGATTCAGTAACCTGGTTTTTTCACGTGCTGCTTTTTTCATATTCGCAGACTTGACCACACCAAATCCTCTGATTTGCTCCGGCAGCCGGGCTAACTTTACCGCTGTGGCATAATTTTCCGCGTTGATGTCGGTCAAAATCGCATTGATAGTTGCTTTATACTCAGCAATCAGCCGCCGCTCCCGCATGCGCTCTTCCTTATAGCCAAATACATCAAACCAACCGCCACGCAGATATTTCAGCTTTGCCAGCAAGGCAAACAAGACCAGCGTTGCCTGTGGGAAGGTACGTTTTTTCAATCTGCCGCTGGCATGATCCCGGCGCGCCAGGATCGGCGGGGCCAGATGAAAGCGCAAGGTGAAGTCGCCGCTGAATGTGGCATTGAGTTGCTGCATAAATTTTCCATTGCTATACAGCCGGGCGACTTCATATTCATCTTTATATGCCATAAGTTTATACAGATTACAGCTCACGGCACGGCTGAATTCCTCTCCGTTTTTATTCGCCACCGTCTGGCCGACAGCCTGTTTTTCAGCCGCTCTTGTGTGGGTGATAAATTTTTCATACGCATCTGCACAGGGCTTGTCCTGATAATCACACAGGCGCTGATGTCTGTCTCGAATGATCTCATCGATCTGCACCGGCGCTTTCTGTCCGGCTTCTGTTCTATCCACCCTGGCCAGCACGGCCTCCTCATCAGATGCTGTGCGCCGGCCCCACAGAAATGCCTGGCGGTTAAGTTCAACCGCCACGCCGTTCACCGCAAGCGCCTGATTTATAGCCTCGGCGCTGACGGGGATCAACCCCCGTTGCCAGGCATACCCCAGCAGCAATACGTTGCAGGCGATGGGATCGCCCAGTATCTGCGTGCTGATACTCATCGCATCAATGAACCAGGCCTTGTCCGCCCCAACTTCTTCCAGCACAGTGGTACGCATGGCATCGGCTGGAAATATGGCATCCGGTGCGGTAATAAAATCCGCCGTTGGCGAGTGACAGGCATTGATGATGGCATATGAGCGCTGCCGGTGCAGTTTGGTCAGTGCCTCATCCGAGGCCGCCACCACCAGATCGCCACCTAATAGGAGATCGGCATCACCGGCCGCTATTCTTACCGCATGGATATCGTCCTGCTGTGCGCCGATGCGGACATGGCTGATGACCGAGCCAAATTTTTGTGCCAGTCCGGTCTGGTTTAATACCGAACAACCCTTGCCCTCAATGTGTGCCGCCATGGCCAGGATAGAGCTGACAGTCAGCACACCCGTGCCGCCTATGCCCGTGATCAGGATATTCCAGGGCTGGGCGAGTGATGGCAGGTCCGGCTTCGGCAAGGCATTGACTATCGTTGTCTGTCCAACGGGCTTGCCTGTCTTCAACTCAGCGCCCATCACGGAGACAAAACTGGGGCAAAGGCCCTCAACACAACTGAAGTCCTGATTACAGGCATGCTGGTCAATTTGTCGCTTGCGTCCAAGCGGGGTTTCCCTGGGCAGGACCGATAAACAATTCGACTGGATGCCGCAATCCCCACAGCCTTCGCAGACCTCCTCGTTGATAAAAATACGTCGGGCCGGCCCTGGCAGCAGATTTTTTCTCCGGCGCCGACGTTTCTCGGCAGCACAGGTCTGATCATAGATGATGATCGTGGTGCCGGTTATCTGTCTCAGTTCCAGTTGAATAGCCTCAAGCCGGTCACGCTGATCAATGCTAAGGCCAGCAAAGCCAGGGAAGATGTCAGGGTAAGGCTTCATCTCATCGGTGAGGATCGCAATACGTTTGATACCCTCGCCGATAAGCTGGTTGACGATCTGGCTCACACTCAAATTGCCCTCGACTTTTTGCCCGCCGGTCATGGCCACGGCATCGTTGTAGAGAATTTTATACGTGATGTTGACCCCGGCGGCGATGGCGGCGCGTATGGCAAGAATGCCGGAGTGAAAATACGTGCCATCGCCCAGGTTTTGAAACACATGTTCGGTGTCGGTAAACGGCGCCTGACCAATCCAGGTGGCCCCTTCGCCGCCCATGTGTGTGAATGTCAGGGTCTGGCGATCCATCCACTGCACCATGTAGTGACAGCCTATGCCGGCCATCGCCCGGCTGCCTGCCGGCACTTTGGTCGAGCTGTTATGCGGGCAGCCGGAGCAAAAATAAGGCACACGGGTGAGCACATTTCGGGGGGCAGATAAGCGCTGCGCTTTTGCTGTCAGAAAGGCCAGCCGTTGCTCAATGGTTTTGCTGGTATAAAACCTGCCGGTGCGCGAGGCGATCGCCTTGGCGACCAGGGCGGGGGTGAGCTCGCCGATGTTCGGCAGCAAGTCAGCCCCGTGCTCATCAAACTCGCCGACCACACGTGGACGTTTATCTACTGGCCAGTTGTATAATTGCCCGGTGAGTTGATCTTCGATAATGCTGCGTTTCTCCTCCACCACCAGGATCTCCTCCAGCCCTTCAGCAAAGGCGTGCGTGGCGAGCGGCTCCAACGGCCAGCTCATGCCCAGCTTGTAAACCCTAAGGCCGATACGCCCCGCCTCGGCCGCATCAATACCCAGATCATCCAGCGCCTGCAAGACATCCAGATATGCCTTGCCAGCCGTGATGATTCCCAAGCGCGGGTTATCGCTGTCCAGCATGATCCGATTCAGCCGGTTGACATAGGCAAAATGTCGCGCCGCGTAAATTTTATATTTGTTCAGCCGCCGCTCCTGCGCCAGCGGCAGGTCCGGCCAGCGGGCATTGACGCCGTCATCGGGCAGGGCAAAATCATCCGGCCGGGTTATGCTCACCCGATGCGGATCGATCTCGGCCGATAGGGCGGAGTCCATGTTTTCCGTGATCGCTTTCAACGCCACCCAGCAGCCGCTGTAACGTGACAATTCCCACCCGTAGACTCCCAAGTCCAGCACCTCCTGTACATTGGCCGGGCTTAACACCGGAATGGAGGCGCCGATGAACAGATGCTCACTCTGGTGCGGCAAGGTGGAGGACTTGCACGCATGATCATCGCCGGCGATTGCCAGCACGCCGCCGTATTTTGCGGTGCCAAACGCATTGGCATGACGGATGGCGTCCATGCTGCGATCCACCCCCGGGCCTTTGCCATACCATAAGCCGAAGACGCCATCGTACTTCGCCTGGGGAAACAGGTTCACCTGCTGCGAACCCCAGACGGCAGTGGCGGCCAGGTCTTCGTTGACACCGGGCTGGAAGTGGATGTGATGTTTGTCCAGATGCGGCTTTGCCTGCCACAGTGACTGGTCTAGATTGCCCAGCGGGGAGCCGCGATAACCGGAGATGAAGCCGGCGGTATTCAGCCCTGCTTCCAGGTCACGCTGGTGTTGCAGGATGGGCAGCCTGACCAGGGCTTCAATGCCAGTGATGTATGCACGGGTGGCATCCAGGGCGTATTTATCTTCCAGTGAAATCATTGCCGGGGGGACAGGTGTGGGCGCCATGGTGAGGATACTCCGTTGCAGATAATGGTCTCAATCTTAGGATAAACGGAGGGAAATTATTATTTTATTCATTCGATAAAACGGGTATATTTTGCATAAATAATCTAATTTTTTGCATAAAAAAGGTTAAGTAATGCCGATTGAGTTGAATGACAGCGATATCCGAATATTGCAATTATTGCAGCGTAATGCGGCCTTGAGCACGGCCCAGGTCGCCGCCCGGGTCGGTCTGTCACAGTCCCCTTGCTGGCGGCGTATCAGCCGCTTGCAGCAGGCCGGCTTGATCAAGCGCCGGGTCGCTGTGCTGGATCACGTCAAGCTGGGCATGGAGGTGGTGGTGTTCGTTACCATCAGCCTGTCCGCCCATGGTCGGGAAAACCTGGAGGAGTTTGAAAAAGCCATCCGCAAATTCCCTGAAGTGCTGGCCTGTTATACCGTGACCGGCACCATGGATTACCTGCTGAAGATCATCACCAAAGACATCCAGCATTATGAGCGCTTCATCCGCAATCACTTGATGAGCTTGCCGATGATTCGGGAAATGCACTCCACCATCGCCGTCACCGAGATCAAGGACACGACCGAACTGCCGTTACAGACGCAGTTATGACGGGGCTTGCCGGCGGCTTGTTGTCATGCCTCGGGTAAGAACCAGCCGATAATACACCGCCTGCATCATCCCATCGGCCTGGCTTATCAAGGGTTGCATTTTAATGTTGCGTGTGTAGTATGCCCTGCATACAGGTTTCCTTCAACAGAAATCTGTGTCTTGCGTTTAACACAGGAGCCCCCCGGTCGGGTATCCTACGAATACAAGACCACCCGGAAATAAGTAGGGTGTGCTTTCCTGTGTTAGCGCATGTTGAAATGCCCGACACCCTGCTGCGTGTCGGGTGTCATCTAATAACACAGGAGACTGAAAATATGAAACACCTTATCTGCCTGTTATCCCTTGTCGCTACTACCCTATCCAACACCGCCACAATCGCCGATGAGGCGATACCCATCGCTGGTGAGTCAGCCCCCCTGGTCTTGTGTGATGCGTCCAACCCCTTTGCCTCGGGGCAATCAAGCGACAATGACTTGCTGTTTGCAGTTTATCCAAGCGATGTGCTCAGGATAAAGCGAGCAATTCTCGCTGAAAGATCAGAAAAAAAGCGTAAAAGATGTGAGTATCGTTGTTTGAAAGAAAAGAAGACCTGTGATCTGTCTTGCCGGGGTGGTAGCGTATCTTGTCGATACGATTGCCGTGAGATAGAGAATGCCTGCATAAGAAGTTGCTGATTAGCTGCTAACCGCTGAGGTGGTTGTGCCGGCCTCCTCTTGCTGCTTGAATAAATAGGACGGCTGTACTATTGTTACCTGGGGGGGGGGTAGCAAGCTAACGAGGGCGGTATGGCCGATACAGCGAATCCAGATCACGCACATTACCTGAGTCGGCGGCAGTTTGTCGGGCAGTGCCTGCAAACGGCGGGCGGTTTCAGCCTCATCGGCCTCTTGCTTGGCGCCTATTCAGCGCAGTCTGTCTCGACCCCGGCTTGGGCGCTGCGCCCGCCCGGTGCCATTGATGATGAGGACTTTTTGGCTGCCTGTGTGCGTTGCGGCCTGTGTGTGCGTGCTTGCCCGTTTGATACCTTGCGCCTGGCCACATTTGCCGAGGACGTGGCGACTGGCTCGCCGTATTTCATCGCCCGCCAGGTGCCCTGTGAGATGTGCGAGGATATTCCCTGTACCGCCGCCTGCCCGACCGATGCCTTGAGCAAGGAGCTTGATGATGTCGGGCAGGCGAGCATGGGGGTGGCGGTGATGACGGGTTTGGATACCTGCTACAGCATCACGGGCGCCGCCCATTGCCGTGCCTGTTATCTGGCCTGTCCGCTGCAAGGCGAGGCGATCACGATGGAGCAAAAACGCACCGGCCGCCGCACCTATTTTGAGCCGACAGTCCATGCCGCCCATTGCACCGGCTGCGGCAAGTGTGAGAAAGCGTGCGTGACAGAGCAGGCGTCCATCAAGGTGTTACCAACGGTGCTGGCGAAGCAGGACCGCTAACGCCATGGGACAGCAAGCCGTCATGTCTGTAACGAGCAGGCGTTCCTGGTTCAGCCGGCATACATGGTGGCTGCTAAGGCGCACCTCGCAGTTGACATTGCTGGGCCTGTTTCTTGCCGGGCCGCTCTATGGGCTGTGGATCCTCAAAGGGAATCTTGCCTCCAGTACGGTGTTCTCTGTCCTGCCCTTGACTGATCCGTATATCTACCTGCAATCGATTGCCGCCGGCCACAAGATGGGCACGCTTGCGAGCATGGGTGCGCTGAATGTCGTCATCATCTACCTGCTGCTGGGCGGCCGGGCATATTGCTCCTGGGTGTGTCCGATCAACATCGTCACGGATCTGGCCTATTGGTTGCGTACCCAACTGGGGATCAGCGCCAGCCTGCCACTGAAAAAATCCAGCCGCAACTGGCTGTTTATCATGGTGCTGATCGTCTCTGCCCTGACCACAACGATTGCCTGGGAGATAGTCAACCCGATCACCCTGTTACAACGAGGGCTGGTCTTCGGCATGGGCATGGCCTGGGTGATCATGCTGGCGGTATTTCTGCTGGATGTCTTTGTCAGCCGCCGTGCCTGGTGTGGGCATCTCTGCCCGGTGGGCGTGTTCTATGGCGTGCTGGGCAAGGTCTCCCTGATCCGCATTAAAGCCGCTGACAGGCAGGCATGCACTGACTGTGGGGATTGCTTTACGCACTGCCCTGAACCCCAGGTGATCGCCCCGGCATTGAAACCGGCCAACGAGCAGGCCAGCCCATTGATCTTAAGTGGTGACTGCACCAACTGCGGGCGGTGTATTGATGTGTGTGATGAGCGGGTGTTTACCTTCGCCACCCGCTGGCGTTACGGCAAACGCCCGTAACCGGGGCCGCCCATGTGCTGTCAGCACTTGGCATCAACCTGCATCAAGGCGCATGTTGCCCCGCTTCAGCGATAAGGGGATGGCCGTGGCCGCAAGGCAGGCAGCGGCCACGAAGCTCATGCGAATGCTGTGCATCAGCAGGTCATGATCGAGCAAGACCACCTCAACAGGCCCCACCAGCAAAGCAAATACCACGGTGACTATCGCCATGCTGATCATTTGCCCGAGTACACGCATGGTGCTGACAGAGCCGGCGGCAAGCCCTAAATGGCGCTTGTTGACCGAACTCATGATGGCATTCATATTCGGTGCGCTGAACAGGGCGAAACCCATCCCGGTCAGCATCAGGTAGATAAAAACCGTCATCACAGCGCTGTCTGCCGTCAGGCTTGCCAGCAGGCCCAGCCCGACACAGACAAGCCCAACGCCCGATGAGGCCAGCACCCAGGCTTCATATTTGTCTGACAGTCTGCCTGCCACTGGCGATAATAAGGTCATGATTAAGGGCTGGCCGATCATGATGATGCCGGCGCTGTCGGCTGCCAGCCCTTTGATGTATTGCAGGTATAGGCTCATCAGATAGGAAATGCTGAAGGTTGCTGCATAGATCGCCAGGGCGGCAAGGCAGGAAAAAGTAAACAGCCGGTTGGTGCGAAACAGGCTGACATCAAAGATGGGATCAGCACGCCGGCGGGCATAACGAAAGAACACAATAAAGCCGACACAGCCGAGAATGATGCAGGCAATGCCTGTTGCCCCGGGCAGTGAAGATAAGCCGTACATGCTGATAACCAGCGCCCCGCCATAGATCAGGCTGCCGGTCAGATCGAGCTTTCTGCTCTCATCACCCCGCCAGTCGCCGGTTAATTTCAGCCGCGTGATGCCGATGACCAGCAGGGCCAACGGCAGGTGGATGAGCAGGCTGGCGCGCCAGCCGTAAGCCGCTATCGCCCAGCCACCCAGTGCCGGCCCGGCGGTCAGCCCCAGATACACGGCGGAGACGGACAGGCCGATGGCACGGCCACGTTTGGCCGGTGGGAAGACCGAGGCCAGCATGGCCTGGCCGGTGGCGAATAACATGGCCGCCCCCAGGCCCTGCAAGGCCCGGCAAAACAGCAGCCAGCCGATGGACTCGCTCAGTGCCGCCAGCGAGGAGGCCACGGTGATGACGATCATGCCGGTCTGGTAGATGCGCTTGCGCCCGTAGCCATCGGCAATGCGCCCCGCCGGTAACATGAACACGGCGCTGCTCAGTAGATAGGCCAGCGGTATCCAGCTGATGGCGGTGGCGGTTGCCCCGAAGTCCTGTGCAATCCCCGGAATAGCCACGTTGACCGCAGAGAGCATCAGGGGCGATATGAACGCCCCCAGGCAGACGATGAGAAGTACGGTGCGTTGGGTGGCTGATTCGGATTGCAAGATGACGCCTGCTATGGATGGTCTCGCCCGGAATACGGATCGTGCCTGAATTTTAACAAATGCCGCCAGGGTGACAAGTGGACGCTCTGCCGGGACGGCTGCGGAGGAGGTGGCAGGCTGCGGGCGGTTTCAGCGTCTGGCGGGTGAAATCACCGGTTGATTCTGACCTCTTGCGTTGTGCCTGATCCCAACCCCTGGCCGCAGATTGAAGCGATGCTGACACACATGACACCCTGCACTGACGCATCGCTTTGGGGGTCGGCGGTTGAGTTCGCCGCCGTACAGCTATTCGCCCGGCATGGTGTTTTTTCTGGCACGATGGAGGGGTAGGCTGCTGGTTTATCTGGCCGGTTTACCGGTGGCAATCAGCTCGCGCCTTGCGCGTGTTTTTTTTGCCAATGGTATGCTTTGCCATGTTCATCAGCGAGTCGACGGTGAGCCGGCGGATAGCATCCCGTTGCGGGTACCAAGGTTTCTCGTGACCAACAAAGATCGTCAGCCCCTCCATCGCTGCACACATGCACAAACACACTTGCTCGGCCTCGGTCTTTGACAGGCTGCCGTTGATCTGTGGCACCAGCTCGTTTAAGGACTCCCTGGCGGCGATATACACCTCATCCAGCAGTTCGGCGATGTACGGGTTATGATTACTGAGCGCCCACAATTCCGGGAAGAAGGCGGTGGTCTCCGGTGTGCTCAAGTCCGCCACCCAAAAATCAAGCACGGCTCTTAGCTGCCGCTCCGGTGACTCCCCGGCCTGCTGTCGGGCGCGATCAAACTCTTCGATATAAGGCGTGACAAAATAGTCGGCCAGATCGCGCAGCAAGTCCTCCTTGGTGCGGTAGTAATAGTTCAGATTACCAATGGAGATCTCCGCCTGTTTTGCCACCTTACGCATGGACAGGTTGGCATAGCCCTCGGTCGTGAACACCGCATGTGCTGCATCCAGGATATTCACAAGGCGAGATAAGCCCTTTTCCTGGGTGGCGGTGCCGGGGCGATTTAAGGCTTTTCGAGTGCGTAAGACCACGGGGTCATCTTAACCAAATCAACGGCTTTGGTCATGGGATGAGGAGTTCGCCCGCTGCTGTTGCCATATACCAACAATGTTGTAACCAGGGCTGATTTCCTCTTTACCCCTGATTTTTATGTGCTATATTTGGGCGCTTGTCCTAAAGTGCTTGGACACATACAGCGGATGGTTTGGGTTAAATTTGCATGAACGCGCCAGCGTCCGTTAAGTCCTTGTATCAATCATTCTTGGGGGAGTATAACAATGATGAAGAAAATCGGTCTCGCTTTGGCCTGTCTCGGCCTGTTCCATGTGGCTAATGCACGAATCGTGCTCGAAGAGGTGGTGGTCACTGCCCAGAAGCGTGAGCAGAATTTGCAGGATGTGGGTATTTCAGTCACTGCTTTCTCCGGCGAGCAATTACGGGCGCTGGGCTACACCAATGCCCAGGAGTTATCCGCCCTGGCGCCTGGGGTCAGCACGATTCAGCCTAATGGGCCGTCCAATTATGCTCTCGCCATTCGCGGCGTGGCGCAGAATGATTTTATCAGCAACCAGGAAAGCCCGGTGTCCATCTATGTGGATGAGGTCTATGTCAGCCAGATGTCGGGGGCGGGTTTTCTGCTGTTTGACATGGAGCGTGTTGAGTTATTGCGCGGCCCGCAGGGCACCCTGTTCGGGCGCAACGCCACCGGCGGACTGGCGCATTATGTCACCCGCAAGCCGACCCAGGAATTTGACGGCTACGGCCAGGTCACGCTGGGCTCTTATAATCAGGTGAAGTTCCAGGGCGCCGTGGGCGGTGGTCTCGGTGATACGCTGGCCGCCCGTTTATCCGTTGCCACCCACCATAACGATGGCTACATTGAAAACCGCGTGCTGGGTGATGACATTAATAACGCCGATGACTATGCGGCGCGTTTGCAGTTACTGTTCAGCCCGACTGACGATTTGGAGCTGCTGGTCAATGTGCGCGGCGCCTTGCAGAATATTCGCACCGGCGGCCCGTTCGAGAACGTCTCATCGCGTGATCTGGATGGGGATGGGCTGGGCGAGCTGACACCCAACCTGGCTAATATCAACGGCTACCGCGATGCGGACGGCGATGTGTTCGCTGGTGACTATGACCGGTTTGGTTTTCAGGACATGGAATCCTACGGCGTATCCGGCACGCTTAAATGGAATCTGGCCGATGGCATGCAACTGACCTCCATTACCGACTATCAGCACATTAAACGGGACTACCTTGAGGACTCGGACGCCTCGCCGTTTGCCGATTTCAATTTTTTCCTAAATACCGATGCCGGGCAGTTCTCGCAGGAGTTGCGCGTCAATGGCGAGACGGATGTCATGCGCTGGGTGGCGGGGTTTTACTATCTCGACATCGATGTTAATGATGCCAACGGCGCCGAGCAGCCCTTGAGTGGTCCGGGCGTTGCCGTCGCCCTTGGGGTTCCCGGCCCCTTGGTCGATAGCGATGGTTCTTTTCAGGGCTCGGATAATCCGTACACCACGGACACCAAAAGCTGGTCGGTGTTCGGGCAGGTGGAATATGACTTGACGGAGCAGTTCACCGCCATCGCCGGCTTTCGCTGGATAGAGGAAGAGAAGACCCACAGCTATGTCAGCAATTTTGTGGATTTTGAACCCGGTATGCGCCAGCGTAACGGTAACCCGAATATTATTGCGGAGAGCGGTCGCTATGACGGCAAGCTGGATCGTGGGCTGTGGTCGGCCCGGGTGGAGCTGGACTGGCGGCCAACCGATGATCTCCTGGTCTACGCCAGTTGGAACCGCGGTGTTAAAGGCGGCGGTTTTAATGCACCGTTGGATATTACCGGTCTTACGCTGGATGATGCCCTGATGCGCTTTGATGAGGAGAAGCTCGATGCCTATGAGATCGGCTTTAAGTCCACCCTGGCCGGCGGGCTGGCGCGCTTAAATGCCTCGGCGTTTTATTACGACTACCAGGATTTCCAGGCCTTTCGCATCGTCGGTCTGTCCACGTTTATCTTCAATGCCGATGCCAAAAATCATGGCTTTGAAGTGGAATTACAGGCCTCGCCAACCGATGGCCTAGACTTGCTGTTCGGCGTGGGCTATGTGGATATCGACCTGCCGGTGGACTTGCAGATTGGCCTCGGTGTGCGCGATACCAAACCGGTACAATCACCGAAATGGAACCTCAATGGCCTGGTGCGCTATGAGTGGTCGGTGCCGGGCGGTGCTGCCATCGCCATCCAGGGCGATGTTCATTATCGCTCCGAGCATTTTTTCAGCTTAACCCAGGCCCAGGCCGTGACCGAGAATGGCTATGCCGTGGTCAATTCCCGCGTCAGTTACACCACCGCCGATCAAAAATGGGAAGCGGCCATCTTTGTCAATAACCTGTTTGATGAGGAGTATCTGGTGCAGACCTTTGATCTGGCCACCGTGCTGGGCATGACCGAGCAATACTACGGCCTGCCACGATGGATAGGCGGCAGTATTTCCTACAGTTTTTAAGCCTTGAAAGCGTGATTGAACGAGCGGGCCAGCGCGGCAGGTCATATGGCTGCCAATATACATGCAGGTGTAAGCAGATGAGATGCTGGAGCGCCCTGTTACCGAATATACTGCTACCGGGTGTACTGATACCGGCCATGGTGATCGCACCGCTGGCACGTGCTGAACTGTCGGCAGAGCCTATCCCTGTGGTAGAGAAGTTACCGGCAGTGTATCCGGCCACCTGGGTGTATGCACACGATAGCAATTTCTTCTCCCTGGTGGACGGCAAGGTGGTTATCGTTGATGTGGCGGCAAAGAACAGGAATTACAAAGGCTCGCTGCCTGCCGGACAGTTTGCCTCCTTCCTGGCTTCGAGCAAGCGGCCTGAATTATATGTCGCCGAGACCGTGTACAGCCGCCGTGTGCGGGGTGAGCGCACAGACCTGCTGACCATTTATGATAAGGAAAACCTGACGCCGATCGATGAGATTATTCTGCCGGGCGGCAAACGCGGGCAGTTTGTCACCCACAAGAATACCTTGCAGTTTCTCGATGATGAACGGCTGCTGCTGGTGTTTAATTTCACGCCGGCGGCCAGCGTGTTGGTGATTGACATTGAGCAGCGCCGCATCTTGAACGATATCCCCATTGCGGGTTGTGCCATGATCTACCCCTCCGGCAAGTTGAGCTTTGGCAGCCTGTGCAGTGATAACACCATGCTGGTGACGCAGCTGGATAAAAACGGCCAGGTGAAAAAACAGGCCAGGACGAAGCCGTTTTTTCATGCCGATGATGATCCTCTGTTTGCCAAACCGGCCATGATTGACGGCATTGCTTATTACCCCTCGTTCAAGGGCATGATTCAGACGGTGGACATGCGTACGGAAGAGCCGGTGATCGGCCCGGGCTGGGCCTTGAGCAGGCCAGCAGAGCAACAGCAGAACTGGCGTCCGGGCGGCTGGCAGATCATCACCGCCGATGAAGACAGCGGGCGCCTGTTCGTGTTGATGCACCAAGATGGGTTTGACGGCAGCCATAAAAACGGCGGCAGCGAGGTGTGGGTTTACGATGCAGTCACCGGCAAACGCATCGACAAGATCACATTAAAGCACTGGGGCGTTTCCATTCAGGCGACCCGGCACGATGATCCCTATCTGGTCGTCACCAATGGCGATATGAACCTGGATGTGTATCACATTGAGTCGGGGCAGTGGCAGCGCACGATCGGCGGGCGCGCCTTTGAGACGCCCTTCATCCTCCATGCGGCGCATTGACCGGGCCTGGCCGTGGTTTTTGATCCCATCATCACCATCACACTGTCACTGTTGTTGAGCTATGTCTTTGTGGTGGCGGCGTTTCACAAGTGGCAAAACCCCCTTGAGTTTACCGAGACTGTAAAAGGCTACCGCGTGTTACCCGAACGATCAGCCAATGCAATAGCCGGGTTATTGCCGCTGCTCGAATCAGGCACTGGCCTTGCTTTGTTAGTCCCGATGGTCTCCTCATTTGCTGCGGTCAGTGCCATGCTGTTGTTGCTGGTCTACATGCTGGCAATCGTTGTGAATTTGTTACGTGGCAGAGATAGCATTGATTGCGGTTGTGGTGCCCCTGATCAACGGCAGGCAATCAGCGCCTGGCTGGTGCTGCGTAATGCCGTCTTGTTCATGTTTGCCTGGATCATTCTGCATCCGCCACCGGCGCGTCCTTTGCTCTGGTTTGACTGGGTGGTGATTGTGCTGGCAACCGCTGTGGGCGGTTTGTTTTATAACATTGTCAATCAACTGCTGGTGAACCGGGGATTGTTAAAAACATTGAGGCCGCAACATGGCTGAGGCATTGCTCATCTCGACTGTTTTGCTGTGGATAGTCGTGCTGCTGATGGCGGTGGTTATCTTCGCCCTGGTCAGGCAGATCGGCGTGTTGTATGAGCGGGTGGCGCCCGCCGGTGCGCTGATGATGAATCAGACCCTTAAAGTGGGACAGCCGATCAAACAACTGGAGTTACTGGATATTAATGGCAGGCTGATAACCGTAGGTGGTGTGCCGAGAAACGGTAAAAGCACACTGGTGTTTTTCATCTCGCCCACCTGCCCGGTATGCAAGACCTTGCTGCCGATGGTCAAGTCGGCGCATAAAAGTGAAAACCAATGGCTGGAGATCATCCTGGCCAGTGATGGTGATCATCACGATCATGAATCCTATATCGCCAGGTATGATCTGGCCAGGTTTAGCTATATTTCATCGGAGATACTCGGGCGCAGTTATGGCGTATCGAAACTGCCCTATGCGGTATTGATTGATGAGCAGGGCAAGGTTGCCTCCATGGGCATCATCAATTCGCGCGAGCATCTGGAAAGTCTGTTTGAATCGAAAGAGCGCGGTGTTGCTTCGTTGCAGGAATACATTCATCGTGCGGTTGCGGTCGATTCGGATCAGCAAGCCCCTGCTTCCGGCAATTCACATTAGGAGCGAATAATCATGCAATGGCTGGATCGTTTGGTTGTCATCACAGCACGCCACGTTGCACGCAAGACCTCAAGGCGCAGCTTCTTGACCGGCCTCGGCAGCCTGCTGGTGGGTGGAGCGGCGGTGCCCTTGTTACCGGTGGCCAGGGCGGCAGATGGCGGGGGTGGTTCGGGGTATCCCGGAGTGGCGCCACAGACCTCGGGTCAGGCCGGTGATCCGGGCGATCCGGCCTCCTGTGATTACTGGCGTTACTGTGCTATCGATGGTTTTTTGTGTAGCTGTTGCGGTGGCAGCCACAGGAGTTGTCCCCCGGGCACAGAGATGTCGCCCATGACCTGGATAGGTACCTGCACGAATCCGGCTGATGGGAAAGATTACATTATTTCCTACAACGACTGCTGTGCCAAGACCAGTTGCAGCCGTTGTCTGTGCAATAATAACGAGGGCGACATCCCGCCTTACCGCGCCTTTTCCAACAACGATACCAACTGGTGTCTGGGCACGGCGAGCAGTGTCTATCATTGCTCCACGGCGATCATCATCGGCATTGCCACCGAAGCATCCTGAATTGAGAATAACATACATTGACCGATGATCGCCAGGGATGAGGGGACGAGAAAAGCCGGGATCATTCGCTGCGCGCTATCGGTCATGAAAGTCTATCAAGCGCAGCGCCTCTCTGGTAGAACCCACATCGGCTTCACGTCAGGCCCGGCGGTGCTGGATGCTGGGTTGGTTGGTATTCTCAATCAATAAGCAGCAGGGCGGTGGCCGAGACTATCCAATCCACTCACGCACTGCCATCCGATGCTATTGCGGCGGTCGCGATGGAGATCGAATGCTTGAAAACCAGGGCTGCCGCAGTGGGCATTGGTGCGGTGTTTCCAGCCATCGCCTTTTTAACGATAACAAAGAACTTCAGGTGTGGGCGAACAGGCTGATTTCGCTCATTGTCGGCACCGCCAGCGGTTTTATCTTCGGCAACAGCGCTTCTGGCGTACGCAGATAACACGATGCGGCTGATGATAAGCACAGCCACTGGCGGCGGCTGTCTGGGGCCTGGTACGTTCATACCACGATGTTGACGGCTTGTATAAGTTCTGATGCGCACATCCATCGCAGCGCAGTACGCTTGTCTGCTACGCCTTCTTATCCCAGGCTGTTCTTAACATACCCCAGCACCTCATCCAACACCTCAGCATCCCCCACATGGTTGGCCAGCAGCAAAGTGATCTTGGCGTTGATCTTGTTGCTCTGCTCCTGGGTCAGCCCCCGATGCAGCTCCATCAGCCGGGCGTAAAAATCATCCGCATCGGCTATGCCCGGCGAGGTACGCAGCCTGGTCACCCGGGCTGGCCCTCCAGTGCCTGCCACATTTGGGCGTCACGCTCGGCCGTCCAGATCCGCGGGTCCTCAATGCCATCGGCGATGTCATAAGCACGGGTGACATCAAACGGCAGGCAGTGATCAAAGATCACCCAGTGGCCGTAGTCCGGTTCTAGTGCCGCATAGGTTTCCTTATAGATGGTGTTCAAATCCTTGCCGGCTTTTTTTCCGGCCTCAACTGCGCGGTACATGGCGGTGATGAAGTTGCGGGTGCCACCAATCGCCGCCGCAATGGTCTCTGCTGTGGTCAGTGCATCGCCACGTCCGGGCACCATGGCGACCGGATCAAGTGCCAGTAGCTTATCCAGCGTGGCCGGCCAGTCTTTCAGATAGGCATCGCCGGTATAGGGCGTGGCGCCGTATTCGACCAGATCGCCAGTGTACAACACGCGCTCTTTCGGCAGCCAGGCAACCGTATCGCCCTTGGTGTGACCACGGCCTTTTTGCATGATCTTGACCTCGGTCTTGCCCAGCCATAAGGTCATCTCGCCCTGGAATACAATGTTCGGCCAGGTCAGTCCGGGGATGGATTCATGGCCCTGGAACAGACGGGGGAAGCGCTCAAACTCAGATTTCCAGTCGGCCTCACCCCGTTCGACGATCAAATCGTAGGTGTCCTGGCTGGCGATGATATGCTGCGGCTCATAGGCGGAAGCGCCCAACACGCGCACGGCATGATAGTGGGTCATCAGGACATAGTTGACCGGCTTGTCGGTGACTGTACGGATCTTCTCAATTACCCGGCCGGCCATCATTGGCGTGGCCTGGGTATCGACCACCATCACGGCCTCATCGCCGATAATCACGCCGGTATTAGGATCGCCCTCGGCCGTGTAGGCATAGGCATTTTCCGCCAGCCGTGAAAACGTCACCTGTTTCTCTTCCATATCTGCCTGGGAGGCAAATTTTTTCGCCATTGGTCGCACCTCAATCATGTTGTCATGTATGCCCTCAATTCTGCCATGAAATTGACACAAAAGCTGTTCTTATGTAAGGGGGACCGGGTTGATTTTGCCGCTGATATCTTGCGGCATGATGGCCGCAGATCAGGGAGTATTTTTGCCCGGCATGTGTGGGATACGTGCGATCAGGGAGGATCATCATACGCCGAAAAACTGCCGGGGTGAGATAAAAACCAGCAGATGCCATGCCAGACGATGATCAAGGGCTGACCGCTGTTTTTCCGCCATGCCTTACGGGGTGATCTTACTGGGCGGTAGCCACTCTCAAGGCCGCTGCGACTTTATCCGCATTAAACTGCCGCCAGCGTGCCGCCACATGCTGATCCGGGCGGATAAGATAGAAGGTGCCCGGGGTTGCATCGTAATGTTGAAATGCCAGCCCCTTTTTATCGTATACATCCCCGGTGTTCTGTTGATTGACGATGAGCAACTCCAGGGGGATGGGGGGGATGGCGGCGGCTGTGGCTATGTCCTCTGGCCGTGGTGATGCCGTTGTTCCATCGGTAAAATATAAACCGACAAAACGATTTCCCAGTCGCTTTAACAACCAGCTATCCTGATTGTTGGCACGGATCGGTGCATCCATGCAGGGCGAGCCAGGGCGCTGCTTGTCAGAGAACCGGTCCTCATCTTTTGTATTGAGCGGTGACTCATCCAGAGTGCACGGCACTGACAGCCGCCCGCCGTTGACAAAGCGGCGGGCGAACTCAAAATCCCGTGCCAACTCCAGGGTGGCATTGCGAAACGCCAGGCTGACTTCCCCTTTGGGCGACATGAAATCGGTGCTGCGCGCCGAGTTCATGATATTCTCATCCGCACCGTAAATGCGCTCGGCATCATAGGATTGAAGCAGCTCTTGTGAGGCCAGGCCGTTTAACACCAGGGCCAGTTTCCATATCAGATTGTCGGCATCCTGAATACCGCCATTGGCACCACGGGCGCCGAAGGGGGAGACCAGGTGGGCGGCATCGCCGGCAAAAATGACCCGGTCATGGACAAATTTTTCCATACGCAGGCAGGCAAAGGTGTAGAGGCTGACCCATTCATATTGAAAATCTACCCCCGGCCCGAGAAATGCCCGGACTTTTTTGGTCACATTTTCTTCTTTTAAGGCGGCTTGTTTATCAATGTCCCAGCCCAACTGAAAATCAATCCGGTAGACATCGTCTGCCTGCTTGTGGATTAACGAGGTCTGCCCCGGATTAAACGGCGGGTTAAACCAGAAACGCCGCTCTGCCGGGAAATCGGTATGGATTTTGACATCGGCGATCAAAAAGTTATCTTCAAAAATACGTCCGTCAAAATCCAGCCCCAGGCAATCACGCACCTGGCTGCGGCACCCATCGGCGGCAATCAGATAATCACAGGCAAGCTGATATTGTCCGGCGGGCGTGTCGACTGTGATGATGACCTCATCGGCTCGATTATCGATCGCAAGCACGGTGTTCTGCCAGCGTATCTCGCCAAGGCTTAACTCGGCAAGCTGTTCGATCAGATACTCTTCCGTGTAGTATTGTTGCAGGTTGATAAAAGCCGGGAACTGCTGATCCTTATCGGCCAGCAGGTCGAAGCTGTACAGCGGCTCTCGATCTGCATCGGCAAACATCTTTCCGGTATTCCAGATCACGCCCCTCTCCAGCATGCGCTCGCCCGTGCCCAGGCGGTCGAGTATCTCCAGGGTACGCTTTGCCCAGCAGATAGCACGTGAACCATCGCTGATGGTATTGTATTTTTCCAGCACGATGGAGTTGATACCGTACCGGGCCAGATCGATTGCTGCGGTCAGCCCGACCGGGCCAGCCCCGACGATAATCACCGGGCAGTGTTCTGTCTCATGGCGGGCGATGGCGGCAGGCTTGATGAACGCATATCTCTTGTGGGCTTTTCTGCCCGTGTTCATGGCCGAGCCAACGACACTGACGTTTTTCCTGGTCTTGTTCACCGCATTGCTACAGGTTCACCCATACCGGGGTCTACATTAGCGCAAATACACCGAACAAAGAAGCCCCCCTTGGATGAGGACGGGCGGGCTGCCATCAGGCAGGGCTATCGGTATGATCTGCCTTTGGGATCACTGCCGTTATCGCCGGGCGGCGGCTGGATGCCCTGGCGGTGTGTGGTGCGTGATGTTTACGGTTTTTCCATGCCATGACTCACCGCCATCAGCTTCTCAATCAGTTGATTGAGCCGCGTGATCTCCTCATCGCTTAATGCGGCAAGAAACTGTTGTTCATAGTCGATGGCGACCGGCAAGACGTCAGCATAGACACTCATGCCGGTTTCGGTCAGACGCAACACAGAGCGGCGCCGGTCTGCCGGGTCGGTTTTCCGATCTACCAGGCGGCGTTTGGTCAACCGGGACAAGGCACGGCTGACCACGGATTTTTCAATCCGGGTGCGCTGGCACACCGCCTCGGCGGCACTGTCAGGATACTCCGCCAGGATCATCATGATGCGCCATTCCGGCATGGAGATACCGAACTTATCCTCATAGGTTCTGGCGATAGCACCGCTCATCAGGTTCGATAGCAGGGATAACCTGTAGGGGAGAAAATTCTCTAATTTCAATATGTTATGCAATGATTTCCGTGCCATGTTGACAATAGTTGCACAAGCAACTAATATGGGTTGACAAGAGCAGGCAGTATAATCTGCTGCAACAATCTAACAACAGGAGCCTCACAATGACTGATTTACATGCCAACCCGATGGGCACAGATGGCTTTGAATTCATCGAATATACCGCCCCCGACCCCGGATTATTGCGTAACCTGTTTGAGAAAATGGGTTTTCCGGTAACCGCCAGGCATCGGCGCAAGAACGTCAGCCTGCATTCCCAGGGCGATATCAATTTTATCATCAATGCCGAACCGGACAGTTTCGCACAACAGTTTGCCGAGCAGCATGGCCCGTCGATTTGTGCTTTTGCTCTTAGGGTGAGGGATGCAGGTACAGCGTATGAACATGCGCTCGCCAGGGGTGCTACCGGCGTCAATGATGTTATCGGGCCGATGGAACTCGCCATCCCGGCGATAGAGGGAATCGGCGGCAGCCGTTTGTATCTGGTTGATCGCTACGGTCCCAGTACGATCTATGATGTTGACTTTGAACCCGTGGCGCCCAGCCCGGCGGTGCGGCAAACCGGCCTGACCTATGTGGATCATCTGACTCACAATGTCGCCCGTGGCAACATGGACGAGTGGGCGGGTTTTTATGAGAAGCTGTTTAATTTTCGTGAGCTGAAATACTTTGATATCGAGGGCAAGATGACCGGTTTGAGAAGCCGTGCCATGACCAGCCCGTGCGGGAAGATTCATATCCCCATCAATGAGTCTGCCGATGATAAGTCGCAGATTGCCGAATACTTGCAGCAGTACAATGGCGAGGGCGTACAGCATATCGCACTCGGCACCGATGATATTTATGCCTCCGTGGATGCCTTGCGTGCCAACCATGTCGTTTTTCAGGACACACCGGCTACCTATTATGAGAACATCAATACCCGTGTTGCCGGGCATGAAGAGGATGTGGAGGCGTTGCTGCAAAGAAGCCTTCTAATTGATGGTGCGCCAACCGAGGGCCAGGGTGTGTTATTGCAGATCTTCACCGAGACCGTGATCGGCCCGATCTTCTTTGAGATCATTCAGCGCAAGGGCAATACGGGGTTTGGTGAGGGCAACTTCCAGGCACTGTTCGAATCGATTGAACTGGATCAGTTGCGCCGGGGTGTGCTGACGGCATAGCCATTGTCACTCACCCCGGCCAGGGCGTGAGGGCTTGCGCTCGGCTCTTAACCCAATTCCATCTCCGGCACCGATGCCGGCACCACCAGTTCACCGGCGGTCTTTGCCACGATCTCATCAATACTGACGCCCGGCGCCCGCTCTTTTAGCCAGAATTTCCCGTCCCTGATCTCCACATACGCCAGATCGGTCACCACCTTATGAATGCAGGCGGCACCAGTGAGCGGCAGGCGACACTGTGGCAGCAGCTTAGATTCGCCCTGCTTGCTGGCATGGGTCATGGTGACAATAATATTGCTGGCACCGGCGACCAGATCCATGGCCCCGCCCATGCCTTTGATCAGCTTGCCCGGGATCATCCAGGAGGCGATATTGCCTTGTACGTCCACCTCAAAGGCCCCTAACACGGTCAGATCGATATGCCCACCACGTATCATGGCGAAGGATTCGGCCGAATTGAAGATCGATGCACCGGTAATCGCCGTCACAGTCTGCTTGCCAGCATTGATCATATCGGCATCGAGTTCCGCCTCGGCGGGAAAAGCGCCCATGCCCAGCAAGCCGTTTTCTGATTGCAGCATCACCGCCATGCCTGTCGGCACATAATTGGCCACCAGTGTCGGGATACCGATGCCGAGATTGACGTAGTAGCCATCCCGCAACTCCCGGGCCACGCGCATGGCGAGTTGTTCACGAGTCAGCGCCATGGTTCACCCCGCCGTGGTGCGTTGTTCGATGCGTTTTTCAAACCGGCCCTGGATCAAGCGATCCACATAAATGCCCGGTGTGTGTATCTGTGCAGGCTCCAATGCACCTGGCTCGACGATCTCCTCCACTTCAACAACGGTGATCCTGCCGGCTGTCGCTGCCATGGGGTTAAAATTTTGCGCCGTGTGGCGGTAGATGACGTTGCCATAGCGATCCGCCTTCCAGCCTTTAACAATGGCAAAATCACCCATGATGGCCTCCTCCAGAATACAGGGCTTGCCGTTGAATTCCCTGACTTCCTTGTTCTCACCCACTGGCGTTGCGTAACCGGTAGCGGTGTAGAATGCCGGAATGCCAGCACCCCCTGCGCGCATCCTCTCCGCCAGAGTGCCCTGTGGCGTCAATTCAACTTCCAGCTCACCGTTTAACAACTGCTCTTCAAACAGCGCATTCTCACCCACATACGAGGAGATCATTTTTTTGATCTGCTTATCGTGCAACAACAGCCCCAGTCCGAAATCATCCACCCCGCAGTTATTGGAAACGATGGTGAGCGCACGGGAACCCATTTTTTTTATCTGTGCGATGCAGCCCTCCGGTATGCCGCACAAGCCAAAGCCACCGGCGATGATGGTCATGCCATCTTCCAGGCCATCTAAGGCCGCCGCATAGCTGCCAACGCATTTATCAAAACCGGCCATGGCTTTCCTCTTTATCGAACATGCTGATTATCATGCGGGTTAATCGACCGCCCGTATCATGTGCTGATGCCGCCGGGCAGCCGGTATTTTTATGTCCATCAGTCGGTCGGCGGATCATATTTTTTCACCACTTGATCGATCTTGCCGAACAGGCTGGCCCCGTGTGCATCAAACATCTCGATCTCAATGCGATCACCGAAGCGCATGAATGCCGTTGTCGGTTTGCCATCCGCAATGGTTTCCAGAGAGCGTATTTCAGCAAGGCAGGATGAGCCGTCTTTGCTGCCAACGGTTGCGATCGTGCCAGAGCCGATCACGCTGCCGGCCATCAGATGCCGGGACTTGGCGGCGTGTGAGATCAGCTCGGGAAAACCAAACGTCATGTCCTTCCCGGCATGGGGTGCGCCGAGTTTTTTCCCGTTCAAGGTGGAGTGCAGGGGCAGGTGCAGCCGCTCGCCATCCCAGGCAGCGCCCAATTCATCGGGCGTGATGGCGACCGGCGTAAACGAAGTCCAGGGCTTGGACTGATAAAACCCAAACTGCTTGGCGAGCTCGGCCGGGATGAGATGACGCAAAGACACATCATTGACCAGCGCCAGCAGCTTGATATGCCGTCCGGCCTTATCTGCCTTGATGCCAGCCGGCACATCATCGGTAAACACCACCACTTCGGATTCAAAATCAATGCCCCAGTCCTCATCCTCTACCAGTATGTCATCGTGCGGGCCGATGAATGCATCGGATGCGCCCATGTACATCAGCGGATCAGTCCAGAAGGCGTCCGGCAACTCCACCCCCCGTGCCTTGCGTACCAACTCGACATGGGTGACATAGGCGCTGCCATCGGCCCAGTGATAGCTGCGCGGCAGGGGGGCGGCGGCGACTGTCGGATCAAAGGCAAACTCACCTTCGAGGGAGCCAGTGTTCAGCGCCTGGTACACCTCCACCAGTGCCGCTGCTTTACTCGCCCACGCATCCAGAGCGGCCTGCAGGGTGGCGGCAATCTGCGGCACCCCGACCGCCCGGGACAGGGTTTTATCAACCACCACCAGCGTACCATCACGACCACCGGTTTTCAGGCTGGCTAATTTCACGCGGCTTCTCCTCGTGCTGTTGGGTAGATTTGAAATTAGTTACATTTGTAACTATACTGGCTTGATTGTCAAATTCAATCATTAAATTCAAATCGGAGTCAGCATGATGGCGAGCGTCATGAAAACACAGCCACTCAAGACCGCAGCGGCGGCCGATGACTATGTCTACCTCAGCGGTTTTGGTAATGAGCAGGAATCAGAAGCCTTGCCGGATGCCTTGCCCAGGGGGCGCTTCTCTCCCCAGAGGGTAGCCCATGGCCTGTATACGGAGAAGTTCAGCACCACCGCCTTCACTGCACCACGTGCGGAGAACCGCCGGAACTGGTTTTATCGTATTCGCCCGTCTGTGGTGCAGCATGATTTTACCCCGCTGCCCCATGATTTGTGGCAAACCGCCCCGATTTTCGATGTGGCAGCACCACCGACCCCGATGCGTTGGGATCCCCTGCCGCTGCCGGAGACACCGCAGGATTTTATTGATGGCCTGGTAACGCTGGCGGCCAATGGTGATGCGGCGACACAGACAGGTTGCGGCATTCATATGTATGCCGCCAATCAGTCCATGCAGGGGCGTTATTTTTATGACGCCGATGGCGAGTTATTGATCGTGCCGGAGTCAGGCGGGCTGGCTGTTTTTACCGAGTGCGGCCGGTTGCGCGCCGTACCGGGCGAGATTGTCCTGATCCCCAGAGGCATGAAGTTTCAGGTGAGGCTGCTTGAGGGGGAAGCGCGCGGGTATATCTGTGAAAACTACGGCGCCCCATTCCGCCTGCCGGAGCGTGGCCCGGTGGGCTCTGATGGCTATGCCAATAATCGCGACTTCATGGCGCCGGTGGCTGCCTTTGAAGATAAAGCGGGCGAGTTTACGCTGACGTGCAAGTTCGCCGGCAAGCTCTACCAGGCCGCTTTGCATCACTCGCCGCTGGATGTGGTGGCCTGGGCAGGTAATTCCCTGCCTTATAAATATGCGCTGGAGCGCTTCAATGTGATGGGCAGCATCAGCTATGATCATCCCGACCCGTCCATCTTCACCGTCATGACATCACCGTCTGACACCGAGGGCATGGCGAATGTGGATTTTGTGATCTTCCCGCCGCGCTGGATGGTGGCCGAGGATACCTTCCGCCCGCCCTGGTATCATCGTAACGTCATGAGCGAGTTCATGGGCTTGATCGATGGTGTTTATGATGCCAAGCCAGCCGGGTTTATGCCCGGCGGTGCCAGCCTGCATAACTGTATGTCGGCCCACGGCCCGGACAAACAGGCGTTTGAAGAGGCCAGCAATGCCCGGTTAGCACCGGTAAAACAGGAAGCGACAATGGCGTTTATGTTTGAATCACGTTATATCATCCACCCCACCCGCTACGCCCAGGAATCAGCACAAAGACAAAGACATTACACCGCTTGCTGGCAGTCACTGGAAAAATATTTCCCCGCCGCCGATGAGTAACAAAAACCATCAGGTATTGAAGCTGCGGGAATTTATTCCTTATCAGTTGTCGGTCGTGACCAACCGGATCAGCACCGCATTTGCCCGGCTTTACTCCACGCCGTTTAATCTGTCTATCCATGAATGGCGGGTGCTGGCGGTGCTGGGAGAGAAGTCCGGTTTGTCTGCTGAACAGGTGGGTGTTGAGACTGAAATGGTGAAGGTCTCGGTCAGTCGTGCCGTCGCCCGTCTGCTGCAAAAAAAACTCCTGCACAGGACGTTTTCTGCCGAGGATAAACGCCGTTCCGTGTTGCGCTTGACCGCCAGGGGCCGTGCCAGCTACCGACGGATCGTGCCGCTGGCATTAAGGTTTGAGAAAGAATTGGAATGTGTGCTGACGAGGGCAGAATTAAAACAGCTTGAACACTGTCTGGCGAAATTACACAGGTATGTCAGGGCGCTGGATTAAGCCTGGCATTTGACTGTGATCAGGGGGGATACGGTTCGGGTAGCGGTGGTGGCCTGGCAGGAAATGCCAGGGCTTTTTCAAGTGCCCGCATCTTTGCCGGTTCGTAGTAAGGCGCCTTATCACGGATCGCTTCATATAAACGGATCGCCTCGTGATTTAACTTCAAGTACAGCTTGGCTGTCACCTGATTAAACTGCATGGCGGCAATCGCCGCATCAAATTCTTCGCCAATAGCCAGCCGGTGTAAATGCTTTGCCTGTTCATAGGTATCATAGGCCAGCTGCCAATGGTGTTGTGCAAGCAGACTATCGGCCCTGGACCAGATATGCTGTGCCAGTAATCCCTGCCGATAGCGTAACTGCTCTGCCCTATTCAGCTCATACCGTGCCGCGGTTTGGAAAATATCTTTATCGAACTCGGTATGTAACACCGACTGTGCCTGCTGTAGATCAGTTGCCAGCCAAACCGCATAAGCACGCCAGCTAACCACATCATCAAAGGCACGTATGGCAATATTCCGATCGCCTCGTGCTGATTTTAATGCCGGGTTTCTGGCGCGTAATTGAATGGCTTGGGTATACTGCCGGATGGCTGCATTGATATTCTCTGCGGCCATATCCCGGTCGGCCTGGCGCTTGGTCTCATTCGCCCAGGTGTTGATGATCTCGTTTAATGTGTGATCGACTCTGCGGCGTACATCTGCACTCAAGTCATCTTTTTCGGCCAGCTCATTTAACTGCTTTTCCGCCAGGGCATAAATTTTCAGCACTTTGTATACATCAATGAGTGCAAGCTGTGCTTCGTAATCGTCCGGGTAGTAGGCGATATGTTCATGATAGGCCATGATAGCGGCCTGGTTTTCGCCGCCAGCCAGCTTCGCCTTTGCCTGCTTGAGAAAACGATGAGCAAACTCGGTCTTTATCTGCCATAATGTATCTTTGACCACCTCATCCTCTGGCCGGTCTTGCAGGTAACGGCCAAGCAAGGTAATAGCGGTTGTTAAATCGCCTTCCTGCATTGCCGTGTTGGCATCATCCAGCCGCTTGCTCTGCCTGGCATAGAACACACCATAACACGCCAGGGCCAGCACCAGCCCGCTGACAGTAACGATGAGGTATTTTCTTATCAAAGCATGATACTCATATTAAACGGCTGCAAGATGGTACTTCATCTATGGGCAACATCGCATGATGTCATGCAGCCATATCTTACCATTGTACATCATAGCAGTTTACCTGATGCTAATGGCCGGATTATAATGCCCGGCATCAATAAAGCAGGACGGCTGATATGTGACAGATTATCTTGCCTTCACCCATCTGCTGGCTACATCGACAAGCGGCCAGTTACGTGATGATGGACTTAGGTGCTGGACATGTGTTTTGCATAACGGCATGATGGCATACCACAGCCGTAACTTTTAGAGGCAGGTATGTCGCAGGCATGGGATAACGATAAACTGATTCGGGTGGATATGACCAGGCAACAGGTGGAGGTTGTGGATTACCCTGAGCAGTGGCGATACCTGGGGGGGCGTTCTTTATCGGCCCGCATCCTGCTGGAGCAATGCGACCCGCAATGCGATCCGCTTGGCCCGGATAATCTGCTGGTGCTGGCGCCGGGGATTTTATCGGGGACATCGGCGCCGACTTCCGGGCGTTTGTCGGTCGGTTGTAAAAGCCCGCTAACGGGCGGCATCAAAGAAGCGAATGCCGGCGGTAATCCGGGCCAGGATATGATGAGGCTGGGGTATCGTGGCATCATCATCACCGGCCAGCCTATGGCGATGGATAAACGCTGGGGGCTGGAAGTCAGCGCCGAGGGGGCCAGGCTGCTTGCCGCCGATGACTATAAAGGCATGTGGAATTATGCGGCGTGTGAGCGGCTGCTGGCCGATTATCCCAAAACCGCATCGGCGATCAGTATCGGCCCGGCGGGTGAGATGATGCTCAAGGGGGCATCGGTTGCCTGCACCGATCGCAACAAGCAACGCCGACCGGCCCGACATGCCGCCCGAGGCGGTGTCGGTGCGGTGATGGGGGCCAAGTGTTTGAAGTGGATCGTGATCGATCCGGGCAAGGCACGGCTGCGCCAGGCCGCAGATACAAAGGGCTTTGCTGCCCACAACAAAGCCTTCAGCCAGACCTACCTGTCTGACGGCAGACACAACCTCTTCAAAGGCGGCACCAGCACCGGCGTACCCATGGCCAACATGCTGCATACGTTTCCGTATAAAAACCGCACCGAGGGCCGTAACCCGGAGGTGGGCAAGCTGGATGGCGCCCGCATCCATGAGAGCTTTGCTGAACGTGGCGGCGGTATGCACAACTGCATGAGCGGTTGCATCGTCCGCTGTTCGAATATCGTGCACGATAAGGACGGCAACTACCTGACCTCGGCGCTGGAGTTTGAGACCTTGACCTTGCTGGGTTCCTGTTGTGCGATTAATGACTGGGAGCAGGTGGCACAACTGGATCGCCTGTGTGATGAGCTGGGGCTGGATACCATTGAGACCGGTGCGGCGATTGCGGTGTATATGGACTCCGGGGGTATGGCCTACGGTGATGCGGCCGGTGCGATCGCCTTGTTAGAACAGGAAGTCAATCAGGGCTCTGCGCTCGGCCGGCTGATCGGCGATGGCGCCTTGGCGGTGGGGACACAGCGAGGGCATCACCGCATCCCGGTGGCCAAGGGGCAGGCGCTGCCGGCCTGGGATCCGCGCCCATTGAAGGCGGCCGGTGTGACCTATGCCACCAGCGCAATGGGGGCCGATCACACGGCAGGTCTGGTGATTGATCCGGAACTGGGCGGCGAGGAGGCGGTGTATGCTTCACAGGAAGCGCAGATCATCAATGCGGTTTGCGATGCGTCCGGGTTTTGTCAGTTCCTGCAACCCACGCTGGATGAGATCCGCCAGTGCTACCACCTGTTCTACGGCGAGGAGGTGACACGTGAGCAGATCATCGATCTGGGCTGGGGCTGTCTGGAGGATGAATGGGAGTTCAATCGCCGGGCGGGTTTCACGGTCGATGACGATGACCTGGCGGCCTGCTTGCGGGAAGAGGGCATCGGCCCGGATAACCGCCTGGTCTTTGATGTGCCTAAAGCGGTCTGTCAGGGGGCGAAAAAACGCCTGCCAGTACGTGAGCGTGTGTTTGGCAAAGGGGCGAGTGCCTGAACGTCCTGATTATCTCTGTTATCTTGCCGTCATCTGTTTTCACACCGAGGGAAATACCCCTTGGACGATCTGTGCCTCATGTTGTGCTTGCTGGTTCTGGCGGCTAAAGATGGGGAGTCGTGAGCGATGAGTGCACTTATCGCACAGATAAGAGCGTATGAACAACAGGCGGCGATCATTGAGCCGGATGCTGAACAGCGTGCCGTCCTGCTGGATAAGGTGACTACCTACACCGAGGCGTTTTTGGAGCGGATTAAAGATCGCCCGGCCTATGTGAATACGGATGAACGTGGCCGGGGAATATTCGCCTCGCCCATCGCCGAGCAGGGCATGGCGATGGATGCTGTGCTGGCTTTGTACCAGTCCCAGGTCGAAGAGCAGGGGTTAAGCCCGGTATCCGGCAGGTTCCTGGCCTATATCCCGCCATGCAGCATGTACTACGCCGCCCTCGGCGATTATATCGCGGCAATCACCAATGAATACGTGGGCGATTATGCCAACTGCCCGGGGGCGGTACACCTCGAAAATCAGTTGCTTGACTGGATGGCCGGGCTGGCAGGTTATCCAGATAACGCCAAAGGCACGCTGGCATCCGGCGGCTCCTTGGCCACCCTGACCTGCATCGTCACCGCCCGGGAGGCGTTCCGACTGAAAGCCAGGGACTATGAGAAGGCCGTTGTCTATATGACCGGGATCACGCACCACGCCGTGATAAAAGGCTTGCATATCGCAGGCATGGGTGAGTGTGTGCAGGTCAATGTGCCGATGGATTCGGCATTTCGTATGTGCCCTGATGCGCTCGCCGAGATGATCGATGCTGATCGCCGCCGCGGCTTGATGCCCTGGATGGTGGTGGCCTCAGCTGGGACGACGGATGTGGGCAGCGTTGATCCGCTGGCGGCGCTCGGTGCGGTTGCCAAGCGGCATGAACTCTGGTATCACATAGACGCTGCCTATGGCGGTTTTTTTGTTTTGAGCGATTTGGTCAAGGACAAGCTCGCCGATATGGCCTTGTCAGATTCGGTCGTGATGAATCCGCACAAGGCGTTGCACACGCCGTTCGGTCTGGGGGCGGCCCTTGTCAAAGATGGCGAGCTGCTCTATCAGGCACACTTTTGCACGGCAAACTACATGCAGGACAGTTTCTATAACAAAGACGAGGTATCGCCAGCGGATGTCGGGCCGGAACTGACCCGGCATTTTCGCGCGCTGCGTTTGTGGTTGCCGTTAAAGCTGATCGGCGTGGCGCCGTTTCGGGCCATGTTAAGTGAAAAACTGCTGCTCGCCCGCTATGCCTATGAGCAAATCAAGGCGATGCCCGGCATGGAAACCGGGCCGCCACCGGCGCTGTCCATCTTTGTCTTTCGTTATGTGGCTGTGGCGGATGCCGATGGGTTCAACAAAAAGCTGCTCGAGGCCATCCGGGCGGATGGGACGATCCTGCTGTCATCTACCCTGCTGGGCGGTCATTACATGATCCGATTTGCCGTGCTATCCTACCGTACTCATAAGGAGACCATCGATCTCGCCATTGCCGTTATCGACCGGCTGGTAGCAACGCTGCTGGCTGATGACCAATAGCTATGTTAGGCAATACTCACCAACACACAGCGAGCCCCTTAACCTGATGCGTGATCTGATCAGAGGCCAACAACGGATAAAGCGATTTTTAGTTAGCACACCTGTATGGTGTGCTTTGCTTAGCATCCGATATTATCTGCAATGGTACAGAAGAAATCTCACGCACAAAAACTACCGGGATTTTCTGGCCGAGCACGGTACACAAAAGGCCTGCATCGTCAGCTCGACAGGAGGATCGGCCACCACATTTTTGATCACGTATCTGGCGCATTTTATACCTGTGAATGACCAGAACGACCGAGATGGCTTGAAGCATGCACCGTTCCCTCCCCCGCACAACGTATACCGAGGGAGTCAGGCGAGTATTAAATTCATTTTTTTATACCGCGACATTGAGGATATCTGTGCCAGCCTGCATCGGCGCAATCTACTGTGCCTTCAGTCTGCCAAGCTGGGCAGCCTGGCAGGTGTCTTATTGCCCTGGCCAATCAACGCGTTCTTCTTTAAGTGTGCCGTGGCCAGACAAATACGTACCTGGATGAGCCGTGCCGATGCGCTTTGCATTCACTATGATGCCCTGTGGGATAGCATCGATACGATCTATGCCCATCTGGAGTTATCCGACCCAGAGTTCATCAGGAATTTCCCGAAAAGGATCGAAAAAAATGGGGGCGGGCAGGGCGAGAAAACCTCCTGATGATGGCGAAGGCGCTGTATCAGGATGACCTGCAAGGGCAACAGGTTATATGAAAATATCGCCCCATTGATTGAATGTGAGTATGTGTCCATGCAGCGGCGTTTCAGTAAAAAACAGTGGGATGGTTTGCATACATCACCCCAGCGGCTAATCGCCGTGCATGGAAGAGACATCCTGGCGAGATAGGCCATGTTGACGGCAGCGAAGGTAAGACAAATCGCCCGCGCCCTGCATCGTGCCGAGCGTCATCGTCAGCAAATACCGGCAACGACCCTACGCCATCCCGCCATGGACATGGACGATGCCTATGCCATCCAGCGGGCCTGGGTGGATATCAAGATCGCTGAAGGGGCTGTGCTGACAGGCTACAAGGTCGGCCTGACCTCAAAGGCCATGCAGAAGGCGATGAATATTGATGAGCCGGATTATGGCACCTTGCTGGATGAGATGTTTTATAACAACGGCGATACGATAAGGGCGGGCGATTTCACTGATCCGTACATTGAAGTGGAGCTTGCCTTTATTCTAAAAGCACCGCTTCGGGGTGAAGATGTCAGTGTGGACGATGTGCTAGATGCCACCGATTACATTACCCCGGCCCTGGAATTGATCGCCGCCCGCAGTTATCGGATCGATCCTGACAGCGGTTACACCCGCACGGTGTTCGATACCATAGCCGATAATGCGGGCAATGCGGCGGTCATTATGGGCGAGCAGCGCCTGCCGCCGGGCGCTGTCGACCTGCGCTGGGCAGGGGCGATGTTGTATAAAAACGATGCAGTGGAAGAGACCGGCCTGGCGGCGGCGGTGCTGGATCATCCGGCCAACGGCATTATCTGGGTGGCAAAACGGTTTGCCCGACATGGCGTTGGCCTTGAGCCCGGGCAGGTGATTCTGGCAGGCTCATTTACCCGGCCGGTGGGCGTGAAAGCGGGCGATCACATCCGGGCGGATTACGGGCCGTTGGGAGAGCTCGCCTGTCAGTTTGTGTAACCTCAGCCATGCAAATACCGAAAAATACACTGAAGCAGAAATTGCAGCAAGGCGATGTGCAATACGGTCTCTGGGCAGGCATTGCCGACACCACCAGCGCAGAGATCTGTGCCGGTGCCGGGTTTGACTGGTTATTGATCGATGCCGAACATGCCCCGTTTCATCTGGCCGATATCCTCTCATATCTGCAAACCATCGCCGCTTATGCCGTCCCGGCCATTGTCAGGCCGCCCAGTGATGATCGCAACCTGCTCAAACAGCTGCTCGATCTGGGGGCGCAAACCCTGTTGCTACCGATGGTGGAATCAGCCGGGCAGGCGGAGCGCATCGTGCAATCGGTTTACTACCCGCCGGAAGGTGTGCGTGGCCTTGGCACGGCGCTGGCACGTGCTGCCCGCTGGAATCGGGTGACAGACTACCTGCATCAGGCCAACAATGAAATGTGCATCATCGTGCAGGTCGAGACCACCAGGGGCATAGAGAACCTCAAGGCGATTGCCGGTGTGGCCGGTGTGGATGGTATTTTTATCGGCCCGGCTGATCTGTCTGCCTCCATGGGGCATCTCGGCCATGCGGGGCATCCAGCCGTTGTCAATACGATTGAACAAGCCATGCGTGACATCACGGCCATGGGCAAGTTTGCCGGGGTGTTGTCTCTGGATAAGTCGCTGCTGGCAACGTATCTGGCAGCGGGCGCCCGCTTTGTGGGGGTGGCGGTGGACACCTTGTTGCTCGCCGAGGGCACCGCCCGTGTTGTTCGGGAAGTGATGCCAGATACCACAGCAAACCGACCGGGCGGCAGTGATTAGGCATGGGTACAGCGATGGCACAGATCCTCCACGAGGCAGAGGAGTTGCAGGTTGCGCTGGATGCACAGGGCAGGCCGGTGGTTGCCGGATGCCATCTGGGCGAGGATGAGTTCATCTGGTTGGTGCCGCCGCATCATGCGGTTATCTGTGCGGCATTGAACTACCGGCAACACTATGCCGGGCTTGCAGAGAAGTTCAGCACCGCACCTTACCAATCGCCGCCCCGGGCACCTTGCTTTTTTATCAAACCGGAAAATACCATTACCGCGCACAATGCCCTGGTGCAATTTCCTGATTCGGCTGAGGCCATGGTGGCCGGTGCTGCCCTGGCCGTGGTGATGGCCGAGTCAGGTTTTAAGATCCCTGCTGAGGCGGCCATGGATTACGTGGCCGGCTATACCGTGTTCAATGACTTCAGCCTGCCGGAGGTGAGCTTTTTTCGCCCACCGGTCATCAGCAAGTGTTTCGATTCGTCCGGCCCCCTGGGCCCGGCCATCATCAATAAAGCGGCGATTGCCGATCCTCATCTGCTGAAGATCCAGACCATGATCAACGGGGAAGTCAAACAGCAGGCCAGCACAGCCGACATGATCCTATCCCTCCCACAGTTGATTCAGGCAGTGAGTGATTTTATGACCTTGCAGGCAGATGACGTGCTTGTCACCGGTTTCCCGGCGGCACGCCCGAAGGTGCAGGTGGGCGATGAAGTGCAGGTGATGATAGCCGGGGTGGGGACATTGACCAGCTACATCGTCAGTGAAGCAGAATATTATGCCAATGGTTTGAGCGCATGAAGCACGCCTGGGTCAAGCACAATGGCCGCACCCTACCGGTAACGGTTCAGCCTGATGGTGATCTCCTGACCACGGCTGGTGCCCATATCAAGCCAGGTGATGTTGCCTGGTGTGCGCCGCCACACGGCACGATGATTGCGCTGGGCCTGAACTATGTTGACCATGCGGCTGAGTTGCAATTCACCGCCCCTGAAGAGCCGCTGCTGTTTTTGAAGACCGCATCGACCGTGGTTGGTCATGGGGCTGAGGTGATGCGGCCTGATGAGGTGGCGTATATGCACTATGAGTGTGAGCTGGTGGCCGTGATTGGCAAAACCGCCCGCAAGGTGACACAGCAGGAGGCGATGGATTATGTGGCCGGCTATACCCTGTGTAACGATTATGCCATTCGGGATTATCTGGAGAACTACTACCGGCCCAACTTGAGAGTAAAGAACCGAGATACCTTGACCGTGCTGGGCCCGTATATTGTGGATAAGGAAGACATCCCCGACCCGCAGAATCTGGCCTTGCGTACCTATGTCAATGGCGAGATCAAACAGCAAGGCCACACGCAGGACATGATCTTCAGCATCACATTTTTAATTGAATACCTAAGTGCCTGTATGACGCTGGTGCCGGGCGATATGATCTCCACCGGCACCCCCAAGGGCTTGTCGAATGTGGTGCCGGGTGATGAGGTCAGCATTGAAATCGAACACATTGGTCGCCTGACCAGCTATATTATCAGTGAGCAGGAGTATCTGGAGCAGCGCAATGCACCATGAGTTGAAACACAACATCCGACAGGCAGAGAAATACCTGCAACGCTTTCGGGATAACGTGACCGGGCATTACATCAATGGTGCATTTGTCAGCCCGGCCGGGGGCAAGACGTTTGAGAACTTAACGCCGGTCGATAATTCTGTCATCGGTCAGGTGGCGGCGGGTACGGCGGAGGATATTGCGCTGGCCTGCACGGGGGCAGCGGCTGCATTTGAGGAGTGGCGGCAGACCTCCGGCAAGGTACGCAAGCAGCGATTAAACCAACTGGCGGACTTAATCACAAAGCGGGCTGAGGAGATCGCGCTGGTGGAGAGCATGGACTCCGGCCAGGCCATCCGTTTTATGAAGGCCGCTGCCATCCGGGGGGCAGAGAACTTGCGTTTTTTTGCCAGTAAAGCACCCGAGGCGGCTAACGGTTTGGCCTTGCATCAGGAACACCATCTTAATTATACCAAGCGTTTTCCCATCGGCCCGGTCGGTGTGATCACGCCCTGGAACACACCATTCATGCTCGCCACCTGGAAGATCGCACCAGCGCTGGCCGCCGGCTGCACCATCGTACACAAGCCGGCCGAGTTCAGCCCGTTGACGGCCATGATCCTGGCGGAGATCAGCGAGGAGGCCGGCCTGCCAGCAGGCGTCTGGAATACTGTGAATGGGCTTGGCGAAGTCGCTGGCAAGGCACTGACCGAGCATCCGGCGGTAAAGGCCATCGGCTTTGTTGGCGAGACCGTGACCGGCAGCCGAATCATGGCACAGGGGGCAGCCACCTTAAAGCGTGTGCATGTTGAGTTAGGGGGTAAAAATCCGGTGATCGTGTTTGATGATTGCGATGTTGAGCGCGCCCTTGATGCGGTTATCTTCATGATTTACAGCTTGAATGGTCAGCGCTGTACCTCCAGCAGCCGCCTGCTTGTCCAACGTACTTTGGAGGATGAGTTTATCGCTGCATTAATCAAACGGATACAGGCGATCAAAGTGGGCCACCCGTTAGACCCGCATACCGAGGTCGGGCCCTTAATTCATCCCTCGCACCATGAAAAAGTCCTCAGTTATATGGACACGGCCATCGCCGAGGGGGCGCACATCGCCGCCGGTGGCCGTGCTATTGACGGGCCGGGTAATTACGTGCAGCCGACCCTGTTTACCCAGGCGGATAACACGATGCGGATCGCTCGGGAAGAGATCTTCGGGCCGGTATTGACAGCGATCCCTTTTGCGAGTGAAGCCGAAGCGGTGGCGATTGCCAACGATACCGATTATGGCTTGACCGGCTATGTCTGGACCAATGATGGCAGCCGCGGGCTTCGCATGGCCGAGGCGATTGAGGCCGGTATGATCTGGGTCAATTCAGAGAACAATCGCAACCTGCCATCGCCGTTTGGTGGCATGAAGTACAGCGGTATTGGTCGGGATGGCGGCGATTACAGTTTTGATTTTTACATGGAAACGAAAAATATCTGCCTTGCCCATGGTCGGCACAAGATCCCGGTGTTAGGCAGATAAGCCATGAGCCTGTACTACGTCCAAAAGTTGATCTATGAATTAAATCGCGACCCTAAGGTGCGCGCCTGTTTTGAGAACGATCGGGATACGTTATTGGAAGCCTATCCAATGACTGATGAAGAACTGGCGGCCATCAAGCAACCGGATATCGGCTTGTTGTATGTGTTGGGTGTGAACGGGCAGTTGTTGATGCACTATGCCGCACTGCATCAGATTGCCTGGTTTGATTATCTGCATATGTTGCGCGAGGGGCTGGAGAGATACGGTCAGCCACGGGCCGGCCTCTATGCCACCCTGGGTGAAACCCTGCCGCCCGGCGTGCAGGAAATAGAACAGTCGGGCAAGCACAGGTGAGGGCATGAGTCTGGTCTTTGCAGGCGTATGCAGTCATGCCCCCGGCATCACCGGCCGCAGGGAGCTGGCCGATCCTGCCCAGTGCCATCGCCTGTATGCGGGCTTTGAGCGTATGCGTACAGCGATCAAGGCCAGCCAGCCCGATGCCTTGATGGTGATCGCTGCCGAGCACTTCGGGAATTTTTTCTTCAACAACATGCCACCCTTTGCTATGGGCATGGCGGCGGACTACGAGGGGCCGATTGAAGATGAGGACTGGCTCAAGATCAAGCGCCGCCAGATCCCCGGCTGTCCTGATCTCTCTAAAAAGATCATCGCTGACGTTATGCAGGAGGTTGATGTTGGCTTTTGTGAAGAATGGAAATTCGATCACGGTATCATGGTGCCGTTACATTTTCTCAACCCGGATAACAGCCTGCCGGTGATTCCGGTGAATATAAATTGTCAGGCACCGCCTTTAACGCCATTGCACCGGGCGTACGCATTCGGGCGTGCCGTGCGCCAGGCCTGCGATGCCATCCCGGAGCGCATCGCCATCGTCGGTACCGGTGGCATATCACATTGGCCGGCCACGCCGGACTCAGGCACGATAAATGAGCCGTGGGACAGGCAGTTTCTGGATCATCTCATTCATAACCGCAAAGCGGATCTGCTCGCCTATACCGATGCGGCGACCTACCGGGATGCCGGGCAGGGAGGCTTTGAGATCCGCACACTTATCAGCATTGCCGGCGCCACTGAAGGGGCAACCGGCGAGATTTGGTTCTATGAGCCGATCCCGGTCTTTGCCGTTGGTTGCACCATCGCGGTGATGACAGTGAACTGATGCCGCATTTTATCCTGGAATACTCGGCCAACCTGGAGGACGACATTGATGTGGCGTATATCCTGAAAGAATTACGTGATGCAGCGGTTGCCACCGGCCTATTTCCTTTGGCGGGCATTCGTCTCAGGGCAGTTTGCTATGAGGATTATCTGATCGCTGATGGCAAGGCGGATTATGCCTTTGTGCATTTGACCGGCATCCTGGGTGGCGGGCGCTCGCTGGCGGTGAAAAAAGCCGCCGGTCAGCAGGTGTTTGACACGCTGGCGGCATGTCTTGCCGATAGCGATAACTCCAGGTTACTCGCCATCTCTTATTATATGTATGAGGCCGATCCGGTGCTCAGCTACAAACAAAACAACATCCACCTCAGCACCTTAAAGATAAAACATAAGGCACGGCACACCATGCCGCTGACTGATCCGCTTGCCATACTGATCATCATCTCCGCTTTTCTCGCCGCCCTGGTAAGCTCCGCATTTGCGGTGGGTGGCGGGTTTATCATGATTGCCGTGCTGTCGAATGTATTACCGATGCAGTATGTGGTGCCGCTGCACAGCCCCATGATGCTGGGCCTGTCATTAGGGCGCACGTTTGCCTTCTGGAGAGATATTCAATGGCGGATCGTCATCCCGTTTGCCTCTGGCAGCATCATCGGTGCATTCAGTGCATCGCCGCTGTACTTTCATCTGCCCGCATTTCTGATCGCCTTGGTCATTGCCCTGTTCATCCTGCTGGCCACCTGGGTGCCGGCGATCACATGGCATATCACTATACCCAGGCCGTTTTTCTGTGTGGGTGTGCTGCATTCATTTTTTTCCACGCTGTTTTCTTTCGGCGGTTTGTTTCAGCCGATCATGCTTCGCCAGGCCATGTCACGTTTTAAGATCGTGGCCACACTGGCCGCCGGATTGTTATTCATGAACCTGTTAAAGATCAGTGCCTATACGTTGCAGGGCTTTGACTACAGCGAATGGCTGGTCGTGATCATTGCCGCCATCCTGGCCGGGATCCCCGGCGCCATAGCCGGGCGGCAGCTCCTGCATTGTCTCTCTGAGAATAAATTCCGCTTCTTCTTCAGGCTGGCGATGACGGCGTTTGCAATCAAGCTGCTCTACCTGGCCTGGGTGTTGTATTAGGTAATCGCTGACAGGGTAATGGTGATATAAGCCTTCATACTTCCTGCATAGTATGGAGTTCAAGCCGTATACGTCCTACGCAAGATGTGCTTCTGCACCTTGCCCATCGCATTTCTTGGCAAGCGCTCGATGGTGTGGATCGTGCGTGGTACTTTGAAGCGGGCGAGTCGTTGTTTTAATGCCGCTTTTAAATCCTCTTCGGTGCATGTAAAACCTTCTTCAGTGACGATGATGGCACAGACCTGCTCGCCGAGATCGGTATGCGGGATTCCAATGACGGCAGATTCGATGATGCCGCTTATGTTATTCAGGCACGCTTCGATTTCCTTAGGGTAGATGTTCTCACCAGCAGAGATGATCAGCTCCGTACATCTGCCAACGATCTGAATATGGCCATCTTCGCTTATCCTTGCGATATCGCCGGTACGAAAATAACCCGCTTCGGTGAAGGCGGCGGCGGTGGCCTCCGGGCGCTGCCAGTAACCGGAGAAAATACTCGAACCTTTGACGACAAGCTCGCCCCTCTCGCCCGGTCTCACTGGTGCATTATGATCATCAATGATTTTGATGGACAACCCCGGCAGCGGCTGGCCGACTGAGCCTGCCCGGCGCTCGCCGTTTAAGGCGTTGCTGGTGATCACCCCGGCCGCTTCGGTCATGCCGTAACGCTCCAGTGGCTGATGGCCGGTGCGTTGTGCTATCTCGGCAAAGGTTGCCGCCAGCAAGGGCGCAGAGCCACAGGTGAACAAACGGATCTGCTGACAGCATGTTTTATCAAAACGCACATCGGCCAGCAGGCGGGTGTAGTAAGTCGGCACCGCCATAAACACGCTGGCATCGGGCATTGCCTGAAGCACACCATCGACAGTAAATTTGTGCAGCAGGATGATCTGGCTGCCGGCGGCGAGCGCCGTGCCCAGGGCGATGAATAAACCATGTACATGGAACAGCGGCAGGGCATGTAACAAGACATCATCGGCACTCATACCCCAGGCGGCTACCAAGGCGGTTGCATTGGCGATCAAATTGCCGTGGCTGATGGGGATGCCCTTGGGTTTGCCAGTTGTACCGGAAGAGTACAGCAGTGCCGCCAGATCGTCCGCCTGGCTTGTAGTCGTGGTGAAGGTATCCCTGCACTGCTGGCTTTGCCTGACCAGGCTGCCGCTGTTATCTGCATCCAGTGTCAGGACGGTACGGATTCCATCGCCTGATGCCCATTCAGATAGCTCGCCATACCGGCTTTGTTTACAGATAATCACTAATGGTCTGGCATCGTTGAGATAGTATCGTATTTCAGTTTGCGTGAAGTCGGGGTTGAGCGGCTGGACTATGGCGCCGCTGCGAAGGCAACCCAGATACAAAAGCAGCCATTCGATACACTTCTCGGTACAGATGCAAACACGATCGCCGGTGTGTATCCCCAACTCGCCTATCAGGTTGGCATATTGGGCGGAGCGTTTTTCTATCTCATGAAATGAAATGCCCTCATGCAGGAAGACGGGTCTTGCCTTATCTTTGGCATAGGCGCTGGCAAACCGATCGAACAGGTTCATGGTGATAAGGGATTCGGCCGGCGGTGGTTTTATGATGCACAGTCCGGTTGATTTTCCGGGGCGGCATCAGAGAATTCAGCCAGACTCATGAGATGGGCATCTATCGCCACCAGCCTGGGGTAAGGAGAGAGATTGACCGCAAAGCGCCGGGCGTTATACATCTGTGGGGCCAGGCAGACATCGGCCAGCGTCACCCGGTTGGCGAAGCAGAAAGGCGTGTCGGTGTTGGCTGGCTGCACAATCTGCTCAAGCACCTTGAAGCCTTCCGTGATCCAGTGTCGATACCAGTCATCCACCTCGGTCGGTTGCAGCCCGGTCTGATTTTTCAGGTATTGCAGCACACGCAGGTTATTTAAGGGATGGATATCACAGGCGATTAACTGAGAAGCGGATTCTATCTGTGCTGTCTGCATGGCATCATCGCCGTACAGTCCGGGTTCGGGGCAGGTCGTATCAAGATAGCGGATGATGCTCAAGGATTGTGTCATGCCGTTACCATTGACCAGCAGGGTCGGGACAAACTGCTGTGGATTGATGGCGGCGAAACTCTTCGTCTTGTGTGCCGCATTTTTTAAGTCAAGGTAGACATATTCACAGGCTATTCGTTTCAGGTTGAGTGCGATCCTCACTCGGTAGGCGGCAGAGCTTCGATAATAGGTGTACAGTTTCATGGTGTTGTATCCAGCACCGTGCGATTGCAGGGCATTATAGCGGCTGTGCTTGAGCGAGGCCAAGCCCCTCTTAATCTGCCATGCAGCAAAAAACGACGCAACCGCCGTGAAAAACTGGTACTGTATCACGACATCCAGCACAGTCAGCCTTCTGGTGATCGGTGCCGGGCAATAATTTTTCATGTTAAGGAGTTATGATGATAAGAGTGAACGTGATGTACCCCAGACAAGACGGCGGTAATTTTGATTATGAGTATTACCTGCAAACACACATGCCGCTGGTGCAGAAAAGGCTAGGCGGTGCTATCAGGCAGCTTGAAGTCTGTAAGGGCTTGAGCGGTGCGGCGGGTGCGCCGGTGCCTTATGTCACCGTTGCCAGCCTCTGGTTTGACAGCGTTGATGAGTTCGAAACAGCCTTCGGCCCCCATGCCGAAGAGATCATGGGCGATATTCCCAACTTCACTAATATCGAACCTGTCATCCAGATCGAAGAGCGGCTGTTGCCTCAATGAAGCCCAGGCAACGGCTGATGCTGCCCTGGCGCCGGTCGGCTTGTAAGGTGGTGCTGATCTGGCCTAATCTACCGGCGGCACCAGTTACCTGCCTGCTCCTTGCATACGCCATCTTCCTGTAGTTTGATCAGCCCGGCCAGCAGCGAGCGTGAGGCGATGTGATGCGCTTGCGGCGGCATATCGTGGTATATTTTCACAACCAGTGCTGGGAGTGATTGCGGCTCCTTGCCAAGTGCCTTAACGATGGCCTGCTCCCGGTCTGCCCGGTGTTGTATGTATTCGCTGATCAGCGCCCCCCCTTCGCTGTAGACATGGCCGTGGGCCGGGAACAGGGCCTTGATTTCGCGTTGTTGTAACAGATGCAGGCTATTGAGGTAGGTACGCATGTGGCCTTCGGGTGGATCGATCACGATGGTGGACAGGGTAGATAACATATCACCAACGATGGCCGCATGATAGCGGTTTTCAATAAAACAGATATGATCAACCGCATGGCCGGGGGTGTATATGGCCTCCAGTTGCCAGTCATCACTGCCATCCGGGGCAACCCCCAGGGCGATGTGCTCGCCATCGGACAGCGGCTCGCCCTTGATGTAGCCTTCAGGAATGCGGCGGTAAGTCTCAGGATGCGCCCTGACCGGCAGTTGATAATGTTGGCTGATCACATTGACTGCACCGATGTGATCCGGGTGATGATGCGTTAAGAGGATGGCCTTGAGTTGTTTGCCCTGGGCGAGATAGTCATCCAGTTGCCGCATGAGCTTTTGCTGCTCATCGGCATCCGGCGTGGCCGGATCAACGATATAGCGTTGCTCATTACCGATGATCAGGGTGTTGGTCGTTATCGCCGGTGGCAGGGTCGGGGTCTTTAGCGGTGCCAGGAAGATGCCGGGGGAGAAGCAGCCCGGCGGTAGCCGTCCCTGTTCAAAATCGGCGGTGGCTTTACTGGCCAGGGCAATAAATTCAGCCAGCGGCCGGCCCTGCATCAGCTTGAGTAAAAACAACACCGGCGGGGAGATGGCCATCTCCCCGGCCTCCCATAGTTTGATCGCCTGGTCGGCTGAGAAGAAAGCCCCCTCATCCAGCTCGCCAGGGATGATCGTCGGCTCAGCCGAGGCGTTCAGTTGTATCTGCATGAACTGGGTCTGAAAACGTACCTTCGATATCGGCGGTGTGGTGAACTCACAGACGGGGTTAAAGCCGGCTCGTTCCACCTCGATGGAGTCAATGAGTGCCGCCCATTGTGGCGATTCGCCATCATCCAGCAACGCCTGCCGGATAGTTGTCAGATCGGCCGGCGGGTGTGCATCGGGCATCAGCAGCAGGCCGGTCTCTTCCAGGATTTCTCTCATGGCGCAACGTAACAGGGTGTGATGTTGTGAGCCAGCATGCTGCTCATCGATTGCATCCACAGTGCCGCCGGGGAACGCCCACTGCCCGGCGAACGCCTTGAGCTGGCTGGAGCGCTTGACCAGATAGACCTCACGCTGTGGATCCTCACCATGCGTGAGCAGGACAGCGGTGGCAATGCGGGGCGTGATCATACGCCTATGGTATCAACAGGCGCTGATAATGACAGGATATTATTGCCTGACATGAAATACCTTGCTGACGATCTGCCAGCCATCTTCCGTTCGGGCAAGCTGGAAATAATCGGTGAAGTTGCTGCCCATATAGCCCTCCTCATCCAGGCGGGCAGAGCCCACATCGCCTGCTACGCTGATTTCGCTTATTTTGTAATCATAGGTGCAGGGGGTGCTGCTGGTAACAGAATCGAAGAAGGGTTTCGGACCGCCTGTCAAAAACCGGCCCTGCATGTAGCCCATCATATTCGCCCCGGGGTGAAATACCGCCTGTAGCCGCTTCACATCAGCCGCCTGACAGGCAGCGACATACGCTTCAATAACTGCTTTTACCGCCTCTTCGGACATCGTATTTCTCCTGTTTCAAGTACAGTGTGCCGGATTTGATTTTTTATCTTGTCTTTCATAGCAGGTGCGGTAATAACAGTAATCCTGAGCCGAGCGGCAGACCGGCGGCAATAAATAATACTGCGGAATAACTCAAGACTTGTTTTAATTTCAGCCCGGTCAAAATCAACAGGATAATGACACTGAAAGGGTGAATTAAATTTGTCCACTGATCCCCATAGGCCACACTCATGACAATGAGTTCATAGTCCACGCCAAGCCGTGTGGCCGCTTCAATAAAAATCGGCCCCTGCACCGTCCACTGGGCGCCACCGGAAGGGATAAAGAGATTGACAATAGCCGCAACAAGGAAACAGATAAACGGCAGTGTCTCTGCCGCAGCAATGCGAATAAACCCCTCCGCTATTGTTGGCACCAGACCACTGCTTAACATCACGCCCATGATACCGGCATACAGGGGATATTGTTGTATGATCGGCACCATGACTTTGCCGCCTGTTATCATCGTATTGTTAAGTTCATGCGCCGATTTACAACACAGCAGGATGAGCGCTAACAGCGACCAGTTGACGATGTTCAAGTTTAATTGCAGCCCTTTGCTGAGGAACCAATGACCAACATAGATAAGCAGCAATATGCCCGTTGACAGGGTGATCAGCCTGTGGTGTTCAAGCATGGCGGCCAGGCCATATCGGCTTGTGATGACAACCGATTGTGCCTCTTGCACGCTCGATTTTTGTTCAATTTCTTCGATAAGCCGGGGGTTTTTGGGGTGCAGAAATACGGACGTGAAGGCAACGACAGTCAGAGTCAACAAGGCCAGCGTTATGTTCCAGGTGGTGGCTATTGTCTCTGTAATCGGTATCACCTCGCCCAGTTGTTCCTGCATGGCATTGCCTTTGGTGGCGACAAATAAAGGGGCGCTGGCCGAGTAGCCCATGTGCCACACAACGAAGCCGCCATAGGCCGCACCAGCGAGTAAGGGATAGTGAATTTTGATGTCTCTCTGTTTTGCCGTCATTGCTGTATGTCGGGCTAATATACCGCCACATATCAGGCCGGCAGGCCAGGCAATCAAGCTGATTATACCAACCACATAGACGATGAATAGATAAGCCTGGGTCGCCGAGTTTGGGATACTTGACAGTTTTTCCAGCAGTCTCCTCATCGGGCCTAAATTGGCCAGCGTGTAGGAAAGGAATACCATCAGGGCCATTTGTGCGATGAACTCTAACAACATACTCAGGCCATTACCCCAGAACTGAACGGCCAGGATGAACGATGTGTCAGTAAACAGCATGACCAGGGTCAGGGTGATGCCTGTTATCAGCAGGGCAAATGTGAAGGGTTCAGGTAGATGACGATCAAGCAGTCGGATAGTGAGCGCTGTGATTTTATCAATACCTGCCATGGTTGGTTTAGTTTTTTTGTGATGCAGTAAAATCGGTCAGTATTTCGGTATCTATCTGCACGATCTGACGCAGCAGTCTGGCGGTTTCTTCCTCGGCGCCTGCTTTTATTGCCGCCATGATTTTTTCATGTGCTTCGCAAAACTCTGCATCATTCAAGTTTTCACTGTGGTGTTGTGCGCGTAAAAATGGCTCCATCCGCTCGGCAATCTGCTCGGTGATTTCCGCCAGCTCATCATTCCCGGAAGTCGTGAACAAGGTGCGATGAAATTGAATCACCTTATCATAAACCAGATCCCTGTCGTTGGTCTGCAAGGCGTGTTTATATTCCTTAAATCCCATCTCCAGGGCGGCGATTTCCTTCGGCCCGGCACGTTGCGTTGTTAGCCGACCACAGATGACTTCAAGCTCACGTAATGCCTCCATCAACTGCACCAGGCGAGACAAGGTCACGCCTTTGACGATGGCGCCCTGCCGTGGGCGTCGCTCAACTAAGTTAATACTTTCCAGGATCATCAGGGCTTCTCGCACCGGGGTACGTGAAACACCGTAACGATTCGCCAGCTCTGTCTCATCCAGACGCTGCCCCGGCTTGATCTCACCAGTCACGATTTCACGCTCCAGAATCGCCTTCAGGCGGGCTGATTGCAGCATTTATGTAGACCTAACCAACTAATATTATTCATATTTATGACTTTTCGTATACAATATAGTTATTTTAGTATACATAACAGGCAGTATATGTATAATACAAACCCTGAATCTGTACGATTGCCGTGAAAGATTATACAGATAAATATCCTGAACAGCAGTGACTTGACGTGTATCCGAGGGGAGACTGATGAGGATTGTTAATTTAGCCAACGTTTTTATTATGTTAATCACATTAAGTGCCGACAGCCTGGCGCAGGTTTCGGGGCCCGTCATGCTTGAAGAGGTCATCGTGACCGCCCAGAAGAGGGAGCAGGGCATCAATGATGTGCCACTGGCGATATCGGCTTTCTCATCAGAATCCATCGCCAGCTATGGCATCAGATCAGCGGAGGACTTGTCAAGTATCGTCCCCGGCCTGGTGGTCAACCAGACGGCTGGCACGGGCACCTCATCCTGGTCTATCCGTGGCGTGGGTTTTAACGACTATTCAACTTCTGCCTCCTCAACGGTTGGGATTTATGTTGATGAGGTGTCTTTGCCCTATCCGGTGATGGCGAGCGGGCAGTATTTTGATGTTGAGCGGGTTGAGATTTTGAAGGGGCCGCAAGGTGATTTATACGGGCGCAATACGACCGCCGGGCAGGTTCACTTCATCAGCAGAAAACCCACCGATGAACTCGAGGCAGGTGTGTCATTAAGCTATGGCAATTACGAAACTCTGGATGCAGAGGGCTACGTCAGTGGCCCCCTGTCTGATGCGGTGCGTGCCCGGGCCGCATTCAAGACGGTACGGGCCTGGGAAGGCTGGCAGGAAAGCCTGACCAGACCCGGGGATAAGCTGGGGATGAGGGACGCCTATGCCGTTCGTGGTCAGTTAGCGTGGGATGTGACCTCGGATCTCACGGCACATTTTTATGTGCGCTACAATGATGATCGTTCAGATGGTATTGCCAATACACCGGTCAATGGCACGACCATAGGCCAGCCTTTTCCGACAAGGCGTGCAACGGCCAATAACATGGGACAGTTGGAGCGCTTTGTCACCTATATGACCAATGACAACACAGCGGCTGACTGGACTAACGGGGCGGGTAATGTGCTAAGGCCGAAACGTGATAACCAGTTGCTGGGTCTCTCTGCCAGGCTGGCCTGGAATTATCGTGATTTTGAGTTCGTCTCCATCACCAGCTATGATAACTTTGATCGTACTGAGGCGAATGACTGGGATGGGATCGCCTTGCTTGATTCCAGCAATATTAATGTGACCGATATTGACGTCTTCTCGCAGGAGTTGCGGGTATCATCCACCGTGGGTGAGGATATCGAGTGGCTGGCCGGGCTTTATTATTCAGAGGATGATCTGGCTGAGGATTATAATTATTTCTTTGGCGAAGGCCGTTTCGGTATCAATCAGCTTGATACTAACTATGAACAGGATGTGCAATCCATTGCCGTGTTCGCCCATGTCGAATGGGATGTGACCGATAAGTGGGGCGTGACAGCGGGCGCCCGTTACACCAGCGAAGACAGGCAGTGGAGCGGTTGCACCAATGATGCAACGCCAACGGATATTGCCGGCCTTAGCGGCGCACCGCTGCACGTCTTTCTGAATACGGTTATCAACGGGCCGGGCAGGATAACGGCCAACGGTTTATTAAACGATGGGTTTAATTTTCCCAACGGCCTGCCTGCGGTTAATCCGTTAGCGCCCAATGGCTGCGGTACCTTCAATGATATCCCCGGCACCCCGATGGTCGGACAGTATGCGCCCTTTGCAAGGAAAATATCGGCGAGTGAGTGGATGTGGAAGTTTGGCGTTGATTACTCACCGGCTGATGATATTCTGCTGTTTGCCAATATTTCCAGGGGGTTTAAGTCGGGCGGTTTCAATGGTGCCAACTCCAACACTCATAGCCAGTTATTACCCTACACGCCTGAAAAGCTGATCGCTTATGAGATCGGTTTTAAGGCGACACTGGCTGATGGCCGGGTGCAGTGGAATACGTCGGTTTTTTATTATGATTATAAAGACAAACAGGAGCGCAACGATGCCGTGACCCCGGTGGGCAATATCTCAGGCTTGACCAACATACCGGAGTCGGAAATCCTTGGTCTGGAAACCGAGGTGAATACTCGGCTAACGGAGAACTGGAACGTAAATGCAAGCATGGTCTATCTGAATACGGAAATCGAGGAGTACCTGGCCGTTGATAGTCAGCAAAGCAGCTTCCCCAACACGGTATTATTTGATGCCGCTGGTGTTGAGTTGGACAATGCGCCCAGGTGGTCGGTCAATCTGGGGTCGACATACGATGTCATGATTGCCAACCAGTATGTGTTGACGCCTTCGTTTGATGCCATCTTTCGCGATGAGACCAGCGGCGGTGTGCTCGCTGGCGAGGCCGCCAAGCATTCTTATCTGCTGGCTAACGCACGTTTATCGCTAACCAGCACCACGAATGATAAATGGCGTGCGACTCTGTGGGCGAGGAATATCTTTAATCGGGATTATTTTTTGAGCGCATTCGACGGGGGCAACTTCACCTTCGTCCGTACCAACGGTATGCCGAGGACATACGGTATCAGCGTTGATTACCGTTTTTAGATATTTGACATACCATCCGCATGACAAGCATTTCAGTATCTTGTCTCTCGTTATGCCGAGCCCCCTGTTACCATGCTGACTGAGGCAACCGAGCTACACTACAAAACGGCAACGGAGTTGGTCGCCTTACTGCGGGCAGGTGAATTGAGTTGCGTGGAATTGATGCAGGCAAGCTTGGCCAGAATTGACGCCTGTAACCCTAAGATTAATGCCATCGTGACGCTGGATGCGGAACAGTCTCTGGCACAGGCACATAAAATGGATGCACTGCGGCAGAAGGACACAGACCTGCCGGCTTTATTTGGTCTGCCCGTTGCACATAAGGATATGGCCTTGACCAGGGGTATGCGAACAACGTTTGGTTCGCTGATTTATCAAGATAACATACCTGATACTGACTCTCTGCTGGTGCAGCGGATGCGAGCGGCGGGTGCTATCAGTATCGGTAAGACCAACACGCCGGAATTTGGCGCCGGCTCGCATACCTTTAATAAAATTTTTGGTACGACATTAAACCCGTATAACATGGCATTGACCGCGGGCGGCAGTAGCGGCGGTGCGGCGGCGGCCCTGGCGGCGGGCATGGTGAGTTTGGCCGATGGCAGCGACATGGGCGGTTCGCTGCGAAACCCGGCCAGTTTTTGTAATGTGGTTGGCCTGCGTCCTGCACCGGGCCGCATACCTGGTTGGCCGAATGAACTCGGTTGGTTCACACTGGGTGTGGAAGGGCCGATGGCTCGAACCGTGGAAGATGTTGCTCTATTTCTTAGTGTGATCGCCGGCCCGGATAGCCGAAGTCCGATTGCGATTGATGCCCTTGGTTCGGTTTTTAAGCAAAGCCTTGAGACAGATTTCTCTGGCAGGAAGATAGCGTTCAGTCCGGATTTTGGCAAGCAAATCCCGGTGCAATCGGAAATCATTGCAGTCCTGGAAGAGAGTATCAAATATTTCTCTCTCATGGGCATGCCGGTCGAATTGGCGATACCGGATTTCTCTGATGCCGATGTGATATTCAAGACATTGCGATCTTATTCGTATGCGGCAACGCTGGGCAGACTGTTCGCTGATAAACAAAACCTGATGAAGCCGGTTTTGCAGGATGAGATTTTGCAGGGGCAGAAACTCAGCGCTGAAGACTTGGCGAGCGCCCATAGAAAACGCACGCGGTTATATTTACAGGTGGTGGAATTCATGCAGGAATACGATTATCTGCTGCTGCCTGTTACCCAAGTAGAACCATTCAGTATCGATCTTGAGTACCCTGTAAAAATAAATAATATAGAGATGACAACGTATATTGATTGGATGCGTGCCTGTTATTATATTAGTGTGCCTGGCTTGCCGGCTGTTTCGGTTCCTGCCGGATTTAGCCGTAACGGGTTACCCGTCGGTCTACAGATTGTTGGCAAACCTCGGGATGAATTAGGCGTTTTACAACTGGCCTATGCGTTCCAGGAAGCCACCCGTTTTTGTGATTTATACCCAATCGAACAGGATATAAGGAGTGATAATCAATGCTATCCAGATATAACTTAATCATTGCTTTGTTGATTTTCACAGCAACTGCCAGGGCTGTTGAAGCACCGGATATTATCCTGCATAACGGTGCCATATATACTGTCAATGACAGTCAAAAATGGGCCGAGGCAGTCGCTGTTACGAAAAATAAAATATCCGCAGTGGGCGATGATAAGGCCATCTTAAAGATGGCTGGTGCTGATACGAGGCTGATCGATCTTGATGGTCGCATGCTTATGCCAGGGATAAATGATGCTCACATACATCCCTTTATGGGGGGAGTGAAAGACCTGTATGAATGTAATTTTTCATTTACCGCAGGGCCTGCTGAAATCAAGGAAAAAATAGCGGCATGTGTGGCTGATCCAGATCAGGGTGACTGGATCATTGGCGGTCAGTGGGGTAGCAGTTTCTTTGAAGATAATCCTATAGAGTCGCCGCGCCAATTCCTGGATGAAGTCTCGGCGAATAAATATATCTACCTTAAAGATGATGCCAGTCACAATGCCTGGTTAAATACCAAAGCACTCGAGCATTTCTCCATCAATGCCGAATCGGTCGATCCTGAAGGCGGCACTATTGTACGTGAGGAAGGAACGCAGGTGCCAAACGGTATTTTACTGGAAACAGCGGCCATTAATATTGATCGACGTTTACCGGTGCCGACAAAAGCAAAAGCAACGAAGGCGATTTTATATGTGCAGGACATGTTACTGGCCTATGGCATCACTGGCATAAAAGAAGCAAGAACACCGGATATCGCCTTGCAGGCTTATCATGAACTTGAACGTGATGGAAAACTAAAATTAAATATCGCAACCAGCCTGGAGACACCTTATGGAGCAAGGGCTGTCCCGCTGGATGTCGATGCTTACACACAGAAACGGGCGCAGTATCAATCACCTCATGTGCATACGGCGTTTATCAAAATCTTCATGGATGGCGTACCTACGCCTTCCCGCACGGCAAAGATGCTAACCCCTTACCTGCCTGACGATAAACATGGTGCTGATTACACTGGCAGTATGCACTTGACAGAGGATATGCTGACAACAGACTTGCAGACCCTGGACAAGGCCGGGTTTACCGTCAAGATACATACCGCTGGCGATGGCTCGGTGCATACCACATTAAATGCCATTGAGCGGGTGCGTCGCAGCAATGGTAACAGCGGGCTGATGTTTGAACTGGCGCACGCCGGTTATATCAGCCCTGCCGATCTGCCGAGGTTTGCCGCATTGAATGCAGCACCTGATTTCTCTCCCTATCTGTGGCATCCCTCATCGATCATCAACGCGATTATGATCGCAGTCGGCGAGCGGGGCGCGCATTACTGGCCGACAAAAGACTTGTTGCGTGAGCGGGCGATCATCATCGCCGGTTCAGACTGGCCTGCTGCTGTGCCCAGTGCCAATCCCTGGGTGGGTATTGAGGCGATGGTGACCCGTCATGATCCTTACGAAAAAGTGCCGGGCAGTCTTTGGCATGAACAGGCGGTGACCCTGGAACAGGCGCTGAAAATATTTACTTTAAACGGGGCGCGTGCAATGCGCCTTGACGGGCGGCTTGGTTCGATTGAGGTTGGCAAAGAGGCAAATATGATTGTGTTGCAAAAAAACCTGTTCCGCATAGCGGTTGATGAGATAGCCGATACAAAAGTTGACTTGACTTTTTTTGAAGGCGAGCTTGTTCATGGGCGGATAGCGCGCTAGTCTGTCATGCCAGGTGACTTAAATGCTAAAGCACATAATTCTATGGGACTTTTGATCTGGTTTCGGTATAAAATGCCAGGCAGGTGTTGAACATTCTTAGGGCTTTAAGGCAGCAGGTATTTTTATCAGGTGAATCAGAGACAGGATAGGCCATGTTGAAAAAAATATTACTCGTGTTTGTTTTGGGAATACCCGGCGTTGCTGTGCTGGCAGAGTTGCCCCAGGATAAACTGGGAGCAGTTGAAACCCTGCCCGCCGAGTATCCTGATAGCTGGGTGTTTGTGCATGATGTGTCTTTTATGCACATGAGTTCCGGCAAGTATATCCTCATGGACATCGCAGGCGAGACGGCGAAGGATTTCTACAAAGGCATGGTGAACTCCTCTTATATCAGTTTTTTTGCCAGCGCACACAGCAAGCCGGAGTTCTATGTGGGCGAGAATTTCTATTCCCGCGGTCATCGTGGCGAGCGCACCGATGTCATCACGATTTATGATAAACGCACGTTGAGCCCGATCGATGAGGTGATAATAACAGATGGCAAACGGGCGGAGATGCTGCCCAGTAAATACACCATGCGCCTAATCGCTGATGATCGTTTCCTGCTGTTTTACAAATTCTCCCCGGCCACGGCGATTGGCGTGATGGATACAGACAAAAGAAAAATCGTCAACACGATACCGCTGCCCACCTGTGCCGGTATTTACCCCACCGGCCGGCGCGGCTTTAGTTCGCTGTGCAGTGATGGCTCTATGGTGTCCTACCAGCTGGACAGCCAGGGCCAGGTAACAGGCTCTGAACGGGTAGCAAAATTTTTCAACGTTGATGCCGATGCCTTGTTTGAAAAGCCGGCCATCATGAACAACATAGCCTATTTTCCCACGTTTACCGGCAATATACAGGAGCTTGATTTATCCGCTGCCGTGGCTGTGCCGGGTGATAAATGGCCGCTGGTCACGGGCGGTGATCAACAGGCCAACTGGCGTCCCGGCGGTGCCTGGCCGGCGGCCACTGCAAATGAGGCTATCTATGTGTTGATGCACAAGGATGGGTATGAAGGCAGCCATAAAGAACCTGGCAGTGAAATCTGGGTCTATGAGGTGCAAGATAAAAAACGCATCAGCCGGATCGTGCTGCAATCACCCGCCATCGCTTTTGATATTACCCGGGGCGATAAGCCCAAGATCATTGCCACCAACATTGAAATGGGGCTGGAGATTTATGATGCGATTACCGGCAGCCAAATACGTACGCTTGATGACTTTTATCGTGCCGGCCCCTTGCTGGTGTACGCCTCACCGTAAGCTATCAGGAAAAGAAGCATAATGAAATGGTTGGATACATTCACTGAGCGCATCTCCCGTGATGTGGCGAAAACCTCATCCCGCCGGGGGTTTCTCGGCAACCTGGGCCGGCTGATCGTGGGCGGCTCGCTGCTGCCGCTGCTGCCCGTAGCCCGTGCCGCCGATAGCCCGCCGCTGACCCTGCCCGCCGAGGGTGAGGATCCGGGTGATCCAGCCACCTGTGAGTATTGGCGCAACTGCGCCGTTGATGGTTTTCTCTGCTCCTGCTGTGGTGGCTCGGTGACAAGCTGTCCGCCTGGCACGGAGATGTCGCCGATTACCTGGATAGGCACCTGCACCAACCCCGGTGATGGCAAGGATTACATCATCTCTTATAACGATTGCTGCGCCAAGGAATCCTGCGGTAATTGTTTTTGTAATCGTAACGAGGCCGACCGCCCGACCTATCGCCCGCATACCTCAAATGATTACAACTGGTGTCTGGGCACCAAGAGCGCGGCCTATCACTGCACGGTCAATATCATCCTGGGTGTGGCGGTTAAGTAATCAGCCTATGCGCCGACTGTTTTTTTTTCTGCTCCTGCTCAGCAGCATGGCGATGGCAGCAGAGTATAACACCCGGCTGGCACGCCAGAATTACATGCTCAACTGCCAGGGCTGTCACCTGGCCGATGGTGCTGGCGCGCAAGGTGCCGTGCCGAAGCTGAACGGCTTCGTGGGTAATTTTCTGCATGTGCCAGGTGGCCGGGAGTTCATTGTCCAGGTTCCCGGGGTGGCCGGTGCGCCGGTCACAGATCAGGAACTGGCCGATGTGATGAACTGGTTGTTGGTGAATTTCAGCGAAGCCGAATTACCGGCGGATTTTACGCCTTACACCGCCGCCGAGGTCAGTACCTTACGGCAGTCCCCGGTGGTGGATGTCAAGCCGGTGCGCGCCCGCTTGCTGGATGCTATCGAGCAGAGGGCGGGCTTAGCAGAAGCGCCGTAGAACTGTCGCTTTGCCATTGTCGTTTTAGCAGCCCTCAATCTTGAGCATGGCTGCTACAGCATCCCAGTCAATGTGTTCCACCAGTGGATCCCAGGCGGCTTTCAGCGGCTTCAATGCATCTTCCCAGTCGTTGTCTTTCAGTCCTTGCAGTATGGCGTTCGGTTCGAAACTGATAGATATTATCAAGTAGTAGCGATTTCTTTTTATGCTGAATCCTGCTTTCTCCAGTTCTGCTTTATTTATGTGATCACAAAATATTGTATTATTCTATTCATCATTAAGAACTTCTTCACCGATACGGCATTCAACTTTGATAGGTTCATCCTTAGCATGCCGACTTGACATGCCCAGCAACTGCCAGACTGGATCCTTATTTTTCTTGTCTTCATATCCCATGTCAAGACCTATCCATAATGCTTTATCAATAAGTTCTTTAGGGCGCATATCGATCCAATGATGTTCATGCAAATTATATTTATCATGGACTTTCCACTTATCATCATACCAGCCGGGTACGGCTTCCCGGATCGCCCGATCAAGCCCCTCCAGTATCACCTTTTTCATATCGAAGATCACATCATGGATGTCTCTGGTTTTTTCCGCATTGTCCAATGCGTATTCGATTGCTTCGTTCATCGTTCTGTCTCCTCTTACATTATAGTGATTGCAGCATGTTGCCGTATTGGCGGATTAACTCGTTAAGGAAGTTGTTTTGGCAAATGGGGATAAACTGTCTACAGACCGTGGCGATGTCAGACCAGGCGATGCACAGGTCGGCTTGCCCGGAATGTGGCTCACGGTCATCAACAGTCAGAAATGCCAGAACGCTACCTTTTGGCAGGGACTTCCGATAGCGACTTAATTGTTCTTCCTGCTCGCCCGCATCAATCTTTGCTTCAATGGCGAGGGTGAATGTGCCGCCCTTGCCTCGGATCAAAACATCAACCCGGCCATCGCCGATGGGATGTTCCGTCTGCACCCTGGTGCATGACAGGTCGCCAGTATCAATGGCGGGTTTGGGTGCGAGTTGGCTGTTTATGCATTGCCGTATGAATAGTTCAAGGAACGCAGCGCCCTGATAGTGATCCCCGTGCGGGTCAAGCAGCCATGCCAGCAGCGAGCAATGCTTAAGTTCATCCCGGCCTAAGCCAGCCGCTTGCCAGATATTCAGATTCGGATTGCATATTGCCAGCCTGGCTTTCAGCATCCCGATCTTCTCGGCAATATCCAGGTAATAGCTCGCCATGATCTCGGCGCTAATCACATGCCTCGCCGCCTGGCAGGCGTGATACAGGTAGCCTTCATAATAGCCTTTTAGCTCAGTGATATTCATTTTCGAATCTCCGGTTGCATTTAATCCTTATATAAATCATTCATACTGCTCACTTTTGCCTTCATCTCTGCCCGTAGGGATTTCGGCCCGACAACCTCAACTCCCGCATGCTTTTTCAGCGTAATGCGCTTCATAATGCTTTGAGTATGAAAAGTTGCCTTATCTCTATTGCATCAGCATTTATGCTGCGCTGCTTTAACATGTGCCGAGTCCGGTTTATCTCAGCTGCCTTCGGCGGGCAGACATACATTGCAATTACAAGCCTTGAAAATCGGCTAATTTACGGCATATAATCCCCTCATTAATTGTCGTGCGACACCTACGCTAAGACGCATGCGTTTTTTGTATGTTGTGCTTGAGGCGTTTGTCAGGTGGCACTTCTTTGATGGTATTTAGTATTCTTGAATATAGCCTCTCCTGAACCCGCCGTTGATATATCCTGCCAGCCAGGGTCTACTAACCTCACCAGACGCAGTATATGCAGATTTGTTTTTCGAGAAGTCTATACGGAGCAAGAGCTCGACCAATTCTGCGCCGGTAACCCCTGGGTTATCCAGCAGTACAGAATATATTTTCCATGGACAGAGTTTTTTGATTTCGGTTCGTTTTCTCCAACTTTTAGCTTTTTGTGTTGATGAATAAAGTTCGGTGGTAATTCATTTCCGTATTTCGCATATTTCCGCAGTTCGACTTTACCTTCTCGGTGAGAAGGCGAATATTTTTGTTCGTTGGTTAACTGCCCTGTGCCATCTTTTAGCAAGCCAAATTTCTCTATTAATTCCTGTTCCCGATGCCAGGGTGGTTTGGAATGGAAGCTATCAATAATACGGACGACCGCATCTCCAGCATCCCATATCCGATGGATCTCTTCAATTTTGTGGCTTTTGGAGTTTGTCGAGCGTGCTTCTTCCTCATGTGCAAACAAGCGGTCTGATTGGCTGATGCCAACATAGAATGGATAAACATGAGGAGAAAACGGAGGACGACAGAGGAGGTAGACGTAGTGATGCTCTGCTCTGTCGGCCAACTCCTCACGCAGTTGGTTCAAACTGCGAATCCAAAGCCTGTCCGTTGTGCAATAGCGTTTCATTTGATTTAGTCTCCCCTGTTCATTGTGAATGGGTTAATCGGTATACAAGTTTTGATCATTTAATAAGTTCTGCAAAATTGACTAAGAACCCCCGTTCTAAAAATGCTAACGTTATTCATATTTAATCCATATACAGTCTTTGCATATCAATAATTCGGTCTTTCATCTCCGCCCGCAGGGACTTCGGCCCGACAACCTCAACCGCCGCGCCCAGTGCCAGCAGCCACATCGGCGCCGATGTGTTTATTCAGACTGAACCCGGGCGGTTTTCTTGCCGGCGCATCATCCATCACCCTCGCGCGGCTGATGCGATGCAGGGCATAATGCAGGGGGTCGGCATACCCCCAGGCGGTCGGCATACCCCCAGGCGGTGGCGATCAGATAAATGCTGTGTCTTCGAACGACCAGCCCCAGTGGGTTTAGCAGGCGCTCGCTGGCGGCTTGCTCGCCGCGGCGTTGGTACATCACGGTCAGTTTTTTGTTATGCAGCAAGGCGTCATAGACGGTTGCCTGTACGCTCTTGCCGATGGTCGCCGGTAGCAGTGATTGGCTGTCCGGCAGGATGCGGACTTTACGTGTCCAGGCATGTAGCTGTGTGCCCTGCAATACTCCTCTGGCGTGTTTGAAATAGGGCTTGAGCAGCGCCAGGCTGGTCGGCGGCATGAGTGTGCTGAGGTAAGTCTCGGCCAGGCGCAGGGTCAGCGCGGTCGACTCGCTCATGGCGGGGAGCTGCGTCAAGGCATCTTTGTCCATCCAGAACCAGTATTTTCTTCGGCCCCGCTGCAAACAGCCGATGGGAAAGATGCCGGAGAGTTTTTCCAAATCGCGCTGCATCGTCCTGGGGGTGATGCGGTATTCCTGGTTGTCCTGCTCCAGCCGTTGCTGCAATGCGCTGGTGCTGAGGCGCTGCGGGTATACCGGCAGTTTGCTCAGCAGTTTGAGATACCGCAGCGTGGTGTCTGTTGGCTGGCGCATCAGTTAAGGTTTACTCGTCTGCAAAGCCGATGAAGTCGATTTGTCTTTTTCATCTTCGAAACTATAACCATCCAGCAAATCCAGAGTCAGCATATCATCCTCTTCATCCTCTTTATATTGATATGGGAGTTGGTCATCCAGCATGTTAAAGCCCTCTCCTTGCAGTTTGCGTAAAATGTATGTTGCACTTTCTCTATCCAGTTGCTTATTTTCGTTGCCCGCTGCTTGAACTAGGCGCCATGTGTCATCTTTATGTTTTTGAAACAATATCAGAATTTTTGGCTCTTGGTCTGTAACGTAAAAATATGCCTCACCGTTGAGAACATCCTTTATATAATGACCCTTCGCCACGCAGTTACGCATGGTGCGACCGATCTGGCGTAGCTCTGGGCCGCTGGTGATGGGCTTGATCCAGTTATTACCAAGCCAGGGCGGGGCGGGAAAATCCTTCTTTAACAGCTGATTTTCATACCATAAATCGAACGGTTGACCGCGGCGGTATATCCGGCTTCGGGTTGGGTCAGAAACATGGCGCAATGACAGGGCCATGTCGGCGTAGCTCACGGCAGGGGCGAAATGGTGGACATCTTCGATCGTCTCCAGAGAGAGATTCATGTCTGCTTTACTTTTGATATCCATAATAAAAGGGCAATCCCGAAGCGCCGGGGGCAGCCTCTCCAGCAATCGCAACTGCACAGGAGAGACGCTGTTGCTGTGTGATAAAAATTTCCTGGCCCGTTTGTCGCTCATGAGTTTGATCAATCTGATATAGCCCCGCTGTAGCAGGGGGCGCTTGTGCAGGTTTTTCAATACCCTTGACAGACCATCGGGACAGGGGTCAAGCACGGCCTTCAACATCTTTTTCCTGGGTTTGCGGCGGATCATGCGGGCCAATTCGTCATAGCCGCTATAAATCAGCCGATCACGGCCCATATTGATCAGGCATAGGTAGTGCCGATATTCACTGCCCTGCTTCAGGATATGCTCCAGCAGGTCGGCATCGGCCAGCAGCAACTCGGCCAGCCAGTCTGTGCACCAGTGCTCGCGCCCCATCAGCTTGGTTGCGATCCACTGGTTTGATGTGTGTTTTGGCATCGTATTAGCCCCTTTCGTTCAGCTGAACGTTAAGGATATGCCAGCGATGCGACAAAGTAGGTCGCTAAAAAGATGTCTGTGTGGGATTTTTTTTAATCCCCGGCAGCGACAGCTCGATCAAGATAGCCGATCAAGACAGCCCGACCGCCGCCAGCCGTGCAGGGCCTGCATAACAGGACAACGGTCGATCTTGCATGGTTACATCATGTCTAGCCAGACATAAGACCGACCGGGGCTGGCTGCTGCTCGCTAACCCGGCGACTTTGCATCCAGATAAGCGAGCAGTTCAGCATAAGCCTCTGGATACCAGGCATCAAAATCCTGTTTGTATTTCCGATAGACAATGGCCGCTGTCTCTCTGGTGTAATGGTCTTTCCATTCATCCCTGTGGGCTTGTGACTTGCGGTGATGAGGCAGGGGGTTTAAGTGGTACTTTTCTCTGATGGGTTCAAATTCTTTGATGAGGTTTTCATACCGACCGATAAAGTCAGGCGATGGCTGGTTTTTTTTGTATAGACAGAAATATTGACCGGTAAAATGTTCGTCGGTCAAACACATGGGAATTTTGTTTATTTTCTTTATGAACGTCTCAAAGTCTTTTACCTGCCTTAAATACCCGCCCAGATAATACTGGTAGTATGAGACCATAATCCTTTCCTTATAACAGGAATAGAGCCTGGAGAAAGGATTGCGGACAAAAGTAAATTTGAAATAATCCACACTCTCCGGCAATGATCGTAAATTTCTCTGCGTGAAATTTGTTCCTTGTCCAGCAGGTTCATCAAGCAGCGCTTCCCGAAGTGAGGTACTGGCATTCTTGCATAGATTGAAGTAGATGATATTCCTTTTCTCATCGATCACATAGTCACTGCCCCGGTAGTGAGGTATGCCCTGGTGGTTGAGTATAATAAGACGTACTGCCGACCATACAGGCTCTGGCAGGTGTTTTTTCAGCAGCGCCTTGAGTTTGGCGGTCTGCGGTCTGCGGTCTGCGGTCTGCGGTCTGCGGTCTGCGGTCTGCGGTCTGCGGTCTGCGGTCTGCGGTCTGCGGTCTGCGGTCTGCGGTCTGCGGTCTGCGGTCTGCGGTCTGCGGTCTGCGGTCTGCGGTCTGCGGTCTGCGGTCTGCGGTCTGCGGTCTGCGGTCTGCGGTCTGCGGTCTGCGGTCTGCGGTCTGCGGTCATTCATAATGTTCTACCAGAAAACAGCGTACTTGGCAAGCTGGCTCTGATGTTGGCCGGGAGGGTCTGGCGGCAGATATACTACCGCTGCCGGTGATCGATCACACGTTTTGCCTTGCCTTCGGAGCGGGCGATGCCGCCCTCATCAACGACATTGACCGTGGCCGATACGCCGATAATCTCTTTGGTATGTTTGGTGAGTTCTCTGGCGGCGGCATCACCGGTGTTCGGATCCGCATCCGGTTTTAATTCAACATGAATGGTCAACTCATCCAGATTGCCGCTGCGCTCGATCTCGATTTGATAGTGCGGCGCCAGGCTGGCGACTTTTAATATCTGCTCTTCTATTTGCGTGGGGAATACGTTCACACCACGTATGATCAACATGTCATCACTGCGCCCGGTGATCTTGTCCATGCGCCGCATGCTGCGCGCTGTGCCGGGTAGCAGGCGGGTGAGATCACGGGTGCGGTAACGGATCACGGGCAGGGCTTCTTTGGTCAGGCTGGTAAATACCAACTCGCCCTGTTCACCATCAGGCAGGACGGCGCCGGTTTGTGGATCGATGATCTCTGGATAGAAATGATCCTCCCAGAGGGTCGGGCCGTCTTTTGTCTCTATGCACTCCTGCGCCACCCCCGGCCCCATGACCTCGGACAGGCCATAGATATCTGTCGCCTCAATGTGCAGGCGCTGTTCCAGATTGACTCGCATGGCATCCGTCCACGGCTCGGCGCCAAAGATCCCCACCCGCAGCTTCAGCTTATCGCAATCGGCGCCCTGGCGCTCCAGCTCATCGGCAATGCTGAGCATATACGATGGCGTGACCATGATGATGTCGGGATCAAAATCCTGTATCAGCTGCGCCTGTTTTTGCGTCTGCCCGCCGGACATAGGGATCACAGTACAGCCTAAATATTCCCCGCCGTAATGTGCGCCCAGCCCGCCAGTGAACAGGCCATACCCATAGGCAACATGAATTTTATCTTTGTGTGTCCCGCCGGCGGCGCGGATGGAGCGGGCGACCACCTGGCTCCAGACAGCAATATCGGCCCGGCTGTAGCCGACCACTGTTGGCTTGCCAGTCGTGCCGCTGGATGCGTGGATGCGGATGATCTGATCCATCGGCAGGGCAAACATGCCGAAGGGGTAGTTGGCGCGCAGGTCGTCCTTGGTGGTGAATGGAAACTTCGCCAGGTCTTCTAAGTGTTTAAGATCATCCGGGTGTACGCCTTGCTCATCAAAGGCTTTTTTGTAATGGGCGATGTGCTGGTAGGCATGATGCAGGCTCCATTGCATACGCTCCAGTTGCACCTGCTGTAATTCATCTTTGCTGCTGGTTTCAATCGCTTCCAGTGCGTCATGTTGCCCGATGCTGTTCATGCTCATCTCTCTATCCATTTGCAAGGAAGTATAAAGGAATACAACCATCGTATTTTATTTAAATTTATGTATCCTATCAATCTGCCACCCTGGCAAATCACGGCCAGGCGATGTTCAGCGTTATCCAGAATGGGATGAGGGTCTACAGTGCAGATTCAAAGCTATCTTCAAGGCCAATGGCATGCTGCTGGTGCGGGCGCCGTGGCGGTGCATCATGCGGTCAGCGGCGAGGTCATTGGCGAGGTCTCCAGTACCGGTGCTGATTTTGCCGGCATGTTGGCCTATGGGCGGGAGAGGGGCGGGCCGGCGCTGCGTCGGCAGAGCTTTCATGAACGTGCGCTGGCATTAAAATCGCTGGCGACTTTCCTGCTTGAACGCAAGCAGCGCTATTATGCTATCTCCAGTTACACCGGGGCGACTCGTGCAGATAGCTGGATCGACATAGAAGGTGGCATTGGCACGCTGTTCAGCTACAGCAGCCTGGTGCGGCGCGAGTTTCCTAATGACACCTTGCTAATCGAAGGCGAGGTAGAGCCGTTATCCCGGCAGGGGACATTTCTCGGCCGGCATATCCTGCTGCCTAAGGAAGGGGTGGCGGTGCATATCAATGCATACAACTTCCCCTGCTGGGGTATGCTGGAGAAAATGGCGCCAAGTTTATGTGCCGGTATGCCGGTGGTGATCAAGCCGGCCACGGTGTCCTCTTATCTTGCCGCGGCGATGGTGGAGGATATTATCGCCAGCGGCTTGTTGCCGGAGGGCAGTGTGCAGCTGCTCTGTGGCAGCACCGGGGATCTGTTTCGGCATCTGACCGAACAGGATGTCGTCACCTTTACCGGCTCGGCCACGACCGGTCGCCAGCTTAAATCGCACCCGACAGTGATAGCAAATTCAGTGCCGTTCAACATGGAGGCGGACTCGCTGAATTGTAGCATCCTGGGTGAGACCGTGACACCGGATGCACCGGAGTTTGATTTGTTCATGCGTGAGGTCGTCAGCGAGATGACGGTCAAGGCCGGCCAGAAATGCACCGCCATTCGCCGCCTCATCGTACCGGACAGCCGGGTGGATGCCGTGATTGCGGCGCTTGGTGGGCGTCTGGAGAGGGTCGTGCCGGGCGACCCGGCCATCGATGGCGTCACGATGGGGCCGCTTATTGGCCAGCAACAGCGCCAGGACGTATGGGATGCTGTGCGGCAATTACGCACTGTCAGCGAGCCGGTTTATGGCGGCAATGGCGAGTTTGCCGTGACCGCTGCTGCGCCTGAACAAGGCGCTTTTTTCCCGCCGACTTTGCTGTATTGTCGGGAACCCCTGGCGGTCAGCGAGCCGCACTCGGTGGAAGCCTTCGGCCCGGTCAGCACGATACTGCCGTACAAAGACATAGACGAGGCGATTGAACTTGCCAGACGGGGGCGTGGCAGCCTGGTCGGCTCGATCATCACCGCCGATGATGCCGAGGCCAGAGAGCTGATCCTGGGCACGGCCTGTATGCACGGGCGCATGTTGATCATCAATGCGGATTGTGCGGCGGAGTCCACCGGGCATGGCTCGCCCATGCCATCCCTGGTGCATGGCGGGCCGGGCCGGGCGGGCGGTGGCGAGGAGTTGGGCGGCGCCCGGGCGATTAAGCATTATATGCAGCGCACCGCACTGCAAGGCTCGCCGACCACCTTGATGCACATCACCTCGCAGTATCACCCGGCGGCAAAGCCGATTACCAGTGCTGTGCATCCGTTTCGCAAGTCGTTTGATGCGCTACAGATTGGCGAGACGCTGGTGACGCACAAGAGAACCGTGACCGAGGCGGACATCGTCAACTTCGGCTGCCTGACCGGCGATCATTTCTACGCCCATTTCGATGAAACCGCGGCGGCGGATTCCCTGTTCGGCAAGCGTGTGGCGCATGGTTATTTTGTGATCTCGGCGGCGGCGGGCATGTTTGTTGATCCGGCGCCCGGGCCGGTGCTGGCCAATTATGGCCTGGAGAACCTGCGCTTTATCGAGCCGGTGGGCATAGGCGATACCATTCAGGCGAGGCTGGTGGTGAAGCAGAAGATCAAAAAAGATCCGCGCCCGGATGAGGTGCGGGCGACCGGGGTGGTGAAGTGGGCGGTTGAGATCACCAACCAGCACGATGACCGGGTCGCACTGTACGACATCCTGACCCTGGTTGAACGTCAGCCGTGATCATAATTGAGCGGGGGTTGAGCAGAGGTTGAGCAGAGATTGATCAGGCATACACGGTAACCGGCGTTGCATCGGGCAGGCGGCAGATGTCTGTATCGTTGCGGCTGCTGTCTCATCCAATCCCATCATGGGGTGATACCAGGCGGCACGCTTGCAGGTGATCCCTTGATCCCCTGTGCCAGAGAGGCGTACATGGCAGCGGCATCGGGGCGGTCGGCGGTGCTGTTCGGTGGAACGATAAGCAGGTATCTGGCAACGTGCATGGGGATAAAGGTTTGGCTTGCGTGAGGGTGTCTTTCCATGAGTTTTATCTGTAACGGCAACTCGGTGGGGCTGATCCTAACAATGAATAAATCCGAACGATGGATACATCCGCACGGGTGGCGGACGGTGCGTGTTCCAGTGTCTCATTAAAATAATGACGTGTGCTTGAATCCGGGGCGGTAATCAACTGGCCGGAAGGGGAGATGCTGTCTGTGGTTAATGGTTCACGTATCACCTCATGTTCGCTGTGCCTTGCTGTTTACTGTGCTGATATCCCGGCCGGTTGACGATACGGCATAATGGCTTTGCTCTCAACGCCTGTACATCAGCCGTGCAGGATGATGGCGCTTCGTCATTGCCATCGAAGATACATCAGGGATGCCATCGTGATGAGATCTAAGGCCATACCGGCCCACAATGGCAGCAGTGACTCCGTTGCCCTGACTCTTGCGAGCATGCGCCCGGCCGGGAGCATCGCCATGATCAGGCAGGCGGTGCTAACTTTTGCCGCAGTAACGCATTGACCTGTGTCGGGTCTGCCTTGCCTTGTGATTTTCTCATCACCTGGCCGATAAAATAACCGATGAGCTTTGCTTTTTTATCATCCGTCGCGCATCGATACTGCGTCACTTGACTGGCGCACTCGGCGATCACCTCATCAACCAGCCTCTCGATAGCACCGCTGTCGGTCAGCTGTGTCAGCCCCTGTGCCTGAATGATCGCATCGGCACTGCCCGCCCCCTGCCACATGGCATCAAATACCTGCTTGGCGATCTTGCTGGAGATGGTGTTATCACTGATTCTATTCAGCAGACCGGCAAGTGCCTGCCCGCTCACCCGGCTGTCAGCGATGTCAAGATGATCCTTGTTTAATGCCGCTGTGAGTTCGCCCATGATCCAGTTTGCCGCCAGCTTGGGCCTGCCGTTTAATGCGGCCATCGTCTGTTCAAAATAATCAGCGATATCCTTGTTGGCGGTGAGTGCGCTGCTGTCATAGTCAGACAGCGCAAACGCCTCTATAAAGCGCTGTTTTTTCTGCTCCGGCAATTCCGGCAGCGTCTCTCTGATCTTGCCGATGTATGCTTCGGTGATGATCACCGGCAGTAAATCCGGATCAGGAAAATAGCGGTAATCATCGGCTTCTTCCTTGCCTCGCATGGGTCGGGTTTCATCGTGTTCTGGATCATACAGGCGCGTCTCCTGAATGATTGCCCTGCCCGCCTCAAGCTGATCAATCTGCCGGTCTATCTCATGGTCAATGGCGTGTTCGATAAAACGAAACGAGTTGATGTTTTTAATTTCAGTACGTGTCCCAAGCGCCGTATCGTCAATCTGACGCACCGAGACATTGGCATCGCAGCGCAGCGAGCCTTCCTGCATATTGCCATCGGATATACCCAGGCAGCGAATCAGGCTGTGGATTTTTTTCATGCAGGCAACGGCCTCAGCGGCGGAGCAAAGCACCGGTTCAGAGACGATCTCCAGCAAGGGCGTACCAGCACGATTCAGATCAATCCCGCTATACTCGGCAAAACCCTCATGCACAGACTTGCCCGCATCCTCCTCCAGATGGGCACGGGTGATACCGATGCGTTTACGCCCGCCATCCTCGGTGTCTATGTACAACTCGCCATGGCGGACTATGGGCAATTCAAACTGGCTGATCTGGTAGCCCTTGGGCAGATCAGGATAAAAATAATTCTTGCGTGCAAACACGGATCGATGAGCGATCTCAGCGTTCACAGCCAGGCCGAACATCACCGCCATCCTCAACGCCTCGGTATTGATCACAGGCAATACCCCGGGCAGACCCAAATCCACGGCACAGGCTTGTGTGTTCGCCTCGGCTCCATAGCGTGTGGCCGCCGCAGAGAAGAGTTTGCTCTCGGTCGCCAGTTGGACATGCAGCTCCAGGCCGATAACCGGCTGCCATCGCATCAGCGAAACTCCTCCGGGATATGGCGGTGCCAGTCCGTGCGTTGTTGATAATGATGGGCGATATTGAGTAGCTGTTGTTCACTGAAATAATTGCCGATGATCTGTAGGCCAACGGGCAGGCCATCCGCAAAACCCGCCGGGATGGAGATGGCCGGCAGGCCGGCCAGGTTCGCCGAGACGGTGTATATGTCGGCCATGTACATGCCGACGGGATCGTCCTGATGGGTATGCAAGGCGAACGCCGTGGTCGGGCTGGTCGGGCCGATGATCACATCGACCTGCTTGAAGGCATGGATAAAATCGTCACGGATCAATCGGCGGATCTGTTGGGCCTTGAGGTAATACGCATCATAGTAACCGGCGGACAGGACATAGGTACCGGTCATGATTCGTCGTTGCACCTCAGCACCGAAGCCTTCACTGCGTGAGCGGCAAAACAGATCATCCAGGCTGCCCGGATCAGCACAGCGGTAGCCGAAGCGCACGCCATCGTAGCGCGATAAATTGGAAGAGCATTCCGCCGGTGCGATGACGTAATAGGCGGGTATGGACAGCGGGGTGGTGGGCAGCGTGATCGCCCGCCGCTCGGCACCGGCACCTTCCAATTCGGCCAGGGCCGCATTGATGGCAGTCGTTACCTTTGGCGCATTGCTGTGGTCGAGATACTCTGCCGGCACACCAATGCGTATGCCCGTTATCTCCTCATTCAGATCGCCCAGGTAGTCCTTGCCCGCCCGTTCAACGCTGGTTGAATCACGCGGATCGAAACCAGCCAGGGCGGTCAGCAGCAGCGCCGCATCGGCGGCACTCTGTGCGATGGGCCCGGCCTGATCCAGGCTGGAGGCAAAGGCGATCATGCCGTAGCGCGATACCCGGCCGTACGTGGGTTTGAGTCCGGTCACCCCGCAAAACGCCGCCGGTTGTCGTATGGAGCCGCCGGTATCGGTGGCCGTGGCGGCCGGGATCAGGCGGGCGGCCACCGCAGCAGCCGAACCGCCAGAAGAACCACCAGGGACGCAGGTTCTCTTCCATGGGTTAAGCACCGGGCCGTAATAGCTGCTCTCGCTCGATGAGCCCATGGCGAACTCGTCCATGTTGGTCTTGCCCAGCATCACCATGCCGGCCTCATGCAGCCGCTCGACCACGGCCGCATCATAGGGCGCGATAAAGTTATCCAACATACGAGAGCCGCAGGAGGTTTTTTTATCCAGGGTGCAGAAGATGTCTTTATGGGCAATCGGGATCCCGGTGAGGGGGCCGGCCTGTTTGTTGCGAAGCCGTTTATCGGCCTGCCTGGCCTGTGCCAGTGCCTCCTCCGGGAACAGGGAGATATAGCAGTTCAGCGCATCGTTATGCCGGCTGCTGCGTTCCAGGTAATGCTGCGTCAGTTCCACACTGCTGATCTCGCCACCGGCCAGCAGGGCAGATAGCTCGCTTAATGAGCGCTGGTGTATCATGCCAGCGTTAGCCCCTCATCATGCTAGTCAATGACTTTAGGCACGAGATAATAGCCGTCCCTCACCAGGGGGGCGCCCTGCTGGAAGCGGTCACGCTGGTCTTTCTCGGCTACCACATCAGGGCGCAGGCGGGCGCTGATATCCAGCGGGTGCGCCAGCGGCTGAACGCCATCGGTCTGCACGGCATTCATCTGCTCTACCAGCACCAGGATCCGGCGCAGATCGGCGCCATAGCGCTGGCGGGAATCGGCAGTCAGATGCAATTTTGCCAGCTTGGCGATATGGGTTATCTCATTCTTGTCTACCGACATCAACAGGCCCTTATTTATCATTGAATTGCCAACAATTTATCATATCTGACAGCTTGCCCAAACCGGTTGGCACTGATAAAGTGCTGTCTTTTTAGTGACCATGCGCTGCATCGTATCACCGGGCAGGTGAGATCATGGCACGCTCTGACCGTGCCGGAGATGCCTGTCGGAAATCGTACCATACATCTACCCTGGCATATAAAACAGCCAAAGTGATACCGACTTGCGATACGTGGTTTGCTCGTTCCTGTCCGAGGTTAAGTCGTTATGCTGAACAGAATTCGGGGCTTTTTCTCAAACGATCTGTCGATCGATTTGGGGACGGCCAATACGCTGATCTACATGAGAGGCAAGGGGATCGTATTAAACGAGCCTTCCGTTGTTGCCGTGCATGTCACCGGGGGCGAGTCGATCAGTTCCAAGGCCATCCGTGCAGTCGGTGCGGATGCCAAGCGCATGTTAGGGCGCACGCCCGGCCACATCAAGGCCATCCGTCCCATGAAAGACGGGGTGATCGCCGATTTCATGATCACCGAAAAAATGTTGCAGTATTTTATCCACGCAGCACATGGCGATACGGTATTTCGGCCCAGTCCCCGGGTGCTGGTCTGTGTGCCTTGTGGTTCAACGCAGGTGGAACGTCGGGCTATCCGGGAATCGGCCATGGGTGCGGGTGCCAGAAGAGTGCTTTTGATCGAGGAGCCCATGTCGGCGGCGGTGGGGGCGGGTATGCCGGTCAGCGATGCCCGAGGCTCGATGGTGCTGGACATCGGTGGCGGTACGACTGAAGTGGCGGTGATTTCACTGAATGGCATCGTCTATGCCGATTCGGTTCGTATCGGCGGTGACAGATTCGATGAGGCGATTATCAACTATGTCAGACGCAATTACGGCACCTTGATCGGCGATACCACCGCCGAGCAGATCAAGCATGAACTGGGCTGTGCCTATCCGGCGAATGAGGTACGGGAGCTGGAGGTGCGGGGTCGGAATCTGGCGGAGGGGATCCCACGGAGTTTTACCTTGAACAATAACGAAATACTCGAAGCCCTGCAGGAGCCGCTGACCGGCATCGTCGAGGCGGTTAAAAATGCGCTGGAGAAAACGCCACCTGAGTTGGGTTCGGATGTGGCTGAACGGGGCATGGTGTTGACCGGAGGGGGGGCCTTGTTACGCGATCTCGATCGCCTGCTCATGGAGCAGACCGGCCTGCCCGTGATTGTGGCAGAAGACCCGTTGACATGTGTGGCGCGCGGCGGCGGTCGTTATCTGGAAATGGTGGATGAATTCGGGGATGATATTCTGGCATTGGAATAGCCGGTACAGGAGCCAGCCATCAGCACATTATTCTTAAAAGGCCCTGCCAGCAACGTCAAGCTGTTGTTGTTTTTGCTCATCTCGATCGGTCTGATGATTGCCGATCACAGGTACAGTCATCTGGAAAGGGTACGCGGTTTTGTTGCCACGCTGGTTTATCCCTTGCAGTATGTTGTCAGCCTGCCGGTGCAATTAAGCCGTGACCTGTCAGAGTCTCTGGTGACCCGCAAGCACCTGCTGCAAGAGAACGCTGATCTGCGTCAGCGGCAGTTGCTGTTAAATGTCAGGCTGCAACGCTTCGCTATCCTGGAAGCGGAGAACAAGCGCCTGCGTACCTTGCTGGAATCACCGGTCAAGTTGCGTGAGCGGGTGTTGATCGCCGAACTGGTGGAAGTGGAATTACAGCCCTTCCGACAGCAAATCGTGATCAATAAGGGCAGTCAGGATGCGGCGTATGCAGGCCAGCCGATCGTCGATTCCGGCGGCATCATGGGGCAGATTATCCACGTGGCGCCGTTCTCCAGCACGGTATTGCTGATCACGGATCCAACCCATGCCCTGCCTGTGCAGGTCAACAGAAATGGCCTCAGAGCGATTGCTGTGGGCACCGGACAGGATAATGTGCTGCTGCTGGAACATCTGCCGATAAATGCGGATATCGCCGAGGGCGATCTAATCGTCTCTTCCGGTCTTGGGCGGCGCTTCCCGCATGGTTATCCGGTGGGTAAAGTGAGTCGAATTTCGCGCATACCGGGCGAGCCTTTTTCCAATGTCACTGTCATGCCGAGCGCACGACCCGGCCAGAGCACCGAGGTGTTGTTGCTGTGGCCGGATGAGCAAAAGGAAAACAGCGATGCGGATGTGGTGATGCGGTAATGTTGCAGGATACGCATCATGCCGGCTGGGTGATCGCACTCACCTTCATCATTGCCTTGATGCTGACCGCCATGCCGTTACCGGACTGGGCGGTCAACTGGCGCCCGGCCTGGGTTGCCCTGGTGCTGATTTACTGGTGCCTGGCCTTGCCAGAGCGGGTGGGTATCGGTGTTGGCTGGCTGCTTGGCCTGCTGCTGGATGTGCAGACCGGCGCCCTGCTGGGGCAGCATGCCTGCATGCTCTCTGTGCTGGCTTATGTCATCATCGTCAGCCACCGCCGCATCCGGGTGTTCCCGTTGGTAAAACAGGCGGTTCTGATCGGCGTTTATATAGTGCTGTTGCAGTTCTTTACGCTGTGGGTGCGCGGGATGGTGGGCATTGCGCCGGATCACTGGACGTTCTGGATGCCAGCGATTACCAGCATGGGGCTTTGGCCGTGGGTATTTATTCTGTTGCGCGATACGAGGCGCAGGTTTAGAGTGTTTTAGCGCACAGTGTTTGTCCCGGCGTACTCCTTCGCATTGCTGCGGCCTTTATGTTAATGCCAGCGAAAATAGCACTCAAGAATCTTGACTGGGAAAGTCGTCTGATTCAACGCCGCATCGGCCTTGCGGGCGTGGCCGTTGCGCTGCTCTTTCTTATTGTCCTGCTACGCATCGTCTACCTGCAAGTGCTGGAACATGAACACTACACCACGCTCTCTCAGGATAACCGCGTCAAGCTGGTGGCCATTCCCCCTATCCGGGGCCTGATATTCAGCCAGGATAACGTGCTTCTGGCCGAGAACAGACCTTCGTTTACTCTGGAAGTGGTGCCGGAAAAAGTGCCGGACCTGGACAGTATGCTGGCCCGGATCAGCGAGTTAATCGTCATCAAAGAGACAGACATCAGGCGTTTTCGCGAGCAGCTTAAACGTAAAAGGCGGTTTGAGGGGGTGCCCCTGCGTTTTAATCTGAATGATGAGGAGGTGGCCCGGGTTGCGGTTAATCAACATCGGCTGGCCGGCATTGATATCATCGCCCGGCTGAACCGTCATTATCCACGCCGTGCCAGCCTGGCGCATGGCATCGGCTACGTGGGCATGATTGATGAGACTGAACTGGGGCAGCTGGACAAGTCCAATTACCGCGGCACAAAACATATCGGCAAGACCGGCGTGGAGAGGGCTTATGAAGATATTCTGCACGGTCAGGTGGGGTATCAGCAGGTGGAAGTGAATGCACAGGGGCGGATTATTCGTGTGCTTGACCGCACCGCCCCGGTGCCGGGGAACAATCTTCGCCTGACGGTCAATGCCGGCCTGCAACAGGTGGCGGTGACAGCACTTCAGGGCAAGCGCGGTGCGATTGTGGCGCTTGATCCGAATACCGGCGGGATACTGACGGCGGTCAGCTCGCCCGGTTATGATCCTAACCTGTTTGTCAACGGCATCGACTCCGCCTCCTACCGGGCCCTGTTGCAATCAGCCGATGCGCCGCTGCTCAATCGCTTCTCGCAGGGCAACTACCCGCCGGGTTCCACCATCAAGCCGTTTATCGGTCTGGCGGCGCTGGATCTGGCGATCAGAGAAAGCGGGCAGGAGACCTGGTGTCGGGGCTGGTACAGCCTGCAAGGCAGCAGTCATCGCTATCGCGATTGGAAAAAAAACGGCCACGGCCATACCGATATGACCAAGGCGATTGCTGAGTCCTGCGATGTGTATTTCTACACCTTGGCCAACGACATGGGCGTTGATACCCTGCATGAGGTGTTGGCTGATTTTGGCTTTGGCAGAACAACCGGCCTTGATATCGGCAGTGAATCAGCGGGCCTGCTGCCGTCCAGGGCCTGGAAGCAGCGCCGCCTGGGGCAGCCCTGGTATCCGGGCGAGACCTTAATATTCGGTATCGGCCAGGGTTGGGCGCTGGTAACGCCCTTGCAGTTAGCGGTGGCCACGGCGGCGGTGGCCAACCAGGGCAAACTCTACCAGCCTCATCTGCTGGCCGCCGTCACCGACCCGCTGGATGGGGCGGTGATCGATCGTTTTGCCGCCCATATCACCGCAGAAATCCAGGTGACAGAACTGGCTTACTGGCAGGAAGTGATCAATGCCATGCACGAGGTTGTGCAGGGGGAATCGGGAACGGCACGGCGCAGCGGCCGCGGGGCGCCGTATGCGTTTGCCGGTAAGACCGGCACGGCACAGGTGATCAGCATCGGCCAGGATGAGGAGTACGATGCGGATGAGTTACCCGAGGAGTTGCATGATCATGCTTTGTTTGTCGGTTTTGCCCCCTTAAAGGCGCCGACGATCGCTGTGGCTGTGATTATCGAAAACGGCGGCAGCGGGGCATCCACGGCAGCACCGGTAGCAAGACGCCTGTTCGATCATTACCTGCTTGGCGAGGTGGCTGAACATGACCGGGGCGATCAGGGATGAGGGGGGAGACACGGATTGACCGACTGCATGTTGACCTGCCGTTACTGGGCGGCATTTTGGCCTTGAGCATCATCGGTACACTCATTTTGTACAGCGCCTCCGGCCAGGATACAAGCGCGGTCATGACGCAGTTCACCCGCCTGGGTACCGGGCTGGTTGTCATGTTTATTGTGGCACAGTTCTCGCCGGCACAACTGGCCCGTTTATCTTTATGGGCTTATCTGTTTGTGCTGCTGCTGCTGGTGATTGTCTTGTTCTACGGCGATGTGGGCAAAGGCGCCCAGCGCTGGCTGGATATCAAGCTCATCACATTTCAACCCTCAGAGTTGATGAAGCTGGCATTGCCCATGATGCTCGCCTGGTATCTGGCTGGCCGGCAGCTGCCGCCTGCCTTGCCGCATGTCCTGGTTGCCATCGTCATGATCGCTGTGCCAGTGGTGTTGATCGCCAGGCAGCCTGATCTGGGCACGGCGGTGCTGCTGGCAGCGGCGGGCATGTCTTTATTATTTATTGCCGGCATTCGCTGGCGGTTATTGCTGGCTTTTGCTGGTCTGGTATCCCTGTCAACGCCCGTGCTGTGGTATGTGATGCATGATTATCAGAGGCAGCGGGTGCTGGCGTTTCTCAATCCAGAGCAGGACCCGCTGGGTGCCGGTTATCATATTATTCAGTCGGCCATTGCCATCGGCTCCGGCGGGCTGTATGGCAAGGGCTGGCTAAATGGCACGCAATCCCATCTGGAATTTCTGCCAGAGCGCTCGACAGATTTTATTTTTGCCGTATTTTGTGAGGAGTTTGGTTTGCTGGGTGTGGCTGTGTTGATAGGGTTGTATGGCTTTATCATCGGCCGGGGTTTATATATTGCCTTCATCTCCCAGCAAAGCTATGGCAAGCTGCTGGGTGCTGGCTTGGTGCTGGTTTTTTTTGTGTATATCTTTGTCAATATGGGCATGGTGTCCGGCCAGCTGCCAGTCGTTGGCGTACCCTTGCCGTTGATTAGCCACGGGGGGACTTCCCTGATCACGATCATGATCGGTTTTGGTATGCTGATGGCGATCAAAACACACCGGAGACTGTTATCAGATTAATACGATGAGAATACGACTGATTACCCTGCTGTTGATCTTCATGTCTGCTTTCCCTGTGTTTGCCAATATGCTGGAGAGACCGGCGGTGAATGATTTTATCCATACCATGGCGGCAAAGCATGATTATGACAGGCAGGCGTTAAGACAGATCTTCGCTAAGGTGATGCTCTCTGAGCGGATTATCGCCGCCATCTCAAAGCCCGCCGAGGGCCTGCCCTGGTATAAATACAAGGCCATTTTTCTCACGCCAGATCGCATCCGGCAAGGTGCCGGCTTCTGGCATAGCCATCGTGCCGTCCTGCAACGGGCGCATGAGACCTACGGGGTGCCGATTGAGATCATGGTCGCCATCATCGGCGTGGAGACCCGTTACGGCAAAAATAAAGGGACGTATAAAGTCATCGATTCGCTGTCGACGCTGGCATTTAATTATCCCAAGCGCAGCCCGTTTTTTACCCGTGAGCTGGAGCATTATCTCTTGCTCACGCAGGAACAAGGCATCGATCCGCATGCACTGAAAGGCTCTTATGCCGGGGCGATGGGGATCCCGCAGTTTATCTCCAGCAGTTATCGTGCCTATGCCGTCGATTTTGATGATGATGGCAAGATCAACATCTGGGATAACCCGGCCGATGCTATAGGCAGTGTCGGCAATTACTTTGCCCGACATGGCTGGCAGCCGGGTGAGCCGGTGATCATCCGGGCTGATGTTGGGGATACCAACGTGCAGCCGTTCATCACCCGGGGGCTTGAACCGGATAGTCGGCTGGCCAGGCTGGTCAACAACGGCATAAAACCGCAGGCGGTTATCTCTGAAGCGGTGAGCGTGAAGTTATTGCGATTTGAGAACAAAGACGATTTTGAATACTGGCTGGCACTGAAAAATTTCTATGTCATTACCCGTTATAATCACAGTGCGCTGTATGCCATGGCCGTGTATCAATTAGCCGGGCAGATCAAACAGCACTATCTCAATCATGATGCCAACCAGCCGGGGCAATGATAATGCCCTATGCACATCGGTTAAAAAATGGTTGTGCTGTACTTGGCCTGTTACTGCTCGCAGCATGCAGCATGTTATCTGAAAAAGCTGAACGTGATTCAGGGCCAAGACCCGGTTCGGTGGATGTCTCCTCGGTGCCAGATGCCGTGCCCCGAGCAGAGCCGAAAAGCAAGTGTGGCAATCCGCAATCCTATGAGGTGTTTGGCAAGCGGTATAAGGTGTTGAGCAGTGGCCAGGGTTTTGTTGAGAAGGGGATTGCTTCCTGGTATGGGAAAAAGTTCCACGGCAGGAAGACGTCAAGCTGTGAGACTTACGATATGTATGCGATGACCGCCGCCCATAAACACCTGCCGTTACCTACCTATGTGGAAGTCACCAATCTAGATAACGGCAGAAAGATCGTGGTGCGGGTCAATGACAGAGGGCCGTTTCATAATAATCGTGTTATTGATTTGTCGTACACGGCGGCGGACAAGCTGGGCATGTTAAGCCAGGGCACGGCACTGGTAGAGGTGCGGGCGATTGATCCCAACAGCTATAAAAAAGGCGGTGCGCCGGTTTACTCAGGCGGGAAATACGGGCAAAGCCAGGCGGGTTTTTATCTCCAGGTAGGGGCTTTTTCCAATCGCCAGAATGCCGAGCAATTAAAGCGCAGACTCAATACATTAGTACCTGATATTCGCATCAGCAGGGCTGTGGTGGACGGCAAACAGCTCTACCGGGTGCAGATTGGCCCGCTGCTGAATGTTGAGGCAGCCGATGGTATCGTTAAATCACTGGCCGACTATGGCATCTGGGAACACCATATTACCGTAAATTAAGATGCCATCTAAACGACCAATGAACAGGAAAATAATCACCGCCATCGTGCTGGTGTGGCTGTCTTACGCCATGCTGGCCAGCAGTGCCACGATGATACCGGCACCGCCGGTTATCAATGCGACCTCCTATCTGGTGGCTGATTACCACAGCGGGCAAAACATCATTGCACACAATTCTCAGCAACGGGTTGAACCGGCCAGCTTAACCAAGATCATGACCGTGTATGTGGTGGCCAGTGAGCTGGCCGAAGGCCACATTACCTTAGATGACAAGGTGAGCGTGAGCGAGAGGGCCTGGCGCATGGAAGGGTCACGCATGTTTATTGAGGTCGGCAAAAAAGTGGCCGTTTCCGATCTGCTGAAAGGGGTGATCATTCAGTCCGGTAATGATGCCAGTGTGGCATTGGCCGAGCATGTGTCAGGCGATGAGGGGGTGTTTGCCGTCATGATGAATCAACACGCCGCCAGGCTGGGCATGACCGGGACACATTTTGTCAACAGCACGGGCCTGCCCGACCCGCAGCATTATACCACGGCCGCCGACATGGCCACGCTGGCGGCTGCCCTGTTCAGTGACTTTCCCGATATTTATGCCCTGCATGCCGTGAAAGAATTTACCTTTAACAATATCAAACAGAATAATCGCAACAGCCTGTTATGGAAAGATGACAGCGTTGATGGTATCAAGACCGGTCATACTGAGGCGGCGGGTTATTGTCTGGTGGCCTCGGCCAGGCGGGGTGAGATGCGTTTGATTTCTGTCATCATGGGGACAGAGGGTAATCATGCCAGAACCCGGGCATCGCAAGCCCTGCTCAACTATGTCTTCCGGTTTTATGAAACCCGCCCCTTGTTCCGTGCCGGTGATGTGATCACCACGGGCAGGCTATGGAAAGGGGAGAGGGAGTCGGTCAATCTGGGTTTGCGGCAGGATTTAATCATCACCCTGCCCAAAGGCGAATACAAAGACCTGCAAACAACAGCCGCCCTGCCGGAGAACATCATCGCCCCCGTTTCCCAGGATCAGCCGTATGGTGATTTCAAGGTGGTACTGGCAGGCGAGCAGATCGCCTCCAGAGGCCTGGTTGCGCTGGAATCGGTCGCCGAAGGTGGTTTGCTGACACGTATGCTGGATACAGTTACGCTCTGGTTTGAGTGATCCGTGATGTCGGTGGTTTACCTAAATGGTGATTTCATGCCATTGGCCAGGGCGAGCATATCCGTCATGGATCGCGGGTTTTTATTTGGCGATGGTGTGTATGAAGTTATCCCGGTGTTTGCTGGCGATACGTTTCGTGAAGCGGCGCATATTCAGCGCTTAAACCAGAGCCTTAACGCCATCGCCCTGCCGGTCTCCATGCAGGCATCGGACTGGCATGGCTTGTTTTCTGACTTGCTGGAGAGAAATAAATCCCGCCCCATCGGGGCGATCTATGTACAGGTGACCCGAGGCGTTGGTGATCGTGAGCATGTGGTGACTGAACAACCCGTACCCACGGTATTTGCCATGTGTAAAGCGGTCAGTGACAGGCGGTTTCAGCAGGGGATAGGGGCGATTACGCATGAGGATATACGCTGGCATTACTGTGATATCAAGGCGATCACCTTGCTGCCCAATGTGTTGCTGAGACAGAAGGCCAATCAGGCGGGGGCGTTTGAAGCGATATTACTGAAAGATGGTCGGCTGACCGAGGGCGCGGCGAGTAATGTGTTTATTGTCAAGCATGAGCGCATTAAAACACCTGTGAAAAGCAGCGAGTTGTTGCCTGGCATTACCCGTGATCTGGTGGTTGAGCTGGCAGGGCAATCGCCGTTTCCATGCCAGCAGGCGGATGTCAGCGAGGCGGAGTTACGCACGGCTGATGAGGTGTGGATCACGAGCTCAACTGTCGGCATCGCACCGGTCATTACGCTGGATGATCAGCCGGTGGGTACCGGCAAGCCAGGTAAATGCTGGCAGCAGATGGTAGACATTTATGAGCGATATATCACCGCAACGCCTGCCATAGACCCTGTAGCAAACAGGAAGGAGAGATAACCATGAGCCGTATCAATATTACCGAACTATTGGGTGATGGGATTGGGGATGAGTTAAGACAATCGGTCTATGCGGTTGCTGATGTCTTGCCGCTGGATGTGCATTTTATCCCGTTTGATCTTTCTCTGAAAAGTCGCGAGTCAGGCAATCGAGATCTGTTTGATGAGGTCGTGGCGTCTATGAAGCAAACCCGGCTGGCATTAAAATACCCGACCGTAACCCATACCTCAAGCCCCAATGCCATTATCCGCCGGATGTGTAATTTCAGCGTGATACTGCGGCCGGTCATCTCCATCAAGGGGATTAAATCAAATTTTAAGGAAGAGGTTTTTTTGTATATCGTGCGTGTTGCCACCGGCGGCACCTATGATGATCCCGGCAGGATGATCGGCAAGGATGCCGCCATCTCCATCAGGTTGGTGGAAAGAGACCCGGTGCGCCAGGCTGCCCGGTTCGCATTTGACTTCGCCAGAAAAAAACAGCTAAGCATGACCTCATCCTCCAAGCACACCATTCAGCGTGCCACCGATGGCCTGTTCCAGTCCATTGTGGAAGAGGTGCATCAGGACTATCAGGACATCCCCCATCATGTGGAATTATTCGATGCCCTGCTGGCCAAGATCATCTTAAAGCCGGAAGATTATCAGGTGGTGCTGGTGTTAAATGAGTACGGTGATTTTCTCTCTGACATGGCCAGCGGGCTGATTGGCAGCATCGGCACGGGTGCCAGTGGTAACTTCAGCTTTACCGATGATGATGAGGTTGACATTGCCATGTTTGATCCCTCCGGCGGGACTGCACCGGATATTGCCGGGCAGGATAAGTGCAACCCGACTGCGATACTGCTGGCCTTTGGTATGCTGCTGGATCATATTGAACGCTATGATCTTGGCCATGAGTTACGCCTGGCGATGTTATCCTCAATCGCTGAGGGCAGGTGCACCGGTGATATTGGTGGCCGCATGGGGACAGAAGCATTTACGCAGTTGATCGCAGATAAGCTAAAAGAGAAATTTTAATGATCACTCATGACAGGCAACCGAAGATGACGATGGCAGACAACACGGCAGGGAAGAAGGCACTCATTACCGGGATCACTGGACAGGATGGGTCTTATCTGGCGGAGTTTCTGCTGGGCAAGGGCTATGAGGTGCATGGTATTAAACGCCGTGCCTCAATTTTTAACACCGGCCGGATAGATCATCTCTACCATGATCTGCACGATGCTCATGATGCCGTGCCCCGCTTCACTCTCCATCACGGCGACATGACCGATGGCAGCAGTTTAATTCGGGTGATCCAGCAGGTGCAGCCGGATGAGATCTACAACCTTGCCGCCCAAAGCCATGTCGCCGTATCCTTCGAACAGCCGGAATACACCGCCGATACCGATGCCCTGGGTGCCCTGCGTATACTGGAGGCAATACGCATACTGGGCATGGAGGGCTGTACCCGATACTACCAGGCATCCAGCTCTGAGCTGTATGGCCTGGTACAAGAAAGCCCGCAAACCGAACGAACGCCATTCTACCCGCGCTCACCTTATGCGGTGGCGAAAATGTATGCTTACTGGATCACGGTGAACTACCGGGAAGCCTATGGCATCTATGCCTGCAACGGCATCTTGTTCAATCACGAATCGCCGAAGCGTGGCGAGACCTTCGTTACCCGCAAGATCACCCGTGCTCTCTCCCGTATTCATCTGGGTTTGCAAAAGCACCTGTATATCGGCAACTTAAATGCCAGGCGAGACTGGGGGCACGCCAGAGATTATGTTGAGATGCAGTGGTTGATGCTGCAACAGGAGGCGGCAGAGGATTTTGTGATAGCCACGGGTGAGCAGCACTCGGTGCGTGAGTTCATAGAACAAGCCGCCAGGGAAATCGCGCTTGAGATTCACTGGGAAGGCGAGGGCATTGAGGAGAGGGGTTACGATCAGCAGGGGCGTTGTCTGGTGGCGGTTGATCCCCGTTATTATCGGCCAACGGAGGTGGATTTGTTATGGGGTGATGCTGCAAAGGCTAAGGAGAAGCTGGGCTGGGTGCCCAGGGTGGGGTTCAATGAACTGGTGGCCGAGATGATGCGGGCAGATCTGGTGCTGGCAGAACGGGATGCTTTTCTAAAGCAGCATAGTCCCCCCGCGCGACTGGTAAACAAATAAGCCATCGCGGCATTAACCGCCCTGCTGATTTGACAAGAGACAGTGCCAATGGATAAACACGCCACTATCTACATCGCCGGTCATACCGGGCTGGTAGGCTCGGCCATGGTTCGTCACCTGCGCTCACGGGGCTTTGATGCCATCATCACCCGCACCCGCCAGGCGCTGGATTTACGTCAGCAATCTGCCGTAGCGCAGTTTTTCCAGGCAACCCGGCCTGAATATGTCATCCTGGCCGCCGCACGGGTGGGCGGGATACAGGCGAACAGCGCATATCCGGGGGACTTTATCGGCGATAATCTTCAAATTCAGACTAATGTCATAGACAGTGCTTACCGGGCCGGGACGAAAAAGCTGCTGTTCCTTGGCTCTTCCTGCATCTATCCCAGAGACTGCCCGCAGCCCATCAAGGAAGACTACCTGCTGACCGGCCCCCTGGAGGCGACCAATCAGTGGTATGCAATCGCCAAGATTGCCGGGATAAAAATGTGCCAGGCATACCGACAGCAACATGGCTTTAATGCGATATGTGCCATGCCCACCAACCTCTACGGCCCGGAAGATAATTTTGATCTGCACACTTCCCATGTTCTGCCCGCCTTGATACGAAAATTTTATCAGGCAAAAGCCGATAAGGCCGCCGAGGTCATCGTTTGGGGCAGTGGCCGGCCGCGGCGGGAATTTCTGCATGTGGATGATCTGGCCGCCGCCTGTCTGTATCTGCTGGCACACTACGATGATGAGGGCATCATCAATGTGGGCACCGGCAAGGACATCAGCATTGCCGAACTTGCCGGGCGGATCAAGGCCATGTCAGGCTATCGCGGCAGGATTGTCTATGATACCAGCAAGGCAGACGGCACCCCGCAGAAGCGGCTGGATACCCGTCGGCTGGAGGCGCTGGGCTGGCGTGCCGGTATGACGCTGACAGAGGGGCTGCACGCCACCTGGTGCTGGTATGTGAACAGTCGGCCTTCCGCTACCTGAAGTCAAACAAGATGCCATCACAGCAAGTCAACATAATTTACAAACACTTTGAGGTCCATCCCCGTGCTCATCGTGTAAACCGGGTGCGTTATCTGGAAGCACTGCTGCTGGAGAAGGGGTATGAAGTTATTTCAGATGAGGACAAGCCCGTTGATGTACTTTTTTATTCTACTTGCTGCAAAGGCTATGCAAGGAAGAGAAAATATAAAAAAATGCTTAACCAGCATCAGGATGCGATCAAGATTTTTTATACAGGTGAGAATGTTAAAGGGTATTATGTTCCTGTTTCAGTTGGTCTTTTCGTTACACTGCATAGAGTGCTGTGTAAACTGCTGGGTTTGAAATGGCCGCCTTTTAAGCCCTCTTTTTTGACTTACCTGTTTTTTTCGCTGGATTTTCTCCATTGGGTACGGCTGAAACGCTATGGGTATATCCCGCAATTTGCACAGCCTGATTTTTTTGATGTCCCATATAGGGAAGAGAATAACGTAGGCCATCCGCTTTTTTTTCGTTATAGAGAAGGAGATATATCAAGACTTATAAAAAAGCAAGCGACCGCTGTGCCTGAAAAGTTTTGCTTCTTCGCCGTGAGTAATCCATGCAACACGGATCGCGTGAAATTTTTTATCAAATTATCGAAGTACAAAAAAATCGACTCTTATGGTGCGGTTTTCAATAATACTGGCGGCTTTAACAGCAGGGAAGCCTGGATAAACGATTATTCATCCTGGGGTGAGAATTACCAGAGGATAGCAGGTTACAAGTTTGTGCTTTGTTTTGAAAACTCGTATGCGGACAATTATATCACCGAGAAAATAATTCAGGCGGTCGGGGGCGGTGCGATTCCGATTTACCGCGGGGCGCCCAATATTGGCGAGTATTTTAATCCCCGGTCTTTTATCAACTATGAAGATTATGATTGCTCTTATGAGAAGATGATAGCAAAAGTCATTGAGCTGGATAATGATGATGCGAAGTATTTGCAGATGTTAAATACGCCTTTTCTGCCGGATAACAAACTGCCTGCATCTTATCTTAACAGGGATGAGGACAAGAGGGCATTTTATCAATCAGTTTATGAGGCACTGGATAAGAAGCTAAGAAAATAGCAAAACCTGCTTATTCTTTAATGCCCACCCCGCGATGCAATAGCCACAAGGCATAACCAGAGAGGCTCATGATAAACACGATGATGAGTGAGAACGCGGTTGCTATATTGATGTCGGAGATGCCAAGCATGCCGTAGCGGAAGGCATTGACCATGTAGAGAATCGGGTTGAGTCGGGAGGCTGTCTGCCAGAATTCCGGCAATAGTTCGATAGAATAAAATATGCCTCCCAAGTAGATTAAAGGCGTTAGTATGAAGGTGGGAATGATTGAAACATCATCAAAGCTCTTTGCATAAATGCCATTGATAAAGCCGGCCAGTGAAAACAGGACGGAGGTCAAGACCACAACCGCCGCCACGATCAGAGGATGATGAATATGCAGTCTGGTGAAGAGAAGGGCAACGATCGTGACAATCAGGCCGACAAACAGGCCGCGGACAACGCCGCCGCTGACATAGCCTGCCAGTATGATCCAGTAAGGCACGGGTGCCACCAGGATCTCCTGGATATGGTTTTGGAACTTGGCACCAAAGAAGGATGAGACGACATTCGCATAGGCATTGTTAATGATGGCCATCATGATGATACCGGGAGCGATGAACTCCACATAGCCAACGCCTCCCATCAGGCCGATCCGTGCGCCGATTAAATTGCCAAAAATAATAAAGTACAGGGCCATACTGATCGCCGGCGGTAATAACGTCTGCAACCAGATCCGAATAAAGCGGGTAATCTCCTTGCTCACGATAGTGGTATAAGCGATAACAAGAGGATGTGCGATGGGTTTGTCCGTATTCATTGCACAGCACCGTTATCCAGTAAATGCAGGAATAATTCCTCCAGTCGATTGCTCTTGTTACGCATACTGCAAACTGTAATATTATGCTCTGACAATATGTCATACAGCGTATTAATGCTTTGCTCTTTATGGATGTTGGCTGCTATCGTCTGTGGATCAAGCAGTGTTAATTTGAAGTCTTGTATCATCGGCAGTGCTTTTAGCGGTGTGGCAAGGTCAAGGATAAACGTCTCTACGTGTAACTTCGCCAGCACCGCTTTCATGGTCGAGTTAATAATGATAGTGCCACCATCTATGATGGCAATGTTTTTACAGAGTTGTTCTGCCTCTTCAAGATAATGGGTGGTCAGCAATATGGTCGTGCCGTTGGCGTTGATTTCTCTTAAAAAGTCCCACATGGAGCGACGGAGTTCAACATCCACCCCGGCCGTCGGTTCATCTAAAATGAGCAGCCGGGGCTGGTGTATCAGGGCGCGGGCGATCATCAGCCGGCGTTTCATGCCGCCGGATAGATTGCGGGCAATCCCTTTGCGCTTATCCCAAAGTCCCAGCGCTTTGAGATAGTTATCTGCCCGCGGCTTTGCGAGGCGATGTGGTATGCCGTAATACCCTGCCTGATTAAGCAGGATCGCCTCGGGGGTTTCAAACAGCGAAAAGTTGACTTCCTGCGGCACGATCCCCAGATAAGATTTAGCTCGCCCCATCTGCCTGTCCAGATCGGCATTGAAGATGTGTACGCTGCCGGATGTCTTTTTAATGAGAGATGAGATAATCCCGATCGTCGTTGATTTGCCGGCCCCATTTGGCCCCAGCAGTGCAAAAAAATCATTTTCTGCAATGCAGAGATCAATCCCGCACAGTGCCTTGACGCCGTTTTTGTAAGTCTTTTTCAGGTTTTTAATGGCTAATGCGTACATAACAGAGATCACTCATACCAGGCCAATGCCTGACCATAACGCGGCATGCAGCAGGAGGGTGTGATCTGGCAAGTGATAACAGTTTACGAAAAAGTCAGCCCCAGAAAAAGATCAGCCCAGGACAAGATCCGTACAGGGAGGCCGCTGTTCAGCGCTTTTCACGCCCGCCCGCCATCGCAACTCACACAGCCGTGTGCAACAAGACTGGCGCACTGTGATCAACGCCACAGGCGCATGGCATCCCAGCTTAAAGCATCCAGCACACATTTGTATGCCTTGTGATGTGCGTTAATTTTTCCCCTTAAATGCACGCACGGCGGAATTGAACAGATCGGCGATCGACTCCATTTCTTCCACCACCTTGTTGTGAAACAACACCACGATCGCCCGCTGTTCATCGCTGGTCTCCTCTCCCCAGCCCGCCTCCAGTTGCTTGAGACATTCCAGCACCTGGTTGCTGTCGTCCATATAGGCTTGCATTTCCCTCTGGGCGGCAATCATTTCCGCTTCGCTTGAGGTGCGGCCATTGGGTATGCCGGGCTTGGTTGGCAGGGGACAGGATGTTAGGATCTCCCCCGATGTGGATGAGGTATCCTCAGCCATGCTGTAGGCTGAAGATATAAAGGCACACAGGATAACTACCATAACATGACATGATTTCATGATGACCTCGACTTTTTGACTATCTATTGAAGCCGATATGTTACGCTTTTCATCATCACTGGAAAACAAAATTCTCACCCGCATGATGAATCAGATCATTATAAAAAACCTGGGGCTGCAGCGCTATGTGCCGGTCTATCAACAGATGCAGGCATTCAACGCCGGGCGCAATCCACAGACCACAGATGAGCTTTGGTGTCTGCAACACGAATCAGTCTTTACCTTAGGCATGGCGGGCAAACAGGAACACATACTCAGCGCCGGTCAGGTGCCTGTCGTGCAGACCGACCGTGGCGGGCAGGTGACTTACCACGGGCCGGGGCAATTAGTGATCTATACATTACTTGATCTGCGTAGAAAAAACATGACCATCAAACGGTTTGTCCGTTTGCTGGAGCAGTCAGTGATTGATTTTTTACAGGGCTATGGTATTGATGCAGGGCGGCGTGCAGGTGCACCGGGCGTGTATGTGGCTGGCGGCAAGATTGCCGCCCTGGGGGTGCGTGTGCGGGGCGGCTGTTGTTATCACGGGATTGCCATCAATGTCGACATGGACTTGACCCCGTTCAGCCAGATCAACCCGTGTGGCTACCCGAATCTGGCGGTAACACAACTCTATGATTTAGCGGTGAGGGACAAGTTTGCTATAGTGCAGCAGCGTTATCAGGAATCTCTGCTGTCTGCGCTGGGGTATGTCCCCGGGCTATATACAGACAGCGCCGGTTGGCCATCGCTGCCCGGCAATCGTGAATATTCAACGCCAGGCGACAGTTCAGAGGGCGAGACCAGGAGGTTAGAACAGTGCAACAGCAACTGACAGAGACAACGACAAAGAAAGATCAAAAAGGTCGGTTAAAGACCTCGCGCATTCCCATCAAGGTGATACCACAAGCATCCGCCTCGCCCCGCAAGCCGGCCTGGATTCGGGCAAAGGCACCGACTGATCCCAAAGTGCTGGCATTAAAAAAGCTGTTGCGAGAGCGCAATCTGCACACCGTGTGTGAGGAGGCCTCCTGTCCTAATCTGGGTGAGTGTTTCAGTCAGGGGACGGCGACCTTCATGATTATGGGTGATCTCTGCACCCGGCGCTGTCCGTTTTGTGATGTTGCCCACGGTCGCCCCCGGCCGCTGGATGAGCAGGAGCCTCGGCAGGTGGCGGATGCCGTTGCACTGATGCAGTTAGCCTATGTCGTGATCACCTCGGTCGACCGGGATGATCTGAAAGATGGCGGTGCTGCCCATTTTGCCAGCTGCATAACCGAGCTTCGCCAACGCACACCGAAGACCCGGATCGAGATATTGACGCCGGACTTTCGAGGCCGGATGGCACCTGCATTGGCCGCGCTGGCACTGGCGCCGCCCGATGTGTTTAACCACAATCTGGAGACCGTACCGCGCCTATATAAAAAGGCCCGGCCGGGGGCGGATTATGCCTGGTCCTTGCAGTTGCTAGGGCAGTTCAAGGACGCCCATCCCGCCATCCCAACCAAGTCCGGCCTCATGTTGGGCCTGGGCGAGCAGCTCGATGAGGTCAAGGCGGTGTTGCATGATTTGCGTGAACATGACTGTGACATGTTGACGCTGGGTCAGTATTTACAGCCGAGCCGTTATCATTTGAAAGTAGAGCGGTTTGTTGAACCGGCCGAATTTGCCGAGCTGGGCGAGTATGCCAGGGCGATCGGCTTTGTGAGCGTGGCCAGTGCGCCGATGGTGCGCTCTTCCTACCATGCAGACCTTCAGGCCGGGGGCAAATTCTAACCACCCGCCGCTTATGTGGTGGCAACCGCTTAAATCTCTCATTTTTCCGCCGGGGATCAATCTTATCCTGGCTGGCGTCGGCTTGCTTGTCTGGCGCCGCTATCGGCGGCTGGCCGTTGGCCTGCTGTTGCTGAGTTTTCTCTCGCTGTACCTGCTCAGCCTGGGGCCAGTCGCTGCAAGACTGCATCACTGGCTGGAGCCGGCGCCGTTAGACCTCAACGAGGCGGCAGCAGCACAACTGATCGTGGTCTTGGGCGGCGGGCGTTACCGCAACCAGCCGGAGTACGCAAGAGATGTGCCGGGTTCGCCCACCCTGGAACGTCTGCACTATGCCGCCTGGCTTAGTCGGAAGACCGGCCTGCCCATTCTTGTCAGCGGCGGCAGGCGGGCGGATGAGCCCCTGACAATGGCCGAGATGATGGCGCATAGCTTAAGCGAGGTGTGGCATATTGATGAGGTTATCGAAGAAGGAGACAGCCGCAACACCGCCGAGAATGCCCTGTTCAGTGCCAGGCTGATAAAGGCGATGGGTCTTGATACCATCTATCTGGTCACCCACGCCAGCCATGCACGACGAGCCGTGTGGGCGTTTGAACGGCAGGGCATTGTGGTGATACCGGCGGCTACGGTGTTTATCAGCCACACATTTGCCGAAGAAAAAAGCGTGCTTGACTTCCTGCCCAGTATGTACGCATTACGCTGGAGTCGGATCGCATTACATGAATACCTGGGTTTGCTGTACTATCGTCTGGCCTATTGACAGGCATGGCTTCCGGGGTGTCTTACCCGGCCTGGTTCCTGGCACGAAAGGTTTACCGTCTCTGAGGGCTGCCGCTGTGATTTTCAACCTGGCTCACTGTCGATTCAAGCCGCCCGCTGCCAAGGCGTGTCTTGATGGTATCCCCCGGCGTGATCCCGGCCGTGGTGTACAGCGGCTTGTCACGGCTGTCAGTGACAATGGCATAGCCACGTTCCAGCGTTGCCAGCGGGCTGACTGTGTTCAGGGTGTGCAGCAGGTGTTTAAGGCGGGCCTGCCGGGACTTCATGGCCGCATCAATGAGCGTCTGTAGCTGCCTGCCTAACAGGCGACAGCGCTGCTGATAATGGCGCAGGCCATGTGCGGGGTTGTGCTGTTTTAATTTGCCGCTGCTTTTGCCCAACAGCACCCGCCGGTTCAGCAGTTGCCTCGCTATTGCCTGATGCAGCCTGATGCCCAGCTCGTCTGTGCGTTGCGCCATGCTCTGCAAGCGGCCTTCCGGCCGTGGCAGGCGTTTGCCTAACTGCTCCAGCTGCGCCCGGTAAGCGGTGGTGATCTGCCGGAGGCGATCACACAGCGCGTTGGACAGGGTATGCAGCTGTGCCAGCAATGCCCGGCTGTCGGGGCTGATCAACTCGGCAGCCGCCGAGGGGGTTGCCGCACGGTGATCAGCGACAAAGTCGGTGATGGTAAAATCAATCTCATGCCCAATGCCGCTGACGATCGGCAAGGCCGAGGCGTAGACCGCCCGGGCGACACTCTCCTCGTTAAATGCACGCAGATCTTCCGGCGCCCCACCGCCTCTGGCAACTAATAACACATCGCATTCTGACCTCGCATTGGCCGTCTGGAGCGCCGCGACGATCTGCCCGGCGGCCGCCTCGCCCTGCACCTGCACCGGATAGATGATCACCTCAGCACAGGCGTAACGGCGTTGCAACACCGTCAGAATATCACGGACTGCCGCCCCGGTTGCGGAGGTTACCACACCGATACATCCGGGGAAGGCGGGCAGGGCCTGTTTGTTATCGCTGGCGAACAGCCCCTCCTCATGCAGGCGCTGTTTTAATTCATCGAACGCCTGTTGCAGCGCCCCCATCCCCGCCAGCTCCATGCGGTCAATGACAAGCTGGTATTCCCCCCGGCCCTCATACAGGCTGATCTTCGCCTGGGCGATGATCTCGGTACCGCCCTCCGGGCTGAACTTGAGCCGGCGGTTGCGGCCCTTGAACATGGCGCAGCGGACTTGCGATGTTTGATCTTTCAATGTGAAATAGAGATGACCGGAGCCGGGCCGGGCCAGGTTGGCGATCTCCCCTTGTACCCAAATGGCGGGAAAGCGGCCTTCCAGCACCGCCCTGACCTCACGGTTCAGCCGGGTCACGGTGTAGATGTCACGGTTCTCAGTTACAGGCATGGTATGATTGTCGCCGACAGTTTTGCTCACTATAATACGCCCCACGTTATCCGGCCACGTCTGTTCTTATGCACATCACCGAACACGCACTGACATTTGACGATATTTTGCTGATTCCGGCATTTTCTGACGTGTTGCCCCGGGAAGTCAGCCTCAAGACCCGGCTGACGCCAAACATCACCCTGAACATCCCCTTGATTTCTGCCGCCATGGACACGGTCACGGAGGCCAGCCTCGCCATTACCATTGCCGAGGAGGGCGGCATTGGCATTATCCATAAGAATATGAGTCCTGCACACCAGGCCAGAGAAGTACGCAGGGTAAAAAAATACGAGGCGGGCGTCATTCGTGATCCGTTTACGGTCTCGCCCGAGACCAGTATCCAGCAGGTACTGGCGCTTACCCGTGCGAACCGAATATCCGGCGTACCGGTTGTCGAAGGGCAGGAGTTGCGGGGTATTGTCACCAGCCGTGATCTGCGGTTTGAGACCCGCTATGACGATCCGGTGGCCAATGTCATGACGCCCAGGGAGCGTCTGGTCACTGTCAAAGAAGGGGCGAGCGCCGATGCCATCACCTCGCTGTTACACCAGCACCGGATAGAGAAAGTGCTGGTCGTGAACGATGACTTTGAGCTTAAGGGGCTGGTCACGGTGAAAGACATTAACAAGGCCGAGGAATTTCCCAATGCCTGCAAGGATGCCCATGAAAGCCTGCGTGTGGGGGCGGCCGTGGGCGTGGGGCCGGGCACGGATGAGCGCGTGGAGAGGCTCATTCAGGCGGGCGTTGATGTCCTGGTGGTGGACACGGCGCACGGACATTCAGCCGGCGTTCTGGCCATGGTCAGGCAGATCAAGGCGGCTTATCCCGATTGCGAGTTGCTCGCCGGCAACGTGGCGACTGCCGAGGGTGCCCTCGCCCTGGTGGATGCCGGGGCAGATGCGATCAAGGTCGGCATCGGCCCCGGTTCGATCTGCACGACCCGGATGGTCACTGGCGTGGGTATGCCACAGATCACGGCGATCAACCATGTGGCCGAGGCATTGAAGCACACCGGCATACCGCTGATCTCCGATGGCGGGATCCGCTATTCGGGGGATATTGCCAAGGCCCTGGCCACGGGCGCCTGGTCGGTGATGATAGGCGGTTTGTTTGCCGGTACGGAAGAGGCACCGGGCGAGGTGGAGTTATATCAGGGGCGCCCTTACAAGTCGTATCGCGGCATGGGTTCACTGGGAGCGATGTCACAACAAGAGGGGTCCTCTGATCGTTATTTTCAGGAGAATGATGAGATCGAAAAACTGGTGCCGGAAGGCATTGAAGGCCGGGTGCCTTACAAGGGCCCGCTCAGCGCCATCGTGCATCAGTTGCTCGGTGGTCTGCGTGCGGCCATGGGTTATACCGGCTGTCAGAGCCTGGATGCGTTACGCGGTAAACCGCATTTTGTCCGCTTAACCCATGCCGGGATCACGGAAAGCCATGTGCATGATGTGACGATTACCAAGGAACCGCCCAATTACCGTGTGTAAGGGATGGATGATAATCACAGATGATCGCATCCCGCTGATACCGGCATGTTTCAGGCGTCGGTGCAAACGGGGGCGGCGGCAATGCCCAGACAATCCGACAACATACTGATCCTCGACTTTGGCTCGCAATATACCCAGTTGATTGCACGGCGGGTGCGAGAGGCCGGTGTGTACAGCCAGATCTATCCTTATGATGTCAGCATGGCGGCTATCCACAACGCCCAACCCAGGGGCATTATCCTGTCCGGCGGGCCGGAATCGGTGACGGCGCTGCACGGCGTCCGGCTGCCGCCGGGCGTATTTGCGCTGGGCGTACCGGTGCTTGGCATTTGCTACGGGATGCAGCTCATGGCACAGCAGCTTGGGGGGACGGTGAGCGCTTCGGACAGGCAGGAGTTCGGCCATGCCCGGATCAGGGCGCGCGGGCATTCACGCCTGTTAGATGAGATTCAGGATGAGGTAAACGCAAAAGGCCATGGCCTGCTGGATGTGTGGATGAGTCATGGTGATCAAGTCGATAGCCTGCCGGCCGGGTTTACAGTGATCGCCGCAACCGACAGTGCGCCGATCGCCGGCATGGCGGATGAGGAGCGTGCCTTGTATGGCTTGCAGTTTCATCCAGAGGTGACCCATACCCGCCAGGGCAAGGCCATTATCTCCCGTTTTGTGCATGAGATTGCCGGTTGTCGGCATGACTGGAATACGGGCAATATCATCCAGGATGCGATCGCCCGGATCAGGGGGCAGGTCGGCGATAATCAGGTATTGCTGGCCTTGTCCGGTGGCGTGGATTCTGCCGTTGTCGCTGCCTTGTTGCAGCGGGCGATCGGCGATCAGCTCACTTGCGTATTCGTTGATCATGGCCTGCTGCGTTTGCATGAAGGCGATGAGATCATGCAGATCTTCGCAGCGGAGATGGGGATCAATGTCATTCGGGTGAATGCCGAGAAGCGCTTCCTTGCCGCCCTGGCGGGTGTGGATGACCCGGAGCAAAAGCGCCGGATTATCGGTGCGGAGTTTATCGCCGTGTTTGAAGAGCAGGCAGCGCAACTGGAGGCAATACATTACCTGGCACAGGGCACGATTTACCCGGATGTGATCGAATCGGCCGGTGCCAGCACGGGCAAGGCGCACGTGATTAAGTCGCATCATAATGTCGGCGGTTTGCCGGATGGCATGCGTATGCAACTGGTAGAGCCGTTACGGGAGTTGTTTAAGGATGAGGTGCGGCAGATGGGGGCGGCGCTGGGCCTGGCGCAACACCTGATCGACCGACATCCGTTTCCGGGGCCGGGGCTTGCTGTCAGAATTTTAGGTGAAGTGAAAAAACCCCATGTCGATTGCCTGCGTCTGGCTGATGCTATTTTTATCAGTGAATTACGCAGGCAGGGTTTTTATGGTGAGGTAAGCCAGGCCTTTGCCGTGTTCCTGCCGGTCAAGTCTGTTGGCGTGAAGGGCGATGCCCGTGCTTATGATTATGTGGTGGCCTTGCGCGCTGTGGAGACCGTGGATTTTATGACCGCCCATTACGCTGCCCTGCCGCATGAGTTCCTTAAAGTCGTGGCAGGCCGTATCTTAAATGAAGTGAGCGGCATCTCCCGTGTCACGTATGATATCTCCGGCAAACCACCGGCCACGATTGAATGGGAATGATGACAGATTGTATACGTGATGATCAGATGCAATATGCGAAATAGTCCAAAATTAATGAGCTCAAGATGGAAATAACACACAATTTATACCTTGGAGACTGCGAGGGCGTGCTGCGGGAAATCCCCGATGATTCAGTCGATTTGATTTTTACTTCTCCTCCATACGCTGATCAGCGGAAAAAAAATTATGGGGGGATTCATCCCGATGATTATGTGGCGTGGTTTTTACCCAAGTCGGAACAGTTGTTGAGAGTGCTGAAGCCCACAGGCACCTTTGTACTCAATATCAAGGAAAAGGCTGTCAATGGAGAGAGAAGCACCTATGTGATGGAATTGATCCTGGCCATGAGAAAACAGGGCTGGTTGTGGACGGAGGAATTTATCTGGCATAAAAGAAATTGTTATCCCGGCAAATGGCCCAACAGGTTCAGGGATGCCTGGGAGCGGCTATTGCAATTTAACAAAAATAAAAAATTTGCCATGTATCAGGAAGCCGTCATGGTGCCTATGGGGGATTGGGCGAAGACAAGGCTAAAAAATCTCAGCGATACGGATAAAATCAGGGATATCTCCAAAGTGGGCAGTGGATTTGGGAAAAATATATCCAACTGGCTGACACGAGACAAGGCGTACCCTACGAATGTTTTGCACCTGGCCACAGAGTGCAATAATAAAAATCACAGCGCTGCCTTTCCAGCAGAATTGCCTGAATGGTTTATCCGGCTGTTTACGCAAGAGGGGGATACGGTGCTGGATCCTTTCATGGGTTCTGGCACAACCAATAGGGTTGCCAGCAAAATGCGCCGACACTCTATCGGCATAGAAGTGGTCGCAGAATATTATGACATGGTGAGATCCCAACTGGAACCGGTGGAATTATTTTTATTTGATCCCAGGGCTGTGTATGAAACCCATCGATCTGAATGATGTGATCATGTATGTTGAAGAGCATATCGATATTTTTCATAAGAAAAGAATATCGAGCCTGGATACCCTGAGCCTTGATAAAATTATCAAAAGGAAAAATCCTTATTTGTTTAAGGCAAAGCATGTTTTGACATCTGAGGAAATTGTCAGGGGCTTTGTCGATGCACACCTCTCATCCAACGAAGAAACGCTGTTTGGAGACTGGCTGGAAGGGTTGGCTATCTTCATAAACAACTCAGTTTATGGCGGGTGGAAATCAGGCATACCATGCATCGATCTGGAATTTGACGATGATGGCATTCGCTATATTGTGAACATCAAATCCGGCCCCAACTGGGGAAACAGCAGTCAAATCGCCAAGATGAAGGCAGACTTTAAGACGGCGCAACGAACGTTAAGAACCAGTCATTCAAAGTTGAATATTGTCTGTGTCAATGGCTGTTGTTACGGCCGCGACAGCAAACCGGATAAAGGAGATTATTACAAATACTGCGGCCAGAAGTTTTGGAAATTTATATCAGGCAATGAGCATCTGTATACCGACATCATAGCCCCGCTGGGACATAACGCCAAAGCAAGAAACGAGGATTTCATGGCATCCTATTCAAAACGGATCAATGTATTTACCTTGGAATTTGGCCGGCTGTTTTGTGATAGCAACGGGGCGATTGATTGGGAAAAATTTGTCAGATTTAATGCCTCAGCAGCAATGCCTGTGAAGATGAAGCATCGCTCTCAGGGATAAAGACGCCCTGGTTTTTTTACTCCTGGGTTGGTGCGCTGTTTTTCTCTGCAAAGATTTAACCTGGCTCCAGGATGAATGTATTCAACTGACTTTGTCAAAAAAAGCGTTATCGTTTTAGCACTTTTAGCAACTCCTCAACCTTATCTTCAAACTCTTCACTACCACCCAGCGAGTCTTTAATACATTCCCTTAAATGGGTTTTGAGTATTTTTCCTTCCACTGTAGCAATGGCAGTTCTGACGGCTTTGGTTTGATTCAATATATCAATGCAGTATTTCTCTTCCTCTATCATTTTAACGATCCCTCGAATTTGACCCTCTATGCGACGAATACTTGCCAGGTGTTTCTTATGGCAGGGATGGCTCATCGGTTAAATACCTCCAGGGACGACATAGGTGAAGATTGTAGCAAACAGGAATAATAAAACCGAAAAATAATATACATACCTGGATCGCCTTCGTGCCTGCATACAGGCTTGACCAGGCTTGAGGTCGGCAGGACAGGGCATATAACCGGCTTTGTAATGTGCATACCCGGCGAGCCCAAGCATGATGAGTGCGAACACGGTGATATACAGCTTGTATTGCGATAGCACGATCAAAAAGGGAAACAGGCTTATCAGGCTGGCAAAACTGGCGCCTGCCCCCAGAGCAACGAATAATGCAGGCAGTGCACAGCAAAACAGTGTTGAGGAGGAGGCGAACAGTGAGAGAAAACTTGCCAGTTTATCGTTCATCAGGATGTTTTCGAGCCTTATTCAATGTGTAACACCTGCAACTCGGTCACGGTTTGCCCATTGGCGAGGATCTTCTTTGTTATATCAGCCAGGTCAATTTTTTTGGCACGTGTATAGGCGATCAGCACCTTGCCTTTACTCAGATCAACATCAATTTTTTTAACGTGCTTATCCCGCTTAAACATTTTCTCGATGCCTCTTGCACAGAAGTCACACACCATGCCGTGCACACTGACCACGGCAATTTGCACATCGGACAGACGCCGGACAAACGTATCGAATCTATCCGCATCCACCTCAAGCCGTTTGCCATCGACTGCGTGTTCGTGGCTATGGCCATCATGGGCGTGTTGTGCCGTTTCGCTGTGTATATCTGCCGAAACAGCCGACGTGATGAGCAGCAACAGTACAAAGATTGGCTTCATACATCTCTCCTTAAAATCGATACATGAGATGGACATCCCATGCCGTCTTGTCGTTGTAACCAAACTCAACGAGAAAATCGCCCTTAAAAAATTTAAGCACGGGATATACAGACCAACCTTCCAGCAGGGTGTTTCTCCTGGCCTTGAGCATGATCCACGAATGCAAGTCACCATAATCACCCAGGTAGGGCGCTACTCCCAGTTGCACCGTGTGATCAGCATAATTCTCCTCATCATTCATTACCTTTTTATAACCAAAACCAGCAAACCATCTCCTGGTCTCCCAATCGCCATGGACGCCATAGAAATGATGCCCTAATCCCTCAGAGCTTATGCCGGACTGAAAATACAGATTGCGTTGGGCGTGTTGCGTGTTCTTTCTGTCCAACAAGCAGGTGAATCTGAAATAGGCATAGTCTTTCCCGAAATACTTGTCTTGCAGACCCTCAATGCCTAATGCGTATTTGTATGTGGGAGAGTAGTGGAAGTAGATGGAATTTTTCATATTATCTGAAAATGCCATCAACGTTGAACCGCCCGAATACGATACGGGCCTTGCCTCAGCACCCCATGAGAGCAAGCATATTATCACACCGACTATTCTTATACCCATAGGGGGTAGGGTATTACAGGGCTGCCTTCTTTGTCGAGCAGAAAAAGATCCGGCATTGACTTTGCCCCGGCAGTTTTTATCCTGCCTGGTGGTATCAGGGGTTTAAGATGCGTATTAATTGAGCATGTGCGAGATCAGGACAGCGCGATTGGTATTGAAAAAGCCGGGGCGGCATGACAGGCAGGCGCTGGTCTCTGCCATCGGCGACTGGGAGGTGGCCAAATGGCTGTCCCGTGTGCCTTATCCTTACACGCTCAGCGATGCCGATGACTGGTTGCAGACGGCCAGCGAATCGGCGTTAAACCTGAATATATTTCATAACAATACTTTGATTGGCGGTGTGGGTTTAACCCTCGATAGCGATGTTGATGAATACGAACTCGGCTATTGGCTGGGCAGGGCCTACTGGCGAAAAGGCTATGCAACCGAGGCCGCCAGAGGGTTGCTCAACCAGGCGATCCAGACGCAGCATCCCCATCGGTTGACAGCAACCTGTATCAAGGGCAATGAGCACTCCGCCCGGGTGCTGGAGAAGCTCGGCTTTATCATAATCGGCGAGGATGAAATTTACTCTTGTTCCCGCAAGCAAACCATGCCCTGTATCACGTTGGTGCTGGCTGTATAGACAGCATGCTGACCGATGAGACAGCGATGCGCGAGGCCTTGCGTCTGGCCCGGCAGGCGGCAGGCGAGGCTGAGGTGCCGGTAGGTGCCATCATCACCCTGGACGATAAGATCGTAGCCAAGGGTTTTAATCAGCCGATAGCGAACCATGATGCAACCGCCCATGCGGAGATCATGGCCATCCGTGAAGCCGGGCGGCAGTTGCACAATTACCGCCTGACAGGCACCACGCTGTATGTCACGCTGGAGCCTTGCCTGATGTGTGCCGGTGCCATCATCCATGCCCGAATTGCCCGGGTGGTCTATGGGGCGGCTGATCCGGGGGGCGGTGCCGCCGGGCGCATGTTGCAGTCAGGGCAGCTAAACCACACACCAGCGGTGACGGCCGGCCTGTTGGCCGAGGAGTGTGGCCGTCTGCTCAGTGAATTTTTCCAGCAAAGACGCTAAACCAAAGACGATGATCAACGACCCAGCGATGCTCCGGCACCTGGTACAACAGGTGGCCGGGATACTGCTTGAACGGCAACACACCCTGATCACGGCGGAGTCCTGTACGGGTGGGGGTATTGGTTTTGTGTTGACCGATCTGGCGGGCAGTTCAGCCTGGCTGGAGGGCGGTTTTATCACCTATACCAATGCGGCCAAGCACCAGCACCTGCACGTGCCGGTGGCGACTGTGGCCCGCTACGGCGCAGTCAGTGAGCCAACCGCCCGGGCGATGGCCGAAGGCGCCTTGCAGAGCAGCCAGGCCGATTACAGCCTGTCGGTCACGGGGATTGCCGGGCCAACAGGCGGCAGCCCGGCCAAGCCTGTGGGGACGGTATGTTTTGCCTGGGCTGACCGACCGGGCCGAATAGCTGCCCAAACCCGGCTGTTCACCGGCAGTCGTGCAGCGGTAAGGGAGCAGGCAATCGCCCATGCACTCACTGGCCTGCTGCGTTTTATACGGGCAACCGATGCGGCGGCTGAATGATGATACGCCCACCCCACCGCCCGGGTTTATCAGACACAGCGAAGCCGGGAGACGATAAAACTGCCACCTGTTATCGGTCGTGGAATATGGGATAATTCGGGTATTGAAGTACAGCGAATGAGGCGGCATTGATGGATGAGAAGAAGCGACAAGCCCTGGACATAGCGCTCGGCCAGATAGAGAAGCAATTCGGCAAGGGCTCGGTGATGCGCCTGGGCGATGGCAGCGTGAACCATGATGTGAGTGCGGTGGCGACCGGCTCGCTGGGTCTGGATATTGGTTTGGGCATCGGCGGTCTGCCCCGTGGGCGGGTGGTGGAGATATACGGCCCGGAGTCCTCCGGCAAGACCACCCTGGCGCTGCATGTGGCCGCCGAGATACAGAAGGCGGGCGGCACAGCGGCGTTCATTGATGCCGAACATGCGCTGGATTCACAGTATGCTGAGAAGCTCGGCGTGCAGATAGCCGATTTGCTGGTCTCCCAGCCCGATACTGGCGAGCAGGCATTGGAGATCACCGATATGCTGGTGCGCTCCAGTGCGGTGGAGTTGGTGATTATTGACTCGGTAGCGGCCTTGACGCCGAAGGCTGAGATTGAGGGAGATATGGGCGACAGCCACATGGGCTTGCATGCCCGTCTGATGTCCCAGGCCCTGCGTAAGCTGACCGCTAACATCAAGCGCTCCAACACGCTGGTGATATTCATCAACCAGATTCGGATGAGGATTGGCGTGATGTTTGGCAATCCGGAGACGACCACGGGCGGCAATGCCTTGAAGTTTTATGCGTCGGTGCGGCTGGAGATACGCCGTGGCAGTGCGATCAAGCAGAGCGATGAGGTGATTGGCAACGAGACCCGTGTGAAGATAGTCAAGAACAAGGTAGCCCCGCCGTTCAAGGAGGTGTTATTTGAGATACTCTATGGTGCTGGCATTTCCCGTGAGGGCGAGTTGATTACCTTAGGCGTGAAGCACGATATTATCGGCAAGACCGGCGCCTGGTACAGCTATGAGGGCGAGCGCATTGGTCAGGGCAAGGACAATGTCAGGAAGCACCTGCTTGCTCATCCGGCGGTTGCCGCTGAGATTGAGACGAAGATACGCCGCAAGACACTGCCAGCGGCCACCACCACAGCCACCGAGGCGGCGGAGGCACCGAACTGATCGCCATTTCTCATGCGGGGTTGGCTTTCCGGGTAAACCAGGAAAATTGAAGCGATGATCAAGGGGGCATGTCACTGCCCTCAAGCCTGCTGGATGTCCGTCCAGATGGCTGGCTCTCTCGTGCCTTACCATCTTTGACAGGGCCAGGAAATGGTCGTTACCCTGGGGTCGGTGCGCTTCGCCTCCGCCCAGGTGATGCGGGTCGGGGCAATATCAGCAGGGCCTCGGTACTTCTGCATCGCCTTGTATTCCTGCATGGAAAGCGCCTACCAGATCCTCCCCGCACCGACAAAATTATCGTGATGTGCTGCGCCAAACACCGCATCTTCGCCCCTTTTATGCAACACATCCGCCAGAGACTGACCGACAGAGACGCCGAAAATCCATGGCGACTGTGGTCACCTCCTGTTGCCTGTTATCATGAATAAAAGATGAGATAGTGAACAACACGCCGCCACTCATCAGAGATGATTTCAAAATAATGCAGGTTCGAACCATCACTGCCCCGGATTTGATGCGTTATTTTGACTGCTGGAAACAGGCTTGCCAGGGACTGTGCCGAGACTGGCGTCTTCTCTGACAGGGATAAGGGCCCCAGGCTGGATTCAGATGAGGATCAGATCAGCACCGCACACAGGCAATGACAATCCGAACAGCAGGCAGAGAGCATGCAGTATTTTCATCCCGATTTCCGGTTAAAGCGCATCATCAAAAAAAACAGCGACAACCCAGCTGCCGACAATACGGGGTGTGTACGGCCTTATCTGCTGCCGATATTCTCCAGTGCCTGTTCATAGTCCGGCAGGCCAGCCTGGGCGCTGAAGCGCTCATATTGCTGTTTGAAGATCGTGCTATCGGCGATTGCATCCAGCGTGTTGATCAAACCCGGGTAGGGCTGAATATCCATGCGGCAGCAATCCACGAATGCCCTTAACACATCGGCCAGCGTGCGGCCTGTGTTATCCCGTAATGCGCTGTCAACCCGCAGAAAATAAACTGCCCCGCCCCAGTACATGGTCGGATAACGGGCGGATGAGCGCAGTATCGGTGCCGCCCGGGCAAAGCTCAAGTGCGGCATGTCATAATCACGGCGGGCCTTTGCCATGCGCTGGCGATAGCTGTCGATCATCTCATCCCGGCTGAGTACGCCCATTTTGTGCATGACCTGAAACTGCATGTAGCTGGCAAAGCCCTCGGCAAACCAGGCATTTTGCCTGCCAAGATAGTACAGCACCAGATGACTTAACTCGTGTGCTGCCGTCCAGTCAGCCAGCAGCACCTGCAAGCTGAAATTCGGATTGACATGAAAGTTCACGCCCTGCCGCTTCCCCCGCACCGTGTGCGCCCAGGGGACGGGCTCTTTGTTTGCATGGCTGCGGTGAAAACGCACGTGTATATCGAACGGTAACTCGCCGGTCAGGGCAAACAGGCCATTGGCGGTTGTCTCCATCCAGTCAGTGAGTTTGCTTTTTTCGCGCGGGCTAAAATCATCCGCCCATTCATAGATGATGGCGGCCTGTAATGATGCACCACCACACAGGCAGATGATGAGGGCGAGGAGGCGAATGTTCAGCATGCAGATCGTGTTTTATGACCGGGCTTCATGAGACAGAAACGGCGGCAATCTGTCAAGGTATGAAAGTGATAAAGCACAAATCAACCGCTCCAGGTCTATCGGCAGGGTCTATCAGCAGCGTCTATCAGCAGCAGTCCGGGCGGTGGTAATGCCAGCGGAGGAGGCATAAGCCCCTGGCTTTCTTTCAGGCAACCGATTGGGTATCGCTTGTGTGTTTGCGAGTTGCTTTAAGTACGCCGCCCGTTGCGCGCTCACGGGGGCGTATACCACGAATGGTGGTATCTTTACGTGTCATCACTCATTGCCAAGTATAGCCAAACCCGCCGGGTTTGCATGAGGTTTTTATACCACACATAACGGCCTGATCCCTGCCGCACAGCGCTTTATATGACACAGACCGGTGTCGCAGATTATTGAACTTTTTCAACATGGTAAGTCAAAAATACATGCCTGCAAACAAGATGAGCATCGCATTATGCGTCCTGCTGCTGGTTCATCAGGCGGCCACCGCTGTCCCGTCTTTACAACAAAATACGCCGTATCCCCACGTGATGGACAGGAATGCGGCTGTTTTGTATGCCCAAGTTGATAGCGAGGCCGATAGCGGGCCTGATGCCGAGCCGCCTTATCAGCAGATTGAATCCGGTACGCTGGTGTTGCCAGCCGCCCTGGGTAAAGACCGCCAGGATAAAGCAAAAAAACAATGCATGACTGTTTGTGGTCGTTGGGGAGAGGAATGTATCTTTATCAATCGAGGGACTGGCGGGACGACAAAAAAATGTCGCCGTGCCTGCAAAAATTTTGTTGAGGAATGTTTCTAAGGCCAGTCGACTCTGTCACCTGAATACCCCCTGGCTGAATACGGCAAAAGCACCACAGTGATCGCCAGCGTTGTCTCCCCGCCCCAGGCAGCCCTCATCTCGACATAAGCCAGCTTTCCGCCAATTTCCCGCAATCCGCCGCTTCAGTTCAATGCCCTGCCAGGCCCTGCTTGAGCGAATGCCATGCTGACATGGTGGGTGTTTGCCTAATTTAGTGTTTGTTTTTTTGCCACGATTCTTTACTCTGTCCGACCCGGTATTCTTTCGTGCAGTGATCCTTATAAGCACCCGGCACAGCCGTATATGCGGGCGTTTTGCGATGGGTAAAGCGTGAGGCCGCCAGCAGAAAAGCGAAAGTGGCGGAATTGGCAGACGCGCTGGATTTAGGTTCCAGTGGGGCAACCCGTGAGAGTTCGAGTCTCTCCTTTCGCACCATGTCTATTTAACCGTTTGAATATAATAATATTTTTATAGCAGGATAAACATACATGCAGATATCAGTGGAAACTGAAGGCCCCTTTCAGCGCATCATGAAAGTTGTCGTGCCGGAGCAGCAGATCGCCACCGAGTTGGACTCACGCCTTAAATCCATGACCAAAACCACTCGGGTGCAGGGCTTTCGTCCGGGGAGGGTGCCGTTGAAGATCATCCGGCAACGTTATGCCACACAGGTGCGGCAAGAGGTGATCGGGCAACTCGTGCAGTCTTCGTTTTATGAGGCGGTTAGCCGGGAGAAATTGAAATTGGCCGGCCGTCCAACGATAGCACCGCTGGAAGATCGCCGAGGCCAGGGCCTGGCCTACACGGCGACATTTGAAATCATGCCAAATGTGACGTTGCAACCGGTCGCCGGGTTATCGATAGAAAAACCCGTCTGTGAAATTCAGGCTGCTGACATTGACCAGATGATCGAGAACCTTAGACAGCAGCATCGAACAGCACGAGAGGTTGAACGTGTCGCCGCCCGGGGCGATGTCGTGAATATTGATTTTCATGGCACCGTTGCAGGTGAGGACTTTGCTGGCGGCACGGCTGAGGGCATGGTGCTGGAGTTGGGCAGCAAACGCCTGCTGGAGGGCATGGAAGATGGCCTGATCGGCAAACAGGCGGGGGATGAGGTGGGCCTGGATCTCCGTTTTCCCGAACCCTATCATGAGCCGCAACTCGCTGGTAAGCCGGTGCATTTTGAGATCAAGGTCAATGCGGTCTCAGAGTTGGTGAAGCCGGAGTTAAATGATCAGTTTTTCCAGACTGTTGGTGTCAATACCGGCGGCGAGCCGGCATTCCGCAAGGCAATCCGCCAGCAAATGCAGAAAGAGCTGGACACAGCGCTGCGTAACAAGACCCGTGATGCGGCCATGGACAGCCTGTATGAGGCCAATGAGATGCCGCTGCCGAATGCCCTGGTGGAGGCGGAAATCCAGCGGATGCAGCAGCAGTTCAGTGATAAGCTCAAGGCACAGGGGCTGCCCGTCCATGAGATAGAAAAACTGTCTGAGCCGACCCTGTTTGAGCCACAGGCACGCAAGCGAGTCGCCCTGCAACTGCTGGCAGGTGAGATCATCGCTGCGAATGCCTTGCAGGCCAGGCCGGAGGCAGTCCGCACGCTGATTGAACAAAATGCGGCCAATTATGAAGACTCCTCGGCGGTGATCAACTGGTATTACAGTGATGAGAAAAGGCTGGCCGAGGTCAAGGCCATCGTCCTTGAAGATGCGGTGGTTGAATGGTTACTGACCCACGCCCGGGTCACGGAGAGGCCGCTCTCGTTTGACGAGATAGTGAATAACAGGCAGACTGAACCTGTCGATGCCGATGGTTGATACAAACCGATACCGTAAATCATGAGTCAACAACGTGATATGAGGGCACTGAACCTGGTGCCTATGGTGGTTGAGCAGTCCTCCAGGGGGGAACGTGCCTACGATATTTATTCTCGTTTGTTAAAGGAGAGGGTGGTGTTTCTGGTCGGCCCGGTTGAGGATAACGTGGCCAATTTGATCGTTGCCCAGCTGCTGTATCTTGAATCGGAAAACCCCGATAAAGACATTCATTTTTATATCAACTCACCGGGGGGTTCGGTCACCGCTGGTCTGGCGATTTACGATACCATGCAGTTTGTTCAGCCGGATGTCAGCACCATGTGTGTGGGGCAGGCGGCCAGCATGGGGGCGGTGTTGCTTGCCGGTGGTGCCGGGGGCAAGCGCTTCAGCCTGCCGCATTCACGGGTGATGATTCATCAGCCCCTGGGCGGCTTTCAGGGGCAGGCATCGGATATTGAAATCCACGCACGGGAGATCCTCAAAGCCAGAGAGCGCTTAAATGAAATTCTTATGCTGCATACCGGCCAGAGTTTGGATAAGATAAGCATAGATACGGAAAGAGATCATTTTATGAGTTCCCATGAAGCCCAGGAGTACGGCCTGATTGATTCGGTATTAATCGAGCGCGCCCCGGTGGCAGCGGATAACAACAGCACGCTGCATCAGGCGGGCAGCTGACTTGCAAACCACTTAAAGGCGGCGGATATGAGTAATAACAGGCACAGCAGAACAGGTGAGGGTGATCGGCTTCTGTATTGCTCATTCTGTGGCAAGAGCCAGCACGAAGTCCGCAAGTTGATCGCCGGCCCCTCGGTATTTATCTGTGATGAATGTGTGGAATTGTGTAACGACATTATCCGTGAGGAGATTCAGGAAAACTCCTCTGCCAGTACGAGCAGTGCCTTGCCCACTCCCCATGAAATCAATGCCAGCCTGAATGAGTATGTGATCGGTCAGGAAAAAGCGAAAAAAATCCTCTCCGTTGCGGTTTACAACCACTACAAGCGGCTTGATCAGGGCTTGAAGCGATCCGATGTTGAACTGGCCAAGAGCAACGTGTTGCTGATTGGCCCGACCGGCAGCGGCAAGACCTTGCTGGCCGAGACCCTGGCGCGTTTGCTGGATGTGCCTTTTACCATTGCCGATGCCACCACCCTGACCGAGGCCGGTTATGTCGGCGAGGATGTGGAGAACATCATCCAGAAGTTATTGCAGAAATGCGACTACGATGTTGATAAGGCGCAAACCGGTATCGTCTATATTGATGAGATAGACAAGATTTCGCGCAAATCAGATAACCCCTCCATCACCCGTGATGTCTCCGGCGAGGGTGTACAACAGGCGTTGTTGAAGCTGATCGAAGGCACGATTGCCTCGGTGCCGCCGCAAGGCGGACGCAAACATCCACAGCAGGAATGCCTGCAAGTCAACACGGCGGACATCCTGTTCATTTGCGGCGGTGCGTTTGCCGGCCTGGACAAGATCATTTGTGCACGTTCTGAAAATGCCGGGATTGGCTTTTCTGCCGAGGTGAAAAGCCAGCAGGACAAGCGGAGCATGAGCGAGCTTATCGGCTCGGTGGAGCCGGAGGATTTAATCAAATACGGGCTTATCCCGGAATTTGTCGGTCGTTTGCCGGTGCTGGCGACACTCGATGAGCTGGATGAGGAGCAGTTGATCACTATCCTGGTAGAGCCAAAGAATGCCATCACCAAGCAGTATGACAAGTTGTTTGACATGGAAGGCTGTGAGATTGAATTTCGGGAAGATGCCCTGCGTAGCGTTGCGCGTAAATCCATGCAGCGCAAAACCGGCGCACGGGGGCTGCGCTCCATTCTGGAAAACATCCTGCTCGATACCATGTATGATCTGCCTTCCATGGATGATGTTGCCAAGGTGGTGATCGATGAGGGCGTGATCAGCGGAGACTCCAAACCGCTGATGTTACTTGAAGGGGCGGATATGCCCAAGGCCGCATCGGACTCAGAGTAATCGGTCAGCAACCTGCCGACGGCTTGTTGACTGGTCACTTGAATATCGAGCGCTCCGCCTCATATTGACAGGTATTATCTTGAAGGTGAGTTATGTCTGCTAAATCCAGGGCTGTTTGTTTTCCCGTTTTGCCGCTGCGTGATGTGGTGGTCTATCCCCACATGGTCATTCCCCTGTTCGTTGGCCGCGAGAAATCCATCCGGGCACTTGATGAGGCCATGGAGGGCAGCAAACACATCCTGCTGGTGGCGCAAAGGCGCGCCGCCGATGATGATCCCGGCGTTGATGAGATTTACAGCATCGGCACATTATCGAATATCCTGCAATTATTAAAACTGCCCGATGGCACGATTAAGGTGTTGGTTGAAGGCAGCCAGCGGGTACGCATTCTCGATTTCACCGAAACACAGGCCATGTTCTCCGCCCGTGTTGAGGTGCTGGAAGCCGAAGAACTGGATGAGCGGGAGATGGATGTGATGGGGCGTTCCGCCATCAATCAATTTGAACACTATGTCAAGTTGAATAAAAAAGTGCCGCCGGAGATCCTGACCTCGCTGGCGAGCATTGACGATGCCTCCCGGCTTGCCGATACCATCGCCGCCCACATGTCCATCAGCTTAGATGAGAAGCAGGTCGTACTGGAGTTGATAGAAGTACGGCAACGGCTGGAGTATCTGGTGGATTTGATGGAAGCGGAGATTGATCTGCTGCAAGTGGAGAAACGTATCCGTGGTCGGGTTAAATCGCAAATGGAAAAAAGCCAGCGCGAGTATTACCTGAATGAGCAGATGAAGGCGATACAGAAAGAGCTGGGCGACATGGACGATGTGCCGAATGAATTGGAAGAGCTGGCCGAGAAGATTGAAAAATCCGGCATGCCCAAGGAGACAAAGAAAAAAGCCGAAACGGAATTGAACAAGTTGAAGATGATGTCGCCCATGTCGGCCGAGGCCACGGTCGTGCGGAACTATGTCGACTGGCTGGTGGGCGTGCCGTGGAAGAAGCGCAGCAAGATATCCCGTGATATTAAAAAAGCCGAAGGCATTCTGGATGCCGATCATTACGGCCTGGAGAAGGTCAAGGAGCGGATTATCGAGTATCTGGCGGTGCAACAGCGGGTGAAAAAACTCAAAGGGCCGATCATGTGCCTGGTCGGTCCGCCGGGCGTTGGCAAGACCTCCCTGGGGCGCTCCATCGCCCGTGCCACCAATCGCAAGTTTGTGCGTATGTCACTGGGGGGGGTGCGTGATGAGGCCGAGATCAGGGGCCACCGGCGCACCTACATCGGCTCCATGCCCGGCAAAATTCTGCAATCCATCGCCAAGGTCGGCACAAAAAATCCGCTTATTCTGCTGGATGAGGTGGACAAGATGGCGATGGATTTTCGCGGTGATCCGGCCTCAGCCCTGTTGGAAGTGTTAGACCCTGAGCAGAACAATACCTTTGCCGATCATTACCTGGAAGTTGATTATGATCTCTCTGAAGTGATGTTTGTGACAACCGCCAACAGTCTGAACATCCCGGCCCCGCTGCTGGACCGGATGGAGGTGATACGGATCTCCGGCTATACCGAAGGTGAGAAAGTCAACATCGCAAAGAAATACCTTATCCCCAAACAGATCGAGCGCAATGGCTTAAAAGAAAAAGAGATCACGATTAATGAGGCCACCATCCGTGACATGGTTCGCTATTATACCCGTGAGGCTGGGGTGCGTAACTTAGAGCGCGAGATTGCCAACATCTGCCGCAAGGTGGTGACCCGATTGCTGCAAAATGAAGCGACCCGCAGGCTGGCAGTCACGGCGGCCAAGCTGGAGAAACTCATTGGCGTGAAAAAGTTTCGCTATGGCCGGGCTGAAGGTGAAGATCGTATCGGTCAGGTCACCGGGCTGGCCTGGACGGAGGTCGGCGGTGATCTGTTGACGATTGAGACCACCGTGGTGCCGGGTAAAGGCGAGGCTATCCGCACCGGGCACCTGGGCGATGTCATGAAGGAATCCATTGAAGCTGCCCGCACCGTGGTCAGAAGCCGCAGCAAGGTGCTGGGCTTGGAAGATGATTTTTACAAGACGCAGGATTTTCATATCCATGTGCCGGAAGGGGCCACACCCAAGGACGGGCCGAGCGCCGGTGTCGCCATGTGTACGGCCATGGTCTCCGCATTGACCGGTATTCCGGTCAGATCGAATGTGGCCATGACGGGCGAGATCACGTTGCGCGGCGAAGTGTTGCCCATCGGTGGTTTGAAGGAAAAATTACTGGCCGCCCTGCGCGGGGGCATAGCGATCGTCTTGATCCCGGCGGAAAATGAGCGGGAGTTAGTCGAGATCCCTAAGAACATTAAACAACACCTGGATATCAAGCCGGTGCGCTGGATCGACGAGGTGCTTGATCTGGCCTTGCAGCACATGCCCGAGCCCCGTTCAAAAGACGATAAGGGTAAAGAGATGGGCAAGCAGGAAGAGGCTCGCAGCGATAATAAAGATGACATCATACGCCCGCATTAAACCGCTTGTCGTGCTTTTCTCCAAGATCGCTTGACGATATTTAGCCTGCTTGATATAAAGGCAGGCTTGGTTGCTTCCAGCCAATACGCATTAACTTCCGTAGGTTTCATTGTTCCAGGGTGACTTATAAGGGGAATTATTACTATGAACAAAGCAGAATTGATAGACGCCGTTGCCGATTCGGCCGACATCTCCAGGGCCGCTGCCGGTCGTGCGTTAGATGGTGCTGTTGCCGCTATCACCGGGGCATTACAAAAAGGCGATACGGTCACTCTGGTGGGTTTCGGCACATTCTCGGTACGCAAGCGCAAGGCACGCACAGGACGCAATCCCAAGACGGGTGCGGAAATCAAAATCAAGGCGTCAAAGGCGCCCGGGTTCAAGCCTGGCAAAGCACTCAAAGATGCCATAAACTGAGACGCCTTGCCCGGGGTCGGGTAAAAAGCCAGGGTGCTTAGCTCAGTTGGGAGAGCGCCGCCCTTACAAGGCGGAAGTCGGGGGTTCGAGCCCCTCAGCACCCACCAGCTTCCGGAGTGGTAGTTCAGTTGGTTAGAATACCGGCCTGTCACGCCGGGGGTCGCGGGTTCGAGTCCCGTCCACTCCGCCAGATCGAAATGGGCGTGCCTGAAACCTACAGGTGCGCCTTTTTTCGTTATCACATCGCATGAGTAGCAGAAGCGATATATGAGGTAATACCATGTTACAAAGCATCAGAGATCGGGTCACCGGCTGGGTGGCCGGTGTCATCTTCACCCTGTTAATTATCCCGTTTGCCTTGTGGGGGGTGAGTTCTTATTTCGAAGCTGGCGGCGAGGTTATCGCCATTGAAGTCAATGGTGAAGCACTCTCCTTGGGCGACTACCAGCGAGCTTATCAGGTGCTCAAGCAGCGTTGGCAGGAAATCGCCAGCCAGCCGATAACCGATGACATTCAGCCCTTGCTGAAACAGCAGACCATTGACCGGCTCATTCGGGCAGAATTATTCAAGCAACAGAGCGCCAGGATGCGGTTAGCGGTTAGCGATGCCGATGTCCTCAATACCCTGGAACAGATCCCCGCCTTCAATGATGAGAACGGCTTCAGTCCTGCATTACTTGAGGCTTATGTGTCAAGCCAGGGTTTGACTCCGGCGACATTCAAAGCACAGATAAAGCAGGACATGCTGCTTGAACAGCTTCAGGGTACGTTGATTGAATCCAGCTTTGCGACCCGGCAGGAGGCATTACGCTTCGCCCGGATAGAAAATGAAAAACGTGACCTGGCGTATGTGGTTTTATCGTCTGATAAGGCCAAAGAGCGTATTGCCGTCAGCGATGCGGAAATTGATACCTACTACAAAGAAAATCAACAGGCATTCATGCAGCCGGAGAAAGTCAAGCTGCATTATCTGGTGCTGTCCGCTGCCAGGCTGGCCGATGATATCGAACTGGCGGAAGGTGAGCTGGAGGCGTGGTATCAGGACAACAGGCAGGATTATGACGTGGCCGGGCAAAGACACATCAGACAGGTGTTAGTGAAAATGCCAGAGCCGCCGACGGCCGATGTCATCGCCGCAACACAGCAGCAGGCGGACAGCTTGTATGCCTTGATTACCTCCGGGAAAACGCTGGAGGCGGTAGTCACCGAGGATGCCAGTGAGGATAACCGTGTGGAGTATAGCGAATTTGAGTTCCTGACCGAGGGCGTTTTGGAGCCGGAAGTGGATGCGGTCCTGGCCGACATGCAGGCCGGGCAGATAAGTGAGCCGGTCAAATCAAAATACGGCTGGCATATTATTGAGTTAGTTAAGGTCAAAGGGGGTTCCCGTGCTTCCCTGGATGAGATCCGTGAACAGGTGGTCGCTGATCTGAAATTGCACAAAGCCGAGACCTTGTTATATGAGCAGTCTGATCAGCTTGCCACCCTGGCATACGAGCATTCTGATACTTTGGATATCGCCGCTGAGGAGCTTGGCCTGGCGATCATGGAAAGCGATTATATCAGCCGGGAAGCCCCGGGTACGGGCGTGGTCTCTGATCCTCGGGTGATCAGGGCGGCATTCAGTGAGGAGGTGTTGCAGCAGGGAGAGAACAGCGAATTGTTGGAACTGGCGGATGAGCGCCTGATGGTATTGCGTGTGGTTGATCATATTGAAGCTGAAGCCCGGCCACTGGCCGATGTGCGCGAGCAGATCATCACCCGTATCACGTTTGAACAGGCCAGAGAACAGACCGAAGAGCAGGGCCAGGCGATTATCGCCAAACTGCATGACGGGGTTAGTCAGGAAGCGATTGCCTCTGCATATGCGGTTTCCTGGCAACAGGCCAGCGATGTCAGCCGGGATGATCCCGGTATCAACCGGGCTGTGTTGCGACAGGCATTTAATGCCGGCCGACCGGCCGCCGCCGTCCCGCTGGTATCGGGCACTTCTCTGGGCAGTGGTGATTATATTGTCGTGGTGGTAGAGAAGGTACACGAGATGGCGGCAGAGGATATCAAGCAGGCACAAGTGAACACACTGCGCGAGCAATTAGTGCGTACTGCGGGGGGTAATGACTGGCAGGAGTTTGCCAGGACGCTGCAAGATCATGCAAAGGTGACGGTGTATGAAGAGGTGTTGTGATTGCAGCGGTTCGGTCAAGGCATGCTCACCCGTTTATTCATCACTTGCTTAAAAGATCATGAGCAAAATCACAGCGGCTTTTAACCGCCTGGAACAAAAACAGGATGACTTATATCACGTTCTTTGTGAACAGACACGGGAAGTCTGTGAATGGGGTATGAACGAGGGGCTGCTTGCAGATAATGCCCTGGATAAAGTCAACGAAACACTGGATGAGAATTTCAGAAAAGATTACCGCAGTCAGTTTAAAACTTTTAGAGACGAGAGATTGTTTCTATTAGATCAATTTGTCCGCGCGAAATACTTTACGAAAGGCAAAAACATATCGGAAATTTATCTCAGTAAACTTTCAAATATCAGCTTAATAATAAATGGTTATTTCCCACCCGATGACATATCCAACAAAATTTCAGCGGTAAAAAATGCTGCTCATATTCTCATCGATACTTTCAACTATGATGCACACAATAATCATATTGAATCCGGTGTTTATCTTCTGTTTGCCGTAGCAATTCTGCGCTTGCGAGAGACTTCAAGTGACCAGACCTATAGGTGCTACCAACATGTCTGGAAGAACGACCGGGTGAATCAAAGACAGATATGCCAGCCATGCCGAGATCATGGATGAGCAACTTGAGGATTATTGGGAGGAGATTGAAAAAATATTACGTGCCGTTAATTATCCTGACTGATTTGCCCAACAGTATGTTATTTGCCGGGATAAAGTCTGCCATATAAAAGCCAGCCAGGCAGCGCCTTTATGTCGGGTATTCATTTGGCTATGTCGTTGATAGATCGTCTTTTTTGCCTTATCTTGCCCAAGCCGTTTTTTTACCTGAAATTGGCAATTCGGCCATTTTTGAACTACTGACGACCAGTTGGAGTCCTAGCCTCATAGTCAAAAAAACTCTACTTGAATTGCAAGGTATGACTTCCAGGGCATGCAGTCGATGGGGAAAATCGCATTCAGGGCAAACAAATCGTCTATACCACATACTCATGAGTCAACAGTCCGGCAGACGGGGTACAAAACAGACAAAGAAGGGTGGGCATGGATAAAGTTATCGTATTTATTTTCGCCTTGATGCCGTTTTGCTACCTGTTATTTTTAATCCTGACAGGTGGTTTAAGCGCAAACCCGGTGGAGGATATCACCCACTTCACGGGTGGCTGGACGCTGATCATGTTGCTGCTCACGCTGGCCATCACCCCGTTACGCCGGATCACAAAATGGAATCGCCTGATCCGCTATCGCCGGATGTTAGGGCTTTATGTTTTTTTCTATGCCCTGCTGCATTTTCTGACTTACTTGGTATTCGATCAATTTTTTGATGTGCAGGCGATCATTGCTGATATTGTTAAAAGGCCATATATCACGGTCGGCTTTGCTGCTTTTGTCTTGTTGATCCCGCTGGCGATAACCTCTAACAGAATGATGGTGCAGCGTCTCGGCAGCTATTGGAAAAAACTGCATCAGCTAATCTACCTCATCGCCATTTTAGGCGTGCTGCATTTTCTCTGGCTGGTCAAGGCGGATATAACAGAGCCGCTGATCTATGGCTTTGTGCTGCTGCTGTTGCTGATCATGCGATTGCCGGCTGCACGTGTTCATTGGGTGAGTCGCTACCTCAATATGAGCAAATAAGGTTTGGCAACATGGCTACAGATACCAACAGAGACTTTCTTGCCAAAGGCCATTTGTTACTCTGGTACAAGATAGAGGACGTCTTGGGCACGGGCGGGTTTGGCGTAACTTACCTGGCGCATGATATGAATCTGGACCGGCGGGTGGCGATCAAGGAATACATGCCATCGGATATGGCTGTGCGTGATAACACCAATATGGTGACGCCACACAAGCAATATGTTGAGGTATTTGAGGCCGGCAGGAATCGCTTTATCAGGGAAGCCAGAACCATGGCCAAGTTTGAGCACCCTAATATCGTGCGTGTGCTGAACGTGTTTGAAGAGAACGAGACCGCATACACCGCCATGCGCTATGAGCAGGGGCAGGATTTAAAGGCGGTGCTGAATGTGCACAAGACGCTGGATGAGGAGCGGATCTTAAAAATATTTTTACCGATCATTGATGGCCTGTCCATCGTCCATCAGGCCGGTTTTATCCACCGGGATATCAAACCCGGCAACATCATGCTGCGCCGGGATGACACCGCCGTGTTGATCGATTTTGGCTCGGCGCACAACATCATGGCCGACTCCAAGCAGGTGACCACACTGGTCTCCCCCGGCTATACGCCCTATGAGCAATACACCGGCGATGCCGCCGCACAGGGCAGGTGGACGGATATCTACAGCCTGGCCGCCTCCATGTACCGTTGCATTGCGGGTACCAGTCCGGCTGATGCCCTGTCCCGTGGCAGTGCTTTATTGCAGCAGCGTGATGATCCGCTCATCCCGCTTGACAAGCTGGCGGCTACCGGCAGATACAGTGTACGCCTGCTCAATGGTATTGCTGCCGCCCTGCAATTTAAGGAGGACAGCCGGCCGCAGGATCTCGATACCTGGAGAGCCATGCTCACCGGCGACCGTGAACTCACAACCGGCTATACCAGCACAACCAGCCGCCTGGGTGATACCCATGATATGGCGCTTGAGACAGTACAACCTGAGAGTAAAACGCACAGGCCAGCGATCATCATCGGCCTTGCTGCCGTTGTGATCAGCGTTGTTATCTCAGCCTGGTTTGTCTGGCGATCAGAACACCAGGCCGCCTCGGCGCCCGCGAAGGTCAGCACGACCAGCCCAGCACCGCCAGTTGCCAGCACAGCCGATGTCGGGCTGGTGGCGGGCGAGGTGTTTGCCGATGCGCTGAAGATGGGCGGGACGGGGCCGGTCATGGTCCTGCTGCCTGCTGGCGATTTTATCATTGGCAGTGAGGCGACAGAGAAAGGCCGCTCCCGTGTTGAAGGCCCGCAACAGCGGGTGCAGATCGCCCGACCGGTGGCGATGGGCAAGACCGAGATCACGGTCAAGCAGTTCAAACAATTTGTCACCGCAACAGGCTATGTCACCGAGGCGGAGCGTGACCCAGCCCAGGGGTGCAGAATTTATGATGGGGGTTGGCGCTGGAGCAATACCCATGACTGGCAGCGCCCGGGTTTTCCGCAATCGGATGAGCATCCGGTGGTGTGTGTCAACTGGAATGATGCACAGGCTTATATCAACTGGCTGTCAGAAGAGACCGGGCAGGTATACATGCTGCCATCAGAGGCCCTGTGGGAATATGCCGCACGAGCCGGCACGACTGCATCACGTTATTGGGAGGCCAACGGGCGTGAAGCGTGTCTGTTCGCCAATGTATCCGATGTCAAGCGGGCACAGAGCCATAATCTCAATACCGCTGCCGATAATATTTTCTCCTGTAATGACGGCCATGTGCATACCTCGCCTGTCGGCAGCTTTCAGGCGAATAATTTTGGCTTGCAGGACACGCTGGGTAATGTGTGGGAGTGGACTGAGGATTGCTGGCATGATTCTTATGAAACTTTACCCCTGGATGGGAGTCCTCATAAAAACGGCACGTGCGGCAACCGCATTTATCGTGGTGGTTCGTGGGGCAATTTTCCCACATTGATTCGGGCCGCCAGGCGCGGCACGGATCCCCTCACTTACCGTTACTTTAATCTGGGCTTTAGGGTTGCCAGAGAAGTGAAGCGTTAAGAACGCATGATAGCTGATGCACAATTTCAGGAGCAGGTTCATGAATAGAATGTTGCCGATGCTGGCAGTTTCATTGCTGCTGTCTTTACAGGTCAATGCGCTCACTATCGGCGAGTTACAGGTAGACTCCCGTATCGGTCAGCCATTTAGGGCATACACAGTCATCCCGGTATCAAGCCTGCCCCATCATGATAGCATCACCATCAAAATGGCACCGGCTTACGCCTACTTAAATCAAGACATCCCTGAACAGGCACGTTTAAGCGGGCTATCCGTTCGGGTTGAACCTGGCGATGACGGCAGGATCGTACATTTCTCCAGTGCAGAGCCAGTAAACCAGTTGTTCGTGCAATTCATCATGGATGTGTATGATGAGCAGTCACGCTGGTCACACACCTTCTCCGCCATCCTTGACCGACCATTGCAGGGTAATAACAGGCCGGTTGTGAGTCGGCCCGTCAAACAAGAATCGAGAGAAGACTCGCTCGCCGTTAAACAGACAGACCCAAAGCCCGCCGGGCCTGCTGCAACACAGGCGCAAATAAAGCAGGAGTCACACAGCATGGAAGCCGACTTCGGGCAGAGCGATGAGAGTGCAGAGTCACACAGCATGGAAGCCGACTTCGGGCAGAGCGATGAGAGTGCAGAGTCGCACAGCATGGAAGCTGACTTCGGGCAGAGCGATGAGAGTGCAGAGTCACACAGCATGGAAGCTGACTTCGGGCAGAGCGATGAGAGTGCAGAGTCACACAGCATGGAGGCCGACTTCGGGCAGAGCGATGAGGCAGTAGAATCCCAGGACATGGAGGCAACGATAGATCAGGACGGTTAGCCGGTGTGGTTGATTTGCCTGTCAATGCCGAATAAAAGCCACGGCGATTTTTCATGTTGCCCGATTAATTCAAGTCATTGCCTGCCTGTGGATGCGTCTTTTCAATTTGCTCCGGCGAAGCCCCTGGTTATCCTGTCCGCAACTCCCAATCGATAGCTTGCACATCGTTAAAATCCGGTATGATCGGGTTGACTGTCTTTTAAGTTCACGCTGAGTCTTTCTGTCTTGCCGCGGGCAGGATGGTCAGCTTGCCATGGTTTGGTATACACTTTTGCCTGGCAGAATCATGATGAATACATTCATTGCACCCTGGTTGATCAACTCCAAGGTCTCCCCGCCCAGGATATCGATCAATGTCAATCGCCGTGAAGCCCTTATTGAACTGCTGAGGGTACATCAGGACACGCCGGTGATTCTGCTGGAAGCACCGGCCGGGTTCGGCAAGACGCTGCTGCTCTCACAGTGGCGAGAGCAGATCAGGGAAAGTGGTATTCATGTCGCCTGGCTGTCGATCGAGCCGACCGATCAGTCGGATATTCTGCTGCCGTACATGGCGTTTGCCTTCCATCATAGCGGCCTTGATGCGACACAAACCGGGCTGCTGGCGGCGCCTGCTTTCTCTTCCAGTGATTTTGCTTATTCATTGGGCAGGCTGCTGGGTTTTATTGAGAACAGCCAGAGCCGCTGTGTGCTGATTCTGGATGATTTTGAAAACACGCCCGCCGATGTCCTGCCGGACATAAACCGCTTGTTACATTTGCAGCCGGGCAATCTGCAATTAGTTTTTGCCTGTAGACAAAACCCCGGACTTGCATTATCCGGTGTTGCGGTTGCCGGCAACGTGTTGACCATCGGCCCGCAGCAGTTGATGTTCAGCCAGGCGGAAGTGCGTGATTTTTTTGCCAACACACTGGCGGCACGGGAGATTGATAACATCATGGAAAAAACCGATGGCTGGCCGGTGGCATTACAACTGATTCGTACCTTTGGCACCAGGACCGCCAGGCCCCTGGGCGATGCACATACCGTATCTGTCAGCAGCAGGCTCATAGCCGGGTATTTTCGCGAGCAGTTGTTTGCCCATTTATCCGTTGTGCAGCAGTCTTTTCTGAGGCAGACATCAATTCTGGATGTGGTGACTGTCGCCTGTGCTGATCACATACGTGGCAGTCATGACGCTGGCAGTGTTATCCAGGGCCTGCAGCATCTCGGCGGTATATTCTCGCCCCTGGAATATACGCTGAAAGACACCCAGGAAGCCTATCGGCTGCATCCTCTGGTGCGAGAGTATTTGCGCCAGGAGTTGATAGAAGCCGCCGCCGATGAGTATGCCGTGTTAAATAAAAAAGCGGCGGCATGGATGCTCACCCATGAGCGCGGGCTTGATGCCATGCGTTATGCGCTGGCAGCGAACGATGGCGATTATGCGGCTGCCATCCTGGAGCAGATGGGCGGGGCAATGCTCTGGATCAGAGAGGGTATGTCACGCCTGACAAGCGGCCTGAAGCTGCTTGATGGGTACGAACTCAAAGGCTATCCACGCATTCAGCTCGCCCGGAGTCTGCTGTTTGCCAAGACCGGCAGGATCGTTGACTCCCGGCAGGCGTTTGCCCGCGCCAGGGTTGCCAGCAAGGCGTTTACCTCAGATCGCCCGGGTGGGGATAACACGTTGTTACAAATCGAAGGTGCTGTTATCAAGATGGTGATCGCCGAGTATGGGTGCGTACCGGCGAATCGCATTATTGCTGATGAGGCATTCAGTTTTGTGTTACAGCATGCAGGCAACGATCCGTTGTTGCTGGGCTATATCAAGACACTGCAATGTTTAACCTCGTTGCAGTATGGGGAGTTTGATGATTGCCTGGAATACGGTGCTGAGGCGATAGCACGATACCTGGGTCTTAATTCTTTATATGGCGAGCTGTATATTTATTTCTATTTCGGCATGGCAGCACTGGCACGCCTTGAGACCGACACCGCGCTTATTCACTATAACAAGGCGACACAAATGACCCATTCTGCTTTTCCGGGTGATACCGGTTTAAAGCTGCTTGGCAATGCGGTTTTGGCCGAGTTTTACTGGGAGCGTGGTGATACAGTCAAGACGAAAAAATACATCCGGCATGTCATCAAGAATATCTGTGATATGGAAGCCTATTTTGAGATCTACACCACGGCCTATCAGACAGCCATCTTTTATCTGTTATTCGAACAAGGCGCACATGACGCCCTGGATTTTATGCAGCAGGCCAGAGAGCGTGCAATCGCACAGTCACTGGATCGGCTGGTGCTTTTTCTAAGTGCCGCCCAGGTATCGATTTTATATTTTATTGATGAGGGCGATGCGGCATTGAAGATAGCACAGCAATACTCGGTGCTGTTTGCCGGCATGGATGATGGTGCCATCTTTGCCGATAAAACCTGGCGTGAGGTGGAGGCAGTGCTGCTCGCCCTGGTTCGCCTAAGCCGTCTAACTGGCGCAGACCTTCATGCCGAGACATGGCTACAGAGGGCATATAATATTGCCAGCCGAACGGACAATCGGCGTTTAATGATCAATGTAGCAATACAGACGGCATTGAACCACCGGGATCGGCAAGAGCAGGCCGCCGCCGTGACCTGCCTGGCCGCAGCTGTTCAGCAGGCCAGTCAAGCGCGTTATCTGCGCCCGTTTTTGAACGAATACCGGCATATACAGGTGCTGTTGGCACCCGTGCAAGGCCACATGCAGGCACAGAATTTTACTCAGCAAGCGGTTGATACAGTCCAGCAGTTGATTAACTATCAGCCGCCAGGGCCGCCTCCAACTGCCTGCTCAACCGGTTTTTCTGCCCGGGAGGTGCAGATATTATCGGTCCTGTCCAAGGGGTATCCAGATAAGTTGATCGCCAGACAGATCGGGCTGACTGCACATGGTGTGCGCTATCACCTGAAGAGTATCTACCAAAAAATGGGCGTGGAAAACCGAACCCAGGCTATCCGCCAGGCGCATGAGATGAGGATCGTATAAACCGCTTATGTGACTGATATAAAAGCGAACTACTGCTGTTAGTAGTTGCAGCAAAACAACGCATTATTACCGCTACTTCTTTTTTCTGCCGAACTACACATATCTCATCTTTACCAGGCGCATCCGCTGTCGCTAGTGTATGCCTTGATATGAGGCTATACGTGCTGGTGAGATGAGAATAGGCATTGATGTCGGCGGAACCAATACCGATGCCGTGCTGATGGACGGCAGTCTCGTGCTCGCCAGTCATAAAACCCCGACCACCACTAATATCAGCGATGGCATTATAAATGCCGTCAACAGCATCATCAGCCACTCACAGCTTGCGGCGGAAAAGATTCAAGCCGTGATGGTGGGCACGACTCACTTCACCAATGCCTTTGTTGAGCGCAAAGGTCTGCTCAAGGTTGCCGTCATCCGGCTCGCCCTGCCAGCCAGCCGTGGTCTGCCACCGATGATTGACTGGCCAGAGGATATTGCTGCCATCATTGGCGATCACCATTATCTGGTCAAAGGCGGGTATGAGTATGACGGCAGGCTGATATCTGAATTTGACGAGAAGGCCACGCTCGCCGCTGCCAGGGAGATGAAGGCCAACGGCATAAAGGCCATCGCGATCAGTTGTATGTTTTCACCGTTGAATGCAGAGATGGAAGCATGCGCCCGCGACATTGTGCTGGCGCATATTCCAGATGCCGCGATCACATTGTCTTCGAGCATCGGCCGCTTGGGATTACTGGAGCGGGAAAACGCCGCCATCATGAATGCCAGCCTGGCGAGTCTTGCCAGCAAGGTTGTCAATTCGTTTCGTTGTGCGTTAAGAGAGTTGCACATCAAGGCCCCGTTTTATATCAGTCAGAATGACGGCACGCTGATGACGGCGGATTTTGTCGAACAGCATCCGGTGCTGACATTTGCCTCCGGGCCAACGAACAGCATGCGTGGTGCGGCGTATTTATCCGGCTTAAAAGATACTCTGGTGGTGGATGTTGGCGGTACCACAACAGACATCGGTATGCTGTGCAATGGCTTTCCACGTGAATCTTCGGTGGCGGTTGACATCGGCGGTGTGCGTACCAATTTTCGTATGCCCGATGTGCTGGCCCTGGGGTTGGGCGGCGGCAGCCTGGTGAAAGATAACGGCACAGTGACAGTGGGGCCGCAGTCTGTCGGTTATCAACTGACGGAAAAAGCCCGGGTGTTCGGCGGCGATGTGTTGACCGCAAGTGATATTGCTGTTGCCGCCGGTTATGCCGATATAGGTGATGCGAAGCGCCTGGCCGGGCTTGACAGTCGCCTTGTCGGTTTGGCAGTGCAGGCCATGTATGTGCTTGTCAATGCAGGCGTGGATAGAATGAAGACCAGCGCCGAGCCGGTTCCGCTGGTGCTGGTGGGTGGCGGTGCTGTGCTGCTGCGAGATGCAATCCCCGGCGTCTCAAAAGTTATCGTGCCTGATGATGCGGGTGTGGCGAATGCCATCGGTGCCTGCATTGCCCAGGTTGGCGGCAAGGTGGATAAGGTTCTCTCCTACGATACACACGGACGCAATAAAGTGATCGAACGTGCCAGGCAAGAGGCCAGGCAGATGGCCATCGCTGCCGGGGCGAGACCGGATACCGTTGAGATCATCGATTTTGAAGAATTACCGTTGCAGTATATGCCCGGCAACTCGGTGCGTTTGAAAGTCAGGGCAGCAGGGCAGTTGATGCTCCCATGAGTGCAACACAGGCAGCAATGATGAGGGTGCGTTTGGGTATAGACGATCTGGAGAACCTGGCGCAGGGGGCGGCGTTTCTGGGTGCTGGTGGCGGCGGTGATCCCTACATCGGCATGTTATTGGCCCGACATGCCATCGAGGAATTTGGTATGCCGGAGATCATTGAACCGGAGGCTCTTGCCGATGATGAACCCGTTTTTACCTCGGCCATGTTCGGTGCGCCAACGGTGTTGATGGAGAAGGCGGCGTCCGGTGAGGATATCGATCTGGCGGTCAATACGCTGGCGGCACATACCGGCAAGCAACCGGTTGCCATTTCACCGATTGAAATTGGCGGGATGAATTCAATGATCCCGATCGTTGCTGCTGCCAGGTTGGGTTTGCCCATAGTAAACAGTGATGGCATGGGCCGGGCATTTCCTGAGATTCAGATGACCACGTATAACGTCTATGGCGTGTCAGCGACACCGGCCGTCATTGTTGATGAACACCTGCAAACCGTCATTGTTGAGACCGCTGATGCCAGGCGTGCTGAAAGTATCATGCGCTCCTGTGCCATTGAGATGGGTCTCAGTGTCATCGTCTCCTGCTATCCGCTCACCGGCAGGCAGGTCAAGCAATACGGCGTCTCCGGCACCTTAAAGATTGCCCTGGGGGTCGGCAGGGCACTGGCAGAGGGACGGACACAGGGCAGGCCGGTGCAGGCGGTGCAGACATTTCTGCACACCACGCCATACTACAACACCTGCGAGGTGTTGTTTGACGGCAAGATTATTGATGTCCGGCGAGAGACACGCCGCGGCTTTGTCATTGGGCATTGCCACCTCATGGCCAGCGATGGCAGTCAAGATAACTGCCATATCGAATTTCAGAATGAACATCTGATCGCCAGGCTGAACGGCAATACAGTGGCTGTTGTGCCTGATCTGATCACCGTGGTTGATCATGAGACTGGCCAGACGATCACCACCGAGAGCCTGGCCTATGGACAACGGGTGCAGGTTATCGGCACCAGTGCCGCACCCATCATGAGAACGCCGGAGGCGCTTGCCGTATTCGGGCCGAGGGCGTTTGGCATTGATGAGGATTTTGTATCGCTTGCAGAGATTCATAAACGTTGAACAGTGGTTACAAAACAAACTGAATGCAAACGCATTCATGGAGGGAAATATGTTATCTGTCTATACCCATATCAATAAAAGCAGTACGTTGTTATTACTGCTGATCAGCCTGTCAATGCCCGCACCCCTACCCGCCCAGGCGGTGCTGGAAGAGGTTGTCGTCACCGCACAATACCGGGAGCAGCGGCTACAGGATGTGCCGGTATCGGTCACTGCCTTCACGACAGAGGATATTGTGCGTGCCGGTATCGAAAGCACACAGGACTTCATCAACTTAACGCCCAACATGACGATGGATGATTCCTTCACGCTGGGCAATACCTTTGTGCAGGTGCGCGGTGTGGCGCAGATCAACAATGCCGATTCACCCGTGGCGATAGTCGTTGATGGTGTACCGCAGAACAATCAGAAGCAACTCAAGCAGGAATTGTTTGACATCGAACGTATTGAAGTATTGAAAGGCCCGCAAGGCTCGCTTTACGGACGTAACGCCATTGGTGGTGCGATCAACATTGTCAGCAAGCGGCCGGGCAACGATCTTGAAGGAAAAATTAAGGGCGGGGTCGGCAACGGCGGGCTGAGAAAGGTCTCGGCTGCCGCCAGTGGCGCCCTGGTGGAAGATACGCTGCTGTTTCGCTTATCCGGCGCCTTCAAGGATTTTAATGGCGTGACTGAAAACCGGTTCTTAAACGATGAGGTGGACTTTTTCACCAGCCGCGATATTCGTGGCCGCCTGCTGTGGCAGGTGAGTGATACGCTGAGCGTGGATGGCCGCCTGGCCTTCTCGGATGCCGATGGCGGCTGTTGCAGTGATACCTTCATCCCCAATCCCAACCTGCCGCAGAGCGGTGCCAACCCCTCCAGCAACACCTTCAACCGGCCCTATACCAATGTGCTGGGCGAGACCGATAAAAAGCAATTCATTGAGGGCACGGTGAAGATCAACTGGAACAGCGGGCGGGGAGATCTGACATACATTCTGGGGATCAGTGATCTTGAAGAGAACTATTTTGCTGATCTGGATTTTACCAACAATACCACCAATGGTTTAAGCAGCCTGGTGGGTTTTTTGGGTGTTGGCCAGCAACAGCTGCTGGATGTGGCGTTGATGAGCCATGAACTGCGCTGGACTTCGCCGGACGATCAGCGGTTGCGCTGGATCGCCGGGTTCTACTATCTGGACACCAGGCGCAAGCTGACCACGCTTGCCTCAGTAGAGGCGCCCGGCACCGCGCCGGTGTATTCCAGGGCGGATTTTATTCCCCCTGCCTTTCTCAATATCAGGGAGAGCAATGACAACACGGCCTGGGCGCTGTTCGGCCAGGCGGAATATGATCTGACCGATGATCTGGAGCTGACCCTGGGCCTGCGCTATGACTATAACAAGCGCGATCATACCGGCATCAGCCCGGCTACCAGCCCGCCCCAAAAGAGCTTCGCCGACCTGCAACCGCGCCTTGTGTTGAGCAAGCGCTGGCGTGATGCGCTGCTCAGCTATGCCAGCTATAGCCGCGGCTTTCGCTCCGGCGGCTTTAACGGGCCGAACATCCAAATGAGCGGACAATTCAGGGAAGAGACCCTGGATAATTTTGAGCTCGGTTTCAAGAGCAGCTGGTTTTCTCGGCGGCTGATCGTCAATGCTGCGGCCTTCTACGCCAAAAGCGACAATTTCCAGTATTTCCGCGTCGATGTCGCCTCCGGCGCACAGGTCATCGAAAACATCGACAAGGTCGATATGCTCGGCGTCGAGCTGAATTTTCAGGCTCTGCTGGACGAGCACTGGACTTTGTTCGGCGCATTGGGCATCACCGATTCCCAGATCAAAAGGTTCACCTTGCGGCCACAGGATGTGGGCCGGCGCACACCCAAGAACCAGCAGTACAGTATTAACATCGGCACGGAATACCGATTGCCGCTGGCGGGTGGCTTTGAAGGCAGCCTGCGTATTGACTACGAGCATCGCGGGAAAAAATACTGGCATTCGGACAATCTGAACCCCATGGACGATTTCGGCCTGCTCAATGGCCGGGCGGCGCTGGCCGGTGAAAACTGGACCCTGACGCTGTGGGCGAAGAACATCTTTGATGAGTTGTACTGGCAGGATTACAACGCCGCCACCTTCGCCGGTACCATGGGCGGCGACCTGGGCTTTCTGGCACGCGGTCGCACCTATGGCGCTGATCTGGAATATCGCTTCTGATTGCCCGCATTTTAAAGAAATAAAACGGGGAAGATTTATGCGGACGACAATTCATGTTATTACACCCATCATCACAAAAGGGATAAGGCAGTTACATGATATAAAAGAACTGGAACGTGCTGATCTTGTTTTTACCCATGCACTGCTAGATCAAGGCCCTGCTTCTATTGAGTCGGCATTTGATGAGGCACTCAGTATTCCCGATACCATAAAGAAAGCCATTGAAGCTGAGAAAAATGGCGCTCATGCCATCGTGATAGACTGCATGGGTGATCCGGGTCTGAATGCCTGCCGGGAAGCCGTGTCCATCCCTGTTCTGGGGCCCTGTCAAACTTCCATGTACATGGCGAGTCTGCTCGCACACAGTTTTGGGTTTATCACGGTACTGGACAGGTTAAGGCCGATGATCGACGATATGGCCTCTAAATATGGCATCAAGGACAAGTATGTTTCATTCAAGTCCGTGAATGTGCCGGTACTGGATATAAACCACGATATAGCGAAGTTGACTGCGGCTTTAACAGAGCAAGCCATCGAATCCGTCAAGGAAGATAAGGCAGATGGGATAATACTCGGTTGTACAGGCTTTCTAGGTTGTGCCGCAGAAATGCGATGCGGTCTTCTGGAAGCCGATCTGGATGTGCCGGTTATCGATCCCATGCCTTTAACGGTTCACCTGGCGGATGGCCTTGTCAAAACAGGGTTAAGTCATAGTAAACAAACATACCGGTTCCCTGGCACTAAAGCATTGGCGGGTTATGACATGCTGGCCCACAGTGGCTGAGGATACTGCCCGGCCGCCGCTGTTTCGAGCATGGCAGGTCTTGCGGCTGGTTTATGCTGTGTGATCGTATGCTCTGATCTGTGGCCAGCCTGTCGGTCAGGCGGGATACATTTGCTTAACGCTGTGGGCTGCATTATGGTTATCTCATGCCTGACAGCAGCTTACCCCTTGTCCTGTGCCTGTTTGCTTTCCTGCCGGTCAATGCAGCTGCCGACTCCTCGGCGGCAGCTACAAGACTCGCCGCATTCATCCTTAGGACAGTGGATGCGAATGCTGGTGTGTTATCAGCCCGGGCAGCGCTGGAGGCGGCCAGTGCCAATGAACGTGCCAAACAGCAACCCCTGCATAATCCCGAAGTGGCGATTGATCTGCAACAGGCGATGGATACCACGGCATCTGTCGGGATCAGTCAGCAGCTTGATTGGCATGATAAACGTACCGCAGGCGGCAGGCTGGCCTCACAGGCGGTTGAGCTGGCCGCCGCACAGTTACATAAAGTACGCCAGGATATGGCAATCACGTTACTCACCGCGATGATCAACCATGATATTGCCAGAGAGCTTGTTGCCTCTGCTGTTGAAAGCGAGAGACTGCTGCGGCGCTCTGCTGCCCTGGCGGGCAAACGTCAGGCAGCAGGCGATCTGGATCACAGCTCCCTGAAGCTGGCCAGGCTGGCACTGGCCGAGGCACAGTTAAGCCATGCCGATAGCCAGTTTGCTTTGCTCGATGCACGGCAGGTGTTGCTTGCTCTTGTCAATGAAAACGCATTTGCCGCCATCCGCCTGCCGCAACTGCCGCCGGCTGCCGTAATAGCCGCAGTGGACAGTGAGCAGCTCATCCATCAGTTACCCGCCACCAGGATGGCGCTCGCCCGCATTGCCAGTGCACATGAGCAAGTCAGAGTGCATCGCCTTGCGGGAAAACCGGATCCCACTATCGGCGTTCGGCTTGGCCGGGAGGGCGCTGATCTGCTGGCGGGTGTCAGTGTGTCAATGCCGATGCTGATACGTAATACCTATCGTGCGGAGGTGGATGCAGCATACGCCGAATTGCTTGAGCTTGAATTACAGGCAAAAGACAAATATCAGCAGGCCCATGCACGTCTGGTCACCAGCCTGGCGCGTTATCGGCTGGCAGAGCAGACCTGGCGTGAGTGGGCGGCAACCGGCGCCTCGGCCCTGCATGAGCAGCAGGCGGCATTGCAACAACTCTGGCAGGCCGGCGATATCAGCACCACCGACTATTTGCGACAGCTTGAGCAGATGCTGGCTATACAGAATGCGGCAACCGAGTTGCGCGGGCATCTCTGGCGGTCATGGGTTGAATGGCTGGCCGCCAGCGGCCGTGTTGATGACTGGTTATTAAAGTTACGTTCTGAATGAGAGCTGGCGTTAAGACAAGGCATGTAGACGTAATAGCTTTTTGCTTTTTCAATAATGGGACGATCGGCAACAAGCCCGGTAATAATGCACTGACAAATCCATCCTCACCAATCATGCTGGCGGTAATCGCCGGCCCGATGGCCAGCCTTGGCATCTGCAAGGCAACCGCGTTGGTAAAGGCTTTACCCTCACGCTTTCTCAGCCTGTGCGGGCAGAGTTGCCCGGTTGTATGGCTTCTGATGATGCACAATGACACCCGAAATCGGTACTCCTTATGTGCTTCTCTTTCTATGTCGGGCACGTTTATCTTCATAATATTGACGGCGCTGATCGCCCTCTGACAGCTTATTGCAGGTGGCATACAGCACCCGGCGCTGTTGTCACCGGGATATACTCCAGTGTATCTTCTTCCAACGGTGTCCATGGTTTCCCCGGCAAACAAACGGCTAAAGCCCTCATGATACGGCGCAAAATTCTCCAGACGTGACAAGGATACGGCGTTGATCAAGGCGGCTTTGTTCAAAATACCTCATATATTTGCCAGCGACTTCCGGGTAATTCGTGACCTCTTCAGTCCAACAGACGATCTTGTGCATCCCATTGTGCAACATCAAACAAGCCGGTGATTATGGCCTGTTATGCACATATGCGTATCGATAATGCGCTGATTACGCAATGCTAAAGCACAGGCCGGTTTTCTTAGACCGGCGGCGTGTTTTTTGGCATACTCTACTATCAAGATCAAGCACAGCAGCGCCGAGGGCTTTTCTGTCATCATGGTTTTGTTTTCCAACAAGCATCGACCATTCCATCTGGGGCCGTACCCCCTGGAGCGATTGCCGCGTGATGTGCAGGCGGGCCTGGCCGAGCAGCAGGCCGGGCGGCGGGCCAGGCCAGCATCTGCCCCGGCATTTACAGATAACGCCAGGTCACACTACGCCGCTGCGCTGGCGAAATACCATGCGCTCTTCCAGCAGTTCAGCGAGGGCGAGGTGGCGCCTGCAAAAGCACCGGTACCTGATGATCTGCAAACACGCAGTGTGGATATTAAAGGGGCGGCCTATTTTCTCGATGCCAGCCAGGTTGGGATCTGTGAGTTATCGGGTCCCTGCTGGTATCAGGGGGCAGCAGCAAACGGACACAGCCACGGCATTGCCGTGATTGCCCGCTACCCTCGTCTGCCGGAGGCCGATAATCCGGCGCATGACTGGTTGCAGGGCGCCGTGCATGCCACCGCACAGATGCGTGCGTTTGAGATCGTTGTCAGTCTGGCGAACCATATCAGAGCGATGGGTTTTGATGCCACGGCTTATGACGATAGAAACACCCGGGTTGATGTGGTGCGTCTCACCCTGTTATGTGGTTTGGCTGTGCGCCACGGCGAGCAAGTCGTCAATCCGTATCTGGGCACGGATTATGCGGCTGCTGTTCTCACAACGGATTATTCACTGGCAACAGATACGCCATTAGCGGCAACGGCGCTGCATGGAAAAGGTCTGGCGTATTGGTTAGGCTGGGGCGGGGCGACTTCCGGTTTGGAAAGGTGGCGTTGCGCCCGGCGGCGCACGGATCTGGGTAACTATCCAATGGAGCAGGTACAGCGTCAGCCCCGGCCAACCACACTGATCCTGGATGATGAGGTACCGCGTGTGCCGAAGCGTGCGGCATTTTTTGAGCGGGCAATACATGGCGATCTCGACAAAAAAGCGCAGACAGAAAGAAGCCGCTTTGCATTCAAGCATCCTTTTGCCAGTGCCATGGTAAAACAGATCAGCGCTATGGTGCCTTATCAGGACGGTCAGGTGGCTGAGGTACAGGCCGCCGGGCTGGCTGATCCAGAAGCGAATACCCGAGCGATCAAGTCCTTGTCTTATGCGCTGGGCGCAGAGATCACCGGGATCTGTGAGATTCCGCCGTATGCCTGGTACTCGCATGATGCGGATGGCACAGCGATCGTCCCTTATCATAAATACGCCGTTGTCTGTTTAATCGATCAGGGGTATGAGACGATGGAGGGCGCCTCCGGTGATGACTTTATCTCCGGCGCACAGTCCATGCGTGCGTATATGCGTGGTGCATTGATTGCCGGCATCATGGCCGAGCATATCCGCTCGATGGGGCATGCGGCGCGCCCGCAAACGAATGCCGATTCGCATGTACTGCATATTCCCCTGGTGCTGTGGGCTGGTCTGGGCGAGTTGAGTCGTATTGGTGAGTTGGTGCTGAACCCGTTTATCGGGCCGAGGTTTAAGACGGTCGTCATGACAACGGATTTGCCCCTGATCCCTGATAAGCCGGTGGATTTTGGTCTGCAATATTTTTGTTCGCATTGTCTCAAGTGTGCCAGGGAATGTCCCTGTGATGCGATCCCGTTTGGCGGTAAAGTGATGTTTAACGGCTATGAAATATGGAAGCCGGATGTGGAGCGCTGTACTCGTTATCGAATCACCAATCAGCGCGGCCTGGCCTGCGGTCGCTGCATGAAGACCTGTCCGCTAAACAAGGTGATCAGCTGGGACGGCCCCATCACCACGCAGATTGCCAGTTGGTGCGGGGTGAATGCGTTCTGGCTAAAGCCGCTGTTAGTGCCGCTTGCGGTGAAGCTGGATGACCTGCTGGGCCACGGTGTGCGTAATCCGGTAAAAAAATGGTGGCTGGATTTGGAGATCGTTGATGGTGTCTGTGTGCATCCAACCAGGGGGGTGAATCAACGTGATCTTAATCTGCATCGCCAGATCGATCTGAAAAAGCACAAGATTGCCTACTACCATGCCGACATGATGCCGCCGCCGGACAGTGCGGGGATTGCTGTCAAGGTCAATAGAAAAGACGGGCTGGCGGCGGCAGTGAAGGTGGAAACAGTGGCAGAGGCGCTCGCCCGCAAGGCCGAGGGAGGGCCAACGCCAGCACATTACAGGCCCACGCCGCCGATCACTGGCGGTGATTAAGCACGGCAGGCTATGCGGTTTTGCTGCTCTGTAACCCGATCCGGCTCAACTACAGAACATCGGCCAGCCCTTACATCCTGTGTGACACAGCCATGCCCGTGGCAGATATGATCAGACGCCTGCAAGCCATTTTCTGCTCAAGTTATACCATGCACAATGAAACGGCATACAGTAGAGTTGAACCGGCTATCCTTAAAAGATCAGCCTGGCGGGCTGGTGTCGGTGTGGCGCGCCTGACAGGAGTCGAACCTGTGACCTCTGCCTTCGGAGGGCAGCACTCTATCCAACTGAGCTACAGGCGCTTGAATTGACGGCCAATAATCCTGCATCCATCTGTATATCCATCCACGCAATGACTTCCTTGTCATCCTGTGCGTATGACTGAGTATACTGCCCAATCCAGCAACATCACTGGCAGCGCGTCATCGGGCAGATCAGCCGTGTGCGGGATATCCTTATTTTTACGGCTTACGAAACTTTAAGGTCATGCGGTTGGATTCACCGATAGCGGCAAACTGCTCACGCAGTGCGGCATCCTCACGACTGGTAGCATAGGCCGGCGGCAACCGCCATACTTTGTCATCTGTCGTCGGTTGATCCTCAGGGTTCTGGTTGATCTCGCTTTCACCAACCAATTCAAAACCGGCCTTTGTCACTTTATCTATAACCTGGCTTTTTTTCAGGTAGCCCTTGCTGCCTTGTGCCCAGTCGTCCGGCATGTCTTCTCTGGCCTCATGTTGCACCACGCCCAGGATACCGCCGGGCTTGAGGGCCGCATAGGCTTCTTTTAATGCGGTTGTTAGGTAAGCCCCATCGGGCTCAAACCGGTTCAGGTTATGCAAGGCACGAATGAACAACACCACATCAGCCTGACCTTTCATGTCAGCTGGCAGGGAGCCCAGCACAAAAGCGGCGACTGTGGCACCCTCCTTACCGTACCAGGTTCTGGCTTCAGCCGGCCAGGTGCTGGCCCAGATTTTTCTCTTATCCAGTGCTTCGGCGCTGTAGAAGCCGAATTTGGGCAGCATGTCGTAGGCGTAATCAGCACCTATCAACCTGCCCTCAGGACCAAGGTAAGGGATGAGGATTTTGCTGTACCAGCCGCCGCCGGGTAACACTTCCACCACGGTCATGCCCGGCTTGATGCCGAAGAATGTCAGGGTTTCTTTCGGGTTTCTGTCGTCATAGCGGGATTTTGTTTTATCCGATTGTGCCGCTAACACCTTGTCCATGTCGGCGGTATGTTCAGCCGCCTGTGCGCTGCTGATCGAGCAGAACATCAACAGAGCAGGGAACAAGATGATGCCGATGTATTTCATAGTGATAAACTTCATAATGGTAAACCTTATGTGATAATAACCTGTTCATTATGTGCATAAAGCAGCGGGATAGCAAATAATTCCTCGTCGATTTTACGTTTCTGTCATACTGTGATCGCTGATACCAGGGGAGAGCGACACACGTTCATGCTGTGGGTTATGCTGTGAGTACGACAAAAAATGTGGCGGCTTTTGATGCCTGGATACGTGGTCGCTTCCGGCATATCAATACGGAGTTGGAGGCGCTGTACTTTGCCAGTGAGCAACGGTTCGTGGTGGCAGAGAAGGGCGATGACATTAAACAGCAATTAGTTGCTGAGGGGAACCGGCTGATCACCGCCCTGCTGCATGAGGGCAACACCGATGAGGGCGCTGAAAACGCGTATAATCTGCTGGGCTGTGTTGGCTTGTTTATGGCGGCCTGCCGTCGGCATGAGATCACCGATCCGGCGCATGAGACGACCTCGCCCCTGGTAGAGGCGTCCGCCCTGGCCTTGCATCTGGCCACCACCTTGGGAGTCTCGCCACGTTTTGCGACCAGCCATCTTTCAACGCATAATCCGGCGGTTGCCGGTGAATATCGCACGTTTACCTCCTTGCCGGATGAGCGGCTCTTTCTGGATTACAATACCCTGGGGGTGTTTGCCTATCAGCGGGCGGCCGATGTGCTGCGCCGGGTGTTGCCCTTGGGCATATCGCATCCCCTGGCGTATCATTTATTTCATGATGCCAGACACGCACTGGAGGATGTGATCCGGTTTAACACGGTGTTGTTTACTGAGCTTGATCCTCGCCGTTTTTTTTATTGTGTGCGTCCTTACTACAAGCCGTACCGGGTTGGTCCGAACGTCTACCGGGGGGCAAATGCAGGTGATTTTGCCGGTATCAATATTATCGATCTGCTATTGGGCGTATGCAGTGCAGATAACTCTTCTTATTCGCAGATTCTCATTGATAAATTTCTCTTTATGCTGCCGGAGGAACAAGCGCTGCTGAAAGATACGATGCGGCGCAAAAGTTTTTTGAATCTGTTTCTGGAGGTGCCGAAGCAGGAGACACAGCGAAGCTGGTATCAAAAAAATCTGCGTGCCTTTTTAGCCGTGTGTGATACCTATGGTAAAACAGCCGCCCAGCATCATGATCAACTGGTGGATAAATTCATCACCCGGATGGCCGAGGAATTGCCTGAACAGGGCTTGATACATATCACGGCTAGCGGCCCGCCATTACCGGTATTGCTGAACTCGCTGGAGAGGCTGCGTGATTTGCGCCTGGCCGCGGTGCGTGATGATATTGCCAGTCGCCATCAGGATTTTGCCCGGCTTCGGGCGATGCTGATATAATCGTATGCCATGGCCGGTGAGCGAAGACACCGCATGGCGTTGTGCTGAACCGATTGAACATGAAGAGTTAAGAGGTGTTGTTTTATGTTGACTGTTAGCCTTGTGATATTGGCCGTTATAGCGGCTGTGCTTATCTGGCTGTCGATGCTGGATGGCAGCTACAGCGTCACGCAATCCCGGCGCATCAATACTGATATCAACACGGCGTTTGACAAGCTCCGTGATTTCAAGAGCTGGTCGGACTGGAGCCCGTGGCTGCTGCATGAGCCGGGTACGCTGCTGAACTACAGTGATAACTGCGATGAGGAGGGCGGTCACTATAGCTGGGATGGCAACTATCTGGGCGCGGGCCGAATCAGCCATGTCCGCCTGGAACGTCCTCATCGTATACAACAGCGGATCGAATTTATGCGTCCTTTCAGGTTGGCTGGTGATGTGGTGTTTGCGATCGAGGCACAGGATGGTCAAACCAGGATCAGCTGGAGCATCAGCGGGAAGATGCCGTTTTTTCTTCGCTTCATGACGAGGAGGGTGATCGCCATGATAAGCAAGGATTACGCCTTTGGTCTCGCCCGGCTGGGCGGCGTTATAGACCCGACAGCAGAACATCCGCAGATAACCTTTGGCGGTGAGACCCGGCTGGCAGCACAACGCTGTCTTTGTCAGGAATTTGTCGGCAGCATGACCGAGATATGGTATCTGCCATGCGGGCGGGCTTCCCTGAATTAATGGCCTACCTGGCGAGCCGTGATGCCAGCATCAGCGGCTATCCCATGAGCATCTATCACAAGGTGAATTTGAAAGCGGATCGGTTTCAGTGTGACCTGGCCGTGCCGACAGAGGCGGATATCCCGGCCGGTGAGTATGTATTTAAGGAGGCCGCCGCCGGACGTTTTCTAAAAGTCGTATTGCAGGGCAGTTATGAGTTTCTCGAACTGGCCTGGCATGTGGCCTACAGCCATATACACATACGAAAATACAAAGTAGATTCATCGCAGGCCGCATTGGAAGTGTATGAAAATGATCCCAATCAGGTGGCATCCACCAATGATGTTATCACCGCACTGTACATACCGCTGAAGTAACATGTGCTGATCAACGCAGATAAGCCGTGATGATGGCAGGCCTTATGCTGCCTCCCGGCTTTTGATCTGTTGTAAAGAGATCGGCGTCCCCAGAGATCGGTATCCATGTTATCGCCTGCTCACGATCTTATAAGTCAGGCGGCTATTTGTCTCTTGCCTGCTGCATTGCTGAAGATCAAGGTAATAAAGCAGATCACAAACACGGCAACGCATAGATACATTGCCCCATCCACCTTGCCGGTCATCTCAACAAACTGACTGCTCAACACCGGGGCCAGTGCTGAACCCAAGCCCCCGGCCAGAAACAGGTAAGCGATATGTCTGTGATTCGGGTACTGTATGAAGGTCAGGGCGAAGGCGACATACGAGTTGTAGGTCGCTGATATGGATAGACCAAAGGCAAAACCTGATGCGTAAACAATCGTGAAATTATCAGCGTTGCTGATTAGCGAGATGCTGATTGCAGCGAGTATGACCAGGCTGTAGAGCAGATACTTGACGTTGATTTGGGAGACGAGATAAGTGCCCAGCAATGAGCCGACAAAGGCCGAGATAAAAATGTTGGACATTAATTGCCCGGCGCTGGCGTTACTGACGGCAAATTTCTGTTCTACAAATTGTGGTAGCCAGACAAAGATGGCTATTTTTGCCAGCAAAAAAAGCGCTAAACTTAATCCCATGCCGATGAAGCTGGCATTCCATTCCGTTTTTTCTTCGGGTTGATCTGCGGTCGGTTGATTGTCAGCTCGCATGCTGAACGATGAGCATAATGCCAGCAATAAAACGAACAGACATATTCCGGCCACCACCATATAGCTGGCACTCCATTTATATTCTGCGCTGATAAACATTGTGGCGGTGTAAGCAAACACGACCCCGCCACCATTGAACATCGCATCCTGTGCAACCAGCACAGACTGCCTTTGTTTTCCCTGACATAGCCGTGTGATTAAGGTGCTGCCGGCACAGGCACAGATGCTTGCAGTGATGCCGATCAGCAGCAGCAGGCAAGGCAGCAGGGCATACAGCTTAACGTAATGTATACTTAAAATGGCAAGCGCAGTGAGCGCGTAGCAACTGATAATGATCGTCTTCATTCGGAAATGATCAAACACGAAAAACGAGCCGATATAACCGGCAAAAACGCCACCGATGAACCAGGAAAACCGGGCGGCGATCTGCGTTACCTCAACCCCATAATAGGCCGCCGCCGAGGCGGTTAATAAACCGATGGTGGTCACCAGGCCGGACATGATTAAGGTTGCCAGCAGACAGATGGCAAGCACGCGGATTTTATTCATGCTGATTAAAAATATATACCAGACAGGGGTTAGCTCTGCTGCTGAACCAGCCGCTGCCGTGCGGTTTGTTAAAGCTCTATGGCATCGTTAGAGGAGATGAGGGCATCTTGTCGTGGCTGGATAAAATCGCCATGGGCATAGTCGCAACCGATGACCACCGACTGGTTTAATTGTTCGGCATCCTGGATGTTTTCAATCACGGTCAAGGTGCCGAGTCTGCGGGCCGATTCCACCACCGGCCTGATATCATCCACCGATGCCTTGTTTAAGTTGACTTTTGCAAATTCAAAACCCGCTTGCTTAACGCAGGTCTCCAGCACCGCCGGATTGACGACATCATATAATGAAAACGCAATGCCCCAGGTATCGCGCATCTTGTTGATAAAGTCCTGCATGATTTTTTTATTGGACAGAAATTCAGGCGGGCTGATTTCAAACACCATCTTGGACGTGATGCTGGAGGTTTTGGTTCTGACAATCAGCTTCACCATCCAGTCAAACAAATCATTGTTGGTAAAGGAGTCCGCCGAGAGCCGCATAAACAGGCCGCATTCCTGCTCATTTTCTTTTTTATTCAGCATTAACTGGCCGAGACCGTGCCTGATCATCCAGCGATCAAGCAGGACTAATCCACCGGGTTCAATCTCTCTCTCCATCATGGCTTGCTGGCTGATGAGTGCACCGTCAGGATCGACAATATTGATCGTTAATTGAAAAAATTCCGCATCAAACATATTGGCACTTTCTGACAGGGCGACAAATGGCTGGTAGTAGGTTTGTATGCGATTCTGCCCAACGGCGGCATGGAGATCATATTTTGGCGCTTCTGCTGCCATCGCCTCATCCGCCTCATCCGGTGCCGGCGGCTTTGCTGTCGTTGTCTCTTTACGGGCAGTTTTTTTAGCCGCTGGCCTGCGTTTGCTTGCCGGTTTATCGGCTGCCTGCCCGGCCGGCTGTTCCTGGGGCGTACTTTTCTGTGCGGTATCCAGCGCCTGTGCGGATACGCCCTCATCCAAATCCAGTATCACAATATTTGTTCTGGCAGCAGCGTGATCTGTTTTGACGGCGGCTTGTGCTGTCTCGGCCTTCTTCCCGGCCTGCCTGATCAGCACGATGCTGTTTCCCGCCTTCTTGCCCGCCTTCTGACAGGCTTTGTTCACCTGATTGAGCAGGGTATCCGGTTTCGCTGTCGAGCGGCTGATATTCATGATGCCGATGCTGACCGTTGAAGTCAGCTTCGCATCTTTTATGGTGTAGGCGTAGTTATCTATCAGCTTGCAAATCGCCCGACCAATTCTCTCCCCCCCATTCTCATCCGCATGTTCGGTGATGAGGCAGCCAATGAGAGAATCATCCAGACGGGTGATATTGACGACAAATTTGCTGCTGGTGAGGGCCTTGGCAATCTTGCCGGCCATATTGGAACACAGGTTGTCTATGGCGAGGATGCCGTGTTTTTCATACAGCCCGTCATAATCATCAATGCTGATCTGCAAAATAAACGCATGCTTGTCCTGATCCTCATCAAGGGTCTTCAGCTCATCACGCAGCTTTTTATAAAAGCTGGCCTTGTCAAACAGGCTGGCCTGCATGCTTAACGTATTGGCGAGCTTTTTTTGCTTTTGTTTTCTCGCCATGGCGTTTTTGACCGCCTGGGAGAGCCGGTCAAACGAGAGCTTCTGTTTGTTGATGTAATCTTCCAGCCCAAAACGCATCGCCTGGACGGCAATTTCCTCATCCCCCTGGGCGGTCAGCATGACGGTGGTGGGGAATTCTTCCGAGGTTTTGTAACGCCGCAGCCAGTCCAACCCTTTCTCGCCATCGCCCAGGTCATAATCGAGCAGGATCAGATCATATTTCGACCAGTTGAAATTGCTGTCCGGCCGTCCTTTTTTCTCTGGATCATAGCTGTAGAATCTGGCGCCCGGGGTGAGCTTCTGAAAGATAATTTTCAGCAGGGTGATGAAGTCAGGATCATCATCTATAGCCAGTATGGATTGGCAATTCACCTCAGATGCTTGCTGTTCTGCTGCTGCCATTTTTCTATGTCGGCTCGGTGGATGTTACAGCCAGGCTTGTCGTAGCAGTTCAGCTCGACAACAACTCGCCGACCACGTTTAACACATGGGCAGGTTGCACCGGCTTGGTGATCCAGGCATCGTTCAGATGACCAATATCCTGTTGCAGTTTGCTTTGCTCGGTTTCGGTGGTGAGCACACAAATCGGGGTTTTGAAGTACCCGGCCAGTTTTTTCACCTCCTTGATTAAGGTCAGGCCATCCATGTTGGGCATGTTGACATCGGTAATGATCAGATCGATCGGGGGGGTCTCTGGTGAGGACAGCAAATCCATCGCTTGCAGGCCATCTTCGGCTAATATCAGATTATAGCCGGCCATTTTTAATGTGGCGCCTATCACAGCACGGACTGATTTCGAATCATCCACCACTAACACGGTCTTTGGCATTGATTGACTTCTCTAATTTACCGTTAAGAAACGCAAAGCCGCTGATGCGGGCGCACTGCATTCTTTGGGATTCGTATAAATATCTGTAAAATATAGCATTTATTGCGTTTATTGTACTGTCAATAACGGGCTGTGCCAGACAGCTCATCACTACCCACAGGGTTATCTGCGACCATACCTTATGATGTTATTGTAATACTGCGGCAACATGCTTGTCGATAATACTTTAGTATTTCATGGCTTAAAGGCAATATTTTGAGTCATTTACCAACTTCAGGCAGTGATTTTATGCCGCCGTTTTACTGTGGACGAAAGCCAGGTTATTGATTAAAGTTAAGAAACCTTTCAGATAAAAAATTAATAATGACAGAGACACCCAAACCGACACGGATCCTGCTGGTCGATGATTCGGCTTCCATGAGAGAGATGGTCAGTTTCACCTTGAAAGCCGCCCATTATGAGGTGCATGAAAGTATGGATGGGGTGGATGCCCTGGCATTTGCCCAGGACAATGATGTTGCCCTGGTGGTGACAGACATCAACATGCCGAATATGGACGGGATCACGCTTATCAAAGAGCTCAGACAGCTGTCGAACTACCGGTTCACGCCTATCTTGACTCTGACCACAGAATCTGCCGATGACAAGAAGCAGCAGGGTAAGGCGGCCGGTGCGACTGGCTGGATTGTCAAACCCTTCGATCCGGATACCTTGCTCAAGACCATACGACGGGTTTTGTGATGTCAGCAGGCAGCCACGGTTGATGGTATAACGCATGCGGCGGAATCGGGGGATTTAAGGCCATGGCGCTAGACCTGAATATGTCGCAGTTCCATGACATTTTCTTTGAGGAGAGCATAGAAAACCTGGAAGTGATGGAGGCCAATCTGCTGAGTCTCGACATTGCCCGTCCCGAACCGGAGGTGATCAATACGGTGTTTCGTGCGGCACATTCGATCAAAGGCGGTGCCGGCACCTTTGGTTTCAGCGACATCGCCGATTTTACCCACGTGGTTGAGACCTGTTTTGATGAGGTGCGGGAGCAAAAGCGGGCGCTGACCCGGCTGATGGTGGATGCCGTGCTGGAGTCTGTGGATTGCCTTCGCTACATGATTGCCCAGTCGAAATCCGGCCAGGACATTGACAAAGACAAGGTGGCCGGGATCAGGCAGAAGCTGATTGCACTGCCAGCAGCCACCCAAAGCGAGGCCACACAACAGCCAACCCCCAGCTGGCATATTTATTTCCATCCCCATGATTATTTTCTAAAAACGGGCAACGATCCCTATCGTTTGTTTCGTGAGTTGGCCGAGTTGGGCGAGATGCAGATCAGCGGACAGCTTGACCGGCTGCCGCCGCTGCAAGGCATGGACCCGGAGTTGTGTTACCTTAGCTGGCATATCCAGTTCTCTGCCGATGTTGCGAGGGGCGATATCGAAGAGATGTTTGAATGGGTGGATGAGGATTGTGAGCTGCATATCGAGCTGGGCGGCGAGCGCAGGCAGCATGCTGATCGTCGTGCCGGGGGTCGTACCGGTGGCCGCCGGGCGGATGATATGCAGCTCCCGACCAGTGCGGCTTCGGGCGGACAGCTCCCCGGCCAGGAAAGCAACTCTATCCGGGTGAACACGGAGAAAGTCGATAATCTGGTCAATCTGGTGGGTGAGTTGGTGATCACGGTCTCCATGCTGAGCCGGTTTGCCAGTACGAATCGCCGCCCTGTTGATCGGGAAAAACTCAAGCAAAGCGTGGAACAGCTGGAGCGTAATACCCGTGATTTGCAGGAGCAAACCTTAAACATCAGGATGTTGCCGATTGACTTTGTCTTTCAGCGCCTGCCGAGGCTGGTGCATGATTTGAGCCGCTCGCTGGGCAAACAGGTCGAGCTCAAACTGTCGGGCAACGCCACCGAAATTGACAAGACCGTACTGGAGAAGATCGGCGACCCGCTGGTGCATTTGATTCGCAATGCGCTGGATCATGGCATTGAAACCCCGGCTGAACGTGAAGCGGCGGGGAAGGAGAAGGTCGGCGTGATTGCGCTGGAGTCCTATCATGAGGGCGGCAATATCGTGGTACAGATCCGTGATGATGGGGCCGGTATTGACCCGGAGGCGATCCGGAGAAAGGCGATTGAGAAAGACCTGATTAACGTCAGCGATGAGTTGACGGAAAGCCAGATTCACAACCTGATCTTCCTGCCCGGCTTCTCCACGGCGAACGAGATCAGTGGCGTATCCGGGCGGGGTGTGGGCGCCGATGTGGTCAGAAGCAACATCGTGGAGCTGGGCGGTAATGTCAAAGTGGCATCGCAAAAAGGCATCGGCACCACGTTCAGCCTATATTTGCCGCTGACGCTGGCCATCATGGATGGTCAGCTGATCCGGGTGGGTGAGGATATTTTTGTCATCTCGCTGTTATCGATCATCGAATCCACCCAGATTGACAGTAGCCTGGTGAGCGCTGTGGCGGGCAAATATGAGGTATATCGCTACCGGGATGGGTATATCCCGGTCATTCGCCTGCATGAGGTCTTCGGTGTTCAAGGTGCCAATACCGCACTGGACGACGGCTTGCTGGTCATCATGGATGCCGGGCGGCGCATCGGCCTGCTGGTGGATGACATATTAGGCCAGCAGCAGGTTGTGATTAAAAGCCTGCGTACGAATTTTCGTCAGATTGAAAGCCTGGCCGGGGCGACTATCCTGGGGGATGGTACCGTGGCGATGATCATCGATTTGCCTGGCCTGCTTGAATTTTGGTTAGCAGAAAACGAATCGGCCAATACCCCCAGCGCAGCGGCCGAGATCAGCACATAGTCAGGAGGGGCAATGACCGAGATATCACCAACCGATATGTTATCAGCCGAGCAGCAGGCCGGCACCAGCCAGTTCCTGACCTTTAAGCTGGGGGCGGAAGAGTACGGTATTGACATCCTCAAGGTGCAGGAAATACGCAGCTGGGAGCCGGTCACCACCATCCCGAACACGCCGGATTATGTGCTGGGCGTTGTCAATCTGCGCGGCACGATCGTGCCGGTGATGGACTTGCGCCGCCGGTTTCAGCTGGAACAGGCGGAATTTCATACCACGACCGTGATCATCGTGGTCAAGATAGAAAACGAAGGGCATCTGCGTACAGTCGGCATGGTGGCGGATGCGGTCTCTGAGGTATACAACGTGGTCGGGGATGCGATCAGCGAGACGCCTGATATAGGAGGCGCCATCAATGTGGAGTTTATCCGGGGACTGACAACCATCGATGAGAAGATGATCATCCTGCTGGAGATCGATGCCCTGGTCAATGCCGGTTTGCTGGCAGAGTTGCCGAGCAGTCCTTAGATCCTGCCCGCCGCAACAGGCTGAGATAAGCACGACATGACAGCGAAAAAAAAGACCGGCCGCATCCAGCGCTCGAATGCGGCGGCTGGCAGCGCCGATGCGGCCAGGCCGGCAACCCGCCCCCGAACGAGGAAAAAAACCGGCAAAAAAGTCGCCAGTTCAAAACAGAAGACACAGGGGCAGAAGACACAGGCTGCCCCGTCTGATGGCAGCACGATGGCAGATGAGACGATAACCATCTCGCTGGCCACAGTCATCACCATCGCTGATGTGGCGGCTTTGAAAGAGACGCTCATGGTACATGGTGATCAACAGGCGACGGTTTGCATTGATGCTGGCGGTGTGCAGATGATTGATACCGCCGGTTTGCAGTTATTGCTGGCCTTCATCCGCCAGCGACAGGCACAAAACCGGGATTGCACGCTGTTGCAACCCTCACAAGCCTTCACCGATACGGCGGCGTTACTGGGGCTGACTGAGCCCCTGGGCCTGCCGGTATGAGCCTGACAACATTATCGTTCCTGGCCCCTGGCTAAGGTCATGGTTGGGCCAATGCAGAGGTTCACGTTTACTGATGAGAATTACCGGTTCATCAGCAATCTGATGCTTGAACGCGTGGGTATCCACCTGCCGGTCTCCAAGCGTGAGTTGATCTATGGGCGGCTGGCCAAGCGGCTGCGGCATCTGGAGCTTGATTCATTCGAGCAATATTGTCGCCTGTTACAGCAGGACAATGATGAGGAGCTGGTGCAGTGTATCAATGCCCTGACGACTAACGTCACGGCGTTTTTCCGTGAAAATCATCATTTTGAGTATTTGTTAAACAGTGCCTTACCCGAAATCCTCAAGCATAAAACAGAGCAGAACAACAAGCGCATACGGGTCTGGTCTGCCGGTTGTTCTTCCGGTGAAGAGCCGTATTCAATCGCCATGACGATTAAGCAGAGCCGCCTGTTTACCGGGGACTGGGATATAAAAATCCTGGCGACTGATCTGGATTCCGGCATTCTCAAGCAGGCCAGGGCCGGTGTGTACACCACCGAAAAACTCGATGACTCTTCGCTGTCCCAGCACAGACGCTGGTTCCGCAAAGGCCGTGGCAGGAACGATGGGCTGGTGACTGTGGCCGATGAGATCAAGGCGATGATTCACTTCAAACGTCTGAACCTTGCCGATACTGCCTGGCCTATGCGCGGGCCGTTCGACATCATCTTCTGTCGTAATGTGGTGATCTATTTTGAACGGGAGATGCGGCAGAATCTCATCGCCCGTTTCCATGATCTGCTGATCAAAGACGGGCATTTGTTTATTGGCCACTCCGAGAGCCTGTTTGGTGTCTCTGAGCGTTTCCGGTCTCTTGGCAACACCATACATCGGAAGATAAGCTGATGGGCGCCAGCGATGATATCCATGACCATGGCATTGACGATGGCAACCTGCCGTCTGTTTTGCCGGGCTTTGAGCATATCCATCGGTTCTGGGATGCAAAAAATCATATTTATTCCGCCAAGATCACACCAGGCCAGTATTATGTCACCAGCCAGGGAGAGATGATCAGCACGGTGCTGGGGTCGTGTGTGACCGCCTGTATCCGTGACAAGATCAGCCGTATCGGCGGGATGAATCATTTTATGCTGCCCGTGTTGCGTGATTACAGGCAGGATGAGTGGACCAATACGCCTGTCAGTCTCGGCACACGTTATGGCAATGTGGCGATGGAGAGATTAATCAACGCCATTCTGGCCTGTGGCGGCAGCCGGAAAAATTTCGAAATCAAACTGTTTGGCGGGGCAAAAGTGCTGGATATTAATACCAACATCGGCCAGATGAATATTGATTTCGTCAGGGATTTTATCGCCAAGGAAGGGTATCAGGTGATCAGCGCTGATGTGGGCGGGATCTGGCCGAGAAAAATAAATTATTATCCCAGCTCCGGCAGGGTCAGGGTAAAGCATTTCTACAAAGTGCATAACAACACACTGATTGAACGGGAGCGGGCCTATATTCGCAAGCTGGAAAACCAGCAGCTCAGTGGCGAAGTCGATATATTCACGCCATAACCTCAGCCATGCCCATGAACAGGATTCGTGTACTTATTATTGATGATTCAGCGTTAGTCAGACGTATCCTGACCCGGGTGCTCTCATCCGACCCGGCGATTGAGGTGGTGGGCTCGGCCATGAATCCCCTGATTGCCAGACGCAAGATAAAAGAGCTTAATCCTGATGTCGTTACCCTGGATGTGGAAATGCCCAAGATGGATGGGATGAGTTTCCTGCGTAAGCTGATGCGTTTGCGCCCGCTGCCTGTTGTCATGGTCTCTTCCCTGACTGAAAAAGGCGCTGAAGTGACATTAGAGGCATTATCCTTGGGGGCGATCGATTTTATCGGCAAGCCCAAAGTGGATGTTGCCAACGATCTGATCAATTATTCAGAGGAGATCATTGCCAAGGTCAAGAATGCGGCACAGGCGAAGGTCAGGCCGAGGCACCTCATGGCAGAGGACAAGCCAGCGCCGCCAGAGCCAGGTGCTGGCACAGGCACGGATGAGATAGATGTCAAGTATTCTGCCACCGCGGTGTTACAGCGACCGGCCAATGTCAGAAAATTTAACACCACGGAGAGAATTATTGCCATGGGCGCCTCAACCGGCGGCACCGAGGCGATTAGAGAGATTCTGCTGCAAATGCCACTTGACAGCCCGGGCATCTTGATCAGCCAGCATATCCCGCCGGTCTTCAGCACCTCATTCGCTGAACGTTTGAACAGCCTGTGTCAGGTCACGGTATCTGAGGCAACGGATGGCGAGCCGGTCATGCCCGGCCATGCCTATCTCGCCCCGGGGAATAAACACCTGCTGTTAGTTTGGGATGGTACCCGTTATCGCTGTCAATTACATGACGGCCCGCCGGTGAACCGGCATAAACCCTCGGTGGATGTCTTGTTTCGCTCGGTCGCTGAAAGCGCAGCGACCAATGCCATCGGCGTTATCCTCACCGGCATGGGAGCCGATGGCGCGCGCGGCCTGAAAGAGATGCTTGAATCCGGGGCAACAACCATTGCCCAGGATGAGGCTACCAGTGTGGTTTGGGGGATGCCGGGGGAGGCCGTGAGGCTGGAAGCGGCCAGCCTGGTGCTGGGCTTGCCGGCCATTGCACCGCATCTGATAGAGCTGGGCAAGTTAAGCTGAGGGGCTGTGCCCTGGCTTCGTTTGAGCGGCGGCGGCCGGGCAGTCCTGGCGTATTGGTCAATTTTTAATAGCTTGACAAGCCAGTACCCGCTATTATTGCCAGCCAAGTGGGGTCGTTTTCTGTCTTTAACGTGAGAGTTTCTTTAAGATGCTGGATGGAAAAACCGGTAGACGTGCTATGGCATGCCGCATCCGCATCGCTGCACTGTATGAATAAAGATGAGTGAAAACGGACATAACCAATTAATGCAGTCACTGCATGCCCTGTCTGATGATGTCTGCCATATTGTCATTCGTGAACAGCAGGTCATGGGGAGTGATCTTGAACGCATGAGCAAGATGTTGCGGGAGGCGGCAGGTGATCTGCGTGCATGTTTCGGTACCATGAGTTACCAGTTGGCACAACAAAGCGCCGAGTTGCGAAAGTGCGCCGTGCAGGTGCAACAGCATGAGGATGAGAGTGACATAGAACACCTGTTATTGACCACCAATGAGATCAGCTCATCTGTCGGCAATGCCGTGCGCGCCTTGCAGTTTGAGGATATCTTGCAGCAACTGATTAACCATGCCTGTTTACGTGTCGGTGAAATAGAAAAAATGTTTGTCGCTATTCATGAGCAGGTGGAGGTCTTGTATCAATCGACAGGGCAGGACAGTGCCGAGATAATGTCGGTGTTAAAAAAATGTCGGGCCGATATAGCGGCAGTCAGCCATGCCATGCAATTAAGTAATCCGGTAAAACAACAATCCCTGGATAAAGGCGATGTGGAATTATTTTAATTTGCGGCTTGTCAGCCCGGGCGTGCCGGTCAGTCGCCAGCTATATGCAGAGGATGTTGTCTCTTGCATGACGGTGAGATGAGCAGAGTATTGCCATGTTAGACAGGATATTAATCATAGATGATGCAACAGATGCCGAGCGTCTTATTCATTTTTGCAAGCACTTGAAGTTCCCCGATGTCATCGTTGAAAGTTATGATCCTGAATGCGGGCTGCCGGAGCATGATTTTAACTGGTCCAGATACGGTTTGATTTTGCTTGATTATGATCTTGGCCTGGAAGGTCAAAACGGCCTGCACTGGTTGAGGCAGCTGAAGCAACAGCCCAATACGCCACCCATAATATTCTTTACCGGCTATGACAGTAAGCAGTTGGAGGCCAAGGTGCATAAACTGGGTGCCGATGATTTTCTGAGTAAAGATCACATCACGCCAGAGTTATTTTCCGAGCGGGTAAAAAAAGTGCTGGCGAGCAGCCGGGCAGGCGCAGCGGACGATGAGGCTGACAAGGATGAGGCGGAGAGGACACGGGTGTTAAGCCCACAGGAGAAACACCTCGCCATGCAGCTTGCAGGCACAGCGAAAGCCGATGAGCATGAGCGCACGGTCTTGTTGAGCAGCGAGGAGATGTCAGAGATTACCAGCAGGAGACAGCAAAGCAAGCAGGACAGCAGCGGACAGCAGAAGGCAAAGAAAACACAACACAAAGCAGCAAAAGCACGGCAGAGGGTAAGGAAAACCCAGCGCAAAGCAGGGAAGGTACAGCAGAGAGCAGAGGCAACAGATAAGGTGCTGGCAAGTTCGACGCCGAGCAGACTGATATCGAAAAGACGCCCCATCAGCAAGGCAGGGGCGGGTTCTGTGACTCGCCGGCCATGCACAGCGAAGGATATTCCCATCGAGGTGCCGGGCTATCGTCTGGAGAAAAAAATTGGCGAAGGGGGCATGGCCTCTATCTATCTGGCAGAACGAGAGGAAGATCAGTTAAAAGTGGTGTTGAAGGTGCTGTCGCTGGGAGAGCAGGGGGGTTCCGGGCTGTTAAGGCGTTTCATGCGGGAATACAAGATAATCGGGCAGATTGATCATCCCAATGTCGTGCAGATTCACGAGCGTGCATTTGCCAGCGATTTTGCATATATCGCCATGGAATATTTCAGTCATGGCGATTTGGCCGAGCGATTAAAGGCCGGCATAGATGGGAAAACGGCAATTTCCTACTTACATCAGATTGCTGAAGGTCTGGGAGCCGCCCATGCCCTCGGCATCGTGCATCGGGATATGAAGCCGGCGAATATCCTGTTTCGTTCTGCAGATGAGTTAGCGGTGACAGATTTTGGGATCGCAAAAGACCTGGAGGCAGAAAATCAAATCAAGCAGGGGCTGACCATGGATGGGCAGCTTATGGGCACCTTATACTACATCAGCCCTGAACAGATAGAAGGTGGCAAAGCTGATCAGCGCAGCGACATCTACAGCCTTGGCATCATCATGTATAAAATGCTGACCAACAAGCATCCGTATACCGGCGGCACGCCCATGAGCGTGTTTGAACGCCACCTCTCTGCACCTATCCCCAAGCTCCCCGAACAATTCTTATCCCTGCAACCACTGCTCGATGGTTTACTGTGTAAAGACCCGGATGAGCGTTTTCAAAGCACCGAAGATTTACTCATGGGATTGAACTGGAAGGAATGGGCTTAAATTCCCGCTTGAATTTTCATTGACTTCCTTGTTCAGGCATCGCCTGCATACACGGATTACCTCAATGTGCTGCTGTAAAACAGTCGTATTGGTGTATACTTCATAAGCCTGATAAGCGCCTGCCGGCAGCCGGTATTGCCTGTCAGTGCTGTATTACGACCTGCGCCCGATAAGGTGTTAAACAGAATAAAGAATATTTTAATGGTGCGATAATGAGTGAGACGATATTTGCCGTTGCATCCATTGGGTTTAAAACACATGATCAAAACATCTTGTCCACGGCGATGGCACTGGCTAAAAATCGTACGCCATCCTTTGATCTGTTTGAAGCCCTGTCGGGCAGGAAATATGCCGACATCCTGATTGTTGATGCAGACAACCCGGATGCCGTGCGCCGCTGGGGTGCTTACCTTAAACGCTATGGCGAGGGCAATGTCATCTCCACCATCATGCTATGTGAGTCGATCCCGCCGGCCAATCCGAATGACACCAACCATTATACCGCCAAGCCCCTGGTCGCCACCCGCCTGCTGTCCTTGCTGGAAGAGACGGTGATCGATGAGCATGGCTATGCTGTGCCCTCGATCTTTGAGGGTGAGTCAGGCAGTGCAACAGACGGGCAGGGCGATGGCACCCAGGCGGCTGGCAATGCCATCAGCGCGCTGGTCGTTGATGACAGTCTGCCAGTTCGCATTCAGATGAAAAAAGCACTACAGAGCATCGCCAGCAAAATAGATTTTGCGGAAAGCGGTGAGGAGGCAGAAGCCCTTATAAAAGGTAATCGTTATGATATTGTGTTTCTGGACGTGGTGCTGCCGGGGGTTGATGGCTATGACATCTGCAAGATGATCAAGCAGGATCCAAACAAGGCCGAGACCCCGGTGATTATGCTGACCAGTAATTCATCGCCAGCCGATAAGGTGAAAGGCAAACTGGCAGGGTGTGATACCTATATGATCAAGCCGGTTAATCCGGGGATCTTCAAAGAGGTCATCAGTGAGTATCTTGATATTGAATAATCCATGTGCCCCGGCACATTGTTCCTGGCAACAGACCGGTATTAACTGCTGATCGGTGTTGCCTGCCATAGCCATCAATAACGATGTCACAGCGTAACGATAACCTGCCCGATGGTCTGCTGTTACCGAGCGAGGCGTTGACCCGTTTCACCGCCCGCCCGGATAAACTGGATGTCTACCGGGCTGAAGAGGTTGAAACATCACGCTATGGATTTATGGTCGGGACGATGGGCTTGTTGCTGGCAGGCGGTGAAAAATCTGAAGTCATTGATGCCCCTGGCCCCTGTCCGATACCCAATACGCCGTTATGGTTTCGGGGCATGATTAATGTGCGCGGCAATCTCATACCGGTGATCAACATGGATATGCTGCTCGATACCGGTGCTGATCAGCCTGGCCGCTGGGTGTTGATGATTGGTGAGGGCAGCAAAAGTGTCGGTATCAGCATTGATGATCTGCCGGTTGTCGTGGATGCCAGCAGGCCAGTCGATGCCCTGCCACCATTGGCTGATATTTTGCAGAACCACACAAAAACCGCTTTTCTACATGCAGAGGATATATGGCTGGATGTGGATTTTGACGGGCTGTTTCAGGAAGTATTCAGCAGTTTCACTGACTAACGGGGGGTTAAGCCCATGACGTTTTTACCATCACAAGCAGACACTCACCATGAGGGGGAATTTCCCATTCTCAGGAGATTGAATTTTCTAACCACAGGTCTGCTGCTCTGTGCGATCATCTCTGTCATGGTCAGTTGGCGTTTTATCGCCAATATCCATCTGCTGCAAGGTGAATTGCAGGTTGTGGATATGGCCATGCTGCTGGCAGCTTTCCTTATCATCATCTATTTGCTGATCGCCAGTATAAAAACGAGACGCCGCCTTGGCACATCGCTTGATTGCCTCATGTCGACCTTGAAAAACGTGCTGGATGGACAGCAGGATACCCGCACTGGCCTGGGCGATGGCGATCCGATAGGGGCCGTCGGCACAACGCTGGATGCCATCCTGGATGAGATAGTCAATATTGAACAACGCTCAAAACAGGAAAATGAAGCCCTGAATAATGCCGTGGTCAAGTTATTACACGGCGTCTACAAGCTAAGCCAGAAAGACCTCACCGCACGAGTGGATGTGAATGAAGATGCCACCGCACCGATTGCCGACTCATTAAACATCCTGGCAGATGAGATCGCCCAGGTATTGCAGGGTGTACGCACCATGTCCGATGACATTTCACATAGCTGCCAGTCAGTAAAAAATCACTCCGACAAGGCACTTGAACTGGCCAATAAGGAAAGTATTGAAGTCGATCTCGCCAATGCCGAGTTATTATCAGCAGCAGAAGCCATGCGGCAGATCGCCGAACTGGCGCAGACCTGTAACAAGGCAGCGGATGATGCAACCAACACCACCTCAAAGGCCAAAGAGACGGTGCTTGGTACAGTAGAGGGGATTAATACTATCCGCGAGACCATTCGAGAGACAGAAAAACGTATCAAAAGACTGGGTGAGCGTTCACAGGAGATCAGCAGCGTGGTCAGCCTGATTAACAGCATTGCTGAACGTACCCATATTCTCGCCTTGAATGCGAGTATGCATGCGGCTTCTGCTGGTGAGGCCGGGCGTGGCTTTGCCGTTGTTGCGGATGAGGTTCAGCGTCTTGCGGAGAACTCACGTGAAGCAACCGCACAGATCGCCTCACTGGTGAACAATATACAGACCGAAACCTCCGATGCCGTCACCACCATGAACAGTGCGATCAGCGAAGTGGTTGCTGGCACGCAACTGGCCGGTAAGGCGGGTGAACAAATGCAGGAGACCATGCAGCAGACCAATAACCTGGTTGAGATGGTGCAGCAAATAGCGGGCAGTTCAATGCAGCAGGCGAAAACCACGACCGCGATTACTGAAAGAGCAAAAGTCATCAAGGAGAGTACGGAGAAGACCAATACCGAGTTGCATGAGCAATCAGCCAACGCAGACAAGCTGGTCAATTATTCCGCCTTGCTGGTGGAGGCCGTGCGGGTGTTCAAGCTGCCGGAACAGGTCAAGTGATACGGCTCATGCTGCCCGCCAGGCCGTATAACTGCAACGGCTGACGTGTGCCGCCGTGATGATTTCTGATGAGCAAGCCGATGATCTGCTGGATAAAGGCACCCCCCCATCGCCTGCACTTGAGGTGGCGATCAGCGATGAATTGCCGGACTCGATCCGGGAGGCCGTGCAGATCATGGCAGCCGAATTGCGGGTCATCCATGAGGCAATACAGCAATTAGCCATTGCCGAGATTGATGCCGCCTTGTTGCTGGTGCCGGGTCTAACCACACAAATGCAGCGTTACTCCGATGCCTTGAGCAGCCTTGGTTTTACCGCCCTGGCCGAGGTGGTTGATACTGCCCGGGCCAATCTCTCAACCCTTGCCGATCTTGCAATGGCAGAGGATCAGCCAGAAGCACTGGGAAATACCCTCGCCCTGCTTGGCAGATGGCCACAAACCCTGCTGGCCTGCCTGAGCAATCCAGCGAATGAAGCGGCAACGAATCGCTTGTTGTCCTTTATGCAGGACAGTGCCTGGCCGATGCCATTATCCGCAGAGCAGGCCAGGGTGCTGAAAAACACGCTCCTTAAATCCGGTTTTACGGTGCCTGAAAAGATCATGGCAGAGCGGCAGAGGAGTGCACGTGCTGCCGATGTTTCCCTGCAACTGCAAGATGATGTCAGTCAGGATTTACTCGATGGTTTGTTAGCAGAGTTGCCGGGGCAGACCGAGGAGTTTTCGGCGGCGATCAGTCGTCTGACTGATGGCGGTACTCTTGAGGATGTGCAGATCGCAAAGCGTGTTGCCCACACATTAAAGGGTGCCGCCAATACGGTGGGAGTGCGTGGTATCGCCACCCTGACCCACCACTTGGAAGACCTGCTGCTTATATTAAGCAAGCACAAGCGGCTGCCATCAGTACGCATCTCCGAGACCTTGATGAATGCCGCTGATTGTCTGGCAGCGATGAGTGAAACCCTGCTGGGGACAGGCAGGCCGCCGCAAGATGCCCGTGAGACTTTGCAGGAGGTGCTGGATTTGGTCAACCTGATTGAACAGGAGGGCATACAGGTGGCCGATCTCATGCCGGCCCGGGCAGAAGAGCCAGCACTGTCAGATGCCGAGGGAAGACAATCGGGCGAGCCTGGTGCTGTTGAGACCGGCAAGCCAGGGATTAACATGCGTGAATCCGGCAGTTTCATGATGCGGGTTCCGGCCGGGTTTGTTGATAATTTATTAAGACTGGTGGGCGAGACCATCATCATGACCGGGCAGGTGCGTGACCGGGTGCACGTCACCCGAACACAGATTAAAAACATGCAGGGGCAGTTTGCGCTGATCCGGCAGTTAGGCAGTCAGTTGGAAGAGATTGTTGATGTCAAGGATTTAACCGGCCTGCAACGGGCGGGTACGCTGGACAGTGATTATGACAGCCTGGAGATGGATCTGTACAGCGAATTACATACGTGTTGCCGACGGCTGGTTGAAGCCGCGGTTGATGCGAATGAAGAGGCGAAAACCGTATCGGAGAATCTGTTGCGTCTGGATGAGATGTTGCTGGAGCAGGCGCGTTTGAATAATGAAACCCAGGAAGGGGTGATGCGCGCCAGGATGGTGCCGGTGAGTTCACAGTTTGCCCGCTTGCAGCGCAGTGTCCGGCAGGCCAGCAGGATCACAGGCAAAGCGGTGAGGCTGCATCTGCATGGCGGCGATACGCTGATAGATACCAACACATTGAATAATCTGCTTGATCCATTGATGCACTTGTTACGCAATGCGATAGATCATGGCATTGAGGAGCGTGCTGTGCGCCTGGCCGCCGGCAAACCGGCCACAGGTGATATTTATCTGACGTTTATGCGCGAGGGCAATCAGATCCTGGTGCGTTGTCAGGATGACGGCAAGGGCCTGGATTATGCAGCAATCAAACGCAAGGCGATGGAACAGGGGATCTACCAGCCGCAGGATGAGATCTCAGACGATGAATTGAAGCAACTGATTTTACGTTCGGATTTTTCCACCAGTGCAAAAATAACCCAGATATCCGGCCGGGGTATCGGAATGGATGCGGTTTATGCCGCCATCGTGCAGATGTCGGGGAGTTTTATCGTTGAATCAGACACCGGCAAGGGGTGTACTGTGGAGATCAAGCTGCCGCAGACGCTGGTCTCTTCCTATGTGTTGCTGATCAGGGCCGGGCCGCAGCTTGTGGCCATTGCCAATCGCGGTATCGTGCAGATCATCCATCATCAATCCGGGCGGCTGCTGGATTATGGCGGCAAGCAGGTGTTTCAGCTGGGTGAGCATAGCTACCCGGCACATCAATTTGAAAATATGATTAATATGGTTTTTGAGCGCCGCAGCGAAGACCGGGAATCGCGCTCGGTTTTGCTGGTAGAGAATGAGCAGGGCAGGCATGCCGTCATGGTGGAGAAGATAATCGGCGGTCAGGACCTGGTTGTTAAGGATCTGGGCCATTACGTGCCGAGGTTGACCGGTGTGTCAGGAGTGACGATTTTAGGGGATGGCAGTGTTACCCCGGTGGTTGATTTACCTGAACTGGTGCGGGTTACGACCACGGCGGGGAAGGCGGCAAGCAGATATCAAAGAACCGAAGCACCCCGTTCGAATTTACCCTCGGCGCTTATCGTGGATGACTCGCTCAGTGCCAGACGTTCGCTGGCGCAGTTTATGCAAGATGCCGGTTACACTGTGCGTATGGCGCGTGATGGGGTGGAAGCGTTCAAGATAATAAAAGTCAGCAAGCCGGATATCGTGCTGTCTGATTTGGAAATGCCGAGGATGACCGGGCTGGAGCTGATAGGACATATACGTGCTGATGGCAGTATCTCGGATATCCCCTGCATCATGATTACTTCCAGGGCCGCCGCCCGGCATCAGCAGGAGGCCATGACGGCGGGTGTTGATGCGTATCTGATCAAGCCTTATTCTGAAGATGAGCTGATGGAGAAAATTCAATCCATCTGTTCGCCGTAGTCAACGATAATGCCTGCTCCGGTTGCCGATACCAGCGAACTCTTGCAGCTTGAGATAGAAAAAACAAAATTGCTCATCCCGCAAGCACAGGTGAGTGCCATAGAATCCATCACGGACATGATGGCAGATGATGCCAATAGCCTGTCCGTCGGGGCGGTCGTACATGCTGGCCGCGCATTCAGCGTGTTTAATTTTGATGCTGATTTGCAACTGATCCGTGCCATGCCAGTCTCAAGGAAAATGTGTCTGTGTATCTGTGTTGATGAGGTGGTCTTTGCCCTGGCCTGTGATGCCATAAACCGCCTGGATAAAGATCAGGTTGAACTGGTTGAACTGCCGGTGTGTATGCAGGCAGGCACCTGTCCAGTCAGCCATATCGGCATACACAAGGAGCGTATCTACAGCCTGATCAGTGTTCGGGCCTTATATCGGCTGATTGCACACAGTGGCAAGGGAGATTACATGTCCAGCAATTTGGCCGAAGCGCACAGGTGATGATGTATGGGTAAGACAGTGACCAATGCTTGGGTGTTGCCGATAGCTGAATCAGTGCATGTTGCTATCGGTGAGTTCGACATGCTGCACATAATCACCGAATGGATCAAGCTGCATCGAGTACCTCACACGCCGGCCTACTGTCACCGTATTTTGCTATGGCATGGCCGAGTTGTGCCGGTTTTTGATATCTATAATGTGATCTGTTCAGCTGAGTCTGCCCGCCAGGTGCAATCCCTGCCGCGTTATTTTATCTGCATCGTTGCTTATCACAGTGCAGCGTATGCCGATAAGGTGGGCTATGGTGCGCTCGTGTTAAGTGCATTGCCCTATCGGGCGACTGTCACCGATGGTTCATGTTGTGATTACCCGGCTGGATGGGATGATTGGCCACTGATTGCTGCATCCTGTTTTCAGCACCCCGAGCACGGACCAACCCCGATTGTTGATTTACAAAAAATTTTTAATTCATTGCTGACAGAATAGACTCATCAGATAGCGCGATAGCTGCACCATGCCAAAATTCCTGGTCATAGACGATTCGAGAAGTTTCCGCAATTATTTCAAAAAAGCCATAGCACACAGATGGCCTCATGCTGACATAGAAACCTATGATCCGCACAGACGTGGCAAGCCGGACGATGATTTTTCCTGGTCAGATTACGATATGATATTTCTGGATTATGATCTTGGTTTTCAGACCGAGAATGGCCTGGATTGGCTCAAGATGATAAAGGCCAGGCAGTCCAGTGCCTCGGTGGTGATCGTCACCGGCGAGGGGGATGAGAAAGTCGCCGTGAAGGCGATCAAGCTCGGTGCTGACAGCTATCTCATCAAGTATGATCTGGCGAGTGAGCTATTGTATGAGCGGGTCACCGATATACTCACTCACCGGGCGATGCTGGAGAGTTTGCAGCAACAGCGGAAGGATGAAGAGGAGCTCCAGCTGGGTGAGAATGAGACCGAGTTGATCGACATCACCGGCTATGGCGTAAAAAAATATGTCAACCGCTGGCATATTCCCGGGTATTTCTGCATCCGCGAGATTGCCTCTGGCAGTTGGTCTACCACCTTGCTTGCCGAGCGGGAAAAAGATCAGCAGCAGGTGGTGTTGAAGGTGCTGGATGTCCGGGATGTCACCCAGCCTGTGCTGGTGAAGCGTTTTATGCGCGAATTTACCATACTGTCAAACCTGCACCATCCGAATATCATCAAGACCATGGATTATGGTTTTACTGAAGAGTACGCTTATTACTCCATGGAATATTTGTCCAACGGCGATCTCGCCGGCAAAATCAAGCGCGATCATCTGCTGCCAGAATCTGCGGTCAATTATACCCTAAGCCTCGCCAGGGGCTTGTCTGCTCTGCATGAGTTGAATGTGGTACACCGGGATGTCAAGCCGAATAATATTCTGTTCAAAGAAGATGATGATCTGGTGATTGCCGATCTGGGGATCGCCAAGGATTTGACCTGCCAGGAAGTGATGACCGCCAGGGGCGAGGTGCTGGGTACGCCGTTTTACATGAGTCCGGAGCAGATAAAGGGGGCACAGATTGATCGGCGTACCGATATCTACAGCCTTGGCATTTTGTTCTATGAGTTGCTCACGGGTCGCAAGCCGTTTTCCGGCGATTCAATTATTGAGGTGGCCTGTCAACATGCCTATGACAAGCCGCCGCCTTTACCGACCGAGCTGGCAACATTTCAGCCGCTGGTTGAGAAGCTGCTGGAGAAATCTCCCACCGATCGTTATCAGAACATCCCGGAATTTATCGCCGCCCTTGCTGCCGTGTCACAAAATTAGCCAAGCGGTATCATCCCTGCTACGATAAACCCGCCCAACGTTCAGGAGAACACCGCACGGGGCAAGTCGCTCTGTGGCATTGTCATGTTGCCTGTAACCGGCAAGCCGTGCTTAACCTGACGGGCGCTTGATGTATAATTGCGTTCATAGAGCTTTACAGACAAAGGGCATGGTCGTCATGTCGCTATGATCGGTACAGGCAGATAGTTATGCAACAGCAGGTTCAGTTTGCTCACAAATCGTTATTGATTGTTGATGATGAGGACATGCACATTTTTATTGCCCGGAAATGTCTGCAAAAGATCGCCGAATTTACCCTCTTTACCGCGAATAATGGTCAGCAGGCGCTTGATGTGCTACAGGCAAACGATGTGCATCTGCTGCTCACCGATCTGAACATGCCGATCATGGATGGTTATGAGTTGGTAAGCCGACTGAGACAGGATTTTACCCGCCCGAAGCGCGACATGCCGGTCATCGCCTTGACCGCCGATGCGCTGGAACGGGCAGAATTAATTTCCGCAGGTATTGACGATGTGTTGTTGAAACCGTTTACCCGAGATGCGTTGTTGAAAAAACTGCATGCTGTATTGCAGTAGAGGATACCATGGCATTAATTGATAGAGAGAAACTCAAAGCAAACAGCTGCGGTGATGATGAGATGCTGGTGGAGTTGGTCAGTATGGGCAGCAGCCGCATTGACAGGGCAACCACAGAGTTGAGCGAGGCTGTGGCAGATAAGGATTGGGATGCGTTATCCAGGCTGGTTCACAAGCTGAGGCCAATTATTTTTTATGCAGGATTGACCTGTCTTGAACAAGACCTGCTGCGGATTGAAAAAAACAGCAAGGCCCGGTGGGAGCTAGACCGCCTCCCGGAGCAGATTGAAAAAATCAACCAGACCATGATAGCGGCGAAATCCGAGCTGGATGAGATTCTGAGTGCCTCTGGCTAGGCCGTTGCAAGCGTTGTATGTTGCCGCTTTGCTGTGATCCGGGTTGCGATCAGCCACAGCGTAGCTTCCGGGTGGACTTTCCCTGGCCGCAAAATATCCCGAAAAATATCGTTGAATTGGCACACAAGACGTGTTGTTTGCCCGATGCGTATTGATCACCGGGTCATAGTTATGCACAATTAGCGTTTACATGATGAATGATCTGAGGAGGAGTACCATGTCTACCCGATCTTGCAGGGCCTATGCCCTGGCTGTCTTGTTGTTACCCGTGATGTTAAGCCTGCCGAGAGCCAATCATGCGGCACAATACAGCATTGATATTCCCGGCATGCACGCGTTTATCCAGTTTCGCATCTACCACCTGGGGTACAGCATTATGGTGGGACGTTTTAACGAATTCGATGGCAGCTTCACCTGGGATAAAAATAATCCCTCGGCCTCTGCTGTGGAGGTCACTGTACAGACTGCCAGTATCGACAGCAATCATGCCGAACGTGACAAACACCTGCGGGAAGCGGATTTTCTGGATGTACAAAAATACCCGACGGCGACATTCAAGAGTACGCGATACGATGGCGATGCCAGCGGCGGCAAGCTGCACGGTGATCTGACATTGCACGGGGTGACCAGGCCCATCGTCATTGATATGGAATACATCGGCGAAGGCGATGATCCCTGGGGAGGGTATCGGGCGGGGTTTAAGGGGCATACCCGGATAAAACGGGCGGATTTTGGCATGACCTACAACCTTGGCCCCAGATCCGAATCGATGGACCTTGATCTGTTTATCGAGGGGATCAGACAGTAGCACCGGGCAGGGTGCTGCGGCCATGATCAACACGCTGTACTTTGGTGATTGCCTTGAGGTCATGCGCGAGGACATTCAGGATGCCAGTGTTGATCTGATCTATCTGGATCCGCCGTTTAATTCAAAGCGATTGTACAACGCCTTTATCGGCGATGCACAGTGGGTCGCCTTTGATGATACCTGGCGGTGGGCTGAGGCCGTCTCCGATTTTCACCAGGTGGCCGCCGATGTTGGCCTCTCGGCCACCATGGAAGGGCTGCGTAAGATCCTGGGCGAGGGCGCTAATCTCGCCTATCTGTCCTACATGGCGAACCGGCTGCGGGAATGCCGCCGCGTACTCAAGGACACCGGTTGTATTTACCTGCACTCTGATCCGACCATGAGCCATTATCTTAAGATTGTGATGGATGGAATATTCGGGCGTGATAACTTTCACAATGAGCTTGTATGGTGTTACAAAACAAGGCCGCAGCCGAAACGCCATTTCGGCAAAAAACACGATACGATATTCTTTTACTCCAAGGGCGAGCATTACCGCTTTAACCGGGATGATGTGATGCGCCAGCTATCGGCAGTTACGATAGCAAAGTACCGGTTGGTCGACGAGAAGGGACGTTGATACCGTTTACAGGGACGAGGTATTACGGGCAGCCCTATAAGATCAGCGAAAGACGTTGATGTCAACTGGGAAGTGGAAAGACCTGAGCTGACGGTGCGCGATTATCTTGACGAGAAAAAAGGTGTGATATTTGAAGATTGGTGGTCAGATATCAACATCATCAATCAGGCAGCCAAAGAGCGCCTGGGCTACCCCACCCAAAAGCCGCTGGCCTTACTGGATCGCATTATCAGGGCCAGTTCCAATCCTGGCGATGTGGTGCTTGATCCCTTCTGTGGATGTGGCACCACGGTTCACGCCGCGCAGTTGCATAAACGGCGCTGGATCGGCATCGATGTGTGCGTGAATGCTTGCCGGGTCATCGAAAAGCGCCTGAAAAATCACTTCGACAGCCTGTGGGATGATGTGCAGTTTATCGGCATGCCCAAGACCAGCGATGATGCGAAGACCCTCGCTGAATTGGATGCCTTCCGGTTTGAACGCTGGGCTGCCTCTCTGGTCGATGGCATGGAGGCCAATAAGCGGCAGCGCGGCGATCGCGGGATTGATGGGCGCGGTCGGTTGCCGATTCGCAAAGGGCAGTTTGTCGATATCGTATCTCAGGTCAAAGCTGGCGGCACCGGGCCGGGTGATGTGCAGGCATTTAACGGCGCACGGCAGGAGATCGGGGCTGATATGGGGATATTTATCTGTTTTGCGGATAAGGTCACGCCCAGGATGTACGATGCGGCGGCAAGTACAGGATACTTTATGAATGCACCTGTTGTGCAAATCTACACCATAGAAGACTTTTTTGCCGGACGCACGCCAGACATGCCCAAGGTCTTTTAGGATCGCTTGAAGCGGGTAAACCGGCTAACCATACCAAGAGGAAGCGGCCCCTTATCTCTGCCGCGGATTTGCTCAACCGCTGTGATGCCGGGACTTGCCCGATCACCGCCCGACAGCATCTCATTGCAACTGCGCCGTGCCTTACTGCCTCCTCATTCAGTTTTGCTCGCTTGTAGCATAACGGGCTGGCATGGGTACAATGCGAAGATGCAGATTAAAAAACTGGCATTGCTGACGGCACCTCTGGTGGCATTGTTCAGCTATTACCTGCTTAAAAGCCACGGTATTGAGCATAAAATCGCCGCCACCTTCGCCATTACCCTGCTCACGGCAGGCTGGTGGGTAACCGAAGCCCTGCCCATCCCGGCGACATCGCTGCTGCCTTTTTTTGCCTTTCCCCTGTGCGGTGTGCTGACGCATCAACAGGCCGCACTGGGGTTGGGCAATCATGTCATTTTGCTGCTGATGGGTGGGTTCATGCTGGCCAGGGCGCTGGAGAAATGCGATCTGCATCGGCGGTTTTCCCTGATGATATTACATCGGGTTGGCACGGGCGGGCGGCGTATCGTGCTGGCATTTATGCTAACGGCGGCATTTTTGTCAATGTGGATCAGTAATACGGCGACCACCTTGATGCTGATCCCCATTGCGCTTGGTGTGCTTAGCATGAATACTGATAAAAAGCTGGCAATCGCCGTTGTGCTGGGCATCGCTTATGGTGCCTCTTATGGCGGCATTGCCACCTTGATCGGCACGCCCCCGAATGTGATTTTTGCTGGTATCTATCAGGAGTTCACCCAGCGGGAGTTTGGTTTTCTGCGCTGGATGCAAACCGGCTTGCCGGTCGTGGTCATTGGCCTGCCCCTCATGGCCCTGTGGTTGACTCGGAACGTGACCGGCACAGTTCAGGCCAGCCTCCCGGCGATTGGTGCCTGGCGCACGGATGAGGTGCGTGTCCTGGGGGTGTTTGCCATCACTGTTGGCTTGTGGATCACGCGCTCAGAACCGCTTGGCGGCTGGTCTGGTTTGCTGGGCTTGTCCGGTGTCGGCGATTCAACGGTGGCGCTGGCGGCTGTGGTGGTGATGTTTCTGGTGCCATCGGGCAAAGGTGGTGGGCTGCTGGATTGGGAGACCGTCGCCGACATACCCTGGGGCATGTTACTGCTGTTTGCCAGCGGCATTACCATCGCCAGGGCATTTATGAGCAGCGGCCTGGCCGGGTTGATCGGCCAGCAGTTGACCATCCTGGCAGACTTGCCCGCCCCGTTGCTGATTTTAAGCATTGCCTTGAGTGTGGGTTTTCTGACCGAGATCACATCGAATACGGCAACCACCACATTATTGATGCCGATACTGGCCGCCTCTGCCCTTGCCGCTGGCGTACCGCTGGAGTTGATGATGATACCGGCGGCCATGTCAGCCTCCTGTGCCTTTATGCTGCCGGTCGCCACGGTGCCGAACGCCATCGCATTTGGCACGGGCAGGGTCACGATCGAGGAAATGATGCGCGAGGGTATGGTGTTGAATATTCTGCTGGCGCTGGTCGTGACCGCTGTGTGTTGCCTGGTGCTTGTCTAACCCCAGAGCATACGCTTCAGCGTGTCGTGCTTGTCGATAAACTGGTGTTTGATAGCCGCACCCGCATGGCCTGCCACCAGCAACAGGGTCGCATACGCCAAGTAATAATGCAGTTCGATCACCAGATCACGCAGGCCCTTATCGACAGCAATAACGGCGGGGATCTGAAGCCAGTTAAACACCGCAACCGGCTGGCCTGCCGAGGTGGAAATCAGATAGCCGGTCAGCGGCAGCAGGATCATGCTGGTTAATAACACGGTGTGCATGAGCCGGGCGGCGATTCTCTCCAGCGGTTTAAGCTCTGTCAGTGTGTTGGGCAAGGGGGAGTACCATTGCCAGCCGAGCTTGACCATCGCCAGCCCCAGCACCAGCATCCCCAGAGATTTATGATAATCCAGCGAGTCCTTGTACCACTTGTCGTAATAGGTCAGATCAACCATATACCAGCCCAGCCAGGTGAGGCCCAGGATCAGCAGGGCAACACTCCAGTGCAGCAGCCGGGTCAACAGGCCAAATCGGCGGGTGTTATTTTTTATGATCAGCATGATCCCCGATGTTGCCCCTGTATTTTTCTGCTCTGTTGCCTGTGCATCGATCGTATTGTTCATGGCCCCGCAGGGCGTATCTCTGACACGGTGTCTCTTTAGCATTCAGCAAGATGGGCGAAGCGGCTTGCCGGTCGAGATACAGCTTCGCAGCTTACACCCAAATTGTATGTTAGCATAGCCGTTGTGCATTTATCGGAGAGTAGAAAGATGTGCAAAGCCGAAGATAACAGCAGGGATAAAGATCAGCAGATTGCCGATACGGGCTGGCCGTGTTTGCTGGATGGGCAGGTGCTGCATGAGGATACCAAGCCAGCATCATTATCACCGGGATTAGGGTATGTTACAAACACACAGTAACCGCTGGTGCAGCACGGCTGTTTTCCTGTCACTCATCTCTTGTGCTGTGGCGAGTGAGACGCTGAGGGCAGATCAATCACACCAGATCAACCAGACCGATGGCAGCGGTGCAGCAGACCAGGCAAGGCTGCAACACGTGGCCGCCTTGCTGGCCGACTATGAACGACAGGCGCAGCATTTGACGGACAAGCTGGGCGAGCGTGATCTTGTACGTATCGCACATCATGCCAATCAGTTGATCATGCTGTCAGAGTCAATTATTGCACAGGCCCGTCTTCGCCTGCCGCAATGTGATGCGTATTTACACCAGACACTGGCACTGAAGGCCCGCCTGCATGACATGGAACACGAAACAATGGAGCGTGATTATCATCATGATGGGGCCTTGCCAAAGGCATCATCTGCCTGTTACCACGTTAAGGATCTGCTGGTACATCCGGCCTCTGTCTTGCTGCTGCTGCGCGACGATCCACAGTTACAGCAACAGACACTCGCCAGTATTCACGCCGAGATAGCAGAAGTATTAGGCCATACGGAAGCGGTGCGACAGGTGATCATGTATTAAGCCTGGCGCCTTGACTATCAGTGAACACTGCCCTCAACAGGTTGTCGGCAACGCAGGCGGCGCGGGCAATAGCCCGTGGGGATATCCGCTCATCTGCCCTGGTGCAGAGCTGCCTGGATCGGATCGCTGCCCGTGATGCCGAGGTCAACGCCTGGGCGTATCTTGATCCCGATCATGCCCTGGCACAGGCGCATGCCCGTGATCAGCAGCCCGCCAGGGGTTGCCTGCATGGTGTGCCTGTCGCTATCAAGGATATTATCGATACTGCCGACATGCCCACCGCCTATGGTGCGGCTGCCTGCCGGGGGCATCAGCCACAGCAGGATGCGGCCTGTGTTCGCCTGTTGCGCCAGGCAGGGGCGGTGATCATGGGCAAGACGGTGACGACCGAGTTCGCCTATTATGCGCCCGGCCCGACGGCAAACCCGCATCGCCTGACGCATACGCCGGGCGGCTCTTCCAGTGGTTCGGCGGCGGCGGTAGCCGATTTTCATGTCCCGCTGGCGCTGGGTACACAGACAGCCGGGTCGATTATTCGCCCGGCGAGCTATACGGGCACGATCGGTTTCAAGCCGACTTATGCCACGTTTTCCACCCGCGGCATCCACCCACTGGCACCGGCGATGGATACCCTGGGCGCATTTTCCCGGCATATTGAGGATCTGATGCGGCTAACACGCATCCTGACTGTTCAGGCAAATGGCCGGGCAGAGACAGCGCTGACGGCAGCACAGCCGAATGCCATCGCCTTTTTACAGACGCCCGTCTGGGACCAGGCCGCAGCGTACATGCAGCAGGCCATAACGCAATTCATCACCACTCTGTCGGCCAGAGGGATAACGGTGATAAGGCCCGATGATGGCTGTCTTGCCGACCTGCCTGAGTTGCAGATGGCCTTACTGGCGGCCGGTGCCCATGACAGCCTGGCGGCTATTGCCGAGCGCTATGCCGATCAGTTGCGACCACAGACGCTGGCGCTGATTGCCGTCGGGGCAGAGACAGACCCGGCATTGCCTGAGCACGTTGCCATCGCCAAACAGCGCGCCTGTGATTTTTTGCAGCAGGTGTTTTCAGAGGCCGGGTTGATCGTGACAGCCGCGGCGATGGCCGAAGCACCGGCCGGGCTTGGGGCAACGGGTGATCCCATCTTTAATCGAATCTGGACCCTGCTGGGCCTGCCCTGTATCAATCTGCCGCTGTGCCGTGGCCCTTCCGGCCTGCCGATAGGCGTACAACTGGTTGGGCCGCCGGGTGCCGATGCTGCCCTGCTGGCCCAGGCACATTACTGTTTTGAGGTGATTAATTATCCAGTGACGCCGCCATAAAATTTTGCCTGCCGGGACATCCCCTCCTCAGGTTTTGTTGTATGATATGTCTTCCCCCTTCTGCCAGGGTCAAGGCCCGTTGAACATCCTTAAAGATAATACCATGCCAGCCGACACACATGCCCGATTGATTATTTTAGGCTCTGGCCCGGCCGGTTATGCCGCCGCCGTCTATGCCGCCAGGGCTAACCTCAAGCCCGTGTTGATTACCGGGATTCAAATGGGCGGCCAGCTCACGACCACCACCGATGTGGATAACTGGCCGGGTGATGTGACCGGCTTGCAGGGGCCGGAACTGATGCAGCGGATGCGGCGGCATGCCGAGCGATTTAATACGGTCATTGTTGTTGATCACATTAATGCGGTTGATCTCAAGCAGCGGCCTTTTCGGCTTGAGGGCGATGGTGGCAGTTATCGCTGCGATGCGCTGATTATCGCCACGGGTGCATCGGCCCGGTATCTGGGCCTGCCCTCTGAGCAGGCGTTTATGGGTAAAGGTGTCAGTGCCTGTGCGACCTGCGATGGTTTTTTCTATAAAGGCCAGCGAGTGGCGGTTATCGGCGGGGGTAATACGGCTGTGGAAGAAGCCTTGTATTTGTCCAATATTGCATCGGAGGTGGTGCTGGTGCACAGGCGCGATACCTTGCGGGCGGAGAAAATACTGCAAGAGAAGCTGTTTGCAAAACAGCACCATGGCAGCGTGGCTATCAAGTGGAATCATGTGCTGGATGAAGTGCTGGGTGATGAGGCTGGCGTTGCGGGTATTCGCATTAAAAATATATCTGATGATGCAACGACAGAGGTTGCGGTCAGCGGGGTGTTCATCGCCATTGGTCATGATCCCAATACCGCGATTTTCGCCGATCAGCTGGACATCAAAAATGGCTATATCCTGATCAACAGCGGTCTTCGGGGGAATGTGACGGCCACCAGCGTGCCGGGGGTTTTTGCCGCCGGGGATGTGGCCGATCAGATCTACCGACAGGCGGTGACTTCCGCCGGGCTGGGCTGCATGGCGGCACTGGATGCCGAGAAGTTTCTGGATGAGCAGCCTGTTACGCCCTGAGCTTCGATAAATGAATATACAGGGTATGCCAGGATACGCCTGGATGCAGATGGAGGGCTCGCCTGTTTTCACCATCAGATCAGAGTCATGTCCAACTCGGCCAGCACCGCCGAGACGGTATGGATAAACTGCCGCATGTCGTTCTGGGTGATATGGCCGATACAGCCGATGCGAAAGCTCTCGGTCTGCGTCAGCTTGCCCGGATAGATGAGGTAGCCGCATTGTCGCAGCCGGTCATGGAAATCCGTAAACACAAATCGTTTGTATGCGGGCATGAGAAACGTGATGATGATCGGCGCCTGCACCGCATCGGCAAGGTACGGCGTAAAACCCAGGGTACGCATCCCATCAGTCAACACCTCGGCATTTTTCTGATAGCGTTGCAGGCGCACAGCCGGGCCGCCTTCGGCATCCAATTCTGCCAGCGCCTGTTGCAGTGCCAGCAGACACTGCACCGGCGGCGTAAAACGCCATTGACCAGTCTGCTTCAACCTCTGCCATTGGGCGTGCAGATCGAGGCTGAGTGAATGTGCGTTGGCGGCACTGTGCTTGAGCGCCTGTTCTGTTGCGATCACAAAACCGGCCCCCGGCACACCTTGCAGGCATTTATTACTTGAGGCAGCGATGGCGGTACAGGGCATTGCCTGCACATCAACGGGCAGCGCACCAAAGGCACTCATGGCATCCAGCAGGCATTGCCGGTTATGTGCCTGGACTGTATGTGCGATCTCCCTGACAGGGTTGAGCAGGCCCGAGGTCGTCTCACAGTAAACCAGGCTGACATGGCTGATGTCAGGATCAGAGGCCAGCACATCGGCAACCTCACCTGGCGTGATCGGTGTGTCTTCCGGGTATTCCAGCACCACCACCTCACGGTGCAGATAGGTGCATATTTCACTGATACGTCTGCCATAAGCCCCGTTTACCAGGTTTAACAACTTACCCTTTGCGGGGATCAGGCTGGCCAGCATGGCCTCAACGGCGAAGGTGCCGCTGCCTTGCAGCGGGATGCACTGATACGCCGGGCCGGCGTTCGCTATCTTGAGCAGTGTTCGACAGACCCTTGCGCTAAGTTCAATAAATTTATCATCCCGGGCACCATAATCATGCAGCATGGCCTGTTTGACCGAGCTGGAGGTTGTCAGCGGGCCGGGGGTCAGCAACAGCGGTTCAGCGCACACCGGCCTGCCGGTTTTTCTCACTGTCTGTTTCATGCGTATCTCCTTAAAGATTGACAGTTTTTATTGAAGCATATAAGCACACGAGTGAAATCTGCGAATTACAGGTGGTGCTTTGTGCGCTATCTTTTATAATAACCGGCTAACTTGTCCATGTTGATCTATCCCGTTGTTGAATTGTGAAGTTGTTGAATCGTGAATAACCGATACCTTCCCTACAGCATGACCCTCTTGTGCCTGTTGCTTGTGACCGGCTGTGGCATCAGCGCCATCTCGCCGGCGGTAAAAAATATTCCGGTGCCTGATACCTGGCAGGCCGGGGCAGCGCCTGATCAGTCATTGACCACGAACTGGTTACAGGAATTTGGTGATGATGAACTGACGGCGTTTGTGGTGCAGGCACTGGCCAGCAATTTTCAACTGGCAGAGCAAAAAGCCAGGTTACAGGAAAGCCGTGCGGCCATCATCATCAGCCGTGCGGCCCGGCTACCCGAGTTGAATTTGCAGCTTGCTGCATCAAGGCGGCGTTCAGTATTGACCGATAGCGGCACTGCGACAACGAGTCGTGTTGATCTTGGGGTTGAGCTGGCCTTTGAGCTGGATTTCTGGGGGCGGCTGAGTGATGTTGAGCAGCAGGCGTTGCTCTTGTTCAAGGCACAGGAAGCAGCCTACCTTGACAGCCGTCTGCGACTGGCCACCGATGTGGCGCGTGCCTGGTTTAACGTGCTCACTGCAAAGCAGTTGCTGAATCTGTTTGACCGGCGCCTGCAAAATCTCAAGACCGATGCCGAGATCGTCAACAGCGGCTATCAGCAGGGGATAAATGCCGCACTGGATGTCTATCAGAATCAGGCCACCCTGGAGCAGGAACGTGCCCGTTTACTGGAGCAGCGGCAGACCTTGCTGGAGAGTAAAATCACGCTGGAGAATCTGCTGGCGACCTACCCTGAGGCCGCCATTGCCGCCCGAACCGCCCTGCCTGAGATCGATGCGGCTATTCCCGCCGGTCTGCCCGCCGAGTTACTGACCCGCCGTCCTGATCTGCAACGCCGCTGGCTGGAGTTGCTGGCGGCGGATGAGGCGCTTGCGATTGCCCACAAGCAGCGTTTCCCCCGGCTTACCCTGCTGGCTGATGGGCGCGATGTTGCCAGCACGCTGGGTAATGTATTTGATGGCTCCAGCCTGGCCTGGTCGGTTGCGGGCAATGTATCGCAGCCTTTGTTCAATGCCGGTCGGCTAAAAGCGCTGCAGGATCAGGCCGGCAGCCGGGTGGTGCAATCTGAACAACGGTATCTGGACGCCGTCTATCGTGCATTTGCCGAGGCTGAATCGACCATCGCCCGGGATCGCTCCCTGCGGCAGCAATATCAGGCGATTGTGTTACAGGAGCGCAGCGCCGAACATGCCCGGGTGCTTTCCTTTGAACAGTATCAGCGCGGGCTGGTCTCATATACCACAGTGCTGGAGGCACAGCGGCGTGCGTTTGATGCCCAGTCCAGGCTGATAGAACTACGCAACCAGCAGATACAGACTCGCATTAACCTGTATCAGGCATTAGGAGGCCAATTCAGTGCGATGCCATAAACCCATCCTGCGAGCCACCCGGCTGTGAACAGGGCCTTCAGGCTGCTGCTGCCGGCCCTGGTTTTGGTGGTATTGCTTATCCTTGCCGCGCTGGTGTTCCATCACCCGCCAGAGGCAGAGCGGCGTGCCCCGGCCAGTGCCGTGGTGATGACGGTTGAGACCATGCCATTGACCTTGCAGGATTATCAGGTGAAGGTGCAGAGCTATGGCACTATCCGGCCGAGAACGCAAAGCATGTTAATGGCAGAGGTCTCAGGCCAGATCACCGGCATCAACGCCAGCCTGCGGGATGGCGGTTTTTTTGAGCAGGGCGATGTGCTGCTGCGGATCGATGCGCGGGATTACCGGGCGGATGTCAGCATTGCCGAGGCCAGTCTGGCGGATGCCCGGCGCGCCCTGGCCGAGGAGCAGGCGCGTTCGGAACAGGCCAGGCGCGACTGGGAGCGGCTGGGTAATCGCGGGGCGGCACCGGCCCTGGTGTTGCGCGAACCCCAACTGCTGGCGGCCGAGTCGCGGCTATTATCTGCCGAGGCGGCGCTGGCCAAGGCCAGACTGGGTCTGGAGCGCACGCAGATCATCGCCCCTTATGCCGGCAGGGTGCGACAAAAACAGGTGGATGTCGGGCAGGTGGTGAATCCGGGGAGTCAACTGGCGGAGGTGTATGCCGCAGATTATGTTGAGGTGAGGCTGCCCATCCGCAACCGTGATCTGCCGTTTCTTGAGCTGCCGGAAACATACCGCGATCAGACTCAGAGCAGCCAGGGACCGGCGGTTTTGATCTACCCGGATGTTGATCTGCAACAGGCACGTTCTGGCAGGATCGTCAGGACGGAGAGTGCGATTGATGATAATGCCCGGCAGCTGCATGTGGTGGCGCAAATAAATGATCCTTTCAGTGCGAATGACAACCGCCAGTTTACCGTCAAGATAGGCCAATACGTGACCGCCGAGATCAACGGGCGCTTGCTGCCGGATGCGCTCGTGATCCCCAACCAGGCCATCTATCAGGGCAGTTATGTGTATGTGGTTGAAGATCATTTGCTGCAACGCCGTCCGATTATCATCGCCTGGCAGAATGATAAAGAGGCCGTGATAAAGTCCGGCCTGAAAGCAGATGATGCGTTGGTATTAACCCCGTTAGGGCAGGTGACCTCCGGTATTCGTGTGCAGATACAGCCTGAAGCGGCGTCCACAACACAGGCGAATGCACAATGATCGCCTGGTTTGCCAGAAATGATGTCGCCGCCAACCTGTTGCTGTTGACCATCATCATCGGCGGCCTGTACTCGCTGCTGGAGTTGTTACGGGTTGAAGTTTTTCCCGAAATTGAACCGGATGTTATCCGGGTATCTGTGCCTTTACGTGGTGCTACACCGGAAGATATCGAACTGGGTGTGGCCATCAGGATTGAGGAGGCGGTGCAGGATTTGGAGGGCATAGGCGAGCTGACCAGCCGTTCAGTTGAAGGCAACACCACGGTCACGATTGAGGTGGCTTCCGGTTATGATCCCAGGGACATGCTGGATGATGTGAAAAATCGTATTGACTCCATCAATACCTTTCCTGCCGAGACAGAAAGACCGGTGATCAGCTTACGGCAACGTAAGCACAGCGTTATCTCCCTCGTTGTTTCAGGCACGCTGAGTGAAACAGAGATCCGGCTGTATGCCGAGATGATTCGTGATGATCTGCTGCGCCAGCCCGGGATCACCCAGGTTGAACTCGGTGCGGTGAGAAAATATGAGATCAATGTTGAAGTCTCACAGGACCGATTACGCAACTATGCGCTGACCCTGGCGGATATCGCCAGTGCCATTCGTAACAGCTCGCTGGATATCTCGGCCGGTAATGTGCGTACCGAGGGGGGCGATGTGTTGATTCGCTCCAAGGGCCAGGCCTACCGTCAGGATGAGTTTGAAGATATTGTGGTCAAGATCAATCCTGACGGCAGCATCATTCGGCTCGGTGATATAGCCAGGGTGTATGATGCCTTTGAAGAGGCCTCACTGAAGGCCGATTTTAACGGCCAGGTGGCCGCACTGATCAATGTCGATCGTGTGGGTGATCAGAGTGCTTTGCAAATCGCCGAGCAGGTCAAACGCTATGTTGAAGAGAAGCAGGCCAGCGTACCGGTGGGGCTGTCGTTAAGCTATTGGGATGATAATACCAGTTATCTGAAGGCGCGTTTGGGTACTCTGGTACAAAATGCCCTGCAAGGCGGTGTGCTGGTCATTCTCCTGCTGGCAATTTTCCTGCAACCGGCGGTGAGTTTTTGGGTATTCATTGGCATACCGGTCAGTTTTCTTGGTGCGTTTATTTTAATGAACCTGATGGGGGTCAGCATCAATATGATAAGCGCCTTTGGATTTATTCTGGTGCTGGGTATCGTGGTTGATGATGCCATCGTCACGGGCGAGAATATCTATGCGCGAATGCGTACCGGTGGGGATGGTCTGGAGGCGGCGATAACCGGCACCCATCAGGTTGCCGTGCCGGTCACCTTTGGCATTCTCACGACCATAGCGGCTTTTTTGCCACTGGCTTTTATCGAGGGACGCATGGGCGACTTTTTGCTTTCCATTCCTGCGGTCGTCATTCCCTGCCTGATATTTTCACTGATCGAATCCAAGCTGGTGTTGCCCGCCCACATGAAACACATCAACGTGAATAACGGCACTGGTCAGGCGGGCGGACTGTTCGCCATGCAGCGCCGGTTTGCCAATGGTTTTGAAGCGCTGATCATCCGTTATTACAAACCGGTTCTGGACAGGGCGATCGGCCACCGCTACACCGTGCTGGCCACATTCACCGGCGTGTTTTGTCTGATTATTGCTATCCTCATGAGTGGCTGGCTCAAGTTTACCTTTCTGCCGCGGGTAGAGTCCGATACTGCCAGGGTGACGCTGACGATGCCTGTGGGCACACCATTTGCGATCACCGATCGTTACATGCAGCGTATCACGGATGCGGCGGTCGCATTGCAAAAAGACTATATGGATGGCGACAGTGGTCGGTCTGTTATTCAGGATATTCTCTCAACTACCGGTGCGGCCAAGGGCGCGGGGGTTGCTGATCATCGCGGGCAGGTGATTATTGAGACCATACCGGCCGATGATCGCCTCTCGGATATCAGGATGCGTGATCTGATCACTGACTGGCGGCAACGTATCGGCACCATACCCGGTGCTGAATCCTTGACTTTTCGTGCCGAGATCATCAGCACTGGCGATCCTGTTGCCCTGCAATTCAGCGGGCATTCACTGGCGCAACTGGAGGACATAGGCGAGCAGGTGAAACAGCGCCTGATGACCTATCCGACGGTGTTTGATATCACCGATAGCCTGTCGGATGGCAAGGAAGAATTGCGGATTGAATTAACTTCTGAAGGGCATGTGCTTGGCTTGACCCGAAGCGATATTGTCGGGCAGGTGAGCCAGGCGTTTCGCGGTTTTGAAGCACAGCGCATACAACGTGGTCGGGATGATATCCGTGTGCTGGTGAGATTGCCCGAACATGAGCGCAGTACCCTGGCCACACTCAATGATTATCTCATCAGCACACCGGATGGTCGCCGTGTGCCTTTGTCACATGTGGCGACTTTAAGGCCGGATAAAGGCCCCTCAACCATCACCCGCATCAACCGTTACCGCGTGATGACAGTAAGCGCCGATGTGGATAAGGAAAAAACCAACATGACGGTGTTACAGGATGATCTGGCAAACTTCGTGGACGGCTTGTTAGCGAACTATCCGGGGGTGACGTATACACTCCAGGGCGAGGCAAAAGAGCAGCGCAAGGCCTTTGGCAGTATTCAACTCGGTATCTTTATCCTGCTGTTTATCATCTACTGTTTACTGGCGCTGCCGCTGAAATCCTATAGCGAGCCGCTGATTGTGATGTCGGTCATCCCGTTTGGGGTAATCGGTGCTGTCCTCGGCCATTGGATCATGGGGCGTACCATTTCCTTTATGAGTATTATGGGGTTAATGGCGCTGATCGGGGTGGTGGTGAATGACAGCCTGGTGCTGGTTGACTTCATCAATCAGCAGAAAGCCAAGGGCGTTAAGCTGTTGAACGCCGTTATTGCAGCAGGGCAGGCACGTTTCAGGCCGGTTATCCTGACTTCCCTGACGACTTTTTTTGGTCTGGTACCGCTCACATTTGAGAAATCAGTGCAGGCACAGTTTCTGATCCCGATGGGCATATCGCTGGGCTTCGGGGTGTTGTTCGCTACCGCCATCACCTTGATCATGGTGCCGTGCAATGTGCTGATTTGGGAGGATATCAGAGCCTTTTTCTCCCGCCTGTACGGTCGGAATGAACCACAGTCTCTGCGCCCATGAACTGCTGCCGCCCCCGGATGTGTCCATACACCGCCGCCCGGCGATCAGCAAACCTGCATAAAAATTGGCAACCTGACTAAAATTGTTTATGCTCATCATCGTGCTGCCATCGCTGCCAATCGTCCCAGATCAGATCTGGGCCGGGCTAGAGGTGGTGGCTGATTAAATTAACGTAACGCCCAAGGGGGAGAGTCGTATGAGTTCAAGTGGTATTGTCAAGTGGTTTAATAGTTCAAAAGGCTATGGTTTTATCGCACCGAGTGACGGAGGGGATGATATATTCGTGCATTATTCATCAATCAATCTCAATGGATACAAATCGCTTAATGAGGGGCAGCATGTGACCTATGTTGCTGAGAGAGGGCCGAAAGGTCTGCACGCTACCCAGGTTGAAGTGATCAGCTGACAGGCTTACCGGGGCAGGCCCCTGCCAGGGTAGCCCCCTTTGGTAGCAGTCAGTAGCAGTCCAATGCCTTGATCAGGAAAAAGGTATCACTGATGCGTGCTGGCGTGGGTAATGCAGACGGTTGATACGGATAAAAAATCATCTTAATGACTCCAAAAGTCACCGTTGTCGTGCCGGTATATAATGTAGAGGCATATATTGAAAAATGTATCCAGAGCATCATGGATCAAACCCATACGGATTTTGAATGCCTGATCATTGATGACGCCTCGCCCGATGATTCCATAAACCGGATCCAGCCCCTGATCAGTGACGATGGGCGGTTTCAGGTTGTTCACCACAAACAAAACCAGGGGCTGGGACAGGCCCGGAATACAGGGATAGAGCAAGCAAAAGGTGAGTATATCTGTTTTATCGACAGCGATGATTATGTAGAGCCGGATTATCTGCAACTGATGTACAGCACCGCCATGAAGCACCAGGCGGCTATGTGTGTCTGTGATGTGTACTGGCACACAGGATCACAAAAGCAAAGGATCGGTAAAAATCAAGGTGACGCAGATTGGAAAGAGAAAATAAACAAGCTGTTGATCATTGATGAAGGCGCATTTGGTGCTTATTTTTTTCGCACCAGAGTATTTCAGGGTATTCGATTTCCAAAAGGTATAAACGAGGATACAGTCACGCTGTTACATGTATTGGTTAAAAACCGGCCGGGCTATATTCCCTATATCGACAAACCATTACACCACTATGTGAAGAGGGAGGGAAGTATAACAGGTTCGATAAGCAAACAGCATTGTCATGGTCTGGTTTATACTCTGTTTGCAGGATTCAAAAAACATTTAAGCGAGCATAACCTGCATCATGAATACAAAGATTATTTTGCCCTGTATATCCTGAGAAATTCTGCTTTTCTGTTACATAACATACTCAAATACAGCCAACCAGACCGGCTGGACAATCTGAAATACTACAAGCAAATGCTACAGGAACCCCGCATACAGGATGATATAAAAAACATGATAAACGCGATAAGGCGCAGAGGTAAAGCAGTGACAAAAACATATCGTTTATACTTTCATTACTTGCGCTTTGCTGTGCTTATGCTGCCCCTGGGTGAGTATGTGACTATAGCGCTGCATCCTTTCATAGCAGCCGCATTGCAGACAAGACGGCTTTTGAGAAAAGTCAGATAAGAAGACCCAAACCCGATACAGAAATCCGTGCCTGAAATCAGCATTATTATCCCGGTCTACAATACCGAAGCCCATATTGAGACATGTATTAAGAGCATCCTGGAGCAGACCTTTACCGACTTTGAATGTATTATCGTTGATGATGGTTCTACGGATAACGCCATCGCTCTGGTCAAAGCGATGACCGGAGAGGATGATCGATTTAAGGTTTTTCAGCACACACAAAACCGGGGACAGGGGATCGCCAGAAATACCGGTATAGCAAAAGCAAAAGGGGCGTATATCAGCTTTATTGACAGTGATGACTATGTACACAGGGATTTCTTAAAGATACTCTATGATCTGATAAAAAAATATCAGGCCAAGATCAGTATATGTAATATTGTTTTTGTCTCTGAATCAAACACGCAAATAACATGGATCAAAAATCATCTATCAGCCAGTAATTCTCATCAAGCCATCATACATATATTTAAAGAAAAAGGGCTTGGTGTAGTCGTTAATAGATTGTATAAAAAAGAACTGTTTGATAACGTAAAATTTCCGACAGGAAAATATGAAGATACGCCATTTTTGATAGCCATGCTGATTGAAAATGAGGTGGGAGAAGTGCCTTATACAGATAAACCTTTGTATAACTATCTCATGAGAGAAGGCAGCACGACAAAAACCGTAAATAATAACCAGATGGATGATTTTATCAATAATTCAATTATTAATATTCAGCAGTTACTAAAACAGTCTCAGGACTGCGAAACATTACAAGAAGCCTATTACAGGTATTGGCATTGGTCTATTATTTTAGGCCACATTTCAACCTTCCCATTGTATAGTGCTTCTCCCGTTGAGGATATCCTGTTGTTTCTGGGCAAATTGGAAAAGCATAACTTGAAATTAAATCAGCTACCCTGGTTAATTCTAACAGATAGAATAAGACTTGAGAGTAAAAAACACCGGGCCTTAATAAAAGCCATGTTGCTGCTATTTGGAAGAGCGGGTATTTTTGTCTATTCACAAGTAGCTAAAATGAGATCTACTGTGTGTTTAGGAATATATCAAATCAGCCGATTGCCTCGTCCCTCAATATTGAAATAACGACCCTCTACATGGACGTAAAAACCAACAGAGATGGGAGGCCGATTGCTCAGGCCGGTAATCAATTAACGAGAAAAGTGTTATACATAAATAACATCAGCGAAATCTCATCCTGTGCCACCGTATCGATAAATATTTATAAATATTTATCGTCTGATCAAATTGATACGATAGAATATAATAATAATTCACTTTATAAGGATTCCTGGAATAAGTCTATTGCGTTCTCTTATGACTTGTTATTTTTAGTTAAGCTGATATGTATAATAAGAAAAGTAAAACCCTATATTGTATTTTTTACAGATACTTATTCTAGGCCATTTAATATTTTATCTGTGCTTTATGGAAAGAATATTAAATTATACGGCGTATTTCATGATCATTTTTACTTAAATAAAGAATCCACTTCGCCTTTATTTTGCAAGGTAAAAACGACAATAACAGAAAACGCCCTGCTCAAGTGCGATAAGCTATTTTTTACCAACCAGAACTCTTATCAGTATTTAAAGCGCATGGGAGTCGTAGAAAAAAACCTGGTTTTGATTAATCTGGGTATTGATAAGAACATATTTAATGTCAATGGTAAAAAGCCCAAACTGTTTGATTATCAATATATATTGAGCATAGGAACAGAAATTCCCAGAAAAAACATGGAATATATTATGAAAGCCTTTGCCTTGATAAAAAGTAGATACCCACATATAAAACTCATCAAAATTGGTCATGTTAATTTTAGAAGAGATAGAAAATTGACTTTGCGTTATATAGCAGAAAATTCCCTTATTGCAGGGGAGGATGTCATCATTCATGATTTTGTCGATGAGTCAAAATTAAAGCAGTATTATGGGCAGGCCGAGTTCGTGCTTTTCCCGAGTTTGGCAGAAGGCTATGGGCTGCCTGTGATAGAGGCGCAGGCTTGTGGGACTCCGGTCATTACTTCAAATCGCTCTCCCATGTGTGAGTTGGTGCCTTATAAAGACCTGCTCGTTGAACCAACTGATGAGGTAGATATTTTTAACAAGTGCGATAAAGTATTATCTGACGGCCAGTACAGAGAATATATCATTCAGAAAGGCTTGGATTTTTCTGAAAAATTTATCTGGGGACGGGCGGCCGGCATAATCAGCGATTTTATGTCATCAAGCGCTCAAGTCGGCTGCTTTCCTGACAAGGCATGATAGAGGGTATCACGGCGATGGTTAAATCGATATGCACTCTCCTTCGGGCGGTAGAATAAAACCTGTCCAGGATCCTATTCATGGTGCGTGAGGGAGAGGGTTATGCAATTATTTGAGGCGATCATGGCCGGTCTGCTGGCGGTGGTCGTACTGTTTTTGTTTTGGCCCGGTGCAAAGCGGGCGATGCGGGAGAGTCGTGAGGTTGAAAACCCGGACTGGATGAGCGCGCTGATCCCGCTTGTCCTGGTCGGGTTGTTCGTCTTTTTTCTCATCGTAATGAGTAACAACTGATTGCCCTCACGCCAGCCCCCTGGCGGTGCGTCTTTGCTCCTGACGGTGATGCAAACCCCCGCGGCGCTACCGTCAGGGTTTTTCCGTAACCGATTGATATTACTGTTATTTTATAGGCTTTTATGGCAGGGTTGCAGGGGGGCAGCGCAAAGGTGCATGTCCGGCATGTTGCGTATATAATGCAGCGTAAAGGCGGTCGGCACGTTGTCAAGCACAAGCTGCCAGGCCAGATACATCAATGCTTTACTTATATTTCAACTGAAGTGAGAGAACATGACAGCAATACGCAACATTCTGGCGGCAAAGATACATCAGCTCATTCCTATCAACGAATTGCCGCAGCATATCCACAATGAAATCATCAAAAAGGCGGATGTTCAGCAGCTTAAAAAAGGAAGCATTTTATTCAAGCAGGGCGATCGTGACAAGTTCTCCTACTATCTGCTGCAAGGCGATATCGAACTGCTGGCCAATAAGCAACTGCATAGCGAGATCAGCGCCAACAGCGACCGGGCACGTTATGCGATGGCACAGTTACAACCAAGACAGTTTACCGCCAGGACGAAAGATAAGGCCGTTGTTTTTAGGATCCCCCGTGATGCCCTGGACAAGTTGATGGTGTTACATGAAAGAGAGGCCGCTGACGGGCAGGCTGGCAAGCAGGGGCAGATGGTATCGGGGGTTGAAGTCAGCGAGATCGATGCAGAAGATGATGTTGACTGGATGACCAAGATGTTGCAGTCGGACTTGTTTACCCGTATGCCAGCGGCAAACATGCATCAGTTGTTTGTCTTACTCGAACCTGTTACCTACCCCGCCGGCAAAAATGTCATTACGCAAGGCGACCCGGGCGAGCACTATTATGTTATCCAGGAGGGCAAATGCGAGGTGTTACGTAAGCCGCCCACGGGTGATAAAGAGTTGAAACTTGCGGTGCTCGGGCCGGGCGATGGTTTTGGTGAGGAGGCCTTAACTGCCGAGACCGTCCGAAACGCTACTGTGAGAATGTTAAGCCAGGGCATCGTGGCGCAATTAAGCAAGGAGTCGTTTGATAAACTGATCAAAGCACCGACCCTGCAATCCGTGACGACAGAGCAGGCGCAGGAGATAGTCGGGGTAGGTGGTAAGTGGGTGGATATCAGATTCCCGAAAGAATACAAACAGTCGACGATTGATGGGGCAGTCAATATCCCGCTGAATATTCTGCGTATGGAAATGAACAAGCTGGATCGCAATACCCGTTATGTGTTGTTCTGTGGCACCGGCGGGCGCAGTTCAACGGCGGCATTTCTGATGACTGAGAAAGGCTTTGATGCCTACTTCTTAAAAGGCGGTTTGGTCGAACACCCGGAATTGGCACCAGCGGCTGACAAGACCATCACCCCTAAAGCACCTGCTGCCCCGGCCGCTGCGAAAAAATAGTAAGAGTTACCTTCAGGCGGTTGCAACAATCGGCGCCGGTACGGGTCTGCCGAAGGCAGGCGGGGGAGCAGAAAAGGCAAACGCAGGCAGAGACATAAAAGCATGGCACGGGCTTGCACGGCGCCAGCAGAATAAGGGCGCTGGAGGACAGCCCAGGAAAAATGACTCTAAGAAAACAGTCTTGGGAAAATAATCTGGGGAAAAAATTCCTGAAAACTGATGATAATTCCGTAACTGCTGGGAGAATCTGATGAACAGTCATTACAGCAGACCGTTTTTCACCCTGCTGTCACTTTTTGCCATGTCTGCTGTTTCTGCATTCGAAGCTGCACCGGATACCCCAATCACGGAGGATACCCCAATCACGGAGATCATCAGCCCGCAGCAGGCGGAGTCAGCTTATCACAAGGTGGAAGGGGTTCAGTTGACAGGGCGGGACTATGAGTTTTATGTAGAGACCGCGTTTGCCGGACACACGATTCACACCCTGCCGCTGCTGCGTGATCGCATCCAGGAGATCACGATAGTGGGCGCTGCCTTATCCCAGTTTGCCCGGCAAAATCAACATGCCTTAGATGAGGCGCATGGTCAACTGATGCTTCGTGCAGATTCGGTGATCGATATCATTGCAAGACCGATACAAAGCGTAACGCACCTTGTCGGGCAGGCTGCCGAGAATCTGGATCAAACCTTCACCGCCCCATTTAATGCCCCGCCCAATGCAGAGCAAAGCCCCTACCGCTTGCGGGGGCAGGGCTCGCTTGATGCAGCCTTTACCCGGCATAAACGTAACATTGCCAGCCAATGGGGACTGGATGTCTATTCGCATAACCCCGAGGTGCAGGAGTTTCTGAATGCAGTAGCGCATCAACGCAGTGCCGGAGCGATTTCTGCTGGCCTGCCATCAGGGGGTTTATCACGGGTAGAAAAAAGCAAGCTGGAAGATCAGGCAATCGAACGGGAGATAAAATCATCTCTGCGAAACCTGAACATGGATCAATTATATTTATCCAACCACAGCAAGCTGACGGCTATGGGGCTGCCATCGGCTATCCGTGATCGTTTTCTACAACATCCGCTTTACTCTCCCAGCTACCAGACTCGCATTATTTATTATCTCAAGGCGATCCCTGATCTGCATAATATCACGGCCTTCTTTTTTGCTGCCTTGCAGGCGAATAATTTAAGCGATGCCAGGGCGGTGCTGGAACAGGCCAGACAGTTAGCGTATTATCATCATCACCATGCACAGCTACGCCTGCTCAGTCTGACAGATGGGCAGCTACAGGCGATCAGCACAGACAATGCCTTAATCGTCTTCTCCCGCGGGGATATTTTCCACTGGGATCAGGACACCGCCGATATGCTGGCAGCGATTTCACAACGTGCCGAGGAGGCGGGTTTTCACTCAGTCCAGATCGTGGCCTCGGGCAGGTTTACCGTACGCGCCAGGGCGGAACTGGCCCGGCAGCAGTTCACGATTTTTGAAACCTTCGGTTTGTAGCAACACGTTTCTCTTTGCCGCAGATCAGGCGAGTTCAATATCGTCTTTGCCTTGCCCGATCCAGATCAACACACATCTGCCTTGCCCCGGATAAGATACGCACGGTGTGACGTTGAATAATGTCGGGCCGGATAAAAAACAGGTTATCCTGTTTCACGGCCGTCAGATGTTGCCATTCTCTCCAGCCCTCCAGCCATTCAGGTCGGGACTCATCCATGCCGCTGGCGATGATGACCTCCGGGTCTTTGGCGATAACCGCTTCAATGCTTATCTTTGGCGTGAGGGCAGGCAGGTCGGAAAAGATGTTGTTACCCCCGCACAGCGTAATAATATGACCGATAATGTGATTCGGGCTGACAGTAATCAGCGGAGTGTGCCACACCTGATAAAAAACGGCTATTTTATTTTTGATCTTATATGTTGTTTTTAGTCTTTCAAGTTGCTGTAGAAAATTATTGGCGTTGAAGTTTGCCACACTTTCATTGCCGGTCATGATGCCGAAACGCCTGATATCGCTGGCGATGTCCTCAAGCCGGAAAGACTCATTCACATAGACCGGGATATTCAGTGCGATCAATTTCTCTACCTGATTTTTTTGATTGCCCTCTTTCCAGGCGATGACCATATCCGGCTGCAATGCGACGATCTCCTCAATGTTAATATTATTATAACCACCCACCTGTGAAATAGATTTTGCCTGTTCCGGGTAATCGCTGAAATTAACAGTACCGACGATCTGATGACCGGCCCCGGCGCTGAATAAATTCTCGGTGATGTGCGGGGCCAGGCTGATAATGCGTACCGCCGGTTTGTCCAGGGTGATACGATTGCCGATGTCATCAATCACCTGAATGGCGTTCGCCTGCTGTGTGACTGCTGCCAGCAAGGCGAGCAGGAATAAACGTCTTCTGTCCGGTAAACTCATCGCATGGTCTGTGTGCTGTTGTGTGCGGTTACGCCTGAAAAATTACAGGGCGCAGGCGATCCATGTTAAGTCACTACACGTTATGAAATTCCAGATAAGCGGTGTCTGTGTCGCCATCATGGTGGATGCTTACCCGGCTGAAACAGGTATATGGCACCTTAAAACACGCCATGGCTGAGACCGGCATGGACAGTAACTGTGTCAATAACATACGGATAGTGCCGCCGTGCTGGATAAACAGCAGATGCTTGCCCCGGTGTTGCTGTATCACTCTATGACTGCAATGAAACAAGCGCTTGCCGAAGGCAGACATGGTCTCGCCATTCGGTGCCTGGAACTCCGCCGGCGCATGATACAAGCTGTTGACTTTTTCTGTTTCCTGCCGCCTGATTTTATTCACATCCTGGCCCTCCCAGTCACCAAAATCCATCTCCCGGAAATCGCCTTCAATGCTGAGGGGTATGGCATGTTCAGCGTGTAATTGTTCAGCGAAACACTGGCACCGTCGCAGCGGCGAGGTGACGATATGCTCCCACAGCCCGGCCTGTTTACGGCTTTCGATAACCTGCAACATGCTGTTCCAGCCGGCTTCAGTGAGTTCAACGTCAGTCGAACCACGAAATATCTCGCCCCCATGACACTCGCCGTGGCGCAGAAAATCAATAGTCGTTATCAGGTGTGTCTTACTCATGCCGTATTATTGATCACTGATGCCGGTTTCGGCAAAAATCGCCATCGGATTGTTTTGTGTGCCGACACAAATGACTGGGCAAATGACTGGACTGATACGATGCCTTCCTGCTGTTTTTAAGGTCAGCGTTGCATTGTGTTTATGTATTCTCTACAATCCGCCACCGTATCTTGAGTTTTCAGCCAGCCCACTTGGCTGTCTGGATTAACGGGAAGTTTGGTGAGTTAAGCAGAAATCCAACACTGCCCCCGCAACGGTGATCAGCCGAAATCTGAACGTATACCACTGTGTATGACATGGGAAGGTGTTCAGAGCGTTAGCCTGACACAAGCTAACGGCTGTCAGTCCGGATACCGGCCTGGATGCGTTCATGCTCCGGTATTTCCGGGGTGCACAGCGACATGTTGCGGAGGGCGACATAGGGCGGCACCACGCTCAATCTCCCCTTTGCTACTGATCAGGATCCGTCCTGCTGTTTTGAGGATTCTATTAGGAGTAAAGATTATGAAAACTCCCGTTGTATTTGTATTACTCGCCTGCTTCGGTATGGCGAACCCCGTTACCCGTGCGGCCGGCTGGACTGCCCGCGCTGAACAGGCCAGCCCGGAAGAGGTGGTCGTGACAGCGACACGCCGACCAACGGCAAGAGAGAAACTGCCCACATCCGTATCAATCATCCGCCGTGAAGATATCGAGACCTTGCAGGTGGCTTCCCTGCCGCAATTACTCAGCGGCGTTGCCGGCGTGGATGTCACCACCAACGGAGGCTACGGCAAAGTCACAGGCGTGCGGGTACGAGGATCAGAGACAGACCATGTGCTGGTGTTGCTCGATGGTGTGCGGATAGAATCAGCGACCGCAGGCATCGCCGCCTTTCAATACATTCCCGTCAGCCAGATTGAGCGCATTGAGATCGTCCGTGGCCCGCATTCCAGCATCTGGGGGTCTGAGGCGCTTGGCGGCGTCATTCATATCTTTACCCGAAGGGGCAAAGGCGATACCCCTCTGTATGTCCTGGATGCGGGCGCTGGCTCATACGATACGGCAACCGTCTCTGCTGGCATCAGCGGTGCAGAGGAGAGTATGAACTACAGCGCGGCCGTGTCCTATTTTGATTCAGCCGGCATCGATGCACGGCAGCCGACGCCGGGCCGCTTTGGCGTTGACCAGCCGGATAAAGATGGTTACGACAATCTGTCCGTACACCTTCGTGGCGGCTATGCCTTCGGCGATGGCGGCGAGCTGGATGCCTTCATGCTGCATGCGGAAGGGGACACCGAATTTGACGGCAGCTTCACGGATAAATCCGAGTTTGTGCAACAGGTCGTTGGCGGGAATCTGCGGTTACGGCCCCTGGATAACTGGGCGATGCAGCTACGCCTGAGCCAGAGTCAGGATAAGTCCGATGACTTTGCTGCCGATGGCGCATTCCGCTCACGCTTTAACACGCAAAGACGGCAGCTATCCTGGCGGCATGATGTGCAACTGGTTGCACAGCACGATGTCAGCTTTGGCGTGGACTACCGCAACGATGAGATCGACAGCAACACCGCCTATACCGCCACCTCCAGAGACAACCTCGGCCTTTACGGGCAATACAGCGGCAATTATCAGGGGCATCAACTCATCGCCTCCGTGCGCCGAGATGATGATCAGGCTTTTGGCAGCAAGATCACCGGCTCAGTAGGCTGGCGTTATCGCTGGCAGGGCGGGTTACGCCTGTATGCTTCCTATGGCACGGCCTACAAGACGCCGACCTTCAATGAGTTGTTCTTCCCGGGGTGCAGTAATCCGGGGCTGCAACCGGAAACTGCCGCTTCCTGGGAGGCCGGTCTGGCCGGCGGGCGGCAGGATGGTATGATAGCCTGGGCCGTATCGGCCTACCGTACCACCTTTGAAGATCTGATCGTCACCACATTCAACCCGGTGGATTTCTCTTGCTTGCTGAACAATGTCGGCACCGCCAGTGTCAGCGGGATCGAGGCGGTGCTGGAGGCTAACTGGCAGGGCTGGCAGGTCCATCTGGCGGCGGAATACCTTGAGCCGGAAGATGAGGAGACCGGCCGGCGTCTGCCGCGGCGGGTGAAGCAGCAGCTTACCCTGGATCTGAAACGCGAGTTCGGCGCGCTCTCATTGGCGGGCCGGGTGCTGGCCGAGGGTAATCGGTTTGATGATACCGCTAATTCTATTCGGGTGGGCGGTTTTGTGACGCTGGACGTGTTGGCTGAATACCGGGTAAATCACCGGCTCAGCTTCAGTGCGAAGGTGGCTAACCTGCTTGACAAGGACTATCACACCGTGGCGACCTATAACAGCTTTGGCAGAAATTTTTTTGTGGGCCTGCGCTATCGAAGCCGTTAGTGCATCGTGTTCTGTGTTAGTATACGCGCCATGACAAATCACGAGGCGGCGGCGCACAAAGCCAGGATGCAGGAGCAGCAACAGGAGGTGCGCGCTCGCATCGCCCGGGCAAAGATTCGGCGTGGCGTCATCATCTATCTCTACGGGCAGGGCAAGGGTAAGAGCAGCTCGGCCTTTGGCACGCTGGCGCGCAGCCTGGGGCATGGGAAGAGGGTGGCTGTTGTGCAGTTCATCAAGGGCAAGTGGAAGACGGGCGAGCACAAATTTTTCAGCAAGCAGGAACACGTGACCTACCATGTCATGGGTACCGGGTTTACCTGGGATACGCAGGATAAGGAGAAAGACACGGCGGCGGCGCAGAGTGTGTGGGCAGAGGCTGAGATCATCCTGCGCTCGCCTGAATACGCCATGTTGCTGCTGGATGAGATCACGTATATGTTCATGTACAACTACCTGGATGTGCATCAGGTGGTGGCCGCCCTCACGGCACGGCCAGCACGCCAGAACGTGATCCTGACCGGACGTGACGCCATACCTGAGCTTCTGGCGGTTGCTGATACGATCAGCGAGGTCAAAGAGATTAAACATGCCTTTAATCAGGGCGTGAGCGCACAAAAAGGGATTGAGTTCTGAAGCTGTGCGATGCACAGGCGTAAGGCATCTGCACGGCAGCGGTCTCCGGGGTGCAGCTTGTTATTGATGCCGGGCAATGGCAACGGACAACAAGGCTCTTCCCCAAGCCCTCATGGGAGGGTGTCAATCTGACCATCAGCGGTGTTTTATCATCCCGCCGGACGGCTTACCAGGATCATTCACCGGGACAATTCAAGGGAGGCCAAGCCTGCAGGCGAGGTGCGCTCCCCTGCGATGACAGCGCATTTCTTGTCATTGTCTTATCATTGGTGGAGGCGGCGGGATTCGAACCCGCGTCCGTGAGCCGTCTTACCTTCGGTTCTACATGCGTAGTTGGCCTATGCGTTTAATTAACCGCCACCCGGTCAACAGGGATCAGCGGCTAACGATTCCGGCTGGATTTTAACGCTTGCCGCACCGGACGTGCTGCATCGCGAGCTTGTGTAATCGACCCTCGAATTGAACGCACAAGCACATATCAGTCGAAGGCTAACCGGCTATATTAAGCGGCCAGAGCGTAGTTGTCGTCGTTGGCAACTATATTGTTTGCAGTTGTGTTTACGAGGTATGCTGCGCCTCGGCATGCCCTTCAGGTTTCAGTACCCCCGTCGAAGCCAGGTACGCCCCCATGTTGGGTATAAGATGACCCCTTAGTGTAGCTGAAACGTGCCGCATTGAACAGGATTTTTTATGCCCCCTTGTCGGTTGCCTGCCTGGTCGGGCATTTATTTTTGTTTCAGCAGGCGCTGTTGCTGCCGTTGCCAGTCGCGGTTTTTTTCTGCCTGTCGCTTATCGTGTTGCTTCTTGCCGCGGGCCAGGCTGATCGCCAGCTTCACCCGGCCATGCTTCCAGTACATGGCCGTGGGTATGATGGCATACCCTTTTCTTTCTTTTGCGCCGGTGAGTTTACCGAGCTGCTGCTTGTGTAACAGCAGTTTACGGCTGCGCTGCGGGTCGGCCTGTACATGGGTTGAGGCGGCAGGCAGGGGGGTGATGAGCGCGCCGAACAAAAAGGCTTCGCCGCTTTTTAACATGATGTAGCTGTCACGAATCTGCACCTTGCCGGCGCGCAGGCTTTTGACCTCCCAGCCAAGCAATACCAGGCCAGCCTCAAGCGTCTCCTCCAGCACATAATCATGCCGTGCCTTTTTGTTCAGCACAATCGTATTGCCCGTGTTTTTAGCTTTGCTCATAAGTGGGGGGGGTGCCAGCACAGCGGTTTTCGGGAAAGCCCCGGCATTATAGCAATTCTGCCGCCGAACGGATGATCCGGTGACATTTATCACGCTGTCGCTTGTAGTTTATAGGGAATGAAATAGAATTGACGGGAAAACGATAGCGCTATGATCAACAAACGCACCTCCATACATGGTCAATGGTCTTCCCATTGGGTCTTTATTCTTGCCGCCACCGGCTCGGCCGTTGGGCTTGGCAATATCTGGCGCTTTCCTTATGTGACTGCCGAGAATGGCGGCGGGGCTTTTATTATGCTCTACCTGCTGTTTATCCTGTTCGTTGGTCTGCCGATCATGATGGCAGAGATCATGCTGGGGCGGCGCGGGCGGCAAAGCCCGATCAACACCATGCGTTCGCTGGCAGCCGATGAGGGGCAGAGTCGGCACTGGCAGTTGCTGGGGATGTCCGGTGTCATCGCCGGGTTTTTAATCCTGACATTCTACAGCATCGTTGCCGGCTGGACCCTGGCATACGTTTTTCAATCCTTATCCGGCGTATTCGCACAATCCAGTGCGGATGATATCGCCGCTATCTTCGGTGCGCTGATCTCCGACCCGGAGCGGCTGCTCGCCTGGCACACGATTTTTATCGCGATGACGGTGTTTGTTGTCTCGCGTGGTGTGAAAAGCGGTTTGGAATATGCCGTGCGCTGCCTGATGCCGGCCCTGTTTATCATGCTGCTGGTCATGTGTGGTTATGCCCTGAACACGGCGGGTTTTGCCAGCGCCATGAGTTACATGTTTGAGCCGGATTTCAGTGTCATCACGGCCAAGACGGTGCTGGTTGCGCTGGGTCAGGCTTTTTTTAGCCTGAGCATAGGCATGGGGGCGATCATGACGTATGGATCTTACCTGCCAGAGAAGGCGTCAATAGCCGGCACCAGCCTGACGATTGCCATCATGGATACCAGTGTCGCTCTGCTGGCGGGCATTGCTATCTTTCCGATCATGTTCAGCTATGGGTTGACACCGGCTGGCAGCGGCCCCGGACTCATCTTTCAGACCTTGCCGATCGCCTTTGGCCAGATGCCTTTCGGGGTGCTCTTCAGTACCGGTTTTTTTCTCCTGCTGATGTTTGCTGCCTGGACCTCGGCCATCTCCCTGCTGGAGCCACCGACTGCCTGGCTGGTTGAGAAAAAAGGCTATTCCAGAATGCGGGCGGCTCTGTATGCCGGGACGCTTGCCTGGTTCCTGGGCCTGGGTTCACTGTTGTCACTTAATCTGTGGTCTGAGATTACGTTATTCGATATGACTTTTTTTGATCTGGTCGAATTTCTGTCGGTCAATATCCTGTTGCCCGTGGGTGGCCTGTTTGTTTGTGTTTTCGCAGCCTGGATGATGTCGCGTTCCTCCACGTTTGAGGAGCTGGGGTTAAATCAAACGGCTTACGCTGCCTGGCGATTTGCCGTTCGGTTTGTGGCCCCGATTGCCGTGCTGTTGATCTTTCTGCAGGAAGTCTTTGGCTTGTTTGATTGAGTTTTTTAAGGGCGTGAACTGGTGGGGGTGATACACAAGACGGCCATCGTGCCTTACCGGGCGGGGCAGATGTACACGCTGGTCAATGATGTCGGCGCTTATCCGGCCTTTATGCCCTGGTGCAGCCGTGTTGTTTTGCATGAACAGGCCGCCGAGCGACTCATCGCCACACTGGCCTTGGGGCTGGGTAAGATAAAGCAACAGGTGACAACGGAGAATACCATGCAGCCGGGCCGGCGGATCGATATCCGTTTGCTTGACGGATCCGTTTGCTTGACGGGCCGTTCAGTTCTCTGCAAGGGCGTTGGTCGTTTGATGGCATGGAAGATACACACTGTCGGGTGAGCCTGTATATGCGTTTTGAGTTTAAAAATAACCTGTTGACGCTGACCTTGAACAAGGCGTATGAAAAGATCAACCATGCGCTGATTGATGTGTTCGCCCGCCGGGCGCATGAAATTTATGGCCCGGGTGGTTATGACCGGGGCCATGAACCAAGCTATGATCCGGGCCATGACCCAGGCCATGACATAGGACCACCGGCGTGAAGATTCACATTGCTTATGCGGCTCGGCATGGCGTATACCTGTCAGCGCATGAGGTTGCCCCCGGCAGTCAGGCGATGCAGGCGATTGCCGCCAGCGGCATGTTGCAGCAGTTTCCCGACATTGATCTGCAAAGAAACAAAATTGGCATCTATGGTCGGCTGATTACGCCCGAGACGATAATACAGGCGGGCGATCGTATCGAGATCTATGAGCCGGTGCCGGTAGACCCGAAACAGGCCCGGCGTGAGCGTGCCAAAGCTGCTGGCAAGACCTGAGATGCTCTGGCGGGTTATCCCATGTCTTACCGTTGCCTGATAGTGTTGCTGTGTGCGCTTGCAGTTGCGATCAGCGTCATTTCCCTGTCAGTGGGCAGCATCTATATCCAACCGGCAGAATTGCTTCGCATCCTCTCCGGTGAGGGCGAGCGTATACCAGCGCAGATCGTGCTGGATATCCGTCTGCCACGGGTGCTCACGGGTTTGATCGTTGGCGGTATGCTGGCCCTGGCGGGCAGCATGATGCAGGTGTTGTTGCGTAACCCGCTGGCCGAGCCTTATATTCTGGGCATATCCGGCGGTGCGGCCGTGTTTGCCCTGCTGAGCATAGCGATCGGCCTGTCCGGGATGATGATCAACATCAGCGCCTGTATCGGTGCGTTTGTGACGATGCTGCTGGTGTTTATGCTGTCCCGTGCCGGGCCGGGCTGGAACCCGCTTCGGGTGTTGCTGACCGGCGTGGTGATCTCGGCCGGCTGGAGTGCATTGATCAGTTTGCTGCTGGTGCTGAGCTCGGCATCGCAGGTTCACAGCATGCTGTTCTGGTTGATGGGTGATGTCAGTTTCAACCAGTACAGCCCGTGGTACGGGGTGCTGCTGGGGGTGATCGCCGTGCTTGCCATGCTGATGGCACGGGGCATGAATCTGTTAAGCCAGGGCGATCTGTCAGCGGCAGCGCTTGGCGTGCATGTGCCAGCACTGCGCCTTGCGCTGTATTTCCTGGCCTCCGTGCTGACGGCGCTGGCGGTCATGCAGGCCGGCAATATTGGTTTTATCGGGCTGATCGTGCCGCACACGGTGCGTATGCTGGTGGGCAGCGATCACCGGCGTTTGCTGCCGGCGGTGGTATTGTCCGGCGGGATTTTGTTGCTGCTCGCCGATACCCTGGCCCGGACATGCCTGCACCCGCTGCAACTGCCGGTTGGGGTCTTGATGGCGTTCATCGGCGTGCCGCTGTTCTTATGCCTGCTGCACAGCACGGCGGCGAGGCAGCGGATATGAGGCAACTCAAAGTCATGGATTTGACCGTGAAGATAGGCGGGCTGTGTGTTTGCAGCGATCTCTCATTCTCAATTACCGGCGGCGAGCGCTGGGGGCTGTTGGGCTGCAACGGTATCGGCAAGACCACCCTGCTGCACACCTTGACCGGTCTTCGGCCACCGGCGGCCGGCCATATCCTGCTGGATGAGGTCAATCTCGCCAGTCTCAGGCCGAAGGCCAGGGCCCGAAAGATAGGGGTGATGTTCCAGGACAGCCAGGATATTTTTCCGCTGTCGGTATGGGAGGCGGCTATGAATGGCAGGTATGCGTATCAGTCTTTTTGGTCGGTGTATGATCGGCGTGATGATGAGCGGGTTGCCGAGGTGTTGACCCGATTGGATCTGCTGGCGATGGCTGACCGGCCGGTCGATACCTTGTCCGGTGGCGAGCGGCGGCGGCTGGCAATCGCCAGCCTGATGTTACAGGACCCCGGCATCTGGTTTATGGATGAACCGACTAATCATCTGGATCTGCATCATCAGATCGACACCCTTGAATTGATCACAACCCATATCCAAAATGCGGCGAAGAGCGCTGTGCTGGTGTTGCATGATGTGAATCTGATCAGCCGTTTTTGCACCCATGCCTTGCTGATGTTGGGTGATGAGGTGTTGCACGGGCCGATTGCTGAGGTGCTCAATCAGGAGAGTATTGAACGCCTGTATCATCATCCGGTCACCGTGTTCAAAGCCGATGGCCGCCGCCTCTACATGCCCGTGTGATGCGTGTTCTTATCGTACATAACGGCGCTTAATCATAGCGGTAAGGCTCGGTGGTGATACCTGCCAGGCCGCAAAAAAGCCCGGCGATGCGCGCCAGTTGACACGCAGCTTCATTCGCATGGCGGGCGGGGGAGGTGATGATCGCCAGCAAGAGATGCCGCATCGCCTGAATGGATCTTACCATGGCCAGCAGCGTGAAATACAGAAAGACCCGCACGATGCCATAATGCCGCCTGTAGAACCGCGCGCCACCCACGCCAATGGCGAAGCTTTTATAGATCAGGTAGCGGTGCGTTTCTCTGGCTGGCACGGCTCTCTCAAAGACCAGGTGTTCGGCCAGCCATGCCGCGGTGGCGCCCTGTGCTCTGGTACGCTCGAAGAAATCCATATCCTCAGCGCCAGTAAAGTTAAAGCGGGGATCAAAGCGCAATCCCAATTCAGAGACCAGCCGCATGCTGAACAAGACGTTGTTCGTGCCAATGCGTCTGGGGGTATCGCCTGATTGATACGTGATGTTGATGCTGGACGCATTCGGGCAGATAAGCAAATAGTTAAGGAGAGTTATCCCTATTGATTGATGCGTGACTTTGTTGCTGGACGCATTCGGGAGGGGGGGATTGGGGGCAGGAGAATATGCTGACATCTGGATGACCGGCCCGGTAATGATATCGGTCTGATAACGATGCAGGGCATCGATCATCTTCAGCAGCCAGGCTGGATGCACCTGTTCATCATCATCAATAAAGGCAATATGACTCACCTGCTGTGCCAGGGCGTGTTCCAGCAGGGCATTTCTGACGGCGGCCAGGCCGCGCTCTGGTTGGACATGATAATGGGCGGCGACCGGTAGCCGGGCAGCGGCCGCATCAAAGGCATCGCGCCCGGATTGTTCGACATCATTGTCCACCACAATCACGATTACCTTGATCTGTTCGGGCAACTGCAACTGCCCGATGGAGGCCAGGCACTGGCCTAACGGCTGCGGTCGCCGGAAGGTGGGGATGCAGATGGCGATAGATTCAATGTGATGGGGCATACAATCAGTCAGATATGCTGTTTATAAGATGGCGTGGCGATATGGCAGGAGGTTGTAACGGAGCGTTATAAATTCGGCCTTAGAACGTGATAAATAGGGGCCTGTAATTTTTCAGATATTGTAAAATAATTTTAGATATTCTGAAATACAAAGCCCTGAACGTCCGGCTTCAATTCAAATCAGCCATTGCTAATCAGCACTTCCCCTGCTTCCTTTTGTTTGCCTTTCTGCACTGAGTAGTGGGTCTTGACGGCCTCGATGGCAAAGCCCTTGAATAGCTCCCGCACTTCCGGCACGTCATTCAGGGACAGGATGAACCGGCCTTTTATCTCCCCCAGCAGTTCACTCAAGGTGGTGAAGTCATCCCGATTGAATAAGTGCCTGCCGTAGTAATGCTCACAGCGATAATAGGGTGGGTCAAGGTAGAACAGCGTTTGTGGGGTATCGTAGCGTCTTATGAAGTCCTGGTAAGACAGGCATTCGATGACCACCCGTGTCAAGCGGCTGTGCAGGTCTTCGAGCATGGGGGCGAGCTTGGTGATGTCGAAGCGGGCGGGGTGGTCCTTGGAGACAGCGAAGTTCTGTCCTGAGGGCTTACCCCCGAAGCAGGTGCGCTGCAAGTACAGGAAGCGGGCAGCCCGTTCCAGGTCGGTCAGGGTATCGGGGTTGGTCTTGGTTAAGCGTTCAAACTCGGCACGGGTTGTGATTTGGAATCGCATCATCTCCATGAAGGGGACATAGTGTCGTTGCAGGATGCGGAAGAAGGTGGCCACCTCTCGATTGTAGTCGTTAATCACCTCAGACTTTGCCCGCTCTGGCCTACGTAGGAACACCCCGCCCATGCCGATAAAGGGTTCGGCATAGCAGGTGTGGGGGATGGCCGTTATCCTCTCGATAATGGTCTTGGCCAGCAGGGATTTGCCGCCGACATAGGGGGCAACGGGTTTGACGGCTTCAGTTGTTGTGTTCATGGTGAGCTTGTCCTCATATCATAATGTTTTGTGATACGCTCACCCTTGCCGCGCGTGTGGCAGGGGAGCCTTGGCTGCACAGCTCACGTCTGTGTGGTGGCCGGATAGGTGCTACAACACCCGCCCGGTCGCTCCTCTTTACTGTTATCCTGGCATCATTCGTCCTCCCAGGTGATGGCATTCACCGCCGCTATCGTTGTGGCCGCCAGCACGGCTGTCCGTTTCTCTCTCAAACGGGCAATCAGGGCTTGTTTTCTGGCTGCCCCGTCAATGAGTACCTGTTTCAGTTGTTCGGCGGTGTGCAGGCGTTGTCGTTTGCTGTTGGCACTGTTCTGGTTGTCGTTACAGGTGAACATTTGCGGGACACCCGTGGCGACTGCCCCGATGAGGTTTTCTCGGTTGTGGGTTTCACTGTCATAGCGGTGGGTACTTCCCAGGGCATCCGAGGTAAAGCCAGCGTTAAGCGCAGCATTGAAGGCGTGGGTGAGTTCGGCGACCTTGGCCGTCTTGATCTCATCCAGTGTGGGCTGAACCGCTTCGATGGCCTTGCCGGTATACTGCCAGCGTTTTGTCTCATCGAGTTCCAGCACCTCATCTGAGGCCAGCAGCAGATGGTCAAACGGTGCCAGGGTAGAGACATCGGTACTGTGGCTGGTGATGCTATTCGTCTGCGGGTCGGCCAACAGGAAGCAGGCGCCCTCCAGGTTGTCCTGTACATCGTAGAAGTCATTGCCCTCGGCGTCCCTAAAGTACAGGGCGTTTGTTATCTCGGCATTGTCTGGCTCATACCGCCGGAAGTGCCCCAGGTGGGTAATCATAGTTATCTCTCCTGTGCCGGGTGTGCTGCTAGTTGTGAGTAATCGACCATCAGGTAGCTGCTGGGATGGATGCTGACTGCCGAGGGGCGTATCTTCAAGAGTTCCTGTGCCATGACGCCGATATGGGTGGTAGTCTCATCCCAGAGGTAGGTAAACCGATACCAGGCAAGCCCTTGATGTCGACCGATAAAGCGGATGTGTTTTTTCAGGCGGATGTCTGAGAAATGGCTGCCACTAATACCCCTGAACGGGGGTGTTTGGGGTTGGAAAACGGCCAGTGTCACCCATCGGCCATTGACTTTTTTCTGTAGATTGGCAGCGGTTTTACTTAGGGTATAGCGCACATCCTGTAGCACTTCGCCGGTGGCGGCTGCCCCTGCCGGGCCTCTCGGCCCGGTTGCTCCTCTGGGGCCGGTCGCCCCCCGTGGCCCGGCTGGCCCTTGTGGGCCGCGCTCGGTCTCTTCAGGTTCGTCCAGTGCGGAGAACGGGATGGGTGTGACATACCAGCGGGTGTTCTCATACACATACAATTCCCGTCTTGCGTTGGCATCATTCTCATCGGCCAGGCGGATAAGGCGGATATTCCAGTTGGCCGTTATCCGGTATTGCAGACCACCGCCGCGCAAGTAGATACCTGAATGGGTGTAATTCCTATCAGCAACCCCATATAAGTCAGCGCCAGTCGGGTTGACTTTCTCTCGTTGGGCATAGCCTGCAAAGCGTAAGTGTGAGGCGGTTTTATTATAATTCCAGGC